>NZ_JBIAME010000007.1:367737-534253 GCF_042873935.1 Streptomyces sp. NPDC004327 | reverse complement strand
GGTGTGGGGCTCGCGGTGCCCCCGGGGGGGGGTGGGGGGGTTGTTTTTTTACCGCCCTACTAAACTTTAAACAACGGCCCCCCCCCCCCCCGCGGGGGGGGCGCCCCCCCCCCGCCCCCCCCCCCACTCTCGTTCGTTCATCTCCCGTCCGCCGCCTACCCGGTCGCCTCCGGCACAGGCAGCGCCGCGGGCGCCGCGCGGCGGCGGGCGCGTGCCAGGAGGCCGTGCCTGGGGGCGAGGCCCCAGGTGAGGGCGAAGAGCCCGGTGAGGACGACGACGATGGAGCCGCCGGCCGCCAGGTCGTACGCGTACGAGACGTACAGCCCGCCCAGGGTGCCGGCGCAGCCGATTCCGGAGGCCAGCAGGGTCATGACACCGAGCCGGTCGGTGAGCATGCGCGCGGTCGCGGCGGGGGTGATGAGCAGCGCGAGCACCAGGATGTTGCCGACCGCCTCGAGCGACATGACGATCGTCGTCGTCACCACGATGTAGAGGAGCAGGTCGAGGCCGAAGACCGGCAGGCCGGCGGCGCGGGCCGTCTCGCGGTCCAGGGACACGGCGACAAGTTCCTTGCGCAGGAGGAGGACGACGGTGACGAGAACGGCGCCGAGTCCCGCCACCGTCCACACGTCCTCGGGGCCGACGGCGAGGACCTGGCCGAAGAGGAAGGAGGACAGGTCGGTGGTCCAGCTGTCGCGGGTGGAGACGAGGACGATGCCGAGGCCGAAGGCGAACGCGAAGAACACCCCGATGACGGTGTCCTCCTTCAGCCGCCGGTTCTGGGAGACGAAGGCGATGAGGACGGCGGTGGTGATGCCGGCGGCCGCGCCGCCGAGCAGCAGGTTGCCCTCCAGGGCGTAGGCGAGGGCGACGCCGGGGAACGCGGAGTGGGCCACGGCGTCGCCGATGAAGGCCATGCCCCGCAGGACGACGAAGACACCGACGACCCCGCAGACGAGGCCGGTGATCGCGGCGACCGCGAAGGCGCGCTGCATGAAGGGCAGTTCCCACGGGCCGAGCAGGAAGTCGATCACGCCGCCGCCTCCGCCGCTCCCGAAGCGCCCGCCCGGTCCAGCCCGAAGGCCTGGAGCATCCGGTCCCGGTCGGACAGCAGCTCCGGACCGCCCTCCGCGACCACCGTCCGGTTGAGCAGGACGACACGGGTACAGGTACGGGCGGCGGCCGCCAGATCGTGCGTGGTCATCAGCAGGGCCGTTCCGTCCTCGGCCAGCCGGCCGAACAGGTCGTTCAGGAGCTCCTGCGTGGGGACGTCGACGCCGGTGAACGGTTCGTCCAGAAGCAGGATGCGCGGCTCAGCGGCCAGGGCACGGGCCACGAGGACGCGCTGCCGCTGGCCGCCCGACAACTCGCCGATGGGTCTGCGCCGCAGGTCGGTGAGACCGGTGAGTTCCAGTGCCCTCTCCACGGCGGCGTGGTCCGCCGCCGCTGGTCTGCGCAGCCAGCCGATGCGCCGGGTACGGCCGGACAGGACGGCGCCCGCGATGTCGACGGGGAAGTCCCAGGCGAACTCGTGGCGCTGGGGCACGTAGCCGATCAGGCGCCGCGCCTCCGACACGGGCTGCCCAGCCACCAGGACGCGGCCGGCCGACAGTGGGGTCAGGCCGAGGACGGCGCGCAGCAGGGTCGTCTTGCCGGCGCCGTTGGGTCCGATCAGCCCGACCAGTTCGCCCGCGCCGACGGAGAGGTGAGCGTCCTGGAGTGCGATGCGGCCGCCGAGGGCGACGGTGACCCCATCTGCCCGCAGGGCGGGATCGCTGTCGCTCATGCCCGCGCTCCGTTGCGCTGGTCCCTGCGGCGGTTGAACACGACCAGGGCGGCACCGGCGGCGGCGAGAGCCACGGCACCGATCCCCATGAGCGCCACGTCTCCGGCACCGGTACTGGCCATGGAGCCCGAGGGGTCCTTGTTGTCCCCCACGCTGTTGCCGCTTCCACCGGACGCGGTCGTGCCGACGCCGCCGCTGGAGTCCGGCTGGTCGCCCGTACCCGAGGAAGACCCTCCGGACCCGGAACCGGCGCTCCCGCTGACGGACCCGCCGCCCGGCGGGTTTCCAGAACCCCCCTCTGCCGTGTCGCCGACCACGAACGTGAGCGTCTCCGTGTCGGTCGAGGCCGAGCCGTTCGCCAGGGTCCCGGTCATGGAGACGGTGAGCCGGTGGACGCCTTCGCTGCTGAAGGCCCAGCCGCCGTGGGCGTGCGTGTTGGCCGGGACATCGATGGAGTCCGGCACGCCGTCCTTGCTGTTGAACAGGACGTTCGCGCCCGACAGTCCGTCGTACGTGTACAGGGCGAAGCCGCCGGGTCCCTCGACCTTCGCCAGGGCGAACTTCACGCCGCCCTTGAGGGCGCCCGCCTCGACGTTGTCGGTGGACCACCCCGGCCACAGCAGGTCCTCCTGCTGGACCTGGTCGAGCAGCCAGACCGGCGCGCCGGCCTGGCCCAGGAAGGAGAAGGCGTTCCCGGCCGGGATCTGCTTCTTCGCGGCCGGCTTGACGTGGAGCACCACGGAGGACGGCTCGCGCCAGGTGGTCTTCCCTGCGACGGTGCCGTCCTTGACCTGGATCTGCAGTTTCCCGTCGACGACCCGTGCGGCGATGTCGATGTGCCCTTCCTCAAGCACCTTCTTCTCCGCGGCGGCCTTCGTCGTGTCGGCTGTCTCCGCCGTCGTCATGGCGCCGACCGACTCCGTGCCGGACTCTGCGGCGGCCAGGGCCGGGGCGCGCCCGGCGGCGGGCGGGATGACGGTCCGGAACCACCCGGGGGCGACGCCGTAATCGCCCTCGACGGGCGGCGCCGGCTCGGTCGTGGGCGGAGAGGAGGGAGGCGGCGTGGCCAGGGCGTCGTCGCCGACGCGTACCGTCAGCGTGGTCGTCCGGCGGACCGGATCCGTGTCCGCCGCGGTGGGGGCGAGGGTGAGCAGGTACGACCCTGGGGCAGTGAACGCCCAGCGGGCCACGTGCGACAGTGCGGTGCCTGCGGGGCGAGACGGGATCGGGTAGCCGTCCGCGGGCCAGCCGTCGGCACTGCCGCTGTGCGCCAGCAGCTCGGTGGCCGCCTCGTCCCCCGAGCGGTGGATGACGAGGGCTCCGGGACCTTCGATGCCCGTGAGGGTCAGTCCGGCGGTGTCGGCGGGCTCCTCGATGTCCCACACCTTCTCTCCGGGCTCGCCCAGGAAGGCGTGCGCGACAGCGTCCGGTACGACCACCAGATGGCTGTCGTCGATGGCGACCGACGGACCGGTGACCGGTGCATCAGGTGTGGCAGGGGCTTCGGGCGCCGCCGTCGTGGCCGTACCGGGCTCGTCGGGTGTCGCGGCGGCCGCCGCGGTGGGGGCCAGCAGCAGGACCGTACCGAGGGCGGAGCCCAGGGCTATCCGGCCCGCCGCCCCCTTCTTCCGTAGGCTCGTCATCGGGTCGTGCTTCCCTTTCCGCCCAGGCAGCGGGCGAGTTCGTCGGCGTTGTGGCGCATCATCCCGACGTAGTCGTGGACCTTGTCGTCGAAGGAGTCGCCGTAGATCGTGCAGAGACCGACGCCCTCGTCCTGGGCCACCCGGCGCAGGATGTCGGCGCGTGCGGCGAGATTGGGTTCGAGGAAGACGGCCGGGACCTTCTTCTCCCGGATGGTGCGGCGCAGCTGCTCGACCTCGGCCGCGCTCGGCTCCTGGCTCGGTACGGGGACGACGAAGCCTGCGACCTCCATCCCGTATGCCTGGGCGAGGTAGCCGAAGGCGTCGTGCGTGGTGATGAGCTTGCGGTGGGCCGCGGGGACGGTCGCCAGGGTGGTGGCGACGTTCTTGTGGAGGCCGGCGAGCGTGCGCAGGTACGCCTCGCTGTTGCGCTCGTAGACGGCCTTGCCCGCCGGGTCGGCCTTGGCGAGTTCGGACTCGATGCGGCGGACGTACGCCTCGGCGTTGGAGACGTCGCCCCAGGCGTGCGGGTCCAGGTCGCCGTGGACGTGCTTGCCGATGACGGCCTGCGGCAGGACCCAGATGTCCTGGCCGACGGCGCCGAGGAAGCGGTACTGCTGCTCCTTGGGCACCTTCCGCTTCGCGCGGTCGGGGACGTTCAGCGCGACGGCCGTGCCGGGTGTGCGCACCCGCTCGCCGGTGGCCTTGTCGTCGGTCCGTACGTAGACGGACTTCTGCCGGGCGTTGAGGGTGAGGTCGGCGTGTCCCCCGTCGAGGGTCCTGCGGCCCTGGGCCGCCTTGTTGTGCGCGGCGCCTCCGACGGTGAAGGTGACGGTGCCCTGCCCGGCGTCGGTGGTCGTTCCGTCCAGGGCCTCGACCCGGCCGCGTACGGTCAGTTCGTACGTACCGGGCTTGGTGAAGACCCAGTTGACGTGGGTGTGTGCCTCGGGCGGCAGGGTGAAGGAGTCCTTGGCGTCGAGGCCGTCGGCCGAGTCGATGTAGCTGGTGGGGTTGCCGAGGGTGTCGGTGAGGTAGACGTGCAGGTCGCCCGGGCCGGTGAGCTTCACGGCGCTGGTACGGACATGGGCGCCCTCGCCTGCGACCTCGCCCTCCACGGCCCAGCCGAGCCACAGCACGTCGAGCCCGAGGTCCTCCTCCAGCTTCATGACGTGGCCGCCGAACTGCTCCAACTCGGCGGCGAGCTCGACCTTCGGCGCGCCCTTGCGGGCGTTGTTGTGGATCATCTTGATGATGCCGGGCTCTTCGAGGAGCAGCCCGTTCGAGAAGACGACGTCGGCCCGGGCCACCCTGGCCGTGTCGCTCGGGCTGGGCTCGTAGGAGTGCGGGTCGCCGTGGTGCGGCACGATCGAGGTGACGTCGACGCGTTCGCCGCCGACCTGGCGCACCAGGTCGGCGATGATACCGGTGGTCGTCGAGACCGTCAGGGCGGCGTCGGAGGCGCCGGGGCCGCGGCCGGAGCAGCCGGCCAGCAGCAGGGCACCGGCCAGTGCGAGGGCGGTTCTTCGTGGTGCGGTGGTGCGCACGACGGTAACTCCTTGGTGGGTACGGAGGACCGGCTCCGGGGGCGGGGAGGGAACTGCTGTGGACCCCCGGAGCCGGTGGTCAGGGGGCGAGGTCGGACGGGTCCGAGCGACGGCGGCGTGCGGCCACGAAGGCCACCGCTCCGGCGCAGACCGCGCCGATCGCCAGGCCGACGGGCAGCAGGGCGCCGGCGCCGGTGGAGGCCAGGCGGCCGCCGGTCGGCCCACCGGTGACCTGGCCGCCGTTCCCGGAGTCGCCGCCCGTTCGCGGGGTCTCTGTGGCCGTCGGGTTGTCCGTGCCATGGGGTGTCGGTGCGGACGAAGACGGGGACGGATCCGGCTCCGGCTGGGACGCGGTCGGAGTGGTGGTCGGGGTGGTGGTCGGAGTCCCGCTGGACGGGGCGGTCGTAGGGGCGGTGGGCTCAGTGCCCTGCCCCGGCTTCACCGTCGCGGGGTCGACGGCCCCGACCGCCCACGCGATCGTCGCCGTGTCGCTGGTCTTCGTGCCGTCGGTGAGGGTGGCTGCGACGGTGAACCTCGTGCGGTAGACGCCTTCCTTCGTGAAGGCCCACGCGGAGTGGGAGTGGCTGCCGGCGGTGTGCTCGAACGCGTCGGGCAGCCCGTCGCCGCTGTTGATGAGGACAGTGCTGTCCATCGAGTTGTCGTTGACGACGGCGAGGGTGCCGGGGCCCTGGAGCGAGTCGAGCCGGTAGGTGATCCGGCCCCTGACCTGGGAGGCGGGGAAGCCTTCGGTGCTCCAGCCGGGCCAGACGAGTCCGGCGAGCTGGCTGGACGGAAGCCACCAGACGGGGTCTCCGGGGGCGCCGAGGAAGGCGTACGCCTCGCTGAGACGGCGCTTGGCGGCGGGTCTGACGTGGATGACGACGTCGTCGGGCTCGTGCCACCGCGGGTTCTGGAGCGTGCCGTCCTTGATCTGGAAGGCGAGCTTTCCGCCCTCTCCCGGCCGCGCGGCCAGGTCGATGTGTCCGTCGTCGATGACGTACGCGGCTGGCGCCGTCGCAGTCGGCGTCGGCGTCGGGGCGGACGAGGAGGGGGTGGCGGTGGGTGTGGGTGTGGCTGTCGGGGTGCTGCCGTCACCGGGTCGTACCTGCGTGGGGTCCGTGGACCCCACGGCGACGGCGAGGGTCTCGGTGTCGCTGACCTTGCTCCCGTCGGCCAGGGTCGCGCTGACGGTGAGGGTGAGCCGGTGGACTCCTTCGGCGGCGAACCCCCACGTGGGGGCGAACCGCTCCGTCCCCTGGGGCAGCACGAAGGAGCGGTATGTGGGCTCGTCGCTGTTGAGGTGCTGGACGGGCTCCTGGTCGGACCACTCCATCTCTTCGGTGAAGGTGTAGAGCGCGAACCGTCCCTCCCCCTGGGTCCGGTCGAGCGCGACCTCGACCGATCGCGCACCGGCCAGACCTGTCCAGCCGGGTGTCAGGGCGAAGACGTCCTTCGCGTGACGGCCGTTCAGGAACCATCCGTACAGTCCGTCGCCCAGGACCGGATTGACGGGCGAAAGGATCGACTCCTTCGCCTCGGGCACGACATGCAGCACCACGTCAGACGGCTCGCGCACCACCGTTCCGTTGCCGGTGCGGTCGGCGATCCGCAGATCCAGCCGCCCGTCGGCGAGCTGCGGCACGAAGTCGATGTCGCCCTGGGCCAGTACGACGGCGCCGCTTCCGGCATGGGCGGTCCCGCTGCCCGCGGCGACCAGTCCGGCGGCTGCGGCGAGCAGCGCGGCGGCCAGGGTGGCGGCGGTCGCCGCGACGGCGCGCCGGCCGTGTGTCAGGACGCTCATGGTCCTGCCTCCTTGCCAAGGCGGTGACCCGCCCGCGCGGCGGGCACGGGCGGGTCACCGCGGTCCGGTCGCCGGTCAGCTGGTGACGGTGATGGTGTACGTGTCGGTGGCCGACTTGGTCACGCCGCCGACGGTGCCGGTGACGGTGAAGGTCACCTTGTAGGTGCCGGGCTCCTCGAAGGCCCAGTTGGCGTGGTCGTGGGCACCGACGGCGACCGTCTTGGTCTTGTACGAGGTGGTGGTGCCGCTGTCGTAGTAGCGGTCGACGGTCGAGCCGTTGACCTTGTAGACGCTGAAGTCGTCGGTGGCGGCGCCGTCGCGGGTCACCGTGCCGAGCTTGTACTGCACGGTGTCGTTGGCGAACACGCCGGTGGCCAGGTGCTCGGTGGAGATGCCGGGCCACAGGATGTTCTTGGCGGTCGCCGCGGCCTGGTCCTGCGGCAGGACCCAGACCTGGGCGCCGGTGCCGAGGAAGGCGTACTGCGTGCCGGTCGGGCGCGCGATCTTGGCGGCGGCCGGCACGGAGAGCACCACGTCGGCCGGGTTGTACTCGACCGCGTTCGTCTCGTCGTGCACGTGCAGCGTGAGCGCAGCGCCGTCCCAGTCCGCGTCCACGACGTCGACGTGACCGGTGGACAGCGTGGTCGCGGCGAACGCGGAGCTGTTGAGCCCGGCCACGGCGAGCACGGTGGCGGCAACGCCGGTGACGGTCATCAGGCGCTTACGGGTATGCAAGGGACCCCCCATGGGTCATGTCCATGGCTTTCATGGATGTGGGGACGATAATCATTTTCGTTTACTGGTCGCAACCCCCTCACCGACGCTCACCCCCCTCGCCCCCACCCAGGGCAGCGCACGGCGATGACCTACATGGACATGGATTTCATTTTCATCTAGTTTGGTGGCGACCCTGCACGAGCCATGAGGGGTGATGCGCATGGGTGGCCGGATGACCCGGCAGCGCCGATCGGTCACGGGCACCCTTGCGGGCTGCCAGGACTTCGTATCGGCCCGGGAGTTGTACGACCTGCTGCTGAAGAGTGACCAGACGATCGGCCTGACCACCGTCTACCGCGCACTGCGCGACCTGGAGACGGACGGCCGTGTCGACGTCGTACGCGACGAGACGAACGGGCGGCTGTACCGGCTGCGCCCCGCCGACGGGCACCGCCACTACCTGATGTGCCGCGCCTGCGGCAGCAGCCGGCCGGTGGACTCCGACATCGTCGAGGAGTGGGCGGGCCGGATCGCCGCCGACACCGGCTTCGCCGCGGTGGAGCACATCGTCGAACTCACCGGCGTCTGCGCCGACTGCCTGCCTCGCACGGCCGGACCCCGGCCGCACCGGGACGAAGGAGAAGAACCACGATGCCACTGGGATCTCGCCCCGGGCAGCCCGAACCCGGTCCGCGACTGCGCGAGCTGAAGGAGACCGTGCGCGCCCTGCTCGGCCTCGACGACGACACCGCCGTCATGGTCCGTCAGCTCGGCTGTACCGAACCGGACTGTCCGCCGCTGGAGACGGTCGTCGCCGTGCTGCCGATGGAGGGCGAGGCCCGCCGCTGGACCCTGCACCGCCCCGCCGACCGCATCACCGAGGCCGGCCTGCGAGCCGCCCTGCTCGCCCCTGAACAACACGACTAGGAGACCGACTTGACCACCTCGGAGAACCCCGGAACCCGCGATGTCGGGGCGCCCCCGCACCAAGTCGGGAGGAAGATCCCCGTCACCGTGCTCACCGGCTTCCTCGGCTCCGGCAAGACCACCCTCCTCAACCGCATCCTGACCGAGAACCACGGCCTCAGGATCGCCGTCATCGAGAACGAGTTCGGTGAGGTCGGCATCGACGACGCCCTCGTCCTCGACGCCGAGGAAGAGATCTTCGAGATGAACAACGGCTGCATCTGCTGCACCGTCCGCGGAGACCTGATCCGCATCCTCGGCGCTCTGATGCGCCGGCGGGAGAAGTTCGACCACATCCTCATCGAGACCACCGGACTCGCCGACCCGGCGCCGGTCGCCCAGACCTTCTTCATGGACGACGAGATCGCCTCCCAGCTGCGCCTGGACGCGATCGTCACCCTCGTCGACGCCGCGCACGTCCTCCAGCACCTGGACGAGGTGAAGCCGGAGGGGGTGGAGAACGAGGCCGTCGAGCAGATCGCCTTCGCCGACCGCGTCGTGCTCAACAAGACCGACCTGGTCGACGAGAAGACCATCGCAGAGGTCGAGGCCCGCGTGCGGTCGATCAACGCCCCGGTGCGGATCCTGCGCGCCCGGCACGCCGAGATCGACCTGCGGCAGGTCCTCGACGTCGGCGCGTTCGACCTGGAGCGGGTGCTCGCCGACGACCCCGCCTTCCTCACCGAGACCGAGCACCAGCACGACGCCACCATCACCTCGGTCGGCATCGAGCTGGCCGGAGAACTCGACGAGGACCGGCTCAACGCCTGGCTCGGCACCCTGCTGCGCACCAAGGGCATCGACCTCTTCCGCTCCAAGGGCATCCTCGCCATCGCGGGAGCGCCCAGGCAGTACGTCTTCCAGGGCGTGCACATGCTGCTTGACGGCACCTTCGCACGCGACTGGGGACAGGACGAACCCCGCACGAACAAGCTGGTGTTCATCGGCCGCGACCTCGACCGCGAAGCCCTCGAACGCGGTTTCGCCGAATGCCTGACCACGGCTGGAGTGGCAGCGTGAGCACGACGGTGGAGTCCCCGCCCGCCTGGGAGGCCGGCATCGACGACGCACCCGTGGCGCTCAGCGCGCAGGGCGATCTGCTCGCCGTCGCGGGCGCCGAAGGAACCGTGAAGGTCTTCGACGCGGCGAGCGGCGCCGAGAGGGGATCGTTCCACCTCCCCGGAGGTGCGCTCAAGGTCGCGCTCGCCCCGGACGCCGGGCACCTGGTGGCGACCGGCCCCCTGGGATACGCGCTGTGGCGCCGCTCCGACGGACGTACGACCGTACGGGAGCCCGGCGCATGGTCGGCCGCGGCCGCCTGGGCCGACGACACAAGGGTCGCGGTCGGTTCCGGCCGCCTCGCGCTCGTACTGGACACGGACGGCGACGAGTTGTGGCGTACGGAGCCCGCCGCGTCCACCGTCACCGACGTCACCTGGATGCGGCAGGGACGGCGCCTGGCCGTGGCGGCGTACGGGGCCGTCCGCTGCCACGAGCGCCACACCGAGAAGCCGGTCGCCACCTACCCCTACGTCGGTTCGCACCTCGCGCTCGCCGTCGCACCCACCGGGCGGTGGATCTGCAGCGGCAACCAGGACGCGTCCATCCACATCTGGCGCGCCCGCGACGGAGGCGAACTGACCATGTCCGGCTATCCGGAGAAGGTCTCCCGGCTCGCCTTCGACGACACCGGTTTCTGGCTGGCCGCCGACGGAGCACCCGACGTGACGGTGTGGGACTTCTCCGGGAAGGGGCCGGCGGGCACGGCACCGCGTTCGCTGCGCTGCCACGAGACGGTCACCGCGCTCGCCTGGCGACCGGGCACGGCGGGGCACCTCGCGAGCGGCGGCGCAGACGGAACCGTAGCCCTGTGGCACGCCACCGCCGGACGGCCCCAGGCGCGCCTGCGGCCGGTGCGCGAACTGGACGGTACGGACGCGGCGGTCGCGGCGCTCGCCTGGGCAGACTCCCACGTGCTGGCCGTCGCGTGGCGGGACGGGCGGATCCGGACGTACGACCTGCCGTCCCGGACCATGCTGTGAACCGCTCCGTGATCCGGGCGGCCGTTCCCCGCCCGTGCGCCCTCGTCGTATGCCGGGGCTGCTGCTGCGGCAACCCACGCAAACACCCCGGCACCGACCACGCCTGGCAACTGGACCGGCTGCGCGCGGGTGCGGCGGAGCATGGCTTCCAGTTCCGAACGACGGACTGCCTCGGTCCCTGCGACCAGGCCAACGTCATCGTCGTCCAGCCCTCCACCGCCGGGCGCAGGGCCGGGGGCCGCGCCGTCTGGGTGGGCTTCGCGATGGGCGACGACTGCACCGACGACCTGCTGCGCTGGGCGGCGGAGGGCGGACCCGGCATCGCCGAACCGCCCGCCGCCCTGGCCCTCCAGCTCATCCGGCCACCGCGCGAGGCCCGTGGCCGCGGCCGTGCACGCCGATGATCCCGGCGCCGGCGGCCGCGACGTCCTCGCGGCCGCCCGGCTCGACGAGGCCACCGCCGCCTCCGTCGCCGCGACGCTCCAGGCCCTGGCCACACCGTCGCGCCTGCTGATCCTCACCACTCTGCGACAACGCCCGTACCCGGTCGGCGAACTCGCCTCCGCCGTCGGCATGGGACAGTCCGCCGTCTCCCATCAGCTGCGCCTGTTGCGTGCCCTCGGCCTGGTCAGCGGCCGCCGCGAAGGCCGCCGCATCGTCTACAGCCTGTACGACGACCACGTCGCCCACCTCCTCGACCAGGCCGTCCACCACATCGAGTACCTGCGCCTCGGCGTGCGCGACCACGGCTGATGCACATCTCCGCCACCACGGCCGAGTTCGGCCCACCGGTCGGCGTCCGTGCCGGCGAGCGCGTCAACAATTGGCAACGATTTTCACATGGATCGGATTCGGCCATGGCATTGACATTCATTTTCATCTAGCGTGATCGCGCCCGGCTCGCTCCGGACGCCCGCTCATGCAGAGCACCCCAACCAACCCCCACAGTGGAGGACCCATGCCCCCGAACCCGTCCCGCCGTCTGGCCCTGATAGCCGGCTCCCCCCTGGCTCTTGCCCTTCTGGCGGGCTGCGGCAGCCCGTCGGGCTCCGGAAGCGACAAAAACGCTCCGAGCCCGGCCTCCGCCTCCACGATTCCGGTGGTCACCTCGACCAACGTGTACGGCGACATCACGAAGCAGATCGGTGGCGACCGTGTCGAGGTCACCTCCGTCATCAGCGATCCCAGCCAGGACCCGCACTCCTACGAGGCCAACACCCAGAACCAGCTGGCCCTGTCCAAGGCGAAGGTCGTCGTCGAGAACGGCGGCGGCTACGACGATTTCATCGACCGCATGCTGAAGGGCGGCGGCAACACGTCCGCCGAGGTGATCAACGCCGTCAAGGTCTCCGGAAGGACCGCCCCCCAGGGCGGTGAGCTCAACGAGCACGTCTGGTACGACTTCCCCACCGTTGCCAAGATCGCTGACAGCATCGCCGCCGCCCTGGGCAAGGCCGACCCGGCGAACGCCGCCGCCTTCACCAAGAACGCGGAGACCTTCAAGGCGAAGGTGAAGTCCCTTGAGGCGAAGGAAGCGCAGATCAAGAAGGACCACGGCGGCGACGCGGTGGCCATCACCGAGCCCGTGCCGCTGTACGTGATCGAGGCGAGCGGTCTGGTCAACAAGACGCCCAAGGAGTTCAGCGAGGCCATCGAGGAGGGCGACGACGTCTCCCCGAAGGTCCTGCAGGAAACGCTGGCGCTGTTCACCGGAAAGCAGGTCAAGGTACTGGTCTACAACGAGCAGACCTCCGGCCCTCAGACAGAGAAGGCCGAGCAGGCGTCCAAGACCGCAGGCATTCCCGTCGTCACCGTGACCGAGACCCTGCCCAAGGGCAAGGACTACCTCGGCTGGATGACCTCCAACCTCGACGCGCTCGCGAGCGCGCTGAACAAGTGAGGCAGCCGGGCATGGCCTCCGTGCCCCACGCACGCCAGGGCGGACGCCCGGACGGCGGCGCCGCGGCGATCAGCCTGCGCGGCGCCGCCCTGGCCTACGGCGACCGAACGGTGTGGAGCGGCCTCGACCTGGACGTGCGACCGGGCGAGTTCGTGGCCGTGCTCGGACCGAACGGCGCGGGCAAGACCAGCTTCGTCCGGGCCCTCCTCGGCCGGGAGCCGCTGTCCGCCGGAACCCTGACGGTTCTGGGCCGGCCACCCCGCACGGCCAGTCGGGACATCGGCTACATCCCCCAGCACGCCGCCCTGTCCGCGCAGGCGATGTTGCGCGCCCGCGACCTCGTCCGATTCGGCATCGACGGACACCGCTTCGGCCCGCGACTGCGCTCGGCCGCCGTCCGCCGCCGGGTGGACGAGATCCTGGAGTCCGTGGGGGCGTCGACGTATGCCGATGTCCCGCTCGGACTGCTGTCGGGCGGCGAACGCCAGCGCGTCCGCATAGGCCAGGCCCTGGCCACCGATCCACGCATCCTGCTCTGCGACGAACCCCTGCTCTCCCTCGACCTGCGCCACCAGCGGGCCGTCACCGAACTGGTGGACGCCCGGCGCCGCTCGCACGGCACGGCGGTGGTCTTCGTGACCCACGAGATCAACCCGGTCCTCGGTCTCGCGGACCGGGTGCTGTACCTGGCCGGCGGCGGCCATCGGGTCGGCACACCCGCACAGGTCCTGACCTCCGAATCGCTCTCCGCCTTGTACGGAACTCAGGTCGACGTCGTCCGCGTACACGGCCGGGTCGTGGTCGTGGGAGCACCCGACGAGCCGGCCACGCCTGCCCATCACCCCCGCCAGACCCGTGAGACCGACGGAGTACGCCCATGACACTCGCCGACGGGATCTGGCACCAGATCTTCAGCTTCGACAACTACGGCGAACTGCTGACCCTGGTCCGCAACTCGCTCATTGCCGGTGCCGCGCTGGGCCTCGTGGGCGGCCTGGCCGGGGTCTTCGTCGTCATGCGCGACCTGCCGTTCGCCGTGCACGGCATCAGCGAACTGTCCTTCGCGGGCGCCTCGGGCGCGCTCCTGCTGGGGACGAACATCGTGGCCGGCTCGATCACCGGCTCGCTCCTCGCCGCCGGCGCGATCGGCGTCCTGGGCGCGCGAGCCCGGGACCGCAACTCGGTGATCGGCATCATCATGCCGTTCGGCCTGGGCCTGGGCGTGCTCTTCCTGGCCCTCTACAAGGGCCGCGCGGCCAACAAGTTCGGCCTCCTCACAGGCCAGATCGTCGCCGTGGACACACCGCAGATGACCTGGCTGCTCGGCACCTCCGCCGTCGTACTCATCACCCTCGCGGTCATCTGGCGGCCGCTGACCTTCGCCAGCGCGGACCCCGACGTCGCCGAGGCCCGAGGGGTGCCGGTGCGCGGCCTGTCGATCGCCTTCATGCTCGTGCTCGGACTCGCGATCGCCCTGTCCGTGCAGGCAGTCGGCGCACTGCTCGTGCTGTCTCTGGTCGTCACCCCCGCCGCGGCAGCCGCCCGCGTCACCGCGTCACCGGTCCTGCTGCCGGTGCTCAGCGCGCTCTTCGCCGTGGTCTCGATCGAGGGCGGGATCCTGCTCGCCCTGGGCAGCAGCATCCCGATCAGCCCGTACGTCACCACGGTCTCGTTCACCCTCTACGTCGTCTGCCGCCTGGTGGGCGGCAACCGCGCACGACGGTGGGGTGCCAGAAGGTCGAGCTCTCCCCAGCTCGCCATGTCGTAGCCGATGTCTTCCCCGAGGAGGTCGGCCACCACGCCTTCCGCGAGCCTCCAGATCTGCAGGGGCCCTTCCGGATGACGACCGCGCTTCCCTCCGCCCTCCCGCACTCACCAGCAGGGGTCACCGAAAATGAGCCGCGACGGGGCACCACCAGACAAAGCCGGCTCCTTCATTGCGACCACCAAGCTACGTACGTCGGCCAAGGCTTGCGGCTGGAAGTACTGGGCGCCTGACCATCCGGCTCGGGGCATGCGGCCGGCGGACCTGACACGGTGGGTGCCGCTTGGCCGCCCGTGCAGGTCGGCGGCGAGATCGGCTCCGAGGCTCCGTACGGGAAGGTCTCAAGCCGTACCTGATGCCGAGCCGCCACGGCACACGCGGGCACCGGGCCAGCCCATCCGCGACGCCGCATCCCGGGCTACAGAATGTGGCCGGCCCCGGGCGTGGCCGGCCAGCGAGCGTTCCGCTGGCCTCCGACGGCTCAGACCGTCTCGTCGGTCTGGGTGAGTGACGGCGACGGCGTCGGGCGTCAGTCGCGGACTCGCTCAGGCAGGCGGCGGCACCTCGACCGGGTAGGGCACGAAGGTGCTGGTGTTCTGGTCGATGCGCAGGGGGCGGCCGAGGGGCGGTGCGGCGCGCTGCGGGCAGTCGAGACGTTCGCAGACACGGCAGCCCATGCCGATGGGGGTGGCGGCGGCGACGTTGTCCAGGTCCAGGCCGTCGGAGTACACGAGACGGTGCGCGTGGCGTAGTTCGCAGCCGAGACCGATCGCGAAGGTCTTGCCGGGCGCGCCCCAACCGGCGCCTTGCCGGGTGACGGTCCGGGCTGTCCACAGGTAGCGCTGCCCGTCGGGCATGGCCGCCACCTGGACCTGGATGCGGCCTGGGGCGGCGAACGCCTCATACACGTTCCACAGGGGGCAGGTGCCGCCGGCACGGGAGAAGTGGAAGCCGGTGGCGGACTGACGCTTGGACATGTTGCCCGCCCGGTCGACCCGGACGAAGGAGAACGGGACTCCGCGCAACCTGGGGCGCTGGAGGGTACTGAGGCGGTGGCAGATGGTCTCGTAGCCGAGGCCGAAGCGGTCGGTGAGCCGCTCGATGTCGTACCGGACCTCCTCCGCGGCTGTGTGGAAGGCCGTGTACGGGAGGATCAGCGCGGCCGCGAAGTAGTGGGCGACGCCGATGCGGGTCAGTCGGTGGGCGGGGCTGCCCGGTTCGAAGTCCTCCGTCGCCTGTGCGTCGAGGCCGTCCGCGTACTCCAGCAGGGCGAGTTGGGTCGCCATGCGGAAGGCGCGCTGTCCGGGGCGCAGACTCGGCGAGAGGTGGAGGGTGCGAGTGCCGGGCTCGAAGTGGTGGAGGCCCTCGGCGGTCTCGGAGGACAGGCGTACGCCGTGGTCCTCGGCGAGCCGGGCGGTCAGGGCCTGGGTGACATCCCCGGGCCTGATGCCGATGTCGGCGGCCAGGCGTTCCGCGGCGCGATCGGTGTCGTGGAGGTAGTTCTGCCGCCTGTAGAAGAAGTCGCGGATCTCCTCGTGGGGTGAGCGGGGAAGGTCGGGATCGGCGCCCCGAGGATCGGACGCGTCGGTGATCCGTTCCGCCAACTGCTGGTTGCGACGACCGAGATCGACGAGGACCTGGGCCACCTGTGGGAGTCGTGAAGCGAGGTCGGCCAGGTCGGAGGGGGCCACCCGGTCAGCGGCGATCTCCCCGGCCAGGGCCACTCGGAGGTCCGCGACCAGGCGGCTCGTGTCGCGCTCCGAGAAGAAGCCGGGGTCGACGCCGAACGCCTCGGTCAGACGGAGCAGCACCGGAACGGTCAGGGGCCGGGCGTCGTGTTCCAGCTGGTTCAGGTAGCTGGGCGAGATGGCCAGCTCCTTGGCGAACTGCGCCTGTTTCATCCCCCGGTCCTCACGCAGACGACGGAGCCGTGCTCCCGCGTATGCCTTCCCCACCCGTCACCTCCCGCTCGTACCTGCGCCTGCCAATGTACGCGGCGGGGAGCCTCGTTCGAGCTTGGCAAAGTTGGCAATCCATGCTGCTGAGATTCACAGAACTTGGCATGCGTCCACGATTGATGGCACTCGGTGCCAGTGCCAGAGTTCTGGGTGCGGCCCTCCGGACCGGACGGATCCAGACCGGATCTGCAGCCCGGCTCGTGCCCTGACGCCGAGAGCTCCGGTCCGTACTGGAGCGGCTGATTGCTCACCTCCACCTCCTGGACCGGAGGGCCGCACCCCTAGAACGACACGCAGTGCCAGTGACTTGTCCGAGACGGGCCGCATTGGCAATCGCGACAACCGAGGAGACGGTGAAGGTCATGACAGAGTCGACGAAGCGGGCAGCCGAGGACCTGGCCCGGCGTTGGGCGACGGACCCGCGCTGGAAGGGGATCGAGCGCACCTACTCCGCCGAGGACGTTGTCCGGCTCTCCGGCCGCGTCCGCGAGGAGCACACCCTCGCCCGGCGCGGCTCCGAACGGCTCTGGCGACAGCTGCACGAGCTGGACTACGTCCACGCCCTGGGTGCCCTCACCGGGGGGGCAGGCCGTGCAACAGGTGCGGGCCGGTCTCCAGGCGATCTACCTCTCCGGCTGGCAGGTGGCCGCCGATGCCAACCAGGCCGGTCACACCTATCCGGACCAGAGCCTCTACCCGGTGAACTCCGTCCCCCAGGTGGTCCGCCGCATCAACAACGCGCTGCTGCGGGCCGACCAGATCGCCTCCGCCGAGGGCGGCACGGACACCACGGACTGGCTGGCGCCAATCGTCGCCGACGCCGAGGCCGGCTTCGGCGGGCCGCTCAACGCCTTCGAGCTGACCAAGGCGATGATCGCGGCCGGCGCGGCGGGCATCCACTACGAGGACCAGCTCGCCTCCGAGAAGAAGTGCGGCCACCTGGGCGGCAAGGTCCTCGTGCCCACCGCCCAGCACATCCGGACCCTCAACGCGGCCCGTCTCGCCGCGGACATCGCCGACGTGCCGACCCTGATCGTCGCCCGCACGGACGCCCTCGCCGCGACCCTGCTCACCAGCGACATCGACGAGCGTGACGCTCCGTTCGTCACCGGCGAGCGGACCTCGGAGGGCTTCTACCACGTCCAGAACGGGATGGGCCCCGTCATCGCCCGAGGTCTTGCCTACGCCCCGTACGCCGACCTCATCTGGGTCGAGACCGGCACTCCCGACCTGGCACAGGCGCGCGAGTTCGCCGAGGCGCTGCACCGCGAGCACCCGGACAAGATGCTCGCGTACAACTGCTCGCCGTCGTTCAACTGGAAGGCGGCTCTGGACGATGACCAGATCGCCAAGTTCCAGCGCGAGCTCGGTGCCATGGGCTACAAGTTCCAGTTCATCACGCTGGCCGGTTTCCACTCCCTCAACCACGGCATGTTCGACCTGGCCCGCGGCTACGCCGAGCACGGCATGACCGCCTACGTCGACTTGCAGGAACGCGAGTTCGCCGCCCAGGCTCAGGGTTTCACCGCGGTCAAGCACCAGCGCGAGGTCGGCACCGGCTACTTCGACCTGGTCTCCACCGCCGTCAACCCCGCCTCCTCCACCACCGCGCTCACCGGCTCCACCGAGGAGGAGCAGTTCCACTAGGCCGCCGTCCCGGCCTGTGCGGGGCCGGGCGGTCCGGCTCGTCCGCCCGGCCCCGCACCACCCGCACGCTCCCCGCCCGCACCACAGGAGGGTTCCATGACCACCAGCGCACCGACCCGCCGCGTCCGTGTCCTCACCTCGGCGGGGGAACGCCACGAGGAGATCCTGACCCCCGCCGCGCTCGACTTCGTCGGCCGGCTCATCGACGCCTTCAGTGAACGCCGTCTCTGGGTTCTGAAGGAGCGTCGGCGCCGGGCCATCAGGCTCGCCACCGGGACCCCGCTCGACTTCCCCGTCACGACCGCCGCCGTTCGGGACGACCCGTCCTGGCGCGTCGCGCCGCCCGCGCCCGGACTCGCCGATCGCCGGGTCGAGATCACCGGCCCGCCCTCCGACCGCCGCATGGCCGTGAACGCGCTCAACTCCGGAGCCCGCGTCTGGATGGCCGACTTCGAGGACGCCACCGCGCCCACCTGGGACAACGTGATCGAGGGGCAGCTGACCCTGCTGGATGCGATCGAACGACGCATCGACTTCACGGCCGCCGGGGGCAAGGAGTACCGCCTCGGCCCGACCCCCGCCACCATCGTGGTCCGGCCCCGGGGCTGGCACCTGGAGGAACACCACCTGGAGTACGAGGGCAGGCCCGTCCCGGCGTCCCTCGTCGACTTCGGCCTGTACTTCTTCCACTGCGCCCAGCGCCAGATCGACGCCGGCCACGGCCCGTACTTCTATCTGCCCAAGCTGGAGAACGCCTACGAGGCGCGCCTCTGGAACGACGTCTTCCTGCTCGCACAGGAACTCCTGGACATCCCGCGGGGCACGGTCCGCGCCACCGTGCTCATCGAGACGATCACCGCCGCGTTCGAGATGGAGGAGATCCTCTACGAGCTCCGCGAGCACAGCTCCGGGCTCAACGCGGGCCGCTGGGACTACCTGTTCAGCCTGATCAAGACGTTCGGCCACCGCACCGACTTCCTCCTCCCCGACCGGGCCAGGGTCACGATGACAGCCCCCTTCATGCGGGCCTACACCGAGCTCCTCGTCCGCACGTGCCACCGGCGCGGCGCCCACGCCATCGGGGGCATGGCCGCCCAGGTGCCGAGCAAGGACCCGGAGTCCAACGCCGCCGCACTGGCCAAGGTACGGCTCGACAAAGAACGGGAGGCCGAGGACGGCTTCGACGGCTCCTGGGTCGCGCACCCCGGCCTCGTGTCGATCTGCCGCAGCGTCTTCGACATCGTCCTCGGCGACCGGCCTGATCAGATCCACCGGACCCGTGAGGACGTGGAGACCACGGCGGCCGACCTGCTCTCCGTACACCGGGTCAGCGGCCCGCCGACCGAGGAGGGTGTGCGGACCAACATCGCCGTTGCGCTGCGGTACTTCGACGCCTGGCTGCGGGGCCAGGGCGCCGTGGCCCTGTACGGGCTCATGGAGGACGCGGCCACCGCCGAGATCGCGCGTGTCCAGATCTGGCAGTGGCTGCGCCACCGGGTCGTCGACCGCGCCACCGTCGTCCGTCTCCTCGACCAGGAACTCGCCTCGCTCGGTGCCGAGCACCCGTGGGCGGACCTGGATGCGGTGCGTCGACTGTTCGACGAGACCGCGCTCGCCACCGAGCTTCCCTCGTTCT
Organism: Streptomyces sp. NPDC004327; assembly: GCF_042873935.1. NCBI lineage: Bacteria > Bacillati > Actinomycetota > Actinomycetes > Kitasatosporales > Streptomycetaceae > Streptomyces > Streptomyces sp. NPDC004327. Next base: position 514,851 of record NZ_JBIAME010000007.1, on the reverse strand, counting down.
TCACTCCTTCCGCTTACGAGCGCCACCTCGTCCGGACCTCGCAGGCCCCGGCATGACGGCCGCCGACATGCGGCGCGTCGGTGTGGTGGGCGGCGGACAGATGGGGGCGGGCATCGCCGAGGTCTGTGCGCGTGCGGAACTCGACGTCCTCGTGTGCGAGACGGGCGCCCGGGCCGCCGCGGCGGCCCGCGAGCGGATCGCCGTCTCCCTCGAACGCGCCGTGCAGCGCGGCAAGCTCGACCGGATCTCCGCAGAGGCCTCGCTCGCCCGGATCGCCGTCACCGCCGACCTCACCGACCTGGAGGACCGCCAGCTGGTCGTGGAGGCGGTCGTCGAGGACACCGTCGCCAAGACCGAGGTGTTCGCCGCGCTCGACAAGATCGTCACCGATCCGGAGGCCATCCTCGCCACCAACACCTCCTCACTCCCCGTCATGCGCCTGGGCATGGCCACGGACCGGGCGGACCGCGTCGTGGGCCTGCACTTCTTCAACCCCGTGCCCGTCCTCCCCCTGGTGGAGGTCGTCACCACCCTGCACACCTCCCCCGCCGCCAAGCACGAGGTGACGGACTTCGCCACCCGGATTCTGGGCAAGTCCGTCGTCCACTCCACCGACCGGGCGGGCTTCATCGTCAACGCCCTGCTCGTCCCCTACCTCCTCTCGGCGATCCGGATGACCGAGTCCGGCTTCGCCTCCGCCGCCGACGTCGACCGCGGCATGGAACTGGGCTGCGCCCACCCGATGGGGCCGCTGCGGCTCGCCGATCTCATCGGACTCGACTCCGTCGCCTCGATCGCCGAGTCGCTGTACGAGGAGTTCAAGGAGCCCCTGTACGCCCCGCCACCGCTGCTCCAGCGGATGGTGGCAGCGGGCCTGCTCGGCCGCAAGAGCGGCAGGGGATTCCATGCATACGACCGGGGAGGAGAGCCCCGGTAGCCCAGTCCGACGACCCTGGGCGGCACCGCGGTTCACCGGGTGAGGGTCCGGTGGCCGGCGGGGAGGGCGGGAGGCGCTGAGGCGCCTCCCGCCCTCCAGCATGCCCTGCAAGCACCCGAAACAGGTCTCGATCCACGTTCCACAAGATGGACAACTCGCAGCGTTCGGCGGAACGGCCCCTTAGGGTGGCGGGTGCAGCTGGTTCGCCCCGTCCGCCAGGCGGGATGCGTCGTAAGAGGGAACCCGGTGGGAATCCGGGACTGCCCCGCAGCGGTGAGCGGGAACGACCGCCGTCATACGCACTGGGTCCGACGTACCGGACCTGGGAAGCGACGGCCAGTAGGAACCCTCCTGATGGAGGACGTGCCCGCGAGTCCGAAGACCTGCCCGCTGCCCGCACGCGGACGATTCCGCGCGCGGACATCCGGTGACCTCGAGGGCGGGTCGGCGCACATACCTGACGGACTACCGTGCCATGTCGCGCACGCGTTCCGTCCGGTCCGTCGCCCCTTCGCGTCCTCGTCCGGTCCCCGGACCTCAGGGATTCATCTCGCGAAGGAGATCTCCGTGACCACGAAGTCCGCAGCCGCGGCAGCACGACCCACCGTCCACGGCTACCCCCGCCAGGGACAGAACCGCCAACTCAAGAAGGCGATCGAGGGGTACTGGAAGGGCCGCGTCACCGCCGACGCCCTCCGGTCCACCGCCGCCGAACTGCGCAGGTCGAACTGGCGGCAGCTGGCCGAGGCCGGCATCCGCGAGGTGCCGACCGGCGACTTCTCGCTCTACGACCACGTCCTCGACACCACCATCATGGTCGGAGCGATCCCCGCACGGCATCGCGACGCCGTCGCCGCCGACGCGCTGGACGGCTACTTCGCCATGGCCCGAGGCACCCAGGACGTCGCTCCCCTGGAGATGACGAAGTGGTTCGACACCAATTACCACTACCTGGTGCCCGAGCTGGGCCCGGACACCGTCTTCTCGGCAGACTCCTCCCGACAGGTCGCGGAGCTGAAGGAAGCCCTCGCCCTGGGTCTGACGCCCCGTCCCGTCCTCGTCGGGCCCGTCACCTACCTCCTGCTCTCCAAGCCCGCCCCCGGCGTGGCCGCGGACTTCGACCCGCTGACCCTGCTCGACCGTCTCCTGCCGGTGTACGCGGAGGTCCTCGCCGACCTGCGTGCGGCCGACGCCGAGTGGGTCCAGCTCGACGAGCCCGCGCTCGTGCAGGACCGCACTCCGGCCGACCTGAACGCCGCCGCCCGCGCCTACCGCGACCTCGGCCGCCTCACCGACCGGCCCAAGCTGCTCGTCGCGTCCTACTTCGACCGGCTCGGCGACGCCCTGCCCGTCCTGGCCAAGGCACAGGTCGAAGGACTCGCGCTGGACTTCACCGGCCGGGCCGCCGCCAACCTGGACACCCTGGCCGCAGCCGGTGGGCTGCCCGGCAAGCGCCTGGTCGCGGGAGTGATCGACGGCCGCAACATCTGGATCAACGACCTGCACAAGTCCCTGGCCACCCTCGGCACCCTGCTCGGCCTCGCCGACCGGGTCGACGTCTCCGCCTCCTGCTCCCTGCTCCACGTGCCGCTGGACGCCGTCGCCGAAAAGGACATCGACCCGCAGGTCCTGCGCTGGCTGTCCTTCGCCCGCCAGAAGACCGCCGAGATCACAACGCTCGCCAAGGGCCTGGCACAGGGCACCGACACGATCACCGGCGAACTCGCCGCCAACCGGGCCGCCCTCGCCTCCCGCGCCAACTCCCCCATCACCCGCGCCCCCGCGGTCCGCGCCCGTACCGAGTCGGTCACCGCCAACGACGCCCGCCGCTCCCAGCCCTACTCCGAGCGGGCCGCCGCCCAGCGCGCCCACCTCGGCCTGCCACTCCTTCCGACCACCACCATCGGCTCCTTCCCGCAGACCACCGAACTGCGCACCGCCCGCGCAGACCTGCGGGCCGGCCGGATCGACACCGCCGCCTACGAGGACCGCATCAAGGCGGAGATCCAGGAGGTCGTCTCCTTCCAGGAGAAGACCGGACTCGACGTCCTGGTCCACGGCGAGCCCGAACGCAACGACATGGTCCAGTACTTCGCCGAGCAGCTGGACGGCTACCTCGCCACCCAGCACGGCTGGGTCCAGTCGTACGGCACCCGCTACGTCCGCCCGCCGATCCTCGCCGGCGACATCTCCCGCCCCGCGCCGATGACCGTGCGCTGGACCTCGTACGCCCAGTCCCTCACCACCAAGCCGGTCAAGGGCATGCTCACCGGGCCGGTCACCATGCTCGCCTGGTCCTTCGTCCGCGACGACCAGCCCCTCGCAGACACCGCCCGCCAGGTCGCACTCGCCCTGCGCGACGAGGTGAACGACCTCGAAGCAGCCGGCACGTCCGTCATCCAGGTCGACGAGCCCGCCCTGCGCGAAACCCTGCCGCTGCGGGCCGCCGACCACCCCGCCTACCTCGCCTGGGCCACCGAAGCCTTCCGGCTCAGCACCAGCGGCGTGCGGCCCGACACTCAGATCCACACCCACATGTGCTACGCGGAGTTCGGCGACATCGTCCAGGCCATCGACGACCTCGACGCCGACGTCATCAGCCTGGAGGCCGCCCGCTCCCACATGCAGGTCGCCCGCGAACTCGCGGCCCACGGCTACCCCCGCGAGGCCGGACCCGGCGTCTGGGACATCCACTCCCCGCGCGTACCGTCCACGGAGGAGGCCACGACCCTCCTCCGCAGGGGACTCGAAGCCATTCCCGCCGAGCGGCTCTGGGGCAACCCCGACTGCGGCTTGAAGACCCGCGGCTGGCCCGAGACCCGCGCCTCCCTGGAGAACCTCGTCGCCGCGGCCCGGGTGGTCCGGAACGAACTCTCCGCATCCTGATTCGTCACCTCGACACGGCAGGCCGGAGCGTGACGCTCCGGCCTGCCGGTGCTCAGCCAAGGGAATGCGATGAAACAAGCCCTTCTTCCCGGCCTACCGGACTGGCAGCGCTGTGGTGTCATGGGCATCGTCAACGTGACGCCGGATTCGTTCTCCGACGGAGGTCTCTGGCTCGACCCGGAGAAGGCGGTTGAACACGGCATCGACCTGGTCGAACGAGGCGCCGACCTCGTGGACGTCGGCGGCGAGTCGACACGGCCTGGTGCCGCACGGGTCACGACACAGGAGGAGCTTCGTCGTGTCCTCCCCGTCGTCCGCGGCCTGGTCGCGGACGGCGTGCCGGTGAGCATCGACACGATGCGGGCAGAGGTGGCCGAGGCCGCCGTGGCGGCCGGCGCCCGGCTGATCAACGATGTGAGCGGCGGCCTCGCCGATCCCTCCATGGCGGGCGTGGCCGCATGGACGGGGGTGCCGTTCGTGGTCATGCACTGGCGCGGTCCGTCGGCGGCGATGGATGGATTCGCCGGCTACGAGGACGTCGTGCGCGAGGTCGTCGGCGAGGTGGAGCGGCGGATGGACGCCGTGGGTGCCCAGGGAGTGGATCCGGAACAGATCATCCTTGATCCGGGGCTCGGGTTCGCCAAGAGCCGGGCCGACGACTGGGCGCTGCTCGGCGGGCTCGACGCCTTCGCGCGGCTCGGTCGGCCTGTGCTGATGGGCGCCTCCCGCAAACGCTTCCTGGGCACCCTGCTCGCCGACCCGACCACGGGGGCGCCCCGGCCGGCGCGTGCGCGCGACGCGGCGACGGCAGCCGTGGCGACACTGGTGGCCGCACAGGGCGCCTGGGCTGTCCGGGTTCATGACGTGGCCTCGTCCGCCGACGCCGTCCGTGTCGCCGCCGCCGTGACGCCTACCGCGAGATCGTCATCTGGTCGGGTGGGCCCATCGGCATGGGCCGGGAGGGTCGGCTGAGTTCGATGCTCCCTGCGATGGCAGAAGCCCTGCCGTCCCGGGTCTCCGGGGCGGCAGGACTCTCTGGGTGGCTGCGGTGTGTGGATCAGCCGAGGGCCGACGCCGGCTGCGGCGCCGCTGCCGCCGTACCCGCGGGGTGGGTGCGGTGGGCCAGGAGCCGCCCGAGGATGATCGCGCCGACGCCGAGCAGGACGCTGAGCAGGATCATCAGGAAGAACAGCGTGGTGCGCTGGCCGATCGTGTCGGGGTTGCCGACGGCCGGCGGGAACGGCACCAGGTAGACGAGTGCGAGCGCGCCGGCGGCGGTGAGGGCCGCTGTCACCCGGGGGCTGAACCGGCCGGCGCGGCCGAGGACGAAGGAGAGCGCGAGGGAGGCGAACAGTCCGGCGATCAGGCCCGTGAGCGTGCCGCGGACCAGCAGACCTCTGACAGTGGAGGCGTACATGATGTGCGTGGCCACTCAGTGGCAGGGGAAGCCGAGCAGGTGGCGGCCGTCGTGCACCCATTCGTGCAAGTCGGTGCCCGCGAACACGGAGGTGGCGCCCTGTTCGGCACACGAAGTACAGGGCCACGAGCATCAGGACCTACGCCCGCGTATCGCCCGTCGCCCGCGCGGCGGTGCGAATCCTCACCAGGGATGCGCCGGAGCCCGCGCCGGTGGTGCCGAGTGCACAGAGCTATGCAAACCGGGGTGCAGTGTGTCGTACCCAAGAACGGCCCGGATCGCGACAGTGGAGCACCACCGTCGACCGACAAGGACAATGACATGCCGGAGTTGACGACCGCTCAGCGACGAGCACGCGGAGCCGCCGCCGTAGGTGTAGGCGCAGTCGCCACGGTCATGATCCGACGCAGCACCCGGAGGCGCGGCGAGTCGCTCGGTCGTCACGCACTGCCCGGAAGCACGAACGAGACCACACGAGCGGCCGCGACGACGGCGGCGCCGCGCGTCGAGGAGCACGCGAAGAGTCGGTGGATGGTCTTCCTCGCCTACGGCCTCCTGGCCGCCGCGTCCCAGGCGCTCTTCGTGAACTACGCGCCCGTGACGGAGGACGCCGCGCGGCACTTCGGCGTCTCCATCGGCGAGATCGGCTGGCTGTCCCAGGTCTTCCCGCTGGTCTACGTCCTCCTTGCCGTCCCCGCCGGCATCGCGCTCGACCGGTTCCTCCGTCCGGCCCTCGTGGTCGGCGCGGTGCTCACGGCGTCAGGAGCGTTCCTGAGACTGGTTGCCGACGACTTCACCTGGGCGTTCATCGGACAGGCCGTCGCTGCCGCAGGACAGCCCTTCGTCCTGAACGCCATACCGGGTCTCGCCGTGGGCTACCTCGCCAAGAGGCACCGCGCCCCCGGAATCGCCGCCGCGTCCTCCGCCACGTTCGCCGGCATGGTCCTGGGCTACCTGCTGGGCGCGCTTCTGCCCGGCGAGAACCACATCCGCACCCTCACCCTCATCACCGCCCTGATCGCCATGGACGCCGGGCTGTGTCTCGTCGCGGCACTGCGCTTCCCGCCGCGGGCGCGCCCCGAGTACGCACCCGCGACCAGTGGGCTCCGGGCCTTTCGCGCGGCACTCGGCAATCGCTACGTACGACGTCTGTGCGCGGTCGTCGCCATCCCGATGGGTACGTTCATCGCCCTCGCGACGTTCGTGCAACCGCTGTTGGCGCCGGCGGGAGTTTCGGAATCCACCGCCGGTCTGATCCTCGCGCTGACCATGATCGCCGGTGTGATCGGCTGCGCCGTCGTGCCGGTCTGGGCGGACCGATGCGGCCGCGAGGTTCAGGTCATGGGTGCGGCGATCGCTTTCACCGCCGCGGCCTGCCTCCATCTCGTCCTGGTCCCGAGCACGCCCATGGCCTTCCTCATGCTCCTCGGGACGGGCTTCGTGCTGCTCCCGGCTCTTCCCATCGTGCTCTCCCTGAGCGAGCGGCACGCGCCCGAGGCCGAGAGCACGGCGGCCGGCCTCATCTGGATGGCGGGCAATCTGGGAGGAGTGCTGCTGGCGGCGGCCGTCGGACTGCTCGTCACCCGCCCCGCGATCGCGTTCGCGGTCCTGTCAGCCGCCACCCTGCTCGCTCTCCCGGCACTCCACTGGTTCAGGAGGCTCGACACCACGGCCTCGTGAGGTGAGCTCAGCCGGGATCGGTCGCAGCGATGTCAGGCGCGAGGTCCAGCAGCAGGAGCGCCGCCGCCACATGGGTCGGGTTGTGCTCCACCTTGACGGCCGAGAGCTCGTTGGCACGCGAGACCCGCCGCTCGACGGTGTTCCGGTGTGCGTAGAGGTGGGCGGCCGCCCGGGTGGTGTTGAAGCCGCACTGCACATAGGTGAGGAGTGCCTGCCGCAGTGCCAAGTCGCCTTCGGCCAACGGCCCGAGCGTGTTGATGACGAACCGACGCGCGCCGGCACGGTCCTTCGTGAGTGCGTCGATCAACTCGACGTCGGCGTAGGCGGTGAAGCGCCGGTCGGACCCGAGCCGGATGACCAGCGCCTGCGCCGCAAGGGCGTCCTGGTGGCTGGACCGGAACCCTTCGAGTCCACGTCCCGGCCTCCCCACCGCCACGTGGACCCGCTCGGCCGCCGCGAGGGCCTTCTCCACATGGTGGAGGTCCGGAACACCCTCCCCCGAGAGCCAGATCCACCGCGACGTGGCGCTGGCACGCGCCACCAGGGCGCTCCGGCCCCCGGCGGCGGAGCGCACGGCCAGGATCGCCTCGTCCAGGGCATCGGCCTGCTGAGGATCATCGATCCACAGGACGAGGCCCACGTGCCACCGTCCCATCCGGTAGCGCAGGCGCCCCTCGGCCAGGTCTTCCGCCATCGGTGCCCCGCTGGCGATCAGCTGGATCAGTGCGATCCCCTCGGCATCCGTATTGCCCATCGCCGCGGCGAAGCCGGCTTCGCGCAGGGCCGCGACCGAGTCGAGGGCGTACTGCACCAGCGACTTCCCCGACACGTCCAGGACCCCCACGAGAAGGTCGGGGTCGGCGCAGTGCGCCACGCATTCCTCCAGCCATCGCCGCCAGCCGATCCCCAGTGCCACGCGCCAGGCGACGGCGAAGTCGGGCGCGATGCCGCGGGAGACGAGATCGTGGATGTACGCCGTGGCCCTCGGGCCGACGTAGGGCTCCACCCGCCGCCCCGGTTGCTGGACGTTCGCGGTCAGCCATTGGACGAGATCGGAGCGGTTGAGCTCGCGATCCTCCTCGACCAGCGAGGCGTCCGCGAGGAGGGCAGGATCGTTCTGGGCCACCAGAGAGGGCTCTGCGAAGGCGTCGACCAAGGCGTCCGTTTCCGTCAACAGACGCTGGCACAGTGACCTGATCGCATCAGCGACCTCGCGGGAGGGCGCGGGCCACAGCTCTTCCATGTGTTAAGTGTCCCTCCGGTCCCGAGGAGCTGACGCTCCCGATATGCCGTGTCACTGACAGGTGAAGGCGAGCAGCGCGTACTGGCGCGGTGCGGGCGTCGTCCTGGACCGCGCCGGAATGGCGGCCGTGGCGGACCGGAAAGTGCCGTTGACGACGTCGTCGACGATGCGGGTCATGGTTCCTGCTTCGTGAGTAGGACATGCCGGAGGCATACGGAGTTTTTTTCGGGCTCAGGGGATGGGCAGTTGACGCGACTGCCGTCCGAAGGGGGACTGTTTAGTGCTACTAAACCGGCGGCAGGTTTACCACGCTGCCGGTGGCGCTGCAACAGTTCCGGCGGCGTCGCCCCTGAAGGACACCGGCCACCCGTGACGCGCATGCCTTAGCCTCGTGTCACGGAGGGGGCTCGTCCGAGTCGGCCTGTCACCCGATGGGCACACGACCTCGATCTCCGGACGGGCGGTGAGCACACGATGTCCATCGAAAGCGACGGGGGAGCAGGCGGAGCGGCCGAGAACTCCCCTGCCCCCGAAGCGTCCACAGGCGCGCAACTGAGGGCGATCAGGCTCAGCCGCGGGTTGTCGTTGACGGAAGTCGCACATCGGACGGATGTCACCAAGGGCTTCCTGAGTCAGTTGGAGCGTGGTCTCACCAACGTGTCCGTCCCGACGTTGTTGCGCGTCTGCGATGTGCTGCAGATCGGGGTCGGCGAGCTGTTCACCCACCCGGACGAGCAGGTCGTGGAGAGCGGAAGCCGGATCGACATGGGCGGTGAAGGCGTGACCGAGTACCTGCTCACGCCTGCCGACACCACGGCGTTCCAGGTCTTCCGCTCGGTGATCGAGCCAGGCGGGGGCACGGGTGGCCCCTATCGGCTCGACACCGCCGTGATCTTCGCGATGGGGCTGAGCGGCTCGACCCGTCTGATCGTCGGAGGCGAGACGCGGATGCTGTCAGCCGGCGTGTCCACCTCGTTCTCCGGTCGGACGCTTCACCAGTTCGACAATCCGGGTACGACGGTCAGCGAAGTCCTGTGGGTCCTGTCACCTCCCCTGCTGCGCGGCGCGCGAGGGCCGGCCTAAACCACGCCGTTCGGACCTCGGCCGGAGGACACGGCCTGGAGCCGCTCGTAGACGGCCGGTCGGGCCGACCGCAGGACGAGGGCCTGTACCGCGCCGACCACGGCCGAGAGGGCGACGAACCCGCCGATCACCCACGCGCGCTCGGTGGTGCCGACGAGGAGCGGGAAGTTGGCGACCGTCAGGTAGACCACGCTGGCCAGGCCGAGAAAGGCCACGGCCGGGGCCACGACGGTGCGCCACACCGACTGCTGCTCGTCGGCACGCCGGAAGAAGCCGATCACCGCGAGGCTGGTGGCTGCCATCAGCAGGACGATGCCAAGGGTGGCGGCGCCGGAGAACCAGGCGTAGAGGTCTCCGATCGGATCGAGGCCGAGCGCGACGACGACGAGCGTCGTGACGGACGCGACCGCCGAGACGACGGCCGAGGACGATGACGGCGCGCGGTGCCGGGGGTGGACGACGCCCAGCGACGCCGGAAGGGCGCCGGTCCGGGACAGCGAGAACTGGTAGCGCGTCACGACGTTGTGGAAGGCCAGCACGCACGCGAATTGACTGGTGATCAGGAGCAGCTGCATCACGTCGGCCCAGACGGACCCGACGTAGCTCTGCGCCAGCTTGAGGACAAGGCCCTCGGGGTCGGCCTTCGCGGCGCCGGTCACGGAGTCGACGCCGACCCCCACGACGACCGCCCACACGGTGAACGAGTAGAAGATCCCGATCACCAGGATCGCGACGTACGTCGCCCGCGGGACCGTGACGTCGGGATCCTTGGCCTCGTTGCGGAACACGGCCGTCGCCTCGAAGCCGATGAACCCGAAGAAAGCGAACATCACACCGAGGCCCAGGGAGCCGTTCCCCACGATCGAAGGCGACAACGGCTCGGCCGTCAGGCCGTGGGCGCCGCCGTGCCCCACGATGCCGAGGTCCATGACCAGGAGCAGCAGGGTTTCCAGCACCAGCACGACACCGAGCACCCTGGCGCTCAGCTCGATGTCGCGATAGCCGAGGAAAGCGATGATGCCCAGTGAGACGAACGCCCACAACCACCACGGGGAGCCGATGTCGCCGTACCGCTCGATGACATTGCTCGTCGCGACGCCGACGTAGGCGTTCACTCCGACGAGAAGCAGCGTGTAGGAGAAGAGCGCGAGGGTCGCGGCCGAGAGGCCGGGTATCCGGCCCAGTCCCGCCTGGACGTAGGCGTAGAAGGCGCCCGCGTCACGCACCCGGCCGGCCATCAGCGTGAAGCCGACCGCGAAGACCAGCAGCATCACGGTGGACAGCGCGAAGTACAGCGGCAGACCCGAGCTGCCGCTCACGGCGAAGGCGAGCGGCACCCCACCGGCCACCAGCCCGAGCGGCGCCGCCGCGGCGAGGACCATGAACACGATCTGCGGTATGCCGAGCCCGCGGTCGAGCGGGTCGTCCGACGCCGCTTCAGCCATGGGTGCTTCGACGTGCCCTGTCTTGGAGGGGTCGGTCATGTCGACGACCTTTCAGCTCACGGCCGGTACCGGCTCGTCATGGTTGGATGGATCGTCCCGAGCGAGAGCCGGGCTGCTCGCCGTTCCCCCTCGCCGGCGATCCGGCAGCCCTCACCCGCGGCCGGCTCTCGACCATGGCGACCGGCGGCATCTCCACGGCTGCGAGCCGCCTCGGCCTCCTCCGCGGTCAGACCGAGGCCGGGCTCCCGCGGCGCGATGCGGGCGGCTGTCGGCGGGTGCGCACGCTCCCGCACACCGAGTCGGATTTGTGACTCATGGCAACCGTCTGTCACTCGAAGTCACCGCGCCGGTCATTCCGGGAGGGGACCGCGACAAGGTGTTTAGTGCTACTAAACCGCAGCGGCACACCTCTATCACGCCGGCGAGAACCCCACAAGGCCGTGGGCACGGCTGCGGCGCCCGCCCGCCGACACAGTAGGAGAGCAGCGGTGCGCGGGGCCTGTGCACCGTGCACCGGACCCGGGCGAAGCAGGTGCTCACTGTCGTTCTCGCAGGCGGCCGTGGCTGGCGAAAGTGAAGCCACCAGCCACATGAACAGCGAGGAAACGCCATGACAGCTGAGGTGTTGGACGCCGTCGAGGAGTTCGACGTGGTGATCATCGGAGCGGGAATCTCCGGGATCGGCGCGGCCGCCTATTTCAGCCGAGAGCTCATCGACAAGTCGCTCGTCGTGCTGGAGGCCCGCGACAACATCGGTGGCACCTGGGACCTCTTCCGCTATCCCGGCATCCGCTCGGACTCCGACCTCCACACCTTCGGCTACGAGTTCAAGCCGTGGCGCCACGAAGCCGCGATCGCCGACGCCCACCTCATCAAGGGGTACCTCCAGGAGGCGGTCGAGGAGAACGACCTGGAGCGCCGCATCAGGCTCCGTCACCGGGTCGTCAGCTCGGAGTGGTCCTCGGAGGACTCGAAGTGGACCCTCACCGTCCAGACGCCGGACCCCGCCACGGGCGAGAGCCGGACCAAGACGATCCGCGCGGGCTGGGTCTTCGCCGCCACCGGCTACTACCGGTACGACGAGGGGTTCTCCCCGGAGTTCCCGGGGCGCGACGACTTCGAGGGTCAGATCGTCCATCCGCAGCACTGGCCCGAGGACCTCGACTACAGCGGCAAGAAGGTCGTCGTCATCGGCAGCGGCGCGACCGCGATCACGCTGGTGCCGGCCATGGCCACCGGGGCGGGCGCCGCCCAGCACGTGACGATGCTACAGCGCACCCCCACCTACATCATGGCGCTCCCCCGCGTCGACAAGATCGCCCTGGCCCTCACGAAGCTGCTCGGAGAAGAGCGCGGGTACGCCGTGACGCGGTTCAAGAACATCTGGGCCGACCGGGCCGTCGTCAAGGGCCTGCGGACCTTCCCCAAGGCCGGGCGAGCGCTGATCCGGCACGAGAACATCAAGCGCCTTCCCAAGGGATTCGACGTCGACAAGCACTTCAACCCGCCGTACGACCCGTGGGACCAGCGGCTGTGCCTGGCGCCGGACGGCGACTTCTTCGACGCCATCAAGGAGGGAAAGGCCTCCGTCGTCACGGACGCCGTGGCGAGGTTCAGCAAGCGCGGAATCGTCCTGGAGTCGGGCGAGGAGCTGGAAGCCGACGTCATCGTCACCGCGACGGGACTGAACCTGCAGCTCTTCGACGGCATGCCCATCGTGGTCGACGGGCGCAAGGTCGACATCGCGGACGCGCTCTGTTATCGCGGAATGCTGCTGAGCGGGATCCCGAACTGGGCGATGGCGATCGGCTACACCACCTCGTCCTGGACGCTCAAGGTGAGCCTGATGTGTCGCTACTTCATCGACCTGGTCAGGCACATGGACGCCCGCGGATACGAGACGGTGGTCCCGGTCGCGCCGTCGGGGACGACGCGCAGGCCCGTCATGGACCTCCAGGCCGGGTACGCCAAGCGCGGCGAGAAGCTCATGCCCAAGCAGGGGGTCGAGAAGCCCTGGCGGATGGCGATGTCCTACCCCGAGGACGCCAAGGCCCTGCGCGGACCGGTGGCCGACGAGAACCTCGTGTTCGGCACCGGCCGGTCGGCCGCGCAGCGGACCGGGAGGCGAGCGGCCCATGCCTGAGACGAGCGGCGCCGAGAGCGTCGACCAGTACGCGACCCTGCCGTCCGGAATGACGATCTGCTTCCGGGACCACGGCGACAAGGCCGACCCCGTCATCCTGCTCGTCGCCGGCATGGGCGAGGACCTCACCTTCTGGACCGACTCGTTCTCCGGCTCGCTCGTCGCCCGCGGTTTCCGGGTCGTCGCGTTCGACAACCGTGACGTCGGCCAGTCGACATTCGTCGCCGCACGCCCTCCCGCGCTCTGGCGTCAGGTCGCCGCGCGCCCGCGCGCCGACGCGTACTCGCTGGCCGACATGGCCCAGGACGCCGTCGGCGTACTCGACCATCTCGGGATCTCGCGGGTGCACCTGGTGGGGCGTTCGATGGGCGGGATGATCGCGCAGACGGTCGCGGCCACGGCACCCGAGCGCGTTCTGTCGCTGACCTCCATCTACTCGACCACCGGGTCGAAGAAGGTGGGCCAGCCGGCGCTGTCGACGATCCGGCTCCTCGCCGCCCCGGCGGCGAGGACCAGGACCGCGGCGGTCCGTGCCCACCTGCGGCTCACCAGGCACCTCGCCGGAACGGGACATCCCATCGACGACGCCGCCGAGGCGGCCCTGGCAGCTCACGCGTGGGATCGCAGCGCCGGTGATCCGGTGGCCGGCGCGGCGCGCCACGTCCAGGCGATGCAGCGCTCCGGCGACCGGACGGCCCAGTTGAGCAGGATCACGGCCCCGACGCTGGTCATCAACGGCGACCGGGACCTGCTGGTCGACCCGAGCGGCGGCGCCGCGACCGTCCGGGCGATCCGCTCGGCCCAGCACGTGGTCATCCCCGGCATGGGCCATCACATCCCCGAGGCCCTCGTCGGCCCCGTCACCGAGTACATCGCGCAGCACGCGGCCCGCGTGGGCGAAGGAGGAGACCATGTCCGGATCCCGTAAGCCCGGCTCCGGGGACACCACGGTCGACGTCGTCGTCGTCGGTGCCGGCTTCGCCGGCCTGAGCGCCGCCGAGCGGCTGACGAGCACGGGACGGTCCGTCCTGGTCGTCGAAGGCCGCGACCGGGTCGGGGGCCGATCGCTCTCCGGCGAGGTGGCAGGCGTGAAGGTCGACCTCGGAGCGACGTGGGTGGCACGACGCCACACCGCCGTCCGGGACCTCGCGAGCCGGATGGGGTGTACCACGACCGACCAGTTCGCCCAGGGTCGCAACGTGCTGTGGATGGCGGGCCGGCGCCGCACCTACAGCGGCACCATTCCCAAGGTCTCCGCCGCGGCCCTGGTGGACATGGCCCGCATGCAGATGGCGGTGAACAAGCTGGTCGCGACCATCGACGTGAACGCCGCGTGGGAGACGCCCGGGGCGGGGCGGCTCGACGCCATCTCGTTCGGCGAGTGGCTCGACCGGAAGAACGCGCTGCCCAGCACCCGTGCGCTGATGACCGTCATCAGCAAGGTGCAGTGGGGCTGCACCCCGGGGGACGTCTCCCTGCTGCACGCACTGCGCTACATCCGTTCGGCGGGCGGGCTCGATCACATGCTGGACGTCGACGGCGGCCAGCAGCAGGACCGGCTCGTCGAGACCACCCAGGAGATCGCCAAACGGGTGGCGGAGAAGCTCGGCGACCGCGTGCGCCTGGAGACACCCGTGCGCCGCGTCACGCAGGACGACGAAGGCGTCACCGTCCACACCGACTCCGGGGAGATCCACGCCAGGTACGCGATCGTCACGGCCGCGCCGGCGCACCGCGCCGCCATCGAGTTCGATCCCGCTCTGCCCGAGCAGGCCGAAGGGCTCGCGCGAACCTGGCGCATGGGCGTGCTGAGCAAGGCCTTCGTGGCCTACGAGAAGCCCTTCTGGCGGGCCGACGGATTCTCCGGTGAGGCGGTGACCGACACCGGAACCGTGTTCATCACCTTCGACGTGTCCCCCGCCCCCGGCAAACCGGGCATCCTGATGGCCTTCTGCGATCCGCGCGTCTTCGACGGCTTCGGCCCCGAGACCCGACGCGACCGGGTCGTCCATCAGCTCGCCGACCTCTACGGCCCGCAGGCCCGCACCCCGATCGACTATGTGGACCACTGCTGGGGAGCGGAGCCCTTCGCCCCGGGCGGCCCCAACCCCGCCGTCGCCCCCTACGCGACCACGAGCTACGGCAAGGCGCTGTCCCAGCCTCACGGGCGCATCCACTGGGCCGGCACCGAAACCGCCGGCGAATGGGCCGGCACCATGAACGGCGCGGTCCTGACGGGCCAGCGCACCGCCGAGAACATCGTCGCCCTCCTGTCCCACGATGTCCGAGAGGGGGCGTTGCGATGAAGGAAGCACTGTTCCTGCTGGCCGACCTGTGGATGATCTTCGCCGGCTACTTCTACGGATGGAAGTTCATCCGCCGCTACGGCAACTACCTCCTCGGTCTCGAATGGATGGTCGTCGCGACGTCCGGCAGCAACTTCCTGCTCTGGTCGCTGCTCGGCGGCGACAGCGACAGCGTCCTGTACGACGTGGCGTACTTCTTCGACGCGTTCTCCAGGTCGGTCGGCATCACGCTCATCCTGATCATGGGCCTGATGAAGGTCACCCATCGCTACAAGCCGAGCCTCGGCGTCGATGTGGGCGTGTTCGGAGTCGCGATCGTGGCCGGCCTGTTCCTCCGGCACTTCCACGGCGCGGATATCCACACCGACCGCGCCGCGTTCTGGGTCGCCGTGTTCTACGTCGTCGTCAATCTCCTCACGGCGGTCTTCCTCGGGTACTTCGTCAAGCGGCTCTGGAACGCGGGCGCGAGGTGGCCGGCGATCTGGACGGGACTGGTCACGGTCGCCGGGACCGCCATCGCGATCACCTACGACTTCTTCCCCCTGCCGTTCGACGACGCGAACCGCACGATCTTCTACACCGCCGCGCTCGCGACGTGGGGCACCCAGGGATTCGTCTACTTCCGTGCCTACCGCGCGCTGCACGACCACAACGCGGCCTTGGACGCGAACCCGGCCCGCGCAATCGAAACCCTCGCATGAACCCCGAGAACGAAGAAGGAGTCAGGATGGCGAAGAGGCACGTGTACGCGGTGGTGGACCCTGCGAGCGGCAAGCTGGTCAAGGAGTACGCCACCGCCACGGACGAGGCCGTCGAGGGGGCGGTCGACGCGGCGGCGAAGGCCTACGCGCAGTGGTCGAGGCAGACCTCCGTGGAACAGCGCGCCCAGCTGCTGAACACCGTCGCCGCCCTCCACGACGAGCGCAGCACGCAGCTTGCCGAGATCATCCACCGGGAGATGGGCAAGCCGGTGGACGAGGCCGTCGCGGAGGTCGAGTTCAGCGCCTCGATCTACAGGTACTACGCCGAGAACGCGGAGACGTTCCTCACCGACGAACCGATCGAGCTTCTCGACGGAGAGGGCACCGCCTTCGTCCGTCGCCAGCCGATCGGCGTGCTGCTGGGGATCATGCCCTGGAACTACCCGTATTACCAGGTGGCCCGGTTCGCCGCGCCCAACCTCGCGCTGGGCAACACCATCGTGCTCAAGCACGCGTCGCAGTGTCCGGAGTCGTCCGAGGCGCTCCAGCAGCTGTTCACGGACGCGGGCTTCCCCCAGGGCTGCTACGTCAACGTCCACGCCACCGGCGAGCAGATCGCTCGCGCCATCGCGGACCCCAGGGTGCAGGGTGTCTCCTTCACCGGTTCGGAGCGGGCCGGCGCGGAGGTCGCCGAGAAGGCCGGGCGCAACCTCAAGAAGGTGGTGCTCGAACTGGGCGGCTCCGACCCCTTCATCGTTCTGTCGACCCATGACCTCGACGCCACGGTCCAGGCGGCGGTCGAGGCGCGGTTCGAGAACGCCGGGCAGGCGTGCAACGCCGGGAAGCGCTTCATCGTCGCCGAGGACATCTACGACGCCTTCCTCGACAAGTTCACCGAGAAGGTGCTCGCCCTGACCGACGGGCTGGCGCCGCTCTCCTCGGTCGCCGCCGCCGAGTACGTCGAGGACCAGGTCGAGCGAGCCGTCGCTGACGGGGCGAGCTTCGTCTCCGCTCGACAGCGCGAAGGGGCGTACTTCCCGCCCGGCGTTCTGACGGGCGTCTCGCCGACCTCGCCGTCGGCCGCCGAGGAGCTCTTCGGCCCCGTCGCGACCGTCTACCGCGTCGGATCCGAGGACGAGGCCGTCGAGCTGGCGAACGAGACCCCGTACGGGCTGGGCTCCTACGTGTTCACTACGGACGCCGAGCAGGCGCTGCGCGTGGCCGACAGGATCGACGCCGGCATGGTCTTCGTCAACGGCGTCGGCCTCGAAGGCGCGGAACTGCCCTTCGGCGGGGTCAAGCGGTCCGGCTTCGGCCGCGAACTGGGCCGGGGCGGAATCGACGAGTTCGCCAACAAGAAGCTCATCCGCACCGCTCGGACCTGATCGCCACAGCGCACGGAACGGAACCGTCATGACCATCGAATTCGACGCCGCTGTCTTCAGGACTCCGAACGAACCACTGACTATCGAAAAGGTGACTCTCCCCTCGACGCCTCCGCCCGGCGAGGTGCTCGTGCGGCTCAAAGCGAGCGGGGTGTGCCACAGCGACCTGCACGTGCTCGTGGGCGAATGGGACGTTCCCTCGCCGATGATTCTCGGCCATGAGGGGTCCGGGATCGTCGAGAGCGTCGGCGAAGGCGTCACCACGCTGAAGAAGGGCGATCACGTCGTGCTGTCGTGGACGCCTTCGTGTCGCCGTTGCCGCTATTGCATCAGCGGCAGGCCGGTCCTCTGCGACATGGTCAGCCAGCACTCGGCGAACCACCTGTCGTTCGACGGCCGGTCCCGGATCACGTCCGTGGACGGGGGCGACCTCTACAGCTTCGCGGGCCTCGGAACGTTCGGCCAGTACACCCTCGTGCCCGAATCGGCCGCGATCGCCATCCGGGACGACGCCCCGTTCCCGCAGTCGGCCCTCGTCGGATGCGCCGTCACGACCGGCGTCGGCGCGGCCGTCAACACCGCCAAGGTGCGTCCGAGCGACACCGTGCTGGTCCTCGGTTGCGGCGGCGTCGGCCTGAACGCGATCCAGGGCGCCCGGCTCGCCGGCGCGCGGAAGATCATCGCCGCGGACATCTCCGACGAGAAACTCGAGCAGGCACGCGTCTTCGGTGCGACCGACCTGATCAACAACGCCCGCGAGAACTTCGCCGACAGGGTGCGCCAGCTCACCGACGGACGCGGTGTGGAAATCGCCATCGAGGCCATCGGGCTGCCGCGCACCATCGAATCGGCCTACGAGGTCCTGGCCCGAGGGGGCACGGCGGTGGTCGCCGGGCAGGTGGCGGACGGCATGAGGATCTCCATCGACCCCTTCGTCATGTCCGATCAGGAGCTTTCGCTGATCGGCTCGAACTACGGCTCCAGCAAGCCGGATTCCGACTTCCCCATGCTGATCGACCACTACATGAACCACCGCATCGATCTCGACTCCCTCGTGACGCGCGTGATCGATCTGAAGGACGTCAACGAGGCGTTCGACCAGATGAAGCGCGGCATCGGCATCCGCTCGGTGATCACGTACTGAAAGGCAGGGGGCAATCCCATGGCCCTGGAATCATCACGCTCGGCCTTCGAGCGAGCCCGCCGCAGCATCGGCGGGGGTGTGGGGTCGGGCCTGCGCGCCGCGATGCCTCCCCATCCGCTCTTCGTGCAAGAGGCACGGGGCGCGTACGTCTGGGACCTGGACGGCGACCGGTACACCGACTACGTGATGGCCTGGGGCCCGCTCGTCCTCGGTCACGGTGACCCGCGGGTGGTGTCCGCGGTGTCCGAGGTCGCGACGAAGATGCAGGTCGTCGGCACCGGCCACCGACTCGAATATCTCGCGGCGGAAGCGGTCCTCGAGGCCGTGCCGCACGGCGAGCGGCTGCTGTGGAGCAACACGGGGACCGAAGCGGTGCAGGTCGCGCTGCGCCTCGCGCGAGCCGCCACCGGGCGGCGCCGCGTCCTCAAGTTCGCCAAGAGCTACCACGGTTGGCACGACACCGTGTACGCCGGAATGTCCGAGGACGACTGCGACCGCCCCGTCTCCCCCGGCGGACCGGGACAGTCGGCGAGCGTGCTCGACGACCTGGTCGTGGCGCGCTTCAACGACGTGGACCTGGCCGAGCGCCTGCTGAGCGAGGCCGTCGAGCGCGACATCGCGGCCGTGCTCGTCGACCCGGTGATGAGCAACGCCGGCGTCGAGGCACCCACACCGCAGTTCCTGTCCACGTTGCGGATCCTCTGCGACCGACACGGCGTCGTCCTCGTCTTCGACGAGGTGATCGCCGGGTTCCGAGTCGCACGGGGCGGGGCGGCCGAGAAGTACGGCGTGCTCCCCGACCTGTCCGTCTTCGGGAAGGCGATGGCCGGCGGTTTCACCCAGAGCGCCGTCGTCGGCCGAGCGGAGCTGGTCGATCAGGTGACGGCCGGCGTCGTTCATGCCGGAACCTTCAACGCCAACCCGATCGCACTGGCGGCCGTCGAGGCGACGATGCGCGTCCTGGCCGATCCCACGGTCTACGAACTGCTCGAACAGACCTCGTCCGATTTCGAGGCCGTCGTCGGTGGCGTGCTCGGTTCGTCTCCCGACTTCGGCCGCTTCAACAGGGTCGGCTCGCTCCTCCAGTACGTCCCCGCCGACGGGACCACCGGGCTCCACGGAACCGGCGGGATCTGGACCGAGATCCTCGAAGGGATGCTGCGGCAGGGCTTCCTTTTCATGCCGTCCGGCAAGGTCTTCCTCAGCACGGCGCACACCACCGCCGACGTCGAGGCGACGGCCGAGGCCCTCGACCGGCTCCTGCGGAAGTTGTGACGTCCGCATCGAGCCACGTGTAACGCCCCACCCACCCCGGGCCAGGCCGTACATCCCGTTCCCCGCGGCCTGGCCCGGTCCACCTTCCCGGAAGACATCATGCTGAACCTCTCGGTCCTGCTCGAGGACTCCGCCCGCACGCACCCGAACCGGGACGCAGTGGTCCTCGGCCCGACGCGTCTCACCTACGCCCAGGTCGAGGCCGCCGCAAACCGGATCGCCAACCTCCTGGTCGACCGCGGCATCTGGCCCGGCGACAAGGTCGCGCTCAGTTGTCCGAACGTGCCCTGGTTCCCGATCGTGTACTACGGGATCCTCAAGGCCGGCGCCGTCGTCGTACCGCTCAACATCCTGCTCAAGGGCCGGGAGGTCGCCTACCACCTCGCCGACTCGGAGGCGAAGGCGTACTTCTGCTTCGAGGGCGACGCGGGTCTGCCGATGGGTACGGAGGGACACGCCGGGTTCAGCGAGACCGCCGGCTGCGAGCACTTCTTCCTCATCACCGCCGATCCCGCGGCGGAATCCCCGATCGAGGGCGTCGAGACCATGGGCGCCGCGCTGCGGGGCACGGCGACGACGTTCGACAGCATCGGGACCTCGGGGGACGACCCGGCCGTGCTCCTCTACACGAGTGGGACGACAGGTCAGGCGAAGGGCGCCGTACTCACCCACGCCAACCTGGTCCTCAACGCCCTCGCGTGCAACCGGCTGTTGGAGAACCGGCCGGCCCTGGACACTCATCTGGTCGTGCTGCCGCTGTTCCACTCCTTCGGCGCGACCGTGCAGATGAACGCCGGTTTCTCGACGGCGGGCACACTGGTGCTGCTGCCGCGGTTCGACGCCCGGCAGGCGGTGTCCCTGATGCAGCAGGAGGACATCACCTTCTTCGCGGGCGTTCCCACCATGTGGTGGGGCCTGTTGCAGGCGCTCAGCGACGACGTCGACGTCGAGAGGATCGCGAGGAACTTGCGCGTCGGCGTCTCCGGCGGTGCCTCGCTCCCCGCGGAGCTCATCAGACAGGTCAGGGAAAGGCTGGGCGTCCAGGTCCTGGAGGGCTACGGCCTCTCCGAGACCTCGCCGGTGGTGACCTTCAGCGATCCGGCGCAGGAACCGCGGCCCGGGTCGATCGGCGTGCCGATCTGGGGTGTCGAGGTCAAGCTCGTCAAGCCGGACTGGTCGGAGGTCGAGGACGACGGCACCGGCAGCGCCATCGGGGAGATCGCGGTCAAGGGCCACAACGTGATGAAGGGCTACCACGGCCGCCCCGAGGACACCGCCGACGCGGTCAGGGACGGCTGGTTCCGCACCGGCGACCTGGCCCGCAGGGACAAGGACGGCTTCTACTACATCGTCGACCGGGCGAAGGACCTGATCATCCGCGGTGGTTTCAACGTCTACCCGCGCGAGATCGAGGAGGTCCTGATGACGCACCCCGCGATCAGCCTGGCCGCGGTCGTCGGCGTGCCGCACGAGAGCCACGGCGAGGAGATCAAGGCGTTCGTCATCCTCGACCGCGGCGCCGAGGTCCGCCCCGACGAGCTGATCGCCTGGGGCAAGGAGCAGATGGCGGGCTACAAGTACCCGCGCATCGTGGAGATCGTCACGACGCTGCCGATGACGTCCACCGGAAAGATCCTCAAGCGCGAACTCACGTGACCGGAAAGACAAGCGCGCATTCGTACGGGTGGGAAGGACGGCAGATGACAGTGGACGAGGATCGGCGGAGGGACGCGTTGCTCGACGGGTTCGGCGAGGGGACGGACGCGGCCCCCGACTCGCTCGTGGCCGCCTGGAAGGCACGCGTGGCGAGGAACCCTGACGGCACGGCGCTCCGTTACTTCGACGGTGCCCTGTCCGCGCGGGAGGTGGACGCGGCATCCGACGCCCTGGCCGCCGCGTTCGAGGCCCGCGCCGCCGCACGGGGCGATCGCGTCGGCGTGTACCTGCAGAACGTTCCGCAGTACGCGCTGGTGCTGCTGGCCCTGTGGAAGCTGGGAGCCACCGCCCTGGGACTCAATCCGATGTACCGGCGCCAGGAGCTCCGCCGGATCATCGACGACTCCGGGGCGGTCGGGGTCGTCTGCGCGGACGCGGACGTCCACGAGACGCTCGGCACGCTGGCGGGGAGCACGGTCCGATGGCTGGTCAGCACGTCGGCGCTGGACTACCAGTCGAGGAACGATCCGCGGGCCTTCGCGACGACGGAACGCCACGCCCCGGCGCCGGACGGCGACCTGGTGGCGCTGATCGACGAGTTCGAGGGCCACGGTCCCTCGCCCATGGAGCTGACCCGCGACGACGTCGCGTTCCTGACGTACACGTCGGGAACGACGGGGCCGCCGAAGGGCGCCATGAACACCCACGGCAACGTCCTGAGCGTGGTGACGACCTGTGCGTCGTGGATGGACGTGCGCGACGGGGACGTCGTGCTCGCCCTGGCCCCGCTGTTCCACATCACCGGCGCGGTCGTCAACGCGACGATCTCCCTGCTCACCGACACGACGCTCGTCCTGGCGGGCCGGTTCCACCCCGAGGTCGCCCTGGAGGCCTTCGCCGAGCACGGGGTGACCTACACGATCGGCTCCATCACGGCGTACAACGCGATCTACGAACTCCCGCAGGTCGGGCCGGAGCACTTCGCGTCGGTGAAGGCCCTGTACTCCGGGGGCGCGCCGATCCCGCCGGCGACCGTCGAGCGGTTCCGGGAGCGGTTCGGCATCTACCTCCACAACGGCTACGGGATGACGGAGACGACGTCCGCCGTCATCGCCGTGCCTCCGGGAAGCAGGGCCCCCGTCCATCTGCCGAGCGGAACGCTGTCCGTGGGCAAGCCGCTGCCGCACCTCACGGCACGCGTCGTGGACGTGCACGGCAATCCCGTCCCCGACGGGGAGCAGGGCGAACTCGAACTGAGCGGGCCGCAGGTGGTGCCCGGGTACTGGGGCAAGCCCGAGGCCACCCGGCACACGATGCCGGAGGGCCGGCTCCGCACCGGTGACGTCGCCGTCATCGACGAGGAGGGCTGGGTCTACCTGGTGGACCGGCTCAAGGACCAGATCAATGTGTCCGGGTACAAGGTCTGGCCGCGCGAGGTCGAGGACGCGCTGTACGAGCACCCGTCGGTCCTAGAGGCCGCGGTCGTCGGGCAGCCGGACGAGTACCGCGGAGAGACCGTCGTCGCGTACGTCTCGCTCAAGACGGGTCTGAACGCGACGGCGGAGGAGCTGATCGCCTTCTCCCGCGACCGGCTGGCCGCCTACAAGTGCCCCCGCACGATCCACTTCATCGCCGACCTGCCCAAGACCCAGAGCGGCAAGATCCGGCGCGCCGAGCTCCGCGGCCTCGACGGCACCGGGCCGGCATCGCCCCCGAAGGACTGACCCATGAACGAGAACCACACCGACCACGGCCGCTTCTCGGGCCGCACCGCCATCGTGACCGGAGCGAGCCGGGGCATCGGTCTCGCCGTCGCCGAACGGCTCGTCGCCGAAGGGGCGCGCGTGTGCCTGACCGCGCGCAAGGCCGGGCCGCTCGAAGAGGCCGCCGCCGCCCTCCCCCGGGGCAGCGTCATCACCGTCGCCGGCAAGGCCGACGACCCCGAGCACCGCCGCGAGGTCTTTGACACCGTCGCGCGCGAGTTCGGCGGACTGGACGTCCTCGTGAACAACGCGGGCATCAACCCGGCGTACGGCCCCGTCGTCGGCCTGGACCTCGACGTCGTTCTCGAGGTCAACGTCCTCGCCACCCTCGCCTGGGTGCAGGACGCGGTCGCCCATCCGAAGCTCGGTTTCACCGAACGCCGCGGCACCGTCGTGAACCTCTCCTCGGTGACCGGCGACACCCCCGCGCCCGGCATCGGTCTCTACGGGGTGAGCAAGGCGGCGGTGTCCCACCTGACCAGGACCCTGGCCGTCGAGCTCGGCCCGGAGATCCGTGTCAACGCCGTCGCACCCGCGGTGGTGAAGACCCGGTTCGCCGAAGCCCTGTACGAGGGCAAGGAGGCCGAGGTGGCCGCGGAGTACCCCATGAGGCGCCTCGGCGTCCCGTCGGACATCGCCTCCGCCGTGGCCTACCTGGCCTCGGAGGACTCCTCCTGGGTCACCGGTCACATCCTCACCGTCGACGGCGGCCTCACGGTCGCCGGCGGCACCGCGTAAACCGCGCTCACCCGACAAAGGACAGCCATGACTTTCCCTCATCTCCCGCCCGAGGTCGCGGAGCTGCGCGACCGCACGCGCCGGTACGTACGCGAGGTCGTCATCGACGCCGAACCCGCGCCGGGCGGACGCCTCGACCAGGTCACGCGCGACCGGCTGCAGGCGGCGGCGAAGGAGGCCGGCGTCTTCGCGCCGCTCGTGCCGAAGGAGTACGGCGGGCAGGGCCTGCCCATCGAGCACTGGTCGCCGATCCTGCAGGAGGCCGGCTACTCGCCGATCGGCCCCAGCGCGCTCAACTGCATGGCCCCCGACGAGGGAAACATGCACATGCTCAACCTGATCGCCACCGAGGAACAGAAGAAGCGCTACCTCGCGCCCCTGGCCGCGGGCGAGATCCGGTCCTGCTTCGGCATGACCGAGCCCCACCCCGGAGCGGGCTCCGACCCGGCGGCGCTGCGGACCACGGCCGTGCGCACCGACGGCGGCTGGATCATCGACGGCCACAAGCGGTTCACCAGCGGCGCCGTCGGCGCCGGGTTCTGCATCGTGATGGCCCGCACCCCGGCCCTCGACGGCTCCCCCGAGGGAGCCACCATGTTCCTCGTCGACATGACCAACCCCGGCGTCCGGGTCGGCGAGGCGATCCACACCGTCGACCGCTCCATCGACGGCGGCCACCCCCACCTGTACCTCGAGAACTGCCTCGTCCCCGACGAGGCGGTGCTCGGCGAGGTCGGCCTCGGCTTCCGCTACGCTCAGGTACGCCTCGGACCGGCGCGTCTCACCCACTGCATGCGCTGGCTGGGCCTTGCACGCCGGGCCCACGACATCGGGCTGGACCGGGCCGCACGGAGAGAGCTGTTCGGCGGCCCGATCGACTCCCTCGGCCTGGCCCAGCACCTGATCGCTGAATCGGTCATCGACATCGAGACCTCCGACGCCATCATCACCAAGACCGCGACACTGCTCCACGCCGACCCCAAGGCAGGGTCCGCGATGTCCTCGATCGCGAAGGTGCACTGCTCGGAGGCGATCTTCCGGGTGATCGACCGCGCCATCCAGATCTGCGGCGGGGACGGGGTCTCCGACGGCCTCCCGCTGGCGCAGTACCTGAACGAGGTCCGCCCGTTCCGCATCTACGACGGCTCCAACGAGACCCACCGGTGGGCCATCGCCCGCCGCGCCTCGGCCAGCCGCAGCACCGCGGTCCGGGCCGGCGAGAACTACCTGGGCGACGCCGTCGTCGGCCGGCACGGGGGCGCGTGATGCACACCGCCCCCGACGGCGTGGAAGTCGTCGCCGACCGGGAGGGTGCCCGTCACCTCGACAGCCCTCCGCTCCTGGTCCTCGACGCGGTCACCGCCTTCCTCGACGCACACGGCATCGGCAGCGGCCCGCTCGCGTGGCAGCGCATCGGCGACGGCCACTCCAACGTCACCTACCTGATCGAGCGCGGCGGCGAGTCCGTCGTCCTGCGCCGTGGCCCGCGGCCGCCGCTGCCGAAGTCGACGCACGACATGGTGCGCGAGGCCCGCCTCCAGAAGATCCTCGGCGGGCACGGGGTGCCCGTGCCGGAGATCCTGGCGGTCTGCGAGGACGAGTCGCTGCTGGGCGTGCCGTTCTACCTCATGTCCCGGCTCGACGGGACGGTCGTCACCGACACGATCCCGACCCACCTCTCCCCCATCGAACAGCGCCGGGCCACCAGCGAGGCGGTCGTCGACACGCTCGTCGCCCTGCACGGCATCGACGTGAGCGAAGGGGAACTCGCCACCCTGGGCCGGCCCGAGGGGTATCTCCGGCGACAGGTCGAGCGGTTCCGCGGGCTGTGGGAGGTCAACACCACGCGCAGTCTGCCCGCCGTGGAGCGCATCGGGGACTGGCTCGGCCGCAACCTGCCGACGAGCCAGGCGGCCTCGGTAGTGCACGGCGACTACCGCATGGGCAACCTCATGTTCGCACCCCAGGCACCGGCCAGGGTCCTCGCGATCCTGGACTGGGAGATGGCCACGCTCGGCGACCCGCTCGCGGACCTGGGGTACCTCACCGCCACCTGGTCCGAGGCCGGCAACCCCGCCACCCCGCTCGAACTCACCCGGGTGACCCGGTCACCCGGGTACCTCACCCAGCGCCGGCTGGCAGAGCGCTACCAGTCCCGCACGGGCCTCGACCTGACCCCGCTGCCCTGGTACCAGACCCTCGCCCTGTGGAAGGCGGCGATCTTCTGCGAGGCCATCTACACCCGCTGGCAGCGCGGTGAGCGTCCGAACGACACGGTCTTCGGACCATCGCTCGAAACGGGTGTCCCCCGGCTCCTGGAGCGGGCCGGGCGGTATGCCAGCCTGACGGCGACCACTCGCCGCTGACATCCGACGCGTCCCGGCACGGGGCGCTTCAGCAACCTCGCCGCGGCCAGGCCGTCCTGCTCCGACATCGGTTCACCGCCGTGATGGAAGCAATCCGGGTGCCGCGGAGCAGGCCGGTGCGGCCCCGTGTCCGGCCGATCACGTCTTGGGCGACAAGCAGCGACATCTCGGGAAGCTTTCGGCTGAAATGGGCGGCTGCGTCGATCCCGGAGATCCCCGCTCCGATGATCACCACATCGAACTCCTCGACGGCGTCCCACACTCAGCCGCCATGGCCTCTCCTCGCTGCTCGAGTTGGGCGTGACCGGCTTGTGCACCGTGCACCGTACCCAGGGGGAAGCGGGTGCTCAGTGTCGTTCTCACTGCGGCCGTGGTTGGCGACAGTGAGGTACGAGGTAACCGCCACAGGCGAAGTTTCGTATTGCTGAACACCGTGTCGTGGGCGTGCCGACTCGGGCGCCTAGAGGAGTGTCTTTGAGTAATCAGACTGTCATTGTGGGTCTCGGTGCCACTGGTCGGGCCATCGCTTCTTCCTTGCTGCAACGCGCGGACGTGGAGATCGTCGGAGCAGTGGACCAGGACCCCCACGTGGCTGGTCAAGACCTCGGAGTGCTCCTTGATGGCCCCGCGAACGGCATCCTCGTCGTGAGCGACCCGGCCGACCTGCCCGCCGCCGACCTCGCGATCGTGGCGACCACCTCGGATCTGAACCAGGTCGCCGGCACTCTGCTGCCGCTACTGGAGCGTTCGTACAACGTCCTGAGCATCTGCGAAGAGCTCGCCTATCCCTGGCAGAGCCATCCCGACCTGGCCCGGCGGCTCGACGAGACGGCCAGGGCGAAGGGCGTGACCGTCCTGGGCAGCGGGGCGAACCCGGGCATCTTGATGGACACCCTTCCCCTCCTGCTGACCGCACTGACCCAGCGCGTGGAGAACGTGCGCATCCGCCGACGGACGAACATGTCGCGTTACGGCGCGATCCTGTCGAAGTTCGGCCTCGGTCTGACCCCAAAGGAGTTCGAGAAGGCTCGCAGTCGGGGCGAGGTCGTCGGCCACTACGGCTTCGAGCAGGCCATCGGAGCGGTCGCGGCGGGGCTCGGGTGGGATCTCGACTCGGTGGACGTGAGCGAGGTCGAACCCGCCGTCGTAACGGCCTCGCCGCGTCTCGGGGACCACAGACGTATTGAGCCGGGACAGATCTCGGCCGTCACCCATGCCGCCCGCGGCGTGCTCAAGGGCGAAGCGGTGATCGACCTGGGGATCACGTTCGGGTTCTTTGAGCCGGCCGACGAGGAGACCGCGGGCGACGACTACCGGATCGTCGGTGAGGAGCAGGTCATCGACCTTCACTCCCCCGTGGGCTTCGATTCCTTCCTCAGCACGATCGCGGCGGCTGCCAACGCCGCCGCCGCGGTCGTCGAGGCGCGACCCGGACTCCTGTCGATGGCAGACCTCCCGGCCCGCGCGCTCGCGGCCAAGGGGGAACGCCGAGCATCCCGGGCCCCGCTCCGAACCACCACTCCTCAGAAGTGAGGCGGAGACACAGAAGACGGAAAACCTGCTGCTCGCCATCTTCACACGTCTTGTCGAAGCGACGCCCGTCACGGTTGGTCTGCTGGACGGGAACGAGGGCTTGCGGCGCGTGCCGAGCAGGTCTTGGCGCGAAGCATGACGTAGGACAAACACCCCACCTCAACGAGATCAGGACAGCATGAGGACCGACGACACGAAATACAGCAGCTTCACCGGCTGGATCGACCGGCCGGACGACGTGCAGCCCGCGCTGGACGGCGATCTCACCTGTGACATCGCCGTCATCGGCGGCGGCATGGGTGGCATGGCGGCTGCGCTGCGCCTCGCGGAGCGTGACCAGGACGTGGTCCTGCTGGAGGCCGAGTTCTGCGGATACGGCTCGGCCTCGCGCAACGGCGGTCAGATCGCCGGGGCACCGGGTGGCGACCTGCGGATGCTCAGCCTCCAGTCCCCGAAGAAGATGCCGGCCATGGTCAAACTGGCGGAGCATGCGGGCCATTACGTGGAAGGCCTCATCAAGACGCACGACATCGACTGCGACTACGTGGCGAACGGCCTGGTGTGGGGTGCGGTCTCACCCCTGATGATGCTCAGGGTGCGCACCCAGGCGGCGGTTCTGCGCGCCTTCGGTGGGCAGGGGACTGTCGGCAGCAGGGAGGAGCTCGGCCTCCCTGCCGGCTTCGTGGGCGGTATGCGGGAATCCATCGGCGGGATGCTGAACCCGGGCAAGCTCGCTCGTGGTGTGCGTCGCGCGCTGCTCGCCTCCTCGGCCAAGGTCTTCGAGCAGTCGCGGGTGAGCGATGTGCGCCGGACAGGCAGCACCGTCGAGCTCACGACACCGCATGGCACCGTGCGGGCCAACAAGGTGGTGCTTGCGACCAGCGTCTACGGCGGCGAGTGGGACATCTGGCCCAAGAACCTCGCGACGCCGCTGTACGTCATCGAGATCGAGTCGGAACCCATCGCGCCGGAGCGGCTCGCCGCACTGGGCTGGACCAGCCGGTCCGGCATCATCACCCAGCACCAGTTGATGACTCACTACCGGCTCACCGAGCGCAACACCATCGTCTGCGGGGTCCGCCAAGCGCAGCGAGGCCCGGCCTTCCCGCTCCCGGACCGGGTCCCGGATCCCCGTGTCGTGCAGGACATGGGGAAGGATCTGGCCCGCCGGTTCCCGTCGCTGTCCGACGTGGCCATCGAGCGGGCCTGGGGCGGTTGGATCGGCATCAGCCCGGACTGGCTGTCCATCGCCGGGCAGGTGGGAGACAACGTCTTCTACGCGATGGCCTGCAACGGCCACGGCCTCTGTCAGGTGCCGTACGTGGCCCATCAGATCGCCGATTACATCGTCGACGGTGAGATGCCGGATGACCTCGCCGGCATCTGGTCGGACGCCGCGAAGTACTCGGCGTCGATGTCGCTGCTGCTGCAGCCGCTCGTCCTCCGAGCCGTCTGGGGGTTCGACCGGTTCAACGACTTCTTCAACGGCAGCAAGACGTTGGCGCGACGGGCGCTCCGTCGTCGCAGGCGCGGGAACTCCTGAAGGTTCGGGTGGCGCCTGGCCCATGACGGCGGGGTATGAGATCGCCACCCGATACGACATCCGGATGCAGCGGGAAGAGTCGCGAGACGGGGGCGAGACCAGCGCCACCTGCCTATACGCGATCTACGACCCCGTCTCCCGACAGTGCTCCCTCGCCAGTGCCGGCCACATTCCGCGGACCGTGGTCACCCCTTCGACCGCCGGAGAGGCGACTCGGAACTCCAACGTTGCCGAGTTGCCCGAGGTACCCATCGGACCGCCCCTCGGCCTGGTCGGGCTCCCCTTCGAGACCGCCGAGTTCGAACTGCCCAAGGGCAGCCTGCTGGTCCAGCACACCGACGGGCTGATCGCCGGCCGAACGCCTGACGTGGACCTCGGAATCGCCACGCTGCACGACGTCCTCACCTCTGCTCCCGAGTCGCTGGAAGCGACCTGCGACCAGCTGCTGACCGCGCTCCTGCCCGGCCGCCCGGCCGATGACGTGGCGCTGCTGGTGGCCCGGACCCGAACCCTCGACCCCGACCATGTCGCGGCGATCGACCTCCCGTCCGATCCAGTCGCCGTGTCCGGGACCCGACGATTCGCCTCCAACGTCCTGGCCACCTGGGGACTGGAGGAGGTGTCCTTCGTCATGGAGCTGATCATCAGCGAACTGGTGACAAACGCAATCAGCTACGGCAAGAGTCCTGTCCAGCTGCGCCTGATCCTCCATTCGACGCTCACCTGCGAGGTCTCCGACGCCAGCGGCACCGCCCCGCACATGCGCCGCGCCCGGATCTTCGATGAAGGCGGCCGGGGGCCTGCTCCTGGTGGCTCAGCTCACCGAGCGCTGGGGCACGCGACACTATCGTCAGGGAAAGGTCATCTGGGCCGAACAAGCCCTTCCGGCGGACAGCGGGCCGAGCGCCGAAGGAGGGTGACCCCACGCGCAGCCAGGAGAGGACCGAGTCTGCCGAAACCGTCCGTCCATCGGGCGTCGGTCAAGGCGACTGTGTCGACCGACTGAGTCGATATAGTGAGCCTATGGCTCATGTTTCCGCGGCGGAGCGCCGCCCTCAGTTGATCAAGGCGGCCATCGATCTCATGGCCCGGGAGGGTGTGGCCGCGGGGAGCACCCGCGCCATCGCCGCGGAGCTCGGTGTCGCGCAGACCACCGTCCACTACACCTTCGGCTCGAAGGAGGACCTCTACCGCGCGGTGATGGACCACATCACCGATCAGCTGGTCGCGCAGGTGCAGCGGGCGGCGCCGGAGGACGCGGGCTTCGAGGAGACCATCAGCGCCTTCGCGGGGGCCCTGTGGGGCACCGTGCGCGAGCCGACGTCGCACCACCAGTTGCTGAGCGAGCTGACCATGTTCGCCCTGCGGGTGCCCGGTCTCAACGAGGCGCGGCAGGGTCACTACCGGCGGGTCATAGAGGTGACCGCACAGGTGATCACGGAGACGGCGCAGAGGACGGGGCAGGAACTGGCCGAGTCCCCGGAGACGGTTGCCCGGTTCTTCCTCTCCGGCTTCGACGGACTGACCATGCAGGTACTCGTGTCGCTGCCGGACGAGGCCGCTGCGCGGACGGGCCTCATGGCGCTCGTGGCCGCGACCGTGGCGCTGGCCAGGGGGGACCTCGACCTCCCTGACGTGCCGATGGCGTGACACGACGCGAGAACGGTTGTGGGCGCACCTTTCCAGGTGCGCCCACAACCGTCTCCGCCTCCTCGTGAGGTTCAGCCTGCCCAGACGTCCTCGACGTAGCGTCCGGACGCGACGAGTTCCGCGAGCCATGCCACGGCCTGCTCGTCGCTCGCACCGGTCCGCTCGCGGTGCATCGCCATGAACGCCTCCCGTACGGCGGGTGCCATACGGCGGCCGTCGCCGCAGATGTAGACGCGGCCGCCGGCCTCCAGGACCGACCACACCTCCTCGCTCTCGCGGGCGATGCGCTCCTGGACGAAGCGGGCCCCGTTCTCGGGCGCGTGCATGAAGGTGGGGCGCATGCTGACGGCGCCGGCTGCCTCGGCCGCCTCGAACTCCTCCCGGTGCAGGAAGTCCACGTCGGGATGGTCGCAGCCGAAGTAGCAGAGCAGGGTGCCGGTCGATCCGGTGTGGTGGCGGTCGAGGACCGCGCCGCGGAAGGGCGCGAGGCCGGTGCCGGCGCTGATCAGGATCACCGGCACGGAGGTGTCCTCGGGGAGGCGGAAGGACTCGCTGCACGGCAGGACCCGGGCCTGGATCACGTCACCCGCGTTCACGGTCTGCAGGTAGTGCGAGGCGATGCCCCGGAAGGTGCCCTCCCCCGACCGGTGAGGCGCGGCGAGCAGCGACACCATCAGGTCGGCCTCGCCGGGCCGGGCCGCGGCCGACGACGAGATCGAGTAGTGACGGGGACGCAGTACCGGAAGCAGTTCCAGGAAGCGTTCGAAGGGCAGCTCGCACGCACGGTATCGCTCCAGGAGGTCCAGGACACTGAGCCCTGCCGCGGTCACCGTCTCCCGAAAGGTCCCGGGATCGACGGTGGCGAAGGCGGTGAGCGGCTGCTTCTCGGGCGGGCAGGCGGTGTGCTCGGCGAGCACGGCGACCTGCTCCTGGGTGGCCGCGTCCTGGAGCTCGACGAAGTCGGTGAGCAGGCGACGCAGGGTCAGCGGCCGGTCGACGGGCAGGGCACCCCGGCTCCGGCGGCGGGCACGCAGCCGGACGGTGCGGTCCAGATCGAGGCCGAAGCGGTCGGCGACGCGCTGGACGAGGACCTCGGAATTGCTGGGCAGGACGGCCAGGTGGTCGGCGGTCCGATAGGTGACGCCCTCGGGCAGCCGGAGCCGCAGGAACCGCTTGGAGCGTCCCAGTTCGTGGTCGGTGTCGACGAGTTCGTATGCTTCGAGGACCTCCATCGGCCGGACGCCGTGGCGCTCGGCGAGGCCGCCGAGGACCGACTCGGAGGTGTCCTCCAACTCGTACAGCCCGTCCTCCTCCGTCTCCGGTGCGGGGCCGGCCGCTTCACCGGCGATCGCTTCGCCGTACTCGTCCAGGAGTGCCGTCCACAGGTGTTCCGTCCACTGGTCGACCGCGCCGCCGAAGTCGCCGGAGGCGTCGGCGCTGCCGCGCTCCAGGAGCGGAGTGGCGCCGGCGGCGGTCAGACGCTCGTCGATCAGCGTGGGGATCCGCTGGTAGGTGGCTGCCCAGTTGCGGTCGCCGACACCGAGGACGGCATACCGCAGCCCGGTGAGCGAACCGGGGGCGAGGTTCTCCAGGGAGGCGACGAACTCGGCGGCGTCGTCGGTGGGACGACCGTTGTAGGAGGCGGCGACGATGACGACGGGGCCCTTGGCGCCGGCCAGCCTTTCCGTGTACTGGTCGAGGGTGGCGACGGTCGGGGTGAAGCCGTGTTCCTCGCCGTCCGTGCCGAGGTCGCGGGCGATGCCGGCGCAGGTGCCGAGGTTGGAGCCGTGCAGCAGCGTCAGCGCGGTGCCGCTCGCCCGGCGCGTCCCGGCCGCGGCCCGGCCCGCGACGGGGGCGGTCGCCGTCGCGGCGGACAGACGCCGTTCGTCGCTGGTGCGGCGGGCGAGCCGCAGGCTGAACCCGTCGGGCTTGATGGTCAGCGTCGACTTGATCTTCAGCTGGTAATCGGTGTGGTCGATCAGTCGGTAGCGGTGCACGAGCAAGCCGAGCAGCAGGGTGGCCTCGTGCAGCGCGAACTGGCGACCGATGCAGGCCCGTTCGCCGTTGCCGAACGGCTTGAAGGCGTGGACCGAACGTGCCGCCTCCCGCTCGGGGGTGAAGCGCTCGGGATCGAACAGCTCGACGTTCTCCCCCCAGGCCGCATCGCGGTGAAGGGCCGAGGTGATCACCATCAGCGACTCGCCCTTGCGTACGGGGTACTTGCCGCCGATGACGGTGTCCTCGATCGGCTCGACGGCGTACGCGGGCGCCGTCGGCCACAGCCGCAGGCTCTCGTTGAGCACCTGGCGGATGTAGGTGAGCTTGCCGATGTCCCCGTACTGGGGATCCGGCGATTCGGTGTCGCCCCACAGCGCGTCCACCTCGGCCTGGGCCCGGGCGAGCACCTCCGGATGCTTGGTCAGGTAGTACAGGGCGAAGGAGAGCGCGCTGCTGGTGGTCTCGTGGCCGGCGATCAGGAAGGTGATCACCTGGTGGCGGATGTTGACGTCGTCGAGCAGCTCGCCGGTGACGGGGTCCTTCGTGTGCAGCATCAACCCCATCAGGTCGTCCGTGCTGGTGTCGCCGGAGGCGCGGCGCTCCCTGATCACGTCGTCCACGAGGTCCGTCATCAGATCGACGTCCTCGCGGAACTGCTCGACCTTCTTCCTCTTGAACAGCTCGGAACCCGGGATGGACTCGCCCTTCTCCTGGGCGAAGACGAGAGCCCGGGCCATCGCCTCGACGAACGGGTGGAGGTCGTCGCGGCGGAAGGACTGGAAGTCGTAACCGAATCCGCACAGGCCGATCGTGTCGAAGGTCAGCCGGGTCATCTCGTCAGGCACGTCCACCGACTGCACCCCGACCAGCCGGTCCCACTTGCCGATCAGCGAGCGGGCGACCTTGAGCATCGGGTCGTGGTAGCTGCGCATCGCGCCGAGCGAGAACGCGGGCATCAGGATGTCGTGGGCCTTGCGCCAGTTCGGTTCGTGGTTGTAGGCGGTGAACAGACCGTCCCCGGCCAGAGCTCGGACCTCGACCAGGT
Source organism: Streptomyces sp. NPDC004327 (assembly GCF_042873935.1). Lineage (NCBI taxonomy): Bacteria > Bacillati > Actinomycetota > Actinomycetes > Kitasatosporales > Streptomycetaceae > Streptomyces > Streptomyces sp. NPDC004327. The sequence goes on along the minus strand of NZ_JBIAME010000007.1, from coordinate 480,914 downwards.
CGGCGTGGACGTGCTTGTGGAACCGGGTCTCGTCCGAGAGCTCGGTCACGAGGTCCAGGCCGCCGATCATGACCGTGTCCCTCCCGAAGATCCGCAGCCGGTACACGGGCCCGAATTCCCTGAACTCCTTCAGCAGGTAGGCCAGGAAGTCCGCGCCCGCTGGAACGTTGAACGCGTGGCCTACGAGGGGCAGCGGGGGGCGCTCGGGGATCGCCCGCGCCGCACCGACGGACACCTGAGTCATGAGCGTGCCTTTCGTTGCACTCCAGCAGTCGCCGATCAACTTACACACGACTGTGTCAGGTGAACATGTCGGCCGACTGTATCGAGCGACACAGTCCCTTGACGCAACCTGTCGACCTCAAAGAACGTCCGCTGGAAGCGGCTTGACAGGCGACCTTGTCACTCGACACGGTTGAGCGACATGGTCATTCGACCATGTCGAGCGCATGAGCTGCGTGCGCACTTCTCACCGAGCACATCGAGGTTTCCGCATGAACACCATGCTGGCCGGACGGCTGCGCCTGGACACCCGTACCTTCGCCGTCGAGGAGGTCCCGATCCCGGTTCCCGGACCTGGCGAGATCCTCGTCGAGGTGCGGGCGGCCGGCGTCTGCCTGTCCGACATTCATCTGATCGACGGCAGCCTGAGCCCCTTCTACCCCGTGGACGCCGTCAAGGACTCCGGCGTCATCACTCCCGGCCACGAGGTGGCCGGCGTCGTCCACACCGTCGGCCCCGGCGTGAAGGGCGACTGGACACCCGGCCGGCGGGTCGTGCTCCAGGCCGGGCAGGCGTGCGGCGACTGCGCCGACTGCCTGCGCCACGCGCTCTGCCGCCAGCCCCGAACTCGCGGGGTGGACTACGACGGCGGCTGGGCACAGTACGCCCTCGCCCGGGAGGACACCCTGCTCCCCATCCCGGACCACCTGCCGTTCGACCAGGCCGCAATCATCCCCGACGCCGTCTCCACCCCGTACGCCGCGATCGTGGACACCGGCGCCGTCCGCCCAGCGCAGGCGGTCGGCATCTGGGGAGCCGGAGGTCTCGGCGCCCACGGCATCCGGCTCGCCCGCCTGGTCGGCGCCGCCCCCGTCATCGCCGTCGACCCGCTGCCCTCCGCCCGCGAGCGCGCCCTCCTCTTCGGAGCCGACCACGCACTCGACCCCATGGCCGGAGACTTCGCCGAGTCGGTGCGCGAGGCCACGGCGGGCCGCGGCATCGACGTCGCCTTCGACTTCGCCGGCGTCGGAGCGGCCCGCGCCCAGGCCACCGCCGCCCTCGGCCCCAACGGCGTCCTGGTGCTCGCCGGCCTCACCCCGGAGCCGATCACCGTCGCCGACAGCATCGACTTCTGCTTCAACGTCCGACAGATCCGCGGACACTACGGCTCCGAGCCGGAGCACGTGGAACAGCTCGTCGGACTGGCCGCGGCCGGGCGGATCGACCTCGGCCCCTCCGTCAGCGCCCACGTCCCCTTGGCCGAAGCCGCGGACGCCGTCGCCCGGCTGGAGAAGAAGATCGGAGACCCGATCCGCCTCGTCCTCATCCCCTGAGAAGGAGGGGCGGTGGCCGGATCACCCGCGGAGCTCGGCTGATCCGGGTCACCGCCCCGCCGTCCGGGGATCAACGGCACCTGTCAGGCGCGCTGCCCGCGGTCCAGCGCCGCAACCATGCCGGCCACGATCACCGTGTTGAAGACGCTCATCCTCCGCGCAGTTGTCGGCGTGGAACACCACCGCGCAAACGAGCAAGACGCAGATCCACGCGACCCGGGGCAGCGCACCCAACCCCGCGCCTTCAACTGGGTCGGCGGGACATCCGGGGCGTTCAGCCGGGCGCCGTTGCAGCCCTTCACCTCGCCGAAGCGGGTGCCCGTCATCCATTCCTCCCGCGCCACGCGGATCTCCTCGTCCGTGCGGCCCACGACGTTCCCCCGCAACTCGCGTACGCACCGCATCGCTACAACTCAAAAATCACGGCATGAAGGGCACCATGTCGCAGACCGACAGCGCGGCCATGCCTCACCCACCGCCAAGGCCCCGACCGTTCGCTAGACCGTCGCGTTTCGAAAAGCCTCAATGCACGCCCGTTCCACTGGTCAAGTGCAGAACAGTGCTGGACCGCCAGCAGACCAAGAACCTCCTGGTCAGCTACTCGCCGAAGAAGCTCGGCTTCTTCTAGGAGCACGAAAAGAGGCGCCTGACCTGGGCTTTCGCCCGTCAGGCGCCTCTCGTTTCCCTTGCCGAGGGAGGGGTCGCGTTTGTACCGAAACTCCCAGTTCATCCCACCGGTATCCCGCTCCTGACCAGCTCTTCCGGACCAGTCACGGACCAAAACCCCGGCTCACCCCCCAGGCGCCTCGCCCCGACTGACGCGCTCCCACTCCTCCATGGACTGCTCGATGAGGCGGTTGGCCCGCTCCCGGACGCCATCCAGGAACTTGGCGTAGTGACGGAACAGGACCTCGATACTCTGGCCCGCGCGACGAGCGCATTCCGCCGGGTCCACCCCGGAGTACAACCAGAACGAGATGCCTGCGTGCCGGAGATCGTAGGGCCGCTTGGCCAGACCGGAAGCGAGCTCCATGCGTGTCAGTACGTACTCCCGTGCCCGCGCCCACGTCGTGCCATAGGCCGCCGGATCCACGTAGTTGCCAGCCTGGTTCCGAAACAACCGGCCGTCCGGTGCCACGCCGAAGCGGTCGATGTGTGCACGGAGGACACCCACGAACCGCGGCGGAATGGGTACCTGCCGAGTGGCTGTAGCCGCGCGGCGCTTGAGTGAGTGCACCTCATGCACGGCGCCGTCATCCGTCCAGCCCTTGCCGGCGGTGACGACACCGCCCGACAGGTTGAGCATGCCCCACCCGGTCTCGGGCAGATGGCACTGCTCGAGCCGGAGGTGAATGACCTCCGCCGGCCGCATCGCCGCGTAGTACATGCACCCGAAGAACGCCTCCATATGAGGGCCGCGCCCGGGCTGCTGAGCAACCGCCGCAAGCAGTCGGGCAACCTGGGCCGGATTGGGAACGGCAGCCGGGTCAACCTCCTCGTTGACCGCCGGAGCGTTCCACCGAAGACCGTTGAGGGGGTTCTCCGCGAAATAACCTTTTTCCACTGCCGTGTTGAGCACTTCGTTGAACGCAGCCCGCTTGCGCCGCGCCGTCTTGGCCGCAGCCTCCTTACCGTCCAACTTGCGACACAGGGCGTCCAGCGCCCGACGCAGCACGTCGGCTTGAACAGCTACAACGCGGGGCATGATCACCCATCTGATGCGGCGCGCCCTGCCCGCCCTCGCACTCGCCGCCCTTCCCGTCCTCGCAACGCCCCTGCCGGCCGCCGCCGACGTCACTCCTGCGCCGCAGCCGCACCGGGCCGCCCCGGGCCCGTCGGCCCGGGTACTGCTGCCGCTGTTCGAAGGATCGAGCAGATCCCCGTCGCGGCCGAGCATCGCGAGGGGTACAGCCGGACCCTGTACAAGCACTGGAACAAGGGCCTCAACCCTTCCGACGGGTGCAACACAAGGATTATCTGCATCGCTCGTCGGGGGTAGGACACAACGTTGCTGGTGCATGGGCACTTTAGCGCTTCCGTAGCTCCTGAGGCATGTGAGTCACAAGGGTGCGGGAGATGGAGAATCGTCCAGCAGAGCAATGCCCTGGACGAACGTGCCTCCTCCTGCTGTCGGCTTACTCGTCGGCGTGCCCAACCAGGTACGGATGAAGGTGCCCGCTGGCCGACCGCCCCCGGCCGTGGGCCTTCTTATGCGGGAGAGCCAGCCAGAGCTCGTGATGCGAGTCGGAGCCAGGGATGATCGCCTCATGATGAGAGGTGCCTTCGACAACGTCCCTTTAACCGTGCTCTTTCCTCTCCTGACGCCTGCAGATGCGGACTCCTTGCATGAGGCGGCCGGAATGGTCGACACGGCTCGTGCAGGCAGAGCCACGGCGGAATGGGAGTGGGTCCTGGAACACGCCGTCTTCCCAGGCATGCAGCCGGGCACGCCGGTCGTCCTCGGGCTGGATGTTATGGAGCACTCCGGGGGAGGCGATCAGCTGGAGTTCCTGCTTCAGGTGGTATGGATCGATCCGGGCCACCTTGCAGTCGATGCAGCGGTGAACGTGGCCTGCTGGTGCGAGACCGACCACGCCACCCACGATGTCGACGCCCTCAGGCTCGTGGTCGGAGAGAAGACCTCGTTGCCCGGTGCATTCCGGGTCGGTGCCGAACGCCTGGTCGGCTGGCTGGCCGATCCTCACGACGCCGACCACTGGCGTACCAAAGCGGGACTGCCTTCCCGGCGGATCGACTGACGGTCCGGTGCCGGGCACGTTCGTCTGTACCCAATACGCCGACACCTGTGCCACCGGGTCGATCATGGTCACCCGACGATCTGAACGGGGTCTCTACCGATGCCGGTGAGGATGTCCCGCCTTCGGACAGGGCGCCCTCACCGGATGTTATGGATCAGCAGATCAGCGGACTGGGCGTATCGCCTTTCGAAGGGCGAGCCGCAGCGATGCGACGGTTTCTTCCGCCTCCCGATGTTGTTCCGCAAGCCGTTCGGCCCGGGCTCTGGCTTCGGAGAGGTCGGTGGCGAGGACCCGGTTGCGGTGTTCCAGGTCCTGAATCCGGCTGACCAAATCGGCTCGGGCCACGTTGTCGATTTCCGCGCCAAGGGCGAGCTGGACCCGGCGCTTGAGCCCGTCACGCTCCCGCTTCAAATCCTGGATCTGTTCGCGGGCGAACGCGAGGTCGACGTGCAGGCTGGCGGGGGTTGTCCGCTCAGATCGGGGTGCCGCTGCCGCTTCCGTCCCGTGATGGGCCTGGTCGCTCATCGCGTCCCGGACCGCGGCTTTGACCACGGGCTGGTTATAGACGAACCAGGTGGATACGCCGGCTTCCCGGGCAACACGGGCGAAGGAGATCCGCTGACCGGCTTGGAGCATGTCCCGGACAACGGCCTGTGTCCGGACGGACTTGGCCGTGCTGTCCGCTTGCCGGGCCTGGCGCAACCGCGCCACGCGTGCGTCGCGGGACGATGCGGTTCCGCTCATGCCCCGCCCCTGATCTTCAGGCTCTCCAGCGAGATGAACGCGGCGGCCGACCGGGCCTTGCGCAGTTCCCGGGCCGCTTCCTCGACAGCTGCCCGTTCCTGTTCGGGAAGCTGTTCCAGCGTGTTCCGGCATCTGGCCCAGCGACTTGTCGTAGCCGGTGATCTGGTCATCGAAGTTGCGGATGACCCAGTTGGCAGCACCCATGGCCAGAGCAGCTTCCTTGTCCGCCCGCAGTTCGGCGATCTGCTGTTCCAGGGCAGGGAGGTAGGAGGGGTCGGGGCGGTAGAAGTCGCATCCGGCGCACTGGAAGCGGATGCGGCAGTGCTGTCCGCCGGCCTTGACGTTGCTGGGTTCGCTGCATCCGCCGTAGGGGACTGCGACGGTCTGACCCTCGTAGGCCAGGACGTCGCTGTATCCGTGGGAGTTTCCGTGCCGGTCGGTGGTCAGCGGGGCGACCCTCTCCACGGCTTTCCGCTTCCGCTCCAGGGAGACCTTGAAGTAGCCCATGGTGGTGTCGATTTCACGGTGGTCCATCAACTCACGTAGGTGGTCCACGGGTACACCGGCGTCGGCATGCCGCTGTGCGTAAGCGTGCCGCAGCCCGTAGACGGTGATCTCCGAACGATCCAGCGGAACGGGGTCGCCCTCGTCGTCGATGCCTTCGGCAAGGAGGGAGGGAACCCTGTTCACCCAGGTCCGGAAGATATGTGAGGAGTAATGGTGCGCGGACATGTGGCCGCGGAGGGTGCGGTTTTGGCCAGGGGCGGGGAAGAGCCAATCCTCACCGCGGTCCCGCACCGGCAGGACGGACAGGTCCTTCTCCCATGCCTCGATGTCACGGGCTGTGGCCTCGGTGATGGGCAGCCGGCGCCCGTAGCGGCGGCGTTTGAGGTTGTCGTAGATAAGGGTGGGCTTCCCGTCGACCCGCTTGACGCAGCCGCGCTTGAGCCGGGCGGCCTCTTCCGGCCGACGGCCGGTGTCCCGCACGATCCGGTAGTACGCGGCATACATCCGCGCGTAGTCGCTGCTGGTCCACCCGCCGCGTTCGTAGCTGGTGCCGATCAGGTGCAGGTGTTCGTCGAGCTGGGCGATGACGTGTTCGGGGATCGCCCGGCCGAGCTCGTCCTCCGCGTCCTCCTGCGCGTCTATCTGGTGGAAAGCGGGAGAGAGCGCGAAAGCGCCGGGGACCTCGTCCATGAGTCCGAGCAGCCGGGCACGCTCCAGAAATCGTCGCCAGTGCCCCAGCAGTGCCCTGCGGTGCTTGTCGCCGTAGGGCTTCCGGGTCTTGGGATTGACCGCGGTGCGAAAGGCGTCGACGACGGTACTCATGTCCGCAAGCTGTAGCTTCCCCGGCATGTCGCCGCAGGGGCGGGAGACGAGCGCAGCCGAGGCGATCGACGCCGCCTGGACAGTGAATCGCAGCTCGATCACGGTCGGCCGCACCTGCCGTCCGTACTCTTTGGCGACCTCTCGCAGCCATGTCTGCCGCAGCCTGGTGAAGTCGATGGTCCCGGAGGTGGCCCGGTATTCACGACCCTTGCCGGCGAGCAGGCCGACCAGGCGGCAGTCCCAGATGTCGCCGGCGGTCGGGTCGGAACCCTCATGCTCGGTCCGTGCCCGGACCAGCTGGTCCATCAGGCCTCGGAACGTCGCGCTCTGGAGTTTCTCGAGGGACGCGGGGAATCCCTGACCGAGATCGAACAGCGAGCCGAGGCCGGCCGGCAGCTTCGCCGTGAGATGCCGGACGCGAGCCGGAACCAGAATGACCTCCATCTGATCGCGCTGTTGAAGTGCGTAGAGGATCTCTGTGCGCACGGTCGCCGACAGTGGTGCGAGCGTGAACTGCGACTTTCCGATCTTGCGGGCATACCGGACTCCTGGATGGTGGGTTTCCGCGAAGTCCGCCCGGTCCTCCATTTTCTTCTTCCGCCGGTGGTACTCGCAGGCGGAGCAGTAGGAGTTGAACGCCTCCACCATCGCCGTGCAGCGGACCACCCGGCAGTAGTGGGCTGCAGTCAGCGGGTTGTCCACCGAGCCGGTGAAGACGTTCGTCTTGCCGTCCCACTCATCGGGCCGCCAGTACGGATCGAGCTGGCCGACCAGCCATTCGCTCCAGTGCGGCAGGTCCCGGGTCTCCGTGTGACGCGGCTGCGGCACCGCTACCAGCACCGCGCTCATCGTCCGGCCCCTGCGGCGGTCAGTTCCACGGCAGCACGCAGGTCGTCGTCCGAGGCGTGAAGGTAGACGGCCGTACTCGCGGATGAGACGTGGCCCAGAAGGGTCTGCACCACGTCCGGATCGACACCGTTCCGGATCCACTGGGTCGCGGCGGTATGCCGCATCATGTGCGGACGGGCACGGAATCCACAGCGGACCCCGATCCGTTCGATGATCTGCTTGGCGTTGGAGTACGTCATCGGCCGTTCGGCGTACTGGCCGACCAGATTCACAAACACGTAGTCGGAGCCGGCGGCCCCAGCCGCCTCATCGCGTTCCGCCCAGTGGTCGCGGTATCGATGGACCACCGTCCCGGTCAGCGGCACGACCCGGGACCGACCGCTCTTGGCACGGGCCCCGTTGGTGTTGTCCTGCCGGGGGCGGATATGCAGATGGGGACCGCGGTGACGACATCCCAGGTGAGCCGCGTCGGGCAGCAGGTGCATGTCCTCGCGCCGCAGACCCAGGGCCTCGCCGATCCGCAGACCACCCGCGAGGAGAACACTGACCAGGAGGCGATCACGTGCCGTCCGCGCAGCCTCGACGACCTGCTGGGACTGTTCCACGGACAGAATCGCCGGCGGCTTCTCGATCTCCGGAGCCTTGAGTATCCGAGCCCGGACCGTCTGGTGTTCACCGCCCTCACCACGGTGGTAGCCGACCGGCGTGAACCGAAGGAAACGGGGCTCCACCAGCCGATCGGCCACCTCCTGCGGAATCCGGCCCTGCGCGGCGCAGAAGCGCAGAAACTCGCAGACCGAGGTGAGGTGCGCGTTGACCGTCTTCCCCGTGGGCAGTCGTAGAGTCCGGCGGTCGGGGGTCTGCTCGACGTGGAACTTGTACCGGGCCAGGTCTCCCAGCGACACCGTCGTCCAATCGGTCCCCCGCTCGGAGCACCAGTTCAAGTACCGCCCCACCCGCGGCAGATAGTTACGTTGCGTGTGGGGTGATCGACCACGCGCCTGAAGGTTCAGCGAATAGTCACGAGCCTCCTCGTGGATCTCGAAGGTCTGGTCATGGACCAAGACCATGGTCACGGTGCCCGTGCTTGGTGACACGGCCCGTTCCATGCGCAACATCAAATACTCCTGAGTGGTTCTTGTGCCTCACCTCCATCATCACTTTCAGTGAGGCACAGCTGATAGGAGCACCTGTGACACATGTGACTCAGCCCTGGTTGAGCAATGCAGATAACACGCAAGGAAGTCATCCTGGCCGAGGCCGTCGAAGCACCCCAGGTCTCGGCCGGCTGCGTGCTGACGGGCGGGTCCTGGCTCAGCAAGTACGACAACGTCGTGGTCACCGACGCGGCCCGCCTCGACGTGGACCACTTCGTTCCGCTCGCTGAGGTGTACGACTCGGAGCAGACTCCCTGGAGCCCGGCGCGGCGGGAAGCGTACGCGAACGACCAGGACAGCCCCGACACCCTGATCGCTGTCACCGCGGCCTCGAACAGGTCCAAGGCCGACAAGGATCCGGCCGAGTGGCTGCCCTCGGACACTTCCTACCACTGCGCCTACGCCGCGACCTGGGTCGCCACGAAGCTGCGCTGGGATCTTGCCGCGGACGAAGCCGAACGTCAGGCGCTGTTCGGTTTGGCCGAGCACTGTCCCGCAGCCCTCGTCAGCTACGAGCCGGTTCCGTAGCACCAGAAGCCCGCTTGGGGCGCAGCCTGGCTCCCTGCCCGCCGAGCCGGCGGGCAGGGAGCCAGAAGCCGGGGGTCATCGACCGTGGGTGACCTCGGTTCTCGCCTCAGGCTGTGGCGGGAATGCTTGCCGCCGTGTGCCTGCCGGCCAGGGTGCCGAAGTACCGCTCGGTGTCCAGGGCCGCTGCGGCGGCGGAAGCGTCGAACTGCAAGTTCGGCAGTATCACCATCAACTGCGGCTACCCGGTCTCCGAGCACGTCTTCAGCGATGGCGCATTGCAGCAGTTCGTCATCGGCACGGACGCGGCGGTGTGGACCCGCTGGACCAATCCGCGTGCCTGGCGGCCGCTGCCGTGACTCCTGGCGACGGTGGCGGTACTCGGCGTCGGCTACACGCGCGCCGCGCTCGGAGTGCACTACGTGAGCGACGTGGTCGGGGTGTGGCTGCTGGGACTGGCGGTGGTGACGGCGACGAACCCTCGCCTTCGAGGCCTGGCGTGCGATACCGGCCGCCCCCCTCACCACCCCGGCCGAGGGCCTGGAGCCCGAGATCCTGACGGACACCCCGGAGCCGGCGAGCCGGCCCGGCGACCGATGACGCGGGATCGGACACATCGGCCGACCGACGGCAGCCGGCCAGGCCGTTTCGCCGAGGCACCCGGGAGGCTCGACCACCGGAGCCGGTTCACCGGCGGTCCCGTGCGACCCGCCTGCGGCGCCGACGTGCGTCAGTCCAGGATGACGGCGGCGCCGCGGCGTCGAAGCTCGGCCAGCCCGTCCTGCATGGCCTTGATCTGTTCGGGGGAGTGTCCGACCCAGCCCTTGAGCTCCGAGACGATCCGCACGGGATCGCTCGTGCGGTAGGAACGGGTCGGGTTGCCGGGCAGCTTCTTGTCGGTGACGTTGGGGTCATCTTCCACGAGACCGGTCGGCTCCACGACGTAGATCCGCCCCTCGCCGTCACCAGCGGCGAACTCGGCACCCCAGACGGCGGCGTCCAACGTCTCGGAGAAGTACACGTTCCGGGACACGCGACCCTCCTCGTAGTTGGACGGGTATCCGGGAACCAGCAGATCCCCCGGAGCGAGGTCTGCCTTCGTGCCGTGCAGGTACGTTCCCGCCTCGTACACCTGGAAGGGAACAGGGACACTGCTCATCGGCCACTCCTTCGATTGGGGCGCTGGTCCCACAGACAACCACAACGGCCGTCCCTGCGGGACCACGCCGGCTGGGCGCCGATACCGGAGAGAGCCGGCTCGTTGCCGCGAGGCCTGCTCAGGGTCCTGGCGCCACACCCTGGTGCCAGGACCTGCGCCGCCCCTCCTGCCGGAGCGGCCTTGTCACTCGCCCGTGGAATATGCGCGGATTCGCCTGCGCCCGCCCCACCGGATCAGCCCCTGTGAGGGATCCGGAGACTGCCGTCGCCTCGTACAACGGCAGCCTGACCGATACACGGCAGAAGGGGAGATCGGATCATGTGGGAGCCGGACGGGGCGGAAGGGCACGTGGGCAAGGTCGGGGTGCTGCTGGAGGACGGCACGGTGCCGGGCCCGGTGTACATCGACCTCGGCAGCAGCGGGCACGTCCCCAGCTTCACCGACTGGTGGTTCTACACCGGGGAGGGCCGCGCGCCGCTCGCGGAGCGGATGCGCGCCGTGTGCGCCTGCGGCTGGTACGGCGAGACGACCTACCCGATCGACTGGACGCGGGTCCCGCACCGCGAGCCCCACCTCTACGACACCTCGGGCCCGGAGAAGGACTGGGAGAACCACACCCGGCAGGTGAACGCCCGAACGGTGCCGCTGCCCGAGGACATCGCACGGCTCCTCTCACAGCTCCGCGAACGCCTGGAGGAGATCAAGGACGACGATCCCCTGACCGCGCTGCGGATCATCGGCGAGCTGGACTCGATCGTCGACCTCAACGGCTCCTACGTGGCCCGCCTGGCCACCAGGAAGTACGCCGACGAGGAGATCGCAGCGGCGCTCGGCAGCACCGAGAAGGCCACGGCTGCCCGGCTGCGCCGGTACGACAACCGCAGGGGCTACTGACCCTGGAGGGGCAAGCACCAGCACACGACCCGGCGAGGCCCCGATGAGCAGCACAGTCTCGAATCCCGACCCACCTCCGCCTGCGCGGAGAGCACGCGAGGCGGAGCAGCTCGCGGATGACCTCGGACGACCCACCTCCGCCTGCGCGGAGAGCACACCTCGACCTTCTCCATCAGCGGCGCCAGCACCGACCCACCTCCGCCTGCGCGGAGAGCACCGACGTAGCTTGCGCTGCATGTCGTAAACGGTCGACCCACCTCCGCCTGCGCGGAGAGCACGCCCCGTCCCGCTGATTGTGGATTCCGTCTCCCGACCCACCTCCGCCTGCGCCGAGAGCACACCAGGGCGTTGAGGCCCTGTGTGCGGTACTGCGACCCACCTCCGCCTGCGCGGAGAGCACGTACGAGGTCAGCTGCACGCGGTCGTACGCCGGGACCCACCTCCGCCTGCGCGGAGAGCACGGGTGGCTGGGGCGGACAGCCGGGCCTCAGGTCGACCCACCTCCGCCTGCGCGGAGAGCACGAGCCGCGGGGCTCTTCCTGTTTCTGTGTGGTCGACCCACCTCCGCCTGCGCGGAGAGCACGAGTCGTGGGGCCTCACCTGGGGCCTGGACGTCGACCCACCTCCGCCTGCGCGGAGAGCACGGGGCCCGCACCGACCTGCGGGCCCCTCAGAGGGACCCACCTCCGCCTGCGCGGAGAGCACAGCTTGTCGGCAGTGATGGCACCGGCCACGATCGACCCACCTCCGCCTGTGCGGAGAGCACATGTTCCGATCTCCGCCGCCCTCGCCGATGAGCGACCCACCTCCGCCTGCGCGGAGAGCACTCCGCCCGGGCCTTGGCCTGCTCGCCTTCGCCGACCCACCTCCGCCTGCGCGGAGAGCACGCCCTGGAATCCGTGGAGGGACAACCCGCGCTCGACCCACCTCCGCCTGCGCGGAGAGCACGACCTCGACCTCGCGGGCGTGCTCCTCGATGCCGACCCACCTCCGCCTGCGCGGAGAGCACATCCTCGGTGACACCGCGGTCGATGACGCGGGCGACCCACCTCCGCCTGCGCGGAGAGCACTCCGACCACGACCGCGAGACGCACACCGACATCGACCCACCTCCGCCTGCGCGGAGAGCACAAACATGCCTCCCAGATCCCGGCGACCTCGAACGACCCACCTCCGCCTGCGCGGAGAGCACACGATGCGCTACGTCATCGTCGACCGCTGGACCGACCCACCTCCGCCAGCGCGGAGAGCACAGCTGGACGTCATGCGCGAACTCGTCCTCACGCTACCCACCTCCGCCTGCGCGGAGAGCACGTCGTCCTTGGTGTTGTCGCAGACGAAGTCGCCGACCCACCTCCGCCTGCGCGGAGAGCACGGGCCGACGGCGGTGGAGCGGGAGTGGAAGTCCGACCCACCTCCGCCTGCGCGGAGAGCACCCGGTCGGCCTCGACATCTACGCCGTCACCGCCGACCCACCTCCGCCTGCGCGGAGAGCACGTCGCGCCCTTGATGATGATCTCCACGGGATCCGACCCACCTCCGCCTGCGCGGAGAGCACGAGCACTCCCGGCTCAGCGGCATTGAGCCCAGCGACCCACCTCCGCCTGCGCGGAGAGCACCTGACCCGACGGGGTCTTCAGAGGTTCGAATCCGACCCACCTCCGCCTGCGCGGAGAGCACGGCCTTGCGCTGTCCACCAACACCTCCGCCCGCGACCCACCTCCGCCTGCGCGGAGAGCACGAGCACTCCCGGCTCAGCGGCATTGAGCCCAGCGACCCACCTCCGCCTGCGCGGAGAGCACCTTCCTGAGCAGGCATTCTAAGAGGGCTTTGCCGTTTCTTGACGATTCTTTTCTTTCGAAAGGAACGCCAGCATGTCTGCCTCCACAAGCCTGGTCACAACGGCGAAGCCTACGGGACATCAGCCGGAGCAGTACGCCCTGCTGCAGTGCGCCGAGGCAGGCGTCGCACCACGAGGGCTTGCAGATCGGGGTGTTGTCAGTGGCACCTGATACCTGTGGTGTCGTGACAGAACTTGATGTCGTCTCCGCATGTGCCGCCGGCCCCGACTGCCGTCTGTGGGGTAAGGAACGCGGCTTGGAGCGCCCTTACCCGGTCATCTGCCATCTGCTGGATGCGGCGGCTGTGTTCGGCGTGCTGTGGGATGTGGTGCTGAGTTCCCGGACCCGGGCACGTATCGCGGATGCCGTGCAGCTGTCCGAGCCGGAGGCTCGGCAGGTCCTGTCGTTCTGGGCGGGCCTGCACGATCTCGGGAAGATCACTCCGCCTTTTCAGGCTCAGGTGCCTGCGGCTTTCGCGGCCGTGCGGAAGGAGTCAGTGTACTTCGCCGTTCCGGGGGCCGAGCACGAGACCGCTTTCCGGCATGAGGTGGCGACGCACTGGGCGGTGACCTCGCTCCTGGACGAGATCGGTTACCCGGGTGACCTCAATCGGATGCGGCGAGCGGTGAGTCATCAGGTGGCCCAGTTGCTCGGTGGTCATCACGGCGTGTTCGGTAAGCCGTTGTTGAAGCGGAAGCTGAGTGCCGGGAGTGTCCATGCACCAGGTCTCGGCGAGCAAGGTTGGGCCGATCAGCGCCGTCAGCACTTCAGCGAGCTGCGGCGGGTGGTGGGGGCGGTGGCCTTGCCGAAAGGTGGGCTGTCGGCTGAACTCTCCGTTGTCGTTGCCGGTCTGATCGTGGTGGCGGACTGGCTGGCGAGCCAGGCCGACTGGATCAAGCCGCTTCTGCCTGCGGCAGGGTGGAAGGCGACGCCCCGGGCGCTGGACGAGCACTGGGCCAGGGCGTCTTATGCCGCTCCCGGCGTAGTGAGGGCCGCACAGCTGGGCCGGGCGGATTTCGCTCTCCAGCAGTTCGAGGGGATGTTCCCGTTCTCCCCCAATCCCTTGCAACGGGACTTGGTGGAGCACCTTCCCGGGCTGGCGGGAACGCGGGGTTCCGGTCTGCTGCTGGTCACTGCCCCCACCGGTGACGGAAAGACCGAGGCCGCACTGTATGCGGCTGCGGTGCTCGGGCGGGTGGCGGGGGCGCGCGGGCTGTATTTCGCGTTGCCGACGATGGCGACGGCGGACGGCATGTTTCCTCGGGTGGCCGCTTTTGCCGATCAGGCATTGTACGGGGAGCGTGCGCTGACGCTTTTGCACTCCATGGCCTGGCTCGGGCCCGCCAACGATACTTCTACCGGCACCGGTTCGGCGGCAGCGGGTGGGGGTGCGGTGGTTGCGGAGCAAAGCACGGCGACCGCTGCCGGAACCTGGCTGCGGGGGCCGAAGCGCGGCCTTCTCGCGCCGCTGGGAGCGGGGACGATCGATCAGGTGCTGGCCGGTGTGCTTCCACTGCGGTACAACGTGCTGCGCCTGCTGGGTGTGTCGGACAAGGTCCTGGTGATCGACGAGGCCCATGCGTACGGACCGTGGATGCACAGCCTGATGACCCGGTTGCTCGAGTGGCTCGGGGCGTTCGGTGCTCCGGTGGTGCTGCTGTCGGCGACTCTGACGGGTTCCACGGTGGGTTCGCTGGTGAACGCCTACCGGCGGGGCGCCGGTTTCCTGGAGCCGGCGGAGGTGAGGCCGTGCTACCCGGGCTGGCTGTTCGCGGACGCGGCGAGCGGCCGGGTGTCCACGCCGCGTGCGACGCTGACTGAGCGGGCTCGGACCGTGGACGTCGAGGTCCGGGGTGTGAGTTGGGACAGCCTGGACGCTCCGGATTCGGCTGTCCGCAGGGGCGGGAGGCGCGAACGGCTGCGGGCGCAGTTGCGGCAGGTGGCGGACGAGGGTGGGACCGCTCTGGTGTGCTGTACGACTGTCGCTGAAGCCCAGGCGACCTACCGGGACTTGTGTGCGGCGTTTCCCGAACTGGACCGGCGAAAGGGTGGGCTTCGGATTCTGCACTCGCGTTACCAGGCCCGGGAGCGCCGACGGATCAGCAGGGACTGCGAGAAGGCGTACGGTAAGCCCGCCGCGGGCGAGGAGATCGGGGTGCGGGCGGGATCGATTCTGGTGGCGACCCAAGTGGTGGAGCAGTCGCTGGATTTCGACTTCGATCTCGTCATCAGTGATCTCGCTCCGCTCGCCCAGCTGTTGCAACGGGTGGGCCGGGGCCGGCGGCACCGGCGGGGGCCGAAGGGGCGGCCTTCCTGGGCGCAGGCGGAGGAGCGTCCCAAGCTGGTGGTCCTGGAGCCGGTAGACAGTGAGGGCCGCACGAAGGTTCCGCCGGTCTGGGGCGCGGTGTACGACCACGGGCTGCTTGTTCGCACCGCGGAGCTACTGCGCCGGGAGCAGGCGGGCGGGATCGAGGTTCCCGGCGATGTGCAGCGGCTGGTCGACGCCGTGTACGCGGCGGACTTCGTCGAAGGTCTGGATGCGGCGGTGAAGCAGGAACTGGCGCGGATGGATCTGGAACGCGCCGCGAAGGAGACGGCCGAGTCGCACCTGGCCCGGATGGCGACGATCTGCGCGCCGCATGATGTCGAAGGAGACCTCGGCAGGCTCAGCGCACTCCAGGACGGTGTGACCGAGGAGCTGCTGACGACCCGACTGGGAGCGGACACCGGTCGCGTGCTGCTGCTGTACACCCAGCCCGATGGGGAGTTGACGCTCGACGAGGAGGGCACGCTGAGCCTGTCCGCCTTGGCGCGCAGATCGACGCCCACGCGCGAGGAACTGGGCTCGATCATGTCCCGGGTCGCTCCCGTCCCCGGGGCGTGGCTGCCTGAGGGCGAAGGCATTCCTCATCCCGCCGGCTGGGAGAAGCAGGCGGTTCTTCGCGGGCTCGTTCTGGTGGCCGTGAACCGCGAACCGGACAGTACGAGCTGGCGCGGGCGTCACGGGAAACGATCATTTTCCGTCTCATCAGTAGGCCTTGAGATCCATTGAAGCCAGCTACCGGCAAAGCGCTCCCCCAGTAGCAGCAGGCTTGGTGAGATTCATCCAGCAAGGCACGCATCCCCCCGACGGGCCGAAGGGTGGCGTCCCCTGTCGGGCGGTACGCCCGCTTGCGCGGGCACGGGGGTGGGCTGACCCGATTGCCCCAGTGGCGGCAGGCGAGTCACCTCCGTCTGCACGAAGACCCCATCGCATTGTGACTCCTGAGAGGCATTGATGCCCGCACGTTCGCACAGCACAGCAGAAGCACCGCTCTTCCCGGTCATCTGGGCGCCGCACGCGCGCAGCAGTACCTCCGAGCCTCTCCCCCGGATGCTGGGCTTTCGTGAGCTGCTGCTGCGCAGCCAAGACATCACGGGGCTCGCGGTCGCCGAACCGCCCGCGCACTCGGCTCTGCTGCGCATCCTGTACGCCCTGACCGCGCGGGTCACCCGGCTCGACGAAAGCGGTCCCGGCGACTGGGGTGAGCGCCGCATGGACGTGGTCGAGGCGGGACGGCTTCCCGCCGAGGCGATCGAGGAGTACTTCGCCACCTGGGGACACCGCTTCTTCGTCTTCGACGGCGAAGGGGGACGGCCCTGGATGCAGGACCCGCGCCTGGCGGAGCAGTGCGACGCCGGCAATACCGCGGGCGTGAACAAGCTGATCGTGACCCGGCCCGCGGGCAACAACCACTCCTGGTTCACCCACGTCAGCCCACTGGCCCCCACTCTCCCGACGGTGTCCGAGGCCGTTCTCAATCTGCTGGTCTGGCACTTCTACGGGCCCTCCGGCAGATGCTCGGCCCGTGACGTGGGGGGTGTGAAGAGTGCCAGCGCCACCGCCGGTCCGCTGAGGACCGCGCTGTCCTACCACCCCGAGGGCGAGAACCTCTTCCAGACCCTCCTGGCAGGGCTCACCCCGCCGGAGGCCACGGTCCGCCGTGAGGTCGATCTGTGTCCGTGGGAGTGGGAGGAACTGCCCGATCCCGAGAGGCCGCCCACCGACCGAACCGGCCCGCTGGCGCTACTCACGGCCTGCTCCTCACATGCCCTGCTGCTCGTGGCAGACGAGGAACGACCGGATACGGTGGCGGACGCGTTCATCACATGGTCGTATCGCGGCGAGCGCATCCCCCGGGACGACGCCTATCTGATCTGGCAGATCAGCCAGCAGGGCAACCGCTACCCGCGGCCCGCGGACTCACGTCGGGGGCTGTGGCGTGATGTGGACGCCCTGCTGCTGTACGAGGCGGGCGGGCCGGCACAACCGCGACGGCCGAAGGTGTTCGACACCGCCTTCGAGGTCGCGGAGACCTTGCGGGTAAGGGCGCTGGGGTTCGAGCAGGAGGGCCAGGCCAAGGACCGGCAGTTCGTCGAAGGGTCCACCCCTCCCCTGCTGGGGCGGGTGGAGGAAGACGCCCCGCGCACCGAAGCCGCGGTGGGCCGGCTGCGCCAACTCGGTGAGCTATACGGCCACAGGCTGGAGCGCGCGGTGCGCAAAGCCTGGTCTCTCTACGTTGACGACCCCAAGGCCGAGCACTCCACCTGGTCCGCCGAGGCCGGCGCCCGCTACTGGCCGCAGGCGGAGACGGAATTCTGGTCGCGCTACCGCCGGCTCGACCGCTCCTCGGCCTCGCTCGATGCGGGCCTGGACCGAAAAGCGACGCGCAAGGCGTTCCTCGCCCTGGCAGAACGCAGCTACGACACGGTCACCGCACCCCTCGGGTCCCATGCGCGCGGTGCCAGAGCCGTGGCCGAGGCCCGTATCGAGCTGTACGGGGGCCGGCCCACCAACAAGGGCGCAGGAAGCGGCATCGCGGCCGGTTCCCGCCTCGAGCCCACCGGATCGGATCAGGGAGTGTCCGTATGACCACCCAGTCACCGCGCACGGCTGCCAGCCTTCGCCGAGAGCACCTGCACAAGTACGTCGCATGGATCACGGACGCGTGCCGCAACCCCGGCACCCGCAGCGCGCTGCGCGCGGGTCTGCGCCGGGACCTGGACCATGTGCGCCCGATGCACCGGATCGTGGCGCCCTGGCTTCCCCGCCACCGCCCTGTGCCCGAGACGGAAGAGCGCGCCTTCTACCTGATCGCGTCGATGATCGCCGACCGACCGCGGCACACGTTCACGGCCGAGGACGAACCCGCCGAGGAAGCCGTCCCTACGCCCCCTGCGGCAGATGGCCCCGGCTCGGCCCCGGCGGGCGAGGACGAGGACACATGGTCCGAGCGCTGGGGCCGGAGTCTGGGCCACTGCCTCGCGCAGGCTGTCGTCGAGGGCCCCGGGCGTGAACGCGAGATGCGCATCTCCAACGCCGAGGCTCGGCTGCACCTGCTGACCCGGCAGAGCGCCGCCGGGCTGCACCGCCACCTGCCGGCCACCGTGCGCCACCTGAGGCAGACCGGCATCGATGTCGACTGGGTCCGGCTGATGGAGGACCTGATCGCCTGGCCGGCGTTCTCAGGACGCATCAGCCGCCGCTGGCTCCAGGACTACTACCGCAAAACCAACGAAGACCAGCGCGACAAGAGCGACCAGGAGGACGAGAACGCCCTCCTGAACAACGCGCCGTAACCGCCTCTCGCCGGGCTGTTCCACAGCCCGCCCTCTCCTCCACACCACCCTCACCACAGAATGCGACCAGTCATGGCACCGAACACCGCCCGCTTCATCGACATCCACGTCCTTCACCCTGTCCCGTTCTCGAATCTGAACCGGGATGACGCGAACGCCGTCAAGACCGTGCAGTACGGAGGCACGTTGCGCACGCGGGTCAGCAGCCAGTGCTGGAAGCGCGCGGCCCGCGAGGACTTCCAGACGCACATCGGACAGGCCGCCCTGCGCACCCGGCGCATCGGCGAGCGGGTCGCGCGCGAACTGCAGGAGCGGGGGTGGCCGGCCGATCTGGCGCTGCGGGCCGGCGGACACCTCGCGGCGGGCAGCAGCATCAAGTTCGAACTGGCCAAGAACAAGGACAAGGAGATCATCCCCAACAAGGTCCTGACCAACGCCATGGTCTACGTCCCCGAGACGGCCGTCGGCGACCTCGCCGACCTCGCCGAAGAGTTCCGCCCGCTGCTGGAGGCGGCCAAGGACATCAAGAAGCCCGCGGACAAGAGCGTGCTGCCCAAGGACCGCATCGAGACGGTCCTGCGCTCCCGCAACGGAGTCATCAACCTCTTCGGCCGGATGCTCGCCGAGGTCGACGAAGCCGGCGTCGACGGCGCCGTCCAGGTCGCCCACGCCCTGACCACCCACACCACCGACGTCGAGGTGGACTACTTCAGCGCGGTCGACGACATCACCGCAGCCTGGAAGGACAGCACCGGCAGCGGCCACATGGGACACGCCGAGTACAGCGCCGGCACCTTCTACCGGTTCGCCACCATCGACCTGCGCGACCTGGCGGCGAACATCGGCCACGAGCCGGACGCGCTGCGCGAGCTCACCAGCGCTTTCCTGTCCGCCTTCATCGAATCGGTGCCGCACGCCAAGAAGAACTCCACCGCGCCGCACACCCTGCCCAGCCTGATCCACCTCTCCGTACGCACCGACCGTCCCGTCTCCTACGCGGCAGCCTTCGAAAAGCCGGTCCGCGCCACCGAAACCAGCGGTTTCGCCGAGCCCTCCGCCGACCACCTCAGCGCCTACGCCCAAGCGGCCAACACCATGCTCGGCAACGGCCGGATCCTCACCTCCGGCTTCCTCAGCACCAACTCCAAAGACCTGCCGGGCCTCGGCATCCGCTACGGCTCCCTCGACGAGCTCCTGGAGACCACCCTGGCCAACGCCCTCACCCCCGCACCGGCCGGAACCAGCGCATGAGCAGCCCCGCCCTGCCCGAGCCCGGCCTGCTGCTGCGGCTGACCGCTCCCCTGCAGTCCTGGGGCGAGCACAGCCACTTCACCGACCGCGACACTGCCGCCTTCCCCACCCGCTCCGGGGTCATCGGACTGCTGGCCGCAGCCCTGGGCCGCCGCCGCGGCCAGTCCATCACCGACCTGACCCGCCTGTCGCTGACCGTACGGGCCGACCGGCCCGGCGTGCGCCTGCGCGACCTGCACACCGTCGGCGGCGGCCTGCCCGCCAAAGCCACCGTCACCACCGCCGAGGGTAAAAAACGCAGCGGCGAGACCACCACACTGCTCAGCCACCGCCACTACCTCGCCGACGCGGCCTTCACCATCGCCCTCACCGCACCCCCCACCCCAGGCAGCACACAGGCGGAGCACACCGACCACCACGACCTACTCGCGCGCTGCGAAAACGCCCTGCGTTTCCCGCGGTGGCCGCTTTACCTCGGCCGCCGCTCCTGCCCGCCAGAAGGCCCCCTCCTTGTGGCCCGCACCGCCGACGCACTGCACCACCTGGTCCGCCTCCCCCTGGCCGCGACCGCCCCGGCACCCTCCGGCATCGAGTTCCTCTCCGACCGACCCCTGCACACCCTGCCCATCCCCGAGAACCTGCTCACCGCCGACGCGAGCGACGGCGCCCATCCCTCGGGCCAGGCCACCGACGAACCCCTCACCTTCCACACCACGCGCCGCACCTACCGGGCCCGCCCCCTCTACCGGCGCTCCCTGCACCTGCCCGCCGGGCAGTACGCGGGCCTGGGCACCAAGCAGCTCGACGCCCTGAACACCTACCTGTCCCGCCACCTGCCGGAAACCATGGAAGGAAACCGTCCGTGACCGTCTGGCTCACCCGTATCGCCCCCGACCCGCGCTCGGCCCAGGCCCGCAACGACACCGCCGGCACCCGCATGGGCCTCGCCCTCCACCAGCGCCTCATGGCACTCTTCCCCCCGGACGCCGGGCCTGACCCGCGAGCCCGGTTCAACGTGCTCTTCCGCGCCGAGGACACCCCCCACGGCCTGCACCTGCTGATGCAAAGCACCCACCAGCCCGACCTGGCCCGACTCCCCGAGAACTACGGGACCTCCCTCTCCCGCCCCCTCGACGCCCTCCTCGATGCCCTGCGCCCCGGCCTCACCGTCCGTTACCGCTGCATCGCCAACGCCGTCCGCCGCCCCGGACACACCACCCGCGCCCACTACAACCTCCCCGCCGTCGTCCCCCTCCACGGCACAGCGGCCGACACCTGGTGGGAAGGACAGGCACAGGCCGCCGGACTCACCCCCCACACCATCGAATCCACCTCCCTCGACGCCGCCAGCGGGCGCCACGGCAAGCGCGGCACAACCACCACCCACGTCCTCGTCCGCCACGCCCGCACCCGCTTCGACGGCACCGCCACCATCGAAAACCCCGAACTGCTCCGCACGAAAATCACCGAAGGCATCGGACGCGGAAAAGCCTACGGATGCGGCCTGCTCACCATTGCCCCCGCCCGAGGGCCCCAGTGACCACTTCCAACCCTGCACCGAACGCCGCCCGTTCCCACGGGCGGCGTCGCCTTGCCTCACCCACCGTCGCCATGCTCCCCCGCGTCGCGGACTCCCTCTCCTTCCTCTACCTCGACATCGTCCGCATCCACCAGGACGACACTGGAGTGTGCGCCGAAGTCACCAGCGAACGACGCGGCACCGAAACCGTCTACCTCCCCACCGCCGCCCTCTCCTGCGTCCTCCTGGGCACCGGCACCTCCATCACCGCCCGCGCACTGGCCACCTTCGCCCGCCACGGAACCACAGTCCTGATCACCGGCGCCGGCGGCGTCCGCTGCTACGCCGCCACCCTGCCCGACTCCCTCACCACCACCTGGCTGGAACACCAGACACGCGCCTGGGCCGACGACACCCGACGACTCGCCGTCGCCACCGCCATGTACGAAAAACGCTTCGGCCCCGGCACCGTCCCCGCCGGCGCCAACTTCAACCAACTCCGCGGCTTCGAGGGACAACGCGTCAAGCCCTCTACCAACTCCTCGCCCGCCAATACAAGATCGGCCGCTTCCGCCGCGCCTACGACCCGGACTCCTGGGACACCCAGGACCCCGTCAACCTCGCCCTGTCCTCCGCCAACACCTGCCTGTACGGCATCGTCCACGCCGCGATCCTCGCCCTCGGCTGCTCCCCCGCCCTGGGCTTCGTCCACAACGGCAACCAGCAAGCCTTCGTCTACGACATCGCCGACCTCTATAAAGCCGACCTCACCATCCCGCTCGCCTTCTCCCTCCACAATTCACCCGACCCCGAAGCCACAGCCCGCCGCTCCTTCCGCGACGGCCTGCGACTGTTCAAACTGCTCCCCCGCATCGTCACCGACATCCAAACCCTCCTCGCACCCGGTCACCCCACCAACATCCCTGACCCCGAAGAGCAACTCGTAGACCTCTGGGACCCCTCACCGGAACCGTCCCCGGCGGCACCAACCACACCCCCGGCCCCTGACCACGCCCCGCGTGAGAACCCCACCACCATGCCCTCGATGATCGTCATCTCCGCCACGGCCGTACCCGCCCACCTCCGCGGCGCCCTCACCCGCTGGCTCCTCGAAGTCACACCCGAGCTGTACATCGGCACCGTCTCCGCCCGCGTCCGCGACGAACTCTGGACCTCCGTCACCGCCTGCACCGCCGACGGCGCTGCTGTCCTCGCCTATCCCGCCACCAACGAACAAGGCTTCACCCTCCGGACCGCCGGCAGCCGACGGCGCTCACCCATCGACTTCGACGGGCTCACACTGATGGCCTTCGAGAAGAAGAGTCAAGAAATGGAAAAGCCCTTTTAGAATGGCAGGTCAGGAAGGTGCTCTCCGCGCAGGCGGAGGTGGGTCGACTGACAGCCCCACATGGCTCATCGCGTCCTCGTGCTCTCCGCGCAGGCGGAGGTGGGTCGTCCCAGACCTGTTGCGTGGTCAGGTGCGTCTTGTGCTCTCCGCGCAGGCGGAGGTGGGTCGAGGTGTCGGCGCGAAAACCGAGTGACCCACGGGTGCTCTCCGCGCAGGCGCAGGTGGGTCGGCGCGAGTCGATGTTCTTGACGGCAGGGTCATGTGCTCTCCGCGCAGGCGGAGGTGGGTCGCGGCTGTGCGACATACGCAGCGAGTCGGGCCGGTGCTCTCCGCGCAGGCGGAGGTGGGTCGCGGCTGTGCGACATACGCAGCGAGTCGGGCCGGTGCTCTCCGCGCAGGCGGAGGTGGGTCGGTTCTCCGTCAGGTCGCTCGTCGTGCCTGGTCGTGCTCTCCGCGCAGGCGGAGGTGGGTCGCCGGAACCCACCTGAGTTCCGGCGGCCGACTCGCCATCGCGCTCTCCGCGCAGGCGGAGTGGGTCGCCTTCTACCGCTCTATCAAGCGGGCGGTCTTCGTGCTCTCCGCGCAGGCGGAGGTGGGTCGGCCTCGTCAGGTCCCCTAACGGCCCGCAGGACGTGCTCTCCGCGCAGGCGGAGGTGGGTCGACGCCCGCGACCAGGTCTCGCCCTCTTCGCCGTGCTCTCCGCGCAGGCGGAGGTGGGTCGGTGCGCATCATGGCCATGCAGCAGCAGGCCCAGTGCTCTCCGCGCAGGCGGAGGTGGGTCGGTCACCGGCGAACTCGCCACCGACCCGGTCTCGTGCTCTCCGCGCAGGCGGAAGTGGGTTCGTCCCCCGAATCGTGGACGACCAGCGACAACGGGCGGTCCACTCCGTCAACATCGGCTGGCGCGACCTCCCGCTCGCCGCCCGGCTCCAGGACGCCTGCAGACTTCCCGTCACCCTCGGGCACGACGTCCGCGCGGGGGCGCTCGCGGAGAACACGATCGGCGCGGCCCGTGGTTCGCGGAACACGCTGTTCGTTCCCGTCGGCACCGGCGTCTCCGCCGCCGTGATCTGCGATGGGCGGCTCCTGCACGCCGACGGGTACGTGGGGGAACTCGGCCATGTCGTCGTCGAGCCGGGCGGCAGGCAGTGCGCCTGCGGCAGCCGGGGGTGCCTGGAGACCGTGGCGTCCGCCGCGGCCATTCAGGAGGGGTACGCCGCACGGTGCGGCCGCCCCATCGACGGATCGGCAGAGGTCGCCGACCGCGTATCGCGGGGCGACGCCGACGCGCGGACCGTCTGGGACCGGGCCGTCGCGGCGCTGGCCACCGCCTTGGCGACAGCCACCACGATGCTGGCTCCTGAGCTCATCGTCATCGGTGGTGGCCTCGCCGAGGCGGGTGAGCTCCTGCTCCGGCCGCTGCGGGCCCGCCTCGACGAGGCGCTCACCTTCCAACGGCGGCCTCTGCTGGTCCGCGCGGCTCTGGGCGACAGGTCCGGATGCCTGGGTGCGGGCCTGTCCGCCTGGGAGGCGACCGGCCGGCCGGCAGTGTCCGAGGAGGACGGGGTGCGGACCTCGTGATCCTGACCGTCACCCTCAACGCGGCCCTTGACGTCACGTACGAAGTCGCCGCCCTGAGGCCCCACGGCTCGCACCGCGTCCTCGCCTCCCACGCCCGCGCCGGGGGCAAGGGGATCAACGTCGCCCGGGTCCTCTCCGCGCTGGGCCGGCCCGCGCTGGTCACCGGTCTCGTCGGCGGTCGGAGGGGCGAACTCATACGGAAGGACCTGCGTGCCGCCAGGCTCCGCGACGAACTAGTGGACATGGGCCTCGACTCCCGGCGCACCCTGACCGTCGTCAGCCACGAGGACGGCGACGCGACGGTGTTCAACGAGTCCGGCCCCCAGGTGGACCTCACCACGTGGACCGAATTCACCTCTCGGTTCGACCGGTTCGTCCGCTCCGCCCGGGTGGTCGTCCTGTCCGGCAGTCTCCCGCCCGGGCTTCCCTCCAACGCGTACGCGCAGCTCATCCGACTGTCCTCGCGCTCGGGCGCGGCCACGATCCTCGACACCAGCGGCCCGGCCCTCCTGGAGGCCCTGGCCGCCGAGCCGGACGTGATCAAGCCCAACGCGGCGGAGATGGCCGAAGTGACCGGCTGGAACGACGTGATCGGCGGGGCGACCGAGCTGCGGGCGCTCGGGGCGAAGGCGGTCGTGGCGTCCGCCGGGCCCAACGGTCTGCTCGCCGTCACTCCCCGGGGGGATCTGGCGTGCCGCTCCCCCGCGGCAGCTGACCGGCAATCCCACCGGCGCTGGGGACGCCTGCGTCGCCGCGCTCGCCGCCGGTCTCGTCGACGGCGCCGGCTGGCCGGAGCTGGTCCGCGAGGCCGTCGCCCTCTCGGCCGCGGCCGTGCCCTGTCCCGTAGCCGGTGAGGTCGACGCGGACCTCTACCGGAGCATCCGTACCGACGTATCAGTGGAGAAGATCCATGCCCCTCACCCCGACTGACGACATCATCCGCCCCGCCCGCACCGCGGGCACGGGCGTCGGCGCGTTCAACGTCGTGCAGGTCGAGCACGCCGAGGCCATCGTCGCCGGCGCGGAGAGCGCGGGACTGCCCGTCATCCTGCAGATCAGCGAGAACACCGCCCGGTACCACGGCTCCCTCGCCGTCATCGGAAGCGCGGCTCTCGCAGCCGCCCGAGCGGCGCGGGTTCCCGTCGCCGTGCACCTGGACCACGCCGAGTCCGCGTCCCCCGCGTCCCTGGTCCGGGAAGCAGTCGAACTCGGCTTCACGTCCGTGATGTTCGACGCCTCCAAGTCTTCGTACTCGGAGAACCTCGCCGCCACCGCCGCCGTCACCTCCTCCTGCCGACGCCAGGGTGTGTGGGTGGAGGCCGAGTTGGGCGAGGTGGGCGGCAAGGACGGTGCGCATGCGCCCGGCGCCCGCACCGACCCGAAGGAGGCCCGGGCGTTCGTGGAGGTCACGACCGTCGACGCCCTGGCCGTGGCCGTGGGCAGCTCGCACGCCATGCGCACCCGTGACGCGGCCCTCGACTTCGCGCTCATAGGACGCCTGCGCGAGGCCGTCGACGTACCGCTCGTGCTGCACGGCTCCTCCGGGGTCGGAGACACGGATCTCGCCAAGGCGGTCGAGTCCGGCAAGGTGAACATCTCCACCCACCTCAACGCGCTCTTCACCCGTTCCGTACGGGACCACCTGGCCGCGCATCCCGAGGCCGTGGACCCCCGCACGTACCTCGGCCGCGCGCGTGACGCGGTCGCCGAGGAGGTGGCACGCCTGCTGTCACTTCTCGCACGAACCGATGTCGCCTGATGGGCCCCTGCACACGGCGCCCACCCGGCTCCGGTACCTCGTCCCCGAAACGTCACCGGCACGATCCATAAGGGAAAGCACCATGCGCAAACCCCTCGGTCCGAACGGCGGACTGCTCAGACGGGCAGCCATCCTCGCCAGCCTGCTCCTCACGGTCACCACACTCGGTGGCCAGGCAGCGAGCCAGGCACGCGCCGCCGCGGGAACCGCGATCAGCGTGGACGGCAACAGCAGCGGACGCACCTTCGACGGCATCGGCGCGATCAGCGGTGGTGGTGGCAACACGCGCCTGCTGCCCCGATCGAACGCCCCCCCCGGGGGGCGCGAGCGCTATCGCGCCATCGGCCTGGCCGACATTGGCTCTGCCATGAAATCGGGTTCTGGCACAGAAGCACGCCCCTCGTTTGTGTGCCGGCTCGCCGCCGCCACGGGCCATCGGTCAGGGGTCCACCCCGTGCCGACCAAGATCCGGGCCATACGCGGACCAGCGGCCTGCAGCTTGGCCGAATCGTGGCCGTTTCCGCAGGTCAGCGGCCACGCAAGGCGTGTACCACCAGCACTCGAAGAATCTGCTGGGGAGCTACTCCCCGAAGAAGCTCGGCTTCTTCTAGGGACACGAAAAGAGGCGCCTGACCTGGGCTTTTGCCCGTCAGGCGCCTCTCGTTTTCCTCGCCTAGGGAGGGACGTACGGGGAGAGCGACGACTCGGACGGCCTGGCCGAGGCCCACCCGGAGGGCCTGCCTGAACCGCCCGGCCCGATCCGGTGGAGACCGCCGGGTGGCTCTTGAGCCACCTGCTGGACGACGCCAACGACGCCACGGACACGGACCTGTTCGACTACCGGTAGGTGCTGGGTGAGCCGGGCATGGCCCGGGCCCACCCCTTGGTGGTGGCCGCCTGGCGGGCCAGCCCCAGGGGGGCGGAGAAGTCCCTCACGGAACGTCTCCTGCAGGCGGACGGCGGCAGCGTGGACGCGCCGGCCACGATCCACACTGCGGGCCTCGCCCCGAACGGCCACGCCCACCTCTTGATCGCCAGGGAGCTGGAGGCGGCGGGCCGCATGATCGAGGCCTCTGGAGTGGGCCGAACGCGGCCTGCGGGAGGCCGAGTCCGCCTGGGGACCGGACGAGGAACTGGCCACCTTCGTCTGCGATCGGTACGCGCGACAGCCACCCGGCTGACGTGGTCACCGTCCGCCATGACCTGCGGCAGGCCGCCTCCCGCCGGCCGCGTACCAGTAGCGGCCAAGACACAACGGACTCGACGCCTCCTCAACGGGCGCGGCGGACGCGGGCGAGGACCAGAACCGCGTCGTCGGCCGGCTGGGCGGGCAGCATGCTCGCGAGGATGCGGTCCGCCATTGCTTCCAACGGGCCTGGGGGCCCGCCCAGTTCGGCGCGCAATGCGTTCAGACCGACCTCGAGGTCCGCACCTCGTTTCTCGATGAGGCCGTCGGTATACAGGGCGAGACTCGCGTTCCCGGGGAGTTCGATCTCGATCGCCCGGAAAGGACAGCCGCCGACGCCGAGAGGGACTCCCAGGACGTCGTCGATGGTCTCCACTGTGCCGTCCGGCCGGAGTACCAGGGGCGGAGGGTGGCCGGCGCTGGCGATGCGGGCTCCTCCGCTCTTCGGGTCGTAGACGATGTACAGGCACGTCGCCAGCTCGATGCCGGCCTCCTGGGCGCATGCGTCGAGCTCGGTGAGGAGGTCGTCGGGTTCGCTGTCGTGCCTGGCCAGAGCCTTGGCGGTGATACGAAGGTGGCCCATGGCGGCGGCGGCCGACACACCGTGCCCCATCACGTCGCCCACCACCAGGGCGACTCGGCCGTCGGACAGGCTGATCACGTCGTACCAGTCTCCGCCGACCTCGGTGATCCGACTGCCGGGTACGTACCGGTGGGCCACGTCCACGTACGGGCTGGTCGCCAACGCGCTGGGCAACAACGCCCGCTGCAGGGTGAGGGCGATGTCCTGGACGCGGCTGTACAGACGGGCGTTGTCCAGGCAGATCGCAGCCCGTGAGGCGAGCTCACCGGCCAGGCTGACATCGTCCCGGGTGAAGGCCGGCCGGCCCGCGGACCGGCCGAACATGGCGATTCCCTGGACCGTGCCCCTGGCGATGAGCGGGGCAACGAGGACGCCGGTCAACCCACTCTCGGCGAAGAGCCGTGAGCGTGACTCGATGAGGACGGTCCGGGCCAGGAGCTCCTCGTTCACCACGGCGGAGATGGCGCGACCGGTCCTCAGCATGTCGTGGATGAGGGAGCCGGGCGGATACCGCACCGTCTCCACCCCGCTCACGAGTTCGGTGGCCGGAGGGGGCAGGATCGTCCCGGAGGCGATCCTGCGGGTGAACAGCGGTCGCGCCGGGTCAAAGTCCTCTGCCTCGTCCATCCGCTCCACGACTTCGACCACGGCGCCGTCGCAGAAGTCCGGCATTGAAGCGTCGACCAGCTCCTGGGCGGTGACGTTCACGTCCAGGGTGGTCCCGATGCGAGTGGAGGCCCCGGCCAGCAGAGCCAGCCGTCGACGGCTGGCGGTGGCTTCCAGGATGGCCTGTTCCCGGTCGGTCACGTCCAGCATCAGCCCGCCCACTCCGGGGCGCGAGCCGACCGCCTGGCTCAGGGGGAAGAAACTCACCGACCGCACCTGATCACGGTCCGGATGCCCCCGCGGACGCGTGCCCACCAGGGTCCCCACGACCGGTGCTCCGCCCAGGGCGACGCCGCGGAGCATGCGCTGGTACTCACCGCCGTCGGACATGATCATGATTTCATCCATGCGCCGCCCGAGGTGGGCCTCGATCGGCAGACCGTCCATGTCGGCGAGCGCCTGGTTGAGGTGGACGTACCGGAGGTCTTGGTCGAGCATGACCAGACCGATGGGGCACGTCTCGAAGAGCGCGTCGAGGAAGGCGAGGTTGGTCTTGACCCGATCGAGCTCGTCGCTGCGGCTCGCCAGGACCATCACCACCGGAGGTCCGCCCGATCCGGTCACGGAGAAGGCCCGGAAGCCGCAGTCGAAGACGGTGCTGTCACGATGCCGGGCCGGCAGCCGCCGCCTCCAGTAACCCTGGGTCCGGCCTCGCTCGGTCAGCCGGGAGCACGGATCGGGGGCACCCGGGGGGCCGTCGGCGAAGAGAACGGCGCCGGGCTTCGACAGGACGGCGGTGACGTCATATCCGAAGAGGTCCCGCGCGCCGGGCCCCCAGTAACAGACGAGGTCTCTGTCATCGAGGCCGAAGACGGCCACGGGCACGTGCTCCAGCAGCGTCCCCGGCTCGGACCAGAACGGGCCGTGGGTCTCCTCGCCCCCCGGCCGCGCCGATGGCACGAGATGTCCCCTTCCACTCGCCGTTCCATCCATTATCCGGACACCCCGGGCATTCCGCGGCGCGAAGTGCGCCGTGGAGAAGACTGAGCCGAGAGAAACGCCCCCGGCCGCCGGTGGCCGGCTCAGCGCAGCAGGCCGGAACCGGCGCGGGCGGCACGTCGTAGCGCTCGTCCCGTCCCCCCCTCCACTTCCCTGAACCAGCATGACTTCCTGCACGGCGTGTGGGCGGGGGATCCACATCAGCGCTGCGGCGGCCCGGGTCCCGCCCGCACCCCCGCGCGCCGCGCCACCTCACCCCTCGCTCTGCGGAGAGGACCCGGATCGCCGGCTCGGCGACCGTCGCTCCCCACTGCCGACGGCCCACAGAGGTTAGAAAATAAAGTATGAGCGACCTCCTTGGACGCGTCCGACGTCGGCTGCTCGGCTCGGCCACGAGCTCTTCCTCTCCCTCGCGGCGTCCCCGCTCGGGAAGCCACCAGGAGCGTCAGGAGCACGCCCAGCCCCCCAAGGGAGGGGCGCGCCGGCCGCAGCGTCTGTCCTCCCTTCTGAGCGTGCGCAGCGTGGCCGGCGAGGTGTTCCTCCTGCAGCTGGCCGTCGTCGTGCTGCTCGTCGCTGCCGCGGTGGTGGCGCTCGTGGTGCAAGCCGGAAGCGCCGGCATGGTGGACGCCCGGCACCGTACGCTCGCCGCCGCCGGAACGTTCGCGGAATCTCCGGGAATCGTCGCGGCCCTCCGCAGCCCCCATCCGAGCGCAGTGCTACAGCCGAGCGCCGAGGCGGCCCGGAAGATCGCCGGGGTCGACGGCATCAACGTGTACACACTCTCCGGGATCACCCTCGCCCACAGCGACCCACGGCAGATCGGGAAGCACGTCGTCGGCCCCTTCTCCAAGGCGGCGGCCGGCCAGTCCTTCACCGAGACCTTCAAAGGGTCCCTGGGACAGTCCGTGGTATCGGTGGTCCCCGTCAAGGACTCCGACGGCCGCGTCATCGCCATCGTCTCCTCCCCGGTCACGGTCCAGAACGTGCAGAGCATGGTGAACCGGCAGCTGCCGGTCGTCCTCGGCAGTGCAGCCGCGGTGCTCGCCCTGTCCGCGGGCGGAACCGCTCTGGTGAGCCGTCGGCTGCTGCGCCGGACCCATGGCCTGGGACCGGCCGAGATGACGAGGATGTACGAGCACCACAACGCGGTGCTGCACGCGGTGCGAGAGGGCGTGCTGATCATCGGCGGCGGCGGACGACTGCTGCTGGCCAATGACGAGGCGCGGCGGCTGCTGCGTCTGCCCGTGGACGCCGAAGGCCTCCCCGTCACGGACCTGGGTCTGGAGGAGGGAATCGCCGAGCCGATCGCATCGGGCCGTTCCGCGACCGACGAGCTGCACATGGCGGCCGATCGGCTGCTGTCGGTGAACATCCGGCCCACCGCCCCCTACGGGCAGGCCGGGACCGTCGTCACGCTGCGGGACACCACCGAGCTGCGGGCACTCTCCGGCAGGGCAGAGGTGGCCCGCGAGCGGCTGAAGCTGCTCTACGACGCGGGAGTGCGGGTGGGAACGACGCTGAACGTCGAGCACACTGCGGAGGAACTGGCAAAGGTGGCGGTCCCGCGGTTCGCCGACGTGGTCACGGTCGACCTGCTGGACCCGGTGCTGCACGGTGAGGAGCCGGCCGAAGGGAGCACCGAGATGCGCCGCACCGCCGCCGTCGGCCTTCAGGGCGACCACCCGCTCTCCCCTGTCGGCGAGCTGATCCGGTTCGTTCCCACCAGCCCCATGGCGGCTCGGCTGGCCGACGGCCGTGCGGTCCTGGAGGCGGACCTGCGCGTCACCCACGGCTGGCGGATCCAGGACCCGGCCAACGCACTGCAGATCCTGGACCGCGGCATCCACTCCTTGATCGCCGTGCCCCTGCGGGCCCGGGGCGTGGTGCTGGGGATGGCCGGCTACTGGCGGGGGCAGGACTCCCCGCCGTTCGACGAGGAGGACGTGTCCTTCGCCGAGGAGCTGACCGCCCGGGCTGCACTGGCCGTCGACAATGCCCGCCGCTACACCCGCGAGCACACCATGGCCGTGACCCTGCAGCGCAGCCTGCTGCCCCGGGGCGTACCGGAGCAGTCCGCCGTCGAGGTCGCGCACCGCTATCTGGCTGCCCAGGCCGGTGTGAGTGGTGACTGGTTCGATGTCATCCCGCTGCCCGGCACCCGGGTGGCCCTGGTGGTCGGCGACGTCGTCGGCCACGGGCTCCACGCAGCCGCCACCATGGGCCGTCTGCGCACCGCCGTGTACAACTTCTCCACCCTCGACCTGCCTCCGGACGAACTCCTGAGCCACCTGGACGAGCTGGTCGCCCACATCGACACCGACGAGCAGGAGTGGCAGGGGATCACCGGAGCCACCTGCCTGTGCGCCATCTACGATCCCGTCTCGGGGCAGGTGACGGCCGCCACCGCCGGGCATCCGGGCCCCGCTCTGGTCCGCCCCGACGGAACCGTGTCCTTCCCCGAGGTGCCCGTCTCCCCGCCGCTGGGCCTGGGCGAGGGCCTGCCCATGGAGACCATGACGGTCACCCTGCCCGAAGGCTCCCGGCTGGCACTCTTCACCGACGGGCTGATCGAGAGCCGCGACCGCGATCCGGACGCGGGCCTGGCAGCGCTGCGCGCCGCCCTGGCCGGGCCCGCCCGCACCCCGGAGGAAACCTGCACCGCGGTGATCGACGCGATGCTGCCCACCAGGCCCAGCGACGACGTCGCGCTGCTGGTGGCCCGCACCCGCCGACTGGACCCCGCTCGGATCGCCGAGTGGGACGTGCGCCCCGACCCTGCGGCGGTGTCCCCGGTGCGCAACGCCTGCGCCCGCCGACTGGCGGACTGGGGCCTGGAGGAGCTCGCCTTCACCACGGAACTCATCCTCAGCGAACTGATAACCAACGCCATCCGCTACGGCACCGAGCCCATCCGGGTGAGGCTGCTGTACGACCGCAGCCTGATTTGCGAGGTCTCCGACGGGTCCAGCACCTCCCCGCACCTGCGCCGGGCCGAGGCCACCGACGAGGGCGGCCGCGGCCTGTTCCTCGTCGCGCAGTTCGCCGAGCGCTGGGGCACCCGCTACACCGCCCGCGGCAAGATCATCTGGAGTGAGCAGGCCCTCCTCGACGGGGCCGCACCGCCCGCGATGGATCTCGGGGAGGCGCTCCTGGCCGGGTGGGACGACGAGGGGTTCTGAGAACGCGCCGGTACGGCAGCCGCGGGGAAGACAGCGGACACCGCAGTCTGGGACTGCGCTGCCGAGGCCGCCGAACGTACGCTGGGATCGATCAGTACGCGACCGCCCGTTATGGAGCCTTTGTGCCGGCACCTCGTCTCCGGACAGCCTTCGTCGCCGCCTGCCTGCTCCTCGCGGCGCCCCTCAGCGCCTGCGGAGACAAGCCCACCGCGCCCAGAGCACCCGCGGTGGCCACCTCCGCCGCGGACGCCGGCGGCATGGCAGCACTGACCACAGCGGCCAAGAAGGAAGGCTCGCTCCACACGATCGCGCTCCCGAGCGACTGGGCCAACTACGGCGCAATGATCGACGGCTTCGAGAAGAAGTACGGGATCAGGGTCACAGTGGAGAACCCGGAAGGTACCAGCCAGGACGAGATCAACGCCCTGAAGGAGCACAGGGCCGGAGGCCGCGCCCCCGATGTGATCGACGTGGGGGGCTCGTTCGCGCAGTCCGCGGCACGTCAGGGCCTGCTCGCTCCGTACAAGGTCGCCGCGTACGACAAGATCCCCAAGGAACAGAAGGACGACCGGGCCCGCTGGTACAACAGCTACGGCGGTTACATCTCGATCGGCTGTGACGCCAAGCGCGTCAAGACCTGCCCCGCGACCTTCGCCGACCTGCGCAAGCCCGAGTACAAGGGCAAGGTCGCGCTCGACGGCAACCCCACCAAGTCCGGCTCCGCCTTCGCCGGGGTCTACGCGGCGGCCCTGGCGAACCGGGGTTCCTTCGACGACGTCCAGCCCGGCATCGACTTCTTCGCCGAGCTCAGCAAGAACGGCAACTTCATCCCGGTCGAATCCACCCCGGCCACGATCGCGAAGGGCCAGACCCCGATCAGCATCGACTGGGACTTCCTCAATCTCGGCTACGCCGACGAATTCCGCGAGAATGGCACGGACGTCGACTGGCGGACCGCCATCCCCTTCGACGGCAGCTTCGCTCAGTACTACGCGAACGCGGTGAACAAAGACGCTCCGCACCCCGCGGCGGCACGTCTGTGGCAGGAGTACGTCTTCAGCCCGGAGGGCCAGAACCTCCGGCTCGGCGCCTATGCACGCCCCGTCCTCATGGACGCCATGGAGAAGGACGGCACCCTCGACAAGGCCGCCGCCGAGAAACTGCCGACGGTCGAGGGCACGCCGACGTTTCCGACGGAGGCGCAGAGGGCGAAGGCAAGAGAGACCGTCAACCGCGGCTGGGCCGAGGCGGTCTCGAGCTGAGGGCCAAGGGCGCTCCTGACCAGGCGTGCATCCACCGGTCCGGGCCTCACACCGGTGGCCACGGCACTCGCGGCCGCTGTCCGGCCCGACTACAGGCCATGCTCACCGTTTGACGATCAGATCGAGGAGCTCTGCGAGCCGGTCCCTGACCGCCTCACGGTGGTGAAGGGCGTCCGGTGTCGACTCAGCGCTCGGCGGCACGCCCCGTCCGCGAAGACGTGGAGCATGCGCAGCGTGCGCAGCGTGCGCAGGCAGTTGGCGAGGTGCGCGGGAACCGGGATCGTGATGCGGATGAGCCCGCCCGCCTCTGCGACATCAGCGAGAACATCATGGGCGTCGACCTCAAGGCCGCTTCCTGGTTTCGCTCGAGACCTCGCCCGCGACGGTGACGGTGACGGTGACCGCCGAACAGATCTCCGTAGGAGCAGTTCCCCGCCTCGACATCGACCTCCTCCACGGCATGGACCGCCGCGATGCCGATGCGCCGGGGCTGCCCCTTCAGGCTCCGGATGCCGGCCCGATCGTTCTCGATCGGCTACCCGTCCGGCGTGGGCCCGACCCGTCCTTCCGCGTGTACGAGCTGACGGGTGTGCCGGTCGCGCCTCGGTGATCCCTCAGCGGGCATGGAGCAGTACCGGGCCCTCCACCGGCGCGATTGGTTGTGTCGCGAAACCGGGATCCGGACCATGCCGGAAGGACACTGTCGGCTGCTCGTTCAGTGCCGCGGGAACGCCAGTGCCGTCGGAGCCGGCCCCAGCGTCGTCGTGCCGGGGGGCGAGCGATGGCCCAGCCCCGTACGGTACGCGTCCAGCGCGGCCTCGGTGCGGCCGCCGCGGCGCAGAAGGTCGCCCAGCAGACGGCACAGATCGGCGAGGTCGCCGCTCGCACCGCTGCGCTCCAGCAGTCCGAGCGCCATGACGTAGTGCTCCTCGGCGGTCTCGCTGTCCCCCCGCTCCTCGGCGATCAGCCCGAGCAGCCTGTGAGCACCCCCCGCGTGCACCGCCCCGTGCCGGTCACCCAGTTCCAGAAATGCAGAGAGCAGGTCCGACGCCTCGTCGTGCCGTCCGAGCCGCCGGAGGACATCGGCCAACTCCACCTCCACCTGCGCGGTGAACAGAGCCGCGCGCTTGGCATTCAACATGTCCCGGGCGGCTCGCAACTCCTTTTCAGCCGAAGCCAGTTCGCCCTTCTGAGCCTGAACGTATCCGCGCATCCAGTGGCAGTGCGCGAGATCGGTGCACAGGCTCAGCTGCTGGTAGATCGCCTGCGCCTTGGCCAGTGAGGCGTCGGCGTCGGCCGTGCGCCCCTCGGCGAGGAAGGTGCGAGCCACCTGCCGGTGCATGCCCGCCACCAGCGCCGGATCGTCGACCTGCGGAGCCAGCGCCAGGGCGAGCTCGGCGGCGTGCGCGGCACGGGTGTGTGCACCCATGTCGATGTACGGGCCGATCACCGCTGCGTACAGGATGACCAGCGCCTCGGGGTCGGCCAGGCCGCTCGCGCCGAGCTCGTCGATGGTGGATTCGAGCAGGTAGCAGGCGTAACGCAGCTCCCCCGCCAGGAGGTGTGCGACGGCACGGCCCCGGATCGCGCGTGCGCGGCGGGGCAGCGGTTGCTCGGCGAGGAGCCGCTCGGCGGCCTGGAAGTGATGGCCCGCGTCGACCAGTTCACCGGTCTCCAGGGCACAGTCGCCGAGCCCACGACGCGGAGCCATGGCGACCGGAGTGGCCATCGCCCTCGCGGCCGTCCTCGCCGCCGCACCCGGCAGCACCGCTGCGGACCCGACGGCACCCCCCACGGCCGGGGTCGAGGTCGAGATACCCGGGCCGGAACACGGGACGCTCGCCGGATCCGGCCACACGCATGTGCCGCCGGGGAGCCGGAACCAGCCGGCCTCCCGCCTGACGGCGACCGAGGCGGTCGCCGACGGCGAGGTGGCCAAGGTGGTCGACAACGGCCCCATCGCCGACCGGCTCGACATCGTCGTCGTCGGAGACGGCTACACCGTCGCCGACGACCGCCGCATCGACAACCTCGCCGACATCCTCGTCGCCGAGGAAGGCCCCGGCATCCTCAACTGGCTCATCGACGGCGCCCGCCGCTACCTCGCAGGCGAGAAAGACCTCACCGGCCCCGACAAGGTCCGCATCGCCACCAAGGCCTACGCCTACGCCGAGACCGAAGACCACACCGGCCGCTTCTTCGACGAGGCATGCCTCCTCAACCCCGACGCACGTACCGAACAGAAAACCCTCTACGACGCCTACTGCGGCTGGTGCCAGAGCGAAGGCTGTATCCCCATGAGCAACCGCACCTTCGCCGCCCGCGCCCGCGAACTACTCGGCCTCGCCTCCCCGAAAGAGATGATCTTGTCGAATTCGAGGAAGTACTACCCTGGCATCGGACTGCTCGCCCACGAGGAGACGGCATGAGTTCCCTGATCAGCGAGAACGATCTCAAGCACGAGACCGGGATCGTCTGGCTCGAGGACATCACCCGCCTCGACTACGTCCGCCAGAGCCTCGACCGCCTCCCCACCCGCACCGGCAAACCCGCCTACCGCCGCGACGGCCGCATGGTCGGCTACGCCACCCTCGCCACCGACGCCAAAGCCTCCCGCGCCTCCGGCACCTTCCGCCGCCGCGTCTTCTGGCTCCTCCCACACGACCGCGACACCGAACCCGACGGCCTCTACGCCAGCAGCGCCCCGGCCGAAGCCATCGACCCCGCAACCCTGCAACCACGCACCAAGGGCAGGAAGACGGAGCGCTCGGAAGGCGGCCCGCCGTCCAGCGCGATGCAGGCCCTCGGGATAACCCTCCCGCTCTGACCCGCCTGGTCGCAGCGACCGAAGCGACTCAAGCGACCGAGATTCCGACATCACCGCGCCCTTGCGACGCTCGGTGGAGGAGAAGGCAGCCGAGCGCATGGGCCGCCAACCCACCTGCGCCCGCTGCTGGGCGAAGTTCACCGACGCCTGCTTGAAGGTCACTAAGAGGTCGTCTCAACTGGCTTGATTACTAGGCTGACGGCCGTGACGGCGATGGTGGAGCGTCTGGTGCCGGATGGGTTGTGGGAGTTGTTCCAGCGGGTGGTTCCAGCTGCTCCAGTACGACCGCAGGGCGGTGGCCGGCGAAGGTATGGAGATCGACAGGTGCTGGCGGCCATCGTGTTCGTGGCCACGACGGGCTGCACGTGGCGCCAACTGCCTCCGGGCTTTGGCCCGTCCGGGCCGACCGCGCACCGCCGGTTCACCGAGTGGAGCCGGGCCCGGGTGTGGGGCAAGCTCCACCGCCTGGTCCTAGACAAGCTCGGAGCTCGCGGCGCCTTGGACTGGTCCCGGTGCGCGATCGACTCCGTGAGCATGCGGGCGACGAAAGGGGGGACCT
This sequence comes from Streptomyces sp. NPDC004327, assembly GCF_042873935.1. Taxonomy (NCBI): domain Bacteria; kingdom Bacillati; phylum Actinomycetota; class Actinomycetes; order Kitasatosporales; family Streptomycetaceae; genus Streptomyces; species Streptomyces sp. NPDC004327. Next base: position 443,823 of record NZ_JBIAME010000007.1, on the reverse strand, counting down.
GACAGGTCCGAATCCCGTAGATCGCGGCAAGAAGGGATCAAAGATCCACTTGATCACCGAGCGGACCGGTCTGCCGCTATCGATCGGAATCTCGGCTGCGAACACCCATGACAGCCAGGGGCTGGAGCCCTTGGTACGGGGCATCCCACCGATCCGGTCCCGCCGCGGGCCGCGCCGCCGTCGACCGGCCAAGCTGCACGGTGACAAGGGATACGACTTCGACCGGCTTCGCACGTGGCTCCGCTCCCGCAACATCACACCGCGCATCGCGCGACGGGGCATCGAATCCTCCCAGCGACTGGGCCGTCATCCGTGGACCGTGGAGCGCACGGTGGCGTGGCTGTCCGGATGCCGCCGCCTGCACCGTCGCTACGAGCGCAAGGCCGAACACTGCCTGGCGTTCGCCGGCATCGCCGCCGCCCTGATCTGCTACCGCAGCCTGACCGCCTGACCGGCTGGTCCTCCGGGCTGGGATGATCCATGCCATACCCCGAATACCCCAAGAGGGCTTGCTTCCCGCACAGGCGGCACACACAACGAGGAACGCCATGACCGACTACCTGGCCGCCACCATGGCGATGCTCGGCCCGGCCCAGAACCGCTATGCGGAACCCACCGCCTGGGACCGGCTCCACGCACAATTCGGCATCCGGCTGCCGACCGACTACCAGGCCCTCGTGGACGCATACGCTCCCATCCACCTCAACGGACACCTGTACCTGCACCATCCCGCAACCGAGCGATGGAACCTGAACCAGTGGATCACGGACACGGTCCGGGCCTGGAACGACGTGCCCTGGGATGAACTCGACCTTGACGCCGACGAAGATCCCCGTGTGCTGTTCGGACTCACGGAGCTGAGCTTCGGCACCCGCAACGGACTGTGGCCGATCGCCAGCACCGACCGAGGCGAGACGATCTTCCTCATGGCCGCGGACGACACGGCCCCTTGGTTCCTGGTCGAAGACGGCGAAGGCGGCTGGGCACGGTACGACATGAACTTCGCCGAGTGGCTCTACCGCTATCTCATCGGTGAAGACATGGCCGGCCCCAACTCCTCCGCCTTCTACCCCGGCCCGGTACAGCTGTGCCGACTTCCGATGACCGCCGACGAACGGCCAGAACCGTGGAGCGGGCAGGACCGCGGCATGTAACCCTTCCGCCACGACAGCCACAGGCGACCACCGAATGCCCCAGCGACCCAAACGAGATGACCTCTAAGGGCTACCCGAAGCCGGAATCGCGTTGCCGTCCGAGGCTGTGCAGCGACTGCCAGGCGAAGGGCGTCGAGGCTGAGGAGGGGGACGGCGAGTGGCAGAGCGGGACTGGGCGGACGAGTGCCTGAGTGAGAGGCCCGCGGCTGACTTTCGTGCCCATGCTCCTGACCCGGGCAAGTCGGCGTTGTCGGTGGCGGTTGCGGGCTGGTCTGATGGCCGGTGCTCCACGGAGACCATCGGCCACCAGTTGTGCGTGGAGCCTCACAAAGGGGGTGAGCCAGAAACGGCCCACCAGAACGAGGCACTGCCGTGATCATCAAGTTCGCGGGCCTGGCTCGAGCGGAAGGCGGAACTTGAAGTATTCGACATCGGGGCCGCTCGGCCATGGTCGCTCTAGTCCTGGCGCATCTTTCGCAAAGCCCGCTGCAGCCCCGACCGCATGACGGCCATCGCCGCCGTCCTCACTCTGGAGCGTCAACGCTGAAAATCCTCACTGACGCCTTGGAGTCAAACGGTAAAGGGTTACATGCTCAAGGGGGCGTACTCGGGACTCCCGAGTACGCCCCCTTGAGCGCTCAATGTTTTGCGACTCTCCTCAGTTGCCTCGGTCTGGCCCGTACCATTCGGAATGGATGTCGTTCATGCCGGTCGGGAGGCTTTCGAGGAGGAGGGGCCCGGGGTAGTAGTCGCTGTGCCCGGGACTGAACATCTCCTGTCCTTCCAGATACCTGTACAGCCATTCTGAGAACATCATGCGATGTTCATGCAAATCTGTCTCATCGCGGTCACAGGTGAGGATTCTGGTTTGACCTCCATCGATTGCCAGATCCAAGAACGCGTATTCGCCCCTATCTGTGTGAGTGAGTGGAATCAGGTCGTACTTTCTACCGAATACCGGTCCCAGGTGGCGAGCTCCACTGATCTCTCTGTCTTGTTCGATATCGCGAAGCGTGTCGATGGTGTCGGAGATCCACTTCCCGAGTGGATAGAAAGTGTTCGCCGGGTGCTCCAGGTAGAGGTGCCCGTTCAATTGAACGGGGCCGTACGCGTCTACCAAATGCTTGTAGTCGTACGGCAGTGCCACTCCCATTTCATCCTCGACGGACTGCCAGGCATTGTGGCCCGCGAAGACGTTCCTTGGCTCGCCGAGGACTGCCATTGTTTTCCGTAGATAGTCGATCCCGTTGGCCGATCCTACTTCTTCTGCGGGCAATTTGCTGTCCCTGTCGTGGTGGCGGTTTTGTCAGGAGTGTTGTACACGGTGCAGTGCTTCCATTCCCCGCTTCCGACAACTGAGTACTTGTACTCAATTCTCGTCGGAATTCCGGTCCCTGCCCTGTCGTAGTGCGGGACGATGGAGACGGTTACTCGCTTGCCGGCCTCTAGGCCGCCTCGGATGTCGTCCTCGATCGTGTCGCGAATGTACGGGGAGTTGACCCACTCGTATTGAGGTACCAGGTTCCTGAGGTCTTTTCCTGACCCACCGCCCAGGTTCGGTATCAGGTGCCCGTTGTTCGCCCTTTGGCCAGGTTGCGAATTGATTTCATTGTACCCGGGAGGGCGCAGTCGTTGCTTCGTGGAGGTCCCCGGCCCCGGGTGGGCCGCAGTCGTCAGGTCCTTCTCGTCCAGAATTCCGTAGACGCCTGTCGCCCGGCATTCTTCCTGCCCGGAAAAGTTGTCAAAATAGCGTTCTCGCGGAAGGTATATTTGATGACCATTGTCACTCCTTCCTGGCCCGTCATCACATTGCCCATCTGTCCGATTCCGCCACTTGTTGTTTCCGCCCGGCTTCTCCTCCAGCCTTGGGTCTGGCGAACCAGCGATCACCGGAGCAAAGAGGGCAAGGGCGAGCGTATCGAGGAGCGCCTGCCCTGTGACGGTCACCGTTGTGGCGGCGGCGGTTGCCGCGGTACCGGCGATCGCGGTTGCGGCTGCCAAAGGTGCGGCGAGGCTCGGTGCCGGGGGCGGGCTACCACCGATGTAGCGGTTCTGCGGGGGCGGCGGCGGAGCCGGCGGTGCGACCGGCTTGGGTCGGGTACGGCCGGGTCCGCCAGGTCCGTGCGGGGGTCGGTACCGCGGCGGCCTTCCTCCGCCACCTCCGCCACCGCCGCCACCGCCGGTGTATCCGCCGAAGTAGGGGGCGACGTTGTCTTCGGAGGAGTTGTAGCCGCCGAAGTAGGGAGCGACGTTGTCTTCGTATTGCGGTCGCTGCCACGCGCAGACGTCTCTGCCGCCGCGGTAGCAGTCGTCATTGCGGATGCTGTTCGAACCGGCCATGAACGCTTCCCAGAAGGCGCAAGCGGGACTCAGGTAAGGCGTGGCCCAGATTTTTCCGCGACGGATGTCGAAGCAGTCCGATACGAGGTGCCCCGTCGGGTCGGTACCGTTGAGGGGGCTTGCGTTGGCGTAGGTGTAGCGGTTGGCCTGGACGGAGGGGTTGGGGTCGAGTTGCCAGGTGTCGCGGCTGGTGAAGCCGCCTGTGCCGGGCTGGTACCAGCGGGCGGCCATGTTGACTTCGCCGGTGCTGGTGTCGGTCCAGCCGGACTGGTAGCCGAGGTTGGGGCTGGTGCCGTTGCTCGCGGTGACCTTGCCGAACGCGTCGTAGGCCTTCGATGAGGCGACCGAGGTGCCGTCAGGGGTGAGGCTGGCGACGAGGTCGGTGTGCTGGTCGGTGACGGCCAGGCGTCCTGTGCCGGCGGTTCCGGTGGTGGCGCTGGCGAGCAGCGTTCCGCCGGGGGTGCGGGTGTAGGTGGAGGTGGCGTCCTGGACGAGGTCGTTGGAGCCGCCGTCGTAGGTGAAGGCGCCCCCGTTGTGGGTCATGACCCGGTCGAGGGAGTCGTAGGTGAAGGTGCTGGTGCCGTTGGTGATGGTGCGCTCGAAAGCGTCGGACTTGATTTGGCGGCTGGTGCCGTTCTCGGTGACGGTCTGTGTGGTGCCTCGGGCGCTGTAGTCGAAGGTCTGCGTGCCCCAGGCGGTGAGGCGGTTGCGGGAGTCGTAGGTGCCGGTGGTGTCGCCCTTCTTGGTGAGGTTGCCGGCCTTGTCCCACTCGTACGGGGTTGTGGTGCCGCCGGTGGTCTCGGAGGTCATCCGGCCGGCGAGGTCGTAGGTGTAGGTCTCGGCGGCGGCCCCGGCGGTGCCGGTGGTGGTCTTCTTCACCAGGCGGTTGTCGAGGTCGTACTCGTAGGCCGTGCCCGCGATCCCGGTACCGGTTGCGGTGTTCTTGACGCTGTCGTCGGCGAGGCGCCCGAGGGCGTCGTAGGTGTAGGAGCGCTTGGAGCCGATCGTCCACGTGCCGCCGGTGGCGGGGCGGGCGTACTCGTCGGCGGTCGGGCGTCCGGCCGCGTCGTAGTAGTTGCGCACCTGGGTGCCCGTGAGCGGGTCGGTCGTGGTGTTGAGGCGGCCGGCCTGGTCGTAGGTGAAGCCGGTGGTGCCGGCGGCGTCCGTGCGGGCGGTCATCTGGCCGTCCGCGTCGTAGGTGTAGGAGGAGGTGCCGCCGGGACCGTCGGTGGACAGCAGCTGGCCCCGGTCGTTGTAGGCGTAGGTGTTGCCTGCCAGGACCCCGTCGCCGGCGACGCCGGTCAGGTGTCCGGCGAGGTCGTAGGACAGGGAGCGGGGTCGGGTGGCCACCGCGGTGCCGGAGCCGGTCTCACCGGTGAGACGGCCCAGGGTGTCGTAGGTCTTGTTCCGCTTGACGCTGCCCGGCAGCAGCTCGGTGATGACCTGGCCCGCGGCGTCGTAGACGTTGGTCCAGGTGCGGCTGCTGAGGGCCGGGTGCTGGGTGGTGGAGGGTTCGATCGTGGATTCGGGCAGGCCCCAGGTGTTGAAGGTGTAGATGGTGGTCATGCCGCGGCCGTCGGTCAGTCTCGTGCGGTGGCCGGACGCGTCGTAGCCGAAGGTCGTGGTGATGGAGTCGGTGGCGGTGACGGGTTCGACCTGCTGGGTCAGCCGGCCGAGCGCGTCGTACGTGTAGGTGCGGCGCGCGCCGGTGGCGGAGACGGTTGCAGTGACGTTTCCGTCGGCGTCGTACTCGGTAGCGGCGGTCCGCAGGGCGGTGGTGCCGGTTCCGTAGTCGGTGACGGTGGTGGGCTTGCCGAAGACGTCGTAGGCCGTGGTCGCCTTGCGGCCGGTGGCGTCCTTGGTCTCAATGGCGTGGCCCAGGCCGTCGTAGGAGTTCTGGGTGACGCCGCCCAGCGGGTCCGTCACGGTCAGGACCTCGCCCGCGCTGTTGTAGGTCGCCGTGGTGCTGCGGCCGGCAGGCGTGGTCGAGGCGGTCTGGTTGCCCGCGTCGTCCCAGGTGTAGCGGGAGACGAGGTTCTGCAGGGTGGGCTTGCGCTCGATGACGGTGGCGGTTAGCTTGCGCCCCAGTTCGTCGTAGGTGGACTCCTTACGGGCCCCGGTCGGGTCGGTCGCGGACAGCGGCAGGCCGGTGGGGGTCCAGGTGAAGCTGGTGACGCCGCTGCCGGACGGGTCCGTGCTGGTGCCGTTCAACGTTGCCGTGCCGGGGGCTTGGAGCCCCTGGTCGCCGGTTGCCGGGTCCGTCTTGCGGACGAGGTTGCCGAGCTGGTCGTAGGCGTAATACGTGGTGCGGCCCAGCGGGTCGGTGCTGGACACCGGGTTGCCGAGCTTGTCGTACGCCGTCCGCCGCACCGCGGTCGTGGCGGTGGCTGCGCCGGGCGGGGTGTAGTCGGGCAGGGTGACCGTGACGGGCTGACCGAGGAGGTCGGTCTGCGTCTTGGTGACCTGGCCGCGCTCATCGCGCGACTCGGTGGCCTCGCCGAAGGTGTTGTAGCCGGTGAGCGTCTTGGGCGTCACGGCGGCTGCCGCACCGCCGTTCTCCTCGGCCTGCACCTGCGGCGCGGTCGTCTCGACCGGGCGGCCGAGTTCGTCGTAGCGGATGGTGGAGGTGTTGCCCCTCGGGCTGACCTGGGTGAGTGGCATCCCGCGCTGGTCGAAGGTGGCCGTCGAGACGCGGGTGGCGGTTCCGTCCGTGACGGTGTTCTTCTTCGGGTTGCCCGCCTGGTCGTACTCGGTGGTCGTCGTCAGCTTCTTGCCGAGGCCGTCGATCGACTGCGTCTGCTCGGTGACCCGGTCGCCGCCGTCGTAAACCGCGGTGGTGATGCGGTTCAGACCGTTCGGGTCGAACACCGAACGGGTCACCCGGCCCGTGGCATCGACGGTGTTGACGGTGGTCCGCGATCCGCTGGCGGTCTGGGTCAGGATGTTGCCCGCGCCGTCGTAGGAGGTCGAGGAGAGGACGATGTCCTTCTTCGTCCCGTCGGACTGGGTGACGGCCTTGGCCGTCTCGGTGGCCTTGAGGCCGTCGTCGTAGTAGGTGAAGCTCCTCGTGGCGCCCATGGCGTCGGTGGTGGACGCAAGGCGGCCGGCCGGGTCGTACGCGTTGGAGACCAGGGTCAGGTCACGCGTCTGCCCGGAGGGATCGCCCGTCCAGTCCTTCAGGACCGATTCGGCGAGCTGGCCGCGCCGGGTGTAGGAGTGGGTGGTGACGTTCCCGGCGGCGTCGGTTTCGCGGATGACGCGGCCGAGCGGGTCGTGGACGAAGGTTGTCTCGTTGCCCGCGGCGTCGGTGGTGCTGTCGTTGAGGCCGAACGCGTTGTAGTGACGGGTGGTGGTGCGGGTTGCATCACCGCCGGTGGTGTCCTCCGTGGACTCGGTCAGCAGCAGGCCGTCCGCGTCGTAGGTACGGGAGATGCGCGCGGTGTGGGTGACACCGGTGATCTCGTTCTTCACACCCTGGCCGGTCTCGGTCGAAATCCGGGACATGGCGTTGTACGCGTACGTGGTGCTCACCCCGGCGGGGAAGGCGTCCGACCGCTGCGTCTCAGAGGTCTTGCGGCCCAGTCCGTCGTAGGTGTACGTGGTGACGAGCCCGGAGGGCGAGGTGATCTGGGCGACGTCACCATTGGCGGCGTAGGCGTACCGGGTGGTGGCGCCGTCGGTGTCCTTCACTGTGGCGACCAGGCCGGCCGGCGTCGTCCCGCCGCCCACCGCCGGTTCGCTGCCGGTGGTGTAGGTGGTGCTCTTCGTGCGGCCGTCGGCCAAGGTGACCGTGTCGGTCAGGCCGAGCGCGGTGTACGTGGTGGTGGTGCGGTAGCGGTTGTCCTCCGGTCCGCTGGAGCGGCCGTCGCGGACCGCGGTCGGCTTGCCGCCGCGCGGGTCCAGGGGGTCGGCGTCGTTGGTGTAGTAGTCGGTGAACGACGTCCAGCAGGAGTTGGCGTCGCGGCACGTCGTCGTCGAGACGGTGCGGCCGCGCGCATCGTGACCGGTGATCACGGAGTGCCCGTTGGGGTCGGTGACCGTGTGCAGGAAGCCGCCGGTGTCGTACGCGTACGTGGTCAGCCCGCCGTCAGCGTCCGTCGTAGCGGTGCGGCGCTGGCCGCGGACCGCGTCGAAGGTGCTGGCGGTCGTCACGCCTGCGGGGTCGGTGACCGTCACCGTGGAGGACAGCGAGGAGCTGCTGGCCTGCGCGCGAGACTGGTAGTGCGTGTTCACTTGGGCCGCGGTGAGGGGCCGAGGGTAGACCGCGACCTCGTCGATGCTGCCGGTGAGATAGGACGGGTGGCCGGGGCTGGCGGGCCAGCCGTAGGAGTAACCGGCACCGATGTAGGTGCGCTTGTTGGCCTGGTGACTGATCGGGCTCGTCACCGCCTGTGCGACCTGGGCTCCGTCCAGGTAAAGGGTCTGAGTCCCTGCTCGCACGGTGATGGCGGCGTGGTGCCACTGGTCGTCGGTCACCGTGGTCGGTGAGACGTTGGTGGCGTTGGTGTTGGGTGTGTAGTACTGGCCGTGGAGCTTGTTGTCCGAGCCGACGTACAGGACCGGGGTGTAGGTGCTCACGCCGGGGTCGGGCAGGGGGCGTTCCTGGTCGCTGTAGAGGACACCGGGCTTGGCGGTCTTGAACCACAGCTCCACGGATAGGTCCGTGGTGGTCATGCCGATGGGTGGCAGTTCGGCGTAGCCGTCGCCGTTGAAGGAGGCGGCCGTGCCGTCTCCGGGACCGAACGCGCCGGTCGATCCGAGGGTGGCCTTGGTGTAGGTGCCGGTGCCGCCGGTTGCGGCGACCTTGTTGGTCACCTGGGTGCCGGAACTCTCGTCCAGGCGCCAGTAGCCGGAGGGGGCGTCGGCGAGGACGGTGCCCTGGTACTGGGCGCCGTTGCCGGCGACCAGGCGGTTGCGGGCCTTGTAGTGGTCGGCGACGGTCTGAGCGTCGAGCTCCTTCGCGTAGAAGGCGGCTTCGTCGAGCTGGCCGTTGAAGTAGCGCACGCCGTTGGCCTGGCCGTCCCAGCCCGCGCTGGAGAAGCCGGCGCCGAGGTAGGCGTAGGCCATCGTCTCGGGCTTGACCACGCCGGCCTTCGAGCCGACCTTTGCACCGTCGAGATAGAGCGACTGGCCTGCGGTGCCGCCGGTGATGACGACGTGGTGCCACTTGTTGTCGGTGACGGTGTTGCCGCCCATCACCGGCCAGCCGTTGGTGCCGTCCCACAGGTGGCCGCGCAGCTTGCCCTCGCCGTCGATGAGCAGGCTCGGGTTGTACATCGCGGGCGTGGTGTTGGTGATCTCCACGTTCTGCAGCCCGAGGAGGGCTCCGCTGGGCCTGTCGGTGCGGAACCACAACTCGACCGACAGCGACGTGGCCCCGGCCAGGCTCTCCGCCGGTACGGCGATCGCGCCCTTGGCGCCGTCGAGGGTTACCGCACCGTCGTCGCCGTCGTAGAAGGCGCCGACGCCGCCCAGGGTGACGCCGTCGCGGTAGGAGCCGTTGCCGCCGCTGGATATCTCATCCGCCGCGGCCGCGCCGTTGGTGTCTCCCAGGCGCCAGTAGTTGACCGGCCCCGTCGCACGGACCGCGTCGGCGTATGCCTGCGAGCCGGCCGTGTAGCGCGGGGCCGAGATCTTCCACGTACCGCCGTTGTTGTCCGTCACCTCCGTGGCGCGCTCGGTGTCGGCGTCGTAGAGGGCCGCGTTGGCGATGCGGCCGGAGGGCAGAGTGGTCTTCGACAGCTTCGAGGCACCGGTCCGGGCCGCGTAGTGCGCGCGGACCGAGCCGGCGTCAAGGGCGCGGTGGTAGACCGCGACCTCGTCCATCGAGCCCTTGAAGTAGCGGGTGGTGTTCGCGCCGCCGCCGTCCCAGCTGTCGGAGGTGAAGCCGGAACCAAGGTAGGTGAAGGTCTTCACCGAGTGAGTGACCGGCCCCGTGCGGCTGCCCAGGGCCTGACCGTCCAGGTAGAGCGTCTGGCTGGTGCCGGTGCTCGTGAGGACGGCGTGGTGCCAGGCGTTGTCCGTGACCGGCGCCGTGGAGGCGATCGGGGTCACATAGCCGTTGGACACCTCAAAGGCCCCGCGTAGCTTGCCGGCCGCATCGACGGCCAGGACCGGGTTGTAGTGGCTGGGGCCACCCGACCCAAGCGCCACGTCCTGGAAGCCCAGCAGCACGCCACCCGGCTTGTCCGCCTTGAACCACATCTCCACCGACAGGACGGTGGAGGAGGCCAGCGTGGTCTGCGGCAGCTCGATGTAGGAGTTGGTGCCGTTGAAGGACACCGCCTTGTTGCCAGTGCCGGCCAGCACACCCGGTGCGCCGAGATCGACGTCGCGGTAGTGGCCGGTGCTCATGCCGGTACGAGAGACGGCCTCGCTCTGCGCGGCCTCGCCCTCGGCCTCGTTCAGCCGCCAGTAGCCGACCGGGTCGGCGTCCTGGACCATGCTGCGGTACTGGGAACCGCCCGTGTACTCGTACACCGTGCAAGCGGTGGCCGAGGACGGGGGGCAGACTTTCGTCAGCAGGTCGCCGGTGTAGGTGTACGACCACACCAGGGCCGGCGCCGACGGCCCGACCGCGTCCGTGGACACGGAGGCGACGTGCTCGCCGCTCCACGAGAAGGCGAGCGAGCGCTGCGAGAGCGCATCGGTGGCCTTGGACAGCTTGCCCGCCGTGTAGGTCAGGAGCTGCTCGCGCCCGTTGCCGTCCTTGATCTTGGTCAACAGGCCGGTCGCGTCGAAGGTGAACAGGGACGCGGTGGCGTCCCGCAGCGTCCAGCCCCCGCCGTTCACCGCGGTGAGCTGGCCCATCGACCCGGAGGGGGCACTGTAGGAGCCGTCGCTGTTCTTGCCGAACCGGACCTGGCTGCCGTCAGCAAGGGTGATCACCACACTGCCGTCGGGCTCGGCCAGCGCCCGCATGTCCCACCGAGTGGCCCAGCCGGCACCGAAGGCACTCGAGGTCCTGGGGTCTTGCGAGTTGTAGGTGCGGGTGACCGCGAGCTCGGGACCCACCGCGTTCACGGAGGCGTCCCGCGCCGAGGTGGCGAAGTTCCCCGACCGCTCGTCGAAGCCCCGTCCGCTGTCCGTACCGCCCAGGTGGGAGGTGATGACAGGCTGCGGAACCTGCATGTTCAGCAGCGAGGGCCCGGGACGGGCGGACTGATCCTTGCTGTCGCTGGCATACGCGTACCAGGCGTACGCCTTGCCCCAGCTGAGCCAGCCGGCCGGGACAGTCCAGCTCTGCGACGCCGAAGACGGGCTGGTGCGACAGTTCTGCCGGGTGTTCTGCCCAGCGACCTCGCACACCTCGAACTGGTAGGTCAGCGCGCCCGGGTACTGGTCTCGGTCCGTCGCGGACGCCCACAGCGTCGGCGTGAGCGTGTCCGGGACGGCGCCGCTGGGCGGCGACTCGGCCGTCAGCTGCGGCGGGATGTTGACCGCGTCAACCTGAAGCCCCGCACCAGGCACGCCCTCGTTCACGAACGTGGCCGTGCCGTAGTCGTCCATGGTCCACACCAGTGTGTACCGCGCCGGGACCAGCGGGGCGATCTTCGCGTCCAAGGTGACGGTGTCACCCGGAGGCACATCGCGCGGCATCGGCGTCCAGCGGACCTTGTCCGCACCGCTGATCGGGTTACCGGCGGCGTCGTAGAGCAGGTAGCGCAGCTTGTAGTTGCTGTTCGCGCCCCACGTCTGCTGGCCCTGGTTGGTGACGGTCACCTTGAAGGTGCCCTCGGTCGTGGCCGTCATGGGCTGCACGAACTGACCCAGCTGGTACGCGGCTCCGTACTTGGTCCACGTCACATCGAGGCTGGGCTTGCCGTTGGGGTAGTTGTCCGAGCCGAACTGCTTCCAGGCGTAGGAGTCGGTCGTGGACGCCTTGATGGCCAGGCCGTAGTTGGGCTTGCGGTTGTGCGTCCAGTCGTCGACCAGCTGACGGCCGGCGCCCTCCAGGTCGATGGCCTCCCAGGCGGCGTCGCCGCACGGGTAGCTGGTCTGCCCGGCGGGACGCCAGCCGTGCGTGAAGCTCTTGGACGCCAGCGCGTCGCCCGTGGCCGGGCCCGGCCACGAGGACGTCGAGCCCTCGGACCAGTTCGACGTGATGGCGTGCACCGTCACCGGGCGGGCCGTGCACGAGTACGACCAGGTGTTGAACACCTGCAGCTTCGCGTTGATGATCCACGCGTTGCTCAGCGAGCTGAGTCCGTCGAACCGCAGGAACGACGCCGCCTTGTTGCTGCCGCCGTTGGACGTGCCGACCTTCAGGACGGTGTCGCTGGAGAAGTTCTGGTTGTAGGGCGACTGGACGTAGGTGCCGGCGGTCGCGCCGGTGCGGGTGACCGACGGGTCGACCTTGACGGGGAAGACCCGCTCGGGCGCCGCAAGCCACTTCTTGTCCAGATCGGCGACCAGTACCTGGCGTCCGTGCTCGCGCACCAGGCTGTAGGTCACGCCGGAGGACACGGCACCCTGGTTGGAATTCGCATCCCGATGGGAGTCCTCCATCCAGCCGGCGGGCATCCACGCCTGCTGACGGCCCGCCGCGTCGTTGAACACGACGCCGCCATGGCCGTCGAGCTTCGCGCTCAGGCCCGTGAGCGCCAGCGGGAAACGCCACTGCGTGGGTGCATCGGCGCTCTTGAGGATCAGCGACTCCTTCACGGAGTCACTGCCGGCGATCAGCTCCACATCCGAGGCCCGCCGGACCTCCGGATAGGTGATGACGCTGCCGGAGACCTTGCCCGCCGCGTGCGCCGCCCCCTCGATGCCATAGGCGACGGCGCCACTGCCATCCACCCCCAGACTCACGAGAGACGGTGCGTCGGCGTACTGGGCGAAACGGAGCTGCTTCTGGGTGGCGCGCGTGTGCCACCCTGCCCCCGCCCCGCTCGGGCCCTGCGATCCGCTCGGCGCGGTCGGGGACAACGCGGTGTCGATGCTCTTCCACGTGCCGTCCGCAGAGGGGAAGTTGACGGGCTCGTTGTAGAAGCGTGTGGTGTACGTCCCGTCCTTGTTGAGGAACGTCCGGCCGCGCTCGGTGCGCCTGGCCGTCACCTCACGGCTGGACTTGGCCTCGAACCCCTTCGGCCGGCCCGGCGCCGGGGCGGGAACCTCGTGGAACGGCACCTTGACGGGTGGCGTCCCGTTCCCCAGACGTACCGGGGCCGCGGAGCCGTCAAGCGGTAGTTCTCCCCGCCCCTTGAGAGCGCCGGCTCGGCCGCCGGAGGCGGAAGCATCCGTCGTGCTGCCGGCAGCGTTGTGACGCCGGCCCTCCGCGGATCCCCAACCCTGCTCCGGTATGACACCGGCACCGGGGCCGTATCTCGCGGTGACCCACTTGTTCACCGCCCAGGCCGCCTGTTCTGTACCTGCCAGAACGGCCAATATGAATGCCACCAGCAGAACCAGTGGTCGCGCTGTACGCACGAAAATCCCTTACATAGACGTTTTGGATTGCGAGGACGCGGCACGGCCGACACCGCGCAGGGGTCGGCCGTGAAACCGCCGGTGCACAGGGATCGGACTGCTCGAGGCCGACCGCAACGGTCAGCCGGTTGCGGATGGCTGAAGGCGCACGAGGCGAAAGCAAGACGCCTCGCGTGAACCTCTCGCCCTTTGCCCCCTGAACTCGCGGCATGGATATCAACCCGCGTGTCAGCCAGGACCTTTCCGTCCTGGCGAGCCTCCGAACAGTGGCACGGATGCCATTGACTGCAGGAAAAGGCCGCCCTCCGTCAGCCTCTCGGTCGGTGGAGGGTACGAAGGCGGTGTCGGACCGTGGGTCACAGCGAGGGACTTCATCGCACTCACGGACGTGCAAGGCCTTGCGCGTCCACGTCGTCCGTCACGCCGCGCACTACGACGCCGGGTCGGCCAGATCGCCGACCCGGACTGGCATGTCCGGATGCAGCGCGGCCGCGTCCTTGACCAGGGGCACCACGTCGTGGCCCTCCAGCGTCAGGTGCGACACGACCGCGGAGCCGATGTGACCGGTGGCACCGAGTGCCAGAACCTTCATGAACCCTCCCACGGGAATGTTCCTCGAACAGAGGAACCGTAGGAAACGCACCCGCACCTGCGGATCCGTCGAATGACCTGGTTCCGTACCGGCGTTCATGCGTGACGGGGCCGGAGGGGTGACCCGGGCCGACCGGGGCGACGGGGTGAGCGGACGTCAGCCCAGTCGAGCGCTCCCAGCGCGGCCCGCGGCGCCACGCCGAGCTTCGAGTAGGCGTTGGACAGGTGGTAGCCGACCGTACGCGGGCTCCCGTACAGCAGCCGGGTGCGCGCCTCCTCTGCCCGCGCGTCGTCGGCGGCGAGCAGAGCACGGCAACGCAGCTCCCCCGCCCACGCGGTCCCGGTGACCTCGGCCAAGCGCGTGAACCGCTCGGCGGCCCGACCGGCGTCGGCGGCCCGGTCGCTCCGTACGGCGGCCTCCACTTGGTCAGGCAGGCTGTGCACGGAGACCATGGGGTGCCCGTACGGCCCGCCGGTTCATCGTGGCCTTAAAGGGGGGCGGGGCTGAGCGGCTGTCGTCCATCGGTGCGGACTACTCCCGCATGGCGGTCGCTCTTCGGGGCCAGGGACGAGGCCGACCAAGATCCGGGCCATACACGGCCAGCCGCCTGCAGCCTGTCCGAATCGTAGCTGTTTCCGCTGGTCAGCGGCCACACGAGGTGTGTACCACCAGCAGACGAAGAACATCTTTTGTAGCTATTCCCCGAAGGCAGTGGGGTTCTTCTAGCGTCCCAAGTCGGGATGCTGAAACGGAAATTGCTCACGAGAGCCGGCCGAGATAACTGCTCTGGTTCGTCACGTCACGTAGTCGAATCGGCCGCCCAGCTCACACCTGCGGACCAGTCACGGACCAGATTTCCGTCCGGTGAGCCAGCCGGCAACCCTCTGACAGGCGTGGTAGCAGATGTAGCGGGACGGTGCAGCTTCCACAGCACCTCCCCGTGGACCCCGCGCGAGCGGGGGCGTTCCCCGAATGGGCACGTTGTTCGATCAGGTCGGCCAGTGGTGCCCGCCCGAGCGGGGGTGTTCCGACGTCGACCGCGCGCAAGCCTCCCGCGCCCCGGTGGTCCCCGCGCAAGCGGTAGTGTTCCGCAGTCTGCGGGTTCGGGGCAGGTGCCAGCTCCGTGGTCCCCGCGCAAGCGGGGGTGTTCCGCGGGCCGTCGCCGCGCACGAGGAGAGGAAGGCGTGGTCCCCGCGCCAGCGGAGGTGTTCCGGAGACCAAGGCCAAGGTCGCCGCGATCCGCGCGTGGTCCCCACGCGAGCGGGGGTGTTCCGGTCGACGTCTACCTCATCCACACCCTGCCCAGGTGGTCCCCGCGCGAGCGGGGGTGGTCCGCCCTCACCGCAGTCCTCCAGCCCGGCATGAGCGTGCTCCCTGCGCGAGCGGGGGTGGTCCGGACGGCCAGGGCCAGTACCTGTGGCAGCCGTCGTGGTCCCCGCGCGAGCGGGGGTGGTCCGCTCGCCGCCCGACTCGCCGACTGAACGGAGCCGTTGTCCCCGCGCGAGCGGGGGTGTTCCGCACCCGGCCGGCTCCAAGGCCGCCTTGGTCGCGTGGTCCCTGCGCGACGGGGGTGTTCCATGCTCCGGCGTCAGGCCCGGCTCGGTGCCGTAGTGGTCCCCGCGCGAGCGGGGGTGTTCCGTAGAGGTAGACCTCGACCTTCTGGATGGTGTCGTGGTCCCTGCGCGAGCGGGGGTGTTCCGTACTGGGAGCCGGCCCAGGAGTACGTGGCACTGTGGTCCCCGCGCGAGCGGGGGTGGTCCGCGCGAGGAGGTCGAGGCCCTCACCGGCGAGCAGTGGCCCCCGCGTGGGCAAGGGGTAGTTGGCACCGCAGTTCCCTGTGAAAAAGGCGTGGGGGTCACCCCCACGCGTATGAAGAGCAGGACTGCGAGACCGGCTGCCGGACGTCGGCCGCGAACACAGAAAGCAGCCACGGCAGCGAGTACCCGGCCGCCTTGGGCCAGGAACCATATTCATGAACGCTGCTGCATGGGTGCAACTGTCAACATTCCGCACCCGTGTGCCTTGCCTCGTCCGATGCCTGCAGCGATCTTCTCGCGCAGCAGGTCGGCGTCGAGGACTCGGGCTGTCCCGTCGAATTGGGTGCGGGAGTGCTGGACGAGCTGCTTTGCGGTGCGGTTCTTGGAAGGTTTGTAGCCACTGACCTTGGCGAGTAGCTGAGCGTCGATGTGCAAGGGTTCCAGGCCAGCTGCGGTGGCCTGGCGTTCCCACCATTCGACTGCGGCATTGCCGCTCAGGGCGACAATGGGAGGGAGTTTGTACGCCTCGCGGGAGGTTGCTCCGGGTTTACGCACGGGGTTGGCCACGCAGCGGTAGTGGACCACTGTTCCTTTGCAAAGGCTTGACAGCAGACTCTCGAGCGAGCGGGTTTCGATGCTGCCGTAGGTGTCCGGCAGGCGTGAGGGGTCGGGTTTGACTTGACTTTGCAGGAGGATTTGCGGCCCGCGTGGGGTTTCCTCGGCTCGGAACAAGACGCCGAATGCTACTCGGGCAGGACCTTCGGCTCCGTCAGGGAACATCTGGAGCAAACGCTGATGCAACCGGAGTCCTTGAGCGTTGCCGCTAAGGTCCCGGTGGGCTTCAAGAGAGCTGGCCGAGGGCAGGATGCGGGTCAGCCACAGTGTCACCAGGCACTCCTCTTTGGCGCAGTGAAATGGGTGTCGGTGTAAAGCTGGAGCTTCTTCAGGTAGTCGGTGGCGAAGCCTCCGTACTCGGCATCCGGGAGGAGGGCAGAACGGCGGTAGAGCGGCCGGGGTCTGTACTGGCGTGCTGACGGTGCGAACGACATAGGTTCGTCGTTGACTTCGCCGCTGTGGTGGTCGCCGTGGTCGTGGTCTGGGACGACTGTGGTTAGGGGAAGAATTCCGAGTGGTCTGTCGCCGTAGAATTCGATCGGCTGCGGGCTGGTGCGTGGCTTCTTGGTTGCCAGTGGCATTCGTGTCAGGTGGTGCAGCGGGTCTTCCACGATTCCGAGCAGGATCGGTCCCTCTGGCGGGCAGGCTCGACGGCCAAGAAAGAGGGGCCAGCGCGGAGTTCTCAGGGCGTCAGCACACGACTGGAGCAACTCTTCGTCGTCGGATGTGAGTGCGACGGTGAAGGAGGCGTCGGCAAGGTAGTAGCGTTTGGACACCAAAGTGCCCTTGCCCTCGGGTCGGTGTTCGCCATTGACGGTAATGACTGTCTCGTCAGCCGGCAGTCCGCCGCCTACGGTATGGAAGTCGGGCAGTACGACACCGGGGCGGTCGACTCGGACGGTCATCGACAGCGCCGTGAGGTCATCCATGGAGGCGCCGCGCGGCCGACCGAGACCTGCAGCCAGCATGCCGATGACGCCGGACCTGGTGGGGAACCGGGCTGTGTCACGCTGCAGGTATTTGCTGTGGGTGCCCCAGGACTGCAGTGGGCCTGCTAGGCGCAGTAGCAGCCCGCGGGCGGGCCTTGCGGTCACTGCGGGTGCTCGGCAAGGGCGGTGGCTACGGCTGCGGCGACGAGGGCTTCGAAGGAGGAGTGCCGCTCTCCAAGGTGCTCCAGCTTGTCGAAGTGAAGAGAAGCGTGCCCTGCGTGCAGGACGCGGTCGCGGCCGAGGAGTGTATTCGCGGCCTCGGAATAGGCGTCGATGTTTTGGACTGACCGTGCGACGTAGCCGCCGTGCTGGGCAGAGCGTACGGGTTCTTCGAAGGCGGCGGCGAATGACAGCGGCCGGTCGGAGCGGACTGCTGCGTGCACCAGGTGCGGGAGCGAGTGCGGAGCGGTGGAGTTCTTCTTCGCTTGCGGTAGTGACTCGATGAAGGAGAGGAGGAATTGGCCGGCGAGTTCGCGGGCGGCTTCGAGTCCGATGTCGTAGTCGTCGCTCAGATTCTTGACAAGCTCCTCGAGGTCTACGGTAGCGAACCGGTAGAAAGTGCCGGTACTGAACTCGGCTGTGCCCATGTGGCCGCTGCCGGTTTCGTCGCCTTTCGCTGCGGTGACATCGTCAACGGCTGCGAAGTAGTCGAGTTCGACTTCGGTGGTGTGCGTGGTGAAAGCGTGTGCGACCTGCACGGCGCCGTCGACGCCTGCTTGGTTGACCTCTGCGAGCATGCGGCCGAAGAGGTTGATGACTCCGTTTCTCTTGAGAAGAACCTTGTCGATCTTCCCTTTCAATGCACTCTCAGCCTTACTCCTTCCCTTGCCTGTGAAGTCGGCCGTGAGCGCGTCTTTATTTGCTTCGGCGATGTCCGCCAGTTCCTGGACAGCGTCTTCAGGGAGGTAGATGAGTGCGTTAGTCAGGATTTTATTCGTGATGGGTTGCTTGTCTTTGCCCTTGGCCACCTCCCACTTAATGCTGCTTCCTGTCGCGACATGCGCGCCGGCGCGCTCGGCGATCGCCTGGTCCCATCCCCGTTCGCGGAGGACCTCGGCGACCCGCTCGCCAATGCGACGTGTGCGCAGAGCTTTGTCACCGAGCTTGTCCTGGAAGTGCTCGCGGACGGCCCGTTTCCAGGACTGACTGGACACACGAGTACGCAGGGCGTCGCCGTAGAGCATGGTTTTCACCGAGTTGGTGTCGTCCCGGTTCAGGTTCGCGTACGGGACGGGTTGGATGATGTGGATGTCGATGAAGCGTGGCTTGAGGTTCACGGGGTGGCTCCTATGGGTGAGGAAGGGTCAGTCCTGGTATGCGGCGGTGATCCGGTAGAAGTCCTGCAGCCAGCGGCGGCTGATACGTCCGGACCGGTAAGGCCAGTCGACGAGGTCTGCCAGCAACTGTCCCCAATCGATGGGGGCGCCCGCGGCGCGCACCTGGTTGACCGCAGCAGGCAGGTGTAGGTGAATGCCGCGGGTGCTCTGCCGTGTCAGAAGGTTGATGCGGTTTTCTGCGGCGCTCATCCGAAGGGAGGCGCCCTGTGCGATGACGGCTTGTCCCAGAGTGGAGCCGAACGAAGAGCCGTACGGGGCGGGCGCAGAGGGAGCATCTTCCTTGTCCGCTTCGTCGCTCTCCTGGAGGTTTTGCGTCTGTGCTGCCTCGGGCTCGTCTGTGTCGTGTTCGTCTTCTTCCTGGCTGGGTGAGAAGGCGTGTCGGGGCTGGGCGGCGATCAGCGAGGCTACGGTGTAATACGCCTGTGCTGTGGCGTCGTCGCACTCTTCCGGCACTCGGGTGGCCAGCAGCCGGTGCATGGGGCGGGCGCGCGGGTGGTTGAGGTCGCGGCGCAGACCCGCTCGTAGCGCTGCATGTGCGCCGGGGTCCGTGCGGCACAAGCGTTCGATGTTCGCGGTGAATGCGGCGTACGCGGCACGGTTCTTCTGGCCCTTGCTCGCTTCAGGGGCTTGAGAGGTCACTGCGGGGGTCCTTGAGTCGGCGAGGGTGGTCATGACTTCTTGGCCGCCTTTTTCTTCTTCGCTCGCTCCATGGCCTTGAGCGGGTCCTTAACCGCGGCAAGGATGATCGCTCTCGCGCCGGCGACGGCCTTCGCGCCTCGTGCTGTGCGTGTCACGGAGCCGGTCACCGTCTCGTATGCTTCCAGCGCGTGCTGCCCGAAGGCCCGGCATGCGTTCTGGAAGTCGAAGTTGGATTCCGCGGTGTTGTCGGATCGTGTCAGCTGTCGAAATCGTAACCAGAACTCGTCCTCCGCTGCCGGCCAGTAGCGTGCTGCGACCGCGTCCTGCCAGGTTCCCGGATTGTTTTTCTTGTCATCTGTGTACTTCAGCCAGGCTTCCTTGGTGGCCAGATTCAGCCGTTCCCCGAAAAGCTCGCCCAACTCACGGAGTTGGCGTACGGGCAGGTCGGTGCTCACCGCCGCTTGCTCTACTCGGGTCAGGACCATGGGGGTCGTGGAATCGACGTATTGGCGGTTGGCCGCCTGGGCGGCGTCCTGCTCGAAGCCGAGCGCGCGTATCCGCAGGTACTCGCTGACGTCGAAGGCGTGGTCCATGACTCTTGGCTGGATGGGACTGGAGTCGTCCAGTTGCTTGAGTAGAAGGGCGTCGATGTCCCGCCAGAGAGAGCGGGAGGAGTCTGCGAGGCGGGGAAAGGTGTTTCCGTCGTCGTCGATGTCCCAGATCAGGTAGTCGTCCTGCGGCCGGATCCGTTCGGCGTCGTAGGCCCAGGTGACGTACGCGTCAGCCACGTGCTCACCGTCCTGGTCGGGGACGAGGTAGAGCGAGTGCTGCGAGCAGGCGGTGAGCTGCGAGCAGGGGCCCAGTGGTTCAGGCATCGGCTTGAGCGGGTCCGGGAGGTCGTCACGCTCCCAGGGGCACAGATCGGTCTGCCGGCTGACCTCGTCCGCCGGCGGAGTCAGTCCGGCCAGCAGCGTCAGGAAAAGGTTGTCGCATTCCGGGTGATACGACAGCGCAGCTCGCAGGGGTGCGGCCTTCGCATAGTGGTGGCTTACCTCGCCAACCGTCCGCGTCGAAAGCGCGCCGGGGGCTCCCCAATAGTGCCAGGTCAGCAGTGACAGAGTCGCTTGCGCGAGGCTGGGGGGCACTGGGTCGTGATGGCTCCAATGCCCGAACCAGGAGTGGTTGTTACCCGCTGCCCGGCTCATGATCAGCTTATGGGCCCCGGCAGTGTTCTTGCTGTCGCACTGGTCGGGCAGGCGGGGGTCCTGGAGCCATGGACGATCACGATCGAACAGGTTGAAGCGGTGGCTCCACTGCTCGAAGTAGCCTTCGACACCGGCTTGGCGGCCATTGGGAAGCTCCATGTTCCGCTCAAAGAAGCCCTGCTCGAGGACTTCCTCACGCCGATCGCCCCAGCTCCCGGGGCGGGCTTCGTCCAGGCCCGTGATTCGGGCGGTGAGCGCGTACAGCACGCGCAGCAGAGCGGAGTGGGCCGGAGCTTCCGGGATCAGCAAAGAGCGGATCTCTTGTGCCCGCAGGAACATGTCCCTGAGGCCCACTTCCGGTGGGCCTGACTTTCCCTCCACCCATGCGACAGGAATCCATGGCTGGTCGATCAGATTGAACGCAGGCGTGGACACGCCCCTCCCCCGTGTCAGACGTGCACCGAATGCTAGACGGACGGGCGGGGTGGCGCGGGCGGTTCCGGAAACCGGCCAGCTATCAGGCCGGTTTCAGTCATGCAGAAGCGGTTTTCCCCGTTGCTGTACACCCACTCACCGTCCTGTGGGGTGAGGTTGAACCGCAGGACGGTCTTGAGTGCGGACACCTCACGCCATGATGCGTTGGCATCGCCCGCCACACCCTCGACGAGTCGCTTGGGTACCGGAATCAGATAGGGGACGAGTTGACTGGGCTTCGGTCTCTTCTTGGAGTCCCGCTCGAGCTTCACCCGCAGGACACCGTCCTCCAACAGATTCCCTGGGTACAGGCACACCACATGCATCGCATCCTCGCCGAGCACGGAGGAGAGCAGTTCGGGCTCCATTCCGCCGTAATCGCGGCTCAGCAGGCTGAGGTCGCCATCGAGGTCCCGCGGTCCAGGTACCGCCAGCCAACCTGCGGTACCGCTAGCTCTGCGTGCTTGAACCGTGCGCTTATTGTCGAGCCGCTGGAGCTCACGAGCCGCTCGCTCTCCCAGGCCGCCGACGAGGTCGTCGGCATACACCTCGTCCAGCAGTGAAGGCAGGTCCTCGGGCAAGGAAACCGTCCTGCCCATTCCCAGGACCATGCCGGTGCGCCGCACCAGCGCGACATCGTCCAGTTCGGTCCGATCGCCCGCTTGAAGCACAACAAGCCGCGCCCTCTCACCCGTGCTCTGCGCCGCACGAGCCATCAGGTTCACGAGAAGGGCCGGCCCGGAGATGACCAGGTCGAAGTGCAGACCCCGGACGTGCTCCAGCATCGGCGTCGTCACGAGCACGGAAGGGCCGCACACCCCACCATTGGCAGAGAAGGCACTGCGACAGGCTGCCAGACGCTGCCATCGGTCTTTGTTGCGCATCTGCTGGTGAACCAGGATCACATCAAGCCCGGGCAGATCCTGCGTGAGCCGGCGGAAGGTAAAGATGGCTTCCTCGGGTGTCGAGCAGTACACAGCGGCTGTTCCGTCACCAGCTGCGGCCAGCGGTGCAAGGGCCTGCCGGATCTCGTCGTACGGCGCACCGTCAGCGACCGTGATGCTGAGAGTGCCGATATGGATATCCCCGGCAGGCTGGAGGGGCAGGCGCCTACCTCCGGACTGCGCATCCACGAACAACCACGCAGGTAGCCCACGAGGCTGCGTCAGGGGTTCGTTTCCCCCTCCCGCGCCGCGACGGTAGGCCGCGAGCATCGCATCCACCGACCTGTCCGCGGCCAAAGCGGCCAGGACGACCGGGATCTGCAGCGCAGCCGCCCACTCCAGGAACCGGAGCATCAGCTTCTGCCCCCAGGCCCCACGAGCATGAGCCTCATCCACGACAATGACCTTGCCGGAAAAGGCGAACAGCCTCATCACGTTGAACTTCACCGGCATGACAGCCTGCAGAAGCTCGTCCACCGTTCCCGTACCGAACGGAGCCAGAAGCGCACGGTGGTGAGAGTTGAGCCAACTGTCCGCTGCGAGAGCCCACTCCTCACCAGGCTCCGCACAGACTCCCCCTGTCGCATTGGCCTGCGCCCACTGCTCCATGGCCTCCGCCGGCTTCAGCCGGGACGAGCTGTGAAGCAACAGCGCCCCCTTGGGTCCTGTCAGAGCCTGCCGGCCGAAATCAAGCAGCTGTTCCATGTGACTGTCGGCCGCTGCACCGGTCGGAAGCGCGTAAAAAAGCCCCCGCGCATTCGCCGCATGCCCGAGAACCGCCGCTGCATGAAGAGCCGCTTCTGTACGATCCTGCGACGCGGGTGCCGTCACCACCACGATGCCCGGCCCGTGCTCGGCTACCAAGTCAGGCAACTGGCCTGCGATGCTCGCCGCAAGGCCACGCTCGCCATGGCGCGCAGGCGGGTATGACGGCCGAGCGAAGCGCGTACCCAGCAGGTCCGTCTGCTGCACCAGAAGAGGAGCCGCGGTGCGGGCAACCTGCCAGTAAGCATCCAGTTCCGCCGAAGTTCCAGACCACCCCTCCCCCCTCAGCCGGGCCCGGACCCCTTCTTGGATACTGGCCAGCCAGTCCGACATGATCACCAACCCCGCCAGGACAACAGCCGCTCCCGGCGTCATCTGCCCTGCCGGAACCCCCTTTGCCCCGGTGACTCTGCGTACCTCATCGAAGTGGATCCGCCGCTGCTCCTCCCAGCTTCCCACTCCCATACCGGGGTGATGCGCGACGGGACACCTCGAGTCCTTGTCATAGACCACCGGATGGAAACCACCGCCGTGCCCGCCGAGCAACTGGGCCACGGCATGACTGAGCTGAGTCTGCGGACGCCGCTGTGACGACGGATAGCCAATCTCCTTGAACGCCCGCACCAGCCACCAGTGGGTCGCCGCTTCATGCGACTGTTTGTCCTGCGCAGCGCCGGCACCGAATCCGTATCCCGGCTCACCAAGCAACTCCCGCGCCTGCAGTTCCCCGTCCCCGCGCTTCGGCCCTCCGCTCTGCAGCTGGAACGGCACACTGATCTTCCCGACGTCATGCAGCCCCGCCCAGAACGCCACAAGCGCACGCGCCTGCTCATCCTCAACCTGCAGCGCCTGCGTCACCACGCTCCGCTGGTGCACGGTCAACAGCTCGTCCCAGACGACCTCGGCAACAGCTGCCGTGTCCAGGAGATGACAGATCAAAGGGTGCGCGTGCTGCACACCGCCGGCACTTTTGCCCAGCCCGGCATGCTTGCCCCAAAGACGGGAGTCCAGTGACACGGATTCTCCTTGTCGCAGATTCGCAGCGCATGCCTGCTCCAGAAGCGGGAAGCGGAAGGATCCACACCCGAACGCATCACCACCTCGCCGGGACGATACGAAAACCAACGAGGTTTCGGTCAACCGCAAGTGTGCCAACATCTTTACGCAGTAGACTACTTAGCGCTGCACGCCTCCCTGAGGTGCGCGGAACCCCACTGACTCTCCAGCCGGCGGCACTGTCGGGACAAACGCATGACCCTCCCGAGGGACGTGGCGCCCTCGGCAGTGTGATGCCACGTGGAGATACAGTGCCCCGGTTCTTGCCCAAGTTCGCCCTGCGTCGCGAGACCCTCCTCAAGGCCTCTCGTGTAGTGGTCAGCACGGTACTCCGTGTCCTGATCAGCGAACTCGTCAGCTGGCTCATCTGAGCCACGGGTGACGGATCCCAGGGGTCCGTCACCCCTCATATGGAAGCAATGCCCCGTCGGCGGGCGATTCTTGACAGCCCGCAGGCCCGGATCAGGGGCCGGTCCCGCTCCCCCGCGGAGGGAATCGCGTCCCCCACGCAAACGGGGATGTTCCGCTTCCGGATCGGACATCCTCGAACCCGAGCCAGGGGTCCCCGCGCGAGCGGGAGTGTTCCGCCCTTCGGCATGCCGGCCGACTCCAGGATCTGGTGGTCCCCGCGAGAGCGGGGGTGTTCCTGCGACGGGCTGACCTTGTAGGCCGGCCCCCACATGGTCCCTGCGAGAGCGGGGGCGTTCCGCCGGGGGGTTGGATCACCCGCGCTACCGGCGGGTGGTCCCCGCGCGGGCGGGGGTGTTCCGATGTTGGCGCTCTCCGGCCGGGTCCCGGACACGTGGCCCCCGCGCGGGCGGGGGCGTTCCGTTTCTGCCGGTGGCGTCGAGGTCGACGATCATGTGGTCCCCGCGAGAGTGAGGGTGTTCCGAGGTTGAAGATCGGGATTGCTGTCGTCAGCCCGTGGTCCCCGCGAGAGCGGGGGTGTTCCAGCCGGCGTGACCACGAAGGACATCGCGGGCGGGTGATCCTCGCGCGAGCGCGGGTGTTCGGATGTGTCGGCGGCGGCAGGGCCGACGGTCGTCGTGGTCCCCGCGCGAGCGGGGGTGTTTCGCCTTCCTGCCTGCTGCCGGACGGCGGGGTCGGGTGGTCCCCGCGCGAGCGGGGGTGTTCCAGTGCCGCAGCGTGGACGTGCCGACGTGCTGGCTTGGTCCTCGCGCGAGCGAGAGTGTTCCGTCGGCGACGTTGCGTCGGGTGTACTCGATGAAGTGGTCCCCGCGCGAGCGGGGGCGTTCCGGTGCCGTGGCTGGTCGCTGATGCGCCACGGGGCGTGGTCCCCGCGCGAGCGGGGGTGTTCCGCAGCGGATCCTGCTGTCGTGGCTGGAGTACCAGTAGTCCCCGCGCGAGCGGGGGTGGTCCGGTGTGTCCGCACTCGGGGCAGGTGTGTGTGGTGTGGTCCTCGCGCTAGCTGGTGTGTTCCGGTCGCCGACTCCCTCGGACTGGAGAAGCGCCAGTGGTCCGCGTGCGAGCGAGGGCCTCTACTGATTAGCCACTCCCGGGCTGATGCTGACCCTGCAAGTGCAGCGGCGCGATTCAGAAGCTGGGCGTCGTGGATATCGTCGTTGAAGAATCTCAGTTGAGCGAGCCCGTGCAATTCTGGCGCGGTCTCGTCCCATCCGAGATAGTCGTCGCCGTACCTGGCGCGGTAGTGGGCACGCAGCGCCTCATAGGTCTGCTGGGCCTCAGCGACCGTCGTGCAGATGACCGCGGCGCATCCGCCGTGGGCGACAGTGCTGTCCAGGGTCTGCAGCAGTACGGCCAGCCGCCCGTCCGCGACGGCCGGATCGTAGGTGTGACGGACGCGGTGGACCTCCACGTGGAGGTCGCGCTCCTGTTCACTGACCAGCGGTTCTGAGGGCTCGATCACACGCCCGCCATCGGCCGGGGCGTAGATCCAGCCGGGATAGGCAGGAGCCGGTACATCGGGCAGGCCGCCGGAGGGGGCGGCTCCGGACAAATAGGCGCGGACCATGCCCTGGGCGATGTCCCCGGCCAGAGTCGCCGACAGCAGAACGACCGGCACACGCAGGGCCCCCAGCCACTCCAGCAGACGCAGCATCAGGGCGTGGGTGTAGGCGTCGTACGCGTGCGCCTCATCGACGATCACCGTTTTGCCGGCGAGCCCGAAATGCCGCAGCGCGTTCCGCTTGAGCGGGAGGACCCCCATCAGCGCCTGGTCGATCGTGCCGACCGCCACGGGGGCGAGAATGCCGCGCCCTCGATCACGCAACCAGCGCCCCGCTTCGACCGATACCCGGGCGCCTTCGCGAGCTCCCGGCTCGTGGTCGGACAGGATCTGCGGTTCCGCCTTGTCCAAGTCCGACGACGCAGGCGTCGTATCGGTGTCGGGCGCGTAGAGGTCAGCAGCTCCGTGGAGCACGGTCAACTGAGAGGAGTGAAGGAGGTTCGCTCGCGCGAAGTCGACCAGCTGGCCGTACATCTGATTGGCTGTGGCCTGGGCGGGAAGGGCGAAGAGATGCCCTCGGCGCCACAGGACCTGCCCATCAGCGTGGCTGCGTAGAGCGCGGTCTCGGTCTTGCCCTCTCCGGTGGGGGCGGTAACGAGGAGAATCCCCGGCCCTGCCAGCCCGGCCCCGGTCAAGCCGGCCTCCACGCTCAGCTGCAGCGGACGTGGACGGTCGATACCCGGGAACAGATCGTGGAACCCGCCGTCCTTGAACGCCACGCGTCCCACTCGGCGTCCTCCAACAGTCGGGGGGCCAGACGTTCCATCCGCAGCGCATGCGCCTTGAGCCCTGCCGAGGTGCACAGGCCAGCACCCGAGCGTGCGGCCCGCTGCTGTCCGGCCACCACATGTTCCTGGCTGGCGATCCAGTCCGAGACGATGACCATGCCAGTGAGCACGACCGCCAGCGGGACCGGAAGCGCACGAACCTGCGGAATTGGGGGACGTCCCAGTACCTTGTAGGGGCCTGCACGTGCTCCTCACGCTGTTGCGCCCACTGGCCCGCGCCGAACTCCGGCAGACATTCCAACGGGTCACGAAGATGACCGGGTTCGTTGTCGTGCGGATAGCGGCCGTCGTGTCCACCGAGCACTGGGCGATCTGTGTCAGGAGAAGTCCGGCCGGGCGGCCGGCCCGTGGATACCCAAGAGCGATCAGCAGCGATGGCAGAGCCGCGTGCGTGGCGTACTCGTGCCGTACCCGGGACATCTCGCTGTCACGGCCCCGGTCATGGGCATAGCCAGACTCCGACAGGAAAGCCCTGTGTTGCGGCCGGTCCTTGAGCAGCATGTCCTGGAACTGAGGCATGATCTTCCCCAGGTCGTGCAATCCAGCCCAGAACATCACCGTCTTCCGGGCATCGTCGACGCCCAACCCGAGTGCTGCGGCAACACGTTCATGCTGGGTCGGGCTCATGCGCCAGTCCCAGACGGCCCCACAGACCTCAGCAGTGTCGACCAGATGCCCAATCACCGCATACGGCTCGACCAACCCCTCGGACTTGCCACCTAACCGTGCATCGACCACAGCGTCACCTCCACAAGACTGTCTCGGCGCGAAGTCCACCACACGCCACTGACAACAGCCCTCGTCGCGCCGCTTCTCACATCGAGCTGGTGTCCCACCCAGAACCGTGCCCTCATCAACCCCTCTACGAGATCCGCGCGAGCAAAAGCCCCCGTGAGCACGCCGACCTGCCGGCATGCAACGGTCACCTCCTCTGCCAGGATGGACGCATGCCCCACAGGACGCCCACCAGTAAAGAAGTCGCAAAGGCATCCTGAATGCCCAGCTCAGAAAGAGTGGTCCCCGCGTGAGCGGGGGTGGTCCGCGTTGCGCGGAGGCCAGTTCGCCGGGGCTGAGGTGGTCCCCGCGTGAGCGGGGGTGGTCCAGCCGTCCTTGGTGGGTCACACGCGCAGCGTAGGTGGTCCCCGCGTGAGCGGGGGTGGTCCGGTGACCGGGTCGATGGTGCCCGCGTCGACGAAGTGGTCCCCGCGTGAGCGGGGGTGGTCCGCAGTCCTCCGCGCAGATGCGGTGGTGGCAGGGGTGGTCCCCGCGTGAGCGGGGGTGGTCCGGTGCCGGTGTGGCGGGTGAGTCGGTCGCGGACGTGGTCCCCGCGTGAGCGGGGGTGGTCCGAACCCGGCAACCTCCGCGCGACCATCCCGTCGTGGTCCCCGCGTGAGCGGGGATGGTCCGGCGGCGAACGCCAGGCCGTCGTGGAAGCTGGTGTGGTCCCCGCGTGAGCGGGGTGGTCCGACCCACAACCAGGCCAAGCGCGCCGCCGAGGCGTGGTCCCCGCGTGAGCGGGGGTGGTGCGCGGCCCGTCAGAAGGGCCGCTTGCAAGCCGGTGTGGTCCCCGCGTGAGCGGGGGTGGTCCGTCGCTGTCGTCGTAGCCGGAGGCGACGAACGCGTGGTCCCCGCGTGAGCGGGGGTGGTCCGATCTATCAGCGGCGCCGTTTCCTGGAGGAGGGGTGGTCCCCGCGTGAGCGGGGTGGTCCGACGCAGCCGAAGGGCTACCAGCCTTCGAACGAGTGGTCCCCGCGTGAGCGGGGGTGGTCCGGTCCCGGGCGTACACGCGCCCCGGCGCAGACCGTGGTCCCCGCGTGAGCGGGGGTGGTCCGCCGATGATGCCGTCGCGGCGGGTGGCGCCCTTGTGGTCCCCGCGTGAGCGGGGGTGGTCCGTCCGGGGTGTAGTCGGCGTCGAGGCCGGTCTGGTGGTCCCCGCGTGAGCGGGGGTGGTCCGACGCGGGGCTCCTCGGAGGAGGAGGGGGCACCGTGGTCCCCGCGTGAGCGGGGGTGGTCCGGAGCTCGCAGCGTCCGCCCGGACCGCCGCGCTGTGGTCCCCGCGTGAGCGGGGGTGGTCCGGCGAAGAGCGAGGGCCGGGGTGAGGAGGAGAGGTGGTCCCCGCGTGAGCGGGGGGTGGTCCGGCCGATACGAAGTCGGATGCCTGGTAGGGGGCGTGGTCCCCGCGTGAGCGGGGGTGGTCCGTAGCCGTAGACCACGAGCAGGACGCCGAGGCTGTGGTCCCCGCGTGAGCGGGGGTGGTCCGCCCCGCAGGAAGCCCTTGCCCGCGTTGCGTCCGTGGTCCCCGCGTGAGCGGGGGTGGTCCGCTGCGGAGCCACTGCGCGGGGTACTGGAACACGTGGTCCCCGCGTGAGCGGGGGTGGTCCGACCTCGCGGGTCATGCCGCGGTGCCGGCGGAGGTGGTCCCCGCGTGAGCGGGGTGGTCCGGTGTACGTGGCGCCCGGCTGCGCGCCGGACCAGTGGTCCCCGCGTGAGCGGGGGTGGTCCGGCGTCGTGGGAGATGCGGCCCTGGGCGGGCAGGTGGTCCCCGCGTGAGCGGGGGTGGTCCGAACCCGCAGCGGGTCACGAACCCCTACCGGCTGTGGTCCCCGCGTGAGCGGGGGTGGTCCGCAGGCGGGGCGGTGGGAGCAGCCGCTGCCGGTGTGGTCCCCGCGTGAGCGGGGGTGGTCCGCAGGCGGGGCGGTGGGAGCAGCCGCTGCCGGTGTGGTCCCCGCGTGAGCGGGGGTGGTCCGAAGTCGACCGGGCCGCGGTCGACGGTGATGCCGTGGTCCCCGCGTGAGCGGGGGTGGTCCGTCACTCATAGGGGATCTCCTGGCCAAGGCGGAGTGGTCCCCGCGTGAGCGGGGTGGTCCGTCCCAGCAGCCCCATCATCCCCACCCACGCCAGTGGTCCCCGCGTGAGCGGGGGTGGTCCGACGTTCTGGGCGGTCGCGGTGACGGCCGCCGAGTGGTCGCCGCGTGAGCGGGGGTGGTCCGGGCTCGCGACGCTCGACCTTGGGGGCGTAGAGGTGGTCCCCGCGTGAGCGGGGGTGGCCCGCTGCCCAAGGTGACGTGCTCCGCCTGCCGTGAGTGGTCCCCGCGTGAGCGGGGGTGGTCCGTCGAGCACCCTGGCTTCCCACTTCGGGATCGCGTGGTCCCCGCGTGAGCGGGGGTGGTCCGGTGTCCCTCACCGACACCCGGTCGCTGAAGTGGTCCCCGCGTGAGCGGGGGTGGTCCGAAAGCCGGCCTGCCCACCCCGCCGTTCCAGCCGTAGTCCCCGCGTGAGCGGGGGTGGTCCGGCCAGGACCAGATCGGCCCCGGCCTCGATCATGTGGTCCCCGCGTGAGCGGGGGTGGTCCGGCGGTCAGCCAGCCGCTGCCCCCCGAGATCCCGTGGTCCCCGCGTGAGCGGGGGTGGTCCGAAGACCGAGGCCGCCGCGCACGCGGCGGCCCCGTGGTCCCCGCGTGAGCGGGGGTGGTCCGGCAGAGAAGAGGTGAACCCATGTCCGTGCACGGTGGTCCCCGCGTGAGCGCGGGTGGTCCGTTGCGGACCGTCCCGCGGGCGCAGATGCAGGCGTGGTCCCCGCGTGAGCGGGGGTGGTCCGGTAGGCAGCTTCGGGTGTGGCGTAGAGCGGCTGTGGTCCCCGCGTGAGCGGGGGTGGTCCGCCGTGCTTCTCGGCAACCCGCTGCACGCCGAGGTGGTCCCCGCGTGAGCGGGGGTGGTCCGGCGCGTGACGCGCTCGCGGCGACCGTCCGCAAGTGGTCCCCGCGTGAGCGGGGGTGGTCCGCCTGCGCCGGCCTACGAGCCCTTCCCGGGCGCGTGGTCCCCGCGTGAGCGGGGGTGGTCCGTTTGCGGTGAGCATGCCTCCGGCCTCGCAGCTGTGGTCCCCGCGTGAGCGGGGGTGGTCCGGCGGCGGCCACGAGTCGACCGACGGCGGACGCGTGGTCCCCGTGTGAGCGGGGGTGGTCCGGTCGCCAAGCACTTCGCCAGCGACTCCGCCCTGTGGTCCCCGCGTGAGCGGGGGTGGTCCGACCGCCTTGTGCCAGTCCGGCCTCCGGAACGGGTGGTCCCCGCGTGAGCGGGGGTGGTCCGATGCCGACGCAGCCGGCGGACGCGGCGAGGGAGTGGTCCCCGCGTGAGCGGGGGTGGTCCGCGAATTCCCCTCCGGGCTTGCGGAGGGGAATTGTGGTCCCCGCGTGAGCGGGGGTGGTCCGCCGAGGCGCCGGCTAGCGTTGGCTTGGGGGTCGTGGTCCCCGCGTGAGCGGGGGTGGTCCGGACGTGATCGACCTCCAGGCCCTCACGTTCTCGTGGTCCCCGCGTGAGCGGGGGTGGTCCGCCCAGCGGTGAACAGGAGACGTGGGAAGAGACGTGGTCCCCGCGTGAGCGGGGGTGGTCCGGTCTGCAGGATTGTTTTGGACCCGCCGAGCGGGTGGTCCCCGCGTGAGCGGGGGTGGTCCGGTGTCCCTCACCGACTACACCCGGTCGCTGAAGTGGTCCCCGCGTGAGCGGGGGTGGTCCGCCCTCCGCACCCGGGACATCGGCGCCGTCTTCGTGGTCCCCGCGTGAGCGGGGGTGGTCCGGTCGACGTCTGGCGCTGATAGGCGGCCGCCCGGTGGTCCCCGCGTGAGCGGGGGTGGTCCGGTGGAGGCCGTCCCCGAGCCGGCCTCGGAGAAGTGGTCCCCGCGTGAGCGGGGGTGGTCCGCGATGGGGCCTCAGCGACCCGCCTCCCTGCTGGTGGTCCCCGCGTGAGCGGGGGTGGTCCGCCACGGAGCTGGCCACCGATTGCGACACGCTCGTGGTCCCCGCGTGAGCGGGGGTGGTCCGGACACCGTCCCGGCGCGTGATCGGGCGGCGCTGTGGTCCCCGCGTGAGCGGGGGTGGTCCGCTATGGGTGTGCCATCCTGACCTGCCGGGAAGTGGTCCCCGCGTGAGCGGGGGTGGTCCGCCGTTGCCCAGCGCACGGCCCGCCTGCATGGCGTGGTCCCCGCGTGAGCGGGGGTGGTCCGTCGTGCATGAACTGGGCGCCGGCCTCGCGGAGGTGGTCCCCGCGTGAGCGGGGGTGGTCCGTCCATGCGCTGATCCGCCACGGCCTCGCTGAGGTGGTTCCCGCGTAAGCAGGGGTGGTCCGGTGTACGTGGCGCCCGGCTGCACGCCGGACCAGTGGTCCCCGCGTGAGCGGGGGTGGTCCGAACTCGCGGTCGTCGGCGACGGGTTACGCGTGGTCCCCGCGTGAGCGGGGGTGGTCCGGAGCCGGCCGAGGCGGAGCGCTGCTACGGAAA
This sequence comes from Streptomyces sp. NPDC004327, assembly GCF_042873935.1. Lineage (NCBI taxonomy): Bacteria > Bacillati > Actinomycetota > Actinomycetes > Kitasatosporales > Streptomycetaceae > Streptomyces > Streptomyces sp. NPDC004327. The sequence goes on along the minus strand of NZ_JBIAME010000007.1, from coordinate 412,480 downwards.
GTGGTCCCCCCGTGAGCGGGGGTGGTCCGAGGGGCTGACCATGAGCCGCATCGACCGCATCGTGGTCCCCGCGTGAGCGGGGCTTGTCCGCGCCGCTCGTACGTCTTGAAGGTGCGGACCTGTGGTCCCCGCGTGAGCGGGGGTGGTCCGCTCCGGGCGAAGGGCACCTCGACGGCAGTCACCGGCAGGGACCACGCATCCCCCGACCGCATCGACCAACAGAGAAGCCCCGGGTCAACGCACCCGACCCCGCGCCTTCAGCTACGTCACCGGCACCTCCGGCGCGTACAGGCGGTCCCCGCCATAGCCCTTCACCTCGCCGAAGCAGTCGCCCGTCATCCGCTACAGACCCAGCACTGGCTGCTTCACCAGGGGGCCACGACGACACGGAACCCTGAGGACATGCCACCAACCCCTAGCCACCTTCTCGGCACCCATCCCACGTCTGCTGAAGCGTGACGCAACTCGCCCTTGCGCTCGAGGTTCTGCCGCGTCGCAGCGTGTCCTACCAGCGGGTCGCCATACGGCTCGCCGCTGGAGACCGCAATCGGTACAGCCGATGTGACGGAAACTCGACAAGTCTGAGATCTGCCATGTTTCCCACCTTCCGCCCTTGACTCGGGCGTCCCAAAATCGCCTCCGCCACCGATTCCATGGAGGATGCGTGTTCTTCTCGCGCAGACGAGGGTTGATAGCCTCGTGCGCCACATTGACCGTGCTGGCGGGTGCACCGTCGGCCCTGGCCACAAACCCTGCGGCCGATCCCGTCTCGGCGGCCGCCCCTGCGGCCGCTCCCGTGGATGCCTTATATGACGCCGCTGCCCTGCACACCGTCACCCTTCTCACCGGCGACGTCGTCGAGGTGAGGACCTTCGCCGACGGAACCAGTGCCGCGACTGTGGAGCGTCCGGCCGGAGCCGACGGCGGCGTCCGTACCACCACCGCCAGCAAAGACCTGTACGTCTACCCTGACGAGGCCATGCCCTACGTCGCTTCGGGCGTTCTCGACAAGCAGTTGTTCAACGTCACCCAGTTGATCTCCCACGGCTACGACGACGCGCATACAAAGGGCCTGCCGCTGATCGTCACCTACACCGACGCCGGGGTCCGCCGCCTCCGCACCGGCACACCCGCGGGTGCCACCCGGGTCCGTGCACTGCCCAGCGTTCAGGGCGCCGCTGTGATCGCCGGGCGCAGCAAAGCCGGCGACTTCTGGTCCGCCGTCACCAAGAACGCCCGGCCCCTCGGTGCGACCGGCGACAAGGCCGCCTTCGGCGACGGCATCTCGCACATCTGGCTGGACGGCAAGGTACGGGCGACGCTGGTCGACACCACCGCCCAGATCGGTGCGCCGGACGTGTGGAAGTCCGGCTACGACGGCAAGGGCGTCAAGGTCGCCGTGCTCGACACCGGTGTCGACGGCGACCACCCGGACCTGAAGGACCGGATCAAGGGCACCGCCAGCTTCATCGGCGGTGAGACGACCGACGACCTTCACGGGCACGGAACGCACACGGCATCCACCGTGGCCGGTACAGGCGCAGCTTCGGACGGCAAGGAGAAGGGCGTCGCCCCCGGCGCCGACCTCTACATCGGCAAGGTGCTCAGCAACAGGGGAACCGGCACCGACTCGCAGATCATTGCTGGTATGGAGTGGGCCGCCAAGTCCGTGGGCGCCAAGGTCGTCAGCATGAGCCTGGGCTCCTCCGGGGCCAGCGACGGCACCGACCTCCTGAGCGAGGCGGTGAACCGGCTCAGCGCGGAGACCGGCACGCTGTTCGTCGTCGCCGCGGGCAACGTGGGTGTCCCGTACTCCATCGGCGCTCCGGGTGCCGCGGACGCGGCCCTCACGGTCGGCGCGGTCGACGGCTCCGACAACCTCGCCTTCTTCTCCAGCCAGGGCCCGCGGCTCGGTGACGACGCCCTCAAGCCCGACCTCTCCGCCCCCGGTGTCAATGTGCTCGCCGCCCGCTCGCACTACGCCTCCTGGGGCACGGGCTACTACACCACTCTGAGCGGTACCTCGATGGCCACGCCGCATGTGGCCGGCGCCGCGGTACTGCTGGCCCAGAAGCACCCGGACTGGAGCGGGCAGCAGATCAAGAACGCCCTGGTCAGCACGGCCAAGGAGACCCCGAACCAATCCGCCTACCAGGGCGGCAGCGGCCGGGTCGACGTCGAGGCCGCCGCCTCCGACACGGTCTTCGCGACCGGCTCGGCCTACTTCGGCTACTACACCTGGCCGCACGACGGGGACGAGAAATCCGAGAAGACCATCACTTACACCAACAGCGGCGACACCGACGCCACCCTCGGCCTGAAGATCGACGCGGCCGGCGCCCCCGCCGCGCTGTTCTCGCTCTCCACGGACCGGGTGACCGTCCCGGCGCACGGCACGCAGGGCGTGACACTCATCGCCGACCCCGCTGCCCTGGCGGCCGGCACCAAGGCGACCGGGCAGGTCAAGGCGTACGACGCGAGCGGCAGCCTGAGTGCTCACACCACGATAGGCATCAGCAAGGAGAGGGAGCGCTACACGCTCAAGCTCAAGGCCCGCGACCGCGACGGCAAGCCGCTGAGCGGCGTCGTCGAACTGCTCAAGATCGGGTCTCGGTTCGCGCAGCCTGCCGTCATCGACGACTCCGGCGAACTCGACGTCCGTGTCGATCCGGGCACCTACTCGGCGATGATGTGGACCGACGTGCAGGGCGCCAACGGCCCCGGCTCGCTCGGTTTCGCACTGCTGGGCAACCCCGAAGTGAAGGTCGACAAGGACACCACCCTGGTACTCGACGGCACCCGGGCGCACGAAGTCCGCGCCGTGACACCCAAGCAGAGCTCCCCGATCTCGACCGAGATCGAGTACCACCGCTCGGGCGGGGCCAGCAACTGGCGGTCCGCCTACGGGCTACCCGCGAAGTACGACAGCATCTGGGCCGAAAGCGGCACTGCCAAGGTCGAGGACGGCGATTTCACCTTCAGCACCAACTGGCGCTCCGTGCAGCCGCAGCTCGCCATCGCCTCCAAGAGCAGCAGCTTCGGCGACGTGCTGCCGCAGAGCGGCAGTACCCGGCTGCCCGAGGGCCACTGGGAGCTTCCGGCTGTCTACGCGGGGCAGGGCGCCACGTCCGACTATGTCGGTCTGGACGTCTCAGGCAAGGTCGCGGTGGTCCGCCGCAGCGGCAGCGTCACCGCATCCGACCAAGCGGCGGCCGCGGTGGCCGCCGGGGCGAAGCTGCTGCTCGTGGTGAACGACGGCACCGGTCGGCTGAACTCCTGGTACGGCGCCGCGGACCGCTCGACGTACTCGTCCATCGCGGTGGCCTCGCTCACCAAGGCCGAGGGCGAGGAGCTCATCGCCCAAGCTCAGCAGGGCACCGCCAAGCTGGCGGTGGCCTCGAAGCCGGTCAGCGACTACGCCTATGACCTGGTCGAGCGCCATGACGGCATGATCCCGGCCGACGTCACCTACCACGCGACCAAGGACAACCTCGCCCGGGTGAACGTCGCTTTCAACAGCGGCAGGGCCGTGGCCGGCTACGAGTTCCGCCAGGAAATCCCCCCGTACGCCAGCGTCGCCATCGGCGGTCTCCTCCTCAAGGCCGACATGCCCGGCACCCGCACCGACTGGGTGTCCACCGACAGCAAGGGCAAGTGGTACGAGACCGCGGTCATCCCAGGCCTGATGGAGGAACGGTCCGCCCGGCTCACCTACAAGGCCGGCACCACCACGGACGTGAACTGGTTCTCGCCCGTCCAGCACCCGCGGCTCAACGACAGCGACTGGCTGCCGCAGCGCAGTCTCGACCGGCTGAGCTTCAACGTCCCCGGCTGGGGCGACGCCGGACCGAACCACGCCGGCTTCGCGGCCTACGGCAGCCGACTTTTCAAGGAGACGGTTGCCCTCTACCAGGACGACAAGCTGGTGAGCAGCGCGAACTCCCCGTGGATGACCAATATCGGTGCCCCGACCTCCGAGCGGGTGCCGTATCGCCTCGTGGTCGACACCTCCCGGGACTCCTCGGTGAACCCCCTGTCCAGCAGCACCCACACCGAGTGGACCTTCCTGTCGGGCCACACCGACAAGGCCGAGCTGCTGCCGCTGATCCAGTTCGACTACGGGGTGGAGACCGATGCCGACGGCTACGCCCACCGCAGCACTGGACTGACCGTCACCCCGTCGGCCATCGAGGGTGCCCTGAACGCGGGCACGGTCACCTCGGCCGGCCTTGAGGTCTCGTACGACGACGGAGCCACCTGGCAGAAGGCCGACCTGAACCGGTCCGGCACCGAGTGGACCGCCAGGCTGACGGCACCGAAACCGGCGTCGTACGTCTCCATCCGTGCCACCGCGACGGACAGCAACGGCAACAACGTGACACAGACCGTCATCCGCGCCTTCGCGGTCAAGTAGCGCCCCGACGGGTCGGGCTTCCCGGCTGCGGTGTCTCGCAGCCGGGAAGCCCGACCCTTCCACACCGTCGGTCAGGCGTCAGTTCTGTCGCCCCTGTGCGCCATGGCGCCGAACTGCGCCCCTGAGCCGCGGCGGGCAAAGAAGTTCCCGGCCCGCATCGACCGAGGCCGGGTCTTCATCGGACAGCACGTCCCGTTCCCAGACCGCGCGACCGACCTGGAGTGGGTGACGTCCGCCCTTCAGAGCCAGCCGCGGCGGCTTGCCTGGACGCCGAGCTGGAAGCGCGTCCGTGCGCCCAGCACCTCCTGGAGACGGGTGATACGGCGGCCCACGGTGCGTTCGCTGACGCCGAGTTCGCGCGCGATCGACTCGTCGGTCAGGCCGCCGCTGAGGTAGGTGAGCAACTGCCGGGTCTCGGCGGTGGGGGCGGTGCCGGTGTCGTCCGCCGTCTCGAAGACGGTCGGCAGCGGGACGGCGATCTGCCAGAACGACTCGAACACACCGATCAGTGCGTCGAGGAGGTCCGATCGCCGCACGAGGATGTGGTGGCGACGGTCCCAGTCGCGCGCGGGCGGACACACGAGGGCGAAGCGGTCGTCACAGATACCCATGTTGAGCGGGACACCGGGTAAGGCGCGCGCTCGCTCACCGAGGTCGATGGAGGCTCGCAGGGCCTCCCGGCCGGGTGCGTCGCTCAGCACGTGGGACCCGTAGACGACCGAGCACGTGACGCCGCGTGCCAGTGCCTCCCGAAAGCCGGGGGCCAGCATGTTCGGTCGAGCCGATCGGCCGGTGTAGCCGATGGTCAGGGCGCGGATCCGGTCGTCGGCCTCGTCGTAGAGCCGTCGGCCGAGTGCCTGGCGGCCCGCCTCCGTCCGGACGATGTCGATGTAGTTGGCCCCTTCGGCGTGGTGGTCGCGCCAGAAGCGGGACAGCTTCTCGACGCCCTCGCGCAGCGCGGCGAGTTCCTTGGTGCGGGCCTCCACCACGGTGTCGAGCGCGGCCCGCGGGGAGCGGGCGACGAGCCGTGCGCCATCAGATTCCACCAGGCCGATGCGGGTCAGTTCACCGACCACCGTGTTCATGGCGTGCGAGGTCACGCGCAGGCCGCTCGCCAGTTCGGCCGGGGTCGTCGGGCCGCGCTCGACGAGGGCGAAATAGGCGTCCTCGGCCGTCGCACTGACACCTATACCACTGGTCGAATACATATGCGAATTATCGCACGTCGGATGCCTGGTGAGACGAGTGCCGTCGGGCATGGCGCACTGCTCATGTCTCAGCAGGTCAGGTATGCGGAGTCCGGCGGACTCCCAGGGTATGCGGCTTGCCGCCTTCCCGTCATGCACTCCGAGCTCGCCCACTCCGAGAAGGGCGCCCCGTATCCGAAAGGCATCTCCGACCCCATCGTCATGAGCGACGGCGTCCTGCAGGGCATGGAGGCCGTGGGCCTCGGTGCCACCGCTCCGCGTGCCATCCTCGCCCACGAGTTCAGCCACCGTGCAGTACGAGAACAACCTCTTCGACACCACGCTGCCCCGGCCCGAAGCCACCCACCGCACCGAGCGGATGGCGCACGCGTTCGGCACGTACTACCTCACGCGTTCCCGCGGCGAGGCCCTCAACACCCAGCGGGTGCTGGACTCCGCCACCTCCTTCTACGAAGTTGGCCAGGGACGCGACGAACTGAGGACGTCACCCCAGGTGCGCGGCCGTCCCACGGCCGCGCACAAAGCCGTACCGGCAAGGTCCACGACACGGGAGGATTGAGCTTCCGACGCCCGACGACGGGGATGGTCCGTGACATGAAGGGCGTCCGAGCTGAAGCTCTGTCGGGTTCCTGCCATGCCGGATTCGGACAGCACCGGCGTCTTCCTCCGGGCAGTGATCTCCGCTGATCCTGGTCCGGCACTGCGGACCGCAACTTCTGCCCCAGCAGGATGACAGGCGCGCTGTCTTCTGGGCGTGAAAGGGAGTCAAGGGGAGCACGTGAACAACCCAAGAGGAACCAGATACAGACGACTTGCGGCGACGGCGGTGGTATTGGCCGCTGTCGCCACGCTGCCCGGACTGGCGGGTGCCGCGGTGGCTTCGGAGCGGTACACGGGCCTGCTGCCGCCGGCTGCCTCTGCCGATGGGGCCGTCACGTCCCGGGTCACCCTGGTCACCGGCGACACCGTCGATGTCGTCAAGGACGCACAGGGCAGGCAGTCGGTGCACATCGCCGACGCCGGAGGCGTGCACAAGGGCTTCCAGACGGTGTCCGGCCCGGACGGGGACATGTATGTGCTCCCCGAGGGCGCGTTGGACGCCATCGCCTCCGAGGCCGTCGACCGCGAGCTGTTCAATGTCACCCGACTCATCAGGGACGGCTACGCCGACTCCCGCAGTGACAGCCTGCCGGTGATCGTCGGCTACGCGGACAAGCCGTCGGACGCTACGCTCAAGGCGCGCGTCGACGCGTTGCCCGCCGCCGACCGCGGTGCGCTGCTGGAGACCGTCGACATGGCGGGCGTGAAGGTCGACAAGAAGAACGCCGGACAGTTCTGGCGGTCCGTCAAGCCAGTCTCCGAACCGCCCCGGCACGGCAGGACGGTCACCGCCCCGAGCGGGTCGAAGGTCTCCCACCTCTGGTACGACGGGAAGGTCAAGGCCGCCCTCGACAAGAGCGTGCCGCAGATCGGCGCCCCCGAGGTCTGGGCGAAGGGCGTGGACGGCAAGGGCGTCAAGGTCGCCGTCCTCGACACCGGAGTGGACCTGAACAACGCCGACGTCAAGGACCGAGTGACAGCCACTCGGAGCTTCGTGCCCGGCGCCGCCACGGTCCAGGACGGAAACGGTCACGGCACCCATGTCGCCTCCACCATCGCGGGCAGCGGCGCCAACTCGGACGGCAAGTACAAGGGGGTGGCCCCCGGCGCCGACCTCCTGGTGGGCAAAGTGCTCAACGACGGCGGCAACGCCCTGAGCTCGTGGATCATCGACGGCATGGAGTGGGCCGCGGCCCAGGGCGCCGACATCGTGAGCATGAGCCTCGGCGGCAGCGCGAGCACCCCCAGTGACCCGAAGACACAGGTGGTGGACCGACTGTCGGCGACCACCGGCACGCTGTTCGTCATCTCCGCCGGCAACTCGGGCCCCGGCGCGACCACCGTCACCAGCCCCGGCACCGCCGACTTCGCGCTCACCGTCGGCGCGGTCGACAAGTCCGACGCCCTCGCAGGATTCTCCAGCCGCGGCCCCCGTGTCGGCGACAGCGCGATCAAGCCCGAGATCACCGCGCCCGGCGTCGACATCGTCGCGGCCCGCGCCGCCGGCACCTCCCTGGGCACACCCGTCGACGCCAACTACACCTCGCTCAACGGCACGTCGATGGCGGCTCCACATGTCGCGGGCGCCGCGGCCCTACTGGCCCAGCGCCACCCGGACTGGACCGGCCAGCGCATCAAGGCGGCACTCACCACGCACGCCAAGCCCAGCAGCGCCTACTCCGTCTACCAGCAGGGCAACGGCCGCGTCGATGTCCCCGCCGCACTCGACCCGGCGCTGGAGCTGTCCGGCACGGCCGACTTCGGGCTGATCACGTGGCACCCGGGGACGTACGAGAAACAGACCCGTACCCTCACCGTCACCAACACCACGGACACTGCCACCACCGTGACCCCCACACTCGGCGGGAACATCCCGCAGGGCGCAGTCACCGTCCCGGGGCCGGTCGAGGTGGCCGCGGGCGCCAGCGCCCAGATCACCGTCACCCTCGACCCTAACCTCGCCGCGACCGGCCCGGCCGGCGGCACCCTCACCCTGACCAGCTCGTCGGGCGCCACGGCGCACACTGCCGTCGGCCTGGACAAGGAGCGCGAACACCACACGCTCACCGTCCACTTCAAGGACCGCAACGGCCGGACACCGAGCACTTTCGACTACACCCTCGCGGGGATCGGCACCGGCACCTCCAAGACAGGGACCGGCTACACAGGGGAACTCGAACTGCGCCTGCCCGCGGACCATTACAGCATGATGGGACGGGTGTCCACCCAGCTCGGCAGGGACACGGCCGAGGCCCTCGATCTCTACGCTCTCCCGACGATCGACCTCACCTCCCGTGACGCCGAGCTGACCGTCGACGGCACCACGGCCACCGACTTCAAGCTGGACGTGCGCGACGAGGAGCGGCCCCTGGAGACCGGGGAATACAGGTACACCCTCGTCCGCGTGGGGCAGAAGGGAAGGGTGATACAGCGCTACGGCTTCGCGAAGGTGGTCCGCAGCCGACAGCACGCAGGCGCCATCCCGATCGAGGCACCGAAGAAGGGTGACGGCGAGCTGTGGTCCTCGTTCTCCCAGTCACGCCGCGAGCCACTGATCCGCGCATCGGTGACCCGGCCGGACTCGTACGCACTGACGCCCATCACCACGGACTACGTCAAGCGGTTCGACGACCACAGCCACTATGACGCCGTGGACGTCGGAGCCGGGACCGAAGAGGACCTAGCGGGACGCGACCTCACGGACAAGGCGGCTCTCCTGCACCTCGACAGCTTCATCGGCAGCAACCCGGTGATCCAGCGCGTGGAGGCCGCCGGCGCCGCCGCGATCGTCCTCGTACCCACCGTCGACGAGACCCTCAGCGTGGACGTCGCCGGGGTCAACGTCCCCTACTTCGCCATCAATTACGACGAAGGCCGCAGGCTCACCGCGGATGTGACGGCCGGCCGGACCACGATCGACGTCCGGAGCGTCAAGGAGTCGCGCTACCAGTACACGGGCCGCTACGAGTGGAACACCGGCATCCCGGCGAACCTGTCGATCCCAAGCACGAAGGACGACTACGCCAGGGTCCGCAACTCCTTCCACAGCAACGGCACCGAAGAGACGACCTCCTACCTCGTGGACTCCTGGGGCCCGAGCCCCGCGTACTCCTTGGGATTGCTGCGGAATCTCCAGCTGGGCACCGAACGCGACGACTACATGCTGGCCCGTCCGGACGCCTTCTACCAGACCTCGGTCCGCTCCTCCCACTTCGGGCCCGTGGACATGGTCGAGTCGGCGCGCAGCTACCAGCCCGGAACCTCGGTCGCCGCGCACTGGTGGGCGCCCGTACAGCATCCGTCCGTCGATCCCGACTCCACCTGCTCGTTCTGCCGCTCCGACGTGGGCACTGCCTTCTCCCCGGGCTACGGGGGCGACAGCGACCCGACGCACTGGACCGAGTACGGTGTGGGCCGGACCTGGGCGTACTACCGCAACAGCGAGCAGATCACCGACACCTCCAGGCTCTTCGTGCCGGAGAAGGCCGACTACACCTTCGTCTCCACCACCACCCATTCCGACAAAACAGTGAAGCTCGGCGGCAAGGTCGTCACCGCGTACGGTTTCACCTCCACGGCGCCGAAAGCGCTGGACGCACCCGGCTGCACGTCGGTGCTGCCCCGGGCGACCGCCTGCGAGGTGCTGCCCGTCATCCAGCTCCACTACCGGATGAATGCCTCCCTGCTCAACGAGGTAGCCGCGGGCACCCCCTTCACGATCACCGTGGACGCCTCCCACGCCAAGGGCTTCACCGGCGACAGCCTGATGGCCGGGGCGAAGTTCTCCGTCAGCTACGACGACGGAGCCACCTGGAAGAGCGCGGACGTCGACCGGGTCGACGACAACTCGTTCAAGGCCCGGTTCACCAACGCTGAACTGGCCGACTCCAACGGCTATGTCAGCATCAAGGCCGAGGTCTGGGACAACGCGGGCAACCGCACGGTCCAGACCGTCACCCGCGCGTACGCGCTGAAGTAACGCGACCCGCCCACAGTGGGGGCGCCGCACGGGAACTCCCGTGCGGCGCCCCTCTCCGCTCCACCGCGCCGGCCTCGAAACAGTGACGCCACCGGAGGCCACCGCCCCAATCCTCGGAGACGGCAGCCCCTGGACAGCAGACTCCCCGTGGACGAACGCCCTGCGCGACCTGATCCAGCGCTACCTCGGCACCGAACGCCTCGCCGGCACCTCCGCAACGTCTCGGGCCGGGGCTCGCTGCGGATCGTGGGTCTGTTCGCGGTCGCGGTGTTCTTCTTCGGCTACTGGTTCCTGGTCGAAGCGCGCTCGAAGGCTCCGCTGATCGACCTGGCCATGATGCGCATCCCAGCCGTGTGGACCGCCAACCTGGTCGCGCTACTCCTCGGCATCGGGCTCGACTCATCCGTCGACCGGGCCACGGCCGACTGGGACCCCCGGTCAAGGCGTCGGTCCACAGCGTGGCGTGACGCCCTCGTGCCCGGCCCGGGTCAGCCGTCGGCCCTGCGCAGCCCCAGACGTGGTTCCAGCATCAGGCTGAGGCCGGCGACGGCCTGCCCGGGGCTCGTGGGCCACGGCGTCATCGCGCTCGCCCCGTGGCCTCCGAGCCCTACGCGGTCCCGGCCCGGGAGAGGTTCTCTCAGCGCGCCGAACAGCCGCGAGACCGCATCGCCCTGGGTGTCGTGGAGGTCTTCGACGCCGGTGACGATGTTCAAGAAGGACTCGTGGATCCGCAGCGGCTTCTGGTCGCGGTGGCTGAGCTGCTGGGCGCGGCGGAAGTGGGCGTCGCGACCCTGGTGGATATCGTAGAAGGCGCCGACGAGGATGAGCAGGCGTTCGTAGGCGTGCCGGTAGGCGCCCTGGTAGAAGTCGGCGGCTTCGGCCTCGGTCACGTCCTGGTGGAGGGCGGCGGCGATGGAGGCGGCGGCGAGCATGCCGCTGTGCATGGCGAGGTGGACCCCGGTGGAGAGCAGGGGGTCGAGGAAACAGGCCGCGTCGCCGGCGGAGAACCAGCCCGGTCCGCAGAAGCGGTCGGCCACGTACGAGTAGTCGCTCTCCACCCGCAGGCCGGTGACCTGTTTGGCGCCGGCCAGCAGGCGGGCGAGGGCGGGGGTGCGTTCCAGCCGGTCCGCGTAGAGCGCCTCGGTGCCACCCAGCGCCCGCCTGCCCTCGGCGAAGGAGCGCTTGTCGGTGACGAGACCGACGCTGAGGGTGCCGTCGTGCAGGGGAATGGCCCAGAACCAGCCGTGGTCGGGCAGGGAGTACAGCCGGATCGCGCCCTCGGGGGCGTCCCGAGCGGGCTTCGCGTCCCGCCAGTAGGCCCAGGCGGCGATGTTGCGGAAGGCGTCGTGGAACCGGCGTGTGCGCAACTGCCGGGCGGTCAGCAGCCCGGCGCGGCCGGAGGCGTCCACCAGGTACCGGAAGGAAATCGTCCCGTGACGGCCGTCCGCGGCGGACCTCGCGCGGCCTCCGTCGAACCGGACCGTCCGCAGGGCCGTCTCCTCGTAGACCCGTACGCCTTGGTCACGGGCGTGGTCGAGCAGCGCCTTGTCGAAGTCCGCTCGTACGACCTGGAAGCTGTACCGCGCGTCCGGGCCCAGCCCGTCGAAGCGCAGGGCCCATTCCTGGCCGCCCCAGTCGTAATACGCCCCGGTCTTGCGTACGAAACCGCACCGCTCGACGGCCTCCCGTGCGCCCAGCAGGTCCAACAGGGGCAGCAGGGAGGGCAGGAGCGACTCACCGATGTGATAGCGGGGGAAGCGATCCTTCTCCAGCAGGATGACGTCGAACCCCTGGCGGGCCAGCAGCGCGGCGGCCGTCGCGCCGGCCGGGCCGCCGCCGGCCACCAGGACTTCCGTCTCCATGACCGGGCGTTCGCTGTGCACGGCTGCCTCCTGCACTCAGGGGACTGCTTGGCTCCGGCCAGTGAACCGCGTGACGTCGCGCGCCGGAAGACCGCCTCCGAAGAATCGGTCCTGCGGTGAACCGGCGCCGCCACGCAGGTGACTCGGCCGCGCTGCTCCCGGCTCGGCGCGGCCACATCCGGTAGACCACCGGTGAAGCCCGTATGTACCGCCCTCCCGGGAGGCCTTCGTCACCGGGCTGAGCCGGTCGTCCGACCCGAAGCAGGTGTCCGCCGTGGTCCGCCCTTCCGTGGAATCCGACTTCACCCTCGCCGGCACGAAAGACCCCCAGGCGCCCGGCAACACGATCCTCGGCCACGTCTGAGCATGCCCGAACGTCATCTCCCCGACCATCACCGTCTGTGCCACGATGACCGCGTGACCCGCGAACCGTCGCCGCAGGCGTCCCCGGAGCACCTTCGTTCGGCCCCTGTGGTCGCAGCGTCCCCGGCGGGGCGGTTCAGGAGGCCGCTGACGGTCGGCGCCGAAGAGGAGTACCTCCTGGTCGACCGGGTGACCCGGGAGTTGCGGCCGGAGGCGCCAAAGGTGGTGGCCGAGGCCGCCACCGAACTCGGGGACCGGGTGACCACCGAGATCACGAGCTACCACGTGGAGGCGCGAACCGAGCCTCACTCCAGCCTCGACCAGTTCGCCGAACAGGTCCGGTCGATGCGGTCGGCCGTGGTGCGCGCCGCAGCCCGCCACGGCCTGGCCGTGATCTCCAGCGGCACACCGGTCCTCCCCCAGTCGCTGCCACCCCCGCTGACCGAAGGAGACCGGTACGCGCGGAGCGCGGCCGCCTTCGGTGCCCTGGACGACGAGCAGAGCATCTGCGCCTGCCACCTCCACGTGGGCGTCCCGGATCTGGAGACCGCGCTGCAGGTGAGTAATCACCTCCGGCACCGGCTCCCGGCGCTGATCGCCCTGGCGGCCAATTCGCCCTTCTGGCAGGGCCGGGACACCGGTTACGCGAGCTGGCGCACCATGGCCTGGGCCCGCTGGCCGGCCGCGGGCCCGCCGCCCTTCATCCGCTCGCCTGCCCATTTCGAGGGTCTCGTCGCCGATCTGACCGCAACCGGTGCGATCATGGACCGTGGCGGGCTGTACTGGGACATCCGGCCTTCCCACCACGCGCCCACCGTGGAGATCCGAGTCGCCGACGCCGGAGCCACCGCGCAGGACACTGTGCTGCTCGCCGCGGTCGTCAGGGCCTTGGTCGACACCGCCCTGACCGACATCGGAGCCGGCAGGCCCGCCTTCGAGCCATCCGCGGAGATCCTGCGCGCCGCCTGCTGGCGCGCCGCCCGTGACGGCCTGGCGGGTGAAGGCGTCGACCTCCGAACTCACCGTCTCGCCCCCGCAGCCTCCCTCGTGGAAGGGCTGCTGGCAGACCTTCGACCGTCCCTGCTGCGCCACGGCGACCTGGAAACCGTGACGGCGGGCTGGGCCACCTCGCGCACCGTCGGCGGCGGTGCCGACCGCCAACGGGCCGCTCACCGAGACCGCGGTGGCCTCACCACCGTCGTCGACTACCTGGCGAACGCCATGACCGCGACCGACAGCGACTTCTGATCGACCGGCGCCGCTCCACCCGAAGACGAACGTCTCGTCTCTCCGCCCTCAGTGCTGAGGATGGAAGGGAGGGCTCCGACCAAGCAGGAAGCGCTGCAAGTCGCAGTGGACACCATGCTGCTGGAGGCGCAGGGAGCGGAGCTCGCTGTGCTGCCCGGCGTCAGGTGCCGGTAGGTGCGGTAGGTCTCCTCGATGGACTTGTGGCCCATCCATTCCGCGACGTCGGTAATGGAAAGGCCGTTGCCGAGGGCTTTGGAGGCGAAGTAGTGCCGGAAGCCGTACATCCCCACCCCCCTCCTCCGGCGGGAGGTCCACGAAGAGCTTCCACTGCCGGCGGTGGCCGATCTGGTCAGACGGATGCGGGATGACCGCCCGGATTCGCCGGCGCCGGAGGTGGCTGCGGATGTCGCGGAAGGAGGACGCCCGGTCAGCCGGCACGGCGAGGGGCCGGGTTCGCGGCCCGGGTGAGGTTGCGCAGGGTCTGGGCGGTGTAAGCGGAGTCGTCGTGGGCCTCGATGGATGCCGTTCGGTCGGCCTGAGCGTGAGCCTCACGTAACTTTCCGCTCCGGAGGCCTAGCGTGGCCCCATGACGAGGAATCAGGACATGGGGCAGCGAGCGGCCGTGGTCCTCTGCGCGACAGCGGCGCTGATGGGACCGGGAAGCCTGGCCGGCGCATCCGCCTGGACGCTCCCGCGGCCCGATGCCCTCGTTTACATCGCCAACCTCGACTCCGACACGGTGTCGGTCGTCGACAGCGGCACCGACACGGTCGTGGGCAGTGTTCCCGTTGGTGACGGACCGGACAGCGTGGCCGTCAGCCCGGACGGCTCCCGCGTCTACGTCACCAATTCGGCTGCGGATACCGTATCGGTGATCGACGCCCGTACCAGGACGGTCATCGCCACCGTCGCTGTCGGGGACGAACCGAGCAGAGTGACGGTCTCTCCTGACAACCGGAACGTCTACGTCGCCAACGTCAGGTCGGACAACGTGTCGGTGATCAGCACCCGCACCCGCTCCGTGACGGACACCATCGCGGTGGGCGATGCCCCGCTGGGCGTGGCGGTGACACCCGACGGATGCACCCTGTACGTCGCCAACGCCGCGTCCGGCACCGTGTCAGTGGTCCGGACCGCCACCGGGACCGTCACCGGCACCGTCCCTGTCGGCAGCGGACCGACCGCCCTGGTGCTCACCCCCGACGGCCGGAACCTCTACGTCTCCAACCTGACCTCGGACGACGTGTCGGTGGTCGACGTTCACGACGGCGCGGAATCGGACCGCATCCCGGTCGGGGACCAGCCTGCTGGAATCGGGGTGGGACCGGATGGCCGCCAGGTCTACGTCGCCAACATCGGGTCCGACAACGTGTCCGTGATCAGCACCCGCGGCCGTGCGGTCACCGAGACCATCGCCGTGGGAGACGGTCCCAACGGCCTCGCTGTCAGCCCGGGAGGCTCCCAGGTGTACGTCAGCAACTTCAACTCGAACACACTCTCGGTCATCGACACGTCGACAGCCCGCGCAGTGGACACCGTGGCGGTGGGCGACGGGCCGACCGGCGTCGCGGCGGCACAAGAAAAGAAGGCCTGATCCGGGTCCGAACACCGCGCCAGTGCGGCTCGCCTGAGCACGTGCGCCCTCGCCGGCCAGGGCTCCCCATCATTGCGTCGTGAACGGTCAGGGCTTCGAGCTGATGTCGTCTGGCGTGGCTCTCGTGGGCGGGGGCTCTCGGCCACCCATGTCCGAGGGGTAGCCGACCGTTTCCAGGCGATGTCCTGCGTCTACCGATCGTGGCCCGGCAGCACGTGCAGAGTGATCGGAGGGCGACTTCGCCCTCATCGGGGCAGGGACGCTTGTTGCTGCCGGGCTCTGAACGACAGACGGTGCAATGACAGCCGTACTGCCCCGCGGCTTGGGGGTGAGCGGAGCTGGAGGAGCACGTTAAGGTGCGGCAGGGAGGTGGGGGATGGCCGACAAGAACGACTGGCGGAACAACCCGCATTGGCATGTCGTGATGCTTGTTCCGATGCTCATAGCTCTGATCGTTGAGGACGACACAATCATCCGGAGTCTCTTGGCATCGGGGCTCTTGTCGGGTGCCGTGCTCTACGGACGCGAGTGGATGAAGTGGAGCGGGCGAAAGGCCCTGCCCGGACGAGCCGACTAGGAACTGCCTGGGCGATCATCGATGAAAGCCCGCCATCGGACGATGGGCCTTCAGCTCAGTCCTGTCGGGTGGTGAACCGGTCCAGCAGCGCCTGCGGCGCCGACCCTGCCGCACAGGTGGACGGCGGAACGGCCCGTGAGCCGGCCCGCTGCTACAACCACGGCATGCGATCACTGCGTATGCGAGCGGGCGCCGAACGGGCCCTCGTCCGCGAAGGCGTGAGCGGCGAAGCGTTCGCCCATCCGGCGGTACGCGGCCGCGGAGGGGTGCAGCCCATCCGGAAGGTCTTCCACGTCGGCCGGACCGAGCAGTTCGCGTCCGTCGAGGTAGTGCAGGTGAGGATCGTGTGCTTGGCGGACCGCCACGATTCTCGCCAGCTCGGCACGGACCACCTGAAGCGACAACACCCCACGGGCCAGATCGGCCGGGTCGCCGAGCGCTGTGATCCTCCCGTCCCGGCCCACCGCGGTCGGGCCGGGATGCGCCTCGAGTGCCGGGCAGCTCACCGGTGAGATCACCAGCAGCGGGGTGTCCGGGTGCCCGTCGCGGATCGTGTCCAGGAATCCGTGTACGGCCGGGCCGAACGTCCGCAGTCGGAAGGTGCCCAGGCCAACGATGTTGATGCCGGTCTTGAGGCTGATCAGGTCGGCCGGCATGTCGCGGATCGTCCGGGCGACATAGGGGTCCAGCATATCGTTGCCCGGCTGGCTGAGATTGGTCACTTCCACGCCGCCGAGCGACGCCGCCACCACGGGCCAGGTGCCGGTGGGGCCGTCGGCTTCGAGGCAGTGGCTGATGGAGCTTCCGTGGTGCACCCAGACGGGCCGGCCGTCGGGCAGGGGCGCCAGGACCTCGCCGTCAGCGCGGAGCGCCACCAGTTCCGTGGGGGTCTGCTGGGGCAGCCACAGTTCGACGTTCTTCATGCCGGTCGCCAGCCCGGCGAAACGTACCGTTCCCGGCTTCCCCGGAACCAGTCGCTGCGGGGCCCCGGGGCCCGCCATCCGCACCACATGACCCAGCGGCGCACGCCGGCGCCCGACAAGAGCACCGCCCACCGTCAGTTCCAGCACCCCGGTCGGTCGAGGCCGGGGCTCGCTGTCGAGCTGCCCCGTGGAGGTGAGGATCTCGAACTCGAGCACCCGCGCATCGGTGCGGAACACCAGCCGCACCCCCGAAGGCATCACCGTTCCCCCGTAGACCGACGGGTCCTGGTACTGCTCCTTGGTCCATGCCGGCAGTCGGCGCGGCATCACCCCCGCCGGCGTCCTCTCCAGGTCGAGCGCACCCCGTACCTCCACCGGGCCGCCCACCAGCGGATACTCCCGCAACGTCACCGTCACCACTCCCCAGCTCTGGTCCGGCCGGCCGGGTGGCTGATCAGCCGGATCCGTCGGGCTTCCCTCAGAACCTACGGCACGCGGTGTGCCACCAGGGCTGCCGCACCGGGCCAGCCTGCCAGCCCAACCGGGCTGCCTCGGCTGCTGTGACTTCTCAACCGCCCTCACCGCGCGCCACCTGCCCGTACCCGGCCACAACCAGCCGACGGGTCCGTCTCGTTGAGGAACCTCCGTCGCCCTCGTAGCACTTGAGGATGACCCGCCGCCCCTACCGAGATGGACTTTCCCAGCGATCCGGAACCCGGCACCGCCGACACCGTCTTCACCCTCGCGTCGGCTTGATCGTCGAGCCGACCGGAGGAGGTTCTGATGGCAGGTCAGGTGCGTGAGGCGAGGCGGGCGAAGGCGTCCGCGCCGGAGTATCAGGGAGCGCTCGGCTCGCTGTCGGTGAACGCCTCGCTGCCCGAGGTGCTCGCCCGGGGCATCGAGGAACTCCAGGCGGCGGAACGGGCCGGGGACCTGCGGGAGGTGGCGCGGTGCGGGTTGGCCGTGGCGGAGGCGTGCCGCCGGCTCGGGCGGATCGCGGAGGCCGACCGGGCGTGGAAGGCGAGCTATCGGGCGGCGCGTTCGGCCGGTCACGAGGGTGCGATGGCCTGGGCGCTGTGGAGCGGCGGCACACTGGCCCGGCAGCGCGGTGCGTTCCCGCTGGCGTACCGGCTCCTGCGGCTCGCGGCCGAGGCGGGCGAGCGGGGCGGAGACGTCGTCGTGCGGGGCTACTCGCTGGCGGGGCTCGCCGAGACCGGGCGCATTCAGGGCGACTACGAGGCCGTGGGCCGGCTGCACGAGCAGCTGCTCGCCGAGGCCCGCCGCCGCGGCGAGGCCCGCCACACGGTGTGGGCGCTGGAGGGCATCGCGCAGATGCACCGCAACACGGGCTCGTACGACAAGGCCCTGGCCCTGTTCGAGGAGGCGGCCGAGACGGCGTCGCGCGCCGAGGACCGGCGCGGCTGGGCGTGGGCCCTGCGGGGCATCGCGGACGTGGTGTCCGTACGCGACGGTGACGTGGACCGCGCCCTGTCGCTGCTGTCGCAGGCGGAGGAGGCCTGCCGGGAGATACGCCTGTCCAGCGCGCTCGCGTACAACCACAAGATGCGGGGCAACGTCCTGTACCGGGCCGGCCGTTACGAGCAGGCCCGCGAGCTGTACGCGCAGGCGCTGGAGGAATTCCGCGAGATGGAGGAGCCGCGCGGTACGGCGCTGTCGAGGCTGGGCCTGGTCAAGGCCGACGCCCGCCTGGGCCGTGAGGCCGCGCACACCGCCACGGAGCTGGCCGAGCTGCGCTCGACCCTGGATCGCATCGGACTGCGGCACGCGCGGGACATGGTGGACAAGGCCGCGGCCGAGCTCGGGGTCGGGCCGCTGCCTGATCATGCCGGTGAGGGACCGGGGGCGGCGGAGCCGGTACGGCCGGCGGTCGGGAGGCAGGCCGTACGAGCGGCGGAGCCGGTGCTGCCGACAGCCGGGGTGGAGGCCCTGCGGGCGGCGGACGTGGAGGGGCTGCGCGTGGCGGACGTGGGGGCCCCGCGTGTGGCGGACGTGGAGGGGCTGCGCGTGCCGGACGTGGAGGCCTCGCGCGTGGCGGACGTGGAGGGGATGCGATGAACGCCCTGCCGAAGCCGTCGGCGCCTGCCCGTGCACGCGCAGGCACACCTGCCGGGTCATCCACCGCCGGTCCCGCCGGCGCGGCGCTGATGAGCCCGCCCCGCCCTCACCATCCCTCGCCGTCCGCCGTCCTGGACCGTTGCCGTGCGCTGGTCCGGCCGGCGCTGGTGGAGGCGGTGGGAAGTTTGCATCCCTGGACCGGTGAGATGGCCGCGTACGCCCTGGGCTGGGCCGACGCGTCAGGTACGCCGGACCCGGGCGGTTCCGAGGGCAAGGGCGTGCGGCAAGCCCTGGCCGTGCTCGGAGCGGAGTCCGTCGGGGCCGACGGCGCCGGCGGCATCCCGGGAGCCGTGGCCGTCGAGCTCGTCCACACCTTCTCTCTGCTGCACGACGACATCATGGACGCCGACGCACTGCGCCGGCAGCGCCCGGCGGTGTGGAAGGCGTACGGGACGGGCCCGGCCGTTCTCGCGGGCGACGCGCTCCTGGCCCAGGCCGTGTCGACCCTGGCCGAGGCCCGGAGCCGGCATGCGGGAGCCGCGGTCCGCTGCCTCTGCCGGACCCTGAACACGCTGGTGACCGGCCAGGCGCAGGACCTGCGCTTCGAGGACCGCCCGTGGTGCGGGCCCGGGGCGGTGGGCCCGGACGAGTACCGTGCGATGGCCGACCAGAAAACGGGCGCCCTGCTGGGCTGCGCGCTCGCGCTCGGCGCGGTCCTGGGCGGCGCCCCCGACCACACCGTGACCGCGCTCGAACGAGCCGGACGTCATCTAGGCCTCGCCTTCCAGGCGGTGGACGACATCCTCGGCATCTGGGGCGACCCGGCCGTCACCGGCAAGCCCGTCCACGCGGACCTGCGACGGGGCAAGAAGACCTACCCGATCCTCACGGCACTGGCCGGCGGAAACGACGCCGCACGCGAACTCTCCGCGCTCCTCGCGACCACCGGGCGGATGGACGATGACGAGGCCGCGCACGTCGCGGCGCTGGTGGAGAAGGCCGGTGGCCGGTCCGCGACCCGCGACGAGGCGCGCCGCCAATTGGACACCGCCCGGCGCACCCTGCGCGACACACCGCTCGCGCCCACGGCCGTACGGCAACTGGACGCGCTGTTCGCGCACTTGCTCGCCCGTACCTGGTGACTCGCGGCCTGCGGGGAGGGGCGCCGCGAGGAGCGGCGCCGCTCTGTGCCCCGGCCACACGATGACCGAGTGGCGTCACCACCAGCGGTAGTGACGCCACTCCGGGCGCGATCGGCACTCCGCCGGCCGGAGGCGAGGGGTTGTGTCCGCCGATTGTCCGGAAGTACGTCCGAAGGCCCCGGCCCGCTGCCATCCCCTCATCGGCATATTGCATCCCGGCCATCCCGACCATCTCGGCTGTTCACGCGCCGACGGACTTGATGGCCTTCATCGTGATGTGGGAGGTGAAGCGCAGGACGCCGGGCAGTCCGCTCAGCTTGCCGGTCAGGAAGGCCTCGCAGGCGGCGTGGTCGGCGACGGCGGCGCGGATGAAGTAGTCGGGGCGGCCGTACATGCGTCGGAATTCGATGACCTCCTCGTACGAGGCGACCGTCTCCTCGAACTCCTACCGCTACAAGCCGACTCCGCACGCCGGCGGAGCGTGGGACCCCGACGAGATGCACGTCAGCCCGCTCGCCGGCCTGGTCGTCCACGCTCTCGACCGCCACCTGGCCGGCCGGCCGGGCAGTCGCCTCGCCGTGTCCAGGATCAGCTTCGACATCCTGGGACGTCTGGCCCTCGACGAGTGCGAGATCCGTATCGAGACCATACGGCCCGGCCGCACCATCGAGCTGATCGAGGCCGTTGTCCTCATCTCCGACCGGCCCGTAGTGCGCGCCCGGGCCTGGCTGCTCGCGTCCGCGGACACCACGGCCGTCGCCGGAGGCACGGCCGACCCGCTCGCGCCGCCCGAGGTGCTCGACTCCTGGCCGATGAGCACGGTGTGGCCGGGCGGTTACATCGCCTCGCTCGACGTGCGCCCGGTCGCGCCGCGGAGCCGGGCCGTGCGACCGCGTGGATCACGACCGACCTGGACCTGGTCGCGGGCGAGGAGGTCAGCCTGCTCGCCTCGTACGTCGCACTGGTCGACACCGCCAACGGCATCGCCGCACGCCAGCCGCCCACCGCCTGGATGTTCCCCAACGTCGACCTGACCATCCACCTCCACCGCCAGCCCCGAGGACGCTGGACCGGCCTCGACACCACCGTCGTCTTCGGGCCCACGGCCCACGGAGTCACCAGCACCGTCCTCCACGACACGGCCGGCCCCATCGGCCACGCCCAGCAGATCCTCACCATCCGCCCCCAGCCCTCGTGATGGGGCCAGGCTGCTTTCTCGGAGTCCAGTCCGGCTGATATCCGTGGTCAAAAAGATCTCGGATCTGTCGAGCGAGCGACTTACGCTGAGCACCGTCCGTACGATCTGGGAGAAGTGCATGACAAGCAGGTTCACCGAGTTGACCGTTGACTGCCACGATCCGGAGAGGCTCGCGGCCTTCTGGTGCGAGGTCCTGGACTTCAAGGTGATCGACCGGAGCGAGGGCAAGGTGGAGATCGGCTCCTGGGTCCCCACCGTCGAGGATGTCCGGGCCCGCCAGATGCCGCCCACGCTGATGTTCATCCGTGTACCCGAGGGCAAGACCGTCAAGAACCGGCTTCATCTCGATGTCAGCCCGATCGACGGCAGCACCGAGGACGAGGTGACCAGACTGCTCGGTCTCGGCGCCACGAGGGCGGACGTGGGCCAGGGTCCGGACCGGAACTGGGTGGTCATGGCCGACCCCGAGGGCAATGAGTTCGACGTCCTGCGCACCCTGGCACCGCAGGGGTAGGCCGCTTCCTTCGGATTACATGCCGTCGGTACTGCTCCCATCCGTTGACACCGGACTACGGTCACCGCTGCGGTCCGCGCTTTGACCGTAAGGCCGCGTCCGGGCACTGTTTCTCACCCCCCAGAACCTCCTGACCAGGCAGCTCACGTATGCGCAGGTCATCGATCCTGCGCGGACGAAACCAATTTGACGGCGTCGGCAGAATGCCTGGCATGGGCACAGACATAAGCGGCTTCCTCGAATATCGGGTCCTGCAAGACGATCAGGAGCCGACCTGGTGCGGCGCGCACGACCTCAGCTCCCTCAACGATGTCCGTAACTACGACGCGTTCGGTTGTCTCTTCGGGGTCCGCAACTACGCGAACTTCCGTCCCTTGGCCGCAGGCAGGGGGTTTCCCGCCGACGCCTCGGCCGCCGTGAGTGCGCAATTCGCCCAGTTGACCGAGTGGTACGGCGAAGACGGCTTTCAGGGCACCACGTGGATCACGTGGGCCGAGGTGAAGGCCGTCGACTGGGACGAGCCCGCAGAGAAGCCCGACGGCCGGCTTCACGAATACCGCCAGACGCCGAGCGGGCTCAGGATGACGGGCAAGGCCGCCTGGAGTCCCGCATTCGCCGATGCTGTCGGTCTCAAAGGCGGCGAGGTTCGGGAGTGGCCCGAAGGAAGTGAGTGGCTCGTCGGGGACACGCTCTACAAATCGGTCACCATCCGCCGCAGAGATGCCGTCACCGAAACCGGCGAGTGGCAACCCGTCTGGGAATCCATGAAAGAACTCGCAGAGCAGCACGGTGACGACAACGTGCGCCTCGTCGTGTGGTTCGACGACTGAGCAGGCCACTGGCACCGCGCGTCGCCGCTGGACGTGCCTTCCGGATCATCTCGCCGAGATGAACATGGGGGCGGATAAATGCGTACACCTCGTCCCGGCGGCCGGAATGGCCCGCAGCAGGTCGCGCTGATCACGGTGAGGACTCTGCCGCAGTAAATCCGGCATCTACTGCGGTAGTTCTTCCGGCTTGCGCTGGGCCGCTGCAGTGAGCTGGGCGGCCAGATTCTTGAGCGCCTGCCGCAGTTCGTCGGGATGGTGGATGGTGAAGGGCCACTCCAGGGAGGCGAGCATGTGGGCCATGCCGTCCAGCCGTTCTGCCCGTGCGTGCATGAGAACGCCGGTGGGCTGGGCGGTGAGGGTCACCGCTGAGCGAGGCAGCCGGCGGGCGATCTCGTCGAGGGGGCCATGGATCGTCACCTCGACCTGCCAGCGGTAGGGCGCCTGAGCGAGGGTCGAGGTCAGGTGGGCGACGGGGTCGAAGCCGTCGGGTGCGGTGAAGGTGTCGGCTCTGGGGGTGACGGAGGTGATGCGGTCGATGCGGAAGGTGCGCAAGCTGTCGCGGAGGTGGTCGTGGCCGACGACGTACCAGCGGCCGGTGTGGAAGACCACGCCGTAGGGGTCGATGTCGCGTTCGGTGTGTTCCTGGCGCCAGGACTGATGGTGGATGCCGACGGTCGTGCGGGCGCGGGAGGCCTGGGCCAGGGCCAGCAGGACGCCGGTTCCGGGTGCCTGACCGATCACGGTGTTGGCGGTGAACGACAGGGTCTCCCGCATGGCGGCGAGGGGTTCGCGCAGGGCGTGCGGAAGCACCCGTTCGATCTTGGCCAGGGCACCGGCACTGGCCGGTGCGGCGGTGCCCATGCCCAGACGTTCTGCCGCGAGCAGGCCGAGGACGACGGCGAGAGCCTCGTCATTGGTGAGGACCAGGGGTGGCATGCGGTAGCCGCGGGCCAGCCGGTAGCCGCCGTGGCGGCCGCGTTCGGCCTCCACGGGGATGCCCAGTTCCCGCAGGTGCGCGGTGTACCGGCGCACCGTGCGCACGTCGGTGTCCAGCCGGTCGGCCAGCTCCGTCCCGGTGAGCCGGGCGTTGGACTGGAGGAGTTCCAGCAGGGTCAGCACACGGGTCAGGGGATGCGACATGGATCACTCGGCATTTCAGGGCGGATTCTGTCCTGTATCGACTTTACGCTCCCTGCAGCACCTCACTTCAGGGAGATCACATGGCCACCTTCGTACTCGTTCCCGGCGCCTGGCTCGGGGCATGGGCCTGGGAAGACACCGCCCGAGCTCTGCAGGAGCGCGGCCACACGGCGCTGCCGCTGACACTGACCGGCCTGGCCGAGCACGCAGACCGGGGCGGCCCTCAAACGGATCTGGACACGCACATCGCGGACATCGCGGGATTCGTCGAAAAGCACGATCTGCGTGACGTCACGCTGGTCGCCCACAGCTACGCGGCTGCACCGGTCACCGGGGCCGCCGGACGTCTCGGCGACCGGCTGGAGCGCGTGATCTACGTGGACAGCGCGCCGTTCGCCGCAGGCATGTGCATGCTCGACCTCATGCCACCGCAGGCAGTGGACCAGCTGCGCCGGCAGGTCGACGCTTCCGGCGAGGGGTGGCGGCTACCGATGCCGCCGTTCGAGGTCCTGGGCTTGTCCAGCAGCCTCGACGGGCTCGATGAGGGCCGGCAGAACGTGCTGCGCACGCGTGCCACCCCTCAGCCGTTCGGCACTTACACCCAGCGTCTCGCCGGCCCGGCCGAGCCCGGTCCCGGTGTGGACCGTGTCCTGATCGCCTGTCGTGACTTCACGGGGCTGCTGGACGCCGGAGTGCCGATGCTGGCCTACCTGAACCAGCCGCCGTGGCGGCGCTTCGACCTGCCCACCGGGCACTGGCCGATGCTGTCCGCGCCCGCCGAACTCGCCCGCGTCCTCGACAAGGCCGTCTCCTGACCGCGCCGGCCGAGAGGCACAGCCCGACGCCCGACCACGAGAGCATCCGCAGGCTCCGGGCCTGTGCGCAGGCCCTGGCCGGCGGAGCACGCGAGGCCTCTGCCGTGACGGTCGTCCGACGGGTCTTCGCCATCCAGGCCCAGGACGCCACGGCCGCCGACCTGGGCATCCGGGTACGCGGCCGGGACATCACCGCCCAAGCCATCCGCAGGGCATACGAGAAAGAGCGGAGTATCGTCCGCAACTGGTACATGCGCGGCACCCTGCACACCATCCCCAGCGACGAGGCCCGCTGGGTGTTGCAGTTGCTGTCCCCGCGGATCCTTGCCGCAACCAGCCGCCGCTACCAGCAACTGGGCCTGGGCGATGATCTGCGCCGGCGCGCCGACCGTCTCATCCGGCGTGCTCTTGCCGCGCACGGCCCACTCACCCGGGCCGAGCTGACCGAGCGCCTCACCACCCTCGGTATCCCGCCGGACGGGCAGGCGCCGTTCCACCTGATCCGCCACGCAGCACTCACCGGCATCCTCTGCCATGGTCCGCAGCGCGCCGGTGAGGGCACGTATGTCCTGCTCGACGACTGGCTGCCCTCCACCGGGCGCTTGCGGTGGGAAGGCGACGATGCTCTCGCCGAGCTGGCCCGCCGATACCTGGCCGCGCACGCCCCCGCCACCTTGGAGGACTTCGCCGCCTGGTCCGGACTGCCGATCACCTGGGCCCGCAGGGCCTGGAAAATGCTGGCGGAATCCGGCGCGATCACCGAGTACGGTGCATTGACCATGCTCGCCGGGCGGGTGAAAGAACTCCCACGCCCCTCTGACACCCCGGACGTTCGCATGCTGCCCGCCTACGACAACTACCTGATCGGCTACCGCAACCGCGAGGCGTCCGTCCCCGCTCTCCACCAGGCCCGCGTCTGGCCAGGAGGCGGCCTCATCCGCCCCACCGTCATCGCCGACGGCCTGGCCATCGCCACCTGGACCCGTGGCCCCGGCACGCGCTCCATCCAGGTGGATGCGTTCGAACCTGTCCCGCCTCAGATCGAGCATGGCATCGACATGGAAAGGGAGGCCGTCGTCGGCTTTCTGCGGCCCACCACATAGCCGATCCGCATGCCGATCCAACAAGGGCGGCCGCATAGGCGAGAAGGTTGGGTCAAGCGGCCTGACCCAGGCCGGCGGCGATCAGGCCCTGCTCACGGAGCGGGGTGAAGTCGACGACAGGCTTCGGGTCGTACGCTTCCGGCTGGATGCCGAAGCTGAGCCGAATGGGTGACGGGCGACGAGCGCTCAGGGCTTCAAGAGCATCCCGTTGCCCCGTGGGTGCGCATCTCGGTCACACCCCTGTCCGTCCGTCACATCAAGTACCGGCTGAACTCGGTAGGTTGACTGCATGCCTTCTGCACTCATTGTTGGATACGACCCGCAAGCGATCCCTGGCGTCGACGGAGAGGCTCTTCGTGCGGCGCTCGATGCGGAGCTGGCCCGGTTCGGTGAGCACGGCATCGACGCGGCCATGACCCTGATCGAGTTCGGCGAATCGGCCGAGGCCGCCCTCGTCGCATCGTTGACCAAGCAGCCGTGGGACGTCGTGGTCGTCGGCGCCGGGATCCGCAAGACCGACCAGTTGCTTCCCCTCTTCGAACAGATCGTGAACCTGGTCCACCGCCATGCGCCCCAGGCGGCCATTGCGTTCAACACCAGCGGCGGGGACAGCGTCGAAGCGGCACAGCGGTGGCTCTGAATCCCGGCTGCCCCAGCACGTCCTGAGTCGTAGTCGGATCGCGGCGCCGGATGACAGCCACCAGCCCTGCCATCCGGCGCCGGTTGTCGGCCGCGCAGCCGAGCTGCGCCTCGATCCGCCCGTGGCTCGGTTGCCGGCTGGTGGCCAGTTAGGTCCATCCATCGCCGCTCACATGACAGGGCGATTGGAGGACTCGTACTCGTCCGCAATGCTGAAGACGCTGGCACAGCGCGGGCATTCCGCCCGGCCGAAGAGATGAACGATTCCTACGGCGAGGAAGGCCTGCCCGTCACGGACGGCAGTCGCATGCATCCATCTACCGATGTCATTGAGATCCTCGGGGGACGCCGGCCCCAGGTCTCGTCGGTCGACATCGCCGAGGTGCCAGTCCCTGATCGCCGAATAGCGGCCGTAATCGCCGATCGCGATCGTCACCTCCACTGCACAGTGCGGGCAGGCGATCAGGTAGACGTCGTCCGAGAAGTCCCCCACCACCGCGCTCCAGTGGTACTGCTCCTCGACCGCAAGCAAGGCAAGGAAGGTCGTGAGGTAGTCGGCCGGCCGCGAGCACAGGTGCCGATCCAGCGTCTGGCGGAGTTCCGCGATGGCGTCGGCACAGGCCGCGAACAGATCATCACAGCCGTGCTCCCCAGCCGCACATCGCATGATCGCCCCGGCCAGCCCACGCGCCCGGTCGCTCCGCGACGCGAGACGTACCAGGCGTGGCAGTGCGGCAAAACTGGCAGGGAACACCAGCTCACCTTCAAGGACCAAGCGGTAAGACAGCTCGCCCCATGCTTCGGCGTCTTCGTCGTGCTCGACCCGGTCCAGGAGTTCAGGGACGCGATGAACGCCCCCATGGCAGTCGTACATCTGTCCCCAGTTCACCACGCGAGCATTCAACCGCTCCGAGGCAGACGGGGACGACTCCCCCGCCATGAAGCACGATCCACCGGGCAGCTCCAGAGCATGGATCGGAAGTGGATCTTGAGTGTTGGGTGACCACATTCATGGCTCGGGGCGATCTCGCGTCCGACCAGAGGGAGTCCGCGCGGACAAGGCGTACGCCTCTCGCAGAAGCCGTGCCTATCTGCGCCGCCGCGGCATCCGTTGCACCGGCCCCGGAGCCGTTCTGATCGCGGGCATCAACGAATGGCTGTGGCCGGAGTCTTCAAGACTCATAAGGGCCGCCCCGGAAGTACATACTGCTGTGCGCTCGGGGACGGTCACCGCGCCCGTGCGCGGCATCGGAGCGGTCGGCTGGTGCCGTCCGTTCGGCCAGCGCTCGCAACGTCTCCAGGCCGGCCAACACCTCCGCACGATTGTCCGACGCCTTCATCCACGCCGGCAGTCGAGCGAACATCGACATCGTCGGCCTTACGCCGCCACGCTCTCGCAATCGCGCCCCGACATAGGCGGACAGCTCGTCGATGTGCTCCTCGTTGTAGGCCCACAAGATATGACCGGCGCAACGGGTCTGCAGCCACAGAGGCCGCTGGAAGAACGGATCCTCACTACCACCCAGCACCGCCCCGACCAGCCCAGCCCCCCGCACCTCAGGTTTCCAGTCGGCTACGGCACCGCACCCTCCACAAGCCAGACGACGCGGCTGGAACAGGAGCTCGCTGAAGTAACTGGGATCAGAAAGGCCAGGCCGCGGGATCACAAGGGCGCGGCCCTCGCATCGCGGGCAGACCACAAGCATCCGACCCGCGAACCGAGCCAACCAGCCCCCTGAGTCATAGTGACGAGCGAGATCAGTGCGCGACTCGGAATCCATGACAGACACCATCGCAGGACCGCAATGCGAGCCTCTACCGGATTCTCGAGCCACCGGCTGGCCAGCAGGCTTACCACTGCTCATACCGAGCTCACACTCAAGGGACGCGTACTCCGTCACCCCGGCCGACGGCGCCGTTCTCGGCATGCGCCTCGTTCTCTTCGCCCTCGGCGGCCGCTGGCCGCTTGCTGCGGACCGTGCCGAGTACGAGCGTCGCGAGGAGGGCGAGGCCGCCACCGATCCAGAGCACGCTGGTCGTCGCGATGTGGTCGACGGCAAGGCCGCCGAAGAGGGCGCCGAGTGCGATGGAGAGGTTGAACATCGACACGTACAGGGACGAGGCCGCCTCGGTCGTGTCGGGGGCGGCGTTGAGGATCCAGGTCTGGAAGGTGACGGGGACGGCTCCGTAGCCCAGGCCCCAGAGGAGGAGGATGGCGCCGGCGGTGACGGTGTTGGGGTCGGTCGCGGCGAGCAGGGTCATGGCGCCGCTGAGGGTGATGCTGATGCCGAGCACGGTGGGGCGGAGCCGTTTGGCGATCAGGGCGCCGGCGATGAAGTTGCCGCAGATGCCGGCAATTCCGAAGGTCAGCAGCAGCGCGCTGATCATGTTGTGGTCGATGCCGTCGCCCAGGAGGACGGGGCGAACGAAGGTGTAGGCGACGAAGTGTCCGGTGATGACCAGGAAGGTCATGGCGATGCCGGCCCGGACGGCGGTGTTCGAGCGGAACACCTTGGGCAGGTCGGCGAAGGTGATGGTCTGTTCGGGTGCGACCTTCGGCATCAGGAGGACCATGCAGGCCAGTGAGATCAGGCCGAGGACGCCGACGGCCGCGAAGGCGGTGCGCCAGCCGCTGAAGTCGCCCAGCAGGGTGCCGGTGGGCACGCCGAGGACGGAGGCGGTCTCCACTCCGCCGAAGATCACGGCTGTGGCGCGGCCGACGTGCCGCTCGGGAACCAGGCGCAGGGCGATACCGCCCGCGAGGGACCAGAAGCCGCCCACGCTGATGCCGATGAGGAAGCGGGCCACGAGAACGACGGTGAAACTGGTCGCGAAGGCGGAGGCCAGGTTCGCAGCGCCGACGATGCCGATGAGGACGGCCAGGACGAGGCGGCGGTCGAGTCTGCCGGTGGCCACGGTGACCAGTGATGCCGCGACGGCGGCGACGAGGCCGGGGACGGTCACCATCAGCCCCGCGGTGCCTTCGGAGACGTCCAGCGCGGTGCCGATCGGGGTGAGGAGGCCGACGGGGAGGAGCTCGGAGGTCATGAGGGCGAAGATGCCGAGGGTCACGGCGAGGACGGCGAGCCATCCCTTGACGGCGGAGCGGCCGGTGTCCGCGGGGGCGGGCGGCGAGGGGTCGATCGTGGTCACGGCGGGAACCCTTTGATCACATGTACGTTCGAGTCGAGGATGTGGAGCGGGCGGCGACCGCACATGGGGCGGCCGCCGCCCGTGGGCTGATCGGATCAGGCGGCCTGCTACGGGGTGCCGGGCGTCTTGCGCGTGGTGACGTTCATCCGGTTCCACGCGTTGACGGTGAAGATCAGCGCGATGAGCTGGGCCAGCTCCTTCTCCTCGAAGTGCTCCTCGGCCTCCGCGTAGGCATCGTCACTCACTCCCGCCGGCAGCAGGGTGACCGCCTCCGTCAGGGCGAGCGCCGCGCGCTCCTTGGCGGTGTAGAGACTGGACTCCTCCCAGGCGCTGAGCTGGTAGATGCGCTCCTCGCTCTCGCCGGCCTTGCGGGCGTCGGCGGTGTGGTAGTCGATGCAGTAGGCGCACTTGTTGATCTGGGAGGCACGGATCTGGACGAGTTCGAGAAGGACCGGGTCGAGGCCCTCTCGGGCGGCGGCGTCGAGGGCGAGGACGGCCTTGAAGACCTTCGGGGCGACCTGGGAGAAGTTCATGCGCTGGGGAACCTGGAACGTTGTCATGTCTCGACCCTAGGAGCGGAAACGCCCCCCGGTATGGTGCATTTCCATGAACAATTCTTGGGTCAATTCCTCGCAGGCATCGACGACGGACACCACCGCGGAGGGCGGTGCAGATCTTCACCTCGTGCTGCGGGGCCCAGGCGGCGTCCGCGCTCAACTCATGCGCGCCTTACGGGATGCCATCGGTTCCGGTCGCCTCGCACCCGGCACCCGGCTGCCTCCGTACCGGACCCTCGCCACCGATCTCGGAATCGCCCGCAACACCGTCGGCGACGCGTACGCGGAGCTCGTCGAGGAGGGATGGCTGACCGCCCGGCAGGGTTCGGGAACGCATGTCGCACCGCGAGCCGAACCGCTGGGAACGGGCCCGCTGCGCGCGCCGGTCCGCACGACGCTGCGACGGCCGGCCTACGACCTGATGCCCAGTTCCCCCGACGCCTCCGCGTTCCCCCGCACCGCCTGGATGACGTCCGCCCGCCGCGCCATGGCCGCCGCGCCCCACGACGCCTTCGGCGTCGGCGATCCACGAGGCCGCCTCGAACTGCGGCAGGCGCTCACCGAGTACCTGGCACGAGCCCGCGGCGTGCGCACCGCGCCCGAACGGATCGTCATCTGCGCCGGCTTCGCCCACGGCCTGCGGCTGCTGTGCTCCTTGCTGCGCGGCACGATCGCCGTGGAGGCGTACGGACTGGGGTTCCACCGGGACGTCGCCACCGAGACCGGTCTGCGCACCCTGCCGCTGACCGTGGACGGACAGGGTGCGCGGATCGAGGAGCTGCCGGCCACGCGGGCTGGAGCCGTTCTGCTCACTCCGGCCCATCAGTTCCCCACGGGCGGGCCTCTGCACCACGAACGGCGCGCGGCCGTCGTCAACTGGGCCCGATCCACCGGCGGGCTGGTCGTCGAGGACGACTACGACGGCGAGTTCCGATACGACCGCGAGCCCGTCGGCGCCGTCCAAGGACTCGATCCGGAGCGCGTCGTCTACCTCGGTTCCGTCAGCAAGAGCCTCTCCCCCGCCATGCGCCTGGGATGGATGGTGCTGCCCGGATGGCTCGTCGACGACGTGATCGCCGCCAAGGGGACGCGGGAGATGTGGTCCGGGGTGGTCGAACAGCTCACGCTCGCCGACTTCATCGCCTGCGGGTCCTACGACCGCCAGCTGCGCCGGATGCGCCGGATCTACCGGCGCCGCCGGGACCAGCTGGCTGCCACGCTGGCCCAGCGGGCCCCGCACGTCCGGGTGAGCGGGGTGGCGGCGGGACTGCACGCCGTCCTCGAACTCCCGCCCGGCACCGAGCAGGCCGCCCTGCGCGCCGCCCGTCGCCAGGGCCTCGCGCTCGAAGGCCTGGCTGCCTACCGCCACCCGGACAGCACGATGGCCGACCACGACGGCCTGGTCATCGGCTTCGGCACGCCGCCCGAGCACGCGTTCGCCAACGCACTCGAAGCCCTGTGCCTGGCTCTGCCGGATGGGCCTGCCGACAGGTGACGGGGGCGTACGCCTGAGGGCTGTGCCGTATGAGGGCGAGAGCTGGCTTTTTGCCTGACGGGACGGTCGGCGGTGGCGTCGGGGAGGGTGAGCTGGTGGCCGTCGCACCGAGCGGCGTGCGCCCTGGCTGTCCCTACACGAGCTTGTCCTGGTCGAGACGGACACTCAGCTGGGTCCCCAACTCCCGAAAGCCAAGCGCGGCTGCGACCCTGCGGGATTCCACCGGCCGAGCCCGCCACTGGGGCATCAGATTCGCAGCCAGTGCGTGCGCCACCGCCGCGGAAGCTACCTGTCGGGCCAGTCCGCGGCCCCGGTGACGCGGGGCTGTCAGCACGCTGATGTGCGCGGTCGAGGCCGGCCACGTCCGGTATCCGGCCGCGGCTATCACGTCGGCTCCCTCGCGGACGACGAACGCAGGAGAGGTGATCTCCTCCATCCCGCTCTCATCCGCATCCTGCTGCCCTGCTGATCTCACCAGCCCATGGAGCTCTTGATGCCCAGGAGCCGACTCCTCGATGGCCGCACCGGTCGCCGCGGGGCGGAAGCCTTCCGAGGACACGTACCCCAAGGTGGCGGGGCCGAGTACCTCGGCAACGGGCAGGACCGTCTGGATCACGTCGGCCGCGGTGAGAGAGTCCGTGGGTACGTTGGCCATCGCATACCTCAACGCTCGCGCGGCGGCCCCCGTGGGTGCGGTGACGATCGCCGCGTCGCCCAGCACGACGATGCCTGCCCAGGACGGTGGACAGAGCCCCGACTCGGGCGAGACGACCACCGTCGCGCCGCCGGACGGCGCAAACGAGACGGGCGCAGCGGCCAGCGTCTCCCACAGGCCGCGGGCACGGGCCAGCAACGGATCAGCGCTCATGCCCTGATCCTGCCACCCCAAGATCGCCGGGCGCTCGGGTAAATCGGCCGGCTTGCGTGACCGGCGTCGTACAGTCCCGCCCCTGAGTCGCGATACCGGATTCGGCCGCCGGCTTGGGCCAGGTGGGCTGGTGGCGCGGAGCGACGGAGTTCGAGAACATCCGGTCATGTCGGATGACACGCCAGGACAGGACCTCCCAGCCGGCTTCGGGTTCCGGCCGTATCGGGGCGACGAGGACCACGGCCCCATGGCCGCGGTGCGGCTGGGATGTGTCGAACGGGACCGGGTCGACGCCCGTTCGGTTGTGGAAGGGCTCCCGACAGCGGCCGAGATCGCCGAGGCCTCTGCCAAGCTGGACGACCCGTCCAAGAACCAGGTCCTGGTGGTACTCGACGGGAGCGTCGTCGGCTACTCGGCGATCCGATGGTGGCAGGAGCGGGACGGTACGTGGCTTTACCTGCACCGCGGATACCTCTTGCCCGAGCATCGCGACCAGGGCATCGGGTCAGCCATGCTGAGCTGGGCAGAAGAGCGGATCCGCCAGCTGGTCGAAGACCATGGCACGGTGCGGACGGCAGTGATCGGCGCGAATGCCATGGTCTCCGAGCAGGACGCCACGGAGCTTCTGCTCGCAGCCGGCTACCGACGTGTCTTCAGTCTGGTCGAGCTGGAGCTGAGCGATCTGCAGCAGTTGCCCGAGCCGGGCAGCGAACTCCCGGCCGGAATACGGACGGGGCCGATCGGGACCAGCCACTACCGTGCGGCCTGGAGGACGGTCGTCGATTCGTACGCGGATACCGGTTTCACTCAGAAATGGTCCTTCCAGGACTTTGTCGACACCGCCGACCCGGCATGCTGGAGGGCTGCGTGGAACGGGCAGGACATGCTCGGCGTGGCCCTCTGCTCCATCCGCGGTCACGACCCCACCGTGGGCGAGGTGCAAGAGCTGAGCGTCCGAACGGACCAGCGGCGCCTCGGAATCGGCCGGATCCTGCTGCTGGAAGGGCTGCGAAGCCTTCGCGAGCAGGGTGCAACGACGGCCAGGCTGTACACGGGCACGGCAAATCCGCACCGATCCTACGATCTTTACGAGAGCGTGGGGTTCCGGAGGCAGAACGAGCATGTTCGTTACCGCAAGCCGCTCGCCTGATCGACCGGTCATTGGACTGTCCGGTCGGTCGACAGAATTTGACGATTCCTCACGGCCGTTCGAGGTCTCCAACGAGCCGTTTGCCAACTGGGCCAAGTAGCCGCACCAAGCTCTGGGCGCCCCGAAAGTCAGGAGTCCAGGTGGGCCGGGGAGTCCGGGTGGGGCCGCATCAATAGCAGGTCCTCGCCCCAGGCGTCCAGCACCGCCGCGTGACCGGCAGCCCGGGCAGCCGCCTCCACCCAGGCGAAGAGCCGTTGCTGCGAGGCCACTTCGCCAGTCGCGGTGATCCGGGCGACTGCGTCCAGCAGGGCGTCGCTCTCCCAGCCGGGCAGCGGGAACCGCTCCAGCTCCCAGGCCAGGTACTTGTTGTAGGGGCGCGGTCGGCGGTCCAGGGCGAAGAGCAGGTCGAGCAGGAATCCGATGCTGGCGGCCGCGTCGAGGTGGCCGGCGAGCGGGTTGCCGTCGCGGTGGTTCTTGACGGAGCGTTGACATCCTCGCCCCCCTAAAGGAGGGCGATTCCCGTCTGTCGCGCCGTTGTCGGACGCGGCTGCGAGTGGGTTCCTGCTTCATCGCGCTGTGCGGGGACGAGTCCCCGTCTTACCTGCGCTCCACGGGCTGACACGGCCAGTCCGGCCGCCTTCGCGACGTTGACCGCCGCGTTGATGTCTCGGTCCAGGACGGCCCCGCACTCCTTGCACTCCCATACACGGACGTGCAGGGGCTTGGGGCCGTCCTTGACGCCGCAGGCCGAGCAGACCTGCGAGGTCGGCTCAAACCGGCCGATGCGCACGAAGGTGCGTCCGTACCTGCTGGCCTTGTACTCCAGCATGGTCACGAACTGCGACCATCCGGCGTCGTGCACGGACTTGGCAAGGCGCGTGCGGGCGAGTCCCTTGACCGCCAGGTCTTCCACCGCGATGGCTTGGTTTTCGCGGATCAGCTTGGTGGAGAGCTGGTGGTGAAACTCGCGCCGTGCGTCGGCGACTCGTGCATGTACACGGGCGACTTTGACGCGGGCCCTGGTCCGGTTGGCGCTGCCCTTGTCCTTGCGGGACAGGGCGCGCTGAGCCTTCTTGAGGTGCTTCTCAGCCCGGCGTAGGAAGCGCGGGCTGTCGACCTTCCGGCCGTCGGAGAGGACCGCGAAGTGCCCCAGTCCGAGGTCTATGCCGACCTCGGGCGTGGTGGTGGGCAAGACCTCTTCCGGGCCGGTCTCCAGCACGAACGAGGCGAAGTAACGACCTGCGGAGTCCTTGATCACGGTCACGGTGGTGGGAGTGGACGGCAGGGTGCGCGACCATCTCACGCTCACGTCGCCGGCCTTGGGAAGCCGCAGCTTCCCTCCAGGAGTGATCTTCCATCCGGCGTTCGCGGTGAACCGGATCGCCTGCCGGGTGTCCCGCTTCGACTTGAAACGGGGCGGTCCCATCTTGGGCCGCTTGCCCTTGAGGCCATCGAAGAAGTTCCGGTACGCGGTGTCCAGGTCCCGAAGGGACTGCTGGAGAATCACCGACGACACCTCACCGAGCCACGCCCGCTCCGGCGTCTTCTTCGACGCCGTGAGCCGCTTGGACAGTTCGCCGGAGGTGACGAACGCCAGCCCGGCCGCACGGGCGTCCTCGCGGACGCGAAGCGCGTCGTTGAAGACCACCCGAGCGCACCCGAACGCCCTGGCCAGCGCCGAGCGCTGAGGACCGTTCGGGTACAAGCGGAACCCGTACCTGAGCTGCACAGCGATCACCATACATACGTGGTTCATGTCACCACGCTGGAACCCGAATCCCGATGTGCGCACCGGCCGTCACGTCGTCTCCAACCTGCACGTTCACTTGGTTTTCGTCACGAAGTACCGACGCAAGGCCATGACCGACGCCATGCTGACGCGCTGCGAGGAGATCATGCGGGAGGTGTGCGGCGACTTCGAGGCCGAGCTGAAGCAGTTCAACGGCGAAGAAGATCACATACACCTGCTCGTGCATTACCCGCCGAAGGTCCAGCTCTCCAAGCTGGTCAACTCCCTCAAAGGCGTCTCCGCCCGGCTCCCGCGCAAGGAGTACGACGCGCATGTGCGCCGGTACCTGTGGGGCGGTCGCTTCTGGTCCGGCTCCTACTTCGCCGGAAGCTGCGGCGGGGCGCCCCTGACCGTCGTGAAGCAGTACATCGAGAATCAGAAGCGCCCCGTAGGCTGAGCTGAACACTGCGGACCCGTGCCCACGGCGCAGGTCAGAGCAGTTCTGAGATGGCCCTCACCCCCGGCGTAAACGCCGGAGCACTGGCCAAGATCAAAGGTAGAGGTCGTGGTCGGAGTGACGGGTGGTCATGCCGCCGTGGGCCCGGGAGCCCTTGAGGACGAGCCCGACGACGGCCGGGTCGGCCGACGCACCGGCGACGAACGCCTTGAAATCCATTGTCACGCCAGGTCCTTGCGCATCAGAGTGCACATCGTCTCGTACCGCTGGAGCGAGCCGTCCTCGGCCTCCACGTCCCAGGAGTCGAGCTCGCGGCCGAAGGCCCGGTAGCCCAGGCGTTCGTAGAGGCCGCGGGCGCGCGGGTTGCTCTCCTCGACGCCGAGTTCGGCGCGGGTCAGGCCCCGGGCGCTGATCCGCTGCTCGGCGGAGCGGATCAGCAGCGTGCCGATCCCACAGGACTGCAGGGCCGGGTGGACGCCGAGTTGCCAGAGCGTGCCGGCGCCGGGCTTGACCGTGTAGTCGATGCCGCCGACCGCCACCGGGAGCCCGACCGGCGTGCAGACTGCCAGGTAGTCGATCTCGCCCGCCTCGGCACGGCGGATCTGGTGGACGAGCTCGCGCACGTGCTTGGGTGAGCCGGCCCAGGTGCAGGCCGGCAGGTCCGCGTCGGTGAGGCCGCGCACCGATAGGTGCAGCCTGATCTCGGTCATCGCCGCGTCCCTTCGACTCCAACAGAGGCTGTTTCCCATTTCAGCAAGCTGGCCCCTGTGCCGTCCAAGGGGTTTCGGACCTACCCCGACGTCCGCCGGTGATGCCCGTGGGCGGGGCACCAGCCCGATTCAACCGTCGGGTTGGGTCAGGTAGGCCGGGGCGCGTTGTGCTCTGCACGACGAGGGGGCCGGGGTGCTGCCGAAGTCCAAGGTCGATCTGTACGCGGCGACATCATCGAGACCGGCACCGACTCCTACCGCCTCGCCACCACCCGAGCCCACGCCGAACAACAGCTGGCCACGAGCTGACCTGGACGCATGAGGGCTCGTGAGCATCCTCAGTGCTCGCGGATCCTTGACCACCACCAGCCGCCCACCGTGAAGGCGTTCACCGGCCCAGGGTTCGGCAGGGTGCGACGCTCGAACTCATCGTCGATACGGGCAATCAGCCGGCCGAGATCGCGCCGGGCACCGCCAGGGAGGTGAAGCATGACCTCTTCCAGATCATCGCGGGCATACTCCACCTCCAGTCCGGGCTGCCATACCTGGGATGCGTTCAGATAACGGCCGGGTTGCCTGAACGCCCACTCGAAACGGGCGAGCGCGTCAACAACTGCGCCAGGCCACATCCGCTCATCCTCGACGCGGCGGACAGCTGCACGAGTCCTCGCGGAAACGCCCCGGATCCGCCGAACTACAACGTGTCTGCGAGGCCGCCACCGCTCAGCACGGACGGCCTTCGGGCGCCTACGCGGCATCGCCCTTTCTGATCAACATGCCGTCATCCTGCCACGAACACAGCCAGCTCCGCACGCACGATCGAGCCCCGCCACCCGGGGGTGCTCTTACTTCTCACCAACATTCACACGCTCTCCGGGCACTGCGTGATGCCGAAATCCGCTGACAAGTGCTCTCGCGTGGAACCTACGCAGCCAGGCTCCCGAACCGGGACCTCACCACGACCCAACGATCGTTCAACCGGGGCCTGTCGGCAGCAAACGGGCACCGGTCGAACGAAGCATCGCAAGGCTGAAGTCCTGGAAGATCTTCCGTCGGGCCTGCTGCAGCCCCAACCGCATGACCGTCATCGCCGCAGCCATCACCCTGGAACGTCAACGCTGGTGTATCTCATTGCCCTTCCAGGGGGAGGACGGATTGGCAATGGTCATCATCCAGTCGGGAACCGTCTCACGACCAGACAAGCCGACCTTCGGTGAACCGACAGACGGGGGAGCTTCCACCGGCGATCCTCGTCAGCGTCTCCGCCACAGAGTCGAAATACTGAGCCATCGATTCGTACTCGCCCGTGACCGTGGGGCCACCCACAAACCAGCTGCCGACGCGCCCGTCCCGTACATCAATGAACTTTCCACTCCAGCCGTCCTGGTCCGACAGGAACGGGATCCACTCGTTACGCCAGAACGGGTAGTCCGGCTGGTCCGGAGGGTCGAATCCGCAGGACGTGGAGCGGTTCGCGTAGAGCCTCTCCATCGCCCGGATGCCCAGAAAGAAGCTCCCCTCGTCGGGGAACCCATCGAAGCCGCAACACATCACGTCGTCGTCGAAATCTTCCTCCGGCAGATCCAGATTGTTCTGCAACAGCCACGTCCGCAGGTCCCCATGCAGGGAGATCCCCATCCGCTCTTCGGCTGCCGCGAGCATCTGCTCCGTAGCGGGCCCCGGCAGATCCGCGTGATCGGCCGGCGCGTGCTCCCGAAGAAGACTCATCACACGCGACCAACTCTCAGCCACACTCATCGCCCTCTGCCCTCTGCCCTCTCTACAGGGATGTCTCCGTCCGACTACGCCACTGCGGAGGTTGAGAAGTACAGGCCGGAGAACCTTGCAGGGATGGTACTTCGAGCGTGCGTTCCATCCCTCCCCACGATCGTCGTCCGCCCGGAAGCGCAGGGTCGGGCCCCTCAGCGAACTGCCCGCCCGCGACTCCTCACAGACAACCCACCGTGCCGGCGGGCCCAGCCGAGGAGATTCCAGCACTCAAGCGAGGACCACGGCGTCACCCCTAATTGGCGATGTACGACTTCACGCCCCTGATCTCGATCTTGAACCGCCAGTTGCTGTTCGCCTTCTGGATGCGTGCCCACGACGCGCTGCAGCGTGTGGAATTCCGGAGCTGGGACCTCCGGACCGCCGCCCGCCGGCCTGATCCGCGCGAGCACGGTGGCGCCGGAACCGCACCCTTCCTGCTGGGGGTTCTTCCCGGTGCAGGCGTTCCCCTTGCACGCGGCGGGTGCCGCAGCCGGGATTTCTTTACGTCCGTGGTGTGTCGTCGGCGCCGACACGCGCGAGCTGGTCACAAGGGCCGCTGAAACGGGCAGCACGGCGCCGTCGGCGGCGGTGATGCCGGCGCCGTAGAACGAGGCCGCGGTCAGGGACATGGACAGTGACGATGTCGAGGTGGCGGCGAGAAGTGACACTCCGCGATCGCGACTGTCTTTCCGACCTCTTTCGTCAGAAGCCCGGCCCGACGCTGGGATGTGAGACCAAGACACGGGCCGCAATCTGCAGTTGCGCTTCCCATGCCGCCTCGTCGAGCCCCAGCGTGTACTCGATGCAGCACGCGCATGACGGGAGGAGCGCCACGAATGCTCGCTCCTCAGCGGTCTCGACTTCCATCTCCGACCACTCGTCCGATGCCAGGTCGGCAAGATCCGCCTCTCCTGCGATGAATCGCGCGGCCAGCCTTCGCAGCGCGTACCGGAGGGCCAGGGTGCGATCGGGCAGGATGATTCCCAACTCTTCAAGGGCCTGCTCGAATGCGCCACGGATGTGCCGGGGGTCCGCATGGCGCGGCAGACCGGCAAGCTCACGGAGGCTCGGCGTGTCCCATCCCTTTGCGAGCGCATGGGCAGCGGCCATCGGCAGATCTTCCGGACACACCTGATCCGCCTGATACAGCCATGCTGCCTGCACCAGGGGCGTATAGGCGCTGGGGGCACGGCTGCCGGCTTCGGATGCGTCGTCTATCGCTGCCACGATTCATACGATGCCAGACACCTGCTGCCCGGTGACATTCCGCTACCGCTCCCCAAGGTCCGCGCCGGAAGCGAGCTTCGACAGCGATTGATCATCAAGCCGGGATCGGTCAGTCGCGGGGTGCTCCTCACTTTCCGTGGCCGCGAAAGGCGGTGGGCCGTGCACTGACCGTGCTCATAGGATGCGCGGAGACTGCATCGACCATCTGCGGGGGGCGTGTTGAGAGAGCTGGTCCGCGTCGCGCCAGAGGTCCGGGACCGGTTCGTCGTTCGGTTCGGCAGTGACGTGCTCGGTTGGTGTGACGGGTTGCCTGGTCTCGTCCATGAGCTCGCCGCTCGTTGGAAGCTGGATCTCGTTGCGGCGGGTGGCGGGGGCACCTCGCGGGTGTTCCGCTGCGTGCGGCGTGACACGGGTGCCTCGGTGTGGCTGAAGCTCACGCCGCAGCCGTTGGTCGCTCGCGAGGAGGCCGAAGCCCTGCGCGCCTGGGCGGATGTGCCGTCGGTCGTCAACGTGCTGGCAGCGGATCTCGCCCGCGGGGCCCTGCTCCTGGAGGATGTGGAACCGGGAGTGCCGGTGCGGCAGGTCGCCTGGGAGGTGCCCGAAGTCGCGGGTCTGCTGCGAGACCTGCGGGTCTCGCCTCTCGTGCCAGGAGAGCATTCAGTACTGCGGCCGCTCTCGCACCGGATCGACTTCCTGTTCGACTTGACGGAGCGCAGGCTGGCGGCGGCCCGCAGGAGCGGTGTCGTTTCCCCAACGGTGCTCGGCCGGGCCCGAGGGGCGGCCCTGGAACTTGCGGGCAGTGGGCCCGTGAGGCTCGTACACGGTGATCTCCACCCGGCCAACGTGCTGTCCGGTCCGGGTGCCCGCATGGTGGCGATCGATCCGAGGCCGGCGTGGGGCGACCCGGACTTCGACACGGTGGACTGGGTGCTGGAAGGAGTTGCAGATCCGGCCACGCTGGAGCGGCGAATCGAGGAGCTCGCGGCGCTGGTTCCCGACATGTCTCCGCGCCGGGTGCTGGGTTGGTGCCGGGCCTTGGCCGCTCTCATCGCGGTCCCCGGAGTGTGTGCGGGGCGGGACGACGCGGAGATCCGGTTCCTGATGGCCCTGGCCGGCGGCTGATCTGCCCGCTGGCTGCGCCCGGAGCGCTGTGCCGTTTCCACTGTGGCTGTCGTCTGCTGCGGGTGCCCGGAGCGGGGTCGGAGGAAGTTGCGTTCGGGGCGCGGAGGAAAGGTTCCGGCGGTTCGTGCCCAGGAAAGGCTTCAGTCGCCCCAGAATGCGGCTCGCTTCACACCTGTCTCCGTGGGGCGCCATGACCACCAAGGCCGAACCGCCTGCCGACTCGCCGCCGGGCCCGCGCCCGCTTCGGCGAGGAGGTGCTGGAGACCGTGTTCCGCCAGGTGGCCGGCCCGCTCGCCACCCCCGGCCACTCCCGGAGCTTCCCCCAGGTCAGGGCAGTGGTCCTCGCCGAGATCGGAACGCACGGAGTCCTCGACGTTCGCCTCGGCGGCTGCCGCGACGGAGAACGCAGCCTCGCCTACCCGCTGGCCGGCTCCACCCCGGCGACCTGGTCATCGGCGACCGCGGCTTCCGGTCGGTCAAGTTCGCTCACGTCATCACCATGGCGGGCGCGGATCTGCTGGTCAGGCTCCAGTCCAACCACCTCGGCACCGCCCAGGCAGGACTTCGGGGCGGCTCGTATCTGTCGATGGCGCGACCGGGCAAGGAGGTCCGGCTCCGCGCCGCCTGGGAGGGCCGAACCCTGCCCAAGCACTGATCTACCGGGTCACCACCTTCGCGAAGGACGACACGGTCGCCTACCTGGAACGACGCTGTTGGACCCCGAGCAGTACCCGGCCGACGAGCTGGTCGCGCGCTACCGGGAACGCTGGGAGATCGAGCTCGCCTTCGACGAGATCAAGAACCACCTCGGCCCCGGCGGGCCGATCAGGTCACGGACACCGGAAGGCGTCCGACAGGAACTGCGGGCCTACCCTCGCCGTCCACCACGCGGCGGCCACCGGGCCCTCGACCCGACCGCGAAGCCGAAAAGCACCCGCCGAGCAGGACGACCGCAGCAGAATGCGTCTGCTCTGCCATCACCCGCTGGCCCCTACTCGGGTAGTGCCAGTACTTCGTCCCAGACGTTGCCGCCGTCTGCCCAGGTCCACAGCCACTGGCGCAGCGATGGCGCCGCATATCGCAGGCCGTCATGAGGATCCTGGCCCCAGGCCGGTTCCCAGCCGTCGGCATCCCAGAGCAGGACCGGGTGATCAACCGCTATCAGCGAGACGTACCACTGCATGGTGCAGCCGCCGCCCGTCAAGAAGAGCCACGACGTCGGTGCCCCCCACTCCGTCCGCTTGGCATGGATGGTCGTTGCGCAATGCCAGTCCGGCAGATGCCCATGCGGAACACGGCGCGGTGTCAGCGACGCAAGGCCGCCTTCCGGCCCGAACCCTCCGTCGCCGACCTCGGTGTAGATGCGGCGGAGCAATCCCGGCAGGGGATACCCGAGGCTGCGTTCAGCAACGTCCACTTCCGCCTCCGTGAGCGGCGGGAACGGCTGATCTGGGAGAGGTCCAGGAGAGGGAGGCACACTCGCCGATCCCCACGCGAGAGCGTGCAGCCTCTCCAGAAGCGCGTCGTCGTCCGCGGTAGTACGGTGCGCAGCATCGGTCACGAGCTGAGACTGTAGTCGCGCCACTCCCTGGTCAGCCCGCCGGGCCAACTGAGACGCCGGTCAGCATGTCCCGGTTGCAACCGCCGAAGGTCGGAGTCGGTCTGCTTTCGGACTGCCTCCGGCCATGCAGCCCTATAGCAACTGCATTGGCATGGACCGGCCCTGACAGCGCAAGGTACGCAGGCTCGACCGCGCCCAGGGCAGCTCATTCCCCGCCGACGGATTCAGGAGGGGCTGTCGGTGGCGCCGTTGATCAGCAGGCTGACGATCTGCTCGGCGAAGCCCTCGGTGACGCCTCGGCGGCGTACGAGGATGCGGAGCCAGAGGGCGCCGGCGAGGGCGTCGACGAGGAGGGCCGGGTCGAAGGACGCGGGGAGTTCGCCGCGGGAGACGGCGCGTACGAAGATCGGCTGATGCCGGCCCAGGCGGTCTTCCAGGAAGGACGAGACGAGGTCGCGCATGGCGGGGTGGCGTACGGCGCCGACGAGGGCGGACTCGACCACCGCGCGCTTGTGTTCGTCCGCGAGCAGGTCCTGGACCCGGGCGCCGAGGGCGGTGAGGTCGCCGGCCAGGGTGCCGGTGTCGGGCAGGTCGAAGGCGAGCAGGCCCGAGTTGAGCAGGGCGTCGCGCAGCAGCTCGGACTTGGACGGCCACCAGCGGTAGATGGTCGTCTTGTTCACGTTCGCCCGCTGGGCGACACCTTCGATCGTCAGCAGGTCGTAACCGTGCTCGGCCAGGAGCTCCAGGCAGGCCGCGAAGATCTCGTCACGGCGGCGGGGGCCGCCGCCTTTGCCGGGTGTCCTGTCTGGTGTCCGCGTGTCGTCCGTCATCGCGGTCCACCGTATCAAGCAAAACGCAACGGTGCGTTGCGGTCTCGGTGATCGACTCCTAATATCGCAACGCACCGTTGCGTTGCACTGTTGCTTCAGGCCCCGTTCGGCTGCCTCTCCGTTCCTCGATGACCCGCGGTCCGGAACCGGGCCGTTGAGGACGAGTCCACGGCAGCGCGACGCACCTGACGGCCGGCCATCCCGTCGGCCGCACGCCAGCCCTGTTCGGACATTCACGAGCGATCGAGGAAAGGTGGTCCCCCATGCGGGCCGCGACAGTTTGGAAACATCCCCTGGCCTGGGTCCTGACCTTGCTCGG
The DNA here is from genome assembly GCF_042873935.1 of Streptomyces sp. NPDC004327. Taxonomy (NCBI): domain Bacteria; kingdom Bacillati; phylum Actinomycetota; class Actinomycetes; order Kitasatosporales; family Streptomycetaceae; genus Streptomyces; species Streptomyces sp. NPDC004327. The sequence continues at coordinate 369,307 of NZ_JBIAME010000007.1, read as the reverse complement.
GTGCGTGGTCGCCGCCGTGTCCACCTTGAGCTACCTGGGACCCGCGGCCGCTCCCGAGCGGCATCTGCACGACCTCCCCGTGGCGCTGGTGACCGAGGACCGGGGTGCCCACGGGCCGGCGGGCGAGGTGAATTTCGGTGACCGTGTCGCGGGGAAGCTGGCGCAGGCCACTGATCACGGGCGGCTGAGGTGGCAGCGGGTCGCCACGCGCGCGGAGGCCGAACGGCTCCTGGACGACCAGAAGGCGTACGCCGCGCTCGTCGTCCCGGCCGACTTCACCCGCCGCTCGCTGGCCCTGCTCGACGGTCGCGGCCCGGCCGGTCCGCGGCCGTCGCTGGAGATCATCGGCCACACCGGGACCGCCGGCCTGGCCGCCTCCATGTCGGGCAAGGTGCTGCAGACGGCGGCCGCGCAGGTGTCGCGGCAGGTGGGCGGCGCGCTCACGGCACAGGTGTCGAAGCCGGGCAAGGCCTCGGCCGGATCGTCGGCCGGATCCTCCGCCGGGCCGTCCGCCGGGCCGTCCGGCGGCTTCCTGGCGCTGCTGGGCGACCCGGTGGAGGTGAAGGAGAGCGTCCGGAGCACGGGCGGCGCCTCCGGCGGGTCGACCTCGGGGGCCGTACCCCTGTACTTCGCCATCGCGCTGCTCGTGTCCGGGCTGGTGCCGGCGTCGTTGCTGACGATGATGCTGGACTCCCGGCTCGGCTACGTCCCGCTCGAGGTGGGGCCGCGCCGCCGGCAGCTGCCCGCCGTGCGCATCACCAGGACGACGACGTTCCTGGCCAAGTCCCTGCCGGCCGCCGTGATGGGCTTCGCCGCGGGCGCGGTCGTCGCGCTGCTCTGCCTGTGGATAACGGACCTGGACGCGACCCACACCGTGCAGTTCGTGCTGTTCGGCGGCACGGCCTGTGCCTCGGTCACGCTGGTCACGCTGGCGCTGTTCGCCGCCCTCGGCGCCCCCGGCCAGGTGGTCGCGCTCCTGCTGCTGACCCTGGTCGGCATCCCGTTGTCCGGAGCGGCGCTGCCGGTCGAGGCGCTGCCCGCCGCGCTCGACACACTCGGTGGCCTGCTGCCGGCCCGTCACATCGCCGCGGGCGCGCGCAGCCTGCTGTTCTTCCGTAGTGGCGACATCTCGGCCCGGGCGTGGCTGGTGGTGGCCTGTTACGGCCTCGGGGCCCTGGTGATCGGGCTTGGCGTCAGCCGCTGGTACGACCGCAGGGGCTATCACCGTGCGGCCGAGCACGAGTTCCTGCGCCGCCCCGTGGCCGAAACGGAGCCGGTGGCCGTTCCGGCGTAAGGGGTAAGGAGTCGGGAGGCCGACGCCCCGGTACCGGTCCGACCCCCGTGGCCGAACCGGAGCCGGTGGCCGTCCCGGCATGAGGAGCCGGGGGCCGACGTCCCGGTGCCGGTCCCCTGCCGGTCCCGGTGCCGGTCCCCTGCCGGTCCCGGTGCCGGTCCCGGTGCCGGTCCCCTGCCGGTCCCTTCCGACCCGTGCCAGCCCGTGCGCACCCCCGCGCCGCCGTGACGGAAAAGCGGCTCCGGTACGACGTGTTCGCGCGTCGTACCGGAGCCG
>NZ_JBIAME010000007.1:121022-367727 GCF_042873935.1 Streptomyces sp. NPDC004327 | reverse complement strand
GGCCGGGGGCCGGGCGGGGGGCCGGCCCCCGGCCGCCCCCCCCCGCCCCGCCCCCCCCGGGCCCCCCCCCGGCCCCCGCGTCCCAAAAACGGGCCGCGGGCCCGCGGGGGGGGCGGGTGGCCCCGCCCCCGCTTTTCCGTCGTCGCTCCCCGGCCGCCGGGGAGCGGGTCGTGGAAGTGACGGGAGTGGCCGATGAGGTTTCGTGGATTTCCCAGTGGGCGGGAATCGGCCCGGCTGGCAGGATTGTCATATGACAACTCGTCCGGCAGTCGCCCGTACCGCCTGCCGGGGTCAGGCCTCCGGGAGCCGCGGGGGTGAGGACATGGTGGCGGTGACCATGCGCTCGATGGCGTCGTCGTCGAACGCGCCGTCATAGAAGACGCTGCGGAACATCATCGCGCCCGCCCACATCTCCAGGAGCATGGGGATGTCGGTGCCGGCGGCGAGGTCGCCCCGCTCGATGGCGCGCTCGAGGACGGTGCGGGCGCGGGCGCGCCGGGGTTCGATGATGTCCTCGCGCAGGCGCTGCGCCAGCTCGGGGTTGCGGGCGGTGTCCGCGATCAGGGCGGGAAGGATGACCTGGACCTCGGGTGAGCAGAAGAAGTCGGCCAGGGCCTGACGGGCGACGGCGAGGACCTCGTCCGTGGAATTCCCGGTCTCGTCCACCGGGACGTCCTTGAGCCGGGTGCGGACCGCGTCGAGGACCAGCTCGGCCTTGCTGGGCCAGGACCGGTACAGGGTGGCCTTGCCGACCTTCGCGTCCGTCGCCACCTCGCCGATGGTGAGGTTCGCGTACCCCTCCTTCTTGAGGAGTTTGAGCGTGGAGGCGAGGATCCTCTTCCTCGCCTCCAGGTCGCGACGTTGCGGGCCGGACGAGGCCATGACGCTGTGCAGCGTGCGCTTTTCCCCCATGCCGGGGTCTCCTGTTCTTTCGGGCCGCCTCGGCAGACCACGTGGCCACCGGCCCGGCGTCCGGGTGGTCGGGCCCGGGCCGGTCGGTGTCACTGTGCGGTGTACGCCGGCCGAGGCGATCAGGGGCAACGGTTGTACCACTTCGGGCGCGGCCGGCCCGCACGCGGGGGCGCCGGGCTGCCGCACTCGGTTCGCCTCCGTCCGCTCGCGCCGGTACCGCGGGGCGGGATCAGCGTGGCCGACCGGAGCACGTTCTACGTCAACTCCGCCGAAGACAAAGGCTGGTGGGGCGGCAAGTGACCCTCCAGCATCTCTGGTCAGAACGGATCGTTTCGTTTTAGGCTAGGTCGGTGCCACAGCACTGTCAAGGTAGCGTCCGGGCAGGCTGTGCAGGGGTTTCGCCCTGCCCGGCGCGCGCCGTGGCCCCACGCCTTCCCCCCTTCCCGAAAGGCAGGCCCCTCATGACGGCCATCGACGCGGGCACGCTCCCGCGGTTCACCTCGCTCGACCCCGTCACCGGCGAGGAGATCGGCTCCTTCCCCGTCCACGACGAGCCGGCCGTGCGGGAGATGGTGGCCCGGGCCCGGAGGGCGTCGGGGGCCTGGGACCGCCTCGGCCACTCCGGGCGGCGACCGCTCCTGCTCGCCTGGCGCCGTCTGATGGCCCGCCGGCTCCCGGAGATCATCACGCTGATGGAGCGCGAGAACGGCAAGGTGAAGGCCGACGCGCTGATCGAGATGGCGGCGGCCCTGACCCATCTGGACTGGGCCGCGCGCCACTCCCGCAAGGTCCTCGGGCGGCGCAGGGTCCCGTCGGGGCTGCTCATGGCCAACCAGTACGCGACGGTCGAGTACCGGCCGTTCGGTGTGATCGGGGTGATCGGCCCCTGGAACTATCCGGTGCACACCCCGCTCGGCTCCATCGCCTACGCGCTCGCCGCGGGCAACGCCGTGGTGTTCAAGCCCAGCGAGTACACGCCGGCGATCGGCGCGTGGCTGGCGGACACCTTCGCGGAGGCGGTGCCCGGTCACGAGGTCCTGCTCCTGGCCACGGGCGACGGCGGCACCGGAGCGGCCTTGTGCGCGACGGGGGCCGACAAGATCGCCTTCACCGGGTCCGCCCGGACGGGCGCCCGTGTCCTGGCTTCCTGCGCGCCGTCCCTGACTCCCGTCCTGCTCGAACTGGGCGGCAAGGACGCGCTCGTGGTCGCCGCGGACGCCGACGTGGACGCGGCGGTGGAGTCGGCGCTGTGGGGTGCGTGCAGCAACGCGGGCCAGTCCTGCGCGGGCATCGAGCGGGTCTACGTCGCGGCCCCGGTCTACGAGCGCTTCCTGGCCCGTTGCGCCGAGCGCGCCCGGGAGCTGCGGTCCGGCACCGACTTCGGCCCCGTCACCATGCCGGGGCAGCTGGAGGTCATCCGGCGGCACATCGACGACGCCCTCGCCCGCGGGGGCCGCGCGGTGGTCGGCGGTCCGGAGTCGGTCCGGCCGCCGTACGTCCTCGGTCCGGTCGTGCTCGCCGACGTGCCGGAGGACTCCGCGGCCGTACGGGAGGGGACGTTCGGCCCGGTGCTCGTGGTCAACCGGGTGGCCGACGCGGAGGAGGGCGTCGCGCGCGCCAACGACTCCGCCTACGGCCTGGGCGGCGCCGTCTTCGCCCGCCGCGACGCGGGTCGCCTGGCGGAGCGGATGCGGACCGGGATGGTGAGCGTCAACGACGTGCTGTCCTTCCCCGCCGTGCCGTCGCTGCCCTTCGGCGGGCGCGGCGCCTCGGGCTTCGGGCGGATCCACGGGCCGGACGGTCTGCGGGAGTTCACCGTGCCGAAGGCGGTGACCCGCAAGCTGTTCGACGTGCCGCTCGCGGTGTCGACGTACGCGCGCGGCGCGAAGGACATCCAGCGGCTGCAGCGGCTGGTCACCTTCCTCAACTCCCGCTGAAACGTCCGCTGAATCAGTCATCTCAAGCACGCCGATGAACCACTCCCCCGGAACCACTCCCCGGACCACCGGGGTCCGGCGGACCTCCGGGCGAACGAAGAGGAGAACGACATGTTGCGGATGCGTCCGCGCTGCATGGGCTGCACGCGGGAACTGGCCGGTGACGCTGCGGCGTTCATCTGCAGCTACGAGTGCACCTGGTGCCCGCCCTGCGCGTCCGGCTTCGCCGAGGTGTGCCCCAACTGCGAGGGCGAGCTGGTGCGCCGGCCGCGCCGTACGACCGGGGCGGCCGTGATCGTCTCCCGCATCCCCGACCGGATCCGGCGCTTCAGGCGCCGGGCGAGCGGGCGGGTGTGACCGGCCGGGCGTGAGAGGGCGTACGCACGCCGGTGCGGCCGTGGGGCTCAGCCGAGTTCCACGGCCGCGCGCGAGGTGAAGAGCCCGGTGTAGGTCCGGCAGTCGAGACCGGTCAGCTCGTGCCAGCGGTCGAGGCGGTACGTGAGCGTGTTGGCGTGCACGTTCAGAGCTCGGGCGGCCGCCGCGACGGAGAATCCGTGGTCGGCGAACTCCCGTACGGCCTCGGCGAGATGGGGGTTGCAGCGGGCCGTTTCGAGGGCCTCTTCGAGGAGCGGGACGCGTCCCGCTCCCGCGTCGGCGACGAGCGCGAACGGCCAGATGTCCGCGTAGCGGTGGACCCCCGGGCGGCCGCGGCCCGCGCACAGCGCGCGGCGGGCGTCGTTGATGCTCCCGCGGACTCCGGCCGGTCCGGTGCGGACCAGGCCGGCACCGACCGGTCCGCCTCCGTCCGCCAGGAGGACGGCCTCGACCCGGTCGGCCGACTGCCAGTCCTGGCCCACGATGACGACCTCGCCGGGGGTGTCGAGGACGACGAAGCGCCCCGGCCCCTCCTCCAGACGTGACTGGACGGCCTGCAGCCGGGTCGCGTCCGCCTGCCGCCGTCTCACCCACAGCTGGAACTCGCCCTGCGGGTCGAAGTCCAGCCGTTCCAGGGCCGTGTGGAGTTCGCTCTCGGGGACGGCCGGGTCGTCGAGCGCCTCGGCTAGGCGGCGGCCGGCGACCACTCGGGCCATCGAGGCGCACGCCTGCCCGTCGCGGTGGCCGGCGCCCACCTCGCTGGTGACGTACTGCACCCACAGCATCGTGCGTTCCATGGCGGGGAGCAGGTCGCCGAGGTCGTCCCGCTGGGCGAGGGCGCCACCGATCTCCTCCCACACCGCGCGGAAGGCCACGTAGAAGCTGAGCATCACGTCCTCGGCCGGCACACCGTCCGCGGCGCGGCGCGCCCCGTAGGCGCGTGCCGCCTCGCGCTCGGCGTCCGTGGCGGCGGTGCGTCCTTCGCCGAGGGCGCGGATGCCGGCGTCGAGGAAGAACCGCACGTGTGCGTCGAGGTCGGCCCGGGGCAGGTCCTGGCTGAGGAAGCTGTCGATCTGCTGCTGGATCTCGTCCGCGGCCCTGACCGCCAGCCGGGCGAGGTCGGCCCGTAGATGCGCGGCCACGCACGCCGCCGCCGTCGGGTTGGCGTCCGGCCGCTGGTCCGTCGTGGCCAGGTCCACGGTCTTGACCCCTCACATGATCATTTGCCGATTTCTGTGGACCTTACCCGTGCCGCGGCGCCCTCGGTTGTCAACATGACACAAGGCCGGTGTGAGCTGGGTCGCGCAGCATCCGGGCGAATCCCGCGACGGCCCGGTCGAGGGCGGTGCCGTCGGGCCGTGTCCCTCCGGCGAGATCCGCGGCCGTGAGGCAGCACAGCGGTGCCAGGCGCGGACCGCCCATGGACGCGAGCACGGGTTCGAGTCCGCGCATGAGCACCGGTCCGTGACCCCGGTCGTGGGCGGTGGCGAGCGGCAGTACGGCCTTGCCGGCCAGCGCGTGGCGGGGAAGGACGTCGAGGAAGACCTTGAGCAGCCCGGTGAAGGACGCCTTGTGCACGGGGGTGCCGATGACCACGCCGTCGGCGTCGTCCAGTCGCCGGGCCGCCGTGGCGAGGGCCGGGTGGCCGGCGTCGCCGCGGAGGAGCGCTTCGGCGGGGAGCCGGCGCAGCGAGAGCGCGGTGACGTGGATGCGGAGCCGGGCCAGGTGCGGGGTCACCAGGTCGTCCAGCACGCGCTGGGTCGTGGACGTCTCGGAGGGGCTGGCGCAGAGGGCGAGCACGGTGCGCGGGGCAGGGACGGTCATCGGGTCATCGCCACGGGGACGGGGGCCGTGCGCGCCAGTTCGTTCAGGAGGTAGCCCACGTCCTCGCTCTGCCAGGGGAAGAAGTGGTCTCCGTACAGCACCCGCATCCCGAGCCACCGCTCGGTGTGGCGTCTCCAGTCGCCGACGAGGTACGACGGCTGCACGAAGTCGTGGCGTCCCGCCAGGGCGAGCACGGGAACGGGCAGCGGGGCCGGCGCCGGGGCGGGGGCGTGCGAGAGGAGCTCGAAGTCGGCCTGGGCGGGGCGCAGGACGAGTTCGCGCATCGTGGGCGAGTCGAGGACCTCCGGCGGGGTCTGGCCGAGTTGGCGGATGTGGTCGAGGAGGAGGTTTCTTCGCTCGGCGAGGAGGCCGTTCGCCTTGCGGTCGAGGCGGTCGGCGGGGCACAGTCCCGAGACGACGAGGACGGACGGCGGCGCGCCCCGTTCGCACAGGGCCCGGCACAGCTCGTAGGCGAGCAGGGCTCCCATGCTGTGGCCGAACAGGACGGTGCGCGGCACCGGCAGCAGCCTGTGTTCGCGGGCCAGTTCGTCGGCGAGCGGGCGGATCACGTCGGCGGACCGGCGGACCGGCTCCTCGGCGAGGCGCAGTCCGTGGCCCGGGAGTTCGACGGCCCGCAGCTCGGTGTCCGGCGGCATCACGGATGCCCAGGACCGGTAGGCGGACGCGGTGCCGCCGGCGTACGGCAGGCAGATGACGCGCGCGTCCGGGAGGCCGGGGACCGATGACAGGGTGCGCATCCAGGTGCTCATGAGGGCTCCTTCTTCCCGGCCGGGCCGGAGTGTCCGGCCAGCCGGGTCAGCTGGGTGTGGCCGCGGTTCAGGATTCGGCTGTACTGGTCGGGGTCGGTCAGGCACGTCAGGTGGCGGCCGGGCACGAGGGCCAGGCCGGCCGCGGTGCCGTCGGCGCGGGTCGCTTCGAGGAAGGCGTGTTCGTCGGCGCGGAACCTGCGGTCGCGTCGGCCGTTCACGAACTGGACGGGGGTGGTGCAGGCGCGGGCGAGCGCGAGGAAGTCCCGCCGGCCGAGGTCGGCGACGACCTCAGGGAAGGTCTCCATGGCGAGGCCGCCGTGGAGGACGGCGGTGGCCGTGTCGGGCGGCAGGAAGCGGCGGAAGGCCGCCGCGTTGAGGCGTGCGGCGCGTTCGTGGCCGATCCGGTCGATCGCCCTGGACATGACCGTGAACTCCCGGGCCACCCGGCCGCCGGTGCGTGCGGTGGCGCCGTTGACCAGGAGTCCCGCCGCTTCACACTGGCCGGAGGCGCCGTAGGCGAGCGTGGTGTACCCGCCGAGGGAGACGCCGGCCACCCAGGGGCGCCGCCCCGTGGCGCGCGCGGCCTCCCGGACGGCCGCCGCGACCCGGTCGACGGCGCCTTCCAGGGTGAACGGCCGTCCCCTCAGGGCGCCGTGGCCCGGCAGGTCGCAGGCGGTGAGGCGGAAGCGGGGGGCGAGGCGTGAGGCGTACGGCTGCCACATCCACGCCGACAGCCGGATGCCATGGACCAGGACGAGTGGTTCGCCGTCCTGGGGGCCGGCCGTGTACAGCGCCCGCTCCCCCGGCACCGGGCGCCAGCAGTCCGCCGGGCTCCGTTCGTCAGACATGCAACGCTCCCTGTTTCTTGCGCCGTGCGGGCGCACACGGGCGCCCCGGTGGCCTGCGGAAGGAATGTGGTGGCGTGCGCTCGATTCGACGGCTCGGGGCCCGTGCGGATACCTGCCGGAATTCATGTGCGCCTGCCGACGTCAGAGGAATTACCGTCGGCAACCCCTGCAGGCTAACTCGCCGGTAACCAGCGCGCAACAGCCTTTGACGGAGGGTCATGCGCGCGCCCCGTCAGCGCCCTTGGACCTCGACAGTTAACGCGACCGTAACTTGACGAAGCATCGCCCCGCTCCTAGGTTAGAACGCGTCGTCTCGTTCTGAACGGTGGTCGGACCCCTCCGGGACCCAGCCGCGGAACGACCGTAGACAGTCCGCCGGCACCAGCCCCACCTGGCGCTTCGACTGCAACAGTGATCAGACGCCACGGGGGATTTCATGATCGAGCGAGCCATCGGGCCCTGCCCGCCATCCACGACACCACCTGCCGGCGCCCGCCTCCCGGGCGCGTCGCGCCACTGACGTCCGGCCCCTCACCGGCCGGCCGGCGCCACTGAGCGCACCGCTTTCCCGGCGCCGCATTCTCTTTTTCGTTCCGTCGGCCGCACACGCGCCCGGAACCTCATTTCCGTACGTCATTCCGCCTGTTTCGTGAACGGCGGAATTCAGGCACGCGGATGCGTGCCGTGCACGTCCATGACACCGAAGTCCTGATTGGTGTGGAACCAATGCAGATCGATGCTGTGCACCACCCGGCCACCCCGGCCGAACTCAAACTGTTCACCCACGCCCTGCTGTCGCCGCAGGACGCCTCCTTCAACCTCGCCGCGGCCTTCCGCATCACCGGCGAGCCCGACGTACCGCGGCTGCGCCGGGCCCTCGCCCGCCTGGCCGCGGGCATCCGCGCGCTCAACACCACCTTCGAGCAGCGCGACGGCATCGTCCACGCCGTGCACCGGCCCTTCGCCGGTGACCGCGAGGACCTGGTGCCGGTCACCACCCTGCCCGGCGAGGGCGCCGAGGCCGTCGTCGAGCGCCTGACGGCCCTGGCGGACACTCCCCTGCCGCCCGACGCCCCCCGGCAGTACGACTTCCACATCCACCAGGCGGCGGACGGCACCTACGTGTCGATGCTCTTCTCCCACCTGGTCGCCGACGGCTACAGCCACTTCAACCTGGTCCACCTGCTCGGCAAGCTGTACGCCGAGCCGGACGCCGAACTGCCCGACTCCGTCCAGGACTCCCCGTCCCTCCTCGTCGAGCCCAGGCCCGCCCGTGAGGAGTCGATCGCCTTCTACCGGGAACGCCTCGGTCACGTCGACGGCCTCGGCGACGACCGGCTGAACGGGCACCGCGGGGCCGACGGGACGCTGCTCGGCGAGGAGCGCCGGCTCGACCTCGGCCCCGAGCTCAGCGCGCTGGTGCGCCGGCGCGCCGAGGAGCTCGGCTGCACGCCGTTCACCTTCTTCCTCTCCGCCTACCTGATGACGTACGCCCGCACGACCGGCGGCCGTCACCCGGTCGTCGGCATTCCCGTCGCCAACCGGCAGGGGATCCGCCAGCGCGCCGCGTTCGGCTACTACGTCAACACCCTGCCGCTGGGCTGTGATCTCACCGCCCACCGCACCTTCGCCGACCTGTGCCGCTGGTCGGAGACGTCCAAGTCCGAGATGCTGCGCCACCAGGGCTTCGACCTGTCGGCCCACGTCCACGAGGTGTGCCCGAAGGCGGCCGGCAGCCCGCTGAGCGTGGACCAGACGTTCACGTACTACCGCCAGTCGCTCGCGTTCGCCCTCGACGGCTGCGAAGTGGAGCAACTGCCGCTGCGCAGGCGGATGGTGAAGTACCCGATGTCCATGAACGTGGAGGACCTCGGGGACCGCTTCGTCGTCAACGCGGAGTGCTCCGACGAGCACTGGAACACCCGGCCGCTGGAGGTCATGGGGCATGTGGTCGCCCTCGCGGCCGCCGATCCCGACCGCCTCCTGAGCGGCATCCCCGCCCTCCCCCCGGCCGCCGAGCAGACCCTGGACGCCCTGGTCAACTCCGCTTCCCGGCCCGTGACCGACGAGGAGCTGCCCGTCTCGCTGGCGGACTGGTTCGCGCGGACGGCGGCGGAACACGCGTCGCGGACCGCGGTCGTCCACGAGGGCACCGCGATCACCTACGGGCTCCTCGACGAGCTGTCGGACAAGGTCGCCGCCGCCCTCGCCGCCCGGGCCGCCGGACCGTTCGTGGGCGTCGCCATGCGGCGCGGCCCGGAGCTGATCGCCGTCATCCTCGGCGTGCTCAAGGCCGGCAAGGCGTACGTGCCCCTCGACCCGAACTCGCCCTCGTCGCGCATCAGCCGGATCCTCGACGCCTTCCCCGACGGCCTGACCGTCGTCGAGGACGAGCACCGCTGGCCCCAGGCGCCGGCGCGGTGGCTGGACGCCGCGAGCACGCTCGACGCGGCCGAGCCGTCCGGCGAGGCCCCCGCGCGGTCCGCCGACGACACCGCGTACGTCATCTTCACCTCCGGATCCACCGGCAAGCCCAAGGGCGTCCAGGTCACCCACCGCAACGTCATGGCGCTGATGCGCGGCTGCGAGGGTTCCTTCGGCTTCGGTCCGCAGGACACCTGGAGCCTCTTCCACAGCTACGCCTTCGACTTCTCCGTCTGGGAGATCTTCGGCGCCCTGCTGTACGGCGGCCGGCTGGCGATCGTCCCCGAGACCGTCGCCAAGTCGCCCGAGGAGTTCCGCGGCTTCCTCGTCCGCGAGCAGGTCACCGTCCTCAACCAGACGCCGTCCGCCTTCGGCCAGCTGCTGAAGGTGCTGCGCCCCGGCGACGGAGCCGAACTCGCCGTGCGGTACGTGGTCTTCGGCGGCGAGGCGCTGCGCTACGCCGCCCTGCGCCCCTGGTACGACGTCATGGGCGACCGGGCCCGGCTGGTCAACATGTACGGGATCACCGAGACCACGGTGCACGTCACCTACCACGCCGTGACCCCCGAGGAGGCGGAGACCGAGACCGCTTCCCTGATCGGCCGCCCGCTGCCGCACCTCACGGTGAGCGTGGTGGACGAGGACGGTCACGTGTGCCCGCCCGGCGTCCCCGGCGAGATCGTCGTGGGCGGCGCGGGCGTCACCCCCGGCTACCTCGGCCGGCCGGAGCTGACCGCCGAGCGGTTCCCCGTCGTGGACGGGCGGCCCCGGTACCGCAGCGGCGACCTGGGCGTCGTGCGCGCCGACGGTTCGCTGGTCCACCTCGGCCGCATCGACCAGCAGGTCCAGCTGCGCGGCTTCCGGATCGAACTCGGCGAGGTCGAGTCCGCGTTCCTCGCGGTCACCGGCGTGCAGGAGTGCGCGGTGCGCCTCGACGAGCGGGACCCGGAGCACCCGGCCCTCGTCGCCTTCGTCACCGGGGAAGAGACGCCGGCCGAGGAGAAGCTCCGCCACGAGGTGCGGCTGCGGCTCCCCTCGTACATGGTCCCCTCGCGCATCGTCCGGACGGACGCGCTGCCCCTGACCATCAACGGCAAGGTCGACACCGCCGCCCTGCCGTGGCCGCAGGCGCGGCCCGCGGGCCTGCGCGGAGCCGAAGGGACGCCGGCGTCCGGCGACGACACCGCCGCCGCCGTGCGCTCCGTGTGGTCCGAGGTGCTCGGCACCGACGACTTCGGCGCGGACGACAACTTCTTCGACGTCGGCGGCACCTCGATGCACGTGGTCCAGGTGCACCAGCTGCTCGTCCAGGACCTGGACGCCGCCGACCTCCAGATGATCGAACTCTTCACCCACACCACCGTGCGCCGCCTGGCCGCGCACATCGAATCGATTCGAGGCACGACGCATGAGTGACCGTACGACGGACGACGCGATCGCCATCGTCGGCATGGCCGGGCGCTTCCCCGGCGCCCCCAGCACCGCCGAGCTGTGGCGCTTCCTCCTCGAAGGCCGCGAGGCCGTCCGCGACTTCTCGGCCGACGAACTGCGCGCGGCCGGTGTCCCGGCGGAGCGCGCCGCGGGCGCGAACTACGTGGCCCGGGGCATCGCGCTCGAGGACGCCGACCTGTTCGACGCCGGCTTCTTCGGCGTCACGCAGCGCGACGCCAAGCTGATGGACCCCCAGCAGCGGGTCTTCCTCACCTGCGCCTGGGAGGCGCTGGAGGACGCCGGGACGCCGCCGGGCCCCGAGTACGGCCCGATCGGCGTGTTCGCCAGCTCCAGCCTGAGCAGCTACCTGCTGGCCAACGTGCTGCGCACCGCCGAATACGAGGACGCCGCCCTGAGCTACCCGGTCCTGCTCGGCAACGACAAGGACTTCCTGGCCACCCGGGTCTCGTACAAGCTCGACCTGCGCGGCCCGAGCATGAGCGTGCAGACCGCCTGCTCCAGCTCCCTGACCGCCGTGCAGCTGGCCTGCGCGGCCCTGGCCCGCGGGGAGATCAAGGCGGCGCTCGCCGGCGGTGTCAGCATCACCTTCCCGCAGACCTCCGGCTACGCCCACCAGGAGGGCGGCATCATGTCGCGGGACGGCCACTGCCGGCCCTTCGACGCGGACGCCTCCGGCACCGTCAAGGGCAACGGCTGCGGCGTCGTCGTCCTGAAGCGGCTGCGGGACGCCCTCGACGAGGGCGACCGCGTCTACGCGGTCGTCCGGGGCATCGCCGTCAACAACGACGGCGCCGACAAGATCGGCTTCACCGCGCCCGGCACGGCGGGCCAGCAGGCCGTCGTCCGCGCCGCCGTGGCCGCGTCCGGGATCGACCCGGCGGACATCGGCTACGTGGAAGCGCACGGCACCGGCACCGCCGTCGGCGACCCGCTGGAGGTCACCTCGCTGGCCGCCGCGCACGCCGCCGTGGGCGGCCCCGCCCCGGGCTGCCTCATCGGCAGCGTCAAGGCCAACCTGGGCCACCTGGACGCGGCGGCCGGCGTCTCCGGCCTGATCAAGGCCGCCCTCACGCTGTACCACCAGACCGTTCCGCCGCAGATCAACCACGCCCGGCCCAACACGCACGTGGCCTGGAACAGGCTGCCGTACACGGTCTCCACCGAGCCCGTGCGCTACACCGACGCCCCGCTGAAGGCGGCTGCCGTCAGCGCCTTCGGGCTCGGCGGCGCCAACGCGCACTGCGTCCTGACGGCACCGCCCGCCCCGGCCGCGCCCGCCCCGGCCGAACCGGGCGCGCGCTACCCGGTGGTGATCAGCGCCCGGAACGTCGACTCCCTGCGCGAGCTGGCCGCCGCCCTGGCGAAGCAGCTCACGGACGGCCCCGACGTACCCGAACTGGCCGATCTCTCCTACACGCTGACGGTCGGGCGCCCGCTGCTCCCCGTGCGGCACGGCTTCACCGCCGCCACCCTCGACGAGGTCCGCGCCGGGCTCGAGGCCCTGGCCTCCGGCGGCGAGCCGGACGGCACCCCGGTCACATGGGAGGGGCCGGCCCGGCGCAAGGTCGTCCTCCCCGGGCAGCCGCTCCACCCGCAGCGGTACTGGATCGAGCCCGACGCCCCGCAGGCGGCGCGGGAGGCCGCGCCGGCCGCGCCGCCCGCCCGGGAGCCGGCGGTCGCCGACGCGCGCTCGGTGCTGGAGCGGGTCCTCGCGATCGTCGAGCAGGGCCTGGACGTCGCGGGCCTCTGTGCCGACGACGACTTCTACGACCTCGGCGGCGACTCCATGCTCGCGGTCGAGATCGTGACGACGCTGTCCGAGGAGTTCGACCTCGAACTGGACTTCGACGTCTTCTCCACGCTACGCACCCCCGAGCAGATGGCCGGCTGGCTCCACCAGGCCCTCAGCGGCACGCAGGACCCGCAGCGCGGCCTGCTCACGCTGCGCGAGGGCCGGGGCCGGGCCCTGCACATGGTGCACCCGGCGGGCGGCACCAACTTCATCTACGCCGGGCTCGTGGACCACTCCCGCTCCACGGTGCCGCTGCGCGCCCTGTCCTTCCCCGTCCAGGAACCGCCGGCCACCCTGCGCGAACTGGCCGCCCTCTACCTGGAGCGCGTGCGGCGCGAGCAGCCCACCGGCCCCTACCGCCTGGGCGGCTACTCCTTCGGCGGCAACGTCGCCCTGGAGATGGCGCTCCAGCTCCAGGCCGCGGGCGAGGAGGTCGAGACGCTCGTGCTGCTCGACAGCTACCCGCCCGAGACGTACGTGGGCCGGCACCTGACCGACGAGGAGTTCGCCGACGCGTTCCCGCTGCTCCTGAACGCGGTCGGCGACAGCAAGCTGGACCTGGACGAGCTGCGGGACAAGGGCTTCTTCCGGATCTGGAAGCACAACTACGACCTGCTCAAGGGCCACTACCCGGACCGTGCCTTCCAGGGCGACATGGTGCTGCTGCGCGCCGACGAGGTGGGCGGCACGCTGGACCTCGACACGGCGCTGCGCATGAACCTCGTCGACAAGTCCCTCTGGCAGGCCCACGTCACCGGCACGGTGACGCAGGAGAAGGTCCTGGGCGACCACTTCTCCATGTTCGAGCCCGGTGAGCGGATCACCCGGCTGGCCGAGGCGTTCGACACCGCCGTGGCCCCCTTCGACGCGGCCGACACGGCCGAGGACCGGTGAGGCGCGTGCACTCCTACGGCTCGTACATCGCGGGGCAGGACATCCCGTCGGACCACTGGGTCTACACGGTCCGGGCCTCGGCGATGCTCACGGACATGATGGGCTCCATCCGGCTCAAGCGGGACCTGGAGCAGGGGCGGCTGGCGCCCGAGGAGGCGCCGGAGTCGGTCATCGGGCGCTGCTCGGTCGGCGACGCGACCGACATGGAGGCGGCACTGCGCGGCGCGGCCGGCGCCGTGCCCACCTGGGCCGCCGCTCCGCTCGACACCCGGCTCCGGTTCGTCGAGGTGGTCCACGAACTGGCCCGGAGCAAGCGTCACGACATCGTCGACATGCTCGTCGCGGAGGGACATCCGCGGGCTCTGGCCGAGTGGGAGACCACCGGCATCATCGCCAACACCGCTCCGGTCACCCGCGCCTACCTGGCGCAGCAGCTGGAGCACCGCACCGTGCTCGGCCCCCGGGAGATGATCGTCCGCCGGGTCGCCGACGGCGTGGTGTGCCTCAACCCTCCGCAGAACGCGACCGTCGCCAACGCGTGCCTCGGTGTGTGGGCGCTCGCCGCCGGCAACGCGCTCGTGGTGCGCGCGCCGCTGAGCGCCCCGCTCGGGGTGCTGCGCATCGCGCACGAGCTGCTGATCCCCGCCCTGCGCGAGGTCGGCGCGCCGCCGGAGGCCCTCTCGGTGGTGTGTGCCGAGGCCGGGCGGACGATGCGGCAGTGGCTCGACAGCCCGTACGTGAACGACGTCATGTACTTCGGCGGCAGCGAGCAGGGCGTCGCGTTCGGCGCCGAGTGCGTGGCCCACGGCAAGAAGCCCGTGCTCGAACTGGCGGGCAACGACACCTGCGTCGTCTGGGACGACGTGGACGTCGACCTGGCGGCCGAGGCGCTCGCCGAGGCCTTCTACGGCTCCGGGCAGATCTGCATGGTGCCCAACTGCGCCGTCGTCCATCCGGCGATCGCCGACGCGCTGATCGAGCGGCTCGTCGAGCGGGTGCGCACCATCCGGCCGGGCCTGCCCGAGGAACCGGAGGCGCTGCTGTCGCCGGTGCGGCGCACCGAGGCGTACGAGGAGATCCTGAAGGACGCCGTCGAGCTCGGCGGGACGGTCGTGACGGGCGGCAGGCGGCTCGGCCTGGACGGCGTGCCCGACCCGGTCGGCGGCGTGTTCGTGGAGCCGACCGTGGTGCGCGTCGACGGGCTGAAGGCGGCCCGCAACGTGCGCGCCGTCCGCGAGGAGACCTTCTTCCCGCTGCTGCCGATCGTGGTGGCCGACGACATCCCCGAGGCCGAACTCCTAGACTCCGTCGTCGACTTCGTCAACACCAACGCGTACGGCCTGCGCAACTCGCTGTGGGCCCGGAGCGCCGACGTCATCGACGGCTTCGTCCGCGGGGTCCGCAACGGCGGCCTGCTGAAGGTCAACGACTCCCACATCGGCTTCCTTCCCTTCCTGCCGACCCACGGCGGCACCGGTCTGACCGGCGGCCCCTGCGGCGAGGCCAACTACCCGGCGCTGCGCACCAGTCATGTGCAGGGGGTGAGCATCGCCTCCGGAATCCGTCCGACCGAAGCGGTGTTCGCCGCCTTCGCCTCCGAGGAGAACCAGTGACCCCCCACGCCATGGACCACGGCCGGTCCGCGCTGCGCTGCATGGAGACGGCCCGGGACGCCTGCGCCAAGGCGCTGCCGGGACTCGCGGAGGAACTGCGGGACCTGCCCCTGGCCGAGCTGGAGAGCCCGGGCAGCCCCGCCCTGGCCGCCTTCAAGCGGGCCGGCGGCGCCGGTCTCCTCGTGCCCGGGACGTACGGCGGCGCGGGCGCGACCGCGCTGGAGGCCGTACGGGTCTCGCGGGCGCTCGGCGCGCTCTCCCCCTCGCTGGCCGTGGCCGCCGCGATGCACAACTTCTCGGTGGCGTCCCTGGTCGCGCTGGTCGCGTCGAGCGGTGCGAGCGGCCTGGAGTGGATGCTGATCGAGGGCATCGCCCGCGACGGGCTGCTCGTCGCCTCCGGATTCGCCGAGGGCCGGGCCGGGGCCAGCGTCCTGGACTCGGCCGTGACGGCACGGCCGGCGGCGAGCGGCGGCGGCTATGTGGTGAACGGTTCCAAGAAGCCGTGCAGCCTGTCGCGGTCCATGGACCTGCTGACCGCCGGCGTGGCGATCGAGCAGCCGGACGGTTCCTCGCAGCTGGGCGTGGCGCTGATCCCCGCCGCCTCGGAGGGCATCAGCCGCCATCCGTTCTGGGGCGTGCCGTACCTGGCGGGCGCGGAGAGCGACGAGGTCGTCCTGAGGGACGTCCATGTTCCCGAGGAGCTGATGCTGCGCCCCGAGGTCGAGCTCGGCACCGGTCTGGACACCCTCCAGACCGTCGGGTTCGTCTGGTTCGAGCTGCTGGTCACGGCGGCCTACACCGGTGCGGTGGGCCGGCTCGCGGAGGCCGCGCTGCGGGCGGGCCGCGGCAGCGTGACGGACCGCGCGGCCGTGCTCGTCGCCGTCGAGGCGGCCGCGGGTCTGGCCGAGAACGTGGCGCACGTCGTGGACTCCGGGACGATCGGCAACGAGGAGCTGGCCGCGGCGCTGACAGCGCGCTTCGCGGTCCAGGACCTGCTGGTCAAGGCCGCGGACCAGGCGGCGGAGCTGCTGGGCGGGGTCAATTTCGTCACGTCCCCCGAGGTGGGTCATCTGCTGGCCGTCAGCCGGGTCCTGGCCTTCCACCCGCCGTCCCGGTCGTCGAGCGCCGAGGCGCTGGTCGACCACCACGCCGGCGCGCCGCTGCGCATCGCATGACGCCGCGCCCGTCCCACCGCGAAGAGCGATCCAGGAGGCAACGATGAACGGCCGCGAGGCCCTGGTCGACGGCAGGAACACCGCCGACCTTTACAAGACCCATCTCAGCAGCGGACGGGGCCGGCTGGGCGAGATGTTCGGCGGTCACGTCGAGGCGTCCTCGTCCGGGGCCCGGGTGCTCACCGAGGACGGCCGTTCCTTCCTCAACTGCGGCGGCTACGGCGTCTTCCTCACCGGCGCCTGCCACCCGCGTGTGGTCGAGGCCGTGGAGCGCCAGGTCCGTACCCACCCGCTGTCCACCCGTATGCTGCTCGACCCGGCCGCGGGACGGGCCGCGGCCGCGCTCGCCGGGGTCACCCCGCCGGGCCTCGACCGGATGCATTTCTGCGGCTCCGGCGCCGAGGCGGTGGAGGCGGCCCTGAAGCTGGCCCGCAGCCACGGCCGGCACCGCATCATCGCGATGCGCGACGGCTACCACGGCAAGACGCTCGGAGCGCTGTCCGCGACGGGCAAGGACCTCTACCGTGCCCCGTTCCTGCCCCTGCTGCCGACCACGCACGTGCCGTACGGGGACGCGGCGGCCCTCGCGGAGGCGCTCGGCGCCGACGCCTCGGACGCCGTGGTGATCCTGGAGCCGGTGCAGGGCGAGGCGGGTGTGGTGATCCCGCCGGAGGGCTATCTCCGCGAGGTGAGCGACCTCTGCCGCCGGCAGGGCGCGTTCCTGGTCCTGGACGAGGTGATGACCGGACTCGGGCGCCTGGGCACCTGGTGGGGCGCCGACCGGGAGGGCATCGTGCCCGACGTCCTGCTCGTGGGCAAGGCGCTCAGCGGCGGTGTGATCCCGGTCGCCGCCGCCGTCGCCACCGAGGAGGCGTTCGCCCCGTTCGACCGCGACCCGTTCATCCACACGTCGACGTTCGCGGCCGCGCCCGTGGCGATGGCGGCCGTGGAGGCGGCGGTCGGGACGATCCGCGACGAGGGGCTCGTCGACCGGGCCCGCACGCTCGGCGAGCGGATCCTGTCCGCGCTGCGGGCGGCCGTCGCGGAGCACTGTCCGCATCTGGTGCGCGAGGTGCGCGGCGCGGGCCTGCTCATCGGCGTCGAGTTCCAGGACCCCGGCCTGGCCGGGGAGTTCCTCCTCGAACTCCTGCACGGGAACGTCATCGTCAACCACTCGCTCAACGCCCACGCGGTCGTTCGCCTGACGCCGCCGGCCGTACTCGACGAAGCGGACGTCCAGGAGCTGACGGCCGCGCTGCACGCGGCCGCCCGTGCCCTGGGCGAACGCTTCCCCCACCTGAAGGGAAACTCCTGACATGCGGTCGGTCCACCTGACCCACCACTCCGCGCACGTCACGGCGCAGGACGCCTATGCCCGCATCGGCGACTTCGCCCGCTACCCCGCCCTGGTCGACACCGTGCGCCGGGTCTCCGTCCGGCCGGACACCGGCGACGGCGTCCTCACCAGCGACTGGGAGGTCGACTTCCGCAACGGCGTGCTCGCCTGGGAGGAGGTGGACGTCTTCGACGACACCGCCTTGACGATCTCCTTCCGGCAGACGCGCGGCGACTTCGACACCTTCGACGGCCGCTGGCTGGTCGCCCCGGACGCGTCGGGGTGCCGGGTCGAGTTCAGCGCCGAGTTCGACTTCGGGCTGCCGACGCTGGCCAACATCGTCGACCCGGTGGCCGAGCGCGTGCTGCGCCAGACCATCGGCCACATCCTGCACGCCCTGATCGGCGGGGAGGAGGTGGCCGCCTGATGGACCCGGTCAACAGGTTCGAGACCCGGACGACCTTCCGGCTGCTGCGCGCGGAGTACATGGCCGGCCTGCTGATCAGCGCCGGACTGCTCATCGCCCACTGGGACGAGGTGCGCTGGCCCGTCGCGATCGCGCTGTTCGCGTACATCGACGTCCTCGGGTACCTGCCCGGCGCCCTGGCCCACCGCAGGGCCAAGGGCGGGCGGGTGCCCAAGGGCTACTACGTCCTCTACAACACGATGCACAGCTGGCTGACCGCGGGCGCCGTGGTCGCCCTGTGGGCATGGCTGGTGGGCCCGGAGTGGGCACTGATGGCCGTGCCGCTCCACCTGTGCGGCGACCGCGGGCTGCTCGGCAACTTCTTCAAGCCCTTCAGCGTGCCCTTCGAGCCCGAGGTGCACCCGGCGTTCGCCGCCTTCGAGCAGGAGCTGCACCGGCCCGCGGCCCCGGCGGGCACGGCGGGAAGCGGTTCCCGATGACCGCGCCGGCGGCGACGGACCCCCTCTGTCTCCTCGCCGCCCACGCGGACCACCCCAGCGGTGCGCTCGCCCTCAATACGGGCACGATCCGCCGGCCCGGCAGAAGCGTGCCGGGGGTCGTCGCCTACCGCCGGGGCCGGCGGCACACCGTCCAGTTCGCCGGTCCGTTCGCGGCCCCGGCGGACCGGGACCGGTTGCTGGAGGAGTTCCTGCGGGAGCTGGCCGCCGGGCCGGGCAGGCCCCCACGGCTGACGGTCGCGCAGCTCCGCGCCGACGACGTCGCCCGGTACGAGGCGCGCGGGTTCCGCGTCAACCAGATCGGTACGTCGTACAGCATCGACCTGGAGCGTTTCACGGTCCGTGGGAAGGCGCTGGCCAAGGTGCGGCAGAACGTGTCGCGGGCCCGCCGCGAGGGCGTCGTCGTCGCGGAGGAGGACTCCCTGGCGCCGCAGCCCGAGCTGGACGCGATCGACGCGGCGTGGCTGCGCGCCAAGGGGCGGCACGTGAAGGAACTCGACTTCCTCATCGGGGAGCGCGGCGGGCTCGCCGCCCCGCTGCGACGGACCTTCGTCGCGCGCGTCGAGGGCCGCGCGGTCGGCTACGTCACCTACTCCCCCGCCTGGGGCGGCAGGCCCGGTTACCTGTACGACCTCACGCGCCGCTCCCCCGCGGCGCCCGTGGGCACGGTGGAACTCGTCAACCTCACCGCGCTCGAACGGTTCCGGGCCGAGGGTGTCGGCTGGCTTCATCTGGGCCTGACGCCCTTCGCGGGACTGTCCGCGGCCCATGCCCCGGCGTCCGCGTCGCCGCTGCTCGACCGCGCCCTGCGTCTGATCGCCGAGCACGGCAAGGCCGTGTATCCGGCGCGCACGCAGGAGGCGTTCAAGCTCAAGTGGGCACCGCAGGTGATCGAACCGGAGTTCGCCGCCTTCCAGGGCGGTGCGACGCCGGGCAGCGTCTGGAACCTGATGCGCATCACCAACTCCATCTGAACCACCCGTCTTTACGAGGGCCGGCGCTCTGTCACGGGTGCCGGCGCTCTCTCCCCCACTCCATCGGAGGAACGATGTCGAACAACCAGCCCGTCGAGACCGACTGGGACCGGGCGCCCGGAGTCCTGGAAGGGGCCGCGGAGCTCGAACTGACCCCGGAGCAGTGCGACCTGCCGTACTGGCTGGAGCACGTCGCCGGCACGATGCTGCGCCGGCTCTCGGACGGCACGGTGAAGGACGCCGGGCCGACCGACCTGGTCCGCGCCCCCGGCCCGCTGCGCGACGCGGTCATCGACGAGTTCGCCTTCCGCCACCTCGCCGAGGAGAAGGCGACGCGCGCCCTGAGCTTCCTCGTCAACCACGCGCCCGACTCCGCGTGCCTGGAGTTCTTCACCACCCAGCTGGTCGACGAGGCCCGGCACGCACGGGCCTTCCGCGACCACCTGCTCACGCTGGGGGTGCCCGCGCAGGACCTGGCCCGCACCGTCCAGGAGGTGGCCGGCCAAGCCGCCGCCGACGTGCTCGACCCCCTTGAGGAGTTCGGTCTCACCGTCCTGCGCGACCAGGGCGACTTCTACGGCGGCGTCCTCGTCCTGACCGTGCTGGTCGAGGGGGTGCTCGCGCCGGCCGCCGAGCTGAGCGAGCGCAAGTGGCGCCTGCTCGACCCGGGCGCGGCCCTGGTGGAGCGCGGCGCCAACATGGACGAGATCCGGCACCTCGCGGTGGGCAGCGCGATCGTCCGCCGGCGCCTGCTCGACCACCCCGAGGACAAGGACCGGCTCCTCGACGTCATCCGGCGCGGCCGCGAGCTCTGGACGAACCTGCCCATGGAGCGCGTCCTGTACCGGCGCGAGAGCCTCTTCCAGGAGGGCCTGCGGGACGCCGCCCCGCTCCTCGGCGACTACGAGGTGTGGGAGGGCCGCCGGCTCGTCGACACCACGGCGGAGGAGCGCATGGCCACGGCCGAGTCCTGGTCGGCGCGCACCCAGGACACCCGGCTGCGCTACATGCTCCTCGACGGGGCCGTCGGATGACGTCACCGCGCGCGACCACCGACGAGCTCGTCGTCCCGTACCCGGACGGCTCCGGTGGCGAGGGCCGGATCGTCGCGCAGGTCACGCGCCCGGAGACCGGCCCGGTGCGGGCCGTGGTGCTGCTCTGGCCGGCCCTCGGCGTCTCCGCGTCGTACTACGCGCCCCTCGGCGAGGAGCTGGCCCGGCAGGGTTACGCGACGGTCGCCGCCGACCTGCGCGGCCAGGGGCGGTCCCGCCCGCGCTGCGGACGCGGCACGCGCCACGGCTACCAGGACTTCGCCGCCCGGGACTGGCCGCGGCTCGTGCGGGCGGTACGGCTGCTGTTCGCGCCCGGCACGCCCGTGCACCTCCTCGGCCACAGCATCGGCGGCCAGGCCTCCCTGCTGTACGTCGCCCGCCCCGAGGCCGACGTGGACGGCCTGATCCTGGTCGCCTCGGGAACCGTGCACCACCGCAGCTTCCCGGGCGCGCGGCGCGCGGGAGTCCTGCTCGGCACGCAGCTGGCCGCGTTCCTCAGCGTGGTCCTGGGGTACTACCCGGGGCACCGGCTCGGCTTCGGCGGCCGTCAGTCCGGTGGCGTGATGCGCGACTGGGCCAGGATCGGACGCACCGGCAGATTCGAGCCGACAGGTGCCGACATGGACTACGAGGCGGCCTTCGCCACAGTCCGGCTGCCGGTGCTCGCGGTGTCCGTCGCCGGCGACACCCTGGCCCCGCCGACGGCGGTCGACGCCCTGTGCGACCGCCTCGTGGGCTGCTCGGTCACACGCGTCCACCACACCCCGGCCACCCCGTCCCTGCACGGCCACACCCGCTGGGCACGCGACGGGCGGGGCATCGCGCAGCACCTCACCGCCTGGCTGCGCCAGGTGTCGTCCGCGCACCCCGGCGCCGGCGCCGGGTGAGCTGACCGCGGGCGCCGTCGGCGCCTTCCGGTCCCCGTCACGGCGCGGACCTCCGTGCGTGGTGAAGGAGCCCCCGCTCCACTCCCCGCACGGAGGTCCGCGTGTCCCCGCCGCCTCTCCCCGCGCGGGCGCGGCGCACCCGGTTCGAGGCGCGTCGGCCGGGGACGGTGTGACGGACGCGTCAACGACGGTCCGGGGCCCGGACCCCGGCCGGCCACGGCGGCCGGCCCGACCGGCACGGGGACGAGCACGAGTGCCGTTGGGGCGCCCTGCGCGTCACCGCTGGGGCATCCGGGTACGGAGGGCCGTGGCGAGCCAGGTGAGCGCGGGCGCCAGGCTCTCGGGGGCCGGCCAGCCGTTGACGACGGCCAGCAACGACAGGTAGCGGTCCCGGCGCGGGTCGTTCATCTGCTCCAGCCGGGCGGCGAGGACGGGGTAGAGGGTGCGGGAATCGTGTGAGGCCGGGTGGCCGAGAATGCGCGCGTAGTGCGCCGCGAGTGCGGTCACGATCGGTTCCGCTGCGGGCGAGTCCGGCTCGACACCGGCCTCGATCGCCGGTGTCACCCGGGCCCGGACGGCTTCGGCCAGGATGCGAGGCAGGCCCGTGGCGTCCTCTGCGGCCCGATCGACCGCGAGGCCCTGGGCCATGCCGTGCAGCGTCGCGCGGAAGTCGTGGTCGTGGAGCAGCTCGGCGAGCTGCACCCACGCCTCGATCTGCTCGGGTTCGGGGTCGTCGGGCAGTTCGGGTGTCAGCGAGCGGATCACCGCCGCGAACGCAGGGTTTTCGTGCAGGCCGGCGAAGACGGCTCCGAGGAAGTCGTCGATCAGGCGCTGCCGTTCGTCCTCCGACAAACGTGCCAGTCGGTGCATGAGGTCCATCTCCTGAGGGGTCGAGCCGCGCCTGGCCACCGCCGTCAGCACGGCGCGCCGCTGCCGCAGGACGCGGATCTGCACGTCCAGTGCCTCGGCATGCGTAGCGGCGACGTCGGTCAGCGAGACCTCCCGGTCCAGGACCCTGCGGATCGCGGCCAGGTCGACTCCCAACTCGCGCAGGGTGCGGACGAGTTCGAGGCGTGCGAGGGAGTCGGCACCGTACTGGCGGTATCCGGCCGGGGTGCGGGCGGTCGGTGGCACGATCCCGGTATCTGCGTAGAACCGGATGGCCTTCACCGTCAGGCCCGTCCGCCGAGCCAGATCACCGATCGAATGGAGCGTCTCGCCGTTCATGCCCCCACCTTCTCGTCTCCCCTTACCGGAGACTCAAGCCGCCCGGCCGGCGGACTGATCCGCCCGCCGAGGCCGCCCGCGCCGCACCACTCTGCGCGCGCCACTGCCCGGGCTCGGGCGTCCACCCGCTCGGTCGGCGGTGCGGACGCCCGGGCCCGGGTCACTTCGCGGTCGCGGTGGCGATGAGGGCCTGGAGCTGCTCGGCGGCGCGGTCGGGGGGCGGGTGCTGCGCTGGGCGCGGCTCAGGGCGCGGCTCAGGGCGCGGCTCAGGGCGCGGCTCAGGGCGCGGCTCAGGGCGCGGCTCAGGGCGATCGCGCCCTCGACGGCAGCGACGACGAACGGCCGCCGGCTTCACCCGCACGACGCGCTGCGCGTGTGGATGCTCGTCCACGAGCAGCCGGACGGCACCTGGGGCGCGGGCGGCTCCGTCGTCCGCCTGCCCGACGCGGTCGCGCTCGCCCGGCAGGGCAAGGAGCAGGCCGATGCGTGAGCCGACCTACGTCGCCCGCCGCACACCCACGGCGTGGGCCGCCGCGACGAGCAGCGCGACAGCCACCAGGAGTCCGCTCGACCACAGCGGACCGAGGTTCCCGGCCGCGGTACCGAGGGTGGCCGCGGCGACGAACGGGCCGACAGCGGCGCCGACGTTGAGTGCCGCGGTCGCGTACGAGCCGGCCATGGCCGGGGCTCCCGCGGCTTCGTAAAGGACCCGCGTGATCAGGGTGCCGCCCAGTGCGAACGACAGGGCTCCCTGGACGAACACGAGGGCGAGCAGCGCGACCGGCTCGTCCGCCAGGACGGCCAGGGCCGGCCAGCCGACGAGCAGCAGCGGGCCGCCGACCGCGACGACCCGGCCGGGGTGCCGGTCGGACAGCCGGCCGGCGACCGTGACTCCGGCGAAGGACCCGACGCCGAAGAGCACCAGGGCCACGGAGATCCACAGCTCGCCGAGCCCGGCGGTGCCGGTGACGACGGGGGCGAGGAAGGTGAGGCCGGCGAAGGTGGCCGCGTTCACCAGCGCGCCGAGCAGCATCACCACGAGCAGCCTCGGCCGTGCCAACTGGGCGAGTTCCGCTCGCAGGGCCGGTCCGCCACGCTCCTGTCCCTTCGCCCGTCCCGCCGGGATTCCCTTCAGGATGCCGAGGGCCGCGGGCAGGCAGAGCGCGGCGACAGCCCAGAACGTGGCCCGCCAGCCGAAGAGCGTGCCGAGCACCGCACCACCGGGGACGCCGGCGACCGTGGCAATCGTCGTGCCCGACAGCAGCACGGCCAGCGCCCGTCCCTTCTTGTCGGGCGCGACCAGGGTGGCGGCAGCCGCCAAGGCGACGGCGAGGAACCCTGCGTTAGCGAGCGCGGCGACGACCCGGGTGGCGAACAGGACCGGGAAACTGGTGGTGAGGGCACCCACGGCGTGGGCTGCCGCGAAGGCGAGGATGAACCCGAGCAGGCTGGAGCGCCTGGACCAGGTGCGGGCGAGTGCGGCCACCAGCGGGGCACCGACGATCATGCCGATGGCGAAGGCCGAGGTGAGCGTGCCTGCTGTCCCGACGGTGACGTCGAGATCGGAGGCGATGTCCGGCACGAGTCCGGCGAGCATGAACTCCGACGTACCCATGGCGAAGACGGCCACGGCAAGCAGATACAGCGGAAGAGGCATCGAGTGACTCCGGGGCGAGGAGAAGAACGACAAGGTCAACTCGTCACCGCGGCCAGCCCTCAAGGGCGTCCCCGTCGCATCGCGGAATGCGCGCGACGACAGGTCGAGGAGCTCAGGGGTTCAGGGGGCTGGCGGCGTGACCGAAAGCCCCCACCGTGTCTGACTCAGGACTCGACATGGACAGCACGCTACCCGACCACGGGTCTTCTACGCACCCTGGCTTCCCGGGCGTTGGCCTGCGTCGCACGCGGCGCGACCGCCACGGCTGCGGACGCTATCCGGGCGAGCCGGTGTCGCCGGCCGGGACCGCCGTGAGGTCGATGCGGGCCGCGACGGGCAGATGATCGCTCGCCGTCGCGGGCAGCGTCCACGACGCGGTGGGTTTCGCTCCCCTGACGAGGATCTGGTCGATCCGCACGATCGGGAAGCTCGACGGCCAGGTGAGGCCGAAGCCGTCGCCGGAGGAGGACTGGGCCGAGACCATGCCGGAGGTGAGCGGGCGCAGCGCTCGGTCGTCGGTGGAGCCGTTGAAGTCGCCCATGACGAGGGTGCGGGGCGCGTGTTCGGCGCGCAGGATGTCCGCCAGGACGGCGGCGACGTCGTTGCGGGCGCCCGAGCCGAAGCCGGTGGGGCCGACGCGGACGGACGGGAGGTGGACGACGTACACGGCCAGCGGGCCCTTGGGGGTGTCGGCCGTGGCGCGCATCGCCCGGGTCCAGGGCATGATCGGCACCGCCCGGGCGTCCCGGAGCGGGCGGGTGCTCCACAGGCCGACCGTGCCTTGGTAGAAGTGGTGCGGGTACGCGGCGGCCAGGGCCCGTTCGTAGGCGGGCGCGGTGTCCGGGGACAGTTCCTCCAGGGCCACGATGTCGGCCTTGGCGGCGAGCAGGCTCCGCACGGTGCCCTGCGGGTCGGGGTTGGCCTGGTTGACGTTGTGGCTGACGACGGTGAGGTCCCCGCCCGGGGACGACTTGTCGGTGAGGGTGCCTCCGAAGGCCGTCAGCCAGGCGACCACGGGCAGGACCAGGGCGGCCGCCGCCATCCGTGACCGGCGCAGCAGCGCCACGGCCGCGAGCGCGGGTATCGCGAGTCCCGTCCACGGCAGCAGGGTCTCGGCGAGGCTGCTGAGGTGGCCGGGGAGGTCGGGGAGGCTTGCGTGGCCGATGAGAACGAGCGCGAGGAGGGCGGCGCAGATCGCGGTGGCGGTCCCCCGGCGCCGTATCCGCGCCGATCGCGGTGGGCTGCTCGCCGTCTTCCGCTCCGTCTCCGGGGCGATGGCCTGATGCGTCGTCGTCATCGTGGTTCAGCCTTCCCGGGTCAGGCCGGCGCGGAGTCCCTCGATCAGGCGGCGACTGCTGTCGACGGCCGCCCGGAGCCCCTCGCCGGGCGTGGTGTTCGCCCGCTGGTGGAGGACCGCGCCGACGAGCAGGCGGGTCGTGTCGCCGACACGTACCTCGCAGGCCCACAGCAGGTTCCCGCCGGCCGGAGTGCTGGAACCGGTCTTGATGCCGACGACACCGGGCGTGTCCAGGAGAGGGTTGGTGTTGGTGATCGGGCCGACGCCGGGAATCGTCACCGACCGCGTGCCCACGATGTCGCGGAAGACGGGGTTCTTCATCGCCTTCCGGGCCAGGGCGAGCTGGTCGCTCGCTGTACTGGTCGTGGTGGCTTCGATCCCGCTGGCCCCGGTGTACGTCGAGTGCTTCATGCCGAGCCGGGCGGCGCTGCGCCGCATCTTCTCCGCGAACGCCTCCTGGCTCCCCGAGTCCCAGCGCGCCAGCAGCCGCGCGACGTTGTTCCCGGAGGGAATCAACAGCATCTCCAGCAGCTGACGCTGGGAGTAGCGCCGGCCCGCCTGGAGCGGCACCGTGGACTCGCCGCCGACACCCACCTCGTACGAGGCCTGGCGATCCGCCTCGATCGCGGGGCCCGGTTCACCGGGCCGCAGCGGATGTTCCTCGAGGATGACGTGCGCGGTCATCACTTTCGTCAGGCTCGCGATGGGCACGGGCCGCTGTTCGCCCCGCGTCCCGACCGGGCCGGAGCCTTCCAGCGCGACGGCGGTCTGACCGTCCTGCGGCCACGGAGCCGCGTCACTGCCGGCGATCGGGAGCCGGCCGCCGGCCGTTCCCGCGGGCGACACGACGTCCGGCCCGGAGCCGCCGGAGCCGTCCGCCGTCCCGTACACGGAGACGCCCAGGACCGTGACGAGGGCCAGGGCCAGCGCGCCTCCCGCGACGCGGTTCCGGTGCGCGCCGGAAAGGGGGGAGAAGGGGGAAAGGGACACGGGGCCACCTCCGGGGCTGCCGTACGAGATCGTTACGGCAGTCAGAGTGCGGGGCCGGCATGTCCGTACGGCTGAGGCGAACGCTTCACGGGGGCGCGGGAACCCATCGTTCGTGTATCCACCGCGTATCAGGCCCGGGCACGGCGGGCCGGGCACGGCGGGCCGGGCACGGCGGGCCCAGGCATTGCAGGCCCGGCACGGCGGGTCCAGCCACGGCGGGCCGGGCACGGCGGGCGGCCGTGCCGCCCGCTGCCGGCCGACGCCGTGGTGGGCGGGCCCGGGCGCAGCGGGCCCGGACACCGCGGGCCCACGCGCCGCGGATCGGTCCGCATGGACCGGGCACCCCGGATCCGGCAGGCAGCGGGCGGTGGCAGGACGCGGGGCGGCGGCGGCTTTACGGGCGGACCTCGCCGGGGCCCTCCTCGGGCAGACGCAGCGTCGCCACGGCTCCCCCGTCCTCGGCGTCGTTCGCGAACTCCAGCACCGCGCCGATGACCGCCGCCTGGCCGCGCGCGATCGTCAGCCCCAGGCCGTGACCGCGGCCCCGCTCGGCCGCACCCGTCCGGAACCGCTGGGGACCGCGGGCCAGGAGATCCGCGGGGTACCCGGGGCCGTGGTCCCGAACCGTGATCGTCCGCTCGGCGACCGTGATCTCCACGGGGTCGGCGCCGTGGCGGTGGGCGTTGGTGACGAGGTTGGCGACGATCCGGTCCAGACGCCGCGGATCCGTTTCGGCCACGGCCGTCTCGTCCGCCGTCACGCGCGCCGTCGCACCCGCGCGCGCCACCGACTCCCGTACCAGCTCGGCCAGGACCACCGGCCGGAACCGGGGCTCCTCGGCACCGGCGTCGAGCCGGGAGATCTCCAGCAGGTCCTCGACGAGGTCGCGCAGCACCCCGATCCGGTCCTTGACCATGTCGGTGACCTCGTCCTCCGGCAGCAGGCCGGCCGAGGTCACCAGACCCATCAGCGGCGTACGCAGCTCATGGGCGACATCGGCGGTGAAGCGCTGTTCGCTCGCGATGCGCTGCCGCAGGCTGTCGGCCATCGAGTCGACGACGGCCCCGATCTCCCCGATCTCGTCGACGCCGCCGCGGCTCGTCCCCGTGCGGGCGTCCAGGTCGCCCGCGGTGATGCGGCGCGCCGTACGGGCCACCCGGCGCAGCCTTCGCGCAGGCAGCTCGGTCGCGAGGACCGTGACGGGGACGACGATGGCGAGGGTGAGCAGCGAGTACTTCCACATGTGCCGGTCGAGGGCCTGCCGGGTGAGCAGGTCGGCGGTCATGTCGACGTCGACCGCGTACAGCCGCCCGTCCTGCTTGCGCGCGGCCCAGTAGACGGGCGCCGGTGGCCGGTTCACGTACAGGGTGCCCCGGCCCTCACGTTCGACCTGCCGCAGCAGGGCGTCGGGGAGTTCGCCCGGCTGCACCACGGGTACGGATGCGTCCTGGTGGGAGGCCGACGGGTCCCGCAGGGCAAGGTCGAGGGCGGCCTCGGCCTTGCCGGCGCCCTCGTTCATGGACCGGCGCAGGGTGGACTCGTGGACGAGTACGCCGACGGTGAGGGCCATGGTGGTGCAGGCGAGCCCCACCAGCAGGACGATCTTCCAGCGCAGCGACCGGAGGTTGAGCAGTGCCCGTACGAAGGTCATCGCGAGCCCTCCTCAGCGGCGCAGCTTGTAGCCGAAGCCCCGCACCGTCTCGATGCGATCGGCGCCGATCTTCTTCCGCAGCCGCTGGACGCACAGGTCGACGACCCGGGTGTCGCCGTCCCAGCCGTAGTCCCAGACGTTGCGCAGCAGCGTCTGGCGGTCCAGCACGATCCCGGGGTGGGCGGAGAACTCGAGGAGCAGTCGCAGTTCGGTCGGGGCCAGGGCGAGCCGCTCGCCGCCGCGGCGTACTTCCAGGGCCGCGGGGTCGATGCTCAGGTCGCCGAAGACGAGCGTTCCGGCCGTCGCCGGGGCGTCGGACCGACCGGAGTGCGCAGGCACCGAGGAGGCCCGGCGCAGGAGGGAGCGGATCCGGGCCACCAGCACGGAGGTGTCGACGGGCTTGACCACGTAGTCGTCCGCCCCGGCCTCCAGCCCGGACACCACGTCGAGGGCGTCACCGCGGGCGGACATCATGAGGATCGGGGCCGTGCTGGTCTCCCTGATGCGTCGGCACAGCCCGATGCCGTCCAGGGCCGGCAGCATGACGTCGAGGAGCAGCAGGTCGTGCTGCCCCTCGCGGAAGAGTTCGAGCCCGGTGAGTCCGTCGCCCGCGACGGTCATGCGGTAGCCGTAGCGCTCCAACGCCATCGCCACCGACTTGCGGATCACTTCGTCGTCCTCGACGAGCAGAATCGACACGGGTATGGGTTCGGACTCAGGCATGTGCACGCATCGCATCCATCGGGGGGCATGATCAGCGGACCTCCCATCATGCCGCACCGCCCCGCACGCACCGACAAGGACGGAACCGACCACTCCCGTCCCCTTCAGTCCCCTGTACGGCGTGTGGTCACCGCGCTCTCGGGGCTGTGACCCGGGGGCCCCAGGGGGCGCTTGCGACGGTCGGCGGAGAGGTGAGACCGAGAGCGGGGTTGTCCTTGCCGTCCCGCATGTGGTCGAGCCAGCGCTCGTACCAGCTCAGGAAGTCCCGGGCCGAGGAGACGTTCGCCTGCCAGAAGCCGTCCGCGTTGCCGGTGAGCACACGGCCGGTGAGGGGCCCGGTCACGCCGATGAGGCACAGGTCGGAGCAGCCCATCTCGACGATGTGGAGGAACCGGTCGCCTTGCAGCGCGTCGGGGTGGTCCACGTGGTGGAATCCCCGCGGAGTGCCGTCCGGGGGCTGCCGGTCCATGGTGAAGAGCCTGCAGTCTTCCAGTGGAAGCAGGCCGTAGAAGGGGCCGGCACCGCTGCCTCCGAGTTCGACGAGGAACTCTCGGTAGGCCAGCGGCAATGCGATGCGGTGTTCGTGCTCGAACGCGTCCGCCTGCGCGGAGGCGACCTTCGGGCCGACGCGGAACTGGTGGCGCTCGGAGCCCATCGAGTGGCTGCGGTGCGCCTGGTACGGCACCCTCGCCAGCTTGGACCGTATGCGCGATATGCGGGACGTGCGGGACGTGCGGGAGCCCACCGGAAGATCTTTTCTCTCGTCGGCCGCCACTCTAGCGTCGCATGGACGGGAGACCTCCGAGCATCTCGACGACTGTCGAGCTGTGGGGCGAGATGGCAGGGTCTCATCTTCGTCGCCGGCACCCGGGCCGCGAGTCCGGACCTCCCCCGGCAGGGGGAGGCCGCCGGGTCTTCGGGATGATGTGGCGCCGCCATGTCCTCGGCGAGCCTGGAGGCATGACCACTCCCCCGAACGCCACCGCTCCCGCACCCCGCTGGGCGATCCGAGCCGCACATGCCGCAGCCCTCACCGCCGTGCCGTCGGGGCTGTGGCGGATCGCGCTGGCCTTCGGTCTTCCGGTGGGGTACAGCGCCCAGGTGCTCCGCCATGATTTCCACATACCCGGCTGGGGCGCGGTGTACGTGATCGGGCTCAGCGTGGTTTCCGAGGCGTTGGCCCTGCTGACGCTCGGCTTGGTCCAGCCCTGGGGCGAGGTGGTGCCCCGTTGGATCCCGGTCATCGGCGGCCGCCGCGTTCGCCCACTCGCCGCTGTCATCCCCGCCGCCCTCGGCTCACTGGGCCTCGTGTGGCTCTGGACCAGCCTTCTCTTCTGGTGGAACGTCGAGGAGCATCCGGCGATG
Organism: Streptomyces sp. NPDC004327; assembly: GCF_042873935.1. Classification (NCBI taxonomy): domain Bacteria; kingdom Bacillati; phylum Actinomycetota; class Actinomycetes; order Kitasatosporales; family Streptomycetaceae; genus Streptomyces; species Streptomyces sp. NPDC004327. Next base: position 337,628 of record NZ_JBIAME010000007.1, on the reverse strand, counting down.
GTCGGGCCATGGCACACCATTGTCGGCGTTCTCTACCTGCCGCTGGTGCTCTGGGGCCCGCTGCTGGCCGCCGTGACCGTCTCCTACTACCGCCGTCACCGCTGACCACCAAAGGGATCGCCTGACTCGACGGGGACGCCCCCTCCTTACTGATCATTTCAGAATGAGGCTTGAAGCCGCCGCAAGCAGATGATGCTGCAGGCGACTTGGAGTTGTCCGAGGTGGAGGTCGGCTCGTATCTCGTAGCGGTTCCGGAGGGTTTGAAGTCAGCCGGGGCCCTTGGGGCCGCCGCAGTCGCGGGCGTCCTTGCCTCGTTCAGGAGCCGCGCTGGGTGATGGAAGTTCTGTGGGGTGGCCGTCATCGCTGTGCACACGGAGCGCTGCAATGGGCTGTCCGGTCCAGCGCTGGACGGCGCGGCGCAGCCCGCCGGGGTCCGCGTAGCCGGCGTGTCTGGCGACGGAGTCGAGGGTCATGTCGGTGGAGGTGAGCAGGCGTAGGGCGCGTTCGCTGCGCACGGTCTGGAGTTCGTCCGACCAAGTGGTGTGGTGTTCTCCCAGGCGGCGCTGGAGGGTGCGGGGGCTGAGGGACATGCGTTCGGCGGTGGCGCGCAGGGTGGGAATCTCCGTGTCCGGTGTAGCCCGGAGGGTGGTGCGGAAGATGTCGAGCCAGGTGTGGAGGGGGATGGCGTCGGTGAGGGTCCGATCGGCGTGTCTTCGTAGGAGTGCGGACAGGCCGGGGGCATGGGGCTGGGGTGTGGTGAGGTCTGCGGCTTTGAACGTGAGGGAGTTGACGGGGCTGGTGAAGTCGATGGCGCGGGTGCCGTACAGCTCTACGAGGGCTTGATGAGTCCGGGGAATTCGTGAGGCGAGGGCGACCTGGGTGGGGGTGATCGCGCGGCGAGCGGTCTCGCGGACCCGCTGCAGGAACAGACCCAGAGCGTAGGCACGTATCGCGGAAGCGACTTCGTCGCTTAGGTCGGCCGCGTTGACGTGGCTGATGGTGATGTGCTGTTCGGTCTCCTCTATATGGAGGGTCTCGGTGCCGGAGTCCCCTAGAGCGGCAAGGTAGCGGGCGGCGTCGCGGAGTCCTTCCAGTGGTGTTGCTGCCTGGGTGGCGAGGTAGTCCCACAGGCCGAAGCTTCCCAGGGCGCTCTCCTGGACCATGCGCAGCGCGGCTTCATGCCAAGGGACCTGCAGGATCATGAGTTCCCAGAGGCGGATGTTGGTGGACGCTGGAGTGCGGTATCGGTCATCCGTCAGATGCACGGGGGCCGTGCCGAGCAGGTCCGTGTACTTGGCGGGAGTGACTCCGAGCCGTCGGGCGGCCGCGATGTTCACGCGGGTGAAGGCTGCCGGGGTGGTGCCGTGGTGCTGTGGGACGTCCGCGACGCGGAGGCTTGCCTGCTCTCGGGGGCGGCCCGGTGAGCTGTGGCGCGTCAGGCCCTGCTGGTGACGCGTGAGGCCCTTGGTGGCCTGAGGGATGCGATCTAGCGTCATGTCCGTCCTTGTGCGTTTGGGCTGCGGTGCCGTTGCGCTGTGGCGTTCCGCATGAGGCGTTGCGGGGGCTTGGTGATTGCTGGTCCTCGGTACGCGCTGGTGGATGTGCTCCATCAGCACTTGTTAGGTCGGTTTCCATCGACTGCACATGTTAACTGAGTTCACAGCACCCTGAGAGGGTGCCTGGGTATGCAAAGGACATGAATTGCGCCTCATGAGAAGAATCGCCACGCTGGGTGGGGTCGCGGCACTGGGGGCGGCGGCCCTCGTATCCGCCTTGTCCAATCCGGCCGCCGGGGCGCCGAACGCGCTTGCCGTGGAAGAGATTCCGGGGTTTGCGGTGGAGGATTTCGGCTACCCGAACGCGGACAGCATCCTGAGGGACAAGGGAATTGTGCTGAAGCGAGGGGACGGGCACATCACCCTCGCCGACTGCGGGAGCGAGCCGGGACTCCTCCAGATCATGCGGCGCCCCGAGGACGCCATGCCGGTCTGCTTCAAGGTGACCGGCGACTCCGGCTTCCTGACGATGGAGATTCCCTCCGTCTATGGGGTCAAGGGCAACGCCTACGACGCCACGGTCGACATGACCGTGGGTACCGAGAAGAAGTCGTTCGCTGTCACTCCGAACCAGTGGACGGCCGTGGGAGAGACGACGGACCCGGAGGCGCGCGAGTACATGCTCGTCGAGATCCGGACGCAGAAGTAGCACCTACCGATCCGATGGGTGCTCGGGCTGGATGGCCCGCTCGGCATCGCCTCGCCGGCTCGGTCGGCCCGGTGTGCCTCATCGGGCGGTTCCCGCGGCCCGGTTCGCCCTCGACGGGCAGCCGACGGCATTGAGGCCCTCGCCCCGTGGTGCGCGGCCTTCGCGTGCCCAGACCCTCCGGCATCCCGACCATTCGACCGAACGAAGGTGCTTTCGTGCAGACAACCTTCTGGAGTCGTCGGCGTTTCGTCACCGTCGTGACAGCCACGGCGGCCGCCGCTTCCACTCCAGCCCTTCTCAGTTCAGCGGCTCGTGCGGCCGCCGTTGCCGGCGACACCGGTGGCCTACTCGATCTCCCTGACACGCCGCGCGCACGGGCAGTGCGTGCGTACATGCTCGGCGGCAAGGCCACCCGGGCCGCTGCGGGCCAGGCCCTGAGCGGCACGGACAACGACGTCGCCCTCTTCCTCGCCGAGGCGCTTCCCAAGACGACGGCGGAGGACAATCGCGTTGCCGTGTTCTCCTACCTGGCCCGGGGCGGAAAGGCCATCCGGCGCGATGCCTCGGCCGCTCTCGACGGGGGCGACGGGACCATTGCCGCGTTCGTACAGGCCGGCTACCGCTCCGCGATCACCGAAGACCTCCGTGTCGCGACGCTCGCGGTGGTCAACAATGGCGGAAAGGCTGTCAAGCGCGACGGCTCGACCGCCATCGACGCCGGCACACAGAGTGCGCTGGAGACGTTCCTGGCGACCGGTCAGTACACCGCACGTCTCGAGGACATGCGCATCGAGGTCACGGCAAGCCTCGTCAACGCCGGACCGGAGGTGACCAAGTACGCGAACCGCGCCCTCAGCGGCAGCGCGGACGACATCCAGTGGTACCTCGACACGGGTCAGCACATCGCCCGCGCCCGGGACCAGGAGGCCGCCTCCATTGAGCAGCTCGTCGCCGTCGTGTTGCGAGAGGCGCAGCGCGCCCAGGCCAAGACCGATCTCGCCGTCGAGGCGTCGGAGCGGGCCGTCACAGCAGCGGCCAAGGCCAAGGCTGCGGCGGACACGGCTGCCGCCGAGGCCGCGCTCGCGAAGGACAACGTGACCAAGTCCGCCGCCGCGGCGACGAAGGCGGCCACGGCCGCTCAAGGTGCGGCCTCGGCCGCCAAGACGGCGATCCGCTCCTCGAACGCGGCGGTCGAGGCCTCGCGTCGTGCCTCCTCGGCGGCCACCGCAGCCTCCCAGGCGGCGGCCACCGCTGGAGCGGCTGCCTCCCGGGCCTACAACGCGGCCATCGCCGCCTCGAAGGACGCCTCCAAGAGCGGCGAAGCCAAGAACGCCGCGGTGGCGGCCCGCAACGCGGCCGCTCAGGCGCGCAACTCCGCCGCGGCCGCCGACCAGGCCGCCGTCGCCTCCCAGCAGTCGGCCACCGCGGGTGCGTCGGCCGCCGCGGCGGCCCGCAATGCGGCCGCCGCCGCCTCCGCCTCCGCCCAGGCCGCCGCGGCGGCCGGCGCGGCTCAGGGGCAGGCAGCGGAGGCGAAGCAGCAGGCGCAGATGGCCGGCACCGCCGCTCAGCAGGCGACCGACGCCGCAGCCGCGGCCCAGAGCCTGGCCACCGCCGCCGCCACGTCGGCGCGCGCCTCACGTGACGCCGCGAACGCGGCGGCCGATCACGCGGAGAACGCGGCCGCCGCCGCCGAAGACGCGGTCAAGTACGCGGGGCAGGCCATCGACTTCGCCAACAAGTCCACTGCCTTCGCTGCTGAGGCGGTGAAGGCGGCGGACGCGGCCACCAAGGCCGTCATGGACGCCGAGGAGGTGGAGCAGAAGGCCCGCGAGGCCGAGTTCGCGAACTTGGAGGCAGACAAGAAGCAGGCCATCGAGGAGGCTGCTGCGCTGGCAAGGGCGGACGCCGTGGACCGGGCTGCCGCCGCCGGCAGGCGAGCCCAGCAGCAGCAGGTGGACGCGGCCACCAGGGATCTGATCAGCCAGGCGGAGCAGGCACTCAATGGCAGCGACATGAGCCTCGCCGCCACGCTCGGCCGCAAGGCCGCCATCGCCCTGCTCGACTCGAAGGGCACCTGGACCCGTGAGGCGGCGCAGTTCGCGCTCTCGGGCAGCGACTGGGACGTCTGCTCCTGGATCGACCTCGACCGCTCGCTCGCCGAAGCACAGGACGACCGTGAGACCGCCCTGTACATCGCCCAGGTCTCCGACCCCACGGTCGCCGCCGCGGCCGCCGCAGCGCTGGCCAACGGCAGCGCGCAGGCGGTCGGCGACTTCAACACGTCCGGCGTGCTGAGGGCCCGGGCGACGCAGAACCGGATCAATATCTTCCGTATCCTGAACGCGAATCCGGGAAAGGCCGTAGCCCGCGCAGGCAACGACGCCCTCAACTCCAATACCCCGCAGTCGCTGCAGAAGTTCTTCGACACCGAGCTGGAAACCGCGGTGCGAGAGGACGATGCCGTCACTGCCACCAATCTGCTCACCACCGGCGGCCCTTACACCCGGTCGTACTCCGAGGTCGCGCTGGAGGGGCCCGGCTGGATGAAGCGCGTGTTGGTCGAAGGCCTTCAGCACAAGGCCGCTCAGCTCGACCACGACTCCCTCAGCCACCAATCGGCGATGAAGGGCGCAATTGCCGCTGCCTACAAGGTCGCACTTGAGGCCCAGCGGGACGCGGCCCTCGCCTCCGAGGTCGCCGCGGATGCCCGCAAGGCCGGGCAGGAGGCCCAGGCATGGGCGGCGAAGGCCGTCATCGCGAGCCAGGATGCCTCCACCTACGCCGGCCAGGCCAAGGCCAACGCCGACGCCGCGGACAAGTCGGCCGCCGACGCGCAGGCGTCCGCGGCCAAGGCCAAGACCGCCGCCACCACCGCACAAGGCGCCTCCCGCGCGGCGAACTACTCCGCCAACCGAGCCATCGACGCCGCGCGCAGCGCGGTGGCGTCGTCCGCGCAGGCCCGGGGTTCGGCGGCCAGCGCGCACAACGCGGCCGTGACGGCGGGCCAGAACGCCAACGAGGCTGCCAACGCCGCGAGTCAGGCCCGGCAGATCGAGCTGAACCTGCGCGCCCGGGAGATCGCGGAAGCGGCCGCCCGGGCCGCCGAACAGGCGAAGAAGGACCGGGACACCAAGACCAACCCGTCCGACGCTCCTCAAAACGACCAGGTCAATCCGAACGGATCGCAGACCGAGGAGGAGCAGTGGTGGGAGGACGCGAAGTGGTGGGCTGACACCGCCGGAAAGGTCGGCACGGCCACCGGACTCCTGGCGGCCGGCTTCGGCGTCGCTTCCCTCTTCCTCCCGGCCGCGCCGATCACCGTCACCATCGGCGCCGTCCTCGCGGGCGTCTCCCTCGTGGCCGGCGGCATCAGCGTCGTCGCCACCGGCATCGAGTACGGCTTCACCAGCAGCGAGTTCATGAACTCCGCCGGAGGTTTCGCGCTCAACCTCATTACCCGCGGAGGTGGCGGAGTCGTCGCCCCAGCGGTGAAGTCCGTGGCGAAGAAGGCCGGGGAAGTCTTCGAAGACGTCGTGTCCCCGGTCCTCGCCGAGTTCGCCCGCCGATGACCCCGCGCGCCGGCCACTGAGCTCGCGCCCCCGACACCGCCTCGTCCGGGCCCCCGACCATGGCTCGCGCTTGATCGCGGGCCTGGCTCAATCCTCCCAGCATCCTTTCGGAGAGAAACACATGTCACAATTCACGAGACGCGCCCAGGTCTCCGCCGCCATCGCCTTCGGTGCCATAGGCCTGAGCCTGCTCGGCTCCCCTTCCCAGGCATTGCAGGGCCCCGACGCCACCGCGGCCTACAACTTCACCGCCCGCATCCTCGTAGGCGACTCCGAGCGCGCCTGCACCGGGACGCTCGTCTCCCAGCGCTGGGTCCTGACCGCGGCCTCCTGCTTCGCCGCCGACGGCAAGCCCGCAGCCGGCAAGCCGGCCGTCGCCACCACTGTCACCGTCGGACGCACCAACCTGTCCCAGACCACCACCGGCGCCGTGCGCAGCGCCGTGGAGCTCGTCCCGCACCCTGACCGCGACCTCGTCCTGGTCAAGCTGAACGCCGGCGTGGCAGGCGTGAAGCCCCTCGCCCTGGCCGCCACCCCGGTTACGTCCGGCCAGGCCGTCACGGCGGCCGGCTTCGGCCAGACGAAGACCACCTGGGTCCCGGACACCCTGCACACCGGAGCGTTCACCGCCACTGGTGACAGCTCCGCGAACATCGCCCTGACGTCGAACGGCGACGCCGTGATCTGCAAGGGCGACGCCGGTGGCCCGATCGTGCGCACCAACGGCCAGATCCAGGAGCTCGTCGCGGTCACCAGCAGGTCCTGGCAGGGCGGCTGCCTGGGCACCCCCGTCACCGAGACCCGTACCGGCGCCGTCGCCACGCGCGTGGACGACATACGCACCTGGATTACCGGCAACGTCACCCCCGTCGCCGGTGACATGAACGGCGACAATAAGCCCGATCTCGTCGCGGTCGAGGACACCGGGAAGCTCTTCCTCTACCCGGGCACCGGCACCGGCGCGCTGGGCGCCCGGATCCAGATCGGCTCCGGAGGGTGGGGCGGAGCCTCGGTGACCCACCGCGGCGACTGGACCGGTGACGGCATGGAGGACATCGTCGCCGTCGTCGGCGGCGAGCTGCGCGTCTACCCCAACCGCGGCGACGGCACGCTCGCGGCACCGATCAAGATCGGCACGCTGCCCACCACTGCCCGCATCGTCGCCATCGGCGACACCACCCTCGACGGCCAGCCGGACCTCTTGGCCACCTACGACGACAAGCTGTACCGATACGCCGGCACCAGCGCGCCCACCCCGTCCGTGAGCGCTCCGCTGCTCATCGGCACCGGCGGCTGGAACGTCATGACGCTGACCGCTCCCGGTGACGCCGACAAGGACGGGCGCGTCGACCTGCTTGCCCGTGACACCCGCGACGGCATCTTCTACAGCTACCTCGGCCAGGCCAACGGCACGTTCAGCGACCGCACCGAGTTCGGCCGCGGCTACACCGTCACCAACCGGCCGCTGGTCGCCGGAGCCGCCGACGCCGACCGCAACGGGGTCGCTGACCTGTGGGCGACTGCCGGCGACGGCACCCTGAAGTTCTACAAGGGCGGGGCTGACATCCACGGCCCGATCGACGGCCCGAGCATCGAGGTCGGCAGCGGCGGCTGGGGCACCATCCAGTCCATCAGCTAGCCCGTTCCCGCTCGGATCCGGATGACGTCTCGCGCCGTGATGTTGGCGGCGCGAGACATGGCGGAACGAATGACCAGAGGAACACGCTGGGGTCGCCGGTGCATTCGACAGGTGTGCGTCGCGTGGCCCGGCATCGTCGGCTGGTAGCTGATAGGGGCGTCGGGTTCAGGGCGCCGGGTTGAACGCCTGGGACACCAGGCCCGATTTCACGGCGTGCCGGACCCGCCGCGACGCGCCGGGTGCCTGAGGCGTGAGAGCACACGCCTGCCCGGGATCAGCCGCCGCCAGCATCTCCAGGCGCTCGCAACCCACTGGGGCACCCCCTTCGCCGTGACGGCGACATCGGCGTCGTGGCCGGCCGATCCGATGGAGGCACCCTCCCCTGCCTGTCCGAAGCCCGGCCAGGCGCATGCCCATACTGCGGGCACCCCTATGCGTCGTACCGCGCCGCGACAAGGGCTCTGTCTGTGCCGGAAGACGATAGCTGAGTGAATTCCCCAGCATCAGAAGACTGTTCAGTGCCACCTGATCGCGCGGCCGATCAGGTGGCACTGGAGTGATCTCCCACCGAGAGAAGAAATGATGCCATCGCGCATGAGGCGAATATTTTCCAGCCTCCTCCTCGTTTTGAGTCTCACCGCGACAGCGACCGGGACCGCTGCTGCTGGCAACGGCGAAACCATCCAGCCCGATTCGTCGACCTACCTTGCCCGGAACAGTGCCGGCAAGGCGCCCTTGAGCCAGCCAACGGATTTCTCCCTCCGCAAGACCGGCAGAATCGTCTTGAGCGATCGGCCTCCCCTTCCCGCCCCGGCCAAGACCCGCCCTGTCAAGGCGAGCTCCAAGGAGAACTGCGAGCCCACGCCGGCCCGATCCCGCGTGCGCAAGGCGGGCGCTGTGCAGGCCTGCGTCACCACGAGCACCGCATCGCCCCTGAGCGGGCCCCGGTCCTTCGCCGTGCAACCGTCCGCCGCCGACTCCGGGTCGTGCACGATCACGGACCCCGGCAAGTGGTGGCACGGCCGCTTCGGGTACTGCGTATACGGCCTGACCGTGCTGTACACGCTGAAGGACAGCAACGGAAAGGTGATCGGCACCGGAACGCTCAACGTGTCGAGCAGTGCCGTCCTGTCCGCCACGGACACCAAGTGGAACGAACTGGTCACGGTCACGATGACGGAGGCGACCGGGGCGGTGACCACCTTGAACGTGAAGTTCAGGGCCATGTGCACGGCCGGCTGCACGGTGACCAAACCCGCTCCGTGGGTCGGGGCGACCGGGACCCTGATCAAGGGCAAGGTCGCCAGCGGAAATGTGTCCTACGCCTCCAGCCCGGCCGCCGGAACGAAGGTCGACTTCACCACGTCGTACGAGATGTACGTGACCGCTCCCGGTGCCCAGATCACGGACCCGACCGCCTCTTGGAGCAACCCGGAGAAGATCCGCTGCGACGACGACGTCCGGGACACCACCAACCCCACCAGCACGCCCGCCGCCGGCTGTGTCGTGCCCGGCGTCATTGCTGTCGTCAGGATGAGCGATTCACCGAGCGCGCCGGGTGCGGGTGCCGCAGCGGCTGGCTACCTGTGGGCACAGAACAAGCTCGCCGACGGCTGGGGACGCGCCAAGCCGCTGACCCGGGCGAAGAACGACGTGGATGCCCGAGCCGCGCGAACCTGCGGGTCTTTCCAAGCCCGCACGGACATCATCCCGACCGACACTTGTGACACATTCCCTTTCGCGGCCACCCATGAGGGTGGAGCAGACGGCGCTCTCTGCGCCGAGATCATCCCCAACTACAGCACGGGCGGGTGGGATGTCTACGAGCTCAAGGGGGATGCGAACGCGCCTTGCATGCGCGCCCACGTCCCGGTCGCGGACAAGCAGGCTGCTGCGAGCCAGCTCTCCGAGGGCTACGCAACCCAGCGCGTGCTGGAAGCCGAGCAGTTCAGAGTCGACATCACGGGTTCGACTGCCGAGCCGCAGGCCGCCTGTCTGAACAATGTCCCGGCCGGAGCGCTGCCGTCGGGCAACGGATGGATCAGGAACAGTACAAACCCGGTCCTGCAGGTCAACAAGACCACCACGCCGCCCGGTCCTCCCGGCACTCGGGCGGCCATGGCGCAGGCTTGCCTGGGTGTGGTGACCGGCGACGGCTCTGCCGCGGCGGGGGACATCACGGGCTGGCAGGACGCACAGGAGTTCGCCCGCATCAACTCGCCGGGGACGCAGCTGGCCCGGTGCCACCTGATAGCCAACATACTTGGCGGAAAGGGCGGAACCGCGGATGGCGGTCCGGACAACCTCGTACCCTGCTGGCAATCGGGGATGAACACCGGAACACCCAGTATGCGAACCTACGAAGCCGTCACCCAAAAGGCCGTGAAGGAACCAAAGGACGGCGGAATCCTCGGACCGAACGACGCCATCTTCTACCAGGTGACGCCCGACTACCGGGACAGTACAAGCACCATTCCCCAGGGGGTCACCATGACCGCCAGGGTCGAGCGCGCGGACGGATCCTCGCAGCCACTGTTCCCTGACATCTACATCACCAACACCAAGGGCAACACAGGTCTGCTGGACCTCGGAAACTAGCCGGCCCTGCATCACCGCCATCGGGAGCAAGAATGAGCCGTACCACCCCGCCGCGCACGGTCGACGTCGCCGCGGTCTTCCCCCAACTGGTCCCGTTGGCACGCACGGCGACCCGTCTGCACCCCCGCCCCGGGTCTCCGACACCGCACGACAGCTCGATCGGCGGGCCACTGCTGTGGCCCGCCGACGAACCGTGGCCGTACTGCCGCGAGGAACACGAGTGGCACGACGGCCGGGTTGACGACTGGTTCGAAGGGTGGCACAAGGGACCGAACGCCATGCTGCCACTGGTCCAGCTCTATGTGCGCGACGTACCCCTGCTGCGACCGCCCGGGCAGGCCGATCTGCTCCAGGTGCTGTGGTGCCCCTGCGAGCACCCGCCAAGCCACAAGCCGCCGACCGCGCTGTTCTGGCGATCCTCCACCGAAGTCACAGACACCCTCGCCACGCCACCAAAGACATTCGCGGTGGAGTACGACGAATACGTTCCAGTGCCGTGCGCACTCGCTCCCGAACAGATTACCGAGTACCCCAACCTACTGGAGCTGGCCGCGGAGTTGCGGCAGCAGCTGGCGGACTGGAGCAGGTGGCAGGCAGCCGGAAGCGACGTGGACAGCTCCTACGCCCCCTACCCCGAAGCTTTCTACACAAGCGAGTTGTCCGTGGCCCCCGGCTGGAAGGCCGGCGGCTGGCCCCCCTGGGGCCTCACCGATCCCGTCGTCCAGCTCTGCGCTGTGTGTGGCACGAAGATGGACCCGTTGCTTACCGTCGCCTCGAATGAATGGGACAGCAGCAACCGCGGTTGGATCCCGTACGAGGACCAAGCCCTTGCCGAAATTCCCAAGGCAGGCGTGGCGAACTCGCCCAGGGTCCAGGTTTCCAAAGGCAACCATCTGCAACTCTACGTCTGCCCGACCTCTCCGGATCATCCGCACGCCGACCTGATCCAGTAGCCCTCGACGTGAGGCCATCGGCCCCGCTGTCGGGTGCGACGCGGGCGCGGTGACGACCTATTCGGTCAGGTCGGCGCTGCCGCAGCTACGCGGTACACCGATGGCCCCGAGCCCTGGAACACCGCAACCCGCCCCACCAGCACGGGGCCGCTGCGTCGAGAACGAAGTTCGCGTCAAGCAGAGACCGTTGGCAGCGCAGAGGAAGAAGGAGCGGAGGACGGGGGCGGTCGCCTGCCCCGCCAGGACGATCCTGAGGCCGAGGGCCGCCGCCCTCACACGCCGACTGGGACTCCACGGAGCTCCACAACACGGCCGACGGCGCCCGTCATCAGACGTAGCCCGTTCCAGTGGAGGAGCCAGGCGGACGCAGCCGCCGCCATACACCGAGTTTGTCAGCAGCCGGGGCCCTACGACGGTGACGCTGCCCCGGTCGGAGAGGCCCTGCGCAGCATCGCCGGCGGCCCCCACGACGTGGCCGTCGACGGCCCGACCGTACGGGTCCGCACCACACAGCCCGACGGCGTCCTCGGCCACCTGCTGCGAGCCGGCGGCGCGGCCGGCCTCACCGTCCGCGACGCCACCGCCACACCCCCGAATCTACAGACCGCCTTCCTCACCCTGGCCAGACGTGACTACACGCCATGACCACGGCGCCCCCTCCCCGTCCCCGCTCGCCCGCTGTCGTCCCGCCGGGTCGCCTGGCACGCCTACCTCGCGCTGACCAGCCGCGACCTGCACGTCCTGGGCCGCAACCTGCCCGCGCTGCTCATCCAGGTTCACCGTCGCCACGATCAGTGACTCGCAGCGGGCGGAGCCCGTACGGCACGGCGGCCGCCCCACCGTCGTCCGGACGCGCCGTCGCGCGCACAAGCCACCCCCGCCTGTGCGCGCGGCCGAGGCTCACCATGCCGGTCCCGGTGTACGGGCGGACGGGCGACCCGTCCACTCCCGCCGTTACTTGCGGCCGACTCCCGCGTACATCGCGACGTCCGGCGTCGGCGTCTTCGGTCGCCACGCGGAGCAGGAGACCACGCCGGGCTCGAGCAGTTCCAGGCCGTCGAAGTAGCGCGCGATGGCGGCCGGTGTCCGCTGCGTGAGCTTCGGGGTGCCGTGCTCGTTCCAGAACGCCACCGCCGCGTCGACGTCCGGCATGTCGGGGTGCGTGACCGTGTGGGACAGGACGAGGTGACTGCCGGGGGTGAGCGCGTCCATGATCCGGCGGACGATCGCGTACGACTCCTCGTCGTCCTCGACGAAGATGACGACACCGAGCAGCATCAGCGCGACCGGCTGCGAGAAGTCGAGCGTCTTCGCCGCGGCGGCCAGGATCGCGTCGACGTCCCGCAGATCGGCGTCCAGATAGTCGGTACGGCCCTCGGGAGTCCCGACCAGCAGGGCACGGGCGTGCGCCAGCACGAGCGGGTCGTTGTCCACGTACACGACACGCGCGTCGGGAGCCACGCGCTGGGCGACCTCGTGCGTGTTGTCGGCGCTCGGCAGCCCCGTACCGATGTCCAGGAACTGCCGGATGCCCTGCTCCTCGGCCAGGTACCGCACCGCCCGCCCCAGGAACAGGCGGTCCGCCTTCGCATACTCGCCGATCCCGGGATGCAGCTCCCGGATCCGGTCCCCCGCCTCCCGATCGACCGGGTAGTTGTCCTTGCCGCCGGTCCAGTAGTTCCAGATCCGGGCGGTGTGCGGCCGGGACGTGTCGATGCGCGAATCAATGTCGGTCACGCCGTCAACGTAACGCAGCACCCCACCAACTCCCGTACTCAGATGACCCTTTGCCTCCTGCTGTTCACTTGGCTCTCTCCTCGATCCCCTGGACGCGCGAACACGCCCCAGGGCGTGTGTGGTCGGATCCGGTCGTCCAGGCGAGGCGGAGCTGCTGCGCTGCATAGGCGGCTTGACGGAGACCAGCCTCGTAAGCAGGCGCCCAGGCCGTCCGATCGTTCAGGTCCGGACCGAACGTGCGTATCGACCCGGGATCGGGCTCGATGGTCACCGCGGTGTGCGCGGCGGCGACCGTCAGTTCCTGGTGGAGCAACTCCCTCGGAAACAGGTGCGCTTGTGGGTCGATCACGACGAGCGCGCGGGCTCCGGCCGCGAGTCCGGCGTTGGTCGCCGACTGCAGGGAGCCGTCCATGTAGCGACGGCCGTTGAGGGTGATCGGCGGGTAGATGCCCGGGAAGGCCGTGCTGGCCGCCACGGCGGAGGCCAGTGGCGCGGCGCTCGTGCGGTCGAGGACCTGCTGCTCGCCGGTCTCGGCGTCCAGGACGGGGATGAGCAGCCGGCGTTCCGGCCAGTCGTCGGTGCCGACCATGGCGCGCATCCGGGCGACGTGCGGCTGCTCGGGGCCGGTGTCGGCGGCGAGCGCGATACGGCCCGCTTCGCGCCGTGCCCCGGCAGGGTCCGCGGCGGCGTTGCCGAGCACGGCGAACGCCTCGCCCAGGCGGCGCCCGTCCACGCGGGGAGGAGTGCTGCCGTCGGCGGGCCGCATCGGTGTGGCGAGCCGGGCGGGGTCCTGACCGGTGGCGAGCAGCGCGGCGACGATCGCGCCGGCCGAGGTGCCGACGAAGAGATCGGCCTCGGCGAGGTCGATCCCCTCGCGACGCAGTCCGACGGCGAGTCCGGCCGTCCAGGCGGTGCCGACGAGGCCTCCGGCGCCCAGTACGAGTGCCCGGTCGAGTGCGTGCATGACTGCCTCCCCCTCCATTACTGAAACAGTCGTACCATAAACTAATGGAGCCACTCACTCACGCCCTCACACAGGCTCAGATCCGCAGGACCGAAAGGATGCTCCACCATGGGACGACCCCCGGATCCCGCCCGTCGGCAGGCCACTCTGGCGCGAGCGACCGATTACGTGCTGGCGCACGGCCTGGCCGGGTTGAGCCTGCGGCCGCTGGCCGCGGCTCTCGACACCAGCCCGCGGATGCTGCTCTACGACTTCGGCAGCAAGCAGGAGTTGGTGGCCGCCGTCCTCGCCGAGGCCCGTCGCCGCGGCGCGGCACGCCTGGCCGAGAACCTCCCGTCGGAGGCAGCGTCCCCGGAGGAGCGCCTGCGCGGCATCTGGGCCTGGATGAGCGCGCCGGAGCGCGCGCCGTTCGTCCGGCTGTTCTTCGAGGTGCACGCGGACGGCCTCGCTCACCCCGAGAACTATCCGGACCGGGGCGAGGCGATCACCGACTGGTTCCACACGCTCGGCGCCACGTTCCGCGACATCACCAGCGGCGCGGACGACACGATCACTCCCACGCTGATCATGGCGGTCATCCGTGGCCTCCTCTTCGACCTCACGACCACCGGCGACCGGCGCCGCACGGACCGCGCCCTGGACCGTTTCTGCGAACTCCTCCGGGATTGAACTCCGGGGATGAACGAGGACCGGCGATCACGCGATGAGCTCAGATCTCCGACCGCGCAGAAGGCGTAGAGGCCGGCCTGGCCGGAGCCGCGGGGGAAGCGTCGCCTCGGCCCGCGCGGCTGGATCCGGACAGGCGGGCCTATGTGGTGACAGGCCGTCAGTGCGCGCGTTGCCCGTCGGCCGCGCGTGAACCCGATCCCAGGTCCCTCTCGGCATCGATCACCTGGGGCAGCCCGGAGGTGCGCTACCGGCGGACCGCCGAGATCAGTCCGCCGGGCCGCTCCTCGCGCTGCGGCGGGGCGCTGATCGGGCGGCCGTAGGCGGCAGCGCGTTCGCGCAGGGTGTGGCTGTCGGCCTCCCAGCCGTGGGCGGACAGCCAGCCCACCGGGTCGTCGGGTGCCTCGGAGACCCACAGGGATGCCGCCGATCCCGGCGCGGCGTCCGCGCCGAAGCGCTCGATGACGCCGCGCGAGCCCAGCGTCAGCCCCATCCGACTGCCGGCGGCCGACTGCGCGCTGATCCGGGACAGCAGCAGTTCCACCGCGTCCTCGGGCAGATAGATGAGCAGTCCTTCGGCGATCCACGCCGTCGGCGCGGCCGGGTCGTGCCCTGCGGCGGCCAGCGCGCCTGGCCAGTCGTCCCGCAGATCCACCGCGACGGTGATCCGCTCGCAGCGTGCGACGGCCCGCTGCTCGCGCAGTACCGAAGCCTTGAAGTCCAGTGGGGCGGCGGTGTCGATCTCGAACAGCCGGGTGCCCTCGGGCCAGTCCATCCGGAAGGCCCGGCTGTCCATGCCGGCGCCGAGCAGCACGACCTGCCGGACCCCGGACGCGGCGGCCTGGAGCAACAGGTCGTCGAGGAACTTCGTCCTGATGACGATGGAGAACGACACGGCCAGCCGGCGCCTTCGCGCGGCCTCGTCATCGGGCCGCGGCGGCGTGGAGGGCCACAGGCCGCCGGCGGTGGCGAAGGCCTGTGCCAGTGGGTCACGGAACAACGCGTTCGCCCGCTCGGTCTCCAGCGCCCGCACCCGGGCCACCCCCACCGCCGTGGCCCACACTCCCGACGGCCGCACCCGCACCCGCACCCGCTCATCAGACGGTGGCGTCACCGGGGTGGCCTCGGTGACCGATTCCAAGAGGTTTGCCTGATGAGGGCCTCAGGCACGTGCCGTGAGAGCGCCGCGTCGTCCGGGGCCTGGTGGCTCACGGGGTGGTCCGCACCGGGAAGCTGAAGGCGTGGCCCTTCTCCTTGAGCCAGGGCAGTACCTGTTCGAGTGCCGCGACCGTCTGGCTGCGGTCGCCGCCGCCGTCGTGGAAGAGGATCGTCGGACCGTTGGACAGCTCGTGCTTCACGGTGTTGACGATGGAGGCCGTGCCGGGCCGCTCGAAGTCCTTGGTGTCGACGTTCCAGCCCAGCGGCCGCATCCCCGCGGCGGCGGCGATCCGCCGGCTGTCCGGGGTGAACGCGCCGCCCGGTGCCCGGTAGTACTCGACCTTCGTGCCGCCGGCCGCGTCCTCGATCATCTTCTGCGCGTCGAGGATCTGGCGCTGCTGATAGGCGACGGGCTTCTTGTCCATCGAGGTGTCGTGGGACACCGTGTGGTCGCAGAGCCGGTGCCCGTCCGCGACGATCCTCTTGATCAGGTCAGGGTGCTCCTGGGCGCGCGGCCCGACGACGCAGAACACCGCCTTCACGCCGTTGTCCTTCAGGATGGTCAGCATCCGTGGCGTCCAGCGCGGGTCGGGCCCGTCGTCGATGGTGATGTTCACCGCCGTCCCGCCGGCCTCGGTGGCGTGCGCGATGCTCTCGGGCACCCGTACCGGCTGCTCGGGCTGCCCCTGCGGGCCCGTCGGAACACGGACCTCCTGCCGGCCCCCCGGGCCGGCGCCCGCCGCCTGGGCGTCGGCCTCGGGGCCCGTCAGCATGGTCGCCGCCCACGCCGTCAGACTGAGCGCCACGGCCGAGGCGACCATGGTTATGTGCACGGTGTACTTGCCCTTGAACCCCATGGAACTGCCGCCCCCCGAGCGTGATCGTATGCCTAGACAGACGGCGCACGCCGCCAGAAGGTTCCCGACAGTTCAGACATCGGACCGTCGCTCCGGCGGACGTGACGACCGCCCTCACATCCTCCTGCGCACACCCGGTTTTCGACCCCGTACCGGCACGCCTTCTGCAGGCAGCGGAAGGAATTCACGCCGTTCCTCGGGGAACGCGTCGCCACCCGGACGACCGTCCCCAACAGGTCCGAGGCCAAAGGGGTTCTCGCCCCTGCCGGGAGCAGTGGTGCGGCTGCGGTCACTCAGCCGGGGCCGGGCTCGGCGTTGCCGTGGCGGCGCAGGTAGGCCAGGACGGCGCGGACCCGGCGGTGGCCGCTGTCGCCGGCCGACAGGCCGAGTTTCAGGAAGACGTTGCCGATGTGTTTGTGGACGGCGTTGTCGGTGACGTACAGCCGCTGCGCGATGGTGGCGTTGTCGTGGCCCTCGGCCATCAGGGCGAGCACCTCGCGTTCGCGCGGGGTCAAGGCCTCGACGGGATCGCCGCGGACGGCGAGGAGCTGGGCGATGACCTCGGGGTCCATGGCGGTGCCGCCGGCGGCCACGCGGCGCAGTGCGTCGGTGAACTCGGCGATGCGGCTCACCCGGTCCTTCAGGAGATAGCCGATGCCGCCGCTGCTGTCCGTGAGGAGGCGGCCGGCGTATTCCTGCTCGACGTACTGGGACAGGACGAGCACGGGAAGTCCGGGGTGGTCGCGGCGGGCCTGGAGGGCGGCGCGAATGCCCTCGTCGCGGAAGGCCGGGGGCAGTCGTACGTCGACGATGGTGACGTCCGGGCGGTGGGCCTCGACGGCGGCGAGGAAGCCGGGTGCGTCGTCCGCGATCGCGGCGACCTCGAAGCCCTGGGTGTTCAGGAGGAGTTCGAGACCGGAGGCCAGCAGGACGTTGTCCTCGGCGATGACTACGCGCACGGAAGCTCCACGGTGATGATGGTCGGCCCGCCCGGCGGGCTGCTGATCTTCATGGTGCCGTCCAGCGCTGCGGCTCTGCGGCCGATTCCGTCCAGGCCGCTGCCCCGGGACGCGTCCGCGCCGCCGGTCCCGTCGTCGGATACCTCGACAGCGAGCACCGCGCCGCCGTGGGTGTCGTGGGGGACGTGGGTGCCGCGCGTGACGCGGACGGTCGCGCGGGTGGCGCGGCTGTGCCGGGCGATGTTCGCCAGCGTCTCGGTGACGGCGAAGTAGGCGACCGCTTCGACGGCGGCGGGGACTTCACCGAGGTCGCCGACGTCGATGCGGGTGGGTACGCCTGCCCGGGTCGTCAGGGTGCGCAGCGCGCCGGCGAGGCCCTGGTCGGCCAGGACCGGAGGGTAGATGGTGCGGATGACCGAGCGCAGCTCCGTCATGGCTTCCTCGGTCTCTGCGCGGGCCTGGCCGACGAGCGCGGCGGCCGTCTGGGGATCCTGCGGAAGGCTCTGGCCGGCCACGGCGAGGCGGATGGCGATGGCCACCAGCCGGGCCTGGGTTCCGTCGTGCAGGTCGCGTTCGATACGGCGCAGCTCCGCGCCATGGGCCTGCAGCACGTCCGTGCGCGTCCGGGTGAGTTCGGTGACGCGGGCGGCCATTCGCTGTACGGGAGACGGGGCGAGGACGGCGAGGCAGCAGCGTGCGTGCGCGCGGGCGAGGAGCGGCAGGGCGGTCACCGTCAGCGCGGTGAGGAGCAGGAGTTGGGCCAGGTTGACCGTGAGCGCGCTCGCCCAGCTGTCGACGGGGACGTCGAGCAGGAGCAGGCGTGGCGGATCCGAGGTGGGGAAGGCCCACCAGCCCACGGCGGCGGCAAGGGTGAGGAGCAGGTTGCCCAGGCACAGCAGGGCGAACGCGCCCACGGGCAGGCCCCCGACCACCTGGATCACGAACCAGGCGAGTTCGCGGACGAGGGCGGGCGGGCGCAGCCGCACGGGACGTTCCAGGAGGGCGCCGGCGTGCCGGCGGTGGCGCTCGGCCCACGCGGTCGCCAGCGACGGTACGCACAGCAGGGGCGCCGCCACGAGTGTGACGATCGCGGTGACGAGGGTGCCGAGCAGGTAGCGCGCGCCGCGTCCGGTCCGGATGAGCACGAGCCGTGGTCGGGCCTCGTCGCCGATCATGCCGTGCACGGGTCCGCCTTCGTGTCGTACGGGACGGGCCGGGAACGGCCCTGGGGACGCGTCACTTTATGAGGCGGGCGTCGCCTCCGGCACTACAGCTGGCTGTAGGTTGCGACCGGCTGCCTTCGGTACCGACACACGACGGGGCTCGTTCCTAGCGTTCGGTGCATGAGACCTACGACTCCGTCATCGACGCCCCCGGCGTCCACTCCGTCCGCCTCCACTCCGTCCGCCCACGCACCGTCCGCCTCCACGACGCCCGATTCCACGACCCGGCATCACCCGCCCCGCCGGCCCCGCCGCCCGCTCGGTCGGCGGATCGGCCGCAGGTGGCTGGCCGTCGCGGTGGCCGCGTTCGCCGCCACGGGGGTGGCCGTCGCGGTCCAGTCCTCGGGCGGTACGGGAGCGACGCCGGCGCCCGAGCCCGCGCCCGCTCCCGGTTATCGACAGGCCGATCTCCTCCGGGACACCGACGCCATCCACGCGCTGGGCGTCACCGGCGTCCAGGCCCGGGTGAGCACCACCGCCGGCCCGGACTTGGTCGCCACGTCCGGCGTCGCCGTGGCCGGCACCGCCCGCCCCGTCCCCCGCGACGGCTACTTCCGCATCGCCAGCACCGGCAAGACGCTCATGGCCACGCTGATCCTGCAGTTGGCCGACGAGGGCAAGCTGTCCTTGGACGACACGGTGGAGAGCCGGCTGCCCGGTGTGGTCGTCGGCAACGGCAACGACGGACTCCGGATCACCGTGCGCCAGCTCCTGCAGAACACCAGCGGCCTGCACGACGACCTTCCCGGCTTCGACACGCCCCAGCAGTACTACCAGCACCGCTACGACACCTACACCGCCGAGCGGATCGTCGCCCGCGCGATGAAGCACCGCCCCGACTTCCCGCCCGGCACCGGCTTCGGCTACTCCAACACCGGCTACGTCCTCCTCGGCATGATCGCCGAAAAGACCACCGGCCACCCCTGGCCGAAGGAGATCGAGAAGCGGATCCTCGCCCCGCTCGGCATGAACCGCACCTACCTGTCGGGCGCCACACCCACCCTCCGCAACCCGCACGCCGACGGCTATCAGGTCTTCACGACCGGCGAAGGCACAGGCGAACGCACCGGGGAACACACCGAGGAACGCATCGACGTCACCGAGCAGCTCGTCCCCGACCTCGGCGGCTACGTCTCCACCACCGCCGACATCAACCGCTTCTTCCAGGGACTGCTGGGCGGCAAACTGCTGTCCGGGGCGCGCATGGCCGACATGCGCAACACCGTCCCGGTCGACAAGCGCCTGGAGACGTTCTGGCCGCGCGGACGGTACGGCCTCGGCCTCGTCAACCGCCCCCTGACGTGCGGCGGCAGCTACTGGAGCCACGAAGGCGGCGAGGCCGGCTACATCACCCTCGACGGCGCCACCGACGACGGCAGCCGCACCGTCACCGTATCCATGAGCACCAGCTTCAACGACCTCGACAAGACGCTCCGGCAGCACAAGGCGGCAAGCGACCTCGTCGACCGCGCACTGTGCAACACGCCTCACAACAGCAAGGGCAAGTGACCGCGCCTTCGACAGGCCGGGCCGGCAACCGCCTCGCTTCCGCCCGCCGGCCCCTCGTTCCGCGCCCGCCCGGCCCGCGCGCAGCGGCCCGGGCGCGTCGCGACTCCGTCAGCCGTCCGTGGTCCCGACCAGTCCGAGCATCCGTTCCGTCACGTCACGGGGCAGACCCGGATGCGCGGCGGCGGCGTCGGCGGTCTCCGCGTCACGCAACAGGGACGCGAGGACGGTCGCGGGCAGCCGGGGGACGCGCAGGGCGGCGGCGCGGATGTCGCGATCGGGGTCGTCGAGGAGGCGAACGGCGGACGCGGGGGTCAGACGTGGGTCGGTCGCGGCTCGGTGACGCACCTCGGTGTCCGTGTCACGGCTGAAGCGGTCTACGAGTTCGGCGGACGACAGGGGGTCGTCAAGGGCGAGTTGCCGCAGGCGCGGGTTCGGGTCGTCGGCGTACCGCAGGAGCCCTTCGCTCGGGAAGTTCGGGTGGTTGCGCGGCCGATCGGGGAAGCTGAGGCTGCCCCTCCACCACTGCCAGACCCTCAGCAGCATGTCGGCGGGCGCGTCGTCGCAGGACTCGGCGAGGAAGAGCTGTACGACCCGGTCTTCGTCGACCGCGAGTCCCGCGACCACGTCCTGCGGGAGGTGCGGGGCGCGGGCGACGCTTCTGCGGACGAGTGGGTGCGCTGAGGCGGCGAGGCGGCGCATGGCGTCGGGATCGTCGTGGAGCGCGACGACCCACGGGAGGGCGGAAGTCCGCCAGCTGGGGTCGAACTCGAAGTCGATCGCCGCCCGTTCGCGCTCGCTGAGCTCGGGGCGCAGGGCCACGCTGTTGCGCACACGGGCATCCGCGTCCCGGCCGAGCTCGATGAGCAGGTCAGGCTCCAGGTGCGGGTTGTCGGCGAGGGCGGCACGCTGGTCGGGCTCGCCGTGGCGTACGAGGCGGAGGGCCAGGTCCCGGTCCAGGCGGCACGTCTCCAGGACGTCGTCGGGCAGGTCGCCCGTGTCGAAGTCCGTGCTCGTGACCGGGTGCTCCTGGTGGTGGGCACGGCGCGCGGCCCCGCGGACCCCGGCCACGGGGTCGGCGAGGAGCGCGCGGCGCCGCGCCTCGTCCAGGTGCGGCCAGGCCGCCCGGCAGACGAAGGCCCGGACGGTGCCGTCGGGGTCGGCCGCCAGGGCGAGGCTGACCGATACGGGCAGGCAGGTCAGCCGCGCGGTCTCCTGTCGCACCGTGACGGACGGGTCGGCGGCGAGCCGTCGGCAGGTCTCCTCGGTGACCTGCGCGCGCTGGTCGGCGGCCAGCATGGTCAGGAGCCGGCGGTGCTTCGCGAGTTCCTCACCGAGGATCAGGCGTTCCCAGTGCTCTGCCGTCAGATACGGATTCACTTGGGCGAGCTGCGAGCGCACCCGCCACTCCGGGTGGGTGAGGGCCGCTTCGAGCGCCTCGGGCGACAGAGAGCCGTACAGGTTCCAGGAGATGTCCCGCAACGGCTCCCGGAACTCCTCGGACACGGTCGGGTTCCACGCGAGGCCGCGGGCCCACGCTCGGCGGATCGCCTCGGACGGCC
Organism: Streptomyces sp. NPDC004327; assembly: GCF_042873935.1. Lineage (NCBI taxonomy): Bacteria > Bacillati > Actinomycetota > Actinomycetes > Kitasatosporales > Streptomycetaceae > Streptomyces > Streptomyces sp. NPDC004327. The sequence goes on along the minus strand of NZ_JBIAME010000007.1, from coordinate 316,032 downwards.
CGCCCTCGGCGAACAGCGAGGCCCACGCCGCTTCGCGCTCCTGCTCCGTTTCCCGTACGGCTTCGAGTGCCGCACGCTCGCTGTGCTCGCTCAGCCGGTCAAGGACGGCGAACCGGACCTCCTGGCCCGTCACGGTCACGGCGAGCAGCGTCTCGCCGTCGGTCGACATCGCCTGGAACCCGTCTCGGGGGCCGTTCCCGTCTTCGTACCCGGGGCGGTGCCCGGGGCGGTCCACGTCTCCGTCCACTTCTCCGTCCACGTCGGGGTCGCCCAGCAGCGCGTATACGTCCGCCTCCGCTTCCAGTCGGACGTACGCCCAGATCGTCTGCCCGCCGTCGATGAGGACGACACCGTCCTGATCGGCCAGCCCGGCCTCACCGACCAGTCGACGCCAATGCCGCCTGAACCCGTCCGCGTCCGTGCGCGGCAGTACGACGGCCGGCTCCGGCGCCGCCCAGGCCAGGAGCCGGCGCGCGCTGTGCGGCGGCATCCCCCGCTCCACGTGCCAGGTTCCCACCCGCTCGAGCCCGGCTCGTTCCAGCAGTTGCGTCAGTTGTTCGGTTCTCCCCATGTGTTCATGATCACTGATCCCTCGCACACGTGGGCGACGAGCGCGTGTGGTGCACTCCGACAGGCACTCGGAGGCCGCTCGGGAACGGCGGGAGAGCGGCACGGCAATGGCTCGGAAGCGGCTCGGGAGCTGCCTCGGAACGGGAGCGGCCCGCCGGGAGCGACACGCTGCGTCCCGTAGCCCGTTCCGGTAGGTCCTTGACCCGGCCGGGCCCCGGGCGGTGCGCGACCCGGCAGGCCGTAGTGGAGTGGACGGGCATGGCGCGCCCGCCGACGGGGCCGACGGCGGCCCCGCCGAGGGCACGGCGGGATGTGGACCGCCGGTCCACGACGACGACAGGGAGCCCACCCCGTGAGCCGACATCACGCTCCCCCGCAGCCCGCACCCACGCCGGGCGAGGCGCCGCTCGGAGAGTCGCGCTGGCCGATGGCCACGGCGGTGGTCGTCGCGATGGTGCTGACGCTGCTGCTGCCCGACGACCTGCGGCTGGCGCCGGCCTGGGTACTGCCCTCCTTGGAAGGGCTGCTCCTGCTCACGTCGATCGTGGGCGACCCCGGCCGGATCGACCGTCGCTCCGCCGCGCTGCGCGCCGTGTCGATCGCCCTGGTCTGCGTCCTCGCACTCGGCGCGATCTGGTCGACCCTGCAGTTGATCGACGACATCGTCCACAGCGGGAAGCAGACGGCGTCCGCGACCAGCCTCCTCCAGAACGGAAGCACCGTCTGGGCCGGCACGGTCATCGCCTTCTCGCTCCTCTACTTCGAACTCGACGCCGGCGGCCCAGCGGCACGCGTCCACCGCATGCCCGCCCATCCCTCCCTCGCCTTCCCCCAGCAGCTCGACCCCGGCCTCGCGCCCGTCCGCTGGAGACCGCGATACGTCGACTACCTCTACCTCGCGCTGACCAACTCCACCGCGTTCAGCCCCACCGACGTCATGCCCCTCGCCCCCTGGGCCAAGATCACCATGGCGGTCCAGTCGCTCGTCTCCCTCGTGATCCTCGGCCTCGTCATCGCACGAGCCGTCAACGTCCTCACCTGAATCGCGGGCCGGAGCGCCGCGCTGCCGCGCGATGGACCGTCGGCCTTGCTCCAGGGCGTCCCGCCTGTGCCCGGTGGCGACGATCGGCTCACGAACGCGGTCAGGCACCCGGACCGACCGGCTCCATACCGTACGTGCAGCACTGCTTCAAAGGAGGGAGTCGCGGTGTGGCGGTCGCGGGCGGGGGCCCGTGTGTGGGGCAATGGCAAGATGACGAGGACCCGTCGATTCGGCCGCCTGCGGCGCGCGGTGAGCCGGCGCCCGAGTCCGCAGCCGCGGGCGGAGACACGGAATGTGGCCTCGCCGAGGCTGACCCTGTTGCTGCTGAGCCTGCCGGGCGTGGCCGCGGTGGCAGCCCTGCTGTTCACCTGGCTGCAGGTGGGGCAGGCGGGCAAGGAGCTGCGGATCGCGGAAGAGGGTCAGATCACGACGCGTTTCAACACGGCGATCGGCAATCTCGCGTCGAGTTCGATGGACGTCCGCCTCGGCGGCGTCTACGCGCTGCAACGCATCATGAAGGACTCCGCCGAGGACCAGCCCCCGGTCGTCTCCGTGCTCACCGCGTACGTACGACGCCACGCGCACGTGCCGGCCTCCGGAGCCGACCCCTCCCCGGACGTCCAGGCCGCCATGAACGTGCTCGTGCGGCGCCGCCCCGACAGGGACGGCGGCGTGGTGGTGGACCTGAGCGAGACGGCGCTGCCGCACTGGAGGCCGACGTACGTCGCCAAGGCGCGCTCCATCCACCTTCCGGAAGCGGTCATGACCCGGTCGGACCTGAGCGGCGCGGACCTGGCCTTCGCGGACATGCCGCGGGCCACTCTGGAAGCCGCGCACCTGACCGGGACCAAGTTCGGCGGCGCGAACCTGAGCGGCACCTCCTTCCGGGACGCCGACCTGTCCGGAGCCGATCTCACCAGGACCGACCTCCAGGACACGGTGTTCACCGGCGCGACACTGCGAGGGGCGACGTTCTGCTCGGGCGGCGGCGCCTGCACCGGCAACCTCACCGACACCGACTTCACCCGGGCCGACCTCACCAAGGCGCAGCTGGATCAACTCGATCTGCGCAAGGCAAAGTTCTGCGACCGCGAGATGTTGATCCTGTCCCCCGCGGACAACGGCAAGCCGCCTTCCCCAACACCCTCCGAGGAGACATCACCGCTCGCCTGCGCCGTACTGCGCGGCGCCGTCTTCGTGTTCGCCCACCTTTCGGCCGTCGACCTCAGAGGCGCCGACATGAGGGGCGCCTTCCTCTCCTGGGCAGACCTGACCGGGGCCGATCTACGCCACACGAACCTGGCCGGGGCGAACTTCACCGGGGCGGACCTGACCAGGGCCGATCTACGCCAAGCGAACCTGGTCGGCGCGGACCTGACCAGCGCGAAGCTGACCGGCGCCAAACTGACCGGAGCAGTGCTCACCGGGACGAAGGGGCTGCCGTCCCGGTGATGCGACGTTGCTGTCGGGCGACGGCGACGAGCACAGCGAGGGTGGGCTCAGCGGTCGCTTCCGGTCCCGCGGTCGGGTGCGCTCATGTCCCCTGTGGCGGGCGTGCCGTCGGCGAGCCCGTACCGCAGGTACACCGTGCCCTTCGGACTGGCGGCCGGGGGCTCGAGGAGCGTGACGTTGGTGGGCACCGCACCGCCGTCGAAGACCTTCTTGCCGACGCCGAGCACGATCGGGTGCAGCCAGAGGTCGAGACGGTCGAAGAGCTTCTCGCGCAGGAGGCTCTGCACGAGGTTCAGGCTTCCGACGACCTTCACGTGCTCGTGGCGGTCGCGGATCTCGCGCACCGCGGCGGCCAGGTCCGGGCCGAGCTGCGTGGACCCCTCCCACGAGAGGTCGGGCGTGCCGCGCGAGGCCACGTACTTCGGGACGCTGTTGAAGAGCGTGGCGATCTCGTTGTCCGGGCCGCCCTCCTGGTGAGGCCAGTAGGCGGCGAAGAGGTCGTACGTCCGCCGGCCGAGCAGGAGGGCGTCCGTGCCCTCGTACGCGGCAAGGACCTGCGCCCCGGCGACCTCGTCCAGCAACGGCGCCTGCCAGCCGCCGAACGGGAACCCCACCGGGTCCTCGTCCGGGCCGCCGGGCGCCTGCCCGACGAGGTCAAGGGTCGCGAACAGCTCGATGTGGATGAGGCCCATGGCTTACTCCCGATGAGTCGACTGTCTCCGTCAAGAGATAGACCGCCGAGCGCCCGCGAACTCACCGCCGCGCCGAGACCACGTCGGCTTCACCCGTCGCCCCGCGCTGGTGCCGGCCGGCAAAACGCGGGCCAGCGTGCAGCCGGGAGCCGAAGCGGCGGCGCCACTCAACTGTCCACTGTCCGATTGTCGGCGAGGAATCCGCATGACGCCCTCCTGATCACCACGTAGCGTTTCGCGCATGACCTCCCTCGACGACGGCACTGGTGACAGCCACGCCGTGGCCGTCCGCTGCCAGGAGCACGCGTCCGTCGGCGTGAGGTTCCGCGACCGTTTCGACATCGACCCGGATGCCGCACGCTACGCCGTCGAGCTGCGCGCCCCCGGCCTGACCGCGCGCGTCGACGATGTCGTCGCCTGGATGTCGGACGGCGATCTCACCTCGTTCCTGGAACAGCTCGCTGCCGACTATCGGGGATGGGACGGCGAACGGAACTGGCAGAGCGACGACCGGGACCTCGCGGTGTCGGCCGTCTTCCGCTCCGGCGGGCACATCGGGCTGACCTGGACCGTGCGCCCTTGGCGCAAGACCGCCGGCGGCTGGAGCGCGTCGGTCACCACCTGGCTGGAGGCCGGTGAGCAGATGGCCTGCCTGGCGTCCGACCTCCGGCATTTCCTCGCCGGGGAGCAGCGGTGACCTCCGGCTCGGACTTCCGCCTCACCTGGACGCTGAGAGGACCCGGGTGGGCCGACTGCGTTGTTGAGGATCGGCACACAAAGGCCGAGGTCACCGCGTCCTCCCTCACCAACGCGCCGGAGGAACTCCTCGCCGCGGTGGCGCGGCTCGTCGACGGCGCGGAAGAGACACGGTGCCAATTCGAGGCCGAGCCGACCGCCTATCGGTGGATCTTCTACCGAGAAGGCGAGGACATCTGGGGACGCGTCCTGGAACTGAGCGAGGGCAGCGTTCACGACAACCGTGGAACCGAGATCTGGTCGCGCTGGCTGACTGTCGATCAGCTCGCGCTCGCCGCGATCCGCTGCTTCGACGAGGTTGCCGAGATCTACGGTGAGAGCAGCTACCGCAGCAAGTGGGGTGAGCACTTCCCCCGCGCCGAACTCGAAGCCCTCAGATGTCTCAGGCGCCCTCACCTACTTCGTCGCGACACGTAGTCGGAACAGTGGCCCTGCTTAGACGTCGTTACCTATGGCGGTCCCTTGACTCTTGAGGGCGCTTGTTGGTGGTGATGCAGGCCCTGGGCCGCAATATCGCCGGTCCCGGTCGCGCCGACCGGCTTGACCCGCCGGGCCAAGTCGTTCGTCGAGTTGGAGGGCATCCGCGTTCCTCAGCCGGACATCGAGGATCACCGCGGCGCCTGGATCGAGCAGGGTGTCCCGGCTGCGGAGATCGATCGCGCGGTGGCCTTCGAGGCCCGTTGGGGCGGTCTCGCGCTGCCGCCGGCGCCGTTCTACGAGAGTGGCCCGCGCGTCCTGGGCGCGGACCTTCCCGAAGGTTCGACCGCTGAGGGCTGGTGGATCCCGGCCGGGGACTGTCGGGTGTCCATGGCCTACGGATTCATGATCGGCCCCGGTGGAGAGTTCGGGATTCACGGCTACCGCTGGGCACCGCTGCATGCCAGTACTGAAGGCTGGGTGGAATCGTTGGCACTGGTCAGCCACGCGAGACGCTGGGCCAAGACCATCACGAGAATCACCGGCGAGGCCGTCGACTCTCTGGACCTCGAAGGGTACGAGCCGGTACCCGAAGTACAGGGCGTGGCCGACACTTGGTGGCGGGGCAAGGACTCACTCATCGCCCTTTACCGCGGTGAGGCCGTCGCCATGGACGCCCCAGGAGGCCTTGAAGCCCATATCTACGGCGGCCTTGACGAGTGGGGTCTCCGCGGTGGTTGACCGTCAGCCGGCCTCGCCCCCCCGATTGGCCGGACGAGCCAACTATCACGACGCTGACCGATTGAGACCGGCGGGAGCTGACGCCAGGTGCAGCCCGACGTCGCCACGAAGACGATCGCAGCGAGGAATCTACCTCTTAAAACGTCGTTCCTATGGCTGAGCGAGCTCTGGTTTTCCCGCACGAGGCGCGGAGTGCTGTGAACGCGTCCCAGCCGTGTCCCTGCGTGATGAGGTGGCGGATGGCGCCCGTGTCCGTGTCCGTGTCCGTGTCCAGGATGACGTAGTGCTCGCGGGCGAATCGGCGGTGGCCGACGAGGGCTGCGGCGTTCCATGCTCGCGCTGCACACCTCGCAAGGCGAGGTAGCCGCCACCCCGGCGTGATACCCGGACTACCAACCCTTGGCCGGGGTCGTGGTGAACACCCGTTGCCGCGGATGCTTCAGCGTGCCCGGCGACATACTGACTGGCGCTGCAGGCTTCGCGGTGCCGTGTGGGGCGGACTTCGCCCACTCGCAGGTCGCCGGGACTCCACCTTTGGCCTATTGGATCAAGTCGGTATGCGTATAGCACGTCGGGCAGATGTAGAGCTGCAGATGATTCGCATCGGAGACCTGGATCCGGGGCGGATTCGAGACGTTGTCGTCGTGGTCGAGCACGGCGATGCCCTGGTCCTCGGACGGGACCCAACTCCTTCTGTAGTCGCGGCATTCGTCCGAGGCGATGGTCAGCAGCGGGCTCATCGCGGCGCCGCAGTTGATGCAGAACCGGGCGATGGGATCGGTGAGGCCCCACGGTGCCCATCCACCGACCTTCCAGCCGGGAGCCTCGGACAGCTCGTTCGTATAGAGCTCCTGCGGGGCGATCTCGTAGGAATCATCGATCGCGACGCCGGCCGCCTGCCACACGCTCCAGTCGCTTATCTGCCGCTGCAGCTCCTTGTCCAACTCCAGGAAGTTCGGGTACTCGGTGACTTGCTCCGGTGCGAGTACGCACGGCTCCGGCGTGTAGCCGTACTGCGTCTCGAACGGTTTGGGCGGCGAGGCGAGGACGTGGGTGACATCCGCGGCGGTTCGCCAGAACAGTTCGGTCGGCGGCTTGTGCTCCGGCGGGTGCTCCGAGGGACACCACAGCACCTGGAGCAGGTCCGTCCGCCCGGGTGGCCGTAGCTGGGGCACGTCGCGCACGTACAGCTGTGCCACCGGCACGAGGGGGGAGACCGGGCCCTCGTGCCACTTGTCGCAGTACGGCCACGGCTGATTGGCAGGCCACAGCAGGGGTCCACCGATCGAGCTTTCGTACGGCGACGGAGAACCGGGGCGGGGATGCAGCCGGGTCGCCTCGCGTGCCAGCGGGGCCAGTCGAGGGAAGACCGCAGTCACGTCGAGCGGCCTCGGCGGAGTGGTACGGGTGACGTTCACAACGGCGATCTTGCCAGCAGCCTCTGACAATCGGCGTACGACGAGATGACCTCAGCCCGGCCCTCCCCTCGACGGCCGCCACCCACACCGGCATCGGTACGCGGTCCCGGTGTCTGACGCCGGTGCCCCGCTCGACGCCGGGCCGGCGATCCGGCGATCCGGCGATCCGGCGATCCGGCGATCCGGCGATCCGGCGATCCGGCGATCCGGCGGCGAGGATTCACCCCCACCTCGTCAGTGAGATCTGGTTGATTCGGGCGGAGGACTTCACGATGCCCGTTTTCCGGGGGTGCGCGGACGCCCTGGCGCGGTACGGCCGTGATGCCTCACTATCGCGGTCTGGGCAGGGCCGATAAAAAGGCCACCGATCTTGACGGGGAACTTCTCGATGACGGCATCTGGTCTCAGGTCGTCTGTCGTGGTGTTCTGGCGTGGCGTTTGGCGAGCAGGCCGGCCAGGAGCATGACGAGCAGGCCGATTCCCACGCCGCACAGGGTCCACAGGACCCGGTAGCCCTCGGCCGCGTAATCGGAGGGCTGGGGCAGGTCCACCAAGATGAGGGCTCCTGCGGCGATGGCCGCGGTGTAGAGCGCGTAGTTCCAGAAGCGGATTCCGGCCCCGTGCATGAGCAGGACGAGCGCCACCACTTCGAGGCCGCGTTCGACCGCGAACAGTCTGAGTCCGGTCTCGTTCACGGGCACCAGCAGCAGCAGTGAGGCCGCGCAGGCTCCGATCAGCGCGCCGATGAGCCGCTGTGTGCTGACGAGGGTGGCCTGTTCCAGGCTGGGTTTCATCGCGATGATGGCCGCGATCGAGATCCAGCTGCCGTGCGACAGGTCCAGTCCGTACGCGAGCGCCATGGTGCCGGCGATGACCAGGGCGCGGATCACCGCGAACATGATCAGTGGTGGGGTCAGTTTCCTTCGTGAGGTGTCGCCGGGGAGCTCCGGGAAGAGCTTGGGCGAGTCGGTGCGTCCGCTGATCAGCCACCACAGGAACGTCACCAGGATCCACAGGGCGGCCCCGCCGGTCCAGGCGACCACCTGGGCCCAGGTGTAGCTGGTGATGTGGCTCGACTTGTCGAGGCCCACTCCCAGGGCGACGGCGATGATGAACCAGACATTGAGCAGCAGGGCGTTGACGAACCTGCGGGCCCCGAACGCGGCGGCCAGCCCGGCCGCCAGGGTGACCAGGAACGCGGCGAGCACGAGCCAGCCCCAGGCGTCCGCCGCGATGCCGAAGCCCAGCGCGGTCACCCCGGCGCCGATCAGTCCGAACAGTGAGGTGTCGAACGCGCGGTGCCCGTAGCGGCCGCCCGGATCGGCCAGGGCCGTGAACAGCACCCCGAAGAGCGCGCTGAGCAGGTACTGCTCGTAGCCGATCGCCCAGAACACGAACAGCGGCACCACCGCGATGTCCAGGACCATCACCGCTCGCGGCCAGTTGAGCCCGGCGGGGTTGCGCTCGAACACCTTCGACAGCCAGCCCGCAACCTTCCCTCGGTGAACGGGCTGTGCAGCCCGACTGCTCTCCCCAGCCACGACCGCTCTCCCTTGCTCGACTCGATGCGCTGCTGTTGCTGGTGCTTGCGGTTTGAACTGGGTGTCGTGAAACCCCCTTCCTCACTTTCAGCCCATCACCGTTCATCTCCATCAGTGCCGTCCAGGAGCTTTCTGCGTTGCTTGCTGTGGCGGACCGCACCCACGACGACCTTGATCGTCAGTCCGAAGACGATCAGATCGGCGAGCATCTGTGCGGTGACCACCAGGCGCGCGGCCTCGGACTTGGCCGTGATGTCGCCGAACCCGACAGTGGAGAACACGGTGACGGTGAAGTAGAGCCCGTCGGTGTGCGAAAGGTGCTCGCCGAAGTTGCTGGACGAGAGTGCGGCCAGTGCGACGTAAGCGGCGGCGAACAGCAGCAGGAAGAACGGGGTGCTGATGGCCAGTGCTTCCGCTGCCCGCAGTCCTGGGTGCAGGGAGCGGAGGATGGAGCGGACCTGTGCGGCCACCAAGGCGACGAACCCCGCCAGCCCGATGCAGAGGATGCTGATGGTGGCGTTGGTGGAGGGGTGGTCCAGTGGCAGCAGGTAGTACACGGTCACCAGTACGGCGACCGAGCCGACCACGCGTAGCACGGTCAAAGTGACCTGACGGCGTGATGGTCGCGCACCGGCTTGGTGCTGCGACGTCACTCCCGGGTCGGTGGTCACGGTGTCCGCCGCAGTTTTCTGAGCGCGGCCCGGGACGGCACGTTCCTGTCGTGCCACATCATGCCTGTGGCTGCGCCCAGGACCCGGCACACTTCGCCTTGCCCCACTCGGCTACTCGCTTGGCCCGCTGGGCATTTGCCTGGTGGACCGATGTGGTGTCCGGACGGTTGCTCTCCGTGGTGCTCCACGTCGGTGCCGTTTGTTTGTCGCGTGACTTGCCCTGGGTGTCGTGCGGCATCCGCATCGTGAACCCTTCCGGCGGTGATCACCGGGGTCGATGATCGGCTGGAGCTCTTCGCGGCGGCGAAACGCGCGTTTCGGGGTCGCGGTCCTGTATCAACCGTCGCACTGCTGCTGCTCTCGCTCCAGTCAGGGACGCGGAGCCCTGACGTCGGAACCAGCCGTGTGCTGCGGTGCGGACTGGAGCAGGGCGCTGGCAGGAGGCTCCCGCCTCGCGCGCAACGACGGCCAAGAATGGCGACACGCTCCAAGCCCTGGTCCGGCACCCGGCTGGGCGGAAAGCCAACACAGCGGGCGTACGGCGAGCGCGGTACAGAACCGGATGGTGCTATGGAATAAGGCTGGTGCCGCTGGCCGCGCCGGCCGAGCGGTGTGTCTCTCGGCTGCGGCAGGCTCCGGCGCTGTTGAATTCGGGGCATGACCAAGCGCGACGACTCGGATCTGTTCGGTAACCGATTCCTGACGGTGCCCGCTCCCTCCGAGACCTTCCCCGAGGAAGGCATGACCGCGACGGACGCGATGAGGCTCGTGGATGTGGATCTCGCCATGGAGGGCGACCCGCAGCGCAACCTCGCCACGTTCGTCACCACGTGGATGGAGCCGGAGGCCCAACGGCTGATCGCCGAGAACCTTCACCGCAATTTCATCGACCATGCGGAATACCCCATTTCCGCCGAGATCGAGCAGCGCTGCGTGCGCATGCTCGCCGACCTTTTCCACGCACCCGGCAGGACGGCCGGATGCCGGACCCAGGGCTCGTCCGAGGCGATCATGCTCGGCGCGCTGTCGCTGAAGTGGAAGTGGCGCGAGCGCCGCCAGGCAGCAGGCCTCTCGACCGAACGGCCCAACCTGATTTTCGGCGGTGACGTCCACGTCGTGTGGGAGAAGTTCTGCCGCTACTTCGACGTCGAGCCCAGGGTCGTGCCGCTCGCAGAGGACAAGTACACGATCGGCCCGGAGGACGTGGAGCCCCACCTCGACGAGAACACGATCGGCGTCGTCGCCGTCCTCGGCACCACGTTCACCGGCCACAAGGACGATGTCGTCGGGATCGACAAGCTCCTGCGGGACGTTCGCAAGAAACGGGACCTGGACATTCCGATCCATGTCGACGGCGCCAGCGGCGCATTCGTGTGGCCCTTCCTCTACCCGGACTCGAAGTGGGACTTCCGGCTCGAGCAGGTCCGTTCGATCAACGTATCGGGGCACAAATACGGACTGGTCTACCCCGGCATCGGATGGCTGGTCTTCCGCGAAGAGGCCGACCTCGCCAAGGACCTCGTCTTCTACGAGAACTACCTGGGCAAGACCGACGCGACGTTCACGCTCAACTTCTCCACCGGCGCATCGATGGTGCTCGCGCAGTACTACAACTTCGTGCGGCTCGGCCGCCAGGGCTACACCTACGTCATGAAGACAATGCAGCAGAACGCCCGCGCACTGGCGGACAACCTGCGCGACAGCGGCCGCTTCGAAGTGATCGGGAGCGACCTCGAACAACTGCCGCTGGTCGCCTTCCGCCTCGCCGGCGAACACGCCTACGACGAGTCCGACATCGCCTGGCAGCTCTCGGCCGAACGGGGCTGGATGGTGCCGGCCTACACCCTCCCGCCCAACGCGGAACGGGTGAAGATCATGCGCGCCCTGGTCAAGGAGACCATGAGCCGCGAACAGATCGACCGTCTGGCCCAGGACATCGCCGACGCATGCCGCACGCTGGACGACAAGGGAGCGACCCACAGCATCGAGCGGACCCAGGTCAAACGCGGTACCGGCTACTGACCACTTCGGCAGAGCGGCCTTCCGGGCAACCGCCGATCGGCGACCAGCGCTTCCTCTGGACAGTCAGGTGACCGGGGCGAGCCCGGATCAGCAGCCAGGACCTGCTTTCCGGCGGCTCGCCCCCCACTCGTGAACGGTGCTTGTGGCGCGGGGCGACCCCACGGCCCATTCCCGGGCTCGCTCGAGATCCCCCGCCCGGTCCCGGCATCCGGCCGCATCAGTGTGTTGATCCGGTGGATCGGCGATTCGAAAAGCTCCCACAACCCGTCCGGGTAGTTCGACGAAGCGGAGGCCGTCACTTCGCCTCCGCGTACAGCTCCTCCACCAGTCGGGCGACGGCCTTCGGCTCGCGCAGTGTCGGGTAGTGGTCCGACTCGGTGAGGCGGACCAGCCGGCAGCCCGGGATGCGCGCGGCCGTTGCCTCGTTGCAGCGGACGATCTGCGGGCGGTCCAGCTCGCCGAGGGCGAGGACCGTGGGTACGGCGATCTCGCCGAGCCGGTCGAAGGCGGGCGGATCGGCGCGCTGGTGGTCCACGTTGGCGAACCAGGCGGGCAGGACGGCGCGCAGGTGCGCCGCCGCGACCGGGTCGGATTCGGGGGTGCCGCCCGCCGCCCGACCCCACAGGCCGAGGCCGAGCCGGACGATGCCCTCCATGTCGCCGGCCTCGGCGAGACGTGCCACTTCCTGATGGAGCTCGGACTCGTCGAGGTCGTATCCGCTGACACCGGGTACGAACAGCGCGAGGCCGGCCACCCGATCCGGCGCGTCGAGGGTGTAGCTCAGCGAGGCGGTGCCGCCCATGCTGGAGGCGACCAGCACCGCGCGGTCCAGGCCGAAGTGGTCGAGGACGGCGCCGAGGTCATGCGCTGGGGTGTACGGCGTGACCGGCGCGGGGGAACGCCCGTAGCCGCGGGCGTCGTAGCGGATCAGCCGCTGCCGCCCGGTGAGCGAGTCGAGCACCGGGTCCCAGATCGTGGAATCGCCGACCCCCGGGTGGACCAGCACCATCGCCGGCCCGTCCCCGCCCGTGTCGTCCGCCCAGACTTCGCCGCCGTCGACCGGCACCATGGTTTCCATGCGCCCAGTGTGGTCGGCCGCCGCCGCGGCCGACCAGCCACGAACCGGCCGTGTCGGCGTGACGTACCGCGTCGGGTCAACGACGCGTCGCGGGCGCCACGTAGATGGGCGAGTCCCGTCAGCGCCCCCTCGGTGTCAGGGCGTCAGGGTGTCAGGGGCGGAGCTCGTTGGGGAACAGGCCGTTGAGCTCGTGGAAGGCGAGGGCGTTGGTGAGCGAGTCGTAGCCGCCGGTCTCGTACAGCTGCTGCGCGGCGTGGCGAGCGGCCGTGTAGGCGGTCTGGGCCACGCCCGAGCCGAGGCTGACGCGGGCGACGCCGAGTGCGCCCAGCGCGGCGACGTCCGGTGTTCCGGGGCCGGCCATGACGTTCAGCGGTACGGAGATGCCCGCGGCCAGTTCCTCGATGGTGTCGGGGTCGGTGACGCCTGGCACGAACATGCCGTCGGCGCCTGCGTCCACGTAGGCGCGTGCCCGCTCCAGCGTGTCCTTCAGCCGGGTGGCCGGGTCGCCGAGGCCGAACAGGTACGTGTCGGTGCGGGCGTTGAGGAAGAGGGACACGCCGGCTCGTTCCGCCGTGGCCCGGGCCACGGTCAGCCGCGCCGCGAGTTCGGCCGGAGGGCGGGTGCCGTCTTCGATGTTGACGCCCACGGCGCCTGCGTGGAGGATCCGCGCGACGGTCTCGGCGACATCGGCGGCGTCCCGCCCGTACCCGCCCTCGATGTCTGCGGTGACCGGTACGTCGACCGCCGCGGCGATGCGGGCGATCCGTTCCTCCACCTGCTCGAAGGGGAGGGACTCCCCGTCCGAATGCCCGAGCGACCACGCGATCCCGGCGCTGGTGGTGGCGATCGCGGGTGCCCCCGCCGCCGCGATGACACGGGCGCTGGCCACGTCCCAGGCGTTGGCGAGCGCGAGAGGGCGATCGGAGCTGTGGAGGGAACGGAACTGCTGGACCTTGTCCAGGCGCGCGGTCGTCATGCGGTCAGCCAACCAATCCTCGCCCCCTGCTGTCCGGCAGGAATCCGACACCAACGTCGGCCTGTCCTGCCCTGTGACGACCGGGGCGGCACCGCTCCGTGATCATGCTCCCCTCTCGGACGGCGCGCCGATCGCCCGGCCGCACCGACCGTGGCAGGCGGGCGGGTCGCGGCGGTTTCGCCGGTCTCGGCGGTGTCGCGGTGGGCTGCCGTTCGCGTCACGGAAGGCCGCATGTGGTCGTGGTGTGCAGCGCCGGTCCCCACCTCTGGCCGATATTCACCACCGCTTCTCGGACACGTATGCCGCCTCATGGGGTGGAGCGGAACTGGTGTGCCCGGGGCGTTCGTCTCTTTCGGGCATGAGTGACTTCAGTGACATGAGCGATGCAAGTGACGTGAGTGGTGTGAGTGACATGACGTTAGGGCGGCGCGGACTCCTTCGGACCGCGGCGGTTGCGGGTGCCGCGGTCCTGCCGGGCGTGGGCGCCGCGTCCGTGGCCGCGGCCAGCGAGCCGAAGCCGGCGGGCAAGGGCACCGAGACCGTGTTCCGCTGGCTCGGCAACAGCGGCTGGCGGATCGAGGGCAACGGCAAAACGGTGCTGTTCGACCCGTACGTCACCCGCTTTCCGACCAAGGGATTCGATACGAACACGCCGCTCACCGTCGCCACTGACCTGGTCGACCGGCACATCGGCGAGCCGGACCTGATTTTGGTCAGTCACAGCCACTGGGACCACTTCAACGACGTCCCCTACATCGCGCAGAGCAGAGGGATCCCCGTCGTCGGGACCGCCACCACCTGTTACCTGCTCCAGGCGATGGGCGTGGAAGCCAAGCAACTGATCATGGTCAAGGGCGGCGAGGTCCTCGACTTCGGCGAGTACACCGTCGAGGTCGTGGCCAGCCTGCACAGCCGCAACGGCACCCACCGCTACTGGGCGCCCGGCACGCTGACGGGCCCGCCGGCCAAGGTGCCGGAGACCATCGGCGAGCTCCCGGAAGGCGACACCCTGGCCTTCCAGATCCGCGTCGGCGACGGACCCTCGACCTTCCTCACGGGCGCCAGCGACTTCGTGGAACGCAACCTCACCTGCCTGAGGCCCGACATCGCGATGATCGCCACCGAGTCCACCGCCCGCTCCACCCACCGGTACGTGCCGCGCCTGCTCAAAGCCCTCGACCACCCGCGCACCGTGATCCCCGTCCACTGGGACGACTTCGAGACGCCGCTGACCAACCCGGCCGTCCACGACAGCTCGATGGACCTGGACGGGCTCGTCGCGCAGGTCCGCGAACTCGCCCCGCGCACCCGTCTGATCCGTCCCGAACACCTCACGCCGATGCGGTTGCGCGCGTAGGGAGGGGATCGGATCGCGCGGCTCGTGGGGATGCGCCGGCCGGTGAGGGCGGATCGCCGGCAGGGCGCGTCGCCAGCGGCGGCCGGCGAGGCCGGCATGGGGGCGTGGGCGGGGGCAGGTAGTCCAGGTGGGGCAGGTAGAACTGCTGCGCTTCGTATCCCGGGCGGCCGGGCGGACTGCGGACCGGCGGACTGCGGACCGGCGGCCTGGCGGACTGGCGAGCCCGGGGCCGACGACAGTCGGACCGGCGGACCCCGGCCGCCGAACCCCGGACCGCCGAACCCCGGACCGCCGAACCCCGGACCGGCGGATCCCGGACCGGCCAGCCGTGGACGACCGGTCCTCGGTCTCAGCGCCGGCGCAGAGGGAAGCTCCCCTACCGACTCCGCTGAACCATGTCCGTCAGCTCGTGCCGGCCCGCGACCCGGCACAAGGCCGCCGACCGGATGCGGTGGTACGCCTGCTCGTAGCGGCCCCTGACACTCGGCGTGAGTTCGGGATCGGCCAGCGCGGCGGCCAGGGCGACGACACGGACGGGGCCGGTCAGGTCGACGAGCGTGGGAATGACGCCCACGCTTCCCACCCGCCAGGAGCCGTCGGCTCGGACGAAGCGGAAGCAGGACAGCAGGCCCTCCTCGGTGGTGCCCCGCGCCATGCGGTGCCGGGCGAGGAGGTTGCCGTGGCCGTAGACGACCCAGGTGCCGTTGATCCTTTCGAGCGGCTGGACCGTGTGCGCGTGGTGCCCGAGGATCACGTCGAAGACCGGATGCGCTGTCAGTTCCTTGGCCCGGGCCTGCTGTCGCTCGCTGGGTTCATGCAGGTGCTCGCGCCCCCAGTGCATGCTGAGGACGACCACTTCGGCGCCCGCGCGGCGGGCCCGGTGGGCCTCGTCGAAGACGCGTTCGCTGATGGGATTGGCCAGCCACGGTTTGTCCGGCGGCAGGGGGCGGCCGCCGAAGCCGTAGGTGTACGAGAGGTGGGCGACCGGAACGCCAGCGACCTCGATGATGTTCGGCCGGTGGGCCTCCGCCCGGGAGCGTGCCGAGCCGGTGTGCCTCAGACCGGCCGCGTCCAGGGCGTCCAGGGTCCTGCGCACACCGGCCTCGCCCTGGTCGAGCGTGTGGTTGGACGCGGTCGAACAGCTGTGGAAGCCCACGTCCGCCAAGGCCGTGGCGATCTGCGGCGGCGCGGCGAAACTGGGGAAGCCCGTGAACGGTCCCCCGGCGGGCGCCAGGGGTGTCTCGAGATGGCAGATCGCCAGATCGGCCCGGGACAGCACCGGCCTCAGCCCTGCGAGCATCGGCCCGAAGGCGAGCTCCTGGCCACCGGCACCCGCCCCGGCATCCCGAGCGGCCTGCTCGATCAGCGGAGGATGGATCAGGACATCGCCACCGGCGATCACGGTGAAGGACACAGGCTCATCATCACCCTGGAGCGCCGGTCCTCGCAGCGGCCGGGCCGGATGGGCCGGATGTCGTGGACTCAGGCGTGTCCTGTTCCCGCGTCACGCCGTGCGCTGGTCACCCGGGATGTGGGTCCAGGGTGTGGCTCTCTGCCGTTTAGGGCTCGGTCGGCCCCGGGCCTGCCGGGCGGTCCTACGGCTCGTACAGCGGAAGGAAGTGGATGACCGCTTCCTCGTACGGATGCACGGCCCGGACCGCCTCCTGGACGGCCCGGGCCTGCTCGGCCTCGCAGACCGACTCGATCCGGCATTCCTCGGCCCGCTGTACGACGCCCACCTCACCGTCGTACGGCCGCGCCCCTTCCAGCGGCTGCCACCTGCCCGTCACCTTCCACACGCTGGAGCAGCGCGCGTATTCGCCGACCCGCCCCGCGCCCGCCGCGTGCAGCGCGTCGATCACGACGTCGGCATGGCTCTCGGGAACGGCTATCTCGATCTTCAGTCGCATCCGCGGACCCTAACAGCCCGTCCAAGCACCCCCGTTCCGGCGGCGATGGCGATCGCGCGGAGGCGCCCTACGTGACGGGGACGCCCGGTGACGTAAGGATTCGGTCGTCGGGTTCGCAGGCCATGGCCGGCAGCGGCCGCCAGCTGACGGGGACGTCGCGCATGATCAGAGCGCAGTCCAGTGTCGCGCTCCCGGGCGGGAAGCGGTCGGGGTCGTCGAAGAAGGACGAGGCGGCGGAGCGAACGCGGCCGGCTTCCACGTGCCAGGCGTCGGTCCGCAGTTCCATGCCGTCGAGGTGACGGCCGGAGCCGGTGGCCGAGAAGCCCTTGGATCCGTCCTGGAAGAAGCGGGAGGCCTCGGCGAGATCGGCGAAGAGTTCGCTGCCCCGCAGCGCGTCGGTCTGCTCGACGGTGACGTCGACGCGGGTGTCGCCGTCCCGTGTCGCCAGGGCGACGCGCATCCGGTCGGGCGTCTCGTGCACCTCGAAGTCGGCGCGGCCGTGTTCGCCGGGGAAGAGGCGGCCTCCGGCCCAGGTGTTGATCCGCGAGGCGGTGTCGCGTCGCGGGATGTAGACGCCGGTCTCGACACCGTCCGGTCCGTCCCATTCGACGGCGATCCGGTGTGCCGCGTTCTCGCTGCGCAGTCCGACCGTCTTGGGTGCCCAGGTGGGCCGAACGCTTCCCAGGCGCAGCAGGCAGATCCCGGCGACCGCGTGGCCGTTCACCAGTTGCGGGCGCAGGGGCCCGGGGAGCAGGCGCGCGGCGGCATCCGGCGCGACTCGGTAGTTCACCAGAAGCCGGCGTTCCACGACGCTGGACAGTCGCGGCTGGATCATGATCCCTCCCTCGGCGCTCCGTGGCGCCATGCGGTGTGGCGAAGCACGATCTGCTCGGGGCAGACGGCGCTGAGGAACCGGCCGATGCTGTTGGCCAGGCGATCCTCGGCCAGCGTGTAGATGATCCGGTTGCCCTCCCGTCGCTCGGTGACGAGCCCGGCGCCCTTGAGCACGCCGAGGTGCCGCGAGATGGAGGGTGCGCTGATCGCGAACCTGGCGGCGATCTCGCCGGCCGCCATCTCGCCGCCTCTGAGGTCTTCGAGGATCTGGCGCCTCGTCGGATCGGCGAGGGCGCGGAAGGCACCGGCCTCGCCCTCGTCCTGAGTTCCCGTCATGCTGAATATTTAGCATCTTGGCTAAAGATCTAACAAGGGCCGGCTTCGCGACCACCGCCGGGCACGCACCATCCGTCGGGAGTGACCAGAGGGGTACGGGCGACCGGCGGCGTGCGCCGCCTCGCCATGCCCTGAACGCACGACCCTTCACCCGCACCCCACCACCCCCGATTCCCCCCGGGGGGCCTTCCTCTCGAGGTCCGCGCGGGCGGTACAGTGCGCGCCGTGGGCATACCCGACTGGCTCGTCTGGATCACCTTCGGCTTGGCCGCCCTTCAGGCGCTCGGCCTCGTCCCCGCCATCCGTCGACTGCGCGAACCGGACCTCGCGGTCCGCTCCAAGGCGCGCCTCGACCTGCTGGAGACCGTCAGCACACTGCTGCTCGTCGGCGGCCTGCTGTTGAGTTTCACGCTGGCCGACTCCTGGTTCTGGCTCACTGCTGTCGGCTTCGCGCTGATGACCGCCGTGTACGTCGCGAAGGGCGTCCGCCTGCTCCGCGCCCGCCGGCACCCGGCGGCCTGATCGGGAGTTCCACCCTGGGGCCGATCCCGCAAGCCCCGCACCGATCCGTTCGAGCAGCGCCGCGACGAGCCCGCGAAGAGCGAGACGGGCCCGCGCCTTCCGACCGAAGCCCCCTTCCAACGGTGGGGCGGTCCAGTCGGGTTCGGAGGGCCGTTCATCCACTCTCGACATCGGGGGGACCGACCGCGCCGGACAAGCACAACGAGCAACCCACCCACCGCGGGTCCGGCAAACTCACGCGCCGGGAGCGCCGCTGTAACGTGAACTTCTATGCCATGTAAGCCAGTTGGTCGATCACATCGATATCTGGACAAAATTCGCAGGCGGCGACGGCGGCAGGGACCTACTCTGCCGATCATGAACGACTGGAAGAACATCGAAGCCGCTGACTGCGCCGTACCCACCGACCGCCCCATGGACGACCTCGTCCGCGAACTGTCCCGCGCCCTGGCAGATCCCGACCCGCTGATCCGGGACGGCGCTCCCTACAGCGTTCTCGCGACCTGGATCGCCCGTGGAGCGATCGAGCCGTCCCTGCGGCTGGAGCTGGGAGACGAGATGGCCGGCCGGCTCACCGACGCACGCATCGAGGCCCGCACCTTCGCACCGCTCGTGCTCGAGATGCTGGTGACCGCCGGTGACTTCAAGGCCGGCTGGGTGGACGCCTTCGAACGCTGGTACCCGGCGGAGGAGGATCTGCGCGGCCACGACGAGAAGCTCGGCTGGCTCCACGCGGTGGCACACGGCGCGGACCTGCTCGCCGCCTTCGGCCGCCGCCCCGAGGTGGCGCCGGCCAGGATGCTGGACCTCGCCGCCGCACGGCTCACAGCGCCCACCCACCACATATACGACCAGCTGGAGGACGACCGCCTGGCCCGGGCGATCGCCCGCGTCCTCACCCGCACCGACCTGAGCGCACGCGACGCCGTGGGCTGGCTGGAGCCGATCGCGGACCGCTTCGGAGCCGACCGCATCAGCACCCCCGTGCCCGCCCACATCAGCAACTGCCTCCGCACCCTCCGCCTGCTCTACATCCTCGCCGACCGCGGCGTACGCCCCACCAGCGACCTCGCCGCGGAGCCTCTCCCGCACCGCGACGCGGTGAAGTCGGGCGTCGCGACCGTCCTCGACCGGATCGTCAAGCGCTGACCGGCCGGCACCTCGCTCGGCTGGGCGAGCCGGGTGCGCATGCCCTCCATGACCGACGTCGCCGACGCTGATCCCGCACGCCGACCCGATTCTCCACGTCCCCTCGGCAGTGGCCGTCGTGCGCAAGTCGGACCTGGTCGGCGTCGCCTCATCGGACGGGTCGATGGCCGGAGTGTTGCCCGTGTTGCCCACCTGGACGACCAATGCGAACGGACGCAGGCGATCTCGATTTGTTCGCCGCGGCCCCGTCCCCGACCAAGGTGTCCTTCTTGGTGGTGGTCAGATGGGCTGTGACCAGCCTTCACGACAATCCATGGGCGAGGTTGTCGGTGACGCGCTGGAGCACGGAGACTGCCGTCGCGTACTCCTCCTCCGTGATGTCGCCGAGGAGTTCCGTACGCACCCGGTCCATGTGTTCCTTCGCCGTTGTCAGGCCTTCGCGGCCCTGTTCCGTGATGGTCAGCCGACCGTCCGCGCCGATGCCGAGCCAGCCGCGGTGTACGAGGGCGTCGGCGGCGTCGACTATCACCTGGGTGCCCATGCCGTAGGGCACGGCCACGGCGCGGACCTCCTCCCTGGTGAGGCCGTGCTCGGCGCGGACGATGTTGTTGAGCGCCCACCACTGGGGCTGGGTCACGTCGATCCGCGCCAGGGCGGCTTGCGAGTGCCGCAGGATCGCCTCGGTGGCGCCCCAGGCGACCAGCGCGATGGGCCGCTGGCCAAGCGTGGCGGTGCCGTTCGGCGGGGTGCTTGAAGTCGTCATGATCGCCAGGCTAGAACCTCAAGCGCGGTTGAGGTCAAGGTCGTGGCGCCGCCACGGTCTTCTTCCAGGTGCGGTGGCGTCCTGCTTCTCGGAGTGAGCCAGCACGAGCACCCCGTCCAGGTCCACGATCACCTGCCCCGCGGCATCCGGCGCCGCAGTGCCGGCCAGCTTCCACACGTGCTCGCGCACGCCGCCCGAGCGGTCCTGATCGCGGACAGGGCCTTCGGCCCGGCTGCGGCGAGGGCGTCGACGAGCCGGGAGACCGTGGGGTCGGAGGCCACCGGCCCGAACACGCCGGGCTCGGCCCGCAGCGTCCCGACATCCGCGAGGCAGTCCCCGCCCAGCGCGACCGCGAGGTGCTGCGTCTGAACGTCGCACGCCTCCACGGATGGCCAGCCACCGCCACCACGTACGAGCACGTCGAGCAGTGGCTCCGCTCGCGCTACTGCACGATCGTCTGGCACCGCACCCGTGCGTCGGGCGGGCTCGTCGACCTGGTCGCCGCCAACTCGATGCCGTGCCCGGCCGGCGTCGCGCTCTGCCGGACGGGCCCGGGACGCGTCGCGCGCCCGGGCCCGTCCCGTATCGGTGCAGGTCAGCGGACCTGGACGGATGCGACCAGAGTGTTTAGGTCCGGCCAGAGCTTCTTGTTCGTCTCCGGCAGTACGACCCACAGTACCGAGGGGCGGACCCGCCCGGTGTCGACCACGAGGACCGCGTTCAGGTCCATCGTGGACGGCACCCCGCGTTTGTGGAAGTGGATCTCGCTGACCAGCAGCCAGGCGTCATGTCCGTCGACCTTCAGCGGCTGCGAGGCGACGTCGACCAGGATCGCCTGGTCGCGGGGGTACTCGTAGCGCCGCCGCTCGTCCATCACCGCGCCCGCCACGCCCCGCAGCTCCCCGGTGCCGCCGGCCGCGGCCATGATGTCCTCGTCGACCTGCGTGGACTTCACGAGTGCGCGCTGGCGCCCCTCCTGCTTGCGGGTGAAGCCGTCGAAGACCGGATCCAGCGGCTTGCTCCGGTCCCACGTGCCGCCCAGCTCCACGTACTCCAGGGAGGAGTCCGTGACGGTGCCGATGACCGGCGAGCCCTCGCCCGGGTAGTCCGGCACCTTGACGGTCCCGGTGAGCCGCCGCTCCTCGGGCAGCGGGGAGGCGCCGGGGGTGAGAGAGGGCACGGGGATGCCCCGCTTCGGGGCGTCCGCGGTGCTGCCCGTGCAGGTGGCGGACGAGGAGTCCGGTGTGCTGTGCGCCTGCTGGACCACCTTGCCGCCGACCAGCACGGTGCACGTGAGAGTGCCCCCTTCCTGGTCCTCGCGGCTTCTGACGTCCAGATAGAAGTCGGCGCCCGCCGGCAGCTCGACGGTCTTGCGGTACGGCAGGATGACGATCCCGTGGGGCTCGTGGTTGCCGTTCGCCTCCCCGACGGTGAGGTTCACCGAGGGGTGGTCGCCCGTCGCGATGTAGGTGACCTCGACCCGCCGGGGTTCCTTGTCCGGGGATGCCCCGTCGTCGCTCGGGTCGCCGACGGCCAGGGCCAGGCCCACCGCGCCGAGCGTGACCACCTCGAAGAGGATCACCAGGGCGCCGACCAGGTAGAACCCGCCCGGGATCCGGTCGAAGGTCTTCTTGCCGCGGCCGGAGTGGAACTCGCGTCTCGGCTGGGATGTCTGCGTCATGTCGTGCTCCCCCTCACGCCCGGCCGCTGTCGCCGGACCGGCGGTCGGCCGGCTCGTCGGCGAACCGCGTGGCCAGCAGCCCCGCCTCCCGCGCCTCGTCCAGCATCCGGTGCAGGTCCTGGAGCCGGGACCGGTCGGCGAGCGCCTCGATCTCGGCGACGGCCAGCTCGTCCCGCACCGTGTTCACCACCAGCTCGTACATGTCCTCGCCGAGTTGCTCCAGCTCTCGTACGGCCTCCCACTCGCGGTACGCCGCGTCCGCCGCGCGGGTGTTCTCGGCGTACCGCTCCAGCGCCTCCACCCGCTCCTCCAGCGCGCTCGACGACAGCCGCAGCGCCTGCCGCTGAGTCCGCAGCACCTCCTCCACCCGCGAGCCGGAGGCGTCCCCGGCAGCGGTGCGCACCTTCCGCGCCAGCCGGGTCAGCTCGGCCAGGCGCTGGGCGATCTCGTACTGTTGGGCCGGCAGCGTCACGTCGTTGGCGATGTCGTCCAGCAGCCCGTCCCGGTCGACCTGCGACTGGAGTACCGCCGTCACGGCGGCCTGGGCGCGCTCCATCCGGCGCAGCGGCGAGTGGCCCAGCAGCTCGCGCAGGGAGTCGTCGCCGAAGTCCTCGGCCAGGTAGTAGCGGCCGTGGCGCAGCCGGGCCACCCGCTGCCGCTCGTCGGTCCCGCAGCGGAGGACGACGATCAGCAGCCAGGCCAGCAGGTGCACGACCACGACGGTCAGGATGAACACCTCGAACCCGAAGTGGACCCCGACCCAGATCAACCCCGCCTGCGCCGCGAGCCCGACGGCCAGGCCGGGCCACACGCCGATCAGCGCCCACAGGATCGTCACCGGCAGCAGCGCGCACACCGCGGAGACCCCCAGGGCCGTCAAGATGTCCGCCTTGGTACGGCCGCCCAGCCCCGGCTTCTCGGGCAGCGGCAGCGTGGCTGGGAACAGTCCGTCGGCGGACTTCTCCAGCAGTGCGCGCTCCGCGTCCTCGAGGGCCGGATCCACCACCGGCCGCAGCGCAATGTCCTGCGCCATTCAGCAACACCCCCCACAGGTTGGGGAGATCGTGACACACGCCGGAGAGGCTGCCCACGTCACCCTGTTCCCGGCCGCCGACTGAGACGGCGCGAACCCGAAGCCAAACTGTCTTCCGCCCTTGGCCTGATGCCGCTGAGGCCGACGGGGTGCGACGCGCAGCCAGAGACGCGAGAGGCGCCCCGGTCCGGTAGCCGGCGCCCCGTTCGGACACCGTCCTCTGATGGCCTTCGTCGACCACGGAAGCGGCGGGAGCGGGGAGCCGGTGGCCGCCCTGCCCGTGGTCGACGAACCCCATCAAGGGGTGGTGCCCGTAGGTCCGCTTCCAGGTGGGTGCGGCGTCCTCCTTGTCGGAGTGCGAGATCACCAGCACCCCGTCGAGGTCGACGATCACCGTCCCGCCCGCATCCGGCGCACTGCCCTCGGCCAGCTGCCAGACCCGATCGCGGGATTGGGCCCGTGCGGAACGAGTCGCCTGCAGGGCCTTCTGGCCGGAGGCGGCGAGGGTGTCGATCAGGCGGGAGACCGTCGGATCGGAGGCCACCGGCCCGAACACGGCCGGCTCGGCCCGCAGCATGCCGACATCCGCGAGGCAGTCCCCGCCCAATGCGACCGCCAGGGCCACGTCCAGCAGGATCTTGCCCGGATGTGCACCGCCCGAGCCTTCCGCCACGGCGTGAGCGCTGCTGATATCGCGGTGTCCAGGCCGACTTGCGGACGGTCTCGACCAGCAGCACTTCCCCGGCCTACGAGACCACCGCCCTGCCGCCGCCCTCGATGCGGACACGCAGGTACGACCCGATACCCTTCTTCACCTGGAGAGTGCTTCTTCCCATGCAGCCAACAGGACCCTCGACAAGTCCCATCGTTGCAGGTCAGGAGCACTCTCCGCTTATTTGATCAAGCCTCGGACACCCCACCTCGTGAAAGCGCGAGGCTAAGAACTCGCGCGGAATGGCCATGGATGCTGGTTGCAGCGAGGCCGAACTAGGCTGATCGGGCGGAGTGTGCCAGCGTAGGGCGACATGAGCGATGATCACGAGAGGACCGCGGCGCTGGCGCGAGCGGTGCAGTTGCGGGAACAGGGCCAGGCCGGGCAGGCCCGAGAACAACTGGTGGAGCTGGCCGAGCGGTATCCCGAGGATGTCGAGATCGCCTACCAGACCGCCTGGGCACACGATGTTCTCGGCCTGGAGCGCGAAGCTGTTCCGTTCTACGAGCGGGCCCTGGGTCGTGCGGGCCTGTCTCCGGAGGATCGTCACGGGGCTTTCCTCGGGCTGGGGAGCACCCACCGGGTCCTGGGCTCCTACGGGCAGGCCGTGCAGACCCTGCGGCACGGTCTTGAGGAGTTCCCCGACGATCCGGCGCTTCAGGCTTTCCTAGCCATGGCGCTGTACAACGAGGGTGAAGGCCGTGAGGCGGTGCGGCTGCTGCTGAAGACGCTGGCCGCCACCAGCAGCGACGGTCGGGTGCAGGACTACCGGCGGGCGATTGAGCACTATGCCGATGATCTGGATGGCGTGGAGCAAACGGACGAGGAGCCGCAGGGGGAGAGTTGAGTCACCGGCGGTGCTGTGGGCGGCCGTCCCAGCGGTGGGTGGTCCACGCCCGGCGGATCAGGCCGCGGACGGTGATGACGGTGTCGGCGAGGTCGAAGAAGGCGTTGATCACAGCGGTGCGGCGTTCGCAGCAGCGGGCCAGGCGGTGAAAGGCGTTTTGCCAGGCGTGAGTGCGCTCAACGTGCCACCGCCGACTCGCCTGGATCGGTGCCTTCTCTCCCTTGTGCGCGATCTGCCCGTGCAGTCCTCGCCGGTCCAGCTCCGTGCGGGTTTCGGCGGAGTCGTAGCCGGCATCTAAGACGTCGTCTCAGTTGGTGAGGCGGCGGTGACAGATGAGGGTCGCGGCTATGCCGACGAAGCCAAGGAAGTGTTCGGCCTTGCGTTCGTAGCGGCGGTGGAGCCGGCGGCACCCAGCAAGCCAGAACACAGTCCGCTCGACTACCCACCGGTGGCGGCCGAGCCGTTGCGAGGAATCGATGCCCTTGCGGGCGATGCGGTGGCGGATGCCGCGTTTGCGGAGCCATCGGCGCAAGTGGACATAGTCGTATCCCTTGTCCGCGTGCAGTTTCGCAGGCCGTCGTCGGCGGGGTCCACGGCGAGAACGGATCGGCGGAATCCCGCGCACGAGCGGCTCCAGGCCGAGGCTGTCGTGCATGTTGGCGCCCGAGACGCCCAGCGAGAGAGGCAGTCCATTCCGGTCGGTGATCAGGTGGATCTTCGATCCCAGTTTGCCGCGGTCGGTCGGATTCGGTCCCGTCAGCGGCCCCCTTTTACTGCCCGCAGGCTCACTGAGTCGATCGCACACCTCGACCAGTCCAGTTCCCCGGTGGCGCCCAGTTCATCGAGGATGATGCGGTGGAGCTTGGCCCAAACCCGGGCTTCGGTCCAGTGCGTGAATCGGCGGTGGGCGGTCTGCCAGGATGCGCCGAACAAGGGTGGGAGCTGCCGCCATGTGCAGCCGGTCGTGGCAACGAAAAGGATCGCGGCCAGGACCCCGCGGTCGTCAGCCCTGCGACGTCCGCCGCCTTGTGGACGCACCGGCGCTTCGGGCATCACACGAAGGAAGAACTCCCACAAGCTGTCTGGCACCAGCTGCCGCACCATCTCCATGCCAAGACAACGAGGACCCCGGCCAACCGTCGGCAGGAGGGGTGCTCGATGCTGGCACGAGACAATCCCGGCAAGCATCTTCGAGGGGCATGACCGCCATGACCGACTATCTGCAGGCCGTCTTTGCCATGCTCGGCCCAGCGGAGAACCGTTACAACGATCCTGCTGCCTGGCTGCACCTGGAGCATGAGATCGACAGAAGGCTTCCCGCCGACTACAAGGCGATCGTCGATGCGTACGCCCCCGTCCAGCTCAACGGGAACCTCTACCTCTCGTCCCACCCGGCCTGTGCATGGCGGAACCTGGGCGAGGAGATCCGGTCGGAGGCGGAAGGCTGGTCCGAGTGGCGGTCATGGGAGTCCGACGACCTGGAACCCGATGCTGATCCCCGAGTGATCTGCAACCGTCCGCAGATCACCTTCGGTTCCTCCGACGGCCTCATCCCTCTTGCCAGCACGGACCAGGGAGCCGCTGTCTTCCTGGCTCCAGAGGTCCACGGCTACCCCGACGGAATCGTGGTCCAGGGCTCGGAGGGCGACTGGGCTGGCCACGCCATGGACTTCGCCGAGTGGCTGTACCGCTACCTGACCGGCGAAGAGATGGCCGGCTGGGCCAGCGCGGGCTTGCACCCCGGTCCCGTCCTGCTGGAGTACCTCCCCACGGGACCTAACGAGCGGACCCGCGAGGCGTACGGCCCGGCCCGAGACCTGTGAGTTCCACGCCAAACGAGACGACGTCTAAGTGCACGGTGATGTCGTCCGGCAGTGGTCCAAGTCCGCGCAGCAGGTCGAGGGTGGGGGCCAGGAGCGGGGAGTCGTGGCGGTTGGCGCCGGCCAGGACGCGGCCGAGCGGGATGCCGTAGCCGTCGGTCATCCCGAAGCGTTTCATGCCCTGTTTGCCCCGGTCGACGGGTGAATGCCCGGCCGCCTCGCCGCCGCCCGGGGCCTTGGTGATCGCGCCGTCCACCGCGATCCGGTCGAGGACCAAGCCGACGATGCGGTCGTAGGCGTCCAGCGCGATCTGCTTGAGCCTGGCGAACAGGCCCTGTCGCATCCACTCGTCACGGCGGCTTCGGATCGTGGTGGCCGAGCAGGTCGTATCCGCGATGGCCTCGTAGGAGCAGCCGAAGCGCAGGACCTGCAGCAGCTTGTCGAACACGATCCGGTCGGCGACACGTCGGCGATGACAGCCCAGCGGATGGGCCGAATCGAACTCCTGCCTCTCGGGGAGCAGCCCGGCGAACTGGTCCCACAGCGGTTCGGTCAGCCATGGTGGCAGAGCAGGCACAGGTCTCCTTGAGGATCACGCGCGTCGCAACTCCATGGTCTCGGAACTTGTGCCTGCCTCATCCGCCACTCACTCCGTCGACTGCCTATCCGCGCGACCTCTAAGACTCCAGTGCGGCTTCGTGATCTGGTCGGCGGAGCGTCGTCTGTAGTGGCTACGGCGAGGGCCCACCTTCCGGGCCTTCAGCGCTGTCCGGAGCTGCAGGTCCCGGCCGCGGGCTTCGTCGCCAGTCACCACGGGTGCCGGGTCTCGCCGGTCGCCGTCGTAGGTGCGCGGCCGGCCGGCGCTCACCGTCAGCCCTCGACGTCCTCCAGCTTCCGGGTGATGCGTTCGAGGGCGCTGAGGTCCTCGGGCGGGAGCCGGTCGATGAAGTGGCGTCGCACCGAGGCGACATGTGTCGGGGCGGCGTTCTTGAGCGTGTCCAGGCCGTGGTCGGTGAGAACGAGGAAACATCCTCTGCCATCCGCCGGGTCGGGCGCACGTCGCAGGAGGCCACGCGCTTCCATCCTGGTGGCGTGCCGGGAGAGCCGACTGCGGGACCATCGCATCTTGGCGGCCTGCTCCCGCAGCGTGCTGGTGTGGTCGGGCCGCTCCGACAGCGTGCTGAGCACCTCGTAGTCGGGCTCGGAGAGCCCGACCGTGGCCAGGTCACGCGCCGTGGCGGCCTGCACGGCGACCACCATGCGCCGGTAGGCCCGCCACGCCCGCTCTTCGTCAGGGTTCAGCCAGCGCACATTCTCAGCCGAGGACTTCTTTGACATGTAACCAATCTACCGGTTATTTTCATTTCCATGTCAACGAAAACGGCGCGCGTCCTCGTCCTGGTGTGCAGCACCCGGCCGGGCGCCCTCGGCCCGGCGGTCGGCACGTGGTTGATCGAGACGATCACGCCTCGCGCCGGGGAACTCGACGTCGAACTCGTGCCCATGGCCATCGGCGACCTCGACCTGCCCTTCCTGGACGAAGAGGAGCATCCGTCGTCGGGTCTCTACGCCCACGAACACACCAGACGATGGAGCGCGCTCGTGAACACCGCGGACGGCTTCATAGTGGTGACGCCGGAGTACAACTACGGAATGCCGGCGACCCTGAAGAACGCGCTCGACTACCTCGGTCCCGAGTGGGCATGGAAACCGATCGGCTTCATCAGCTACGGGAACACCTCCGCGGGCACGCGCTCGGTCCAGCACGCCAAGCAGGTGGTGACCACACTGCGCCTGGTGCCGTTGGGACGCACGGTCGCGATGCGCATCAGTGACGCGGTCGAAGACGGACGGATCCGCCCGAGCGCCACTCTTGCCGCGGCGGCCGTCGGTGTCCTGGACGAACTGGTCCGGGTTGCCCACGCCCTGCGTCCGATGCGCGAAGGGGCACGCCCCGGCCTGCCGCCCGGTCCGCTGCCGGGTTCGTACCTGAGGCGGCTGACCCCTGATGACGCTCCCGAGGTCACGGTGCTGCAGCGGTGCTGCTGGGTGGACGAGGCCCTCGCCAACGACACCCTGGCCATCCCGGCCTTGCACGAGTCACCGGAGCAGACAGGCGAGTGGCTGGCGACCTGGCACGCCATGGGATTGTGGCGGGATGGCCGGCTGCTGGGCATGGTGCGGGCCCGACGTGTCGACACCGACTGGCACCTGGGCCGGCTCGGCGTCGTACCCGACCTGCGGGGCCAGGGACTGGGCCGCTGGCTGTTGCGCACCGCCGAAGCCGCGGCCGAGCCGAGCTGCCGCCGCATCGTGCTGCACACCGGCGTCCACAGCCGGCAGAACATCGCCCTCTACCAGAGCGAGGGATACCAGTCGGCGTCACTCACCGGCGACGGCGGAACCGCCCGCCTCACCAAGGACATGACCCCGTAAAAACGTGGCTTGGCAGTCTGGAATCGCAAGCTTGTTGCGGACCCGGCCGGCGACGGGTACGGGCAGGACCCGCAGCTTCGAGCCGCCTTGGAGGAGCGCGGGACCGGCTACGTGATGGCCGTCGCCTGCTCAACACGGGCACGGATCAACCAGGGCCGCACCGCCATCCGCGCGGGCACCGCCGCCAGCCGCCTGCCCGCCACCGCCTGGCAGCGACAGAGCGCGGGCAACGGCGCGAAGGGTCTGCGCTACTACGACTGGGCCTGGGTCCGCATCGGCCCAGGTAGCCGCAGTCACCTGCTGATCCGCCGCAACCGCACCAGCGGTGAACTCGCCTTCCACCTGTGCTCGTCGCCCACCGAGGTACCCCTGGCCGAGCTGGTCCGTGTCGCCGGTGTCCACTGAAGCGCCGAGGAGTGCTTCCAGGCCGCCAAGGGTCAGGTCGGACTCGACCACTACCAGGCCTGCAACTGGACCTCGTGGCACCGGCACATCACCCTCGCCATGCTCGCCCTGGCCTTCCTTGCAGCCATCGCCGCGGGTCAGGCCGTCAACCGGCCTGAAGAACCCCAACACCTGACCCGCAGCCTCGAACCGCTCCCGCTGACCGTCCCGGAGATCCGTCGGCTACTCGCGATCACCTTCGGCCCACCGGCCCCGTCAGCGGCCGACTGCTGCACTGGTCCACCTGGCGCAGACGCCACCAGAGATCGTGAGGGTCTTGCCGAAGGCGGCCTTGCCGCCGGGCCCCTCTCCTCCCTTGCACTCGCTACGGTTCCCGGCGAGCGGCCGGCCAACAACAACTAGGGCTGCCTCCTTGGGGTAATTCCCGCATTCAGGTGGTTTGCCGTCTCGTGGCGCATCCTCAGGGCTTCTGCAGCGTTGCCCGGTTGTCCGGCCGATCTGCGGGCCGGCCCATTTGTCGCCGCAGGAGGCTGTCGACCGGAGTCAGCCGCGGCGATCACCAGGCGAAGGAGTCACCCATGGAATTCTTGAAATCTGGCGTCTATCGCATCGTCAGCTGGCCCGGCACTGAAGGCCCCGAGGCGCGAGTCCTCACAGCCGGGGAGAATGGTGTGACCGTTTCGGCTTTGGGGGCCGCGCCGGAACGAGAGCAAGAGTTTTCGGTGGAGGTCAAGGATGATGGCACCGCCGCCATCCAGATTCCCGCCCGCATCTTCCCCTCCCGTTCCCTGAGTTACGAGGAGGCGGAGAAGGGTGAGAGGGTGATCCTGGGGCCGGTGAGCGACTTCCCCACCCGTGAGTGGAAGATCGAGCTGGCTCCGCAGCAGCCGCTGCCGGTGCCCTTCTTCATCCGTGTTCCCGACAAGGAGCTGCAGGTGGTGGTGTCGCCGCTGGCGATCTTCCCGCCTCAGCTTGAGCTGGCGCCTTCCGACTCCGACCTCCAGAACGCCTGGGCGTTCCTGCCCGTCGAGAGGGTTTAGCCGCGTGACGTCCGGGTGAGGACACCGTTCCCCATGCGCATGGCGTTCAGCGTCGTGAAGCACGTCGGTACTGGCTCTTCGCCTGCGGACGGGCGTTGGGTTGTCGATCGCTGACGGCCGTTATCGCCGGGCCCAGATGAGGATGGCGGCAAGGTGGAGTGCGGCCGGGTAGGCGACGGCGAGCTTGTCGCACCGCACGGCCGGGCCGCGCCACTGCTTGAGCCGGTTGATGCATCGCTCGACCGTGTTGCGTGCTTGTTTGCCTCCGCGTCGAAGGACGGCGGTCGGCCGCCGGCACTGCCTCGCCGCAGGCGGTGGCCGATCTGGTCGGAGGGCTGGGGAATGACAGCGCGGATGCCGCGTCGGTGGTGGTGGCTGCGGATCGCGCGGGACGAGTACGCGCGGTCCGTTGAACACGTTCAACCCGTCTGGCAAGATATCTCTCCACCGTCGCCTCGATCGGTGAGCTGATGCGGAGGCTGAGGGTGGGAGATCCTGGTGGTGGGCGGAAGTAGACGGCGTGTGCGAGGAGCCGCCCTCGGTGTCTTGATGGTGGTTTTGACCGCTCTGACGGCGTGCGCCGGCCCCTATCAGTACTACGAGGGGACAGGACTCCACGACGCCACGGCGGCCGAAGTCGCTGGGGGGTGGGAGAACGTCGAGGGGACCCGTGTGGTGCTTCGTAAAGATGGAACGGCCCTTCTTGAAAAACTTGATGGGCAGGACTTCGACTTCGAGGACGGCTGGCGTCTTTCCGGTACGGGAACCTGGCAACTGACCGACGACGACGGCGGACAGGTCGTCCGACTCGCAATGACGACCCGTACACGAGCCGTGACTGCCCCCTCGGCTCCGGGGGTAGGGGACGGCGTGCGCCGGCCCCTACCCCTCCCTCAGTGGATCGTCGACGAATCGCACCCGACGGCGGCCGTTCCCAAAACTACTTCCGTCACGCGTGCGCCGGGCCGGAAGACTGGCTCCAAACGAGCCGAACGATCGCTGCCGGATGCCGTGAACACGGTCAGTGGCTCCTGAGAACATCTGCGCATGACCGACCGCACTGCTTTGATCACTGCGTACTGGGACGCCGCTGCGGCGTCGTTCGACGACGAGCCCGACCACGGACTGCGGGCCGACCACACCCGCGCTGCCTGGGCTCGGCTCCTGCACTCCTGGATGCCGTCCGGTCCCGTGGATGTTCTCGACATCGGCTGCGGCACGGGATCGATGTCCTCGCTGTTGACCGAAGCCGGGCACCGGGTGACCGGAGTCGACCTGGCACCGAACATGATCCACCAGGCGCGCGAGAAGTTCGGCGCCGCCGGTCTCGAAGGCCGTTTCCTGGTGGGCGACGCCATGATGCCGCCGACGGGGGAACAGCGTTTCGGGGTCGTGCTGTCGCGGCATCTCGTATGGACGCTGCCCGATCCCGAGGCTGCGTTGCGTGAGTGGGTCTCCCGGTTGAGTCCGGGAGGGCGGCTTGTGCTGATCGAAGGAAGGTGGCGGGAGGCGGGCCAGGAGGGTGTGCCGTACGTTGCCGGCGCCGAATCGCTGCCCTGGAACGGCGGAATCAGCGCCAAGGAACTGGCGGCGGCCGTGAGCCCCTTTGTTTCCGCCCTGCGCATGGAACCGCTCAGCGATGAACCGGACCTTTGGGGTGGCCCGGTGGACGATGAGCGCTATGCCCTGATCGCTGATGTGTGACGTGCTGACGTGCTGACGTGCTGACGTGCGAGCTGTGTCCTGTGGAAGAGACCCCGGAAGGGAACGGCGAGATACGGATCCCGGTCGAGGCCGGCATCGCCTACGCCGCTCCTTTCCTCATCACCCAGACACCCTCGTCCCCACCGACCGCATCGCCGCCGACAAGCCGTACTACTCCCAAAACAAGAAGCGCAGCATGAACGACCGGGTCATCGCGCGTCCGGACGGAACCCCACTCTGGTTCTCCCGAGCGGCACCGGGGCGCGCCAACGACCTGACCGCAGCACGGGCTCATGGCATCGTCCAGGCGGGGGCCTGACCCGGCAGATCCTCGTTCTCGCGGACCAGGCCTATCAAAGAGCCGGCGCCACCGTTCGCGCTCCTATTACCACCATCGCGAACAACTCAAGCACTAGCAGCAGTTCAACCGCGATCACGCTCGGCTGCGGGCTCCCGGAGAGGTGCGTTCGCACAGCTGAAGACCTGGCCACCACTCCGGCGGGCCAGATGCTCCACCCGCCGCATCGGCACCGTCATCCAAGCCATCCATACCCTCCCGACCTGCGGCTATTCAGGATGAAGGACGCTCATTGAAGGAACCAAGCCGGACTCCTCACCTATGGCTTCACATCGAGACGCACGAGCGCGCCGATCTCGACGAGTTGGTCCGGCAGCGCCAAGTCGGAAACGCCCATGACCGTGCTGGCGGGCCGGTGCTCCCCGAAGTACTCGGCGTGGAGGCGTGCCGTCGTGTCGAAGTTCTCGCGCAGGTTTCTCACCAGAACCGTGGTCTCTGCTATCTGGCCACGCTCGGCCCCGAACTGCCTCAGGATCAGGTCCAGATTCTCCAGCGAGGTGCGGACCTGCAGTTCGAAGTCGCCGGCACCCACGAAGTTGCCACGACCGTCATGAGACAGCTGCCCCGACACATAAACCGTGTCACCGACCTGGGTGGCCTGACTGTACCCGTACAACGATTCCCACGGCATGCCGAACCCGAATGCCTTCACCTGGGAACTCATGACTTACTCCCTTGATGCAGCTTGTCGGCCGTCAGTTGCAGATAGGCCCCGTACGTGCAGAAGTTACGGATTCGCGTAAACGATGCTTGCCTGGCGGTGCCGTCGAAGTGTTCTCTGTGCGCACAAAATTGGCTGCAGTGGATCTCCCGTAGGGTGCCGCGGGTGTCGGACGAGGTGTTAACGACACAAAGCCCTGTTGCTCGGCCCTGAACCTCGCCGCTTCTGGACACCGGAGACTCCAGGCCGCCGCAAAACGGATGGCCGACAGCTCTCCGCCCGGTCATCCTGACCCGATGGGAGACAGAGCCAACATCATCGTGGTCCGCGAGAACGGCACGCATGAGTTGTACCGGACCGGCTGGGCGGTCGGGATCGACCTCGACCTGCTGGAAGGACCCGCGCCGCTTCTCGCCGCGCTTCCCGGACTCCGGCAAGACGGCTGGTGGTTGGACGACACCATGGCCCAGGGCGGGATACTGATCGACCTCGGCCGGAAGGTGCTCCTGTTCTTCGCCTGGGAGGGGCCCAGCACTGAGCTCCGCCACCGCGCGGCCATGTTCGAGCTGATCCGAGCGGCATGGCCGGGCTGGGAGGTCCGCTGGCTGTACGACGGCCCGGCCGAACTGCGTGAGTACGTCGGGCTGGACCCGGAGTACGTCCGCTGCCGCGATGCGGACGTTTCCGCGGCCCCGCTCCTCGCCCCCGGCGAGGAGGACTTGTCCGGGCCCGACCCAGGCGGTGTGGTGATCACGGTCAGCACCGGCCGCTGCCACGTCGCCTCTGATGCCTTCGACCACCCCGTCAGCGAGGGAGCCGCCCTGCTCCACCGCCTGGCGGACGCTCCTGGGCACGGAGTCTGCCGCCTGCACGTCAACGCCGGCATCCACCTCGACCTGGAACGCCGCCGTGTGGGCTGGTGGTCACTCTTTTCCTCGCCACAGGCGTACCGGGTATCGGAGGTGTGGCCGGGCTGGACGGTGGACTTCTGGCAGGACGACTGGGAACGGCACGTCAGAGCCAGCGACCGCTTCTCTCCGGCGCCATTCGACGCCGGAGAGGAGGCGAGAGCCACGGTGCTCGCCGAGGCCGGGGAGCGCCGGGCCGTCCGGGCCCGCAACCGCGCCCAGGTCGCCCGCCCACGGGCCGCCCCGTCTCGATCCCAGGCGGGATGACCGCGACCAGTCTGGTCATGGACGACCGGCCGACATCACGTGATCAAGCTCCGTACTCAGTGCGAGGCCACCGTCCTCGTCACAGCCTTCAGCGAGTGGCTGCGGCCATCGCATTCACCGCAGGCCCTCCCCCTCCACGCTCAGGACGATCTTGCCCTGGAGGTGGCCCTGCTCGGCGCGCGTGTGGGCGGCGGCCGCGTCGTGCAAGGGGAAGACGGTGTCGAGGGCGACGCGCACCTGGCCGGTGTCGATGAGGGTGGCCAGCTCGGTCAGGTCCGCGCCGTTCGAGCGCACCTGCCACAGGGCCTCGTTGACGAGGACTCCGAGTTCGGCCGCGCGGTCGCGGTGGTAGTCACCCAGGAAGACGGGTGCGATCCGGCCGCCGCGCCGTACGGTGGGCAGGAGGCGGTGCGCGTCGGGGCCGCCGACCGTGTCGATGAGCAGGTCCACGTCGTGGGCGAGCTCCTCCGGGGGCGTCCGGGTGTAGTCGACGAAACGTTCCGCGCCGAGGTCGAGCAGGAACCGCTCGTGCCGGCCGGAGGCGACGGCGATGACGCTCTTCGCGCCGGCCGCCTTGACGAGTTGGACGGCGAAGTGGCCGACGCCGCCCGCCGCGCCGTTGATCAGGACGGTGGAGCCGACGTCGCCGCGGAGGTGGGTGAAGACGTACTGGTAGGCAGTGAGTCCGGCCATCGGTACGGCGGCGGCCTCCACGTGCCCGAGGGTGGCGGGCTTGGGGGCCAGGTGGGCGGCGGGTGCGACGACGTACTCGGCGTACCCGGAGCCGCGGCCGGGGAAGTTGATCAGGCCGAAGACCTCGTCGCCGGCCTGCCACTCGGTGACGCCCGGGCCGAGAGCCGTGACGACGCCGGAGATGTCGCTGCCCAGGATGAGCGGGGGCGTCCAGGCGGGTCGGAATTCGGCCGGGAAGTTCTCGAAGCCGCGCTGTGCGTACCAGTCGGGCGGGTTGACGCCGGCCGCGTGGACGCGCACCAGCACCTCGCCCGGGCCGGGTTCGGGCCGGGCGACCTCCTCGTAGACCAGCTGATCGGGCTCGCCGAAGGCGTGCAGCCGGACGGCTCGCATCGTTGCCGTGCTCATGGGTTCCTCCCCGAATCCCATAGTGGAGCGCCCCCGATAGAATCCGGAGCACTGTTCCGGAACAGGTAACCGGAGCAGTGCTCCGCTTGTCAAAGGTGAGGTTCCCTCATGTCCATCGAGTCACGCCCCGGCGAACGGCGCGCGCCGCGCACCGACGCGCAGCGCAACCGTGACCGCATCCTGGAAGTGGCGGCGGAGGCCGTCGCCGAGCAGGGAACCCTGGCCTCCTTGCGGGACATCGCGCGCCGCGCCGGCGTCGGCCTCGGCACGCTCTACCGGCACTTCCCGAACCGGGACGCGCTGTTGGAGGCCCTGCTGCACCGGCGTTTCACGCACCTCGCCGAACGGGCGGACGTGCTTGCCACCACCGCCCCGGCCGAGCGTGCGCTGACCGAGTGGCTTGATGAGTTCACGCTCGGCGCGGGTGCCTACCAGGGTCTGCCGGCCACCCTGATGGCCACGCTGAGCGACCCGCAATCGCCGCTGCACGCCGACTGTCTGGCGATGCGCCAGGCGGGTGGCCGGCTGCTGGCGGCGGCTCAGGAATCGGGGCGGATCCGGCCGGAGGTGACCGCGATCGATCTGTTCGCGCTGGCCAATGCCCTCAGCTGGATCACCGACCAGGCCCCGTCGCTCGCCGAGCGCCGGGAACACCTCTTCCACCTGGTGATGGACGGGTTGAGGGCGCGGTCCGATCGGGACTGAGGCACGATCCCGCGACCCTCCGCCGGGACGATCCCGCGACCCTCCGCCGGGACGATCCCGCGACCCTCCGCCGGGACAGCAGCCAGCCCGTCAGCGCGGCCGCGAGGCCGGCCAGACCCGCCACCGCGAAGCCGCCCGCCGGCGCCGAGGCGTCGATCGCCACACCGACGACCGGGGATCCGAGCGCGAACCCCGCGCTCTGCGCCGAGGACTGCAGGCCCATCGCCTCGCCCCGTCCGCCCGCGGGCGCCAGTCGGCTCACCGCGTCGGCCACCGCGGAAAGCGTCGGCGCGGTGAGAAACCCGGTGCCGGCAGCGGCCACGCACAGCCAGGGCCAGTCGTGGGCGAGCCCGACGGGAATCGTCACGAGCCCGAGCAGGCCGAGCAGCAGCCACGTCGGCAGCGAGCGGGACAGCGCGCCATAGACCAGTCCGCCGACGACCGAGCTCGTGCCGAGCACGGCGACGACAGCGGCCGCCCAGGACACCTGACCCGCTTCTTGGAGCGTGGCGACGACGGCGAGGTCGACGCCGCCGAGCAGCGTCGTCGCACCGAACGCCATCGTCAGTACGGCGATCATGCCGGCGCCCGGCCACGCGCGCCGTGCGCGCCGCGGCCCGGCCGCGCCGGCTTCCGCCACCACCTCCGCCTCGGCCCTCCCCTCGTGCACCGTCCCGGCCTCGGCTCGCAGCGGCGGGTCGAGCAGGGCGATCCCGGTTCCGCCGACGGCGATCGCGGCGCCGAGCCCCCACGCCACGGCCCCGGGGGACACGTGCGCGGCACACAGGATCACGGCCGCCGGGCCCACCATGTACGACAGTTCTCCCTGCACCGACTCCAGCGCGAACGCGGCCCGGCGCTGTACCGGCGTCGTCGCCGCGGCGATCGCCTGCCTGGTCACCGACTGGGCCGGCACCATCAGCAGACCCGCCCCGAGGGCAGCACCCAGGAGGGCCGGGTACGGCAGGACCGGCACGCTCAGCCAGAAAAGGGCCTGCACGAGGGCGGTCACCAGCAGCACCGCGCGCGGGCCGCGCCGGTCGATCACGCGGCCGAGCAGGGGCCCGCCCAGCGCCAGGCCGGTGGTCAGGGCCGCGGCGACGGCGCCGGCTGACCCGTAGCTCATGTTCAGACCCCGTACGACCTGCATCGTCAGCGCCATCACGGCGGCCGTGACGGCGGTACGGGCGAGGAAGGAAACGCCCAGCAGCGATGCCATGCCCGGCAGGGCGAGGATCCGTCGGTATCCGGTCACTCGCTTGACGCTAGGTCCTTCGGCCAGGACATAGGTAGTGGTTGATTCGCTGTCGCCGACATAATCAATCGTTATGGCCAGGGATCTTGAAACCGCGCTGCTGCGGTCCTTCGTCGCCGTCGTGCGGGCGGGCAGCATCAGTCGCGCCGCGACCACGCTCGGACAGACTCAGCCCGCACTCAGCCAGCAGATGCGCAAGCTCGAAAGGACCATCGGCCGCCCGCTCCTCCACCGGTCGCCGTCCGGCGTGACGCCGACCCGCGCGGGCGAGGAGCTGCTGCCGTACGCCGAACGCATCCTCGCGCTCTCCGCACAGGCACTCACCGAGACCGGGCGCACGCTGAGCGGCCGCTGTGGCATCGGGCTCCTTGAAGACCTCACCGCGTCCCGGCTTCCGCAGGTCCTCGCCGACCTCGCCCGGCTGCACCCCGGCGCGACCCTGGAGGTGCTCGGTATGGCCGACGCCGCGATGCGGGAGGCGTACGAAACGGGCCGCGTCCAACTCGTGCTCAACGAGGTCGCGGCCCTGCCCGGACCGCCGCGCTGGACGGTGCGCCGGCCGCTGGTCTGGGCGATCGGCCAGGGAGTGGAGGTGGCCGACGATCCGCTGCCGGTGGTGCTGTTCGCCAACACGTGCTCGTGGCGTACGGCGGTGCTGGAGACCCTGGAACGCGGCGACCGGCCCTGGCGGGTGACGTTCGAGAGCAACAGCCTGGTCGGCGTGCTCGCCGCCGTACGCGCCGGGCTCGGCGTCGCGGCGCTCATGCCCGGCAACATCGAACCGGCCATGGCGTGCCACGACGCGGACGCGCTGCCCGCGCTGCCCGACGTCGAGCTCGGCCTCGCGCGGCACCCACGGTCCGATGGCGATCCGCTGATCGATGCCGTCGAGACCGCGCTACGACGCGCGATCTGAGGCACGCGATCCAAGGCGCGCAAGGCGCGCGTCTCACGCGCGAGCAGCGATGCCGACGCCGGCGCCGGCGCCAGGTCAATCGCCGACGCCGAACGAGAAGACCCTGGAACGACGAAGATCCCGCCCGATCCTGCGATCGGACGGGATCCCGGCGGGGACCACGCCGCGCGGCGGCCCGACCCGCCGTCTTCGGGTTTCCGGCTACGTCAGGCGTCCTCGATGTCGGAGATGAGCTTGGTGCTCAGATCGCTCTGCACCGCCAGTCGGGTGTGCCCGGCGTCGGGGCCGGTGCCCCAGGTGAGGGTGACGGTGGTGAACAGGTGCCCGGCACCGGAGTCGTGGTAGCGCACCTCCCACCGCGTGGGCACGTCCTGCGCCCGCAGGACGCCGTCCGCGTGGTTGGCCTCCTCCCAGGCGGCCAGCCGCTGCCGGAGGTCCTCGGTGAGGTAGTGGGAGCGGAGCTCCGAGCCCAGGTCGTCGGTGCCGTCGTCGATGGCGTCGATGTAGGCCCCGTAGAAGTCCGCGACCCGGTCGACCGCGGAGTCCGGGCTCCCCTCCCGTACCGCCGAGCCCTCCACCGTGTCCGTGTCCGTCATGCGCTTCTCCTCGTCTCGGTGCCGTCGCCGATTGACGGCCACAGCACTGATCAACGAGCTTCCGCACACCCGGTAGCGGGGCTCGGGCGGTCCCGTCACACCGCGTGTGCGGGTGACGCGAGGCCCGGCCGACCTCCTCCTCGGTCGGTCCGGGGGCCCTTCGGGGCAGGGTTGTCAGTGGGTCGAGACCTGGAAGCAGGCCACGTCGTACTGCGAGACGGACTTGGGGTTGACGGAGTTCTGGGGCTGAGTGCCCGCGTACTTGGTGCCCGCGACTCCGTCGGGGTTGAAGGCGGAACCGGGGGCGGACATGGCCTGGCCCGGTCGGGTGGGCTGGTCCTCACAGGACTGGCCGGGCTGGCCGGCGAAAGCGGGGCCCGCGGCGATACCCGCGGTGCCCGCCATGAGAGCGGCAGAGGCCACCGCGAGGGCCACGCGCTTCAGGGCATTCATGATCACTTCTCCTTCCGCGGAGCACTTGGGCATGCGAGGGGTTCCTGTCCATGAGTACGCACGCCGGGAAGGAATGGATTGCCCGTCGGACCCGGCCTCGGCTACGGAGCCGACCCGAGCCCCAACCCCAGCCCCAGCCCCAGCCCCAGCCCCAGCCCCGGACCACGCTGTGCGGCGCCTCGCTCCCCCGATGAGCCTGAACAGCGCTGTGAAATGCCCCTGTTAGCCTGACCGGCATGATGACCAGGGGGGAAAGGCAGAGGGTTTCCAAACAGGCATCCGGCGGTTCGGACCCGGGTCCGCAGCGGGCTCTGATCACCGCCACTTTCGTCAGCAGAGTGGGCAACGGTCTCTTCAACACCGCGTCCATCCTCTACTTCACGCTCGTGGTGCACCTGCCCGCCACACAGGTGGGAGCGGGCCTGACGATCGCCGGCCTCTGCGGCCTGGCGGTCGGCTTACCGGCGGGGAATCTGGCCGACCGGTACGGGCCCCGCACCGTCTGGCTGACCAGCCTCGTCCTGCAGGCCGTCACCATGGCGGCCTTCGTCCTCATCGACAGCTGGCTCGCGTTCACGCTCGTCGCCACCCTGGACCGGCTGGCCGCCACGGCGGGCAGCGCCGCGAGCGGTGCGCTCGTCGCGAGGGTCGGCGGTGAACGTCCTGCCGCCTTCCGTGCCAGGCTCCGGACCTTCGTCAATCTCGGCTTCGTCGTCGGCACCCTCGGCGCGGCCGTCGCCATCCAGGTCGACACGCGCCCCGCCTACACCGCGCTGATCCTCGCGAACGCCGCCAGCTTCGCCTTCGCCGGGCTGATCGCCTTCCTGGGCATCCCGAAGTACCAGCCGCTGCCCCGACCCAAGGAACACCGTCAGTGGTCCGTCCTCACCGACCGGCCCTACGTGTCCTTCGTCGCGCTCTACAGCGCCATGAGCCTGCAGTACCAGACCATCTCCCTCCTCCTGCCGATCTGGCTCACCGCCCACACCGACGCACCGCGCTGGACCGTGGCCGCGGTCTACGCGACCAACAGCGGCGTCTGCGTGCTGCTCCAGAGCCGGCTCGGCTCCAAGGTGGAGACGCCGCGGCAGGGCGGCCGTGCCTTCCGTCTCGCCGGGCTCATGTTCCTCGTCGGCTGTCCGCTCATGGCACTGACCGCCGACGTTCCCGCATGGGTGGCACCGGTGCTCGCCGTCCTCGCCGTGTGCGTGCACAGCCTCGGAGAGGTGTGGGAGTCGTCCGGCGGCTTCGCCCTCGGCTTCGGCCTCGCGCCCGACCACGCCCAAGGGCAGTACCAGGGCCTCTTCGGCATCGGCTTCGACGCCGGCCAGGCCCTCGCCCCGCTGATCCTGACCGGAGCGGTCCTCGGACTCGGACACACCGGATGGCTGCTGCTCGGGCTGCTCTTCGCGGGCCTGGGCGCGGCAGGACCTCCGGTGGCCGCATGGGCCGAGCGGACCCGGCCCGGGACGGCGGGTGCGGAGGCTTCCGCATCGCGCCGGCCGGAGGGATCCCCGGTGCTGGAGGCCGACTAGCGGGCGCGGTCCTTGGCGGTCCGCTGCGCCACGGACCGGGTCGTCGCGCGTGGTTCCTCACGTCCGCCCGGCTCGACCGACCATCCGACCGGCTCGTTCCACCGACCATCCGACCGCTTCGTCCGACCGCTTCGTCCGACGTTTCGTCCGACGTTTCGTCCGACCGACCGTCCGACCGACTCGCCGGACCGTTTCGTCCGACCGGCTCGCCCGATCATCCGGCTCTTGACGGCCTGATCATCCGGGGGATTCGGCCCGCCCGTCCCCGTCGTGTTTTCCTTGACGGGCACCCCATCGAAGAAGGCATGGCACCCATGAACCGCTCGGACCGTACGGGAGATCTCTCCGGCCTCGCCGATCTCACCGGCTCCACCGGCACCCCGCCGCTCCCGGCCGCGGACCGCTTCGACGCCATGGACCTGCCGGAGGCGGTCCTGACGACGCTGGCCGCCCAGGGCGTCACCGCCCCGTTCCCGATCCAGTCCGCCACGCTGCCGAGCGCGCTCGCGGGCCGTGACGTCCTCGGCCGGGGGCGCACCGGGTCGGGCAAGACGCTCGCCTTCGGGCTGGCGCTCCTCGCGCGCACGGCCGGGCGGCGCGCGGACGCCAAGAAGCCGCTCGCTCTGGTCCTCGTACCGACGCGCGAGCTGGCCCAGCAGGTGACCGAGGCGCTCACGCCGTACGCCCGGGCCCTGAGGCTGCGCCTCGCCACTGTCGTCGGCGGACTGCAGTCGGGCCGGCAGGCGACCGAGCTGCGGGCCGGGGCCGAGGTCCTGGTCGCCACTCCGGGCCGGCTCAGGGACCTCGTCGAGCGCCGGGACTGCCGGCTCGACCAGGTGGCGATCACGGTCCTGGACGAGGCCGACCAGATGGCCGACATGGGGTTCCTGCCGCAGGTGACCGAGCTGCTCGACCAGGTGCGGCCCGACGGGCAGCGGATGCTGTTCTCGGCCACGCTGGACCGGGACGTCGAGCAGCTCGTCCGCCGCTACCTGCAGGACCCGGTGGTCCACGCCGTCGACGTCACCGACGAGACCGGATCCACGGTCGAGCACCACGTGCTCCACGTCCACGGTGCCGAGAAGTTCGCCACCGCCACGGAGATCGCGGCGCGCGACGGGCGCGTGATCATGTTCCTGGACACGAAGCACTCCGTCGACCGCTTCACCCGGCACCTGGTCGACAGCGGGGTGCGGGCCGCCGCGCTGCACGGCGGAAAGTCCCAGCCGCAGCGCACGGACACCCTGGAGCGCTTCCGGACCGGTGCGGTCACCGTCCTGGTGGCGACGAACGTCGCGGCGCGCGGCATCCACGTCGACGACCTCGACCTCGTCGTCAACGTCGACCCGCCCTCCGACGCCAAGGACTACCTGCACCGCGGCGGCCGTACGGCTCGGGCCGGGGCGTCCGGAAGCGTCGTCACCCTGGTCATGCCCGACCAGCGCCGTGACATGGCGCGGCTCCTCGCGGACGCGGGCGTCCGGCCCCTGATCACCAAGGCCGGCCCCGGCGACGCCGAGCTGCGCCGCATCACCGGAGCCAGGACCCCCGCGCAGACCCCCGACGGCGGCACGTCCGGCCGCGCGGGCGGCGACCGGCGCGGCGCCACGTTCCGGGGCATGGGCACCGTCCCGGGCAAGCCCGGCCGCGCCAAGAACGACTCCCGCAAGTCCGCCGAGGCACGGCGCACGGCCGAGGCCCGCAAGGCCGCCCGCGTGCGGCGCGGCGGGTAGGGACCGCGGCCCTGCCGTCTCGGGGCGTGAGTGTCCGGTGCCGACGCCGGACGCTCACGCCCCGTTGAGGTTCCGGCGCACGTCCTACGCACGCGCAGGTCGTCGGCCATCACGGCCTCCGCCACGGCCCGGGACACCCGCACGTCCTCGCACGCGCCGGTCGTCGCCTTCGCCACCGCTGCCTTCCCGCCGTTCCCTCGTTCCCTCCCCCGTCCGTCTCCCCTCCCTCGTCCGCCTCCCCTCCCTCGTCCGTTCCCTCGTCAGCGAGCCGCGACCGTCCCACCCGCGTTGTCAGTGGGCCTCGTTAGTCTCCCCACATATCGCAGCTCAGGGGCTTTCGTGCCTCTGGTTCCGGCTGCGCTGACATGTGAACGGACAGGCGGAGGGGCACGGCTGATGGCGTGGCTGGCAGCGGGTGAGGGGTACGAGATCACCCTCGAGGACGGGCGTGTGGTCGCACGGCGCGTCGGGGGACGGCAGTTGAAGACGCTGCCGAAGGCGTTGCGCGACAGTGCCGAGGTCGACCGGCTGCGACGGCTGGCCGAGTGGCTGGACCGGCATGCGGCGTCGTGCGTGGCGCAGGTCGACGCGTGGATGGTGTCGTCGCTGCCGGTTCCGACCGAGCTGATCGCCCGGGTGTGGCAGGACGAGGCGTGGCGGGCGGCGCTGCGGGACATGGCCGTCGTGGGCGACGATCCGGACGAGGTCGGCTTCCTGCGGGACGTCACGGCGGACGGGGAGCTCAAGGTGGTCGACCTCGACGGGGAGACCGTGCGGTTGTCGCCGCGGACGGTGACGCTTCCTCATCCCGTGCTCCTTCCGGACCTGGACGACGTACGGGACTTCGCGGCCGACCTCGGCATCACGCAGCGGGTGGAGCAGATCCACCGGGCCACCTGGGTCAGGCCGGCGGCGGACAGGGCGGATGCGCCGGGGGCCGGGCGGACGGAGTCGGCGACGGAGGTGCGGGACTACGCGGGCGGGAAGTTCGCCTCGCGGTTCGGTCTCGCGGCGCGCGCCACGACCCTCGGCTACCGGGTGTCCGGCGGCTACGCCACGTGCAAGGTGCGCGACGGGGGCCGCGGCACGGTGGCGTCGGTGTGGATCGGCGAGCCGTACTGGGACGGGGAGTCGGAGACCGGCGGGCTCAGCTGGCACGACGAGGACGGCCGCGCGGTGCGGCTGGGCGAGGTCGGGCCGGTGGCCTGGTCCGAGGGGATGCGCATGGCCGCGGCGCTGTACGCCGGCCGCACGATCGAAGAGGGTGGGGACGCGTGACCGGCATCGGCGAGAACGACAAGAAGGAGCTGCTCGCGGCGGGGGCGGTGCTGCCGGCCGA
Source organism: Streptomyces sp. NPDC004327 (assembly GCF_042873935.1). Classification (NCBI taxonomy): domain Bacteria; kingdom Bacillati; phylum Actinomycetota; class Actinomycetes; order Kitasatosporales; family Streptomycetaceae; genus Streptomyces; species Streptomyces sp. NPDC004327. Next base: position 272,280 of record NZ_JBIAME010000007.1, on the reverse strand, counting down.
CGCGCGGGGAGCGGGCCCCTCGGCGGTCGAGCTGACCGCGCGGGCCTACCGTCACGCGGTGCTCGGCGAGGACCGGGTCGTCGTCCGGCTGGCGGCGGCCGAACTCGGGCCCGCCGAGGACCTCGCCGCCGGTTTCCTGGGGCTGGAGCCGCAGGGCGAGCCGGCCGTGGTCGGTCTCGGGCGGCGTCAGGAACTCGGCTTCCCGGAGTGGGTGCTGGTCCACCACCCGGAGGACGGTCACCACGCCCTGGCGGTCGTGCCGGAGCTGGACCGGCTGGCCCGGCAGGCCAGGACCAAGCCCAAGGCGGCGCTGGACGCCTGCCAGGAGCTGGCCGGGCGGCTCGCCTCGGCCGTCCCGCACTTCCTCCCGGTCTTCTACGAGCAGGCCGCGCGGATCTTCCTGGGCGTCGAGAACGCCACGTACGCGGGCCAGTTGTTCGGCCGCGCCCGTACGAGCGAGGCGCAGCACGGGCTGACGGTCGACGAGGACCGGCTCGACGCCGTGTTCCTGGAGTTCGCCCTGGCCGGCGCGCTGCCGGTGAAGGTCCTGACCGGATACGGCAAGGAGCTGTCGGCGCGGCTCGCGCCACTGGAGGCCTACGAGCGGTTCCGGCGGCTGTGCGTGCGCCGGACCGCCGGCGGTCTCGCGCCGTCCGCGCAGGCCGCGACGGAGCTGAGGCGGCTGGCCCGTGCCGCCGGCCTGTCCGGGACGGAGGCGGAGCAGGACTATCTCGCCGAACTCCTGCCGCTGCCGGCCACGTTGCGGGCCGCCGCCGGCTGGTGGAAGTCGCACCGCGGCGCGCTGGTCGCACTGGCCCGGCGCGTGCCGTCCGTACGGGGCACGCTGCTGTCGATGACCCCGCCCGCGGACGACGGGGAGATGAGCGAGCTGTGGCTGGGGATCCTGACGGACTCCGGGGCCGACGCCGGTCTCACGGAGGCGGAGCTGCCGGAGGAAGAGCGCTGCTCCGACGGCGCGGCGGGCTGGCTGGAGCGCTTCCACGCCGCCCGGCACCGCGGTTGGGGGCCGCGGCACACGCCGCCGGCCCTGCTGGAGCTGGTGGCGCGGGCGGCCGGCCGGTTGCGCGGTGATGTGGCGGCACGGCCCGAGGGCGAGCGGTTCCTGCGGATCGGTGTCGAGGACGTGAACCTGCTCGACCTCCTGCTCTCGCTGGAGGTCGCGGTCGCCGACCCCGAGGAGCAGTCCGACCGCCATCGGCGTGCCAACGTCATGAACCTGTCGGACTGGGCGCGCGGCGAGCAGCCGCGGGACCTGGTCGCGCTGGCGGCGGACCCGCGCTTCCGGCCCGCCTTCGGGCGCGGGGCGAACAGCTACAACGACGGATCCTCCGGTACGGACGTGATGCGGCGACTCGCCGCTTCGCCGGGGGGCCGCGCGATGCTCGCCGAGTGGGTGCGCGAGGTGGCCGTCTCGTCGGTGGCGGCCGGGCTGCCCGGACTGCCGCAGGCGATCCACCGGCTTTCGTGGCTGCCGGCCGAGGCTCTCGCGCTCGCGCCCGAGGAGGTCGCGGCCGCGGCCGGTGCCGATCTCGGCGAGGCCGTGGCGCGCACCCTGCGGGGCGGCCTGTGGGAGGAGCTGCGCTGGCCCGCGTGGGAGGAGGCGCTGACGGAGCTGGCGCCCGGGCGGTACTCCACCGACGGCCTGACCGTCGTCGAGGCATGGCCGTATCTCATCGTGGCCAACGCGACGCGGGTGCGCGTCATCGACGCCGACTCGACCGTCCTCACGCACGACCTCCGGGTGCCCTCCACGTCCGTGCGGCAGTTGGGCTTCCACTACGTGGACGGTGCGCTGCTGGTGTTCTGGAGCACGTACGGCCGCGGCGAGCCGCGGGGCTACTGGCACACCGCGCCCGACACGGTGTTCGACCTCGCCGGCACCGACTACTGGACCCTGCGTTCGGAGAACCCCAGCCTGCAGCTGCCCGGCGGCGGCCGCACCACCGGCGGCGGGGTCCTGCACAGCGGCGACACGAAGCTGCCCGCGGAGCGCGCGCTGGTGTCCGACGGCACGTCGTACTGGGTGTGGCAGAACGGTGACGGGCGCGGCGGCGACGGTCAGGACCCGGGCGGCTGGCTCGAGTACGACCCCGTGTCGGGCGCCCACGGCCGGCGTTCGCAGCCCGGCTTCCTCGCCGACGCGCTGCTGCGGCACGCCCCCGGCGCCGAGCTGTGCGCCGAGGCGTCCTGGCTGCGGCCCGCCCCGGCGGTGCCGGGTGCGGTGCAGGGGGTGTCCGAGGACGGGCTCCTCGGCTGGCGTGTCGTGCGGCTGCCCGGCGGCGGCCACCACGGCGAGGACACCACCGGACGGTCCGTCACGCTCCCCGGGGGAGCGGGCAGGCCGGTCGCCGCGCTGACGTTCCCCGGCGACGACCGGCCGCGGGCGCTGACCCGGCAGTGGCGTGAGCTGTCGCTCGGCGACCCGGAGGGTGTGGTGACGGCCACCGCGCAGTGCGACCACCGCAACGAGCTGTACGGGACCGCGGGTCCGGCCCTGCCGCCGCTGGCGTACCTGTACCTGCTGCGCGCGCGTGATCCGCAGGGGTCGGCGGCGCTGCGGGGCGCCGACGCGGAGTCGGCCGGCGCCCTGCTGAAGGCGGCGGCGCTCGCGGAGCGGGCGGCGGACCTGCCGGGGCTCGTGAGCGCTGCGCTGCCGCGGGTCTCGGCGCCCGAGCTGATCGCCGGTGTGGTGAAGGTGCTGCGCTTCGCGGTGCGGCAGCAGCAGGCGCTTGACGACGTGGCCGCGCGGCTCGACCCGGCCGCGGCGCCCGCGGAGGTCCGGGTCCCGGGACCGAGCGACCAGCTGATCGGCAAGGCGCTGCACGGCGTCGTCGGCACCGGCTACTACCGCTACGGCGTGGACAGCGACGTGACCCACCGCTACCTGGAGGCGCTGGCGTCCGTACGGGCGGACACCGCCGCCGCGGCGCTGCCGGGCCGGCTGCACTTCGACCTGCCGTCGCTGCCGTACACCGGGCTGCCGTTCGTCTCGCTCCTGGACGAGCCGGCGGCGATCGCCTACCGGGCCGTCGCGCCCGGCGGCGACCCGGCGCACCGGGAGGCGCTGCTCGATGTCCTCGGCCGGGTCGACGCGCTCGGGCTGGCCTCGACGGCCGAGTCGGCCGGTCACTGGCGCCAGGTCCGCGTCCACCTGGCGACCCCTCACCTGCACACCCCGGACGGGCAGCCGCGCAACGCCGCGCACCGCAGTGTGCTGCCCCTGGGCGGTGGCGCGGCGCTCGGCCTCACCGAGCACACCGAGAGCGTCGACGACGGGCGGGAGTGGGGTGCGCTGCTGCACGACCCGAGCGGCCGTTTCGAGGTGCCCGGCCCCTACACGGTGCGTGGCCAGGCGCCGGTGGGCGACCGGGCGCGCGGCGCCGGGTGGCTGTCCGCCTTCCTGCGGGAGGCGCGGTCCCGTGCGCAGGCGCCCTTCGTGGCGGAGGCGGCCGACGAGTTCAGCCGGCTCACCGGTGTGTCCGGGGCGCTGGCCCGGATCGTTCTCGTGGGCATGCCCGACGTGGACAGCTGGGAGAGCAACTTCCTGCCGACCGAGCTGCGCAGGACACTCGGACTGAAGGTGGCCGAGGCGGCACACGCCCGCGACGAGCTGCGCGCCCTCTCCGTCGAGGTGCGGCGGGCGGTGCTCGCGGCGCTCCTGCCCGAGGACCCGGCGCGGCTGTGGAGCGAGGGCCCGGACGTGGTGTCGGCGGCGGCCGTGTGGAACGAGAAGGTGGGCCGGCGCCGGCAGGTGCCGGACTGGCTGGCGGCGGAGGCCGCGCGCGGCGCGCGCAGCGGCTGGCCCGTCCATCGGGCGCTCCCCGCGCTCCTCGACCCGGCGTCGTCGCCGGAGCTCGGCGCCGACGTGGCGTGGCGCATCGAGGGCGACCATCCTGCGACGGTGGCGCCGGCCGAGGCGCCGTTCACCTCGGCGGTGCTGACCGGTTCGATGAGCCTGACGGCGTGGCTGGCCCACCGGCTGCCCGCGGGCGATCCGGTACGGGCGGCGCTGCCCGGCGCGCTGACCGCCGTACGGCAGCGGCTCGCGGCGCCGGAACTGCTGCTCTCCGCGGGGCACTACACGAGCCTCGCGGACTTCCGGAAGGTGGCCGGCGCCCCGACGGAGACGGCTCCGGACCACGAGCGGTACGGCGCGGTGCTGATGGCCACGCAGGACGGCCAGCCGCAGCCCGCCGTACGGCCCGCCCTGCTGGACTCCACCGGGTCCGATCCGTACCTGGTGGCGCTGCGCGGCGACGATCAGCAGCCGACCGCGGTCGAGACGGCCCTGCGGCGCGCGCACGATCCGGCGTTCGCCCGGCTCCTCGCCGACCCGGGCGCGCCGCTGGCCGGCGAGGCGGACGCCGAGGGGCTGTGGTGGCCGCAGGATCCGTCGCGTTCGGTGCCCGGCCTCGTGGCCGAGGTCGCCGGGGCCCGCGGCCTGGGCGCCGACGCGGCGACGCTGTATCTGATGCTGCTCGCCATGCCCGACCCGACGGACCGCGCCACCGCGCGGTGGACGGGATGGAAGCCGGCCCGGCTCAAGGCCGCGCGGGCCGAACTGGCGGGCACCGACCTGGTGGTGTCGGCCGTACGGGCCCGGGCCGGACGCTCGCTGTTCCTGCCCGGCGCCTGGGCCGAGCAGTCGGCGCCCGTCCTGCCCGTCGAGCAGTGGAAGCTGCCGATGTACGGGGCGGCCACCGGCGCCCGGCCGGTCCTGGGCGCTCTCGTGCCGACCGAACCGGCCGCGGAGCTGTTCGCCCGGGCGTGGCAGCGGATCCTCGACGGCGACGTCCCTCGCTTCGAGGAGCTGAAGGTCCGGCGCACGAGGCGGCGCCGCTGAGGCGCCGGCGCGCGGCGCACCCGAGGCGCCGCTGACCGGCTGCCCGTCGTCAGCCCGGCGCGGCGCGCCCACCCCGGGTGCGCCGCGCCGGCCCCCCGTCCCGTCCACGTTCCCGTACCCGAACCCGTCCCCTGTCCCGCTCCCCCGTGCACGCGTATGCCGCACCATGCCGAAGGAACCCGAATGACCGTCACCGAAGAGACCGCCCCCGTCCGGCAGGGCGAGCCCGCCGAGGAACGCCACGCCGTCGAACTCGCCTTCCTCGCCGCCCAGGACCCCGGCCCGCGGCCGCCCGGCTGGGCGCTCACCCCACGCGCGGTCGTCACGTTCGTCTGCGGCAGCGACGGTGCGGAGCTCGCCCTGCCGCGACGCCGCGCCGGTCTGCCGTCGAAGCTGGTGATCGCGCCGAAGTTCGTGGGCGAGCGCGCGCTGGTCGAACGCTGTGTGGTCACCCTCGCCGGCGAGCGCGGGCTGCTGCTCACCGGTGAGCCCGGCACCGCCAAGTCGATGCTGTCCGAGCTGCTCGCGGCCGCCGTCAGCGGGACGAGCGCGCTGACCGTGCAGGGCACGGCGGGCACCACCGAGGACGCGTTCCGCTACGGCTGGAACTACGCCCTGCTGCTCGCCCAGGGACCCACCCCGCAGGCGCTGGTGGACTCCCCCGTCCTGGCCGCCATGCGGGCCGGCCGGGTGGTGCGGGTCGAGGAGATCACCCGCTGTCTGCCCGAGGTCCAGGACGCCCTCGTCTCCATTCTGTCGGACCGGCGCATCAGCGTGCCCGAGCTGACCGCCACCGAGGACGCGGTGGTCCGGGCCGCTCCCGGCTTCACCGTCATCGCCACCGCCAACCTGCGCGACCGGGGCGTCTCGGAGATGTCGGCCGCGCTCAAGCGCCGCTTCAACTTCGAGACCGTCGACCCGATCGCCGACGCCGACGCCGAGGCGGTCCTGATCCGCCGCCAGGCCGTCGCCGCCGTGCAGCGCGCGGGTGCGGCCTTCGCAGTCGACGACGCCGTCCTGGACGCCCTCGTCACCGTCTTCCGCGACCTGCGCTCCGGCCGTTCCACCGAGGGCTGGGACGTGGAGCGGCCCGGCACGGTCATGTCCACGGCCGAGGCCGTGCAGGTGGCGGCGTCGCTGGGCGTCGCGGCCGCCTACCTGCCCGGCAGTGACGTGCTCGACCTGCTGCCGGGCCACCTGCTGGGCGTGGTCCGCAAGGACGACCCCGCCGACCACGCGCGACTCCTCGGCTACTGGGACGGCCCGGTGCGCCGCCGCGCCGAGACCGGCTCGGCGATGTGGCGGCGGCTCTGGGACCTGCGCGGGAGCCTGCGTTGACGACCGTCGATCCACGAACGGCCGTGGACACGCTGGCCGCGTCGCGCGCGCCGTACCTGCTGGGGGTACGCCACCACAGTCCGGCTCTCGCCGCGGTCGTGCCCGCCCTGCTGGAGGAGGCGCGGGCCGAGGTGGTCTGTGTCGAGCTCCCGGCCGACTTCCAGCCCTGGCTGGAGCACCTCGCCGATCCCGAGACCGTCGCCCCCGTCGCCCTGGCGGGGGCCGGTGAGGGCGGACGGCTGTCGTTCTATCCGTTCGCCGACTTCTCCCCGGAGCTCGCCGCGGTCCGCTGGGCCAGGGACCGCGGGGTGGAGGTCGTGTGCTGCGACCTTCCTCTGGACGATCCGGGCTGGTCGGCGGAGGGCACCGGTCTGGTGCGCGCGCCGGACGGCGGCGAGGCGGGCGCCGGTGAGGCGGTACGTCCGGACGCCGGGGGCTCGGCAGATGCCAGTGAGGCGGAACGTCCGGAGGCCGGTGGCTCGGCGGATGCCGGGGATTCTCCCGGCGCCGGTCTCGATGCCGTTCGCGGCGACGGGACTCGGCCGGGGCGGCGCTCGTACGCCGAGGCGCTCGCCGCCGCCGGGACCGGCCGTGACGGCGACGACCTGTGGGACCGTGCCGTGGAGGTACTGGCTCCGGGCTGCTCCCCCGACGCGGTGCGCCGCGCCGCGCTGGGCGTGGGCTGGGCCCTGCGCGGCGACGCCGCCGTCCCCGCCACCGACCTGGCGCGGGAGGAGCGGATGCGGCGGGTGATCGCCTCCGCCGCGTCGGACGGCCGCCGGGTGGCGGCCGTGATCGGCGCCTTCCACGCGCCCGCGCTGCTCTCGTCGGCGGAGGCGGCGGCGGGGGCTTCCGGGGTGTGTGACGAAGCAACTGCGGCGGAGGCCGCGGAGGCTGGTCAAGCCGCCGGTGCGGCACCCGGCTACGGCGACGCGGCTCGCGAGGCTCTTCCCTCCCGGACCGGGTCGCGCCCGTCGGGCTCCCCCGTGGAAGCCGATGCCGGGGCGGCAGAGGCCGGGGCGGCGGCCGCGAGCCCGGCTTTCGGGGCGGGACCCGCTTCCGGAGCGACGGGGCGACGGGGCGTCCCGGCCCGGCCCGCGCCGGGCCGGGCCGGAGGTCCGGCCGAGGATGCGGACGTGGCGGTGACGTCGCTCGTGCCGTACTCGTTCGATCTGCTCGACTCCCGGTCCGGGTACCCCGCCGGGATCCGTGACCCGCTGTGGCAGCAAGCCGTGCTCACCGCGGGCGGCGACGCCGAGCGGATCCGGGTGGCCGCTGCCGACGCGATCACCGGCCTGTGCCGGGAGTTGCGCCGCGCCGGTCATACCGCGGGGACCGGCGAGGCCGCCGAGACACTGCGTCTGGCCTGCGACCTGGCCGCCCTGCGCGGGCTGCCAGCGCCCGGGCGCGGCGAGCTCCTTGAGGCCGTCGGCACCGTCCTCGGCCAGGGCGAGCCGCTCGGCCGGGGCCGGGCCCTGGCCCGCGCGCTCGATGCCGTGTTCGTCGGTACGGCGCGCGGCCGGATCAGTCCGCACGCACCCCGGTCCGGTCTCGGCCCCTCCGTCGAGGCCGAGCTCGCGGAGCTGCGGCTGCCCCGACCGGACGACCCCGAACGCCGCGACCTGCGCCTCGACCCGCTCCGTTCGCCCCTGGACGGCCGCCGTGAGGTGCTGCTCCAGCGTCTCCTCGTCATCGGTGCCTCGTACGGCGAACCGCTCGCCGTGGCGGGTACGGGCGACGGCACGGCGCTCGGCACGAAGTGGCGAGTGACGTGGACGCCGTCCGTGCCGGCGCGCCTCGATCTCGCGGGAGTGCGCGGGGTGACCGCGGCCCAGGCGGCCGCCGGCGCGCTCGCCGCCACCGCGCGCCGCGAGGCCGCCGAGGGTGGCCCCACGCCGGAGCAGATTCTGGCCGGGCTGTCCGCCGCCGCGCGCTGCGACCTGCCCGAGCTGGTCGACGGGCGGCTGCGCGAGGCGTCCGCCGTACTGCCCGACAGTGCCGGCCTGCCCGAACTCCTGCAGGCCCTGGACCTGTTGGAGGGACTGCGGCGCGGTCACTATCCCGGCACGACACCGGCCGCCCGCACGGCGGCCGGCGCGCTCACGGAAGAGCTGTTGGAGGCGGCCGTACGGTCCCTGCCCGGCCTCGCCGGGAGTGACAGCCCCGCCGACGCCGGGGCGCTGGTGGCCCTGGCCGACCGTGCGGCCGTACGCCATCTGGGTCTCCGGCTCGACCGGGCCCTCGCCGAGCTGGCCGCCGAGGGCTCCCCGCTCATGCAGGGCGCCGCCCTGGCCGTACGCGTGCTGCTCGACCTGGACGACGCGGCCGGTCTGGGCGAGCGCTCGGCCGGCTGGATCGACGGGGCCACCGCCCCTGACACGCGACGGGCGCTGACGAAGCGTCTCGCCGGGCTGCTCACGGCGGCCGGGCCGCTGCTCCAGGCCTCGCCGGACGCGCTCGTTCCGCTCATGGACCGGGTGGACGCGCTGGCGGACCAGGAGTTCCTCGACCGGCTCCCGGCCCTGCGCGGCGGCTTCGACACGCTCGCCCCGGCCGCGCGCGAGCGGCTCCTCACCACCGTGACGGAGCGGCTCGGCGACCGGCTCGACCTGTCGCTCGACGCCCCGCCCGAGCTGCTCGCCCTGTGGGCGGCGGCCGACGCGGCCGGATCGGTCGCGCTGAAGGCCCTGGCCCTGCCGGGCACGGACGCGGCCGACGGCCTCACATTCCTTCCCTCGCCCGAGACCTCGCCCGAGGCTTCGGTCGAGGCTTCGGTCGAGGCTTTGGTTGACGGCGGCTCCGCCGGGTCCGCGGACACGGCGGCCGTCCACCCGCCCATGCCCGACGCGGGCGACTCGGGCGACGCGGACCGGCGGCTCGGCCGTGCCGACCGCTGGCGGCTGCTGCTGGGCCGTCACAAGGAGCGGCTCACCGGCGACGCACGCCGCTACGCCCACGCCCTGGACGAGCTCTACGGCCGCGGGCGCGGCGAGGGCGCGCAGGACCTGGACGGCGGCGCACCCGGGCAGGGCGGCGGCCAGGACCCGTCCTTCCCGACCGCACGGGAATGGGCGCAGGAACTGGAGGCGCTCTTCGGCACGGACGTACGCGAGGAGGTCCTCGCGGAGGCCGCCGACGCGGGACGCACCGACGTGCTCGCGCAGCTCGATCCGGCGGCGGTACGGCCTTCGGTGGAGCTGCTCGGCTCGGTGCTGTCCCTGGTCGGCGGCATGCCCGAGGCCCAGCTCGCCCGGCTGCGGCCGCTGGTGAAGCGGCTCGTCGACGAGCTCGCCCGGGAGCTGGCCACCCGGCTGCGCCCGGCGCTCTCCGGTCTGGCCACCCCGCGCCCCACCCGGCGGCCCGGCGGACGCCTCGACCTCGCCCGTACGCTGCGGGCCAACCTCGCGCACACCCGCCGCACGCAGGACGGCCGGCTCGTCGTCGTACCGGAGCGGCCCGTGTTCAGCACGCGGACGAGCAAGGAGGCGGACTGGCGTCTGGTCCTCGTCGTCGACGTCTCCGGCTCGATGGAGGCATCGGTGATCTGGTCGGCGCTGACGGCCGCGGTCCTGGGCGGGGTGCCGACCCTGTCCACGCACTTCCTGGCCTTCTCCACGCAGGTGATCGACCTGACCGACCGGGTCGACGATCCGCTGTCGCTGCTGCTGGAGGTCCGGGTCGGCGGCGGTACGCACATCGCGGCCGGACTCGCGCACGCACGATCGCTGATCACCGTGCCGAGCCGCACGCTCGTCGTCGTGGTCAGCGACTTCGAGGAGGGCGCGCCGCTCGGCGGGCTGCTGGGCGAGGTGCGTGCCCTGGCCTCCTCCGGCGCCCATCTGCTGGGCTGCGCGGCACTCGACGACACCGGCACACCGCGCTATTCGGTCTCGGTGGCGCGCCAGCTCGTCGCGGCCGGCATGCCGGTGGCCGCCCTCAGCCCGCTCGCCCTCGCCCGCTGGGTGGGCGACCGCCTCCGTGGAGAACCCCGTTGAGCACCGAACTCCTGCCTCCCGTCGCCCCCGACGTCCTCGCCGACGCCGTCGAGCGGCTCAGCCCGCGGCTGCGCAAGAAACTCGACGCGGCGATCGCGGGCTGCGCCGACCGGGCCGCCGCAGCGGCCGACGGGTCGGTCGAGGTCCGCTTCGGCGAGGACGCGACGGTCACACTGCGCCCGGGCCCGTCCGGCGCGGTCACCCGCGCGGAACAGGCCGTGTGCACCTGTCTTCTCGCCCCGCGCTGCCTGCACCGCGCCGCGGTCCTCGGCGCGGCGCCGCTCTCCGACGGGGAGGGCGACGCGGGCGAGGACCCCGACGCGGGCACGAGCGGAACGGGCGGCACGGGGACGGGCGAGGCCGCCGACTCGGGCGAATCGGGTGGCACGGGCACGAGCGGAGCCGCCGGCGCGGGCGGAGCTTCCGGCACGGGCTCGGGCACGAGTGAGGCCTCCGGAGCCCACACGGGCGCGGGGGCCTTGGAGGGCTCGCCCATCGCCGGCGGCGGTGCGGCGAGCTCCGCCTCCCGGCCCACCGCCGAGGCGCCTTCGGCCGGCGAGAGCCCCGTACGCGCGAGCGCCGAAGCGGCCACGCCGGCCGCCCCCACCGCTCCCACCACCCTCACCGCCGCTCAGGTCCGCGCCGCCGCGGCGCTGTGGGACGCCGCTGCCGAGGCGCTGTCCGCAGGTGTGACGGCGGGTGGCGCTGTGGTGCAGGCCGAGCTGCTCCGCGCCGCCCACACCGCGCGGCTGGCGGGGCTGCCGCGGGCCGAGGCGGCCGCGCTGCGCGTCGTACGGGGCCTGCGGGCCGCGCGACAGCGGAGCGAGGGCCAACGGCTCGGCGACCTGGCGGACGCCTTCCGCGTGTTGCTGGCCGGCGCCGCCCGGCTCGCGTCCGGGTCGGCCGACGCGGGTGCGGCGGGCTCGGCACGGCGGGTCTACGAACAGGGCGGCAGCCTGCGGGTGTACGGGCTGTGCCGGGAGCCGGTGCTGTCGGCGACCGGGTACGGGGGTGTGACCACGCATCTCGTCGGCGCGGACGGCGCCGGGTACACGGTGTCGGACGTGCGTCCCGGCGGCCTCGCGCGCGTGAAGGGTGCGGGGTCGGCGTCGGTGGCGCTCGGCGGCGCGGTCCTCGACCATGCCGGGCTGGCACGCGGCGGGCTGCGGATCGTGGGCGCGACCGTCTCCGCGGACGGTCGCCTGGGGGCCGGACGCGGGGTCGGCGCGACGCCGCTGCGCGGAGTGGACTGGTCCGAGGAGCCCGCCGCAGCGCTCTTCGCCCGGCCCGTGCGGGAGGCGATGGCCGATGTGCTCGGCGACGGTGCCGCTGATGCGGGTGCGCCCGAGGGGACGGCGCCGCGTCTGCTGGGCTGCGACGTCGAGGTGCTCGGGGCGGCCGGCGACTGTGTCGTCGTCCGCGTCGCAGGGGACGGACCGCTGCTGCGGCTGCGCCCGGCACACTCCCATCCGGAGCTGCCGCACGCCGTCAACCTGCGCCGGATCGCCGAGCACCCGGGGCTCGCGCTGCGCGTGCTGGGCCGTCCCGACCTGGACCGGGCGGCGACGCTCCGGCCGCTGGCGGTCGGGCCGGTGCCGGGCGCGTCGGCCACGCTGCGGCTGCCGGACGGCTGGAAGGGCCGTGCCGACCTGGGCTACGACCGGCTGCAGGGCGAGCACTTCCCCCGTGAGACGGAGCCGGCCGCTGTGCGCGGGACGGTGACCGCGGTCCCCGACCCGCTGGCGGACGCGCCCCTGTGGCGCGTGCGGCGCCTGCTGGAGACGGGTGTCGCGGGCGGTCGCCGTGCCGTGGCGGAGGCGGGCCGCGGGTCGGACGCGGCCTCGCTCGTCGCCCGGCTGACCCGGGCGGGACTCGGCGGAGCGGCGCGGCTCGCGCAGGCGCTGACGGCGGAGGCGGGCCGCCGCCCGCGCGACGCCTTCGGCCGCCTGTCCGACGCCTCCGCCGACGGCTACGCACGGGCCTGGCTCGCCTCGGCCGTCCACCTGGCGGCCGCGGAACGGTCGTTGGTGGCCGCGTCCTGGTCCTGAGCCGTCGCCGAACCCACCGGTCCCGGCCGGGCCGGCCCGAACCCCGGCCCGGCCCGGCCGGAGGCCAGGGTCCGCCAGCGGCCCGGATCGGCCGGCCGGGCCGGCCAGGGACCCGGGTCCGCCCGGCGCCTGCCCGCCCGCTTTCGGCTACACCGGCGCGGTTCTCGGCTGAGCGGGACTCAGGGCCGTCCCCGCTCCAGCAGCGCGCAGACGAACTTCTCCTCGACGGCCCGCAGCCGGGCGAGCAGGGCCGGGTCGAGGGTGACCTGGCTGGTGACGGAGACCGTGACGGTGCGTCGGCCGTCGGGAGTGGCGGCGGCGAACTGGGTGTAGCCGGGGGTGTTGCCGGTGTGGCCGAGGACGGTGCCGCACCGGGTGGTGTAGCGGAACAGGGCGAGTCCGGCGGCGTTGGCACCGGGGCCGGCGGGTTCGGATGCGCCGCCCGGCAGGAAGTCCCGCTGGGCGTGGCGGGTGGCGGGGGTCAGCAGCCGGGGGCCGGTGTAGCCGCCGATGAAGGCGGAGAGGTCGGCCGGGGTGGAGACGATGCCGCCCGAGGCCCAGGCGCCGGAGGCGCTGATCGCCTCGCTGACGTCCACGGGCGGCTCGCCGGGGGCCGTGTCGTAGCCGTGCAGGAGCGGGCGGGGCAGCCGGTAGCCCTGCGGCAGGCTGGTCTCGCGCAGGCCGAGCGGGCGGTACACCAGGTCGTTCAGCAGCGCCTCGTACGGACGTCCGGTGGCCTGTTCGGCCATCAGCGCGACGGCGATGTTGTCCGAGTTGGAGTAGGCGTAGCGGCTGCCGGGCGGGAAGGCGAGGCCCTGGTCGGCCACGAAGTCCAGCAGCCGGCGGGAGTCGAAGTGGTGCCGTGGGTCGGCGCGGACGATGTCCTGGAACGCCTTGCTCCGGCTGAAGTCGGGCAGGCCGCTGGTGTGCTGGAGGAGCTGGCGCAGCGTCACGGCGTGCCAGGCGGCGGGGAGGTGCGGCAGGCGGTCGCCGATCGTGTCGTCGAGGGCGAGGGCGCGCCGGTCCACCAGGCTGAGGGCCACCGCGCCGCTGAACGCCTTGGCGGCGCTCGCGACGCGCATGTGGCCGCCGGCCCTGGGCGGCCGGCCGGTGCCCACCTCGGCCGTGCCGGCCCGGTAGACCTGCCGGTGACCGTCCCGGGTGAGCACGGCGATCGCGCCGGGCGGTCCGCCCGGCGCCTCGACCAGGCCGGCCAGGGCGCGTCGGAGGCCCTCGTCGTGCGGACCGTGGCCGGCGGGCGGGGGGCCACCGGCGGCGACGGGTGCCGCGGCCGTGCCGGTCAGCACGGCTCCGGCGGCGAGGGCCGCGACGACGGCCCGCCGGACGGCACGCCGTCCGGTACGGGCTGCGGGGGCGGATGCGGGCACGTGTTGCCTCCTCGGGCGCGGCGAGGGACGCCCGCGGGGGCGGCGGGGCGTCCGGTGCACCCAGCATCGGGCCGCTCGCCCACCACCGCTCCCCGGCGGCGCGGTCCCTGCGCCATCTGGCGCTGCGTCACGTCCGGAGTGCGGTGATTCGCTGATCCGTTCGTGGTGGCAGGCCGTCGCCGCCGGCTGGACAGGCGCGCCGATCAGGCGGCGAGGATGCCGGTGCCGAGGAGGCCGAGGAGGAGCACGCCGACGACCAGGCGGTAGATGACGAAGGCGTTGAAGGAGTGGCGGGCGACGTACTTCAGCAGCCAGGCGATCGACGCGTAGGCGACGACGAAGGAGACGGCCGTGCCGACGACCAGCGGGCCGGCGCCCGCTCCGGAGCCGACGGCGTCCTTGAGCTCGTAGATGCCGGCGCCGGTGAGGGCGGGGATGCCGAGGAAGAAGGACAGGCGGGTGGCGGCGACCCGGTCGAGGTCGAGCATCAGGGCCGTGGACATGGTGGCGCCGGAGCGGGAGAAGCCGGGGAAGAGCAGGGCGAGGATCTGCGAGCTGCCGACCAGCATCGCGTCCCTGAGGTCGGTGTCGTCCTCGCCGCGCTTGTGCCGGCCCATCTGGTCGGCGGCCCACATCACGCCGCTGCCGACGATGAGCGAGGCGGCCACCACCCACAGGGAGGCGAGCGGGCCGTCGATCAGCGGCTTGGCGGCCAGGCCGACCACCACGATCGGGATGGTGGCGAAGATGATCCACCAGGCGAACTTGTAGTCGTGGTGGTAGCGCTCCTCCTTGTTCCGCAGGCCGCGCACCCAGGCGGTGACGATGCGGACGATGTCCTTGAAGAAGTAGACGAGGACGGCGGCGATGGCACCGACCTGGATCACGGCGGAGAAGCCGACCACGGAGGGGTCGTCGACGGGGATGCCCATCAGCCCTTCGGTGATCTTCAGGTGCCCGGTGGAGGAGATGGGCAGGAATTCGGTGATGCCCTCGACGATTCCGAGGATGGTGGCCTGACCGAGGCTGATGGCGCTCATCGGGGTCCTGTCTGGCGATGGGAGGGGTTCGTGGCGCGCCCGGGCCCGGCGGCTGTCGCCGGGGCGTGCGGGCATGGCAGACTCATGGAGCGGCATTTACGCGTGCGTAGAACTACTTTTACGCGACTGTAGAAGATCGTCGGGAGAACGACAAACCCCATGGACGGCAACACGCGCCACCAGGCATCCAGACAGCCCAACGGCGCCCGCGAGACGCAGATCCTCGCCCTGCTCCAACAGGCCGGGGAGGCGCTGACGCCCGGCGAGGTGGTCGAGCGGCTCGGCGGCGAGCTCACGTACAGCACCGTCGTCACGATCCTGACGCGCATGCACGGCAAGGAGATGCTCCACCGCACTCCGCGCGGCCGGGCCTACGCCTACGCGCCCGTCACCGACGACGCCGGGTTCGCCGCGCGCCGGATGCGCTCGGTCCTCGAGGACCGGCCCGACCGCGCGGCCGTCCTGTCGCGTTTCGCCGACGAACTCTCCGACGCGGACGCCGACCTGCTGCGCCAGATGCTCGGCGACACCGGCGGCGGGCAGCGGTAGGACCCTTCGCCATGCACGTCGCCGTCTACCTGCCGCTGCTGCTCCCCCTGCTCGCCCCGCTCGGCGCCCGTCTGATCTCCGAGCGCTGCGATCCGCGGCTCGGCACCTGGCTGCTCACCGCGTCCGCGCTCGTCCTCGGTGCCGCGAGCACCCTCAGCCTGGGGCTGCTCGCCGTCACCGGCCTCGTCCGCCTCCCCTGGCTCGCGGCCCTGGGCCACTGGGCCCCGCTCACCGCGCGCGACGACCCCACCGCCCTGTCCGTCGCCCTGGCGGCGGGCCTGCTGCTCGGCGGGGCGACCCTGACGGCGGTGCGGTTCGTGGTCCGGCGCGTCCGCTCGCTCGCCGCCGCCGCGCTGGACGCGGCCTGCATGCCGGCCCGCGACGGCCTGGTCGTCATCGAGGACGAGACCCCCGACGCCTTCGCCCTGCCCGGACTGCCCGGCCGGGTCATCGTGTCGACCGGGATGCTGCACACCCTCGACGCCGACGAGCACCGCATCCTGCTGGCCCACGAGCGGGCCCATCTGAGCGCCCACCACTACGCCTTCGTCGCCACCGCCCAGCTCGGCGCGGCCGCCAACCCGCTGCTCCGCCCGCTCGCCCGGGCCGTCGCGTACACGATCGAACGCTGGGCCGACGAGAACGCCGCCGGCGTCACGGGCGACCGGCACAAGGTGGCCCGCGCGGTCGGCAAGGCCGCGCTCGCCGCGAAGCACCACGCGGGCCGCACCCCCGGCGGCGCCCTCGGCTTCCTCGGCCGGCGCACCCGTCACACCCCGGGCCCCGTCCCGCGCCGCGTCGCCGCTCTCCTCGCCCCGCCGCTGGGCCGCCACCCCGTCCTGACCGCGGCCACCGTCACCGTCCTCGCCGTCGCGACACTGGCCTCGGCCGAGGCCGCGCACGATCTGCACGAACTGCTGCGTTCGGTGAGGGCCTGGTAGGAACCCTGCCGCCGCGGGGGCCCGGGCGCTCCGGTGCCCCAGGCGCGCCCATGGCACACGCCGCCGATGACACACATACGTCCACATCGCACGTACGCCCATGCCGCACGTACGCCGATGACGCACATACGCCCATGCCGCAGGTACGCCGATGTCCCGGGCCGGCAACCGCGCCGGCCCGGGACATCGTTCGGGCGTCAGCCCTGGCAGATGCCGCGCGTGTAGTCGTACGTCGCGGTCGCCTGCGAGTACGTCCACTGCGGGGCGAGCAGCCCGTCCGCCAGCTGGCGTGCGGCGGCGGGGCTCTCGATCACGTAGCCGAAGTCCTGGAGCCAGGAGGGGTACAGGTTCTTCGAGCCGATGTAGAAGGCCGCGTCGTCGACCGCGACCAGCTTGTGGTGCTGGGCGTAGGGCTTGCCGTCGGCCCAGGTCGGCTTGTCGGAGGCGCGGAAGGTGGCCAGCTGCAGGTTCCGGCACATCGCGGCCTTCGCCTTCGGCTCGTCGCCGGTCAGGGCCTTGAGGCGGCCGCGCAGGGCGTCGCTCACCTCGGAGAGCGACTTGATCTGCGAGTAGCCGCCGCTGCCGATGGTGCCCCGGTTGGCCGGGTCGCTGACGACGATGCGCACCTTGACGCCGGCGGCGAGCTTCGCGGCGAGGATGTCGTAGAGCCGGACGTCGTAGCGGGGCAGCGGCGGGCAGGTCGCGTGCAGGTCCTGCTGGGAGATCTCGACGTGCTCGGTCGCACTGGCGACCAGGGCGCGCAGCGCGCTCTCCTCCGGGTTGACCGTGTCGTAGTCGCGGTCGGCGTTGGTGTAGTCGTGCACGCCGAATCCGCAGGTGGTGTCGGAGGCGGTCGGCAGAACGGGCCGGAAGGAGGAGGACGGGTCGCTCTGCCGGATCCCGACGCCGAGGCCGCCCACCGCGAGGGCGGGGACGTCACCTCCGCCGGCGGGGGCGGCGGGCCGCGGGAGGGTGGGCAGGCATCCGGCGCCGTTGGAGGAGGCGAACCAGACGGTGGCCCAGTTGCTCTTGTTGCGGCAGGTGAAGTCCCACAGGGTGTCGAGGTAGCGGCCGGCGGAGCCCGCCGCCGGGCCGGACAGCGCGAGGTCGACGTCGTTCACCGGGTGGGTGGTGTCGAGGTAGTCGTCCTTCCAGCTGTTGATGCCGCCCGTGATCACCGAATTCCCGTCCACCACCAGCAGCTTGGAGTGGTTCCAGGAGAAGCCGGTCCTCGACGTCGTCATCGAGGCCACGTTGAGGGTGATGTCGGCGGCCGCCGGACCGAGCCTGTTCACCAGCTCGTCGCGGTACGAGGACGGCTTCACGTTGGCGTGGTAGACCGGCGCGGCGCCGACGAGGACACGGACCTGAAGGTGGTTGCCCTTCTCCGCCGCCTCCTTCAGGCCGGCCACGATCGCGTCCTGGAAGCCGCCGTTGGGGAACGGGGCCAGCGTGGATATGTCCACGCTGGCGCGGGCGCCGGCGATGTCCTCGCGCACCTTCTCCAGCAGGCGCCGGGAGCCGGGGCGGTCGGCGCAGGCGGCGTCACCCCAGCAACCGGGGCTCTGGAGCAGCCAGTCGGCGGCGCCGGGTGCGGAGGCGCCGAGCCGGTTGCCCGCCGTGCGCTCCCAGACGGAGCCCTCGAGGCCCGGAGAGACCTGACGCAGGGTCTGCTCGACCGCGTCGAGGTGAGGGGTGGGGGCGTCGGCGAACGCCGGGGCGGCGGGCAGCACGAGGGCGGAGACGGAGAGGGCGAGTGGAAGGGCCATCGTGCGGATGGTGCGTGCCAATGTGGTTCCTTGCTTGGGGGGGGGTGGCTCGGGCCGGGTGCTCCGCGAACCGGGCCCCGACCTTGATCAACTCGCGTAAGTTACCAGCACGTAGCTCCCTGTTCACCCCGACCCGGGCCACTTTCGGCCGGTATCGCGCTCCGTTTCCGGTCCGGGACACCGGCGGCACGGACTTGTGCAACCGGCCTTCCGCACCGCACTGTTGGCCGGTATTCGTTCATACGGTCAGGAGTCCGACGTGTCCTCCCCCAGCCCCGCGCCCGCCCATGTCGTCGATCCCGCCGGCGGCTGCCCGCACGCCCTGAACGCCGCCCTGCGGGCCCGCGGCCCGGTGGCAGACGTCGTCCTGCCCGGCGGTGTGCCCGCGGCGGTCGTCCTCGGGCACGACGAACTCAAGGAGTTCCTCGCCCACCCCGACGTGGCCAAGGACGCCCGTCACTGCCCGGCCCTGCAGGACGGCACGATCCCCGCCGACTGGCCGCTGCGGGTCTTCGCCAACGCCCAGGGCATGCACACCGCCGACGGCGCCGACCACCGCCGGCTGCGCTCCCTCGTCGGCAACGCCTTCACCGCCCGCCAGGTGGAGCGGCTGCGGCCGCGCATCGAGGAGCTGACCGCCGGACTCCTCGACGATCTCGGCCGGGCCGCCGCCGAGGACCCGGACGGCGTCGCGGACCTGCGCACCCATGTCGCGCTCCCGCTCCCGATGAGCGTCATCTGCGAACTGCTCGGCGTGGACCCCGAGCACCGCGGCCGGCTGCACGAGCTGTCCAACACGGTGATCATCGCCACCGACACCACCCCGGCGCAGGTGATGGCGGCCGTACGCGAGCTCGTCGAGCTGCTCGGCACGATCGCGGCCACCCGCCGGGCCGCCCCGGGCGACGACCTGACCAGCGCGCTGATCGCCGCCCGCGAGGACGGCGGCGACCGGCTCAGCGAGGCCGAACTCATCGGCACGATGCGCCTGATGCTGGTCGCCGGCCACGAGACCACCCTCAACCTGATCAGCAACGCCGTACGGGCCCTGTGCACCCACCGGGACCAGCTGGCGCTGGTCCTGGAGGGCAAGGCCACGTGGTCGGACGTGGTGGACGAGACACTGCGCTGGGACAGCCCGGTCAGCTGGTTCCCGTTCCGCTACCCCACCCGCGACCTCGCCCTCGGCGGCACCGTGATCCCGCGGGGCACCCCTGTCCTCGCCGGCTACACCGCCGCCGGGCGCGACGAGACGTTCCACGGCCCGGACGCCGACCGCTTCGACGTGACGCGGCCCGGCGCGGCCCGGCACCTCTCCTTCGGCCAGGGCGCGCACTACTGCGTGGGCGCCCCGCTCGCCCGGCTGGAGGCGACGATCGCCCTGGAGCGGCTCTTCACCCGCTTCCCCCACCTCGACCTCGCCGTCCCCGAGTCCGAACTGCCCCGCCAGCGCAGCTTCATCGGCAACAGCGTCGAGGCGCTCCCCGTACGCCCCGGCGCCGCCGTACCGCCGGTGCCGCCGGCCGGGCACTGAGGCACACCTCCTCCGGCGCGGCCGTGCGGTCGGGGGTCGCCGCCGCCATCTCGGTGAATCACGGGCGGCCCCGGGCGCCGCGGGACCGCCGCACGACCACGATCGGGGAGTATGCGTCCATCGGCCCCCGGACATCGGGCCGCACGCAGGTCCGCACACGGCGCGGACCTGCGCCGGGGTGTTTCCGCCCGGCCGTGACGAGGCCGGCCCGAGCCGGCCGGTGGCGACCGAACGAACAGGCGATCGATGTGACGACGAAGACCGGTCACCGCGGCCGCCGCCCGAACTCTCCCGCGCGGGCCGCCGCCCTCGCGCTCGGCGCCGTGCTGCCCGTGGCGGTGGCGGTGGCGATCTGGGTGACCGGCCGGCACCACACCCCGCAGTACACGGCGGGCCTCTTCGGTGCTCACGGCGCCGACGCGGTGATGCTCAAGGCCCGTCTGGGCTCTGCCCTGTTCGGTCTCGCGATCGTCCAGCTGCTGCTGGCCCTGTGGATGTACGGACGGCTGCCCGGCGTCACCGCCGCGACCCGCGGTGTCCGCATCGCGCACCGCGCGGTCGGGTGGGCGGCCTTCCTGCTGTCGGTGCCCATCGCCTTCCACTGCGTCCGCGCCTACGGCGTGGAGACCTCCAGCGCCCGGACCCTCCTGCACTCGGTCGCCGGCTGCGCGCTGTACGGAGCCTTCGTCGCCAAGGTGCTGGTGGTGCGCAGCCGCCATCTGCCCGGCTGGCTGCTCCCGGCCGCCGGAAGCGCCCTGTTCTGTGCCATCGGGGTGCTGTGGTACTCGGCCGCGCTGTGGGCTCTCAACGGATTCGCCGTTCCCGGCCTGTAGCGGGAGCGGGGACGACGGGACGGGCACGGTGGCGGCCCGGGCGGCTCCGCGCCGCGCGGGCGCAGCCGTTACGCCGAGGCGGAGCCGCTACGCCAGGGCGGCGACCACGGCCCGGGCGGCTTCGGCGATCAGGCGGTCGTCGGGCACGGCGCCCCTGGCCGCCCGGCTGGAGAGGACGGCGATGACGACCGGCGGGCGGTGGGGCGGCCAGGCGAGGGCGATGTCGTTGCGGGTGCCGTAGTCGGCGGTGCCGGTCTTGTCCCCGACCCGCCAGCCGGCGGGGACGCCGGCGCGGACGAGGCGGTCGCCCGTGGTGTTGCGCCGGAGCCAGTCGACGAGCAGCGCCCGGCCCTCGGCGTCGAGGGCGTCGCCGAGGGCGTAGGTCCGCAGGGCGGTGGCGAGCGCGCGGGGCGTGCTCGTGTCGCGGAGGTCCCCGGGTGCGGCTTCGTTGAGCGCGGTCTCGTAGCGCTCGGCCCGGGTGATGTCGTCGCCCAGAGCGGCCAGCCGGGCCTGGAAGCCCCGGGGGCCGCCGAGTTCGCGGAACAGCAGGTTGCCGGCGGTGTTGTCGCTCCGGCGCACGGCCGCGTCGCACAGCGCGCGCAGCGTCATGCCCGAGTCGACGTACCGCTCGGTGACGGGCGAGTGGGCGACGAGGTCGTCGCGGGTGTAGCGGACGACGCGACCGAGTCCTGCGGGCGTGTTCTTCCGCACCACCGCCGCCGCGGCGAGCGCCTTGTAGGTGGAGGCGTAGGCGAATCGCTCGTCCGCGCGGTGCGCGACGACGCGCCCGTCGCCGGTGTCGAGCGCGTACACGCCGAGCCGGGCGTCGAACTCCCGCTCCAGCCGGGCGAAGACGTCGTCGGCTGCCGCGGACGACCGAGGCGCGGCGGGCGTCCGTGGCGCGGGGCGGGCCTGTTCGGTGGCGCAGCCGAGGAGCGGGGCGAGCGCGGCGGTGGACAGTGCGGCCAGCGAGGCGCGACGCGTCAGGGCCATGTGGACATCCTGTTCACATAGTTTTGCTGATTTGCGCTTCTTTTCTACCTTTTCCGTCCGTCCCGAGGCTATCGGAGCGGTTCGCTCCGGGTGCGGATACGGCCAATAGGAAGGACACCTTCCGAACGCGCGGGCGCCATTCCGCGCACAGCTTGCGGGGCCTGCCCCGGAGCGCGCTCCGAGGGCGCGGCCGGGCGCCGCTGTCGCACAAGGATCGTCCGGCCGTCACACGTTGGTCACACCCTCATCGACGCCCCATCAAACTCGCGGCCCGCAGCGTGGCCGGAAACCCTCCGGTTCAACTCCTTTCCGCGGCGGCCGCGTTGATCACGTCTCTTGGCACCTCACATACTGCGCTGACCAGCGACGGCGAGCGCCCTGACGCTCCCGGCTGGATTCGACACTCGACCTCATCCCAAGCTCCTGGGGGAGACTTGCGCGCACAATCAGTGAAGAGGGCACGCGCCTTCACCATCGCAGCGGCCACATCCGTGGCGTTGCTGGCAGGCATGACCGGCCCCGCGACGGCGGTCGCCGCACAGCGGGCGGCCGCACCGGGCGTTCCGCGCCTCGGCGGGGACGAACGGATCCCGCTCATCACGGGCGACCGCGTCCTGGTGAACGCCAAGGGCCGGATGGTGGGCTTCGAGTCCGCCCCGGGCCGTGAGCACATACCCGTACAGGTGCAGCGCACCGGGAACCACACGCTGGTGGTGCCCGCCGACGCGCAGCGCCTGATCGCCGCGGGCCGGCTGGACCAGCGGCTCTTCGACCTCGGCGTGCTGATCGATCCGCGGCTGCGCAAGAGCCAGCGCGACGGGCTCAAGCTGATCGTGCAGTACGAAGGCGGTGCCGCGGCCGCCGCTCGCGCCGAGGTGCGCGCGGCCGACGGCACCGACGTACGGCGCACGTTCCCGACCCTCGACGCCGACGCCATCCGTACGTCCCCGGACGATGTGGCCCGGGTGTGGGACGCGCTGACCGCAGGACCGCGGACCGGCGCGCGCGCCACCGCCTCCGCCGCCTCCACCACCGCCGGCATCGGCAAGGTGTGGCTGGACGGCGTGCGCGGAGCGCGCCTGGACGGCAGTGTGCGGCAGATCGGCGCCGACCGGGCCTGGGCGTCCGGGTACGACGGCACGGGCGTCAAGATCGCCGTCCTCGACACCGGCGTCGACAAGACCCACGACGACCTGAAGACCCAGGTCGTCGGCGAGAAGAACTTCTCCTCGTCGCCCGACGCCGTGGACCGCGTCGGGCACGGCACGCACGTCGCGTCGATCGCCGCCGGCACGGGCGCACGGTCCGGCGGCCGGTTCAAGGGCGTCGCGCCCGGCGCCAAGGTGATCAGCGGCAAGGTGCTCGACGACGAGGGCTACGGGGACGACTCCGCCGTCCTCGCCGGCATGGAGTGGGCCGCCGCCGAAGGCGCGGACGTGGTCAACCTCAGCCTCGGCAGCCCCGACAGCCCCGGCGTCGACCCGCTGGAGGCCGCGATCGACCGGATGTCCGCCGAGAAGGGGATCCTGTTCGCCGTCGCCGCGGGCAACGAGGGCGAGTCCGGACCGTCGTCGGTGGGTTCGCCGGGCGCGGCCGACGCGGCGCTGACCGTCGGCGCCGTCGACAAGGACGACCGGCTCGCTCCGTTCTCCAGCACCGGCCCGCGCGCGGGTGACGGTGCCGTCAAGCCGGACCTGACGGCACCGGGCGTCGCCATCACCGCGGCCGCGGCCGCCGGCAGCGCGATCGACACCAGCCCCGGCACACCGCATCCCGCCCCCGGATACCTGCAGCTCGACGGCACCTCGATGGCGACGCCGCACGTCGCGGGCGCGGCCGCGATCCTGAAGCAGCGGCACCCCGACTGGAAGTCCGCCGAGCTCAAGGGCGCGCTGGTCGCCTCCACCACGGGCGGGAACCTCACCGCGTTCCAGCAGGGTTCGGGCCGCGTCCAGGTCGACCGGGCGCTGTCCCAGAGCGTGATCGCCGAGCCCGTCTCGCTGAACTTCGGCACGGCGCTGTGGCCCCACGCCGACGACCGGCCCCTCACCAAGAAGATCGCCTACCGCAACCTCGGGACCGACGACGTCACCCTCGACCTGTCGGTGTCCACTGTGGACCCGGCGGGCAAGGCGGCCCCGGCCGGCTTCTTCTCGCTCGGCGCGTCGAAGATCACCGTGCCCGCCGGCGGCACGGCCGAGGTCGACCTCGTCGCCGACACCAGGATCGGCGACGCCGACGGCACGTACTCGGGTTACGTGACCGCCACCGGAGCGGGCCAGTCGGTGCGTACGGCCGCGGTGGCGGTACGGGAGGCCGAGTCCTACGACCTCACGCTCCGCGCCGTCGGCCGCGACGGCGCCGACGCCGTGAACTTCTCCAGCACCCTGGTCGGCGTCTCCGGTCCCGCGGCGGGCTTCCAGGCCCGCGTCGACAACGAGCCGGGCAGCCACACGATCCGCGTGCCCAAGGGCACGTACACCTTCAACACGGCCGTCTACCAGGACCCGTCGGACTACACCAAGGGCACCGACTGGATCGCCCAGCCCAGGCTGGACGTCACCGCCGACACCTCCGTCACCGCCGACGCGCGCACCACGAAGCCGGTGGACCTGACCGTTCCCGGCATCGACCGCGCGGACTACGCCGGCACGTACTACGAGCTCGCGACCGGCATCGGCCGCGTCGGCAACGGCTGGGTCCTGCGGGGCTTCACCGGCTTCCGCACCGCCCACCTGGGCCCGGCCGTCACCGACGGCTCGATGCTCCAGACCTGGGACGCGCACTTCCTCAAGGACGCCACCAGCCAGTACGCGGTGGCCTTCGGCGGTCCGGCGAGCACGGTCGCGACCGGCTACACCCGGCACGTGAAGGCGAGCGAGCTGGCGACGGTCCAGGTCGGACTCGGTGCCTCCGCCGCCGGAAAGTCCGCTTTCGTCTCGCCGTTCGCGCACCTGCCGGGCGCGCCCGAGGGCAACGGGTTCACCGCACCGCAGGCGGCACCGGGCACCCGCACCTTCTACGTCTCCACCGCCGACGGCGTCACCTGGGCCACCCGGTTCACGCAGGCCGGCCCGCCCGACCAGTGGGGCTACCCGGCCTTCGAGGGAGCGTACGAGACGGCTCAGCCGAAGCGTTACGAGGCCGGCCTGACGTACCGGGAGACGTTCAACACGGGTGTCTTCGGGCCCCTGCTGGGCGCGGGCACGGGCGTCTTCCGCACCGCTCCCGACCCGGCGACGGGCGAGCAGCGGATCGTCGGAGCGCTGCCGCTGTTCGCCGACGGCAAGGGGCACCCGGGCCTCACCCCGTACGGTTCGGCCACGACGACGCTGTACCGCGACGGCGTCAAGGTCGGTGAGAACGACGACCCGCTGACCGGCTCGAAGCCCTTCACGGTCGGCGGCGGGGACGCCCAGTACCGGCTGACGACCTCCGTGGAGCGCCCGGCGAGCCTCGCCGCCGTCTCCACCCGGATCGACGCGAGCTTCACGTTCCGCTCGCAAGCGGTCACGGCCGCGACGGCGCTGCCGGTGTCGACGGTCCGCTTCGCCGCCCCCGTCGACCTCGCCTCCCGGGCCCCGGCGGGCGCGACGGTGCTCGTCCCGGTGACCGTGCAGGGCGCGGCGGCCGGCAAGAACCTCGCGTCGCTGACCGTCTCGGTGAGCTACGACGACGGCGCGACCTGGCAGGCCGTGCCGGTCCTGAGCGGCCGGATCGCCGTGCGGAACCCCGCGAAGGACGCCGGCATCTCGCTCGCCGCCAAGGTCACGGACCTGCAGGGCAACACGTCGACGGTGACGATCCGCAACGCGTGGCTCGGCAAGTGACGACGCCTCGCTGAGGGCATCCTGCCCGGCTGACGGAATACCGCCCGTCGGCGTCACCGCCTTCCGTGGTGACGCCGGCGGGCAGCCGCGCTTGACCTTGACACCGTGACAAGCACTTCACTGCGTGCCAAGGAGGTGGTCCCATGACGATCACGACATCAGAGGAAACCGCGGCGCGCGCACTCCGGGCGCTGGCGGACGGCAGTTCATCCGTGCGGCTGCGGGCCGCCCTGGCGGTCGGCACCACGCCCGACCCGCGCTTCGTCGACGCGCTCGTCGAGCGCAGCGCGGTCGAGCCCGAGTTCTTCGTCCGCGACATGCTGACCTGGGCCCTCACCCGCCACCCGGCGTCCCTCACCCTCCCCCGGCTGCTCGACGCGGTCCGCTCGCCGCGCGCACAGGCCCGCAGCCAGGCCCTGCACACCCTGTCCAAGATCGGTGACCGGCGGGCGTGGCCGGCCGTCACCCGGGAGCTGCTGACCGACGCCGACGACGACGTGGCGCGCAGCGCCTGGCGGGCCGCTGTCCTCCTCGTACCGGAAGGCGAGGAGTCCGCCCTTGCCGTGGTCCTCTCGACCCAGCTCGGGCGCGGGGCGCGGGAGACGCAGCTGAGTCTCAGCCGTGCGCTGGTCGCGCTGGGCGAGGCGATGGTGCCGTCCGTACGCGCCGCGGCGGCGGGCCCCGACCCTCTCGTTCGCGCACACGCGCTCGCCACCGAACTCCTGCTGCGTGACCCGGACACGGGGTTCGAGTTCGCGATCGAGCAGGCGAAGCGCGTCGTGGCTCTCGGCCCCGCCGGCGAGGCGGGACAATAGGGCGTGTTGATCGGCGAGGTGGCGCAGCGGTCCGGGGTCAGTGCCCGCATGCTCAGGCATTACGAGAAGCTCGGCTTGGTGCGGCCTTCGGGCCGCACGGGGTCGGGCTACCGGGAGTACTCCGGGGAGGACGTCCGGCGGATCTTCCACATCGAGAGCCTGCGGTCGCTGGGGCTGTCGCTGCGCGAGATCGGGCTCGCGCTCGACGACCCCGGCTTCACGCCCTCGGCGCTCGTCGCCGACCTCATCCGCCAGACGCGCGAACGCATCGCCGCGGAGACCGAGTTGCTCACGCGGCTGAGCCGGATCGACGCAGCGGAGCCCACCGACTGGACGGACGTCCTGAAGGTCGTCGCGCTGCTGCACGCACTGGCGTCCCCGAACGCCGACACCCGCCAGCGCGCCGCCCTGACCGCGGCGACACCGGCGGCTCCGGCCGACGAGACGCCGGTGCCGGTCGAGGCACTGGTGGACGCCGTGCTGGGCGAGCCCGATCCGAACGTCGCCGGGGCCCTGCGGTGGGCGCTGGCGCGGTCCGGCGACGACAGCGCACCGGGGCTGCTCGCGCAGGGCCTCGGTTCGCCCGACGCCGGCGTGCGCAAGCGCGCCGTCCAGACCCTCGCCGAACTGCCGGGCGAGCGGGCCGGCCGTCAGCTCCGGGACGCTCTCGGCCATACGGACGGCGTCGTCCGCCGGTACGCGGCGCTGGCCCTGGGGGCTCGCGGAGTCGCCGACGCGATCCCGACGCTCGTCGACGTGATCGTGGAGGGGAGCACGGACACCGACGCGGCCGACGCGTTGAGCACGCTGGCGAGCGACACCGCGAGCGACACCCCGGCCGCGGACCGGATCGCGGACCGGATCGCGGCCGGGCTCGTCGACCGCCTCGCCCGTCCCGGCACGACGGCGGCCGCACGCGGACGGCTCACGCAGGCTCTCGCCGGCATCCCGGGGCCGACCGCGTCGCGCGCGCTGGCGGAGCTGTCGCGGGACGAGGACCGTGCCGTCGCGCTGACCGCGACGTATCTGCTGCACCTGCGCGAGCGCGACGGGCGGTGACTCGGCGCGCGGTGACGCGGCGCGTGCCGAACTCACATACGTCAACCTGACGTTCTGCGGTTCACCTGTCCGGTGGCGCGCGCTCGCCAGGCGGCGGTGCCATCCGGTCAGCACGCGCGGTGCCGGCGGGGGCGATGTGCCCGGAGTGAGGGAAGGGGCGCCCCGGAGGACGCGGGAGCCCGCGGCGGGGCTGTGACCTGGGGTGCCGGCCCGCGCAAACCCACCGGACCGAGGTGGCCGGGAGCCCTTCGGCGCGGCTGTACGCGAGCCCCTGGCAGGCGGTGAGCTACGGAGCGTTCCCGGCTCCGCCGTGACGTGGCGCCCGCTCGGCGGGTGTCGCGGCCGGCGGGGCCTTGGTGCACCGCCGACAGACTGGAGACGTCAGCATGAGCACACCTCCCTCCGCCCCGCTGCGGGTCGCGCTCGTCAACGGAAGCTTCGAGCAACCGGCCGTCGCCGACATGGCGTTCCTGCCCGACGCGTCCCAGACGCAGGCCCCGCAGCACGTCCCCGGCTGGCTGACCACCGCCACGGACCACATGATCGAATTATGGCACTCCGGGTTCAACGGCGTGCCCTCGGCCGACGGCGAGCAGTTCGCCGAGCTCAACGCCAACCAGGTCTCCACGCTCTACCAGGACCTGCCGACCACCCCGGGGACCAAGCTGTACTGGCGGCTCTACCACCGCGGCCGGCTGGGGCAGGACACCATGGCCCTGGACATCGGCGCGCCGGGGGGCGTGACCGAGCAGCGCCAGTTCACGGACGGCAACACGGCGTGGGGCTACTACACGGGCACCTACACCGTGCCGGCCGGGCAGACCACCACCCGCTTCGCCTTCCGCTCCGTCTCGGCCGCCGGCGGCAACCAGGGGATCGGCAACTTCCTCGACGGGGTCTTCTTCGGCACCGCGCCGCACGTGGTGCTCACCAAGACGGCGATCCCGGTCGGCCCGCTGGACGTCGGTGACGTCGTCACGTACCGGATCAACGCCAGGAACGAGGGCGGTGGCGCCGCCGAACGGCTCACGCTCACCGACGTGCTGCCCGCCGGCACGACGTACGTACCCGGTTCGCTGCGCGTGATCGACGGTCCGAACGCCGGCCCGAAGACCGACCGGGCCGGCGATGACCAGGGCTTCTACGACGCCGACGCCCGCGCGGTCGTCTTCCGGCTGGGCACCGACGCCTCCGCCACGCAGGGCGGAAGCCTGGTCAACACCGCGTCCCTGCCGGGCGGCACGACCGTCGAGTACCGGGTCGTGCTGGGTCTGCAGACGGCCGGGACGCGCGTCACCAACACGGCGACCGCCGCGTACGAGAACCGGCTCGGCCCCACCCCCGAGCCGCTCACGGCCACCTCCGACGAGGCCGTCACCGAGGTCCGCCCGGCCGCCGACCTCGACGTGGCGAAGGCGGCCGACGCCACCACCGTGACCGTCGGACAGACCGTGACCTACCGCGTGACCGTCCACAACGCCGGCCCCAGCCCGGCGACCGGAGTCACCGTCACCGACCGGCTCCCGGACGGCCTCGTGTTCCTCTCCGCCGAATCCGCCCGCGGCACGTACGACCCCGCGAGCGGCCAGTGGGCGGTCGGCGACCTGGCCGTCGGCGCCCGCGCGACCCTCACCCTGCGGGCGAAGGCGACCAGGACCGGCCGGATCACCAACACCGCCTCGGTCACCGCCGTCGAGAAGGACCCCGACCCGTCCGACAACACCGACTCGGTGACCGTCTGCGTCGAACCGGCACCGGCCTGCTGCGACCCCTGCGTGCCCCGGTCCTAGGGCCCGGGCACCGCTCGGACGGAGAGGGTCCCCACGCCGCGGCGTGGGGACCCTCTCCTCCGTGGTGAATCCTTTCCGGGCCCGGCCGACTCCTATGTGCGTACCGGCCGAACGGGCCGGCGGAACCGGAAGGGAACACCCATGATGATCACCGGCCTCGTGGTAATCGGAGTGCTGCTCGTGGGCGCGTGCAGCTGGCATCTGACGCGGCGCTACAAGAGCCGGAGCTGACCATGGCCGGCGCCGGTGCCCGCGCCACGGGCACGTTTCCGAGAACGAGCGACGAGTAGTGATGAGAAGCGCATGAACGAACGCATCCGCTGGCCGGACGAACGGCTGATCAAGGCAGCACAGGACGGCGACGTCAGCTCGCTCACGACCGTCGTCATGAGATCGCAGCCCCATGTGCGCAAGTTCGCCCTGTCGCTGTGCGCCTCACCGCAGGACGCGGAGGACGCGGCCCAGGAAGCCCTGATCATCCTCTACCGGAAGATCGGCACCTTGCGGGCCAGCGGCGCGCTCGCCTCATGGATGTTCCGGATCGTGCGCAACGAATGCCTGCGGCACGTACGGCTGTTGGTCGCGCGGCGCGAGGACGCACCGTACGCGCCGGAGGCACCAGAGGTGTCCACACAGCCGTCCGCCGAGGAATCGGTGCTGCACCGGCTGGAGGCGGAGCGCATCGCGGCCGCGGTCAGCGCGCTGCCGCGCGAGCAGCGGCAGGTCCTGATCATGCGCGACGTCCAGGGCCTGCCAGGCAAGACCGTCGCCCATGCGCTCGGTCTGAGCACGCCCGCCATGAAGTCGCGGCTGCACCGGGCACGTGCGGCACTGCGTCAGGCGCTGGAGACGACGGCCGATGAAGCCATCGACCAGCCCGTCGGAGGAGAGGTCCAACCGTGAAAACCATGAAAACCGTGAACACGACGAGCACGACGACCACGATGAACACCGCGAACACCGCGAACACCGCGAGGGTCCGGGGCGCGAAGGGCCCCGGCGCGGACTTCGCCAGCAGGTCCGTTCCGCGCCACCTGGCGCGCGGCGCCATCGGCTTCGGTCTGATCATCGGCTCGATCGCCCTGATTCCCGTCGCCGGACCGGCCACCCTGCTGGCCGCCCCGCTGTCCCTGATCGCCTTCCGCGGCTGCCCCACCTGCTGGATGGTCGGCCTGGCGCAGACCATCTCCCGCGGCCGCCTGGAACGCCAGTGCGTGGACGGCGTCTGCACCCTCACCAAGGCACACCCGGCGGCGAGGGAGGCCGGGGGCGAACCGCCGGCCGATGTCACGGTCCCGGTGGCCGACACGAAGGTGCCGATCGCCGACGTCAAGGTCCCGGTCGCCTCCCGGTGACCGGGCCACGGCCCGCCGCGCGGACCGCCGGCCCTTCGGGGTGCGACGGATGCGGCGCGGCGGGCCGGGCTACCGCCGGTGGTCGTGCCGCTTGAGGGAGTCGACGATGCCCGCGGCGCGATCGCGGACGTTCTCCGCGGCCTCGCGCACCTTCGCCTTCGCCTGGTCGGTTCTGCCCTCGGCCTGGAGTCGTTCGTTGCTGGTGAGCTTGCCGACGGCTTCCTTTATCTTGCCTCTGACCTTGCCCATGGCGGCGTTGTGGCCCATGGCGTCGATCCCCTTCGTCGCCGGATCGGGTACGCGTCCACGCTAGGAGGACTCGGGGGTTTTCGCCTGTCGGTCCACCGCGGCGCGGGGGCCGCGTCCGGGCTAGGGCCGGACAGGCCCTACGGCCGGGTGCGGCGCTCGGCGGCGTCGAAGGCGGGGGCCAGCGGGGCCAGTGCCGCGCGGAGCCGGTCGGACAGTGAGCCGGTGGGCACGACCAGTCCTCCGGCGCCCGGGCTTCCGGCTTCGTCCGAGGTCCCGGCCGGCCTGAGCCAGCCTTCCAGCGCGATGCGGACCGCCGCGGCCGCGCTTGCCGCGAGCACGCGGGCCGTGTGCGGCCCGGCGTCGCCCAGGCGTTCGGCGATCACCGGGGCGAGCGGGGCCTCGATGTCGGCGCTGGTGTCGAGGAACGCGTCGCGCAGCGCGGCGTGGGTGGTGATCAGCAGCAGCGCCCTCTGTTCGCGCTCGCCGGTGTGCGTGTACTGCTCGACGACCGCGTCGGTGACGGCATCGGCCAGCCGCGCGCCCGCGGGCCCGGCCGCGACCGCCGCCGCGATCCGCGCCTCCCGGTCCTCGGTGACGGCGCTGACGATCGCCTGCTCACGGCTGGCGAAGTAGTTGTTGTACGTACGCGGGGAGACCCCGGCGGCCTCGGCGATGTCCTCGACGCGCACCTGGTCGGGCCCGCGCTCCACGGCCAGACGCAGGGCCGCCTCACGCAGTGCCACGCGCGTGGCCTGCTTCTTCCGCTCACGCAGTCCGGTCGGTGGTGTCGTCACGGGGACAGCGTGGCATGCAGGGGTGCGCGCCCGCAAACTTACGTACACGCAAACTTGCGTGCACGCACTTTTCCTGCCAGTCTCAGCCCGGTCGAGAGCAAACCGAGAGCAAGACCCGAGACCGACGGAGGGGACATCGCCATGCGAGCCAGAGGAATGACCTACGACACCGGATTCGTCATGCACGGCCGGACATCCCGCGAGCACTTCGACACCGCGGTGGTCCGGCGCGAGCTCACCGTCATCCGCGACGACCTGCATTGCAACGCGGTCCAGATCATCGGCGGCGACCCGGACCGACTGGAGCTGGCCGCCCGTGCCGCCGCGGAGCTCGGCCTGGAGGTCTGGTTCTCGCCGTATCCGCTGGAACTCGATCCGGAGCAGATCCTCGCGCTCTTCAAGGACTGCGCCGAGCGTGCGGAACGGCTCCGGCGGCAGGGAGCCGAGGTCGTGTTCGTCACGGGCGTCGAGCTGAGCGTGATGAGCCGCGGGTTCCTGCCCGGAGGGAGCCCCGAGGAGCGGGTCGAGGAGCTCATGGGCCGGCCCGAGCGGCGGGCCGACGCGATGCGCGAGCTCGGCGTGCGCCTCAACGCGTTCCTGCGCGATGCCGCGGCCGCGGTCCGTGAGTGCTTCGGGGGCAGGCTCACCTACTCGTCCATCCAGTTCGAACAGGTCGACTGGACGCCCTTCGACATCGCGACGTTCGAGCTGATCCGCTCCGCCGAGGTCGCCGACCGCTTCCGGGAGGCGGTGCGCACCCTGGCCCAGGGCCCGAAGCCGCTCGCCATCACCGGCTTCGGTACCGCGGCCTACCGCGGCGCGGGCGACCGCGGCGGGCGCGTGCTCGAAGTCGTCGAGTACGACCCGGAGACCAAGGCCCCCGTGCGACTGGACGGCGTGTACGAGCGGGACGAGGCCGGCCAGGCCGCGTATCTGAGCGAGCTGCTGGAGATCTTCGAGACCGAGGGCGTGGACAGCGCGTTCGTGTTCCTGTTCTCCCTTCCCGGCTACCCGCACCGCCCGGACGGCGACCCCAGGGACGACCTGGACCGGGCCGGCCTGGGCATCGTCAAACTCCTCGAAGGGCGCCGGGGCCTGACGTACCCGGACATGGACTGGGAGCCCAAGGAGGCCTTCGCGGCGGTGGCGCAGCGGTACCGCAGGAGCTGACGAGTCCCGCGCTCGGTGACCACGGCCCGGGACATCCACCGCGGCGCCGTGCGCGTCAGTCCGGTGCCGGGCGGACGCGTGCGCGGCCGCCAGGTCCCGGGCGGACGCCGTACGCGGCCTTCCGGTCCCGGGCGGACGCCGTGCTGCCGTCCCTTCCCGGGCCCGCGGAGCGCGTCACCAGGCTTCGACGACCGGCTCGCCGTACGCGTGCCGCCGCCACGCCTCGTTGACGCGCGCGAGCCGGTCCGCGGCCGCGATGCCGCGCAGGTACGCGATCCTGCCGTCGCTGATCTCGAACGCCGCGACGCCCACGACCCGTTCGCCGACGACGACGAGGGCGGCGGGAGCGCCGTTGACCTGCGCGATGTGGATCGCGAGGGAACCGCCGGCCATCCGGCGCTTCGCCGGGGAGGGCTTGAAGCCGGCCCGTACGAAGGAGGCGACGCGCTCGGGCGTGTCGTACCGCAGCAGCCGCCTGGTCAGTCCGGCGCCGTCGGAGACCGCGGTCACGTCGTCGGTGAGCAGCTCCACCAGTCGTTCGGTGCGCCCCGACGTGGCGGCGGCGAGGAACTCCTCGACGATGCGGCGCGCGGACGCGGGGTCCACCTCGTGGCCGCCGCGCCGCTCGGCGGCGACGCGGCGGCGGGCCCGGTGGACGTGCTGCTGGCTGGCGGACTCGCTGATGTCGAGGATCCCGGCGATCTCGGCGTGGGGGTAGGAGAACGCCTCGCGCAGGACGTAGGCGGCCCGCTCGACGGGCGACAGGCGTTCCATGAGGGTCAGTACGGCCAGGGACACCGACTCGCGCTGCTCGAAGGTGGCGGCGGGTCCGAGCATCGGGTCGCCTTCGAGGAGGGGTTCGGGCAGCAGGACGCCGGCCGCGCGTTCGTGGCGGGCCTGTGCCGAGCGGAGCCGGTCGAGGCAGAGGTTGGTGACGACCTTGGTCAGCCACGCCTCCGGCACCTCGACGTGCTCGCGGTCGGCGGCCTGCCAGCGCAGGAACGTGTCCTGTACGGCGTCCTCGGCGTCGGCCGCCGAGCCGAGCAGACGGTACGCCAGCGAGGCCAGCCGGCCCCGGCTGGCCTCGAAGCGGTCGAGGGCTGCGCTGTCCATGCGGGGCAGCCTATGCGGCGGCCCTCACGCCGGCCCGCCGGGGCGCGGCGGCGAGGCGGCGCCTGCGCGTGGGCATGCCGAACGTCGGGTGGTCGACGCTCCATCCGGAGCCCTTGAGCACGCCCGACTTGAGCAGCGCGGCGGTCCGGCCACCCACGTACCAGGGCTTCGACACGACGTTCTCGTCGACCATCTGGAAGATCGCGTCCCGCCGTCCGAGGCTGATGTGGTTGCCGTAGTACCTCAGGCCGGTCATCGGGACCTCGCCGCCGGTCAGGCGCGCGATGATCGCCGCGGTCGCCTGCATGTTGGTGAAGCCGGCCGAGGCGCAGGACATCGGCAGCGGCCGGCCGTTCTCGCCGATCGCGTAGGCGGCGTCACCGGCGGCGTAGACCTCGGGGTGCGATACCGAGCGCATGGTGCGGTCGACGACGATCTGGCCGGTGTCGGCGACCTCCAGGCCGGCGGCGGCCGCGAGCGGGTGCACGGCGAACCCGGCCGACCACACGGTCACGTCGGCGGGGAGGGACCTGCCGCCCGCGGCGACCGCCCGGGCCGGCTCGACGGCTTCGACACCGGTGTGCTCGTGGACGGTGACGCCGAGCCGGTCGAACGTCCGCCGCAG
Organism: Streptomyces sp. NPDC004327; assembly: GCF_042873935.1. NCBI lineage: Bacteria > Bacillati > Actinomycetota > Actinomycetes > Kitasatosporales > Streptomycetaceae > Streptomyces > Streptomyces sp. NPDC004327. The sequence goes on along the minus strand of NZ_JBIAME010000007.1, from coordinate 238,188 downwards.
GTGACGGCGGGCCTTCGGCGAGAGCCAGGCGCCCAGCTCGCCGCGGGCGGCGAGCGCGACCGAGAGGTCGGGCCGCGACTCGGCGAACTCGGCGGCCGTCTCGATACCGGTCAGCCCCTCGCCGACGACCAGCACGGTGCCGCCCGGGCCGAGCCCCGCGAGGCGCTCGCGCAGGCGCAGCGCCGAGGACCGGCCGGTCACGTCGTAGGCGTACTCGGCCACGCCGGGTACGCCGTGGTCGGCCACGGAGCTGCCGAGCGCGTACAGCAGCGTGTCGTAAGCGAGCTCGCCGTCGCCTCGCCCCTCGCCGTCCCGGTACCCGCTGCCGTGCCCGCCGCCGTCCTCGCCGGTCACGGTGACGGTGCGGCGCCCGGGGTCGATGCCCGTAACGCGTGCCAGCCGCAGCCGCACCCCGGTGCCGGCGAACACGTCGGCCAGCGTGCGGGACGCGAGGTCCTGGCCGATCGCGAGCTGGTGGAGCCGCATCCGCTCGACGAAGACGGGCGCGGCGTTGACGACGGTGATCTCCGTGTCGGCGGGAGAAAGCCGGCGGGCCAGGTTCCCGGCGGCGAAGGCGCCGGCGTATCCGGCACCGAGTACGACGATGCGGTGCTTCATGGCGTTGCTCCTGTCTCGTTCGCGTGCCCCTTGAACGGGACAGCGCGTCGTTTGCTGACAGAGGGAAGGTGTGACCTGGGTCACCAGCGCTGGTCGAGCGGCTGCGCCTCCCGTTCACCCTCGCTTCGCCCTCTTCTTCACCCTCGGTACGCCTCACACGGCAGCGGGCAGGCCTCACGGGGGACGTCGGAGTCCGAGGCACTGGCCGGGATCATGCGCACGGATCGCGCCATCGACCGGGCGCGGCTGGCGTCGTCCTTGATCTCCGAATTAGGTTGTGAGCATGACTACCGGGACGGCGTCGCGCCACACACGGATCGGTGACCCGGTGCTCTTCTGAGCTTCGTACGGGCCCTTGCGGGCCCCACGCCCTTCGATCGAGGTTCCCGTGCCGTCGCCCGGGCTCCGCCTCCGTCGTGATTGATCACAGGCTCGACCATCAACCACGACAGGAGCATTCATGCGCACCAAGACGCTGCGGATTCCCACCCCGGACGGCCACGCCGACGCCTTCGCCGCCGTCCCCGACCACGGCGAACGGCATCCGGGCGTGCTGATGTACCCGGACGCCTTCGGCATCCGGCCCGCGCTGGAGGAGATGGCCCGCGAACTGGCCGGACACGGCTATTACGTGCTCGTTCCCAACTTCTACTACCGGCACGGCCCCGCCCCGGTCATCGACCTTCCCGAGCGCATCGACGCGGGCAACCGGGACGCGGTCTTCGGCCGGCTGATGCCCTTGCTCACGGAGCAGATCACCACCGAGCGCGTCCTGCGCGACGCCGACGCCTACCTCACGTTCCTCGCCGCCCAGCCCGAGGTCGTCGCCGGCCCCGTCGCCGTGACCGGCTACTGCATCGGCACGCTCCTGGCGCTCCGTACCGCGGCCGCCCACCCCGACAAGGTGGCCGCCGTCGCCGGATTCCACCCCGGCTTCGTGGTCACGGACGCGCCCGACAGCCCGCACCGACTCGTGCCCCGGCTCGCCGCCGAGGTCCATCTCGGTCTCGCCGAAGGCGACATGACGCCCGAGATCATCAGTGAGCTGTTCCAGGCCCTGGACGCCGCGGGGGCCGGCGACACCTGCGAGATCTACCCCGGCACCGTCCACGGCTTCACGATGTCCGACACCGACGCCTTCAGCGCCTCGGGCCTGGAGCGCCACTGGGACCGTCTGCTCGCACTCCTGAACCGCACCCTGCCCGGCGGCTGAGGCTCCGGCCCGGGAACCGCACCCGACGCCGGCCCGGTGGGAGGGCGGGCCCCAGGCCCGCCCTCCCGCGGCACGGCCCCGAGAACGGTCACCTGCGCCAGAAGAGGTGGTGCGCCACGCCGCTGGGGCTGGGTACGACCTCCAGGTGGAAGCGGTCGAGCAGTTCGTCGGGCGAGTCCCACAGCCGCAGCCCCGACCCGAACGTCTCCGGCAGGACCGCCACGTGCATCGTGTCGACGAGGTCGGCGTCGAGGAACTGCCGGATGGTGCTGACTCCGCCGCCGAGCCGCACGTCCTTGCCCTGCGCCGCCTCCCGAGCCTGCTGAAGGACCGTGGCCGGGTCGCCGTCGACGAAGTGGAACGTCGTGTCGGACAGCGTGAACGACGGCCGCGCGTGATGGGTCATCACGAACACCGGCGTCCGGAACGGGGGCTCCTCGCCCCACCAGCCGCGCCACTCATGGTCCTGCCACGGCCCGCGCTGCGGACCGAACTTGTTGCGGCCCATGATCTCCGCACCGATGTTGCGCGCGAAATCCCGCGTGAAGTAGTCGTCCAGACCCCGACTGCCCCCACCATCGGTGCGCAACGGCCAGCTCGCCGTGGCCCCCGCCCACGCGAACATCTTCCCCGGGTCGGCGCTGCCGAACGGCCGCTCCAGGCTCTGCTCCTCCCCGGCGCCGACACCGTCGCTGGAAACGGTGAAGTTCATGACTCTCAACAGCTGAACCATCTGGTCCTCCCACAGTGCACGACGGACGACGGAGACGAGACCGCCCCGGCCGGAAGAGCTCATCGCCGCGCACGTCGCGGGGCGGAAATCCGGGCCGTCCCTCATCCAACCCGTGACGCCGAGCGGCTTCGGGCCGCGACGCGCGCGGCCGCCGACCCATCGGGTGAAATTACTTTCCGTATATCCAGGGACCCGTCCACCCGTGGCAGACATGACGCAACGTGATCCCTACGCGGCGATCCCCTTGCCCCATGTCCCATGCCCCATGTCCCCTGCCACGGGAAGGAACCCCATGCTCCGGAGAGCGCCCCTCCGCCCCTCCGCCCGACGCCGCACCATCGGCCTCCTCTCCGCCCCGGCACTCGTCGCCGCGGCACTCACCGTCACCGCCGGCGGTCCCGCCGCCGCGGCGCCCACCTGTTTCGAGTCCGCCCCCACGGTCACCGGCACCATCGGCACCCCGGGCGACGACGTCATCATCGGCACGCCCGGCGACGACGTCATCGACGGCAAGGGCGGCAACGACAAGATCTGCGCCCTCGGAGGCAACGACTACATCCACGGCGGGGACGGCGACGACCTGATCACCGGCGGCACCGGCGACGACAGGATCTTCGGCGACGCCGGCGACGACAGCATGGGCGGCGACGAGCGCGCGTACACCGGTGACGTCACCACCCCCACCGGGCGGGACGCCATCGACGGCGGGGCCGGGAACGACTTCCTGCTCGGCGACAACTCGGCGGTGCAGGGCATGGCGAGCGGCGCCTCGCCCGACGTCCTCGTGGGCGGGGCCGGCGACGACGTCCTGTACGGCGACAACTCCGCCGACCACGCCTTCGGCGCGGCCCCGGACCGCATCATCGGCGGCGACGGCGAGGACGTCCTGATCGGGGACTCGCTCGGCTACTACGGGGCGTCGGGCGCCGCCGACGACGTCCTCCTCGAAGGCTCCGGCACGCTCGGCGACGTCACCGGGGACAGCTTCGCCCCCTTCGGCAACGCGACCGGGGCCGGCGGCGACGACCTGATCGACCTGGGGACGGACGGCGCGTTCGGCGCCGTCGGCGACCACACGTCCGGCGGCACCGCGGTCGGCTCCGGCAACGACCGGATCACCGGCGGCAGCACGGGCGAGATCGTCCTCATCGGCGACAGCACCCTCGTCGACCCCACCGGCGCCACGGCCGGCAACGACCAGATCGACGGGCGCGGCGGCGACGACCGCATCTTCGGCGACAACTCGGACTGGAGCCAGAGCCTCGGCACCGCGGGCGGCCGGGACGGCCTGCGCGGCGGCGACGGCAACGACTTCCTGCGCGGCGGCCCCGCCGACGACACCCTCGACGGCCAGGCGGGCATCGACGACTGCGACGGCGAGGGCGGCACGAACATCGTGGTCAACTGCGAGCCCCAGAAGACCGCGAGGAAGGTCGGAAGGGCCGCAAAGTCCGGCAAGCTCCGCCTCGGGCGGACGCAGCGGCCGCTGTACGACAGCCTGCCGGGACTCAACGGCCGGACCCGTCTGTTCTGACGCGCTCGGCGGGCCTGGCCGGGCAGTCGGCCGCACGGGCTGGGGGGAACGGCCCGGTCAGCCGTACGGTCGGAAGGAACGGCCCGGTCGGCCGTACGGCCGACGGGCCGGCCCAGGGCCGACCGGGTCCCGACCGGGTCCCGACCGGGTCCCGACCGGACGGGGCGTCGTCAGGACTCGCTCGCCGTCGCCCGGTCGGACTCGCTGCGCAGCACGCAGAATTCGTTGCCCTCGGGGTCGGCGAGGACCGCCCAGCCGGAGCCGTCGGGGTTCCGGTGATCGCCGACGAACGTGGCACCGAGACCCAGCAGCCGTTCCACTTCCTCGTCGCGCGAGGTCTCCGGACGCAGGCACAGATGGAGCCGGTTCTTGACCGTCTTGGCCTCGGGCACCTGGTTGAAGTACAGCACCGGGCCCTCCGCCAGCATCACCTGGACCTCGGCGTCACCCGGCCGGCCCTCCGGGTGCAGGGGACGACCGGTCACGCCGCTCCAGAACCGGGCCAGCCCATAGGCGTCCGTGCAGTCGATCGCCACGTTCTGCAGTACCGAGACCATGCCCACGAACCTTCCTGAACTCCACGCCACGCCACTCGCCACCGAGTTGCGCTCCATCCTCGCACCTGCCAGGCGCGCAGCCGCAGGCGAGAGCTCGCGGCCGTCGAAGCGCACCGCGGCGGGCGCGTATCGGCGGACCGGGTCGGCGCCGCCGCCCTCGCGCGGCCCCGGAGATCGACCCGCCGAGGGCGCATGGCCCGTGCGGCCGGGGCCGGACGGGCGCCGGCCCCACCGGGTGCACGAGGGGTCAGCCGTCGTCGCGGCCCGCGCGGGTGCGCTGGCGCAGCGAGATGCGGTTGCCGTCCGGATCCGCCGTCTCTGTGCGGATGCCGAACCCGTACTCCTCCGGCCCCGCCTCGTCGAAGACCACCCCGCGCTCGCGGAACACCTTGAAGTCGGCCCGCAGGTCGTCCGACTCGAGGATGACCGGACCCGGCGCGCCGCCCGGCTCGACCGGCTGCCCGGCGGCCGGGGCGTGCGCCCACAGGAGGATCTCGACGGGACTGCCGGGGACGCCCACGGTGAGGAACCGCCCGCCGGGGTTGGGGAAGTCGATGCGCTTCTCCAGACCGAGCTGGTCCGTGTAGAAGGCGAGGGCGCGGTCCTGGTCGGTGACGTAGAGCGTCACGTACATGAGGTTGGTCAGCATGGTGTCGTCCATTCGCTAGCGTGCGCTGCTTCACCTCACTGACGGACCTCGGCGGCAAGACGTAACGGAGTGACGACGAGGGTGAGTCGAGGTGGGACGGGGACACGGACGGTGCGCGAGTACGGAGCATCCACGCCGACGTGTGCCACACGGTCGACCGAACACAGAGGCCGTGGGCTCGGAGGGTGCGCCGTGGGACCAAGGTCGATTGTCAGTGGTGGGTGAGACGGTAGGAGCATCCAGTCGGAAACGAGGGGGGAACTACCCGTGGCCGGAAACCAGGCATACATCAACCACGTCGCTCTTGTGCTTGACGCCAGCTCGTCCATGTCGCACCTGAGCCGCAAGGTCGTCGAGGTCGCCGACCAGCAGATCACGTATCTCGCCCGCCGGTCCAAGGAGTTGGACCAGGAGACGCGCGTCACGGTGTACGTCTTCGCCGACAAGGTGGAGTGCGTCATCTACGACAAGGACGTGCTGCGGATGCCCTCGCTCAAGCAGCTCTACCGGGCCGGCGGCATGACGGCCCTGCTCGCCGCGACGCTGAAGTCGCAGCGCGAGCTGGCGCAGACGGCGCAGCTGTACGGCGACCACAGCTTCCTGACCTTCGTGCTGACCGACGGTCAGGAGAACGCGAGCCACCGCTGCCCGGACGCCCCCGCCAGGGATCCGCGCGCGCTGGTGGCGGCCGTGTCCGAGATGATCGAGACTCAGGAGGACAACTGGACGCTCGCCGTGCTGGTGCCGGACCAGATGGGCAAGCGCGAGGCCGTCCAGTGCGGGTTCCCGAAGGACAACATCGCCATCTGGGACGCGACGAGCACGCAGGGGCTCGAGGAGGCCGGGCAGGTCATCCAGGAGGCCACCGAGAAGTTCATGGTGGGCCGCACGAAGGGCATCCGTGGCACGCGTGCCGTGTTCTCCATGGGCGCGGAAGCCGTCAACAAGGACTCGATCAAGGCGGCCGGCCTCACCCCGGCGAAGGCGTCGGACTACGCGCTGATCCCGGTGACGCGTGACGCGGGGATCCGCGAGTGGGTCGTCGAGAGCGGGCACACGTACCGCACGGGTGGCGCCTTCTACCAGCTGAGCAAGTCGGAGAAGATCCAGGCGCGTAAGCAGATCGCCGTCCTGGAGAAGAAGACGGACCGCATATACACGGGCCCCGAGGCGCGTGCCCTGCTCGGCCTTCCGGACGTGGAGGTCCGCGTCAAGCCGGACCACAACGACGACTTCACGATCTTCGTGCAGAGCACCAGCGTGAACCGGAAGCTCCTGACGAACACGCGGCTCCTGCTGATGCTCTGAGGGCGCAGCGCGTCCAGCCGGCGAAGTCCGCCGGACGGCACACGGGCTACTGATCGCTTCCGAATGAGGTCCGGGAGAGCTTCCGCAGGGAGATGAGGAGCAGCGCACCGGAGTTCAGCGCACCCTGGGGCCGTACGACGCCCCGGGGTGCGTCCGGCATGTCCGGCTCACGGTGCAGGCCTGCTCCCCCTGGAGGGTGAGCCGGATGATCCGCGGACGGATGTGTGGCCGGGAGCCACCTGACCACGTGCGGCCCCGCGGCACGGCGGGCGCCATGACCTCGCCGGCCCTTCGTTCAGGTGAGTCCGCGGCGGTGTGCGTAGGCGATCGCCTGGCCGCGGTCGCGGCTGCCCGTCTTGGCGAAGACGCGGTTCACGTGGGTCTTGACGGTGGCTTCGCTGACGAAGAGGGAGCGGGCGATCTCGCGGTTGGACAGTCCCTCGGCCATGAGGGCGAGGACCTCGGCCTCGCGGGTGGTCAGGCCGTCGGGGAGTTCCGTCGGGGCGGGGGCGGGCTGTTGTCGGGCGAGGGTGACGAGGCGGGCGTGGACGGCGGGGTCGAGGAGGGCCTGGCCTCGTGCGGCGGCGCGCAGTGCGCGGTCGATGTCCTCGCGGGCGGCGTCCTTGGTGAGGTAGCCGAGCGCGCCGGCGGCCAGCGCCGCCTGGATCGACTCGTCGTCGCTGTAGGTGGTGAGCACGACGACGTGTGTCCCGGGGTGGTCGGCGGTGATGCGGCGGGTGGCCTCGATGCCGTCCATGCGGGGCATGCGCAGGTCCATCAGGACCACGTCCGGGGTGTGCTCGGCGACTGCGGCGAGGGCTTGTTCGCCGTCGGCGGCGGTGGCGACGACGGCGATGTCGGGGAGACGTTCGCAGATGGTGACCAGGCCGTCGCGGATGATCGTCTGGTCGTCGACGATGAGCACCTTCACGCCGGGACCTCCACCCGCGTTCGCCAGCCACCCTCGTGGGGGCCCGCGGTCAGTGTGCCGCCGAGGAGTTCGACCCGCTCGCGCATCCCCGTCAGGCCGAAGCCGCCGCCGGTCCCGGCGAGCTCGTCGGCCGGTGCGGCGTGGTGCCGGGCCGGGGCCGTGTTCGTGACGGTCAGTCGGGTGGACGATGCGCGGAAGTCGAGGTCGACGGTGACGCGGGTGCCGGGCGCGTGTTTGCGCGTGTTGGTCAGGGCTTCCTGTGCGGCCCGTACGAGCGCGATCGCGGCGGCGGCCGGCAGCGGCCGCTCGGCACCGCCCACCTGGAAGGCGGCTCCTTCGCCCGCGGCGAGGGAGCCGAGCCGCTCCGCCAGGGCGACCGGCTCCTCGCGCAGGGCGCGTACCGCCCGGCGGGTCTCCTCCAGGCCCTCGACCGCCAGGCGGCGGGAGCGGCCGATGGCCTTCCGTACGTCGTCCGTGTCCGCGCCGTCCTCGACGAGGGAGTCGAGGGCGGTCATCTGCACCGACAGCGCGGAGAGCGTGTGCGCCAGGACGTCGTGGACCTCGCGGGCGATCCGGTTGCGTTCGGCGAGCAGTTCCGCACGCTCGTGCTCGACGGCGCTGCGTTCCCTGGCGACCGCCAGTTCGGCCTGTGCCCGCAGGCTCTCCTGGCGCTGGTGGCGTACGACGCCCAGCAGCAGGCCGCTCAGCCCGCCCGCCGCCACCGCCAGGAGTACCGCGAAGCCCTCTCCGTCGACGGCGAGCGCCACGGTCGCGGCAACGAGGCCCAGTCCGGTGAGCGCCGCCGCGGGCAGCAGTTCCAGCTGGGTGGCGGCGCACAGCGCCGCGACGCCCACGACCACGGCGGCGTACGAGGACAGGGGCGCCATCGCTCCGCCGACCAGGGCCAGCACCGCCGACGAGATCACCGCGAGGACCGGCCGGCCCGTACGGCTTCCCACCACCCAGCCGGTCCAGCCCAGTCCCATGCCCACGACCAGGACGGACGCGGCCAGGCCCCGGCCGGCAAGACCGGGCTGGGTGGACTGCACCGCTCCGTAGACCAGACCGGCCAGGGCGAGCAGCCCGACGGCCGCGCCCATGGGCAGCCCGACCGGTGCGGGAGGGGCCGGGCGGGCCGGATGGCCGGGGGCCTCGCCCCGCTCCGGCCTGGAGCCCGGACCGGGGTGGCGATCGTGGGTACGCACCCGTCCAGCATGCCGTGCCCGGGCTTGCTTCAGCTCGCGCGGCCACCGCGCGCGCCTCGGGGCGCCAATCACCGGCCCGCCTGTCCCGCGCGGGTCCGGCCGAGCAGGCCGTCCCGGCCTCGCCAGGCCACGATCGAGCTCCGGGCGAGGACCTCGGCGATGGCCATCAGGAGGATCGCCGGTGCCCAGGCGGCCGCGTCCAGGTGGTGGGCGGCCGAGAAGCGGCCGATCGCCTCGCCGCCGCCGTTCGTGGCGAACAGCTGGAACGCCATCCGGAAGCCGCAGCCCACGACCCACAGCACGGCCGCCATGGCCGTGGCCCGGGCGAAGACGTGGCCGGCGTCATCGCGGTAGACCCGGGTCAGCACCCCGGCCCCCGCACCCAGCGTGAGCCCGATCAGCGTCGTTCCCACGATCAGTACGAGGTCGTTGCCCGAGGTGGGGAACGTGTGCAGGTACGTCGTCGCCGCCCAGGCGACGAGCCCCAGTGGCAGCAGCAGCGCCGGCACCGTCAGCTGTCGGCCGCGCAGCTGCAGCAGCACCACGCCGATGAGGGCGATGTCTATCAACCAGTCCCTTGTACTCATACCGCCATGCTGGGCCGCCGCCCCCTTCTCCCACGTCCACCCAGGGGTCCGCCCGGGGTGGACATCCCTCTCCACCCGGGCGGACCGGTGCGACTCGCCGCACACGGGGGCTCAGAGCCCGGCGAGCGCGGAACGGATGCAGCCAGAGGCCGGCCGCTCACCTCACCTCCAGCTCGTCACGGGAACCGCTCTGCGATCAAGGACGGACGGGCTCAACCTTCAAGCGGGCGAGCCTGCGGACGGGAGGAGTCGCTCCGGTCAGAACCGCATGTACGCGTAGTGGTGGAGGCGCGAGCGGGCCGCCTTCTCCGTCATGCCGAGGGCTTCGGCGATGGCGGGCAGTGACGTCTCTTCGCCGCGCGAGACGAACCGGGCGGCCAGCGGGCCGAAGAAGGCGACGATCGATTCCAGTTCGTCGGCCGCCTTCAGGACGGTGAGCGGGGTGTCGTCGAGGATGTCGTCCAGGCGCTCGCGCAGTGTCGACAGCAGGCCGGACACGTCCTCGGGCAGTGGTGTCGCGCGGGAGACGACGTCGTCCAGGTGGGCTTCCCAGTCCGCCTCGGGTCCGGAGGTGTCGTACGACTCGTAGGAGTACAGGTCGTCGGGGTCGATCTGCTGCCAGTCGATGGGGAACGTGCGCTCGCCTCTCCAGCCGCAGGCACATCGCCCCCGCATCGTCGTCGCCGTCGGCCTGTGGAAGGTGCCGTCGTACGCCCACCAGTCCGTCGACTCGTGGAAGTGGGCGCCGCTGCCGAGGTCGAAGTAGACCGGGCCCGGCTCACTGCCGTCAGCGAGCAGCACCCCTACGGCGCCCGCGTGTGACTCGAACCCTTCGCGCGTCCAGCTCACCGTCGTTCCCCTTCCTCGTCGGCAGTGGGCGGCCGCACGCGCGCGTCGCCCGTATGCACGATGGGGTACGAGGGTGGTGCGCCGCAGCGTCTACCGGCATATTCCACCGGCATACGGTTGCGCGGTGCCGTGCCACGCGCCCCCTCCCGCGCGTTCGCGCCGTATCCGGTAGGCCGTGCCGCGCTTCGCGTCGGGACGCCCGCCCCCGAGAGCCGACCCCGAGACCGATCCCGGCAGGCGACCCCCGGCAGCCGCCCCCGACAGCTGCCCCGACAGCCACCCTCGACAGCCGGCCGCGGCAGCCGGCCCCGTCAGCTTCCCACCGGCGCGAGCCCCTGGACCGCCCGCGCCAGCGCGTCCCGCACCCGGTCCGTGTCCGCCTCCGTCGTGCGCCAGTTGCTGAACGCGGCGCGCAGGGCGGGTGTCCCGTGCAGGACCGTAGGCGTGAGGAACGCCTCGCCGGAGTCGGCGACGGCCCGCGCGAGGGCGCCGAGCCGCTCTGTCGTCGGGTGGTCGGCGAGCGTGAAGCAGACGACGTTCAGGCGCACCGGGGCGAGCAGCCGCAGCCCCGGGACGGCCGAGATCCCCTCGCCGAGCCGCCGGGCCAGGGCGGCGCAGCGCTCGACGATCTCGGCGTGGCCTTCGCGGCCGTAGGCGGTGAGGGAGAACCAGGTGGCCAGGGCGCGCAGCCGCCGGGAGTTCTCTGGGGTCAGATGGAGGAAGTCGGGGGTGCCGGTGGGCAGGCCGAGGTACGGCGACTCGTTGTGGAAGACGCGTACCTGGAGGTCCTGGCGGCGGGTGAACTGGACGGCGGCGTCGTAGGGGACGTTCAGCCATTTGTGCAGGTCCACGCAGATCGAGTCGGCGGCGTCGAGGCCGTCGACGAGAGGGGCGTGCAGGGGGGAGAGCGCGGCGAACGCGCCGAACGCGGCGTCCACGTGCAGCCAGAAGTCGTACCGCTCCTTGAGGGCGGCGATGGCGCGCAGGTCGTCGAAGTCGACGGTGTTGACGGTCCCGGCGTTGGCGACCACGACGGCGGGCCGCCCGCCCAGCGCCTCCAGCGCCTCGGCCAGCCGGTCCACGTCCAGGGCCTCGCGGTCCCCGCCCAGCAGCGGCACCGGGCGCAGGCTGTCGCGGCCGATGCCCAGGACGGAGAGCGCCTTGGTGATGCTGGAGTGCGGGCTGCCGGACAGCACGTCGACCGGGCCGAGCGCGGCCGCTCCCGCGCGGGACACCGAGATGCCGAGGCGCTCACCCAGCCACTCCCGGGCGACGGCCAGCCCCACGGTGTTGGACATCGTGGCGCCGCTGACGAACGCGCCCCGGTGCGCCTCGCCCAGCCCGAAGAGCTCGCGCAGCCAGCCCAGCGTCTCGTGCTCCAGCGCGTCGGCGGTCGAGCCGCCGGCGCTGGAGCCGTTCTGGTCGTAGGCACCGGTGAGCCAGTCGCCGGTGAGGGCCGCCGGGGTGGCGCCGCCGGTGACGAAGCCGAGGTAGCGCGGCCCCGCCGACCCGGAGAATCCGGGCTCCCAGCGGCCGGCGAACCGTTCCAGCGCGCCCTGCGCCCCGACGCCGGCCACCGGGAGCGGATCGGACGCGGGGGCCTCGCGGCCGGTGGCGACCGGCCGCTCCGCGACCCCGGTGAGCTCACGGGCCGCGAAGTCGCGGGCGGACTGGAGGAGTTCGGGGAGCCGGTCGAGGTCGGCGGCGAGCGTGGGATGCATGGCCGCAGCGTAGACAGTCCAGCGAAGTGAGGGCGGGGGCCAATTCCGGGAAAGTGGCCTTGCATGCGCACCTGGAGGGTCGCCGTCCGGCCGTACTGGCCTGCACCGGGCCGCAGGCGGCTCGCACTCCTTCAGCCGAGCTGTTCGGCCAGCCCGACGACGATGCCCTCGGGGCCGCGGACGTAAGCGAGCAGGTAGACGTCCTCGTACCGCACCACCTCGCCGACGAGCTCGGCGCCGTGCGTGCGCAGACGGGCGACGACGGCCTCGATGTCGTCGACGGCGAACATGACGCGCCGGATGCCCAGGGTGTTCGCCGGCGCGTCCACGGGCTCGCTGCGGATCGCCTTCGGCGCGTGGAATTTCGCCAGCTCGATCCGGCCGTGGCCGTCCGGTGTGCGCAGCATGGCGACGTCCTGCCGGACGTCGTCGACCCCGATGATCCGCTCCACCCAGCGCCCCTCGATGGGCATCGTGCCCTCCAGTTCCATGCCGAGTTCGACGAAGAAGGCGACGACGGCGTCGAGGTCGTCGACGACGATGAGGACGTTGTCCATGCGCTGGATCGTCATGCGGGGTCTCCTTGGGTTCGTGATCGTGGAGGTCGGGGGTTCGTGAGCGTGGAGGTCGGGGGTTCGCTCCCGGTCGCCTGCCCGTGTGGCTCGGACCCGGGACGAAGAGCAGTTGCTCGCGGACGGCTTCGAGCGTGTGTACGCGGGGTTGGAGCGGTACGACGGACCGCGCGCCGGTCTCGCCTCGGTCGGGGGCAGACCCCACCGCTTCCAGAGTGACGGTTACGACGTCTCCGGCGAAGCCGACGCGTACGGCGTCCGGCCCGCGAGCGAGGTCACGAGGGAGCCGGAGGCCGCCGGCGGTCGTGATCCGATGGCCGGACAAGCGGCGGGCCCGGGGCGGCCGGTGAGCCCCCGTCGGTTTCGGCGCCGGCTTCGGACACCCGTTTCGTGGCTGCCCCACGGCCGGAGGCTACCGCCGTCCGGGTGAGCCGGGCGGCCATCCGGCTCACCCGGGCGGAACCCGTCCATCCACCCAGGGTCTGGCGCCGTCGCTGCTGCGCGTGCCGACCGGGCCGCGCCTCTCCCCTCGGGTCCGCCTCCTCTCCGCGGCCGCGCCGAAGGATCTGGGCAGGGTCGCCGCAGCCGACGCGAACCGCCTCCGACCAGCCACTTCGCTATCGTGCGCCCCGATTTCGCGCCGGGCGCACCTCTTCACGGGATTCGAGCGACCCGCACGTGGCCCGTACCACCACCACAGGCTCCCGCGCCCTGCTGCTTCTTCCTGCGCCGGTCGCGCCTCCTGGTGAGAGAACTGCGACGCACGCTCGCTGAATCAAGTGAACCGGGCGGGGTGTGTGTTGGTCTGTTTATGTCATCGGGGCACGCTCCGTCCGGCGGTTGAATCCGTTGAGAGGGACACGATGACGAGCCACGCCACCGAAGCCGATCTGGAAGACCTTCTGAGCCAGGCGCTGCACGCCACGGGTACGGACGGGCGCTGGGCGGCCGACACGGACGACATGTGGTGCAAGGTAGCGCCGCGGCCCGTGCCCGCGGAGCGGCGCAACCAGGGATGGAAGCTGCACGTGTCGGCGACGGCCGCGTCCGCGCCGGCGGTGCTGGCGGGGGCGCTCGAGGTGCTGCTGCGGGACGACTCCTCGTTCAAGTTCGCACGGTCGCTGGAGAAGGTGAGCGCGCTCAACACACGGGCGACGCCCCGGGGAAGCTCGGGCAAGTTCATCACCGTCTACCCCCGCTCGGACGAGGACGCCGTCCGACTGGCTCAGGCACTGCACCGCGCCACGGAGGGGCTGGCGGGTCCGAGGATCCTGTCGGACCAGCCGTACGCCGTGGGCAGCCTGGTGCACTACCGCTACGGCGCCTTCGTGGGCCGGCAGGGGCTGTCGGAGGACGGTCTGCTGGTGTGGTTCATCGAGGACCCCGAGGGCAATCTCGTGGAGGACAAGCGCACCGGTCAGTACTCCCCTCCCCCCTGGGCGGTCAGTCCCTTCCCCGCCACGGTGCCGGTCGTGCCGCGCGCGGCCGCCGCGCCGAGCGGACCGGTCGTGATCGGCGGTCGCTTCGCGGTACGGGAGGCGATCCGGCACACGAACAAGGGCGGCGTCTACCGGGGCACCTGCGTGCGCACCGGCGACCCGGTGGTGATCAAGGAGGCCCGGCCCCACGTGGAGGGCGACTCCTCGGGCAACGACGTGCGGGACTGGCTGCGAGCCGAGGCCCGTACGCTGGAGAAGCTCCAGGGCACGGATCTCGCGCCCCGGTCGCTGGGGATGTTCGAGCACGGCGGCCACCTGTTCCTGGCCCAGGACGAGGTGCCGGGCGTGGCCCTGCGCAACTGGGTGGCCGAGCACTTCCGTGACGTCGGCAACGCGCAATACCGCGCCGACGCGCTGGCCCAGGTCGTCCGTCTGGTGGACCTGGTCGCCGCGGCCCACGCCCGTGGCCTGGTCCTGCGGGACTTCACGCCCGGCAACGTCATGGTCCGCCCCGACGGGGAACTGCGCCTGATCGACCTGGAGCTCGCCGTCCTGGAGGACGACTCGCCGCTGCCCACCCGCGTCGGGACGCCCGGCTTCAGCGCCCCCGAGCGGCTGTCCGACGCGCCCGTCTCCCGTACGGCCGACTACTACAGCCTCGGCGCCACCGTGTGTTTCGTCCTGGCCGGGAAGGTGCCGAACCTCCTGCCCGAGGAGCCCGAGACCAGACCCGTGGAGCAGCGGCTCGCCGCCTGGCTGCACGCGTGTACGGGGCCGCTTCGCCTGCCGGACGGTCTGGTGGAGATGATCCTCGGGCTGACTCGGGACGATCCTGCCGAGCGGTGGGACCCGGCACAGGCCCGTGACGCCCTCCGCAAGACGGACCTCACGGCGGCCGAAGCGGCACCTTCCGAGGCGTCGACATCCGCGACACCCACCACAGCGAGGACGACGGCGAAGGCGGCGCGCCCGGGGTCCCACCCCGCGGCCGGCCACTCCGCGCCCGGCGACGACGACCCGCACGACGCGGTGGCCGGGATCGTGAACCACCTGGTCGACTCGATGACCCCGGCGGACGAGCGGCGCCTGTGGCCCGTGTCCACCATGGCCGGCGAGGCCGATCCCTGCACCGTGCAGCAGGGCGCGGGCGGTGTCCTGGCCGTGCTGACGAGATACTTCGAACTGACCGGTGACCCGCGTCTGCCCGAGGTGATCTCCACCGCCGGACGCTGGATCGCGGACCACACCGATCTCCGCTCCGTACGGCCCGGCCTGCACTTCGGCGGTCGCGGCACCGCGTGGGCGCTGTACGACGCCGGCCGCGCCGTCGACGACAGCCGGCTCACCGAGCACGCGCTGGCCCTGGCCCTCGCGCCGCAGCAGTCCACGCTGCACCACGACATCACCCATGGCTCCGCGGGCAGTGGGCTCGCCGCCCTCCATCTGTTCCATCGCACGGGTGACGCGCGCTTCGCGGAACTGGCCGTCGACGCGGCCGACCGCCTCACCGCCGCCGCACGGCGTGAACCGACCGCCGTCAGCTGGCCCATTCCCGCCGAAGCCGCCGCCGCGGAGGGCGCGTCCGGGGAGAGCGGGAAACGCTACCTCGGCTTCGCCCACGGCACGGCCGGCATCGGCAGCTTCCTGCTCGCCGCCTCGGCCGTCTCACGGGCCGACGCGCACCGGGAACTGGCCCTGCAGGCCGGCGAGCACCTGCTCGCCGCCGGCCGGCTCGTCGGCGGGGCGGCCCAGTGGCCCGCCCAGGACGGCGACGTGCCGACGGCCCCGTACTGGTGCCACGGCTCGGCGGGCATCGGCAGCTTCCTCCTCCAGCTGTGGCGGGCCACCGGCGACGAGAGGTTCGGCGAGGCCGCCCGCCGCGCCACGCACGCCGTCGACGAACGGGCCTCGCGCGCCGCCCTGACCCAGTGCCACGGGCTCGCGGGCAACGGTGACTTCCTCCTCGACGTGGCCGACGCCACCGGGGACCCGGTCCACCGCGAGATGGCGGAGCGGCTGGCCGGACTCATCGTCTGCGAGAAGGCCGACCGCGGCGACCACGTGGTCTTCCCCAACGAGTACGGGGACACCTCGACCAGTTGGAGCGACGGCTCCGCGGGAATCCTCGCGTTCCTCCTGCGGATCCGACACACAAGCCCCCGGCACTGGACCGTCCAGCTGCCGGTGTGAGCGGCAGGGGCTCTGCCGCCGAACACAGAAGAAGAGGGAGAACACCATGGAAAACCAGGACCTCGAGCTGCTGGCCCACCTCCACGCTCTTCCGGAGACGGACCCGGTCGGCGTTGACGCGCCGTTCTCCGGCACCTGCGAGTGCATCGGCCTGCTGACGCTCCTCAACACCGTCTGTATCGGCATCAGCTGCGCGTAGCACCACAGCACGGTCCGGCCGGCGGCGACTACCCGGGACAGCCGCCGGCCGGACTCGTGCCCGAACCTCGGGCGAGCGCGCCGTCCCCGTCCGCGCGCACACCCCGCCCGGCCGCGAACAGCGAACCCGCACACGAGGACCAGACGACATGCAGCTTCACGCCGGTGATGACGATCCCGCCCGGGCGGCCCTCATGACGGCCGCCGTGACCAGCCCGAAGGCCACCCCCCGTCCCGCCGCCCCGCCGGCGTACGCCATCAGCACCCGCGGTCTGGTCAAAAGCTATCCGGGGCCCCAGGGCAGCACCATCCACGCCGTACGCGGCCTGGACCTGGACGTGCCGCGGGGCGAGACCTTCGCCTTCCTCGGGCCCAACGGCGCGGGCAAGTCCACCACCATCGCGATGCTGTGCGCGCTGGCCCGGCCCACCGCCGGCCACGCCACCGTGGCGGGCGCCGACGTGCTCACCGAGCCCCATCAGGTGCGGCGCCGCGTCGGCATGCTCTTCCAGCACAGCGCCGTCGACCCGGACCTGACGGCCGAGCAGAACCTGGCCATCCACGCGCGCCTCTACGGGCTGCGCCGCCGCCACGCCCGACGGCGTACGGAGGAGGTGCTGGAGATGGTCGGCCTGGCCGACCGGAGCCGCTCCCCGGTCCGTACCCTGTCCGGCGGCATGCGGCGGCGTCTGGAGATCGCCCGCGGCATGCTGCACGCGCCGAGCGTGCTGTTCCTGGACGAGCCGACCACCGGGCTCGACCCGCACGCCCGCGCCCAGGTCTGGGAGCACCTGCGCGCGCTGCCCGAACGCCACGGCAGCACGCTGTTCGTCACCACCCACTACCTCGACGAGGCGGAGAACTGCGGTGCGATCGCCATCATCGACCGCGGCCGACTGGTCGCCCAGGGCGCGCCCCGCGCGCTGAAGGACGCGATCGGGGACGACCGCGTCGTCCTGCACACCAGTGACGACGCGCTGGCCCAGCACATCGTGCGGCAGATCGCGCCGGACGGCCGGCCCGTCACGGCGGACGCGGGCGGGGTGTGTCTGCGCGTGCCCGACGGCAGCGCCTTCATTCCGCGCCTCTGCGCGGCGCTGGAGAGCCACGGCATCGCGGTGCACGCCGCTTCCGCGACCCCGCCGACGCTCGACGACGTCTTCTTCCACCACACCGGACGCAGCATGAACGCCACCGGGACCGGTCAGCTGCCGGCGGCCGTCACCGCGTCCACGACGACGAAGGAATCCGGCGGCGGCCGATGACCACTTTCCCTCTCCACACCACCGGCGCCGCGGACACCTTCGACGGCGAGGAGCCGACCCGTCTGCGGCGCGAACTGCGCGCGGTCCACGCCCTGGTGCACCGCGATCTGCTGCGCCTGGCGGGCCAGCGCGCCCACACCGCGCTGATGCTGCTCCACCCGGTGCTGTATCTGCTCATCCTCGGGGGCGGGCTGTCCGCCCTCGTCCCGCGCGCGACCCTGGGCGTCGGCTACCAGGCCTATCTCTTCCCCGGCATGCTGATGATGACGGTGCAGACCCCGGCCCTCCTGGTCGGCGTCCGGCTGATCACCGACCGGGAGAGCGGCTACCTGCGCGAACTCCTGATGGCCCCGGTCGCCCGCACCACCCTGCTCCTGGGCAGCTGCGCGGGCGGCACCCTGGTCGCCACGGTCCAGGGCGCGGTCCTGCTCAGTCTCGCCGGCACGGTCGGCCTGCCGTACGACCCGCTGCTGCTGGTGCTGCTGCTCGCCGGCATGATCCTGGCCTCGTTCACCATCACCGCGCTGGCCCTGGCGCTCGCCGTGACGCTGCGCAAGGCCGAGACCTTCCACATGCTGCTCGGCCTGGTGATGATGCCGCTGCTGTTCCTGTCCGGCAGTTTCTTCCCGTTCAAGGCCCTGCCCGGCTGGGCCCACACCCTGGCCGGCGTCAACCCGCTCGCGTACGCGGTCGACCTGCTGCGCCGGCTGATCGCCTGGCAGGTGCCGGGCCAGGAGGCGGCCGGCGGCATCACGTGGGCGGGCCGGCGGCCGCCGCTGCCGCTCGAGGCCGGCCTGCTCGTCGCCATCGGTGTCGCCGCCCTGATGTGGGCCGCGCACCGCTTCAACCGCCCGGAATGACCGCAGGACCGTGTGCGGCGCCGGCCCAGGCCGGCGCCGCACACGGTCGATGAACACGGTCGATGTACACAGTCACTGCACACGGTCGGCGTACGCGCTCGATGCGCGCGGCCGCTGTACGCCGTGGCTGTGCGCCGTGACCGTCACCGGTCGTTGTCAGCGGTTCTCGCGCAGCACCATCGCCGACCCGCCGCCGCGGCGCTTCGGCTCGGCGACCGCCTCCAGGTGGCCGTCGGGCAGGAACTCCAGCGCGGCCACCGCCCCGATCTCCGGGGAGGGCGTGAAGGTGCTCGGGGCCGGTACGAAGCGGTGGCCGCGTGCTTCGAGCGCCCCGCGTTCGGCGGAGTCCAGGAAGGCCGGCTCGGCCTCGGTCGCCACCCGGTTGCGCTGGGACATGCGCGGCGCCGCGACGGCCTCGGGCAGGGACATGCCCAGGTCGACGCGGTTGACGAGGGTCTGCAGGACGGTCGTGATGATCGTGGCGCCGCCGGGCGAGCCGACGGCCAGCATGGGCTTGCCGTCGTGCAGCACGATCGTCGGCGACATGCTGCTGCGCGGGCGCTTGCCGGGACCCGGCAGGTTCGGGTCGGGCACACCGGCGGTCAGGGGCGTGAAGTCGAAGTCGGTCAGCTCGTTGTTCAGCAGGAACCCGCGGCCGGGCACCGTGATGGCCGAACCGCCGGTCTGCTCGATCGTCAGGGTGTACGAGACGACGTTGCCCCAGCGGTCCGCGGTCACCAGGTGCGTGGTCGACGGGCCCTCGTACGGCTCCTGGCTGCCCGTGCCCCGGACGCAGGCCGAGCCCGGCGCGCGCGGGTCGGCCGGTGCCAGCGGGCTGGTGAGGGCGGTGTCGGGGCTGATCAGGCAGGCGCGGTCCTTGGCGAACTCCTTCGACAGCAGCGCCCGCGTGGGCACGTCGGAGAAGGCGGGATCGCCCACCCAGCGGTTGCGGTCGGCGAAGGCGATCCGGCTGGCCTCCAGATAGTGGTGCAGCGCCGAGACCCGGTCGGCCTTCGACAGCGGGAAGTTCTCCAGGATGTTCAGCGCCTCGCCGACGGTGGTCCCGCCGGAGGAGGACGGCGCCATGGAGTACACGTCCAGGCCGCGGTACGTGGTGTGCGTCGGCTCGCGGCGCAGGGGCGCGTAGCGGGCGAGGTCGCCCTCGGCCATCAGACCGGGGCGCACGACGCGGTCGGCGCCCGGAGCGACCGGCGGGTTCCGCACGGTGCGCACCACGTCACGGCCGAGGTCGCCGTGGTAGAGCGCGCTCGTGCCCTCGCGGGCGATTTCCCGGTAGGTGCGGGCCAGGTCCGGGTTGCGGAAGCGGGAGCCGACCACGGGCAGTTCGCCGCCGGGCAGGAAGAGCTCTGTGGTGGAGGTGAAGGCGCGGAAGCGGTCCTCGTTCATCGCGGTCTGGGCACGGAACTCGTCGTTGACGACGAAGCCGTTCTCGGCGAGGCGGGTGGCCGGGCGCAGGGCCGTCGCCAGCCGGATGGTGCCCCAGTCCTTCAGCGCCTTGTCCCAGGTGGCCGGGGTGCCCGGGACGCCCACGGACAGACCGGAGTTGACGGCCTCGGCGAAGGGGATCGCCTTTCCGGTCGCCGGGTCGGTGAAGGAGTCGGAGCGCATCGACGCCGGGGCGGTCTCCCGCCCGTCGATCGTGGACACCTTGCGGGTGCGGGCGTCGTAGTAGACGAAGTATCCGCCGCCGCCGATGCCCGCGGAGTAGGGCTCGACGACTCCGAGCGCGGCGGCGGTGGCCACCGCCGCGTCGACGGCGTTGCCGCCGCGGCGCAGCACGTCGAGGCCGGCCTGCGAGGCGTACGGGTTGACGCTGGCGACCGCCCCTCCGCTGCCGGTCGCGACGGCCTGCTTGGCGGGCGGGGAGAGGAGGGGTCCGGCGGCGGGAGTTCCGGCGGCGGCTGGTGGGAGGACGGGGAGGAGGAGCGCCGCCGCGCAAGCGGCGACGACGGTGGTGCGGCGGACGGCCAGGCCCAAGACAGCCTCCGGTGACCTGCGTGGGTACGGGGATGACCGGAACCCTGGCATCTGTAAGGCGGGGCAGCAACGACTCCCCGCAAGATTTGCGCGAGTTCTGAGGTTTCCGGCCGGTAGCCGCGGAGTCCGTGCGACCAGCCCGCCGCCCTGGACGACCTCCGCCGCCTCGACGCCCTCCTCGGCACCCACCGCGCCGACCCCTTCATGGAGCCCGACGGCCTCTGGGCCGAGTGGGTCAAGGGCGTGGGACGCCTCGGCTACCCCGGCCACACCCCTGCGGAACAGCGCCGTTGGACTGACCTCCGATCATCTGCGGAGTTGATGACGGCGAGGTGGAGGCCCCGCGCTCGACCGCATGTGAAATCGGAGGCAGCTCGGAGCCTCAAGCGGCCGCGAGTGCGGGCTCGTTCAGTGTCGGGTAGTCGCTGTAGCCCGTCTCGCCGCCCGTGTACATCAGGTACTGATCCCGTACGGCGTTGAGCGGCGCCCCGACGCGCAGGCGTTCGACCAGGTCCGGGTTGGCCAGGAAGCCGCGGCCCAGGGAGATCAGGTCGGCTCCGGCGGCGAGCAGCCGCTCGCCGGCCCCGCGGCCGCCATCGGCGGGCAGCGGTCCTCCCCAGCCGAGGACGGGGTTGGCGATCAGCGTGCCCGGCCAGGCCTTGCGGATCTCCTGGAACAGCGGCTGGTCCGGGTCGGCGAACACGATGTGCAGGTAGGCGAGACCCCTTTCGGCCAGAGCGGCGACGAGAGTCGAGTAGATGCGGTCGGTGTCGCCCTCCTCGATGCCGTTGACGCCGACTCCCGGGGAGATGCGCACCCCGACCCGCTCGGGGCCGATCGCGTCCGTGACGGCCTGCACCACCTCGACCGCGAACCGGATCCGGTTCCCGACCGAACCGCCGTACGCGTCGGTGCGCTGGTTGGTGTTCTTCGCGAGGAACTGGTGGATCAGGTAGCCGTTGGCGGCGTGCACCTCGACGCCCTCGAAGCCCGCGTCCACGGCCCGTCGTGCGGCGGCGGCGAAGTCGGCGACGGTGGAGTGGATCTCGTCGGCCGTCAGCTCACGGGGGACGACTGACGGACGGCGCCCGTTGGTGGTGTGGATCTCCTCGGGGAGCGCCACCGGTGAGGGCGCGACGGGGACGTGACCGCTGGTGTCCGGGTGGCCGACCCGCCCACCGTGCTGGATCTGCACGAACATCCGCCCGCCGGCGCCCCGTACGGCGTCGGTGACCTCGCGCCATCCCGCCACGTGGGCGGAGGTGTGGAGCGCGGGGATGTTGGCGTAGGTCTGACCGACGGCGCTCGGCGTGGTGGCCTCGGCGATGATCAGGCCGGCGGAGGCGCGCTGCGCGTAGTACGTGGCCATGAGCGAGGTCGGCACCCCGTCCGCATCGGCGCGGTTGCGCGTCAGCGGGGCCATGACCAGCCGGTTGGGGAGGGAGAGGGGTCCGAGGTCGGTGGCTTCGAAGAGGCGGGATCCGCTCGCGTCGTTCGTCATGCCGGTACCGTAGAACTTGACACCGGTGTCAGATTCAAGTGGAAACGTGGCCGGCGGAGCGGAGCGGACGATGCGGATCGGGGAGCTGTCACGGCGCTCCGGAGTGAGCGAGCGGTCCCTGCGGTACTACGAACAGCAGGGCCTGCTGCAGTCGGAGCGGACCCCCGGCGGCCACCGCGCGTACGGCGAGTGGGCGGTCGACCGCGTCATCCGCATCCAGGCCCTGTACGCGGCGGGCCTGGGCAGCAAGAAGATCGCGCTGCTGCTCCCCTGCATGCGGGACGCGGACGGTGGCCCGACCGAGCTCACCACCGGCGAGCTGGTCGAGGAACTGACCGTCGAGCGCGAGCGCATCGACCGCATGATCCTCGACCTCGTCCGCTCCCGTGACGTCCTGGACGAGGTCATCGACGCCGCGACCGCCAGGACGTGAGGCCCGGCCCGGACGGGCCCGCCGGCAGGCCGACGAAAGGGCTTCGTCCCGTGTTCGCAGCCGCCCATAGGGATCATGCGTCAGACACCCGTCAGGGGGTCGTCCGGCTGAAGGACCGGCGGTACGAGCGCGGCGGCACGCCCCTGCGTCGTACGAACTGGGCCCGCAGCACGGCGGCGCTCCCGAAGCCGACCTGACGGGCGATCTCCTCGACGGGCAGGTCGGTGGTCTCCAGGAGTTCCTCGGCGCGGCTGAGCCGCAGGCCGAGGAGCCAGGCGTGCGGCGTGGTGCCGGTCGAGGCGGCGAAGCGGCGGGCGAAGGAGCGTCTGCTCATCAGGGCCCGGCGGGCCAGCTCCGCGACCGGCAGCGGCTCGTGCAGGTTCCCCTGGGCCCAGGCGAGCACCTCGGCGAGCCGGTCGTCGTGGCAGTCCTCCGGCACGGGAGCGGCCAGGTACTGGGCCTGTCCCCCGTCGCGGTGGGAGGGCAGGACCAGGTCGCGGGCGATGGCGTTGGCCGTGGCGGCGCCGTACTCCCGCCGCAGCAGGTGCAGGCACAGGTCGAAGCCCGCGGCGGCGCCGGCGCCGGTGGCGATGCGGCCCTGGTCGATGTACAGGGCGTCGGGTTCGACGGCGACGTCTGGGTAGCGGTCGGCCAGCAGTCCGGCGAACCGCCAGTGGGTGGTGGCGCGCCGCCCTTCCAGCAGACCGGCCGCGGCGAGCGCGAAGGCGCCGACGCAGTGGGCGGCGACCAGCGCGCCGCGCTCGTACGCGGCACCGATTGCGTCGAGCGCGGCGGGCGGGGGCGGGGTCCGGAAGTCCGCCCAGGGCAGGGCGAGTACCAGGTCGGCCGAGGCGAGCCGCTCCAGGCCGTGCTCGACCACGAGCGGCAGTCCGACGTCCGTACGGACGGGGCCGGGCCGGTCGGTGCACAGGGCGAAGTCGAAGCGCGGCAGGTCCTGGCCGCGCGCGTCGAACACCTCGGCGACGATGCCGGCCGCGAGCATGCCGACACCCGGCGGCGCATAGGCGGCGATGATCTTGAACGGCGACATCCCGGCAGTGTGCCACGGACGGCGCGCGCGATGGCACGATTCCTGCGATCGGTGGCACAGCGGCCACTCGTGGCGCGGCCGGCCGGCGAGAAGACTGAGGGACATGAAGAACGCACCGCTCGCCCGCAGCGCCACGTACACGATCCTGACCACCGGTTACACCCTCTCCACCGGCCCGGGAGTCGCCGCCACCGTCTCCTACGTGCACGACGGCGACCGCCATGTGATCGTCGACCCGGGCATGGTCGCCGGCCGCGACCGGATCCTCGGTCCGCTCGCCGGACTCGGGCTCACCGCCGACGACATCACCGACGTGATCCTCAGTCACCACCACCCCGACAACACCATGAACGTCGGCCTCTTCGGCAACGCCCGCGTCCACGACCACAAGGCGATCTACCACCACGACCAGTGGACCGACCGCGACGCCGAGGGGTACGAACTCTCCCCGTCCCTCCGGCTGATCCGCACTCCGGGGCACAGCCCCGAGGACATCACCCTCCTCGCGGGCACGGACGCGGGTGTCGTCGCCTTCGTCGGCGATCTGTGGTGGCGGCCCAACGGGCCGGTCGTCGACCCCGTCGCCCCCGACCACGACGTCCTGCTGGCGTCGCGGCTCCGGGTCCTCGACGCGGCGTCCGTGATCGTGCCGGGCCACGGCCCCGCCTTCCCGGCCGACGACTCCGCTCCGCGCTGAAGCGGCCGTGGCGGTGGCCGCGGCCGCCGGACGAAGGCCGCCTGATGCGTGCGGGGCGCCGCTCCGTATCCTGCGCTCATGAACGACCCCGACCCCGACCCCGTACGGACGGCCCGCGAACTGGTGCGGGACCGGTTTCCCGCCGCCCGCGCGGCCTTCCTCGCCGGCAGCGTGCTGACCGACCGCCGTACGGCCACCTCGGACCTGGACATCGTGGTGCTCCTGGACGGGCCGCCCGCCCCGCTCCGGGAGAACCTGATCCACCGCGGCTGGCCGGTGGAGCTGTTCGTGCAGACCGAGGCCGACTGGCGGCGCTTCGCCGAGCAGGAGACCGCCAAGCGCAGCTCGCCGCTGCTCGCCATGTGCGCCGACGGCATGCTCCTGGTGGATGCCGACGGGCTCGGTGCCGCGCTGCAGTCCGAGGCGCGCGAGCGCCTGGCCGCGGGCCCGCCGCCGCTGTCGGAGCGCGAGCGCGACTACCGGCGCTACATCCTGACCGATCTGCTCGACGACCTGCGCGGCTGCACGGATCCCGCCGAGCGCGTCCATCTGGTCGCCCACACGCTGCAGTGCGCCTCCGAACTGGTCCTGCTGGCCGGCGGCCACTGGCTCGGCACGGGCAAGTGGCTGTCGCGGCGGCTGGCCGCGGCGGCGCCCGGACCGCACCGTGCGCTGACGGAGTCCGCGGCGCGGGCGATCGCCGGGGACACGGACGCGTTCACCGCCGCCGTGACCGAGGTGCTGGACGTGGCCGGCGGCGCCCTGTGGGACGGATACGCGATCAGATAAGCGGTGCGGCCGCGTCGCCGAGCCGCGTCGAAGCGCCCTACGCGGACCCGCACTTGTGTGCGGCAGGTGTGCCGCGGGCCTTGCCCGGCCTGGGCAGTGCCCGCCGCGGACCGGTCCGCACCGACCGTTCACCCGGCCGACCCATACGGAACTCTGGGCTGACACCCGGTCAGGAAAGTACGATCAAGCGATGTCCGACATCACCGAGACCACACCCGGCTGGCTGACCACCGACGAGCTCAGCGCCGCCAGGGCCCACATGCCGATCCTGTACGTCGAGGCCGTGCCCGTACGCGTGGACGACGCCGGAGAAGTGACCAGCATCGGGCTGCTCCTGCGCATCGGCGCCGACGGAACCATCAGCCGCACCCTGGTCTCCGGCCGCGTCATGCACCACGAACGCATCCGCGACGCGCTCCTGCGTCACCTGGAGAAGGACCTCGGCCCCGTCGCGCTGCCCCGGGTCCCGGCCTCCCTCCAGCCCTTCACCGTGGCCGAGTACTTCCCCACGGCCGGCATCACGCCCTTCCACGACCCGCGCCAGCACGCCGTGTCCCTCGCCTACATCGTCCCCGTCACCGGCGACTGCCGCCCGCGCCAGGACGCGCTCGACCTGGTGTGGGTCAGCCCGCACGAAGCGGCGTCGGTGGCCCTGCAGAGCGAGATGCCGGGCGGCCACGGCGTCCTGCTCAAGCAGGCCCTCGCCCATGTGGGACACGTGTACTGACGTCACCGCCGAGGCCCGGTCATCCCGCGGAGCCGTGGCGCTCCGCGGGACCGTGCCGCACGGCACGACCGTGGCGCTCCGCGGGACCGGCCCGCGGATCAGGCCGGTTCCAGCAGCACCGCCGGCAGGGCGCCGTTCACGATCGGGTCCCGCGGCAGCGCGAGCCCGAAGTACGTCTCGACGACGCCCAGCGCGGTGCGGTGCGCCTCCTGCCCGTCCCGCTCCGGATCCGGCAGCCCGGCGGCCGTGAACAGCTCCTGCAGGCGGGCCGCCGTGGCCGGGTCGCCCTCGACGCCCTCGTACCCCCACGAGACGTCCAGGCGCAGATTGCACGCACCGAGCAGACGGCCGTCGTGGGCGTACGCGAACCGGGGCGGGACCGGCTTGCCGTTCTCCTCCTCGTACTCCAGCAGGCAGACGTGCGCACCGCCGCGGGATATGCCGGTCAGCGGCCCGAACTCGTCCTGCCAGCCGCCGTACGCGACCGCGTACGTCCACTCCCCGCAGCGGCCGAGCCGCAGCCCGATGCCGTCGAGAGGATCGCCGTAGGCGTCGTGCATCAGCTCCAGGAGCGACTCGCCCGTGTGCTCGCCCACGGCCACGACGACGTGCTCGGCGTCGTACACCAGCGTCTGGGCCAGCCGGCCGGCGAGCTCCTCCGGAGAGAGCCCGCGCGCGAGGACCACGTAATGGCCGCCGAAGGCGATGGACCGGGGCGCGGCGAGCCAGGTCGTCGTATGCGTCATGAGAGCCATCATGGCCGGTCCCTCTGACAGCCCCGTCCCGGCCGGTGACGGTCGCTCAGTCCCACTGCTGGGCGGTGAGCGAAGTGACGGGCTGGGGCTTGCCGATGACGGCGAGGGCGATGAAGAAGTTGATCTGGCCGATGGCGATCGTGAGGGTCGCCATCGCCTTCTGGTCGTAGTGCTCGGCGACTTCCGCGTACAGCTCGTCGCTCACGCGCTCCCGCCCGTGCGGCGTGGGCTGGAGCGTCGCCTCCAGCAGGGCGAGGGCGGCGCGCTCGGCACCGGTGAAGTACGGGGCGTCCTGCCAGGACGCGACGGCGGTGATGCGCTCCTCCGTCTCGCCGGCCTTGCGCAGGAAACCGGTGTTCAGGATCGTCAGATACGTGTTGTTGACGATCTGGCCGGCCCGCAGGTGGATCAGGTTGATCGTGGTCCGGGGCACCGAGTGGTTGCCCGTGGCCCGGAACAGGGCGGCGCTGACGTCGGCGACCTCGGGCACGAAGTCGGCCGGGTTCGGCATCCGGGAGATCGAGGGCTTCGTCATGGCGGTTCTCCTTCAGGTCGGTCACTTCACCACCTCGCGGGTGGCTTCACTGCACTGACGGGCGGGCCGGCGCGAGTGTGACCGGAGAAGGGAGAAAACTTCGGGGAAGTTTCTGAGGGGCCGGAGCGCGGAGTGCTCGCCGCCCCCGTCCGAGTCCGCCCGGATCGCGTCCCGTCTCCGCCCGGCACTCGTCTGACCAGCACCGACCCGCCCCGCGCTGTCCCGATCCCGTCGATCTTTGGCCCGCGCCCGGTTTCCCTGTGCGCGGGCCGTCGCCGAGGATGAGCGCATGGCCCTTGAGATGCGCGAACGCTGCGAACGCTGCGAGACGACCAACCTGCCCGTCGACGCCCCCGCCCGGATCTGTACGTACGAGTGCACGTTCTGCGTGCCGTGCGCCGACACCATGGACGACGTGTGCCCCAACTGCGGCGGCGAACTGGTGGCCAGGCCCCGCCGCGCCGCCTGAGGCCGTCGGCGGACGCCGCCGCCGACAGCCGCGAGGGCATCGATCGTTCCGTACGGCGTGATCCCTGAACGGCCGATCGGGCACGCACCGTGGCTGGCACGCGCCATGATGGCGCAGGGCTACGGGGAGGGGTGGGGATGCGACGGCAGGAGCTCGCCGACGCGCTGGACGCGGAGCTGAGGAAAAGGCCGCTGCCGGCGACCGCGGTGCACGCCATCGGCGTGTGGCTGGCCGGCCACGGGGCTCCGTACGTGACCGGGGCCGGCGATCACACCGTCATGTACGTGCCCGCGCGCTGGTCGGGCATCGAGCCGTGGCCCGACGGCCTCCTCAGGCAGTCACACGCACAGACCACGGAGATCAGCCGTGCTCAGGTGGCGGCGATCGCGCGAGAGGCGGTCAAGGACGAGCGCTGGTCGGAGGCCTTCGTCGCCTCGTACGTGTGGGGGCAGGGCACGACCGGTTACGGTCCGTACCGCCTCAAGAAGATCCTCGCCCGGCCGCACCTCGACGTCGCGCTGGCCGAGGCCGGCACGACGCTCCTGAACGAGGGCGCGGTCGCCGCGTATCGCGTGCTGTACGGATCCGTGCGCGGGCTGGGGCCGGCGTTCTTCACCAAGTTCCTGTACTTCCTCGACCAGGCGGCGGACGCTCCCGCGGCGTCTCGTGCACTCATCCTGGACAAGAAGGTCGCCGGCGTCGTACGCGCCCACGCCACGCGGGTCGGGCTGGAGGCCGGGCTCGTCTGGGCGCCGCGTGCGGCGAGGTGGACGTGGTCGGGCGGCGGCTGGACGCCACACCGTTACGAGGTGTACGTGGAGTGGGCCAGGGCCGCCGCCGGGCAGCTCGCCGCCGCCGGGATCGGGTGGCCCGAATCCAGCCCGGAGCTTTTCGAACTCGCCTTGTTCGCCGGCGGATGGGATCCGGCGGCAGCCTGACGCGGCGAGGCCACCGCGACGACTAGCGGCCGGCCCGCCCCCGCCCGTCCAGTGCCTCGTCGAGTGTCGTGGCCGCCATGATCAGGGAGAGATGGGTGAACGCCTGCGGGAAGTTGCCCAGTTGTTCACCGCTCGGGCCGATCTCCTCGGCGAACAGGCCCACGTGGTTCGCGTAGGTGAGCATCTTCTCGAAGGTGAAGCGGGCCTGACGCACCCGTCCCGCGCGGGCCAGCGCGTCCACGTACAGGAAGGTGCACAGGCTGAAGGTGCCTTCGGCGCCGCGCAGGCCGTCCGGGGAGGCGCCGGGGTCGTAGCGGTGGACGAGGCTGTCGTGGACGAGGCCGTGTTCGATGGCGTCGAGGGTGCTGAGCCAGGCGGGGTCGGTGGGGTTGAGCAGGCCGGTGCGGGGGGTCAGGAGCAGGGAGGCGTCGAGGACGTCGCCGCCGAAGTACTGCACCAGGGCCTGTCGTTGTTCGCTCCAGCCGCGGTGCATCACCTGCGCGAAGATCTCGTCACGGGCGGCCCGCCAGGTGTCCAGGGCGGCGGGCCGGCCGAACTCCTCGGCGAGGCGCAGGCCGCGGTCGAAGGCGACCCAGGACATCACGCGGCTGAAGGTGAAGTCGCGCTGTCCGCCCCGTGTCTCCCAGATGCCCTCGTCGGGGCCGTCCCATGCCTTCGCCAGCCAGTCGAGCAGCGCGGACACCGCCTGCCAGCCCTGGTGGGTGGGCAGCGCGTCGAGGCCGCGGCCCTGGGCGAGGGCGTACAGGGCCTCGCCGTAAATGTCGAGCTGCAGCTGGTCGGCGGCCCCGTTGCCCACGCGTACGGGGGCGGAGCCGCGGTATCCCTCGAAGTCGTCGAGGATCTCCTCGGGCAGCCACGGGTCCCCGTCCACCCGGTACATGATCTGCAGGGGCCGGACCGGGCCGCGGGGCGCGGTGGCCCGTTCCTTCACGCGGTCGGTGAGCCAGCCGGTGAACGCGGCAGCCTCCTCGACGAAGCCGAGGTCGAGCAGGGCCCGGACGGCGAGCGAGCCGTCGCGGATCCAGGTGTAGCGGTAGTCCCAGTTGCGCTCTCCGCCGACGCGTTCGGGCAGGCCGAGCGTGGCGGCGGCGACCGGGGCGCCGGTGGGCAGGTAGGTGAGCAGCTTGAGTGTGATGGCGGAGCGGTGCACCATGTCCGGCCAGCGGCCGGCGTAGTGGGCGTTGCGCACCCACTGCTGCCAGAAGTCGACGGCGTCCCACAGGGCCGCCTCGGCCTCCTCGGCGTCCGGCAGCGGCGGGGCCTCGGCCTCGGGGCCGTCCACGGTGAACGCCGCGCCGGCGAAGCCGCCTTCGGTGAGGGTGAGCCGGCCCCGGACGTCGTACGGGCCGTCCTGCTCCAGGGGGATGTTCGTCTGGAGGAACGCGGTGATGCCGGGGGCGCGGAAGGTGGCCGTACGGCCGTCGAGGGCGGTCTCGTGCGGGTTGCGGCCGAAGCCGAAGCGCGGCCGGCATTCCAGGGTGAAGGTGACGCTGCCCCGCGTGCACCGCATCACGCGCAGGATGGCGTGCTGATCGGTGCGGCGGCCGGTGCGGTCGGGCGGCATCCAGTCCATCAGCTCGCCGACGCCGTCCGGGGACATGAAGCGGGTGACGAGCAGTGCGGTGTCGGGATAGTAGAGCTGTTTCACCGTCACGTCGGGCGCGTCGACGGTGAGCCTGAAGTAGCCGCCCCGGTCGTGGTCGAGCAGCGCGGAGAAGATGCCGGGCGAGTCGAAGCGGGGCGCCGCGAACCAGTCGACCACGCCCTCGTCCGAGATGAGCGCGGCGGTCTGCAGATCGCCCACCAGCCCGTGATCGGCGATGAGCGGGTAGCGCTTCATCCCTCCACTATCGGCGAGGGCGGGCGCCGCGGCCCGGTGGCCGCCGGGCTCCCCGGGCGGGCGCCGCATCCAGGTGGCAGGGAGCTTCCCGGGGCCCGCGCCGGGATGCCGATGCGGCGGCGATGGCCAACAATGAAACCTGAGGACCGGCAGGTCGTGGTGGGGCTGACGCAGCTCGTTCCGCTCGGGGACCTTCCTATCCGCACGCGGCGGTGCCATGAACGCACGAAGCCCGGACCAGGGCGGCCGACCGGCGCCACGGCAGAACCCGAAGCAGGGTCGCCGGCAGGGGAGCAAGCAGGCGCGGAAGAGCGGCCTCTACCGGCTCGGAAACTGGTGCGGCCGGCATTTCGTCGTCGTCATCGTGCTGTGGCTGGCGGCCGTCGCCGGACTGCAGATCGCGAACCGGACGGTGGGCGGCCAGTTCTCCGACGACTTCTCCCTTCCCGGCGTGCAGTCCTCGGACGGCCTGAACGTCCTCAAGGCGCACGATC
The DNA here is from genome assembly GCF_042873935.1 of Streptomyces sp. NPDC004327. Classification (NCBI taxonomy): domain Bacteria; kingdom Bacillati; phylum Actinomycetota; class Actinomycetes; order Kitasatosporales; family Streptomycetaceae; genus Streptomyces; species Streptomyces sp. NPDC004327. Next base: position 207,511 of record NZ_JBIAME010000007.1, on the reverse strand, counting down.
CGGCGGCCGGCGGCTACGGAGCCCAGATCGTCCTGAACCGGCCGTCCGGGCCGATCACCCAGGACTCCTCGACGGTCAACTCCACCGTCGCCGCGCTCCAGAAGCTGCCCGACGTGCTCAGCGTGCAGAACCCGCTGCCGCCGCCGGGATCGACCCCGCCGCCGCCCTCCTCCACGCCCAACACCGGGCCGCTGTCCACGGACGGCAAGACCGCGTACATCACCATCCGCTTCAGCGTGCCGCCGTCCACGCTCGGCACCGACTACCTGAACGGCGTCGACTCCGCCGTGAAGCCGCTGCGCGACGCCGGTGTGACCGTCGAGTACGGCGGCCCGCTCGGCGAGCTGGCCCGGCCGGCGGCCGACGACCGCACCAGCGAGGCCATCGGCTTCGCCGTCGCGATCGTGGTCCTGCTCATCGGCTTCGGCAGCGTGATCGCGGCCGTCATGCCGCTGGTCACCGCGCTCATCGGCGCGATCTGCGGCCTCGCGCTGCTGGGTCTGATGGCGGCGGCCTTCACCTTCGGCACGGTCTCGCCGACCCTGGCCACCATGATCGGCCTGGGCGTCGGCATCGACTACGCCCTGTTCCTGATCACCCGGCACCGCCAGAACATCATGAACGGGCACGATCCCGCCGACTCCGCGGGCCTGGCGACGACCACCAGCGGCCGTGCCGTGCTCGTGTCCGGCTGCACGGTGATCATCGCGCTGTCGGGGCTGTGGGTCTCCGGCGTCACCTTCATCGGCAAACTCGGCCTCGCCGCGGCCTTCACCGTGATCACGGCCGTCCTCGCGGCGCTCACCCTCGTCCCGGCCCTGCTCGGGCTCGTCGGCCGCCGCATCGACCGCTACCACGTGCGCAAGCCGGTGGCCGAGACCGACTCCGCGCCGGGCGCGCCCGCGCACGGCACCTGGCACCGCTATGCCCAGCGGGTCGAGCGGCGCCCCTGGTGGTTCCTGGTCTGCGGGGTGGTGGCCCTGCTGATCCTGGCCTTCCCGCTCCTGTTCATCCAGCTCGGTCACATCGGTGACGGCGCCGACCCCAAGTCGTTCACGGACCGGCGCGCCTACGACCTGATCTCCACGGCCTTCGGGCCCGGCGCGAACGGGCCGCTGACGCTGGTGGTGGACCAGACCGCCGTGCCGGCCCAGGACCGGGCCGCGCTCGCCACCAAGCTCCAGCAGTCCCTCACCGGCGTGCCGGACGCCGCGTCCATCACCGCGCTGCACCCCACGCCCGACGGCGACGTCCTCATCGGAACCGCCTACTCGGTCGCCTCCCCGCAGGACGAGCGCACCACGAAGCTCACCAACAACCTGGTCGACGACGTGCTGCCGCAGGCGGTGGCCGGGACGGACGCGAAGACGTACGTCACCGGCACCACGGCCGCGCAGGTGGACTTCCTCGACATCGTCTCCAGCCGGCTGCCGCTGATCATCGCGGTGGTCGTCGGGCTCGCGTTCCTGGTGATCCTGATCGTCTTCAGGGGGCTGCTCGTGGCCGTGAAGGCCGCCGTCCTCAACGTGCTGTCCATCGCCGCCTCGTACGGCGTGGTCGTGGCCGTCTTCCAGTGGGGCTGGGGCGGCCCGGCGCTCGGCGTGTCGGGGAAGGTGCCGATCGAGAGCTACGTGCCGATGATGATGTTCGCCATCGTCTTCGGGCTGAGCATGGACTACGAGATCTTCCTGCTGTCGCGGGTCCGCGAGGCGTGGCTGCGTACGGGCGACCCGAAGGCGAGCGTCGCGCACGCCCTGGAGATCACGGCCCGGGTGATCACCTGTGCCGCGCTCATCATGGTCAGTGTCTTCGCGGCGTTCATCGTCTCGGACAACATCGTCGTCAAGATGCTCGGTCTCGGCCTGGCGGCGAGCGTCCTCATCGACGCGACCATCGTCCGGCTCCTCCTCGTGCCCGCCGTGATGACGCTGCTCGGCAAGCACGCCTGGTGGACCCCGCGCTGGCTCGACCGCATCCTGCCGCACCTGGACACGGAGGGCGAGGCCGCGCTCGAACGGGACGCGGCGGGCGAGGCTCCGGGTGACGACGTGAAGGTGTAGGCCCGGGTACGCGCTGCCGCGGCGCGGGCCGCGCTCCCGGCCGGGCGCCGGGCGCCGGGGGCCGGGGCCGGGCGTGGACGGCCTGGGCCGGGGCCGGGGAAGAATGACCGTCATGTCCAGGGAAACAGATCGACGCATGCTCGAGGTCGCGGTCGAAGAGGCGCGCGCGGGTCTCGCGGAGGGCGGCATCCCCATCGGGGCCGCGCTGTTCGCGGCGGACGGAGTGACCGTGCTCGGCCGCGGTCACAACCGCCGCGTGCAGGACGACGACCCGTCCATGCACGCGGAGACCGCCGCCTTCCGCGACGCGGGACGCCAGCGCACGTATCGCGGTACGACGATGGTGACGACGATGTCTCCCTGCTGGTACTGCAGCGGCCTCGTACGGCAGTTCGGCATCACGCGCGTGGTCATCGGCGAGGCACGGACGTTCCACGGCGGGCACGACTGGCTCGCCGAGCACGGTGTGGAGATCGTGGTGGTGGACGATCCCGAGTGTGCCGCGCTGATGACCGACTTCGTCAGAACCCGTCCGGAGCTGTGGAACGAGGACATCGGGGTGTAGTGCGCAGCTCCGGCGCCGCCTCTCTCAGCCGGTGCGGAGGATCCGGAAGCGCCGGGGGTCCGCCGGATCGCGGTCGACGACCTGGACCGGCGGCCACGCCCACTGCCACACGCCGCTGCCCGGCGGGCGGGAGAACCGGATGCGCCCGCGGGTGCCGTCGACGGCGACGTGCGGCCAGGACGCGGCGAGCCGGGCCCGGTCCGCGCCGTGGGTGCGCAGCGCTTCGGCGAGGACGGTGATCGTGTCGTGGCCCTCGAAGGCGACGAAGGAGGGTGCCTCGCCGAGCCGTTCGCGCAGGGTCTCCCCCACGCGTGCGGCGAGCGGGCCGTGGCGCTCGGGCAGGTAGCGCAGGAAGGGGATCGCGGAGCCGTCGTCGCCGAGCAGCTCGGGCCAGGTGGCGAACTCCGGCTGGCCGGCCGGTGCGCCGATGAGGAGTCCGGCGAGGCGGTGGTCGCGGCGGACGGCCTTGACGATCGGGACGGCCGGTTCCGGCTGGCCGGCCAGGAGCAGGAGGGCCGTCGCCTCGTGGCGGACGAGTGCGTCGCACAGGGCTTCGGGGGAGAGCTCGCCCGTCTCGATTTCGACGACGGTGCCGCCGTGCGGCGCGAGGTGGTCCCGCAGGATGCGGGTGCCTGAGGCCCAGTAGACGCTCGGCTGGGTGGCCACGGCGATCCGGCGGTGGCCGGCGCCGAGGAGGAAATCGGCGTAGATCCGCCAGCCGTGGGACTGCGCCGGGCAGAGCCGTGCGACCCATGGCGTCGGCTGTTCGGTGAGCGCGTCGAGCACCGCCGACGAGCAGAGGTACGGCAGGCCGAGGGCGTCGGCCCGGGCGGCGGCGGCGCGGGCGACGACGCTGTGGTACTCCCCCGCCAGGGCGACGACGCCGAGGCGGGCCAGTTCGTCCACGGCGGCCGTGGCCCGCTCCGGGTCGGCCGCGGTGTCCCTGACCACCAGTTCGAGCGGTGCGCCGGCGATCCCGCCGGCGCCGTTGACCTCGTCGACGGCGGTCTGCAGTCCGGCGATCAGATGCCGGCCCGCCTCGACCCAGCCGGGCCGCGAGAGGGGGGCGAGAGCGCCGACCCGTATGGGGGCCTCGCCGGATTCCGCCGCTCCGGACGGCGTTGACGATGATGTCGTGGTCATGCGCTTGCCTGTCCCCCGTCGCCGCTAGGGCGTGGTCAGCCGGCCCGACACGCGGGCCGGCAGGTCGATGAGCAGTGCCCGTTCCTCTTGGCCGAACCCGTCGGCGGTGTGCCGTTCGATGGCGACGGCCTTGGCGTCGGCCTGCGCCGGCAGAAGGCGTCCCTCGTCGGTGAGCCGCACCTGCGGAACCGTCAGCCCGAGCGACCGGAGGGCGGTGTGCTTGGCCGCCGTCAACTCCTGTTCCACCCGCTTGATGTGCAGGCCGAGGCGTTCGGTGGCCGGCCTGTTCATGGAGGGATCGTACGCCATGTGATCCATCGAACCCTGGCTTGTGACAGCACCCTGATGACAGTGTTCTGATGCATGCGAGGTCCCTGTCATCGAGTCGCCGGAGCGGTTCCGGCTGGGCGGGCACACGCCGCGGTCCGAGCCGGGCCCGCGGTGTCAGGCCGCGCCGAGCAGGGCCCGCAGCCCGGCGGTGGTCGTGACGTGGGCCCGAGAGGGGAGGACCCGGTGGAGCAGCACGTCGTGGACGTCCGGGTCGGGGTCGGCGACGCCGTCGGACAGGACGTGGAGCCGGTAGTCGCGGTCGGCCGCCTCGGTGACGGTGGACAGGACGGCGCCGCCGGTGCTGACGCCGCACAGGACCAGCGTGGTGATGCCGCGCTCGCGCAGCCGCCGGTCGAGGTCCGTGGTGGACAGGGCGCCGTGGCGGGTCTTGCGCACGACGATGTCGCCGTCCAGGGGAGCCAGGCGCTCGTGTACGGCGGTGGCCGGGTCCTCGTGGTGCAGGACGCGGTGGCGTGCCAGCGGGCCGAATGACGTGTTGGCGGCCGGGATCGCGTCCCAGTCGGCCTCGGTGAAGCCGACGCGTACGTAGACGAGGGTGCCGCCCTGGGCGCGTACGTCGGCGATGGCTCCCGCCACCCGGTCGAGCAGGGCCTCGCGCTGCGCGTCGTCAGGGAGCGCGGCGAGGATCGCGGGCTGGAGGTCCAGGACGAGCAGGGCGGTGCGGGCGGGGTCCAGGGCGGGGGCGGTGCTCATGTGCGGGTTCTCCTCGGAGGTCGGCGACGCGTCATGCGCCGGTACGGGACGGTTCCGGCCGCTCCTGCCGCGGCGTCCGGTCGGCTCGGGGAAGCAGCAGCGGCGTGGTCAGGACGAGCAGCCCGGCGACCGTGAGGGCGGTGCGCGGGCCGGCGGCGTCGGCGAGCAGCCCGCCGAGCGCGGTGAGGACGGCGATGGCCGCCTGCTGGGCGATCGACCAGGCCGTGAGGGTGCGGGCGACGAGGTGCCGCGGGGTGTGTTCGAGCCGGTAGGTGGCGAGCACCGGGGTGTACAGGCTCATGTTGACGATGATCGCCAGCTCGACGGCGATGACGGTCAGGAGGCCGACGGGGCCGGGACCGACGAAGGCGAGGCCGATCAGCCAGATCGCGCGCAGGGTGCCGACGGTCCGGAAGACCTTGTGACGGCCGTGGCGGGCCACGACGCGCGGGGCCAGGCGGGAGCCGACGAGTCCGCCGAGGCAGGGAAGGGCGAAGGCGAGGCCGTACTGCCAGGGGGCGAAGTCGAGTTGGCGGAGCAGGAGCACGGCGAGGACCGGCTCGGTGGCCATGATCAGACCGGAGACGAGCATGCTGTTGAGGCAGAGCGCCCTCAGGACGGGGTCGCCCATGATGTGCCGCCAGCCGTCGAGCAGGGCGCCCGCCCGGACCGGGCTCTTGCCGGCGACCTGGCCCATACCCGCGCCTGGGCTCTTGCCGGCGGCCGGGCTGTCGTCGGCCGGCCGCGGCGGTTCCTCGCGGCCGCGGATCGCGGTGAGGGCCAGTGCGGAGAGCAGATAGCTGAACGCGTCGGCCACCACGGTGACGACCGGCCCGAACACGCCGATCGCCGCCCCGCCCAGCGGCGGCCCGACCGCGATGGAGCTCCAGTTCGTGGACTCGAAGCGGGCGTTGGCCACGAGCAGGTCGTCGGGCCGGACGAGGGCCTTGAGGTAGGCGCCGCTCGCCGCGCCGGACGCGATCCTGGCCGCGGCGACCACGGCCGAGACGACGAGAAGCTGGACGAAGCCGAGCAGGCCGAGGGCGTAGGCGAGCGGGATCGTCGCCATGGCCGCGAAGCGGGTGAGGTCGGCCGCGATCATGACCGGTCGCTTGCGCCGGAACTCGATCCACGGTGCGAGGGGCACCGCGATCAGCGCGCCCATGGCCGGCCCCACCGCGGACAGCGCGGACACCTCGGCCGGTCCGGCGTGCAGGACCAGCACGGCGATCAGCGGGAGCGCCCCGAATCCGAGACCCGAGCCGTACGCGCTCACCGCGTACGCCGTCCACAGCCAGCCGAACGGCCGGCCCAGCCGTCTCCTGCCCACCATGCCCAGCACCCTCCCTCGATGTCCCACCGGAACAATCCCTCGTTGATCGGTGAGAGCTAAGCGAGCGCCACAACCGCAGGTCAAACAACCGGACGACCGAATCCGCACAACCATACGTTGTTCACTAAGGTGGGGCGGCATGGACCTCGAAGCCGTACGCACCTTCGTCGCCGTCGCGGAGGCGGGACAGTTCCAGAAGGCGGCCGCCGATCTGTCGATCACCCAGCAGGCCGTCTCCAAGCGCGTCGCCGTGCTGGAGCGCGAGCTCGGCGTGCGGCTGTTCGCCCGGACGCCGCGCGGTGCCGAGCTCACCATCGACGGGCAGGCGTTCCTGCCGCACGCCCGCGAGGTGCTGCGCGCCGCCGAGCGCGCGGTGGCGTCCGTGCGCACCGGTCGCCGTCCGCTGCGCGTCGACATCATCGCCTCGCGCGGCGCGGCGTCGGGTCTGATGCGCGACTTCCACCGCGCGTACCCCGAGATCGACCTCGCCGTGGTGATGCTGCTCGACATCGAGCGGGCGGTCGCCGCCATCCGGTCCGGCGAGATCGACGCGTCGTTCCGTGCCGTCGCCGCGCCCGGCCGGCCCCTCCCCGAGGACATCGAGTCCGTACGGGTGCTCGACGAGCCGCTCCAGCTCCTCACCGGCCCCGGCCACGCGCTGGCGGGGGCCAGGTCGGTGACCGTCGCCGAGCTCGTGGGGCACCGGATCTGGATGCCGGGCATCGTCCCAGGCAGCGAGTGGGCCGCCTACTACGAGGACCTCGTCGCCGAGTTCGGCCTCACCATCGAGGCGACCGGCCCGAACTTCGGCTCCGACGCGCTGCTCGACACGGTCGCCGACACGCCGGCACTGGCCACCTTCATGAGCGAGGGGACCCGGCTGGTCTGGCCGGCCGGTCACGGTCTGCGCCGCATCCCGGTGACCGACCCGACGCTGGTCTACCCGCACTCGCTGCTCTGGCACCGGGACCATCCCCACCCGGCGCTGGCCACGCTCCGCGCCCATCTCGCCGCCACGGCGCCCCGCCACGGTGCCGCCGGGACGTGGGCGCCGGACTGGGTGCTTCCGCGCTGAGCGCCGCCGCCCGGCCGCGCCCCAAGGCCGTGGCCTCAGGCCGGGCGCGGGATGTACGCGAGGCCGTGGGCGCCGGGCTCACCCTGCTTGGCGACGTCGAGCCGGGCCAGCCGCTCCATCGTCTCCAGGTCGACGACGTCGACGGTGGACGAGACGACGCAGGCCACGTAGGCGAGGCGGCCGTCCGGGGAGGAGGTGATGGTCAGCGGGAAGTGCCCGACCTCGACGCCGCCCAGCCGCTCGCGGGTGACGGCGGAGAACACCGTGAGGCGGCCCGGCGCGTGGCGGCCGAGGCCGGCCGCCGGGTCGGGGGCCATGCGCAGTTCGCCGGCGAGCAGCCTGCCGGTCGACGTCAGGTGCACCGGCAGGACGACATGGTCGGTGGGCAGGGTGTCGACGACGGACGCGGTACGGGCGTCGATGACCCGGATGCCGGTGGCGGGCCGCTCCTCGGTGGTGAAGGAGAAGGAGGCGTACGGCGCGGCGACGAAGGCGTGCGTGCCGTCGGCGGAGACGGCGAGGCCCTCGCTGCCCGGTACCTCGGCCTTCCCGGTGAGCGTGCCGCTTTCGAGGTCGACGACCGAGACGAACGGCGCCTCCTTGTTGGTGGCGAACCCGGTCCTGCCGGCCGGGTCGATCGCGAACCAGTGCGGGCCGGGAGCGTCCGTGTCGATCCGGCCCAGGGGGCGGCGGGTCGCGGTGTCGATCACCACGACTCCGCCGGGCCGGTCCTGGGTGCTCTCCACGCTGACGTAGAGCCGGCGGCGCGCCGGGTCGAGCGCCAGCCCGTGCGGCCCGTGTTCCGGGGCGAGGTCGACGACGTCGACGACGCGGCGGGTGTCGGGGTCGATGACGGTCAGCTCGGTGCGCCGGCCGCCGTTCGCGTGGTAGTAGCCCGAGTGGTAGGTGGTGGTGCACCACAGCAGGCGCTGCTCCGGGTCGAAGCACAATTCGTGGGGTTCGGCGAGGACTTGGGTGGTGCCGAGGAGCCGGTCGGAGGCGGCGTCGAAGAACGAGACCGCCGGTCCGCTCTGGCTGACGACGGCCAGCACGTCGCCTTCTCGACCGGCACGGGGGGACTTCTGCACAGCGGCTCCTTGCATAGGGCGGAGGGAAGGCCACGCGGTCTTCGCGGGCGGCTCCGCGGGCAGCTCCACTCTCCGCGCCGGCGACCGCCGACGCCATGCAAAGATGAGCACTCAATTGTTGACTCATGCGTAAAAATGCAGGTCAGCAGCGCTGTTGTGGGTACGGGGGCAGGAATGGATCTCAATCTGCTGCGCGTCCTGGACGCCCTGCTCCAGGAGAGCAGCGTGTCCCGTGCCGCCGAGCGGCTCGGCACCTCGCCCGCGGCCGTCAGCCGTACGCTGGCCCGGCTGCGCCGCGCCGTCGGCGACCCGCTGCTCGTCCGGGCCGGCCAGCGGATGGTCCCGACCCCGCGCGCCGAGGAACTCCGCGAGGAGGTGGGCGCGTTGCTGCGCGGATGCGACAGCGTCCTGCGGCCCGGCCCCGGTTTCGACGCCGCGCAGCTCCAGCGCGGCTTCACCGTGCAGGCCGCCGACCTGCTCCTGGTGGGTCTTGCCGGGACCCTGACCGAGCGGATCCACGCGGAGGCGCCGCGGGTGGACGTGGTGTTCCTGCCCGAGGCGGTGGAGGGCGGGCCCGGGCTGCGACAGGGCTCGGTGGACGTCGAGCTGGGCGTCCTCGGGCATCTGGATCCGGAGATCCGTACCCGCCGGCTCAGCCGGATGCCGCTGGTGGGCGTCGCCCGCAGCGGCCATCCGCTCTTCGACGGGCAGGACCCGGGCGGAGGGGACGGCGGGCCGGTCGATGTCCGGCGGTTCGCCGCGGCCGACCACATCGGCATCTCCCGGCTCGGCAAGCGCCTCGGCCCCATCGACACCGCGCTCGCGGAACTCGGGCTGCGCCGCCGGATCGCGGTCGTGGTGCCCAGCCACACGAGCGCCATGATGCTCGCCCGGGACACCGACCTCGTCGCGCTCACCGTGGCCGGCTGGCTCCCTGACACGGTCTCCGCCATGAGGCTGCGGACCTTCCCCATCCCGCTCGACCTGGCACCGCTCGACATCGGGATGGCCTGGCACCCGCGCAACTCGGCGGATCCGGGCCACCGTTGGTTCCGCGAGCGGCTGGCGGAAGCCGTTCTGGCGGGGAACTCCTGAGGCGATGACCGCGGGGAGTCAGGTGGGCAGGGAGTCCTTCTCCTGCCGCGCCTGGGGTCCGGTGGCGTCCGCCCGGGGCGTTCGCCCGGCGTCGCGGCGCCAGAACAGGAGCGAGACTCCCAGGGTGAGCGCGAGAGGGAGGGCACCCGAGGCGATCACGAGCGCGCGAGGGGTCAGGACCTCGCCGGGTGTTCCGAGGACGTAACCGGCCAGGACCGACACCCGGGCCATGGCGCTGTAGGCGGCCCACGCCTGTCCGTGGAAGGCGTCGGGAACGGTGGAGTGGACGCTGTTGCGCACGGCCACGTTGTGGGCGCCGTTTCCGAGGCCCGCGAGGACGAAGGCGGCCGCGATGACGAATCCGTTGGGAACGAGGCCGGCGACGAGGAGTCCCGCCGACATCATGCCGGCGCCGATGACCACCAGTTGGCCCTGGCGGTGCAGGAGTGCGTTCTTCCCGGCGAGCACGGCGCCGGGAATGCTCCCGAGCGCCCAGCAGGCCACGACGTATCCGTACCAGGTGTCGTTGTTCACGACGCCCCGGATGTAGAAGACGCCCGCGACGCCCTCGATGCTCGTCGCGAGCATCAGGCCGGCCAGCAGGGGCAGCATGGGGCCGATGACCGATGAAGCGCGAAGCGCCGTGAATCCCGCGCCGGCCCCGCGGAAGGGGTGGGCCTTGACCGTCGCGCGGGAGTCCGAGGAGGCGGGGACGGCGATCAATGCCGCGCCGGCGATCACCAGGAAGGAGAGCGCGTCGTAGCCGAGGAGCGTGGTGCTGCCCCACAGCGCGTGCACGGTCGCCCCCAGCGAGGGGCCGAGCAGACCGGAGGCCGAATTTGCCACCGATACCGCGGAGTTGGCGCGCGAGAGGTGCTCGCTGCCCGCCAGTTCCGGCAGGAGCTTGAATCCCACCGCGGCCGCCGCGACGCCGAAGACGCCCGCCACCGCGAGCATCGCGATGCGGAAGTGGAGCGCGGGCACGGCGGTGGCCGCACCGAGGGCCACCGCCTGGGCGAGCACGGAGACGATCCAGAGCCGGCGGGCCCGCCAGCGGTCCGCCAGGACGCCCACCAGGGGCGCGAAGAGGATGGGGGGCACCAGCCCCGCCACGTAGACCTCCGTGACGTTCCAGGAGGTCCCCGAATGAGCCGCGTCCAGGGCGAGCCCCAGCGCCGCGGCCGAGTCCCCGATCAGGGAGAAGAGCATGCCGACGACGATGACGTAGACACGCCATGAAAGGGTGAAGCGCTTCCCTGAATCCATCCTCGATCTTCCGTGACGTCGCCGGGCCCGCGCTGGTTCACGGGATCCTGGCTGTGCTCAGTGTGCGGCCGAGACGGCGGCGACCTGGCGCAGCGCCTCTTCGCGATAGAACGAACCGGCGTACATGCCCCGGTCCGTGAGGGAGGCCTGGTGGCGCGCCATGACGGAGTCCAGCCAGTCGGCCATGTCGCCCGCGTCCGGGCCGAGGCCGTCGCGGACGGTCGACGAGCGGGAGAGCTCGTGGAAGAAGGAGGCGCGACGCCAGTACTCCTCGAGCCTGGTCCGAAGGCTCATCGAGCCGCCCGCCACGTCGCCCTCCAGGGAGAGCAGGAACTCCAGCAGGTGCGAGTAGACGTGCAGGGTGGACAGGATGCGCAGGCAGTCCATCTGGCGCTTCTTGCCGCCGATCGGACGCCACGGCACGTCGAACAGCGTGCCGTCGAGGAAGCCGTACCCCTCGTTCACCACGCGCCGGCACAGCAGCACGTCGTAGAACTTCTGGTGGCAGGACTCGTGGAAGACGGCGTCGGCCAGCGCGACCGGGTCCTCCAGCAGCCTGATGTTGACGACGGAGGCGAAGGGGACGGGCACGAGGAAGCCGGAGTCGATCGGGCAGTCGGTCACCAGGACCGCGCCGGAGACGGTGCTCAGGACCGATGCGCCCAGTTCGCCGACCGAGTCCGTCAGCAGGCGGATGCCGTCTGCCATCTTGCGGGCCTCGTCCTCGCCCGCCGCGACATAGCCGCACGTGTGCGGGGCCAGGTCCTTGCCGATCCGCTCCTGCACCGCCCGGCCCGCGGTGTCGGCCGACCAGTCGCCCGCCAGCGCGTAGCGGAAGCCCGGTACAGCCACCTCGTTGCGGGGCGCGGTGCCGTCAGTGATCCGCAAGCCTTCGGCCATGATCAGACGGGCCTCGGCGATGTCCTTGCGGACGGTCAGAGCACGGTAGGCATCCATGATGAGGCCGCGCCGGATGCTCCGCACGGAAAGCGGACTGTTTTCGTCCGCGTCAGGAAGCCGAATTCCCGTCGCGTCGTGCAGGAGATCGTCCACCAGACGCATGAAGGCGGAAACGTCGTCTGCGATGGCCCCGGCATCCCCGTAGGGCCCGCTCGATAGAATCTGACGTGCTGCGGTCATGGCGAACAGTCCTCGATCTGTCTCTGTCTCTTCTTCTGACAACCGTCTGTCTGTAAAAACGCCGGGAGCGGGACCGGCCGGAGCCGGTCCCGCACCCGCATAGGAATTCAGAGAACCCTATGTATTGCGTCCTCAGATGCCGGACGCGGGGTACTGCGACTGGGCACGCACCTCAGGCAGGACCTGGGTGGCGACGTCACCGTCGCCGGCCTCGCCGGCGGCGAGCTCGGCGAGCTCGTCGATGTTCAGCTCGTTGATGGACATAGGAACACCTCCTTTCGTCGTGGATTTTTTCCCCGTAACCCTCTCCAGGCGGATGGATCCCCCGGTTCGAATTACAAGCTCTTGGTGAGGATGCCGGCGCCGATCAGCTGTTCGCCGATCCGCTCGAAGTTCGCTCGGGCATCGCTCAGTTCGGACTTGGTCGCAGAAGCGTAGGCCGCCACGGCCTCATCAGCGTTCTGAGTGCTGGCGGCAAGCTTGATGACCAACGCCGACTTGGCGTCGATCTGAAGGATCGAGTGAGGGTTCACCGAGAAGACGAAGAAGCGCCCGGGGACACTGATCGGCTGGATGCGGACCCCGTCAGAAACCTGGTATTTCATGGCTGCCTATCCTGCGACTTTGGCGGGCGTGATCAGTGCGCTCTCGCTCATCCCCGACCATCCGTGGGGCTTCAGCTCGACCACACCGTGAAGTTCTGTGCGTACCGACTCCAGGGCTTCGACGAGGACTTCCCGAAGAAGTCGGCCGTCGTCGCCGAACTCGTCCTTGACGTGCTCGCGCGTCATCGCGTCGAGCAGGCACGCGGCGCGGGCGTACGGCAGCGAGATCCTGGATCGGTGCAGGTCGGTGACGTCGCCGCCGGCGGAGGTGTCCCGCAGGAGGGCGGCGCAGTGCAGCACTGCCAGATGGGTGTAGACGTGCGCCGCGGAGATGATCCGTCCGGCGTTGAAATGCCGGGGCTTCACGTAGTCGATGCTCCACGGAAGCAGGAACGTCGCGCTGTCGTCGTCCGTGTAACCGGCGCGCATGAGCCTGCGGGTCAGGCGCAGCACCACCATCTTCTCGTGCAGTGATTCGTGCAGAAGAGCGTCGGCGAGTTCTATCGTGTCCCGGCCGAGCAGTTCCGTGGAGATGAACACGCTTTCCGGCACCTGCGGCAGGTTCATGCTGAGGATGCGGCCGTCGAGGAAGACCAGGTGATGCACGAAGGGGAAGGTCGTCGCGGCCACCTGCGGGAGCAGTTCCTGAACCAGGGAAAGGGCTTCGACAGCGCGCTTTTCCTGCTCCTCCGTCACCGGAGTGGGCCGCAGGATGTCGTCGAGCTCGTGCTGTCGGAGGACACGTCCGAGATGATTCCCGTACGCGACGGACGGCGACGCCTCGCTGTCCTTGTCCCAGACCCACCACGAGCCGGCCACACCGCTCAGGCGCTGCCGCGGCGAACCCGGGCGATCCCCCTGAATTCCGGGATCGTTCTCCTCGGATATCGCACCCGCACCCTCGACGATCAGGTAGTCGAGATTGATCCGCCTGACCGTGTCCGCCAGGAAGTCCGCGTGGGACTCGCTCGGCAGCCGGGCAGGCTCTTCCTCGTTGTAGATAGCGGCTGCGCCACTGTAGAGGATGTCACGGTCGGCGACCAATGAATTCCCGTCCCCCACCAGGCCGGTGGAGAGTTTGGTGTCTGTGTCACCGATCACGAAAGCCCCCATTCAGTCGTGCCGCCCACTCGTCTCTCGCAGGAACCTTTTTCGCGGCGCCCGTTCGAAGTGATCATGACTCTATTCAGCTTGATCGGTACGCGTCAACGACGCCTTCACCGAGTGGCTTGTTCTCGTCAGCAGAAACAGAGCGCGGGCCCTGTTTTTCGGGGGTCGGCGACGGAGCGGTCGTCGAGAGCGGCGGGCGGGTGGCTTGATAGCGATCATCAGCGCGTCACTTTCCCTGCCGAGCCGGTGCATTTCGGGACTGCACCGAGCGGCCGGCCGCACTCCCCGCGCGAACCGGAGGCGAACACTTCCTCGCCGGCCCCTTCAGCCCCTACCGCCGCCGCACCGGCTGCGGCACCCTCGAACCGCACTCCACGCGGAGCCGCACGCCGCCCCGCGGAGCCCCGTTCAGCAGCGTCGAGCACCACCGGCCCACGTCGAGCCACTCGAGAGCGAGGAAGAATGAAGGCCCCGACCCCCCGCCGCCTGGTCCCCCGAACGACCGCCGTCCTCGGCACGGCCCTCCTGGCCGTGCTGGTCCCCGTCGCATCGGCCCACGCCGATCCGCCGCACAACCTGCCCCAGAGCGCGGGCGGTTACGAGCAGACCTTCTCCCCCGCGTACGACTACGACACGGACGGCTGCTACGCCACGCCCGCCATCGGCCCCGACGGCACCCTCGCCCCCGGTCTGAACCCCACCGGCGCCGTCAACGGCAACTGCCGTGACCAGTCGGACCTCGACAACTCCCAGACGTACGCCCGCTCGAAGTGCAACAACGGCTGGTGCGCGATCGTCTACGCCAGCTACTTCGAGAAGGACCAGGCCCTGCCCGGCAGCAGCCTCGGGGGGCACCGGCACGACTGGGAGCACGTGATCTCCTGGGTCGACCAGGCCGCGAACCGGGTGGCGTACCTGTCCACCACGCAGCACAGCACGGTGAAGACCTACCCCGCCTCGCAGGTCCGCTTCGACGGCTCCCACCCGAAGGCCGTCTACCACAAGGACGGTCTGAGCACGCACTTCTTCCGGCTCGCCAACGACAACGACGAGCCGCCGGAGAACCACTACCACAACTGGCGCTATCCCCCGCTGGTCGACTGGAACGGCTACCCGTCCACCGGGCTGCGCGACCGGCTCATGAACGCCGACTTCGGTGCCGCCACCATCAAGATCACCGACAAGGACGACCGCTTCCGCAACCTCCTGAACGCCTCCAGGCCGGCGGGCATCCCCTTCGACCCGTGGGCCTGACGCCCGGGCCGCCGGGCACTGCGTAAAGTCGCCGCAAACCTCTGTGGCAACAGGAGGGCCCAGGAGTACGGTTCCGGCGCTCGGCAGTAGGAGATCGCGTGCGGCCGTCGGGGCGGCACGCCTTACGCCGAAGAAGCCGGAGACAGTCCATGACTGTGTATTCCGCACGGCGCGGAACGCGCCGCGGAGCGGGGCGCGGCGGCAGGACGGCACTCGCCGTCGTCGCCGCGTTCCTCATAGCGGGGGCGGGACCCGTCGCCGCCTACGGGCAGGGCGACCCGGGGGCCGGCCGCCACGAGGTGGCGGGCGAGGAGTCCCATGAACTGATGGAGTCCGTCGACTCGTTCAACGAGCCGAGGCTCGCCCCGGCCGCCCAGGTCGCGCCGGGCGCGTACACGGGGGCGTGGGCGCACATCAGGAACATGCCCGTCAGGTCCGGCAGCTGGACGGAGGTGACCACCTCCCCGTACGACGAGGACGCGCTGCACTACCGTGACCAGTCGGCGTCCAACTCCGGTTCCGGTACGGGGTTCTCGTCCGGCCGGATCGCGGCCCTTGCCACCGATCCGACCCACCGGGGCGTGGTCTACGCGGGCGCCGCCGGCGGCGGTGTGTTCCGCTCCACCGACGACGGGAGGACCTGGACGCCGATCGCCGACGGGCTGCCCGCGCTGTCCGTGGGCGCGCTCGCCGTCGCGCCCGACGGCGCGCTGTGGCTGGCGACCGGCGAGGCCACGACCGCGTCGGACAACTACCTGGGCAGCGGCGTGTACCGGCTCGCGGACCCGGTCACCGGCGTCTTCGGCGAGGGCGACAAGGTCGGCGGCACGGAGCTGGACTCGTCCTCCGTGCACACGCTCGCCTTCGACCAGGCCGCCGGCTACGTCTTCGCGGCCTCCTCGCACGGAGTCTTCCGGCGCCCGCTGTCCGCCGGGCGGTCCGCCGTCTGGGCGAAGGTCCTCGCACCCTGCGCGGGCGTCGGCGTCGGCGGCATCACCTGCGGAGTGGACGGCCACTACGCGGACATCGCCAACGACATCGCCGTACAGCCCGGCGGCGACGGCACCCGTCTGCTCGCCAACGTGGCCTGGCGCGGCGGCGCCGGCTACAACGGCTTCTACTACTCCTCCGATGCCGGCACCACCTGGAAGCGCGCCAACCCGACGGGTGCGGTCAACCCCGCCGAGATCGGCAACGCCGCCTTCGCGTACGCGGCGGACGGCAGCCGGCTGTACGTGTCGATGGAGTCGCCCAAGCTGCTGGGCAAGTCCTCCGGCTCCGGCGTCTCCTCGGTCCTGGCGGGCGTGTACGTGAGCCAGAACGGTGACGCGAACGGGCCGTTCAAGCAGATCGCGACCTCCGCGGCCCTGTCGACGACCGGCTCGGCGATGAAGCTGAAGGCGATCGGATCCGGCTACCAGCCGGGCTCGCAGGCCTGGTACGACCAGGTCATCGCGGTCGACCCGAGCGACCCGGACCACGTCTACCTGGGTCTCGAGGAGATGTTCGAGTCGCGGGACGGCGGCGCCACCTGGAAGACGATCGGCCGCTACTGGAACTTCGGCATGCCGTGCTTCTCGTACGACGCCGCCGCGAACACCTGCGACGCCGACGTGATGCACTCCGACCAGCACGCCCTCGCGTTCTCGCGGTGGCAGGGCGGCACGCCCGAGGTGTTCGTCGGCAACGACGGCGGCGCCTACGCCCGGCCGACCGCGCAGACCACGGCCGGCTGGCGCAACCTCAACGAGTCGGGCACCCTGCGCAACCTGCAGTACTACTCGGTGCGCGCCGGGAAGCTGCCCGACGGCAGCGGCGAGGCGGTCTGGGGCGGCCTGCAGGACAACGGCGTCTCGCTGCTCGCTCCGAAGGGCGCCACGTACCAGGGGCAGCGGCTCAACCCCGACGGCCGGATGGTGGCCCCGTTCGGCGGTGACGGCGGCGACCAGCTGGTCAACCCGGACAACGGCTGCCAGACGGTCGGCGAGTACGTCGACCTCGCCCTGCAGATCACGAACAACTGCGGCTTCACGGCGAGCGACAACGGCGCCGAGGACGTGATCACGGACATCGCGCCGGGCGACCCGGGTGCCCGCTTCATCGCCCCGTTCGCCGCGGACGAGACCGACCCGAACGGCCTGTGGGTCGCCGGCGGACAGTACGTCTGGGGCAACACCAGGACGTGGCAGAGCACGTCCGGAGCCGACTGGACCAAGCTCTTCGACCTGGGCGCCGGGCGCTCCGCCTCGGCGGTCGCCAGCCGCCGGCACGTCACCTGGGCGGCCTGGTGCGGCCCGTGCGGCGCGGTCGACGAGACCTTCGCGCGGGGCATCGCCACCAACTACGGCGGCACCTGGCACCAGGTGGACCTGCCCGCCGCCTTCCCCAACCGCTATGTCTCCGGCCTGACCATCGACCCGTCCGACGCCTCCGGCAGGACGGTGTACGCGGTGATCAACGGCTTCTCGCGGCACTGGAACGAGGGCCCCGGCGCCGGCTACGGCCACGTCTGGAAGACCTCCGACGGCGGCGCGACCTGGACGGACATCGGCGGCGACACCACCGCCGCGGACTCCTTCCCGGACGCCCCGGCCAACTCGGCCCTCGTCACCGCGGACGGCACCCTCGTCGTCGCCACCGACCTCGGCGTCTTCACCGGCACGACGGCCGGCACCGGCCACTGGGCGCGCCTGGGCACCGACCTGCCCACCGCACCGGCGGTCTACCTCTCGCCGAGCCCGGACGGCAGCCAGGTGTACGTGGCCACGCACGGCCGCGGCATCTGGAAGACGCCGACGCCGTAACGCTCGCTCCGCGCACCACCACGCGCCGAGGCCCTCCGGATCCGCTGTCGGGATCCGGAGGGCCTCGGCCGTCTCGCCGCTGTCCGTACGCTCCTCAGCCGCGCTCGCGGAGGTACGCCTCCAGCTCCGCGGCCCCGGCCAGCATCGCGCGCCCGCGGGCCGAGAGCCGGCGGTGCCAGTCGCCGAGGGCGGCTTCCAGCGGTTCGAGGCCGCCGGCCGCCCGTACCCGGTCGATCAGCGGGGCGATCTGTTCGAGGAGGTGGCCGCCCCGCCGGAGCTGGTGGGCGAGCCGGGCGTCCCGTACGGCGGCCTCGTCGTACACGCGGTACCCGGTGCGCGGGTCGCGGCGCGGGCGCACCAGGCCGGCGCGCTCCCACGTGCGCAGCGTCGCCGGCTTGATGCCGAGCTTCGCCGCCAGCGGACCGATGAAGGTGTCGCCGGGCGCGGACGGTGCCGGCCGCTCGCGCCCCGCACCGGGATCCAGGTCGCCGAGGGCGGTCTCCACGGCCCGCAGGGTGCGCCGGTCGTCGAGGAGCTGGGCGTGGCTCTCGTCGATGAGCCGGAGCGCCTCGTCGACCGCGCCGTCGTTGACCGCCCGCATGATCGACGTCGCCGCCCGGTGGCCATGGCCGGGCAGCAGGGCGAGGAAGGCGCCGAGGGCTCGCGCGTGCAGCGGGGTGTAGGTGCGGTAGCCGCTGGGCGTGCGGTCGGCGACAGGCAGGATGCCGGCCTCCTCGTAGTTGCGTACCGCCTGCGTGGACAGACCGTGCCCACGCGCCAGATCGATCGGCCTGAGCCGCACACCGCTTTGAAGGTTCTGCCCCATGAGGACGACCGTATCGCGGCTCATTCATGGAAAAGTCTCCACCGAGGCTTCAACGATAGCGTTGAGGGCATGGCGACTGACATCAAGGAAACCGCGCGAGATGCCGTCCATCCCGCCGACGCCGCCGCCGTCATGGGGCTGCTGCCCTCCCGGCCCCGGCTGCTCGCCCTGGGCGAGCCCACGCACGGCGAGGAGACTCTGCTCGACCTGCGCAACGAGCTCTTCCGGCAGCTCGTCGAGCAGGAGGGCTACCGGACGATCGCCCTGGAGACCGACTGCCTGAGGGGTCTGCTCGTGGACGACCACGTCACCACGGGCGCGGGCACGCTCGACGAGGTCATGGAGCACGGATTCAGCCACGACTGGGGCGCCTACGCGGCCAACCGCGAGCTCGTCCGCTGGATGCGCGCCTACAACGACGGCCGGCCCGCCTCCGATCGGCTCCGCTTCGCCGGTGCCGACGGCCCGCTGGAGATCACCGGCGCGGCGAGCCCCCGGCAGGCGCTCGCCGCGCTCCACGGCTACCTCGCGGACCGCCTGGACGCGGACCTGCTCCCCTGCACCGCACAGACGCTCGACCGGCTGCTGGGCACCGACGGGCAGTGGACGGACCAGGCCGTGATGATGCACCCGGACCGGTCCGTGGGGCGGTCGGCCGAGGCAGCCGAATTGCGGCTGCTCGCCGACGAGTTGACGGAACTGCTCGACGAGCGGACACCGGGGCTGATCGCGGCGACGTCACGCGAGGAGTGGGACCGGGCGCGCCTGTACGCGCGCACCGCCACGGGCCTGCTGCGCTACCACCACGCGATGGCCGACACCTCGCCGGCCCGCATGACCCGGCTGCTCGGCGTCCGGGACCGGATGATCGCCGAGAACCTCCTGGCCCTCGCCGAGCGCGGCCCGGCACTGGCCTTCGGGCACAACTCCCATTTCCAGCGGGAGAAGAGCTCCATGGGGATGTGGGAGGGGCCGGTGGAGTGGTGGGGGGCCGGCGCGCTGGTGAGCGTCCGGCTCGGCGCGGAGTACGCCTTCGTGGCCACCGCCCTGGGCACGATCCGCCACCAGGGCGTGGACGCCCCGGAGCCGGACACCCTCGAAGGACTCCTGTACGCCCTCGCGGACGACCGTGTTCTCGTCGACGCCCGGCGGCTGGCGGCCGCCTTCGGCGCCTGGCGGCCGGCGGCGCGCGTGTCCCCGTGGTTCGGCTACGCGCCGTTCGATCCGGAGCACCTGGCGGCGAGCGACGGGATCGTGTTCGTCAAGGACATGGAGCCGAGCTAGCACCCGTCCCGCGGCGGGCCGTCAGGCGTCCTCCTCGGCGAGCGCCTTGATGCCGAGGAGGGCGGCCTCCATGGCGGCGCGCAGTTCCCGCACGCGGTAGGCGACGATCTCCTCTTCCCTGTCCGGCCAGCGCTCGATGGCCAGGGTGACCCCGCTGCGGTTCGGCCCGAGGAGGGCCGTCTGCCGCAGCCGGGTCCCCGCGCCGTCGGCCTCCAGTTCGTACCGCCAGGTCGCCAGCGGCTTCGCGGGGTCCAGCGTCGGCTCGCCGTAGCGGCCGTCCGCGTCGGTGACGGCCCAGGCGAACACCCGCCGCTCGTCGAGCTCGACGACGTGGGAGACGGTCCGCCACTCGCCGATCATCTCGTTGTGGTTGTAGCCCTCGAAGCGCGCGCCCACCGCGGGTCCGTCGGCGTCGTCGAGCCAGGCGACGCGCTGCAGTTCGCCGCTGAGCCGCGCCGGCAGGTGGATGTCGGTCACCAGCGCCCAGACCCGCGCCGGCGGCGCCTCGACGTGGATCTCGCACTCGACCCGCGGACCTTCGGAATACCGCATGTCATCCCCCTTGGTTTCGGCCCCGGTTGATCATCCAGGATGCCGATCGGCCGTCGCAACGTGGTCCTGGCCACCCCTCCGTGCGATCGGCGCGGCCGGGCCGCGTCGACCTGCCCGACTACGCGCCGGCCGAGGGCTGAGCCCCCTCCGCCGCAGGGTGGAGGGGGCTCGGGCCGGTGTGACGGCGTTGCCGCGGTGACGGCGTTACGGGTAGGAGGTGACCGTGGACGGGATCGTGTCCGTGCCCGAGGTCGGGGCGCCCGTGGTGTTGATGACGTGGTTGAACTGGCCCTTGCCGCCCAGGGAGACGACGAGGAGGCTGTGGAAGCGGACGCCGGGCTTCACCGGGGCGCGGAAGCCGTGGTCCTGACGGATGGTCGGGTCGGTGTTGTAGTAGCAGTAGCTGCCGAGGCCCCAGCCCTCGTGGGTGGTGACGGAGTCGTCGACGCGGTAGGCCGCGTATCCCTGGTAGGGGCCGTCCTGGACGGCGGCCTGGTTGGGGGCGTCGTACGCCTTCTCGTTCTGGAAGAAGACCGTGCGGCCGCGGTCGCCGAACCATTCGACGTCGTACTTGTTGAAGTGCTCGACGAAGAGGCCGGTCGCGAGGACGTCGTCACCGTACACGCGGACGCCGTAGTCGGCGCGGTTGGTGTCCCAGCCGACGCCGTCGCCGTGGTCGGCGCGCCAGACCCAGGTGTGGTCGATGATCGTGTCGTCGCTGTGGACGGCCATCGCGGTGGTGGCGCGGCCGGGGCCGGCGCCGCCGACGCGGAGGTAGACGTCCTGGACGGTGGTGGGGTCGGCCGCGTGGTCGGCGGTGGCGCCCTGCGGGCCGATCTCCAGGAGCGTGGGCGAGTTGACGGGGCCGGCGTCGATGAGGAGGCCGGCGAGGCGGACGCCGTCGACGTCGCCGACGCGCAGGGCGGTGACGCCGTTGTCCGGGACGATCGTGGCGAGGCCGAGGCCGAGCACGATGGTGCCGGGGCGGTCGATCTCCACCGTGCGGTCGACGTGGTAGACGCCCGGGGTGAACAGGAGATGGAGTCCCTGGGCCACGGCCTGGTTCATGGTCGCCGCGCTGGTGCCGGGCCTGACGACGTAGAAGCGGCTGAGCGGGATCGATTCGCCGGGCAGGGTGCCGGCCGACCAGCTCACGCCGCGGGCGCTGGTCCGCTTCGCCGGGGCGAAGACCTTCAGCTGGCCGCCCTCGAAGAAGAGGAAGGGCTTCTCTCGGGAGATCGGGGTGGTGTCGAGCGTCGTGTACCTGGGGTCGGGGAAGGTGGTGGCGGGGGCGCCCTCGACGCCGGAGAAGACCTGGTTCCACACGGAGTTGGACCAGCCTCCGACGGCGCTGTCGCGGGTGTACCACTGCTGTTGCGAGTAGTTGCCGATCTGGCCGTCGACACGGCTGTCGGCGATGTAGCCGCCGCTGGCCCAGCCGTAGCCGGTGGGCGCGAGGTTGAGGCCGCCCCTGACGTGCATGCGGCGGAAGGAGGACGCCTGGGAGACGGCCCAGCGGTCGGTGCCGTTGACCGGGTTGAGGGCCAGGTTCTCGGCGGAGCGCCAGAAGTTCTGGGTGGCGTTGCCGTTGAACCAGCCGGCGTCCACGGTCACGTCGCCGTTGATCAGGGTGTCGTCGGGGCGCAGCCCGAGGCCGGATATCTGGGTGTAGAAGCCGAGTTGGGCGTTGAGGCCGTTGTAGGTGCCGGGCTTGAGGAGGAAGGCGTGCCGGCCGGTGCCGAACTGCGCCGACTCCTGCTGCCGGAAGACGTCGTCGAGCTGGGCCTGGATGTTCGGCGTGGACGGGTCGACGATGTGCACGTTGGGGCCGAGGTCGCCGCCGCCGGGCAGGGTCGTGCCGCCGTCGGTGGTGCCGTACACCTGGAACTCCCACAGCGAGTAGCCCCAGCCGGTGGCCCGGGTCTGGCCGGTGAGCCGGACGTAGCGGGCGGTGCCGGAGACGGGCAGGGACTCGGTGCCGCCGTGGCCGGTGGTGGTGGCGTAGGCGGTGGTCCAGGCGGTGCCGTCGGTGGAGGTCTCGACGCGGTACGCGGAGCCGTAGGCGGTCTCCCAGGTCAGGTCGACCCGGCTGAGGGCGGCGGGGGTGCCGAGGTCGATGCGGATCCACTGCGGGTCGGCGAAGGCGCTGGACCAGCGGGTGCCGGGGTCGCCGTCGACGGCGGCCGCCGCGGGGGTGCCGGCGTTCTCCTGGCTGGAGGCGGTGACCGGCCGGCCCTGGGAGAGCAGGACCGGCGCGGCCGCCGCCGCGGCCCGCGCGGGGCCGGCCGGGGTGAGCGCGAACAGCCCGCCGATGAGGGCGGTCAGCAGGGCGGTGACGAGGGCGAGGGCCCGGCGGCGCGGCGGTTCGGTGCGTGGTCGGGAGCGGTGCATGGCGTCGTACACGGCGGCTCCTTCTGGATTCTTCGGTGGGGGGTGGTGCGGGTCAGCGGGCCTGCGACCGGTGGGCGCGGATGATGTCCGCGTACCGCCGTCCGCTGGCCTTGACCGTCCGGCGCTGGGTCGCGTAGTCGACGTGGACCAGGCCGAAGCGCTTGTCGTAGCCGTAGGCCCACTCGAAGTTGTCGAGCAGGGACCAGGCGTAGTAGCCGGCCAGCGGGGCGCCCTTGCGCAGGGCGCGGGCGCAGGCCGCGAGGTGCTGTTCCAGGTAGGCGGTGCGCTCCGGGTCGTCGACGCGTCCGTCCGGCCCGGTGGTGTCGGGGAAGGACGAGCCGTTCTCGGTGACGTACAGCCGGCGCACGCCGTACTCCTCGGTGAGGCGCAGCAGGAGGGCTTCGAGGCCGCCGGCGTCGACGGGCCAGTCCATGCCGGTGCGGGGCAGCTCGGGCCGGGGGACCTCGCGGGCGTAGGGGACGGGGCCGGCCGGGTCGTCGGCGACGGTGACCGGGAAGTAGTAGTTCAGCCCGTGCCAGTCGAGCGGGGCGGCGATGACCTCCGCGTCGCCGCTCCTGTCCGGCAGTTCGACTCCGTACAGCTCGCGCATGTCGGCGGGGAAGCCGCGCCCGTACACGGGGTCCAGCCACCAGCGGTTGGTGTGCCCGTCGGCGCGGACGGCGGCGGCGAGGTCCTCGGGGCGGGTGGTGGCGGGTTCGATGGTGGAGTGGTTGGTGACCAGGCCGATCCGGGCGCCGGGGACGGCGGCGCGCAGCGCCTGGACGGCGAGGCCGTGGCCGAGGAGGAGGTGGTACGAGGCGCGGACGGCGGCGGGCAGGTCGGTCCAGCCGGGGGCCATCCGTCCCTCCAGATGGCCGATCCAGGCCGAGCAGAGCGGCTCGTTGAGGGTGGCCCAGTCGCGGACCCGGTCGCCGAGGCGGGCGGCGACCACCGAGGTGTAGTGGGCGAAGTGCTCGGCGGTGGCGCGTTCGGTCCAGCCGCCGCGCGACTCCCCCGCCCGGTCCTGCAGCGCCTGCGGCAGGTCCCAGTGGTAGAGGGTGACGCTGGGGGTGATGCCGGCGTCGAGGAGGGCGTCGACGAGCCGGTCGTAGAAGTCGAGTCCGGCCGCGTTGACCGGGCCGTCGCCGCCGGGCAGGACGCGCGGCCAGGCGATCGACATCCGGTAGGCGTCGGTGCCGAGCTCCTTCATCAGGGCGATGTCGGTGGGCCAGCGGTGGTAGTGGTCGCAGGCGGTGTCGCCGTGGTCGCCGTTGTCGACGGCGCCGGGGGTGTGGGCGAAGGTGTCCCAGATCGAGGGGGCGCGGCCGTCCTCGGCGACGGCGCCCTCGATCTGGTACGCGGAGGTGGCCGTGCCCCAGGCGAAGCCGGCCGGGAAGGCGCCGAGGTCGAGCGGGGTGGTGGCGGAGTGCGTGAGGGGGCGCGGTACGGGGTGCGGGACGGAGTGTGCGTCGGACACGAAATGCCCTTCGGTGAAAGAAGGCTGGTGGGCGCTCAGGTGGGTCACTTGACGGCACCCGCGGTGAGGCCGGCGACGAGGTAGCGCTGGAGCAGCAGGAAGCCGGCGACGACGGGGACGCTGACGACGAGGGAGGCGGCCATCACCTGGTTCCAGTACACGTCGTTCTGGGTGGCGTAGCCCTGCAGGCCGACGGCGAGGGTGCGGGTGGTGTCGTCGGTCATGACGGAGGCGAAGAGGACCTCGCCCCAGGCGGTCATGAAGGCGTAGACGGCGACGGCGACGATGCCGGGCAGGGCGGCGGGCAGGATCACCCGGAACAGGGCGCCGACCGGGCCGCAGCCGTCGACCTTGGCGGCCTCGTCGAGGTCGCGCGGGATCGAGTCCAGATAGCCGGCGAGCATCCAGATGGAGAACGGCAGCGAGAAGGTCAGATAGGTGAGGACCAGTCCGCCGCGCGAGCCGAAAAGGGCGATGCCGGTGGCGTTGCCGATGTCGACGTAGATGAGGAACAGCGGCAGGAGGAAGAGGATGCCGGGGAACATCTGCGTCGACAGGACGGTCACCGTGAAGACGCGCCGGCCGCGGAAGTCGTAGCGGCTGACGGCGTACGCGGCGAAGACGGCGACGGTGACCGAGCAGACGGTCGCGGCACCGGCCACGATCACCGAGTTCACGAAGTAGTCGGCGAGCGGGACGGTGCGCCATATGTCGGCGTACGGGCGCAGGGTGAGCGTGGAGGGCCACCAGCGGAACGCGCCGGTGACGTCGGCCAGCGGCTTGAGGGAGCTGGAGACCATCACGTACACCGGCAGCAGGACGAATCCGGTGAGCAGGGTGAGCAGGATCCGCCGGGTCCACCGGTACGAACGGGGCGGTGCGGAGGGCGGGTTACGCACGTTCGGCCCTCCTTCCGCGCGAGGTGAGGGCGAGGTGGAGGCCCGTGACGAGGAGCAGGAAGAGCAGGAGCAGGACGGACATGGCGGATCCGGTGCCGAAGTTCCAGGTCTGGAAGGAGGACTGGTAGATGTGCAGGGAGATCAGGTCGGCGGCTTCGGGAGCGGCCTTGCCGAAGAGGACGAAGGGGGTGTTGAAGTCGTTGAAGGTCCACAGGAAGAGGACGAGGACCAGGACCTGGTTGACGGGCCTGAGCGACGGCAGCGTGATGTGGCGGATCCGCCGCCACACGCCGGCGCCGTCGAGGGCGGCGGCCTCGTAGAGGTCCCGGGGGATGTTCTGCAGGCCGGCCATGACCGTGAGGAAGGCGAAGGGCCAGCCCTTCCAGACGGAGACGGTGAGCAGCGCCCAGAAGCTGTTGTCGCCGATGAGCCAGAAGGCGGGGCTGTCGCCGATGCCGAGCCGGTCGTGCAGGACGTGGTTGATCAGGCCGTTGTCGTGCTGGAACATGAACGCCCAGGTGATGACGGCGGCGTAGACGGGCAGCGCGTACGGGACGAGGAAGAGGGTGCGCAGCAGGCCGCGGCCGCGGAAGGGGTCCTGGAGGCAGATCGCGGCGGCGGTGCCGAGCAGCCAGCACAGTGCGACCGAGGCGAGGGTGAAGGCGCAGGTCGTGGTGAAGGACTTCAGCAGGGCTTCGCCGACGGGTGCGTTGACGTCCACGGAGACGGCGAAGTTGTCGAGTCCGTTCCAGGGGGCGGCCGTCCAGTCGCGGATGAAGAACTGGGTGAGCTCCTTGAAGCTCATGACGGCGCCGATGAGCATCGGCACGAGGTGGACGAGGAGTTCGAGCAGCAGGGCGGGCAGGAGCAGCAGATACGGCAGTGCGGAGCGGCCGCGGGCCTTCCGGGCGGACGTGGCGGCTCCGGTGGCGCCGCCTCGAACGGTCCGGGGGCCGGCTGCGGGGCTCGCCCCGGGGGTGGCGGTGGTGGTCATGGCAGGGTGCGCGCCTGGTTCTTCGGCATCTGCTGCTGGGCCTTGCCGAGCTTGGCACGTACGGACTCGGTGGTGACCGGCCGGCCGGCGGCGGCGTCGGCGAACAGCTCCTTGACGGCGGTGCCGACGACGGTCTCGAACTGGGATTCCTCGGGGACCTGTGGCAGGGCGGCGGCGCTGCCCGCGAGGGTGTCGCGGATGACGGCGAGCGCGGGTCCGGAGAAGGCGGGGTCCGCCTGGGCGGTCTTGACGGGCGGGACGGAACCGTAGGCCTGGTTGAGGATCTTCTGCTCGGTGTCGCCGGTCATGAACTTCACGAACTTCAGCGCGCCGTCGCGGTTCCTGGTGTTGGCGAAGACGGCCATGTTGATGCCGGCGACCATGGAGTTGACCCGGGTCCCCTGGCCGGGGGTGCCGGAGGGGACGGGCGCGGGGGCGACGCCCCACTCGTCGGGGCTCATGCCCTGGGCGGCGAAGGTCTGCGCGGGGGTCTGCCAGAGCACCATCGCGGTGCGGCCCTTGGCGAAGTCGCCGAGCGACTGGTTCTGGGCGTACTCGGCGTTGCCGGGGGCGACGAGCTTGTCCGCCGCCATCAGGTCGACGTACTGCTTGACGGCGGCGACGGCGCCGTCGGAGGTGAAGTCGGCCTTGCCGTCGGGGGTGAAGAAGTCGGCGCCGTGCTGCTTGCCGAGCACGAAGACCTGGTGGATGTTGTTGGCGAGGTTGGCGCCCTCGACGCCGATGGCGGACCTGCCGTCCTTGGCGAGCTTCTTTCCGTCCTCGTTGAGTTCGTCCCAGGTGGCCGGCGGCTTGGTGATGCCGGCGTCGGCGAACATCTTCTTGTTGTAGTAGAGCGCGTAGGCCATGGAGTAGAGCGGCACGGCGGCCGGGTCCTGGCCGGCGGCGCCGGTGGAGCCGAGCGCGGAGTCGACGAAGCGGTCCTTGCCGCCGATCGCGGCGAGGTTCTTCGCGTCCCAGGGCAGCAGCGCGCCGCTCGCCTGGAGCGAGGCGCTCCAGGTGTTGCCGATGTTGAGGACGTCGGGGCCCTGGCCGGAGGTGGCGGCGGTGAGGATCCTGGCCAGCAGGTCGGACCAGGGCACCACCTCCAGCTTCACCTTGATGCCGGTCTCCTTCTCGAACTTGTCGAGTTCGGGCTGGAGCACCTTCTTGTCGGCCTCGACGCTCGGGCCCTGGTTGGAGGCCCAGTAAGTGAGCGTCCTGGGCTGGGAGTTGGCGCCGCCCGAGCCGTCGGCGGTGCCGCCGCCGCAGCCGGTCGCGGTGAGGGCGAGGGAGAGGGTGACGGCGCCGGTGACCGCGGCTCTGATTCTGCGCATGACTCCTCGTAACCCTTTCGAGTGAGGCTTAATTTAGGACGTGAGTTAAGCTGCACGGGAAGGGCGCGTCAAGGCTTCGCGTCAGGTGTATGTTGCGGACCAGCTGGCCGAACAGGCTCTGGAGAACGGGGGGTTGCTGTGCGAGCGACACATGGCCGCACGGTGCGCGACCTGCGGCGGGAGAACCGCACGGCGGTGCTGCAGCGGCTGTATTTCGACGGCCCGGCGAGCCGGCTCTCCCTCGGGCCCGCGACCGGGCTCAGCTCCGGCTCGGTCAGCAACGTGGTGGCCGAACTGGTCGCCGAGGGCCTGGTCGAGGAGGCCGGCAGTGTCGACTCGGCGGGCGGCCGGCCGCGCACCCTGTTGCGGATCAGCCCCACCAGCGGCTGCATGATCGGTGTCGACGTCGGCGAGACCCGGGTCAGGATCGAGCTGTTCGACCTCACCCTCACCGAACTCGCCCGCACCGAGCGGCCGTTGGCCGTGGAGAGCCGCGCCCCGCACGACCGGTACGAGGTCGGGCTCGTCGTCGCGCACATCCGCGAGGGCATCGCGGAGGTGCTGCGGGCGGCGGACATGGACCCGGGGCGACTGCTCGGGGTCGGCGTGGGCGTGCCCGGGATCGTCGCGCACGGCGGTACGGCCGGCGGCGGTGCCGACCGGACCCCGGGGAGCGGTTCCGGCGAGCGCCCGGATGGTGGCGCACACGGCGGCCCGGGCGGCGGTTACGGCGGCGCGATCGTGCACGGACAGACGATCGGCTGGGACGCGGTGCCGCTGGAGCGGTTGCTGCGCGAGGCCGTCGACCTGCCCGACTCCGTCCCGTACTGGATCGACAACGGCGCCCGCACCCTCGGCCAGGCCGAGCTGTGGTTCGGCGCCGGGCGCGGCGCGCACAGCGCCGTCTTCGTCCTCTTCGGCTCCGGCGTCGGCGCCTGCGTCGCCACCGATCCGCTGGGGCCGGGCCGCGCCCTGGAGTGGGGGCATCTGGCCGTACGGGTCCGGGGCCGGCGCTGCCGCTGCGGCGCGCGCGGCTGCCTGGAGGCGTACGCGGGCGCCGAGGCCATGCTCGAACGCTGGCGCGAGGCGGGCGGGCGGCCCCCTGCGGGCGCGGACGAGGAGACCGCCCTGGCCGCGATGCTGGCCGCCGCTCACCCCGCGGAGGGATCCGGCGGCGCGCCCGACGCCCCGGCGGTCGCCGTCCTGGACGAGACCGCCGAGTACCTGGGCGCCGGCTTCGCCGACCTCATCAACCTCTTCCAGCCCGAGCGGATCCTGGTCGGCGGCTGGGCCGGCCTCCAGCTCGGCGACCGCTTCCTGGACCGCGTCCGGGAGCACGCGCGCGAGTACGCGCTGCGCTATCCGGCCGCCCGCGTGACGATCGGCCTCGGCACGCTCGGCCCGGAGGCGGTCACCGTCGGTGCCGCGATCCTCCCGCTGGCCGACTTCTTCGCCCGGGGCGGCCGGCGGGCCCAGCCGGGTGCGGGCGCCGGGCCGGAGGCGGCGGAGGTGCAGCCGGCGTGGGCGACGGCGGTGCGGGAGCGGGCGGCACGGGAGCGCGCGGGGCGGTGACGAGGTGGCGACGGAGGTCGCGGGCTTGTGAGGGGGCACGGCGGGCGGAGGGGCCGGGACCGGCAGGCAGATACTTGCAGGAGCCCTATAAGAGCTCTAGCCGATATTTCACTCCACGAGGTATCCTGGACGTCAGCGACAGCCGGAAGGAGACCTGGACCCCATGACCGCCACCGACCCCGCGCTCACCGCCCTGGCCAACGGATGGGGTGCCCTGTCCCTGCTGCACGGCAGGATCGAGGCCCACATCGAGCGGGCCCTGCAGTCCCGGCACGAGCTGAGCGTGCGCGAGTACTCACTGCTCGACGTGCTCAGCCGCCAGCACGACGGCGAGGGCGGCCACCTCCAGATGAAGCAGGTCGCCGACGCGGTCGTCCTCAGCCAGAGCGCCACCACCCGCCTGGTCACCCGCCTGGAGGACCGCGGCCTGCTGTCCCGCTATCTGTGCCCCACCGACCGCCGCGGCATCTACACCAACGTCACCGACGCCGGACAGCGGCTCCTCGCCGAGGCCCGCCCGACGAATGACGCCGCCCTGCGCGAGGCACTGACCGAGGCCGCGCGGAACCCGGAGCTGACCTCGCTGGTCGAGGCGGTCGAAGCGGTGGACGCCCCGTCCGGACGCTAGGACGGCCTTCCCTCACTGCCCAGTGGCGAGAGCGTCTTTGAGGTAGGCACCGCCTTGGCGGATGGCGGCCCCGGTGGGCGGACTGTCGCGCAGAGCGTTCAGGGACGCGAAGTCGTGGACTGTGCCGAGGTAGCGGACGGCGGTCACGGCCACACCTGCTTTACGCAGCTGCCGCGCGTACTGCTCCCCCTCGTCCCGAACGACGTCGGCCTCGGCTGTGACGACCAGTGCGGGGGGCAGGCCCGCGAGCTCGGCGGTCGTTGCCCGCAGCGGAGAGGCCGTGGCTTCGGCGAGTTCTCGGTCGTCGTCCGTGTACTGCTGCCAGTACCAGTCCAGGGCCTTGGTGGTGAGGAGGTAGCCGGACCCGAAGTGTCTCCGCGAGGGGGTGTCGAGGTGCGGGGCGGCCAACGGGTAGTAGAGCAGTTGTGCGCGCAGGCGAGGGCCGCCGCGTTGCTTGGCCATGATGGTGAGCGCTGTGGCCATGGTGGCGCCCGCGCAGTCGCCGGCCACCGCCAGCCTCCGGCTGTCCACGGCGAAGTCCGGGGCGTTGTCGGTCAGCCAGGTCAGTACGGCGTACAGCTCTTCGATCGCCACCGGGTACCGGGCCTCGGGAGTGCGCGTGTACTCGGGAACCACGAACACGGCTTCGCTGGCGGTCACGAGTTCGCAGATCATCCGGGTGTGGGTCTGCGCGTCACCGAGCATCCACCTGCCCCCGTGGACGTAAAGGACCGCAGGAAGCGGGCCGCTCCGGGCCGCGGGGCGGAAGGTCCAGAAGCCGACCAGTCCGGAGGGGCCGACGGGCGCCACCCAGAACTCGGCGTCCACCGCGAAGTCGTCGAACAGGTGCCCCTGGGCTTCCAGAAGCGCCTCCCGGCCGTCGGCCGGGCCGAGCTGATGCAGGTACGGCGGGTCCGCCGAGGCGTCGACCAACCGTTGGACGACGGGGTCGAGGACAACGGCGGGGCGATCACAGCCGCCTCCGCCGGTGACGGGCTCGCGCTCCACACGCCTCACCTCTCCTTCCTCGTAGCGATCGGAACCTTATCCGCCGGCCGGCTTGCCGTCGTTCACAGGACACCGAGGACGTCGCGGAGTTGGTGGCGGCTGCTGACGCCGAGCTTCGGATACACCTGGTAGAGATGCGAGCCGATCGTGCGGGGGGACAGCTTGAGCTTCTCCCCGATCTCCTTGTTGCCCAGGCCCTGCGCCGCCAGCCGTACGATCTGCTGCTGCTGGGCGGTCAGTTCCGACAGCGGATCGGGCCGGTCGGACGGCGCGGCGACGCCGCTCGCCCGAAGCTCGGCCCGCGCCTCGTCGGCCAGCGCGGTGGCACCGAGCCGTGAGAAGGCCTCCATGGCCGAGGCCAGGATCGGACGGGCGTCCAGCGGGCGCCGTCGTCTGCGCAGCCACTGGGCGTAGTGGAGCCGGGCCTGCGCACGGGCGAGCGGCCACTGGTCACCGGCCGGGTTGACCAGGGCCAGGCGGAAGTGGTGCTCCGCCTGCGCCGGGTCGCCGACCAGCGCGGTGGCGTGGTGCAGGAGCAGCGTCATCCGCGTCGTCGTGTGCGGTCCCTGCGCCTTGCGTACCGCCGCGACGACAGGCGCGACTTCCTCCTCGTGTCCGGTCCGCTGGGCGACGGCGGCGAGGTCGGCGATGGACCCGTGAGAGAGGAAGTAGTGCAGCGGAGTGCCGTCCTGGTGAAACAGTCGCCGGAAGTGGCGCAGCGCCCCGTCGTAGTCGCCCGCGGCCGCCGCGGCGGTGCCTGCCGCGCGCAGCAGCCGTGCGTGGGTGGCGGTGTTCTCCTCCAGGTTGACGACAGCCCAGGCGGGATCCGTCAGGATCCCGGCATCGGCACAGCGGCCGCGCAGGGCGTGCAGCGTCACGCGCAGGGCTTCGATGTCGACTTCGATGTGCTTCATCTTCTGGACGGCCGCCAGGGTTGCCGCCTCGTCCAGCAGTTCGTCGGCCTCCGCCCAACGCCCGACGTCGATCAGGGCCGAGCCCATGGCCGAGAGGGCGATGGCACCCGTTCCGATGGCTCCGTACGAGCGGAGCATGGCGAACGCCCGCCGGAAGGTGTCCACGCACAGCTCGGACTCGTCGGCCATCCAGGCAACCGCGCCCAACGTCTGCAGCCGGATCATTTCCGCGATGCCCGTCAGCGGCTCCAGCAAGCTCGGCCGCCGGGTTCGGCTCAACAGGGCGGGGGCGTTCCTGACCGGATCCGCTTCGCAGAGGATGACGGCCCGCAACGCGTTGACGGCCTCGTCCGCGACCAGCTCGGAGTAGGGCGTACTGACGGCACCGGTCTCGATCGCTTCGAGGAGGGGAACCAGCGGGCGCCTGACCTCGGACAGGCCGGACTGGAAGGCGACCGCACCGATCACTGCGGTTACCGCGAGCGTCGTCCTGGCGTCCTGCGGCAGGTCTGGTTCCAGGGCGCCCATCAGGAGCTGGAACGCTTCCCGCTGATGGCCGGACATGGAAAGGGCCAGGCCGGCCCCGTTCGCCGCGACGCCGAGCAGGTCGCGGTCCTCGGTCAGCGCGGTGACCTTGGCGTAGAGCTCGCGTACCCAGAAGGTGTCGCCCGCGTTGTTGGCGGCTCTCAGTGCCTTGGCGTATCGGCGTGCCCGGTCCTCCGGGGCGGGACTGCACTCGGCGGATCGTTCCAGCGCCCGTGCGGCCGCGTAGAATCCGCCACGCTGTTCGACGAGGTCCGCGGTGTCCTCCAGGGTCGCCGCCACGGATTCGTCCTGGCCGATGCAGGCCGCGGCCAAGTGCCAGGCCTGGCGGGCCGGATCGTCCTGATGCACGGCCGCGAGGTCGACATGCGCTTGCTGGCGCAGGTGCGCCGGGGCGCCCTGGTAGGCGCCCGCGCGCACGAGCGGGTGCCGGAAACCCACCTGGCGGCCCGCGATCGTGATCAGCCCGGCGTCCTCCGCGGGCGCCCACACCGACAGGTCCGTGCCCGCTCCCGCTGCGGACATCAGGGTCTGCAGGTCCTCTTGGTCCGAGGAAGCCGCCGCGTAGAGCACCATCCGCTGGGTGAGGGCCGGCAGTGCGCGCAACCGGGCGGAGAACATCTCCTGGATCCGCTGGGTCCGGGGCAGTGCGCCGTCGGCCGGACCGAGCGGGCTGCCCGATCGCACGGAACGGCACAGCTC
Organism: Streptomyces sp. NPDC004327; assembly: GCF_042873935.1. Classification (NCBI taxonomy): domain Bacteria; kingdom Bacillati; phylum Actinomycetota; class Actinomycetes; order Kitasatosporales; family Streptomycetaceae; genus Streptomyces; species Streptomyces sp. NPDC004327. The sequence goes on along the minus strand of NZ_JBIAME010000007.1, from coordinate 174,805 downwards.
GATGATGGCCAGCGGATTGCCGTCAGCCTGCTCCAGGACATCGCTCCGGGCCCTGCCGGTAGGAGAATCGGGCTGCGCGTCCAGCAGGCGGGCCGCCGCCTGGACCGTCAGCGGTCCCAGCGACAGGACCGGCAGGTGCGCGACAGCGGAGTCCGGAGCTGTCAGCCCCCTGGCCGCGAGGAGTACCGTCACCGGCTCGGCCGCGAAACGGCGCAGCACGAACCCCAGGACGTCGAGGGAGTCCCGGTCGAAGTGCTGGACGTCATCGCCGAGCATCACGACGGGTCGACGGCGCGAGGCCTCGACCAGCAGGGTGAGGACGGCGACGCGCAGCAGCATCGGATCGGCGGGTCTGGTGATCGGGGCGAGGCCGAACGAGGTCTCCAGAACCTCCCGCAGATGGCCGGGGAGATCAGCGGCGCCGGGAATGAGCGGAAGCAGCAACTGGTGCAGGGCCGCGAACGACTGCTCCGACTCCCCGTCGAAGCCCTGGGCCCTCAGCACATGTGCTCCGGTCACCCGCGCGTGCTCGGCGGCGACCTCCAGCAACGACGTCTTGCCGCTGCCCGCCTCGCCGGTGATGAGCAGTGCTCGCGGGGTGCCGCGACCGTGGTCGATCGCGTCCAGGATCCGGCCGACCTCCGCTTCCCGGCCCGCAAGTCCGGTGACGGGCTCCGGCCGGCCCATCGTGCCGCGCCTAGTGTCCACGCCGCGCCCCGGTCGAAAGCGGTCGGGGAAACGGCCCGCGGGAAGGACCCGTCGGCTCGTTCATGGTGTGGATCCCTTGTTTCGTCGGCGTCCCGAAATGCGATGCGCTCCCGGCCCTGCCGGCCAGAAGAGAAAGAATACTATTGCCCCATTCTGGGCAACGAATGGGGCTTCTCTCCGCCGGCCAACAGGATCTCGGCGTCCTGGTCGGCGGTGACGCGCTGACCGCCGGTGGCATTGACGCGTACGGTGTGGCCTCCCTGCGAAGGCCGCTCGCCCGGGCGCAGCGCGACCGACGCGGGGCATGACGTACGCGACCAGTCGACTGACTGATGCGCCCGCCCCGGGTCGCCCGGCAGGCTGGGGCACAGACAGATCCGATCCGCTGGTCCGGGCCCCCGACCAGCGGGATTCACTCCGGCAGCGCAGGCGGGCGATTCCCGTACGGATCGTCAACCGAGCGCCCCCGACGTCCGAGGAGGAAGTCCGTGCCCCTTGTTCTCTCCACCGAGCCGCTGTCGGCTGCCGACCGGGCGGAGCGCTGGCACGAAGTGGTCTCCGGCACCTTCATGCCGATGGATGTGAACCTGCTGGAGAAGCAGCCGTCGCCCGGAACGATCGCCAGCAGCCGGCTCGGCACCCTGCACATCTCCCGTGTCCAGGCGGGACCACAGGTGGTGCGGCGCAGCAAGCGCCACATCTCCCGCGACGACCGCACGTCACTGATCGTCAGTCTCCAGCAGCGGGGCACCGCGACAAAGGAGCAGGACGGGCGGGAATCCGTGATAGCGCCGGGAGAATTCTCCATCAGCGACTCGTCCCGCCTTTTCAGGATTAAAATCGAAGAAGAATTTGCTTTTACCTCCTTCCATTTCCCCCGCGAAGAACTTCACGTGCGGGACGAGGATCTGCGGGCATTGACTGCCACCACCTTCACCAGTGAGGAGGGCAGCGCCGCACTCGTGGCGACCTATCTTGCGCGCATGGCGCGCGAAGCCGAGGGGTTCGACGACAGTGTCGGCCGCCGCGCCGCCGCCACCGCGTTCGATCTGATGGTGATGCTCATCGACGAGCGACGCGGACGCTCTGCTTCCAGGGGGCCGCATGTCGCCGCCGCCTCTCTTGAGCGCGTGAAGGACCACGTCATGCGCAACCTCGGCGATCCGGACCTGTCACCGTCCAGGATCGCCGAAGCGCACTTCATGTCGGTCCGCTACCTGCACAAGCTGTTCGAGCTCGAAGGCACGACCGTGGGCGGCTGGATCCGGGCGCAGCGGCTCGAACGCTGCCGCCGGGAACTCCTGCGGCCCATGGCCAGGGACGTGGGGGTGGCGGCAGTCGCCCAGCGCTGGGGCTTTGTGAGTCCCAGTCATTTCAGCCGGGTCTTTCGCGCGGCCTACGGTATGACGCCCCGGGAATGGCAACTCCAGGGTCGCCCCGGAGCACACTGCGGCAACACCGACCGTGCACCGACGGAAAAGTGACCCCTGGCGGCGGCCCCTAGCGTGGCGATCAGGAATGCCTTCCCGCCCCACAAGGAGCTGCAGATGTCCGGTGCGACGACTCCGGTCGACCCCGTCCTCGAACCCGAGGCCCTGGCCTTCGCCGAGGCGACGGCGAAACCGCCGTACCTGTTCGACCTGGATCCGGTCGAGGGCCGCAAGGCCGTCGATGAGGTCCAGTCGGGCGGGGTCGAACTGCCGGTGATCGACGAGGAGTGGATCACCGTCCCGGGTGGCCCCACCGGCAGTGTCCGGGCGAGGATCGTGCGGCCGGCCGGAACCACCGGCCCGCTGCCGGTGATCCTCTACATCCACGGCGGCGGATGGGTCTTCGGCAACGCCCGCACCCACGACCGTCTGGTCCGCGAGCTGGCCGTCGGCGCCCACGCAGCGGTGGTCTTCCCCGAGTACGCCCTGTCGCCCGAGGTCCGCTATCCGGTGGCGATCGAGCAGAACTACGCCGTCGCCCGGTGGATCGCCACCCAGGGCGCCGACAAGGACCTGGACGGCGCGCGACTGGCCGTGGCCGGCGACTCCGTCGGCGGCAACATGAGCGCGGCGCTGACCCTGATGGCCAAGGAACGCGGCGACGTGACCCTGCTCCAGCAGGTCCTGTTCTACCCGGTCACCGACGCGAGCTTCGACACCGACTCCTACCACCAGTTCGCCACCGGCTACTTCCTGCGCCGCGACGGCATGCGGTGGTTCTGGGACCAGTACACCCCCAGCGAGGAGGACCGCGCCCGGATCACCGCCTCCCCGCTGCGGGCCACCACCGACCAGCTCATCGGCCTGCCCCCCGCGCTGATCATCACCGCGGAGGCCGACGTCCTGCGCGACGAGGGTGAGGCGTACGCCGCCCGGCTCCGCACCGCAGGCGTAGCGGTGACCGCCGTCCGCGTCCAGGGGGTCATCCACGACTTCGTGATGCTCAATGCGCTACGCCCCACCCGCGGGGCCCGGACCGCGATCACGCTGGCCACCGACACCCTCCACACCGCGCTCCACCCGGCCTGACCCGCTGCGCGAGGCACACGGCGCGCCGCTACGGGTCGCCTGCTGCCACGCGAGCCGGTGACGGCCACGGCCCCCGGGAGCAGTCGCCGTTCGGCACGTCCGACTAGTCTGCGAGCACGTGAAAGAGGGGGCGGGATGGTGCTGTTGGACAAGTCCGGGGTGGACAGCCCTACCGGACGGAGCGTGTGGACCACGCTCACCGGATGGGGCATGCTGCTGAGCGGCGCCGCGGCGGTCGGCTGCGTGCTGTGGGGCGTCGGACCCTACCCTCCGCTGTACGCCGAGACGGGGCTGGCCGCATTGTCGGTCCTCCTCGCCGCCGCCTGGATCGCCGCCTCGCGCCGGGCCCGGCGAGCGGCCTCGCGGCGGACCGGCGGGCCGTACGGCAACCGCGCCCTGGTGTGGCTCGTCGCGTGGCTGGTGCCGCTGGCGACGCTGGCCTGCGTCAGCCTCGGCTTCATGGTCTCGCCCGCGTACGGGCGCGAGACCGCGCGCCTGGAGGCGGCGCGCTACGGCCTGCACTCCGCCACCGTGGTCCGCCTCGCCGGCGATCCGGTGCGCGGGCACAACGCGTCCGACGAACCGGTCTTCTACCTCACCGACCTCGTCCTGCGCATCCCTTACGACAGCGGCCCCCGCGAGGTGACCGTCCCGGCGATGTACACCCGGTACGAGCCCCCGAAGGCGGGCATGACGATCGACGTCTCCTACGCCCCGGGCGACCCGCGCCCGGACTCGCCGGTCCTGGAGGACGGCCGCCGCCGCGGCACCGGCCTCCTCGGCACCCGGCTCCTGCTCGCCCTGGTCCTCGTCGTCCCGGCCGGAGCGATCCTGACCAGCACGCTCAGCGACGACCTCGGCGAGGACGCACGCCGGTTCGCTCCGGCCGTCCACCTCCCCGCCTTCGGGATCCTCCTCGCCGGGCTGCTCCTGCTGCTGCCGACGGCCCTCGGCTGGGACGCGGCAGGCCTCGCCCGGCCCGCGGCATTCGTGTCGTGCGTGACGCCGGGGGCGGCGCTGGCGTGGGTGTGGCGCCGGTGCTAGAGGGGCGTGCTCCGGCATGCGGGGCCGGTGCCCCGGGTGGTCACTGACCAGGACGTCGCGACGGGTGAGCCCACCGAGTGCCGCGGTCCGCTCGACGTCGCCCGCGGGCAGCAGCCGGATGTCGTCGCGCAACTGCATCAGGTGCAGTCCGAGGTACTGCGCGAGGAGCCCCGGCACCGCCGGAGCCGCTCTCCCGTCGGTGCACCCTCGACTGCGCGCCCGGTCAGGGTGCCGCCCGCCGGCGCCTGGTCCGAGGTCGAACGGGTCGTCAGCCGCCGAGGGCGTGGACCATGTTCGTGATGGCGGTCGTCTGGGGCGCGCTCTTGAGCGCGAAGTCGGGGCCGTTGTAGCCGAACCAGTCCCAGCAGCCCTGCGGGTTGAAGGGCAGGGCGGTGGCGATGGCCTGGGGGTAGAGGACGACGAGGTCGTTGGTGTCGGCGTAGGTGTCGAGGTTTCCCCACGCGGCGAACCGGTCGCCGAGCAGGTACTGGCCGGACAGACAGCCGTGAAGTGCGACGACCAGGCCGCAGGGCCGGCCGGCCGCGCAGGCCGGGGGGACGTAGAGCTGCCCGGTGGTGTCCATGGCGTACCGGGGCGCGAAGCCGCCGGGGGCGTAGCGGTTCTGGTCGAAGCGTCTCAGAGTGCCCAGCGGCGCACCGGTGTTCGGCGGATTGACGTGCCCGAACCAGTGGGTGAGCATCTCGCCCTCGGGATCGTCGAAGCAGTTGTTCATGAACGGGGCCGACGTGAGCGAGCAGGCGACCGGGCCGTAGGGGGTGACCCAGGCGTGGCCGGCCGGATCCCCGTCGTGGTAGCGCGTGTCGGCTCCGAAGTCCTTGTAGAACTGGACCCCGGCCTCGGAGAGCAGAGGGTTGACGACCGGGTCGAGGGTGCCGTGGTAGGTGTAGACGGGCTTGTTCCGCAGATGGGCGACCGGGTCGATCCGTCCCTGGTTCGCCCAGTCGACGGCCTGCTGCTCCAGGACAGGTAGGCCGATGCCCAGGTCGCAGGCTTCGAAGCCGATGACGGTGCCCTGGCCGCAGTCGTAGGGGCCCGCCGCGATGATGCCGGCGCCCTTGAAGAGGGCGGAGTGGGCGACCTGGAGCTGGGTGGCCATGAAGCCGCCGGAGGAGACGCCGGTCACGTAGACACCGGCGATGTCGAGCTTCGGGAGCGGCGGGGCGGACGCGCGGGCGGGGGCGGCCGCGCCGAGGAGGGTCAGTGCGGCGGTGGCCGTCAGTGCCGCGGCGGCTCGCGCGGCCATGAGCAGGGAGCGGAACGTCATGGGACGCACTCCTGGATGAGGGAGGACCGGCGGTGCCGGTCGGCTGCGTGTCGTGGCGCCGTTCCTCGGGCCGCGCGCCGGGCGCGGCACGCCGGCGTCCTGACCGCGGGTGGGGCCGGACCGGTCACCCGCCGGCGTCAGTCGTCCGACGGACGCGTGATCCCAGACTCTGAATTCCAACCAATCGATTGGTTGCTTCTCTCGTATTGCGAGATACCTTCGGGCCTCTGCGCTACGGTGTCAACCGATCGCTCAACCAATCGATTGGTTGGGCCTGCGCGTCGGCGCGAGGAGGAGTCCATGGACATCCCCGACTGGGAGCCGCGCCGGGTCGCGGCGGTGACCGTCGCGCTGCCCGACGGGGTGACGCCCGCCGGTACCCGCGGCAGGATCCTGGAGGCGGCACTCGCCCTGTACGCCGAGCTGGGGTTCTACGGCACCTCGATCCGCGCGATCGCCGACCGGGTCGGCATCAACTCCGCCACGCTGTACTCCCATTACCCGTCCAAGCAGCACGTACTGGCGGAGCTCGTCCACGTGGGCCACCGGGAGCTGCACACCCGGCTGACCGCCGCCGTCGAGGCGCTCCCGCCCGCCGAGGGCGCGGCGGCGCGACTGAGCGCCCTGGTCCGCGCCCACGTCGGAGTGCACGTCGACTACCCGCTCCTGGCCGTGGTCACCAACAGCGAACTGCACGTGCTCTCGCCCGAACACGCGGCACCGTCACTGGAACTCCGCGCCGCCTGCCGCCACCTGCTCCTCGACATCCTGGAACGGGGTGCCGGGGACGGCGAGTTCACGGTGCCCGATCTCGTGCTCACCGCCACCGCCATCGGCGCGATGGGCATGCACGTCGCCCAGTGGTACGGCCCCGGCCAGCCGTACACCGGTGAGCGGATCGCCGAGACGTACGCCCGGCTCGCCCTGGCCATGGCCGGCGCCGCCCACGGCTGAACCACCGCACCAACCCACCCGAGGCGGTCGCCTCCTCGGATCCACCGCCGCCGGGCCCGGCCCGGACGCCACCCAGAGGGAGATCCACGCGATGCAGTGCGTCGTCACCACCCGGCACGGCAGGTTGCGGGGCATCGAGGAGGGCGGCGTCACCGCCTTCAAGGGCATCCCGTACGCCGCTCCGCCCCTCGGCCCGGACCGCTTCCGCCCGCCGCGTCCGGCCGGGTCCTGGGACGGCGTGCGCGACGCCCTCGCCTACGGGCCGACCGCGCCCAAGGCCCCGTACGCCCCGCCGTTCGACCGGCTGATACCGGAGGTGGACATCCCGGGCGAGGACTTCCTCAACCTCAACGTCTGGACCCCCGGCCTCGACGGCTCGCTCCCGGTCATGGTGTGGCTGCACGGCGGCGCCTTCTCCAACGGCTCCGGCTCGGTGCCGGCCTACGACGGCGGCCGTTTCGCCCGCGACGGCGTCGTCTGCGTCACCGTCAACTACCGCCTCGGCGCGGACGGATTCCTCCACCTCGGCGACGGGACCCCCGCCAACCTCGGCCTGCTGGACCAGATCGCCGCGCTCACCTGGGTACAGGACGCCATCGCGGCCTTCGGCGGCGACCCCGGCAACGTCACCGTGTTCGGCGAGTCGGCGGGTGCCATGAGCATCGGAGCCCTCCTCGCCATGCCGAGCGCGGCCGGTCTCTTCCGCCGTGCCGTCCTGCAGAGCGGTGCCGCCCACCACACCCTGAGCCCCGCGAGCGCCCGGCTGGTCGGCCGCGGGCTCGCCGATCTGCTCGGCGTGGAACCGGCCTTGGAGGCCATCGCGGCCGTCCCCCGCGACCGGCTCACCGCGGCCCAGCAGCAGCTGCGCGCCGCGATCTCCGCCGCCCCCGACCCGGCGCGCTGGGGCGAGGCGGCCCTCAATCTCATGCCCTTCGAGCCCGTCGTCGACGGGGAGCTGCTGCCGGGGCCGCCGATCGAACGGATCGCCGCGGGCGCGGGCGCCGAAGTCGACGTGCTGGTGGGCACCAACAGTGACGAGTTCCGGCTCTTCCTCGTCCCCACCGGCCTGATCGGGCACGTCGGCGAAGAGCTGCTGCGCGCCACCGCCGCGCGCTACGGCCTCGACGCCGGGCCGGACGTCGCCGTCTACCGTGCCCGACGCCCTCATGCCTCCCCCGGTGACCTGCTCGCCACGATCGCCACCGACTGGTTCTACCGTGTCCCGGCCATCCGGCTCGCCGAGGCCCGCACCGGGCAGCCCGGCACCACGCACCTGTACGAGTTCGCCTGGCGGCCCCCCACCTTCGACGGCCTCCTCGGCGCCTGTCACGCCGCCGAACTCCCCTTCGTCTTCGACAACCTGCACGACAGGGCGTTCACCGCTCTCCTGGGCGCCGAGCCCCCGCAACAGCTCGCCGACACCATGCACGCCGCCTGGGTCTCCTTCGCCACCACCGGCGACCCCGGCTGGCCCGCCTACGACCTCGACGAGCGCCGCACCATGCGCTTCGACACCCACTCGGCCGTCCTCGGCGACCCCCGTGCCGACGAGCGCGTGCTGTGGGAAGGCAGGCGATAGGAGGGCGTGGCGCGCCGGCCGCGACACGACACGACAACGACCGGAAGGCCACGTACCCCGGTCCCCACCGCTCACGCGGCAGGGACCGGGGTACGAGATCCTCATCGGCCCTGGGACAGGCCCTACGGCACGCAACTCACGGTGGCGTTCGCCCAGTCGGCGTGATCCAGCGTCTTTCCGTCGTCTCCGTCGCCGACGACCAGGTCGAGCACCTGGGCACCAAAGACATCGGCGTTCAGGGTGACAGCGGCCTGGTGGCCCCTCAGCACCGGCGTGGCGGCGACCTGCCTGCCGTCGGCGAGCACCGTGAAGGTCACCGAGCCGCCACCGTTCGTCTCGTCGTCGACGCCGACGGACGCGGTGAAGCGACCGCACTTCCCGCCCAGGTGGACGGTGACATCACTGTCGGAGTGCGTCCCGAGCCCCTTGGCGTACGCCGTACCGGCGATGGAGATCGGGCGCCCGTCCCCGGCCGCGTCCTCTCCGTTGGAGATGTTCCGCTCCACCGGACCCCAGCCGTTGGTCGACAGGAAGTCCAGATCCGCCAGGTCGTGCGTGCCCGCGCCGGGCGCCGCGGGCGGCGCGGCGACGCTCGTCGCGGCGCCCGCCGACCCCTCACGGGAGGCCCCGGTCACCGACAGCACCGCCGACCACGGGCCGCTGCCGCCCGGGGCGGTCACCTTCCAGGTGCGGGTGACGGTGCTTCCCGCGGGTACGTCCCCGAGCTGCTGCCGGGCCCCGGGCTCCGCCGTCCAGCCGGCCGGCAGCCCCAGCGTGAGCGACGCGTCGCGCGCCGTGCCCCGACGGGGGGTGAAGGAGGCCGTCACCTCGCCGCTCCCGCCCCGCGCGATCGTGTCCGGTGCGTCGATCCGCACATCGGCCGTCGCCTGCGGGTCGCGGTACACGGTGGGCGACCAGCCGGGCGACGCGATGTCCCGGTACCGCAGCGGCGTCGTGTGGTTCCCGTACGCTTCCAGGCTCACGCTGCCGAGGCCGTCACCGTTCGCGTCCTCGCCGATCACGGCGATCGCGACGGTGTTGCGGCCGTGCGTGCGCAGCATGCCGGGCTGGACCGGGAACGTCGTCTGCGGACCCACGTCGTTGACGTACAGACCGGCCATCCAGCCGTTGACGTACACGAGTGCCCGGTACTTCTTCGCCTTGTCGTCCTTCAACGTCAGGCCGAGCGGCACGTCCTGGCCCTTCGGCAGATCCAGGTCGACGGTGGTCCGGTACCAGGACACTCCGGGGGCGCCCGGGCGCGCGTCCGGCAGGGAGACGGACGACCACGCGCCGTCCGGGTAGCCCGGCAGGTGCATGCCGTGCCGCTCGCCGTACAGACCGCCGGTGTTCAGCGGGCCGCGCACCGGGTCGACGAGGTCCTCGCCGCCGAGCGCGCCCTGCAGCCGCCAGCCGATCTGCGCGGTCGAGCCCACCAGGCTTGCGCCCGTCAGTCCGCGCGGCTGCTTGTGGTGGTCGTCCGCGGACCAGTCCTGCTCGTGCGCCGTGTCGGCGGCCAGGACGGCCAGCACGTTGTCCCTGCCCGGCCTCAGCGTCCCGGCGGGGACGTCGAAGCGGTGCGTGGCGTCGTCGCCGCTGCCCAGGTACGTGCCGTTCAGCCAGGCCAGATACCTGCCGCCGCGCCCGGTGGTCGCGTCGACGTTCACCGCGGTCTCGGTGCCGGCCGCCGTGAAGTGTCCCCGGTACCAGATCGAGCCGGCGTGGAAGCCGTAGTGGTCCGCCGACAGGGCCTGCTCGTCGGCGGCGCGCCAGACCGCGTCGTCGAAACCGGGCTGTGCCTCGGGGGTCTCGGCGTGGTACTTCCAGCCACCCAGGGCGGGCGGCGTGAAGGCCTCCGGCCCGGCGAGGGAGGCCCCGGTGGTGTCCAGGGCGCCGTTCGCGGGGCGGCCGTTCCAGGTGACGGAGGCGGCCGGCGTTCCCGTGACGACACGGAGCTCCGCCGCCCTGTCGGTGTCGCCGGTGAGCTTCAGGACGCCGTCGTCGTACGCGCTGGTGCGCAGCAGCTCGGGGCCGCTCGCCAGTACCGGTCCCTGCGGGGTGTCGAGGCGCCAGTAGGTGTCGGCGGTCGCGTCGTCGGCGAGCAGGAGCAGCAGGGGCGTGGAGCCGGGCGGGGTGACGAGGACCTGGGCGAGTCCGTCGTGCGTGTAGTCGAGCCGCAGGTCGCCGCTCGCCGGGTCCCAGGTCTGCTTCACCCGCCCACTGATGACCTCGACCTCGGGCCGGTCCGCGTAGCGCAGCACGGTCTCGCCGTCCTGCCCGTGCCGCCCGTACAGCAGGGCGACGTCGCGCGGGCCGAAGGTGCCGTGGGTCATCAGCTCGGAGGTCGAGTAGCGCAGCTGCTGGTGGTCCATGGCGTAGTCGGACAGGAGCAGCTTGGAGTCGCGGCCGTCGATCGTGAGCGCGGTGCCGGGCTCCTGCGGCACGGACGGGTAGCCGCCGAGGGCGAGGTGGGTGGTGTCCTTCGCCTTGTCGTTGACGTCCTTGTGGCGGACGACGGTGATCCCGGTGCCGTTGTCCGGATTGCGCCGGTCGCGTCGCAGCAGCGCGCTGTTGTCCGGCGCGGCCACGGTGACCTGCTCCGTCTTCGTCAGCGGCGCCACCGACTGCACCAGGTAGCCGAGCCGCTTGTCCACCTGGTACTTCTCGGTCAGCTGCCGGTCCTCGCGGATCGGCGCGCCGTAGTCGTACGAGCTGTAGACCGACTCCGGCGACGCCAGCCATCCCCAGGACGTGCCGCCGTAGGCCATGTAGAAGTTCTGCATGGTGGCGCCGGACGCGATGTTGTTCTCGTACGCGGCCTTCTCGAAGTCGCCGTTGGTGAGCTGCCGGCACTTGTCGTAGCCGCGGCCGCCCCAGGGGTCGAAGGCGCCGCCCTGGAACTCCGCCAGGAAGAGCGGTTCTCCGGGCTTCTTCTCGCCCGCGAGGTCGGGCAGGCCGTGCCAGGTGTCCGGCTGGGAGCAGTTGAAGCCCTGCGGGTACGCGTCGTACCCCTCGATGTCGAGTTCCTTGGTGAATATGCCGTAGTGGTTGCCGGTCAGCGGCACGGTGATGCCGTCGGCGCGCGCCTTGTCGACCAGGTGGCGGATGTACGCGTGTCCGTCGTCGGTGTCCTGGTAGTACTCGTTCTCCACCTGGTAGGCGATGATCGTGCCCGTGCCGTTGGTGAGCTGGTGCCGGGCCAGGATCGGGTCGATCCGCGACAGCCACTCGTCGGAGGCGGCGAGGTAGTCGGGCGCGGTCGAACGGGCCTTGCCCTTCTGGGTGTGCAGCCAGCCCGGGAAGCCGCCGCCGTCGGTCTCCGCGTTGATGTAGGGGCCGGGCCGTGCAATGACGTAGATCCCGACCTCCTTCGCGATGTCGAGCAGCTTGTCGACGTCGCGGATGCCCGTGAAGTCGTACACGCCGGGCTTCGGGGAGTGGAAGTCCCAGTCGAAGTAGATCGACGTGGCGTTGAAGCCGCCCGACTTCATCTTCTGCAGGACGTCGCGCCAGGCGTCCGGGCTGGGCAGCCGCCAGTAGTGGAACTCGCCGGACCAGATGGACAGGGGCTTGCCGTCGATCGTCAGGGCCGTGTCGTCGTGCCCGACCGTGTGGACGGGCTCCGCGGTGTGCGGCGGGGTCTGCGCGGACTGCGCGGCGGTGAGGCCGAGGGATCCCAGCGCGAGGGTGGTGAGCGCGACGGCGAGCCCGCGAGCGACCCGCCTCCCGCGCCTTGATGGCATGGCCATGCCAGTCCTTCCCTTGTTGTCGTCGGCGTACGGAGATCGGCGTATCGGGGTACGCGTGCCGGGATCGGCGTGCCGATCACGTACGCATCACGTTCTGAAAGGTGATGCGCCGGAGCCGCTCTACGCGGGCAGGCCGACGGCGCGGCCGCGGTTGCGGCGCTGCTGGATGACGACGGCGGCGACCAGGAGCGCGCCCTGTGCGACGTTCTGCCAGAAGGTGTTGATGCCCTGGACGGTGAGGCCGTTCTGGAGGGCCCCGAGGAGGGCGACCGCGAGCAGGGTGCCGCCGATGGTGCCCTTGCCGCCCTTGAGGGCGCAGCCGCCGAGCGCGGCGGCGGTGATGGCCTGGAGTTCCAGGCCCTCGCTGCCGGAGACGGGCTGGCCGGAGCCGGTGCGGGCGGTGAGCAGGATGCCGGCGAGGGCGGCGACGGTGCCGGTGAGCGCGTAGCCGGCGAGCAGGTACTTGTTGAGGTTGATGCCGGCGAGGCGGGCGGCGGTGTCGTTGCCGCCGAGGGCGTAGATGTTGCGGCCGATGTCGGTGTAGGTGAGCAGGACGTGGAGGGCGGCCGCGACGAGGGCCAGGATCCAGATCATGACCGGGACGCCGGCGATGCTGCCCCGGCTGAGGAACACGAAGACGGGGTCGCCGAGCACGTAGCCCTGGGCGCGGCCGTCGGACAGGAGCTGGGCCACGCCCTTGTAGGCGGCGAGGCCGGCGAGGGTGGCGATGGTGGGGTTGACCCGGCCGTAGATGATCACGGCTCCGTTGACCAGGCCGGCGCAGGCTCCGACGAGCAGGGCGGCGGCGATGCCGAGCGGGGCGCTGGATCCGGTGGCGGTGAAGACCATCGCGCTGACCACGGAGGCGAGGCCGGTCTGTGAGCCGACGGAGATGTCGAGGCCGCCGCAGATGATGACGACGGTCTGGACGACGGCGAGCAGGCCGGCGATGGTGGCCGCCTCGCCGATGACGCGCATGTTGTCCCAGCTCAGGAAGTTGGCGTTGAGCGAGGTGAACAGGACGACGACCAGGACGAGGGCGCCCATCAGGCTGAGGTTCTGCCCGCCGACGGATGCGAGGGCGGCCCTCGCGCCGCCGGGTCGGCCCGAGGACCCGGAGCCGGCGGGGGTGGGCGCGGGCGGGGCGCCCGGGGTGGTGGCGGTGCTCATCGAAAGGCTCCGGTCGGCAGGTCGGTGGTGGCGGCGGGAGTGGCGGCGGCGAGGTCGTCGGCCATGGCGAGGGCGAGGATCGCCGCCTCGGAGGCCTCGGCACGCGGCAGTTCGCCGGTGACCCGGCCGTTCTGCATGACGACGACGCGGTCGGCGAGGCCGAGCACCTCGGGCAGTTCGGAGGAGATCACCAGGACGGCGACGCCGTCGCGGGCGAGGTCGGCGATGATCTGGTAGATCTCGGCCTTGGCGCCGATGTCGACGCCTCGGGTGGGCTCGTCGAGGATGAGGAGTTCCGGGCGGCGGGCCAGCCAGCGGGCGAGGACGACCTTCTGCTGGTTGCCGCCGGACAGGGTGCGGACCTCGGCCTCGATCGAGGGCGCGCGGACCCGGAGCCGGTCGGCGAACTCCTGGGCGAGCGAGCGTTCCCGGGTCCGGCTGACGAAGCGCTTGCGGCGCAGCCGGGCGTAGCTGACCAGGGCGGTGTTGTCGCGGATGCTCCGGTGCAGGAACAGGGCCTGGGCCTTGCGCTCCTCCGGGGCCAGACCGATGCCGGCGGCGATGGCATCGCGCGGGCTGCCCAGGGTGAGCCGTACTCCGTTCAGGGTGATGGTCCCCGAGTGCACGGGCACGTCGCCCGCGAGGGCGTGGGCGAGTTCGGAGCGTCCGGCGCCGATCAGTCCGGCGAGGGCCACGACCTCGCCCGCGCGGACCTGGAGGCTGATCCCGCGGACGTCGTCGGTGGTGAGGTCGCGGACGTCGAGCACGATCCGGTCGGTGGCGACCTCCTGCCGGACGAAGAGGTCCGACAGGTCGCGGCCGACCATCATGCGGACGATCTCGTCCTCGGTGGTGTCGGCCGCGGGGACGACACCGGCAACGGCGCCGTCGCGGAGGACGGCTATGCGGTCGGCGAGGCGGAAGATCTCCTTCATCCGGTGGGAGACGTAGACCACCGCGATGCCCTCGTCACGCAGGCGTCCGATCAGGGTGAACAGGGCCTCGGTCTCGTGCTCGGAGAGGGAGGAGGTCGGCTCGTCGAAGGCGATCACTCGCGGCGGCGTGTCCCCGGTGAGCGCGCGCAGGATTTCCACCAACTGGCGTTGGGCGGCGGTCAGCCGGGAGCCGGGGAGGTCGGGGTCGAGGACCTTGTCGAAGCCGAGCCGTGCCAGGTCGGCGGTGATGCGGCGGCGCAGCTCGGCCCGGTCGAGGCGGCGCCCGGCGCGGCGGGGCAGGGCGCCGGCGTACACGTTCTCGGCGACCGAGACGTGCGGGATGATCTCGGGTTCCTGCGGGATGATCCGGATCCCGGCGCGGCGGGCATCGATCGGCGAGGCGAGGGAGAGCGGTTTCCCGTCGAGCAGAACCCTTCCCTCGGTGGGCCGGTGGTCTCCGGTCAGGATGCGCAGGAGGGTGGACTTGCCGGCGCCGTTCTCGCCCATCAGGGCGGTGACCCGGCCGGGCGGGAAGGTCAGGGTGACGTCCTGCAGGGCGTGGACGGGGCCGAAGCGCTTGGAGACGTTCTCGGCGGCGAGGCCGAGCGCCTTCTGCGGGGGTTCAGGGGTGCTGGGCATGGATGCGTACCTCTCGGGCCCGGTCAGCTGCAGGAGACACCGGCGGTCTTCCAGGTGGTGGAGTCGACCATCCGGGTCGGGGCGAACGCCTCCGCGGGGAAGGCCTTGCCGCTCTTGAGGCGGTCGTACATCGTCTGGACGGCGAGCGCGCCGACGTCCTTGCCGTTGATGAACAGCGCCGCCTTCATGCCGGACGGCTTGCCGGACTGCCAGTCCTTGCAGGCGAGGTAGGCGCCGAGGCCGACGCCGATGATGTCGTTCGCACCGATGCCCGCGTTCTGCAGGGCGGTGACGCCGCCCTGGACGTTCTCGTCGTTGCAGCCCCAGACGACCCAGTGCTTGACCCCCGGGTTGGCGGTGATCGTGGCCGCGACCTTGTCCTGGGCGCCGGTCGGGGTGTTGTCGGTGGCGACGTCGATGTTCTGCACGGCGGCGCCGGCGGATGCGGCGAACGCCGCCTTCGCGGCCTTGACCCGGTCGCCGCAGACGGTCACGTCCTGCTTCCAGGCGGAGATCGTCCGGGTGTCGGCCGGGTTCCAGCCCGCCTTGGCGTACTCCTGGGCGGCCCGCTTGCCGACCTCGCCGCCCATCTGCGCTCCGCTGAAGCCGATCCGCGGCACCAGATCGCCCTTCGCGCAGGACGCGGGGGCCGGGCCGGTGGTGCAGATCTGGTCGTCGGAGGTGAGCAGGGCGACCTTGGCGTCCCGGGCCGCCTGGACGACCTGCGGGCCGACGGCGGGGTCGGGGACGACGACGATCAGGCCGTTGCTCTTCTGCGCGATCGCGGACTGGACCTCGCTGACGGTCTTGTTGGCGTCGTTGCCCAGGTTGACCACCTTCAGGTCGACCCCGAGCTCGGCGGCCTTCGCCTTCGCGCCGGCGGCCTCGCCGATGAAGTACTCCTGGTCGCCCTGCTTCTGAAGGTAGGTCAGGGAGATCTTGCCCGCCACCGTGTGGACGTCACCGGAGGAGCCGGACGGCGCCTGGCCGCTCGAACACGCGGAGAGGCCGAGAAAAGCGGCGAGGACAGTGGCGGCGGCGGGGGCCACGCGGGCGTGCGGGGTAGGCATTCGAAGGCTCCTGAAGAGGGGGAAGAGACCAGTCGGGCACAACACAACCGATCAGAATCACGCGTAATCCAACGTTGCGGTCAAGCAAACGCCTTGATCATGCAACCGTCAATACCCTGCACCCGAAAGGACCGAATGGCTGCGGATCAAAGGCAGTTGAGGGAGCGGAGCAAGCGCTTTCCGGGCTCCCTCGACGGCTGATGACCAGACAGCCAAGATGGGAGATTCTGTTCGAAGTGCCACCGCGGCACGCCAGAGCCGCAGTCGGAGATCATCCCGGTGACGCAGGCGGCCGAAAGCCCGCGACCGCAGGAGCGTTCCTGCGGTCGCGGGCCATGGTGGTGCCGAACGGCGAAGCGGCCGGACGGTGGTCAGCGTCCGGGCCGCTGATCCGAACTGGCGCGGCGGTCCTGGATCCTGGTGCGGTAGAACCACAGGACCACGGAGAGGGCGAGCAGCGCCGCGGCTATGCCGAGCTCCTTGAAGCCGCCGTATCCGGTGACCGAGAACCCGGTGGCGCCGACGACGAGGATGACGACGAGGACGGCCGTCAGCACCCAGGCGAGCGGGACGAAGACGCCCGGGAGCCGGATCGGGCGCGGCGCGTCGGGGCGGTCCCGGCGCAGCAGGAGGAAGCCCGAGATGGCCAGGGCGTGGGTGAGGATGTAGCCCAGGTTTCCGGTGACGATGATGGCCAGCGGCGTCTTGAGCACGGTGAGCACGAAGACGTTGAGGACGAGGGCGACGGTCAGGGCGCGGGCCGGCACGCCACGGCGGTCGAGGTGCCCGAGCTGGCGGACGGTGAGGCCCTGGCGGCCCATGTCGTACAGCACGCGGGAGCCGTCGGCGAGACCGGTGATCATGATGAGCAGCAGGGAGGCGATGAGGAAGACGACCATGACGTCGGCCGCGCCGCCCACGAGCTTCTGGAAGGCCGCGACGTAGAACGTGGTCGGGTCGCCGGTGATCGCCTTCTCCCCGAGGTAGCCGGACAGGGCCAGGGGAAGAAGGATGAAGACCCCGAGGCAGAACAGCACGCCGGCCCGCAGCGCGCGGGAGGTGTCCTTGACGGTGTCCTTGTACTCGGGGGCGAAGGTGGCGCAGACCTCCACGCCGAACGAGGTCCAGCTCATGACGTACAGCCAGACGATGCCCTTGTGCAGTCCGGCCGTGCCGTGCAGGTCCCAGTGCAGGTTGGCCGCGCTCCAGTCGCCGCTGAGGAACGGGCCGACGATGAAGACGGCGAGCGGGACGAGCAGGGCGCCACCGGTGAGGTAGACCAGCCACATCGCGACGTGCAGGCCGATCATGGCCGCCCCGTAGAGCAGCAGCATGACGGCGAGGCCGACGGCGATGGGGAAGCTGAGGCTCAGCGGGCCGAGGTCGACCGACCAGTCCTGGCCGGGGAACCACTGCGCCTGGACGAACGAGCCGATGATGCCGGCGTAGACGGCGAGTGCGGTGGTCCACGGGATCCAGTACCCGATGCTGGCGATGGGGCCGAAGACGGGTGCGCGGGACTTCCAGGCCTCCGAGGCGTAGCCGGCGATGCCGCCGGAGGAGTCGGGGAACATCGCCGCGAGTTCGCTGTAGATCCAGTTCGCCACCGTGGCGAGGACCATCGATATGGCCCACAGGCCGATCGCACCCCAGGCGCCGAGGCCTCCGATGGAGGCGCCGAGCGAGGCGATCAGTGCGGCGGGCATGGTCAGCGACATGGCGAAGCCGTCGTACCAGCGGATCTTCTTGGCCAGCGCGGGCTGGTCGGTGTCGGTGGGCGGGGACGCGGAGGCGTCGGCGTGGAGTGACATGCGAGCACTTTGAGTCAACGGAAAATCGCCGTCAAGAGTCGCGGATCAACAAAAACGCATGACTTCCCTTGCGGATCCGTGAGGGTTGACGCGGAAAGCTTGACGATGTTTGATCTGCGCCAACGACGGATCGTCCCGAGGAGAAGGCCTGATGTCCACCCAACCCCTGACGCACCAGCTGTTCATCGACGGAGCCTTCACCGACGGCTCGGGCTCCGACGCCTTCGACGTGATCAGCCCCGCCACCGGCGAGCACGTCGGAACCGTCCCGCTGCCGGTCAAGGCCGACCTCGACGCCGCGGTGGCGGCCGCCACCACCGCGCAGCGCAAGTGGGCCGCGGTGAACGTGTGGGAGCGCGCCGCCCTGTGTCACCGCGTCGCGGACGAGATCGACAAGCGACGCGACGAGCTGGCCCGGCTGCAGACCCTGGAGCAGGGCAAGCCGCTCGCCGAGTCCATCGCCGACGTCACCGAGGCGGCCCTGCTGTTCCGCGTCCACGCCGAGGACGCGGTGCGCCTGTACGGCGAGACGCTCCCGTCCCGGGACAACACCAAGCGGATGTTCACCTTCCACCGCGCGGTGGGCGTCTGGGGCATCATCACGCCCTGGAACTTCCCGCTGCTGATGTTCACCGAGTTCGCCGCCCCCGGCCTCGCCACGGGCAACGCCCTGGTGGTCAAGCCGCCGACCCACACCTCGCTGACCGTCCTCAAGGCCATGGAGTGCCTGGTCGCGGCCGGTGTGCCGGACGGCCTGATCAACATCCTGCCCGGCGACGGCCCCTTCGGCGACGCGCTCGTGCGCCACCAAGGCATCCACGCGATCGGCTTCATCGGCTCCTCCGCCACCGGCGCGAAGATCCAGGCCGCCGCGGGCCTGAAGCGCTCCATCATGGAGTGCTCCGGCAACGGCTCCCTGGTCGTCCTCGCGGACGCGGACCTCGACGCCGCCGCGAAGGCCGCCGTCGACGGCGCCTACCCCTGCGCGGGCCAGGTGTGCTGCGCCACCGAACGCGTCATCGTCGACGAGAGCGTCCACGACGCGTTCGTCGAGGCCCTCGTACGGGAGTCGGAGCGCGTCGTCCTGGGCGACCCGTTCGACGAGAAGACCCTCCTGGGCCCGCTCAACAACGAGGCGACCGCGGCCAAGATGGACCGGCACATGGCGGACGCCCGTGAGCGGGGTGCTCAGGTCCTCGTCGGCGGGCAGCGCCGTACCGGGATGCCGACCGACCTCTACTACGAGTTCACCGTCGTCGACGACGTCCCCGTGGACAGCCTCCTGTCCCGCGAGGAGTCCTTCGGCCCGGTCGTGCCCGTCATCACCGGACGCGACGAGGACGACCTGCTGCGCATCGCGAACGACGACCCGCTGGGCCTGCAGGGCGCCGTCTTCACCCGCAGCATGACCTCCGCCTTCCGCTTCATCGAGGAGATGGAGGTCGGCCAGGTCGTCGTCAACGAGTCCAACAACTGGTGGGACGTCAACATGCCGTTCGGCGGCGCCGGCGCCCGGTCCACCGGCTGGGGCCGGATCGGCGGCAAGTGGACCCTCCTGGACATGACGGACCTGCGGACCGGCGTGATCAGCCTGTAGCCGACGGCCCGCAGCCCGTACGCAGTAGCCGTGGCCGGCCCGGCCGCCCGCAGTGGCGGCCGGGCCGGCCACGTACCGCCACCGCAGCTCTTCCCTGACGAGGACCCATGACCGAGACGACCCAGCCCACCGACCACCGTGCCCGCCTGAGCCACGCGTCCCCCGCCGCGTTCTGGCTGGAGCGCGACGAGCGGCCGGATCCCCAGCCCAGACTCACCCAGGACACCCGCTGCGACCTCGCCGTCGTGGGTGGCGGATACACCGGCCTGTGGACGGCGCTCCTGGCCAAGCAGCGCGATCCCGGTCTGGACGTCCTCGTCATCGAACAGGCGACGTGCGGCCACGCCGCCAGCGGACGCAACGGCGGCTTCTGCTCGCCCAGCATCACCCACGGCCTCGCCAACGGAGCCGAACGCTGGCCGGACGAGATCGGCCTGCTGCAGCGCCTCGGCGCGGAGAACTTCGACGCCTTCCGGCGTGACCTCGACACCTTCGGCATCGACTGCGGCTTCGTCCGCAGCGGCAAGGTCACCGTCGCCGCCACCCCCTGGCAGAGCGCCGGGCTGCCCGGGGCCGTCGAGCTCGCCAACCGGCACGGGGAGAAGGCCCGGCTGCTCGACACCCGGGAACTGCGCGAGTACGTCGACTCCCCGCTATGGAAGACCGGCATGTTCACGCCCGACTACGCGCTGCTCGACCCCGCCCGACTGGTGTGGGGACTGCGCCGGGCGTGCCTGGACCTCGGCGTCCGCATCGCCGAGCACACCGAGGTCACCGGCCTCGACACCCGCGCTCAGCCACTGAGGCTGCGCACCCCCTACGCCGAGGTGAGCGCGAAGCGCGTCGCCCTGGCCACCAACATCTACCGCCCGCTCCTGCGCCGCCTGTCCCTGTCCATGCTCCCGGTGTACGACTACGCCCTCGTCACGGACCCGCTCACCGACGAGCAGCTCGCCGCCATCGGATGGCAGGGCGCCCACGGCATCACCACCGCCGGAAACCAGTTCCACTACGTGCGCAAGACCGACGACAACCGCATCCTGTGGGGCGGATACGACGCCATCTACCACTACGGCAGCAGCACGCAGGAGCACCTGACCCAGCGGCCCGCCACCTTCACCACGCTCGCCGGGCAGTTCGCCGAGACGTTCCCGCAGCTCGACGGCGTACCGTTCTCCCACGCCTGGGGCGGCATCATCGACTCCACCACCCGCTTCTGCATGTTCTCTGGAACCGCCGCACGGGGCCGCGTCGCCTACGCGCTCGGCTTCACCGGCCTCGGCGTCGGCGCGACCCGCTACGGCGCCGAGGTGATGCTGGACCTGCTCGCCGGCCGGAAGACCGAACGACTGCGGCCGACGATGGTCCGCCGGCCGCCCGTCCCCTTCCCGCCGGAGCCGGTCCGCTACCTGGGTGTGCAGGCCACCCGGCTCTCCCTGGCCCGCGAGGACGCCCACGGCCGCCGCAACCTCTGGCTGCGCACCCTCGACCGCCTGGGACTCGGATTCGACTCGTGAACCGGCGCCGCCTGTGACCGGTCACAGGCGGTGACCCGTCACAATGAACCGGACCCCCTCACGGGGGTCCGCGCCCCCCACATAAGCCCCAGTCAGAGGCAGATAACACAGAGAGACCCTGAGCACCTCCATGACGCAGCAGGAAAGCCCGCTCGACGACACCGACCGGCGCATCATCGCGATCCTCCAGGCCGAAGGCCGGCGACCCTACAGCCAGATAGCCGAGGATCTCGGCATCCCGGCCTCCTCCGTCCGTTACCGCGTGCAACGGCTGGAAGAGAACGGCATCCTCCAGGTCGTCGGCATCGCCAACCCCCTGACCATCGGATTCGACCGATTCGCGATGATCGGCCTCAAGGTCCGGCCGGGAACCGCACGCGAGGTCTGCAGGAAACTGGGAGAACTCCCCGAGACCTCGTACGTGATCATGACCACCGGCCAGTACGACGTCATGGCGGAAGTCATCTGCCGCGACACCCAGCACTTCACCGACCTCGTCAACGAACGTCTGCACCTGATCGACGGAGTCACCGCCACCGAGTCCTTCTTCGTACTCGAAGTCCACAAACTCGCCTACGGCTGGGGGGTCGGCGAGGTCGAATCGCGCACGGCGGAGAGCACCTCCCCCGCCGGGATCGACCAGCGGCCCGAATCACCAAAGAGCCTGCCGGCCACGAGCCGCCGGCGCTCACCGGCTCCGAACCGGTAAGCAGCTGTCGTCGTTCCGGTCCTGAGGGACGGGCGTCGGACGGGAGCCCCGATCGGACGATCGCGGTCGGCCGGGGCGGGCTCCGCCGGCACCGGCCCCCGCCCCGCCTCGACTCGTCACCGTCCCGACGGCACGGACGCCTCCGCGGCCTTGAGCACGCCGAGCAGCCGCGTCACCTCGCCGGCCATCGCCGCCCGTCCCGCGCCGAGGTACCGGCGGGTGTCGACCAGCGACGGATCGCCGGCCAGCACCTCGCGCGCGGCCGTGGTGAAGACCCGGTTGAGATGCGTGGCGAGATTGACCTTGGTCATGCCGTGACCGACTGCGGCGGTCAGCTCCTCGTCCGCGACGCCGGAGGAACCGTGCAGGACCAGCGGCACGGGCACGGCCGTCCGCAGCTTTCGGATCAGGCCGAAGTCCAGCGCCGCGTCGCGCGTGAGCATGGCGTGGGCCGTGCCCACGGCCACCGCGAGTGCGTCCACTCCCGTGGCGGCGACGAACGCGGCGGCCTGCCCGGGGTCGGTGCGGACGCCGGGGGCGTGGACGCCGTCCTTGCCGCCGACCTCGCCCAGCTCGGCCTCGACCCAGACGCCGGCCGCGTGGCAGTGGGCGGTGATCGCCTCGGTCGCGCGGACGTTCTCCTCGTACGGCAGGACCGACGCGTCGTACATGACCGAGGTGAAGCCGAGCTCCACGGCCTCGTGCACCAGGTCGTCGTCGGTCGCGTGGTCGAGGTGGACCGCGACGGGGACCCGGGCGGCGCGGGCCACGGCAAGGGTCGCCAGGCCGATGGCGCCCAGACCGCCGTGGTAGCGGGCCGCGTTCTCGCTGATCTGGAGGATCACCGGCGCACCGGCGTCTTCCGCGCCGGCCACGATCGCCTGGGCGTGTTCGAGCTGGATGACGTTGAAGGCGCCCACTCCGTGCCCGGCGTGCGCTGCGGGGGCGACGATGGCCCCGGTACCTACGAGAGGCATGACGGTTCCTTACGAGAGGAGTTGGACGTCCACCGAGCCGCGAAGGCGCTGGTGGACGGCGGGATCGAATGAGCCGGCCAGCGGCGCGGCGACGGCGGCGGCCGACAGCGCCACCGCGTCGGCGAGCCGCCGCGGCCAGGGGACGCCGGCCGCCAGGCCCCGGGCCAGAGCGGCGACCGCCGCGTCACCGGCACCGGTCGGGTTGCCGCGCAGCCGCTCGGGCGGCAGGGCTCGCCAGGTGCCCGCCGGGGTCACCGCGAGGAGGCCTTCGGGTCCGAGCGAGGCGGCCACGGCCTCGGCGCCGGCGGTGCGCAGGGCCTCGGCCGCCCGCTGCGGGTCCGGCTCATCGGTGGCCTCGGCCAGTTCGTCGGCGTTCGGCTTGACGAGGGCGGGTCCTGCCGCGAGGGCGGCGAGGAGCGCCGGGCCGCTGGTGTCGAGGATCGCCGGGACGCCCCGGGCGCGGGCGGCGCGGACGAGTGTCGCGTACGCGTCCTCGGGGAGGCCGGGCGGCAGGCTGCCGGAGAGCACGACGACCGTGGCCCGGTCGGCGCACGCGTCGAAGTCGGCCTGGAAGCGCCGCCATTCCTCCGGCCGGACGACGGGGCCCGGTTCGAGGAGGGTCGTCGTGTCGCCGGTGTGCTCGTCCACCACGGCCACCGTGCGGCGGGTCTCGCCGCAGATGGGCGTGAGGTGCTCCGGCACTCCCGCCCGGCGCAGTTCGCGGCGTACCGCCTCACCCGTGGGTCCGCCGGCCAGGCCGGTGACGAGCGTGGGCAGGCCCAGGCCGTGCAGGACGCGCGACACGTTGACGCCCTTGCCGCCGGCCCGGGCGCCGACGTCGCGGACGCGGTGCGCCGCGTGGGGGCGCAGGCGCTCGACGCGGTGGGTGATGTCGAGCGCGGCGTTGAGGGTGACGGTGACGATCACGACGCGGCCGCCTGCCGCCGCGCCAGGAGGTCATGGGCGAGCAGCGCCGCGCCCACGCACCCCGCCCGGTCCCCGAGCTCGGCCGCGATGACCTCCGGCATGGTCTGGAAGGTCAGCCGCCGGGCGAGGGCCTCGCGCAGGGGCGCCACGTACGCCTCGCCCGCGCGGGCCAGGCCGCCGCCGACCACGAGGCGTTCGGGGTCGTACAGCGTGACCGCCGTGGCCAGGGCGTCGGCGAGCGCCTCGACCGCCTCGGCCCAGATCGCCGCGGCCACCGTGTCGCCCCTGTCCGCGCGCCGCCGGACCTCCCCGGCGGTGATCCCGTGCCAGCCGGTGGCACGGCTGTAGCGGCGGGCGATGGCGGCGGCCGACGCCACGGTCTCCACACAGCCGTGGCCGCCGCAGTGGCAGCGGTCGCCGCCGGGCCGGACGACCACGTGGCCGAGCTCGCCGCCGGCGCCGTGGCCGCCGGTGAGGGCGCGTCCCCGGCTGAACGCCGCGGCGGCGATGCCCGTGCCGACCGGCACGAACAGGAAGTCGTCACAGCCGCGGCCGGCGCCGGCGCGCGCCTCGGCCAGTCCGCCGGCGCGGACGTCGTGGCCGAACGCGACGGGCAGGCCGAGGTGTTCGGCGAGCCAGTCCTGGACGGGCACGCCGCGCCAGCCGAGGTTGGCCGCGAGGACGGCGAGTCCCGACTCCTCGTCGACGATGCCGGGGACGGCGATCCCGGCCGCCTCCGCGTCCGGGCAGTGTCCCGCCAGTTCCTCGGCGCAGGCGAGGACGGTCTCCAGGACCGCCTCGGGGCCGCGGTCGGCGCGCGTGTACCAGCGGTCCGCATGCCCGAGGGCGGTGGCGCCGTCGGCGAGGGTGCCGCCCTTGACAAAGGTGCCGCCGACGTCCAGGGCGATGACCGTCCGCGCGGCCGTCCCCGTGGGTCTCACCGTGCTCCCGGTACGCGTGAGCGTGGTCATGAGCCGGTGAGGACGATCGAGCGGGTGAGGTTGCGCGGCTGGTCCGGGTCGAGGCCCCGGCCCTCGGCGAGGGCGACGGCCAGCCGCTGGGCGCGGATCAGGTCGGCGAGCGGATCGCCTGGCGACGCGGTGAGGTACGCGCCGGTCGCCCGGACCTGATCGGCCAGACCGGCCGGCGGCTCGCCGAAGAACCACACGACCGTGCCGGGGCCGCTGACGCTGATGGGACCGTGCCGGTACTCCATCGCCGGGTACGACTCCGTCCACGATCCGGAGGCCTCGCGCAGTTTCAGCGCCGCCTCGTGCGCCAGGCCCGTGGTCCAGCCGGTGCCGAGGAAGGTGAACTGGCGGGCGTTCAGGAGCTCGTCGGGGAGCGGGGCCGCGAGCGCGTGCTCGGCCTGCCGGGTGAGGTCCTGCGGTACGGGGCCGAGGCTCGCGCGCAGCACGACGAGCGCGGTCGTCGCGAAGCGCGTCTGCACGACGGACCGTTCGTCGGCGAAGGACAGGTCCACGACGGTGCCGGCGGCGTCCTTGACGGGCGTGTCGAGATCACCGGTGAGCGCCGCCGTCGCGGCGTCGCCGGCCCGGCCGAGGGCGTCGAGGACCTCGGTCGTGGTGCCGGAGCGGCTGATGGCCACCACCCGGTCGTAGCGGCGCGAGGCGGGGAAGTCGGAGGCGGCGAACGCGTCCGTCTCGCCGAGCCCGGCGTCCTCGCGCAGCGCCGCGTACGCCTGCGCCATGTAGAGCGAGGTGCCGCAGCCCACGACCGCGACCCGCTCCCCCGCCTCGGGCAGCCCGGCCGGGCGGACCTCCAGCGCGCGCCGCCAGCACGAGGGCTGTTCGGCTATTTCCACGTCGACGTGACTCATGAGGGCTCCAGAAGGCGCGTCGGCCGGCTTACGCCATGCCGATGATTGAAGATGACTTGTTTATAGCTTCTATGCTCAACTTCGAGCAACCATGTGCAGTGTTGATCACGAATGTGAGAACCGGGTTACCCTCTGCTCCTGGATGTCGCGAGGCGATGTCATGAGGCGAGGAGAACGGCGATGAGCACGCACGAGCGGTGGACGCGGCTGCTCGACGCTCTGAGCGAGCGCGGCAGCATCGAGGTCGGCGAGGCCGCGGAGTTGCTCGCCGTCTCGCCCGCGACGGTCCGCCGTGACCTGGAGGAGCTCTCCCGGCAGCAGCTGCTCACCCGCACCCGGGGCGGGGCGGTGCTCAGCGGCGTGACCTACGACCTTCCACTGCGCTACAAGACCGCGCGCAAGGCCGACGAGAAGCAGCGCATCGCCCGCGCCGCCGCCGCGCTCATTCCGCCGGGCGCCGTGGTCGGACTCAACGGCGGCACCACGACCTCCGAGGTGGCACGCGAACTCGCCACCCGCGCCGACCTCGCCGAGCACGGCGGCGCCACGGCCCTGACGATCGTCACCAACGCCGTGAACATCGCCAACGAGCTGGCGGTCCGCCCGTACGTGAAGACCGTGGTCACGGGCGGGGTCGCCCGCCCCCAGTCGTACGAACTGACCGGCCCGCTCGCGGCCATGGTCCTCCAGGGCCTCTCGCTCGACTTCGCCATCCTCGGCGTCAACGCCGTCGACCCCCGCTTCGGCGCCGCCACCCACGACGAGGGCGAGGCCAGCGCGAACCGCGCCATGGCCGAGCGCGCGGGGAAGGTGATCGTGGTCACCGATTCCACCAAGCTCGGCCAGCGGGCCTTCGCCCGCGTCTGCACGATCCCCGAGATCGACGTCCTGGTCACCGACCACGACGCCCCCGACGACCTGGTCGAGCAGTTCACGGCCCAGGGCGTCGACGTCCACTGCGTCTAGGAGGTGTGCGCCGGAGTCCGGCGCAGGCGGCTACTTGACCGAGCCGGCCGTCAGTCCGGACACCACATGGCGCTCGATGACGGCGAACAGCACGACGACCGGCACGATGGCCACCAGCGACGCGGCGAACACCTGGTTCCACTGCACGCTGTAGGCCCCGATCATGTTGTTGATCCCCACGGTGAGGGGCTGCCGCTCGGGCGAGGTGGTGAGCGTCAGGCCCATGATGAACTCGTTCCACGCCGCGATGAAGGTGAAGATCACGGCCGTGACGATGCCCGGCAGGGCGAGCGGCAGGGTCACGCGGAACAGCGCGCGGGCCCGGCCGCAGCCGTCCATCATCGCGGCCTCCTCCAGTTCGACCGGGATCGAGCCGATGTACGCGCTGATGATCCAGACCGCGAAGGCGAGGTTGAAGGCCGCGTTGGCCACCATCAGCACGGCCGTCGTGTCCAGCAGGCCGAGCGCGTGGAACTCCCGGTACAGGCCCACCTGCAGAGCCGTCGGCTGGAACATCTGCGTGACCAGGACGAGGAGCAGGAAGGCGCTGCGCCCGCGGAAGCGGACGCGTGCCGTGTAGTACGCGGCGGGCAGCGCCACGAGCAGCACGAGCAGCGTCGAACCGGCCGCGATCAGCAGGGTGTTGGACAGGTTCTGGCCGAGCGTGGTCTCGCTCCAGACACGGGTGAACGCGGACCAGTCGAAGCGGGACGGCAGATAGCCGCTGTCGCGCAGCTCGTCGGCCGGGCGCCCGGCCGTGATCACCATCTGGACGTACGGCAGCAGGAAGAGCACGGCCAGCGCCCAGGCCGTGACGGTGAGCAGCACGGTCTTCGTACGGGGGCGGGGGCGCGGGGTCGCGGCGCTCATCGGTCCGTCTCCTTCCAGCCGCTGACCTTGAGGAAGAGCAGCACCATGGCGATGACGGCGGCGAAGTTGACCACCGACAGGGCGGCCGACTCGGCCACGTCGTAACTGCGCAGCATGTACATGAACACCGTGGTCGTGGCGGTGTCGGCGTTGGGGCCGCCCTGGGTCATGCCCCAGATGACCGGGAACGAGTTGAAGACGTTGATCAGGTTGATCACCAGCGCGACGAGGAACGCCGGCCGCAGCAGGGGCAGCGTGATCCGGAGGTAGGTCTGGAGGCGCGAGGCGCCGTCGACGCGGGCCGCCTCGTACACCTCGCCCGGCACGGTCTGGAGTCCGGCGAGCAGGGTGTAGGTGGTGAACGGCAGGGACACGAAGACGGCGACGGCGATCAGCCACGGCTTCGCGTGCGCGGCGTCCCCGGTCCACGCCTCGGCCGAGTCGATCAGACCGAGGTCGAGAAGGAGCCGGTTGAGGACGCCGGCCACCTGGTCGAGCATCCAGCGGAAGCCGATGGCGGTCATGAGGACGGAGGCCGCCCACGGCGCGACGAGCGCCCAGCGGGTGATCCGGCGGCCGGGGAAGCTCTGGTTGAACAACTGGGCCAGGGCCAGCGAGATCAGCATCGTCAGCACGACGACGGCGACCGTCCACACCGCCGTCCAGGTCAGGACGTCGGGGAGCCGGGGGTCGGCGAACAGCTTGCGGTACTTGTCGGTCCCCGCCGGGCCCAGGTCCACGCCCGAGGTGTCGATCCTCCGCAGCGAGGTGCGGACCATCTCGACGACCGGCCAGACGACCACGGCCAGGATCAGCAGGACGGAGGGCGCGATCCAGGGCAGGGCGCCGAGGCGCCGGAGCAGGGAGCGGGGCCGGGACCCGGCCGGCCGGTCGGGGTGGTGCCGGCCGGGGCCCGGGGTCGCGGGCCGGCGGGCCGCGGGGGCCGGCCGGTCGGCGGTGCGGGACGGGGTGCTGGTGGACACGTGCGTTCTCGTTTCCGGTGTACGGCCGCCGCCCGTCACTGTCCCGCCTGCTCGGCCGCCTTCTGGAGGGCGTCGAGGCCCTTCTGCGGGTCGTCGAGCGCGCTGCCGATCTGGGTCTTGATCTGGGCGGAGACGCCCGGCCAGGTCGGGTCGCTGATCGGGTAGGAGGTCGCGGTGGGCAGGATGCCGAGGAAGGGCGCCAGGTCCTTGGTCGCCGGGTCGGTCGCGAGCGCCGCGCGGGCGGACTGGGTCACGGGCAGCAGGTTGTAGGTCTTGGCGAACCTGACCGTGTTCTCCTTGCCGTACGCGAAGTCGAGGAAGGCCTTGATCTCCTTCTTGTGGCCGCCCTTCTTGAAGGCCATGACCCAGTCGGCGACGCCGAGGGTGCTGGGGCTCTTCGCGTGCGCGCCGGGCATGGCGGTCCAGGTGACGTCCATGCCCTTGAGCTCGGCGAGCTGACCGGGGAAGCCGTTGAGCATGCCGACCTTGCCCGAGGCGAAGTTCTTGGTGAGGTCGGTGCGGTTGACGGCGGCCGGGCTCTTCTCCGTGAGACCGGCGTCGGCCCACTTCTTGAGCTGGGCGAACGTCTCCACGTTGGCGGGAGAGTTGATGGCGTACTTTCCGCCGGTGCCCTGGTAGCCGCCGCCGTTGCCCATCATCCAGATGAACGACTCGGCCTGGGCCTCCTCCTTGCCCAGCGGGACGCCGAGGGGCACCTCGACACCGGCCTTCTTCAGCGCGGTCGCGTCGGCGGTGACCTCGGCCCAGGTCTGCGGCGGCTTCTTCGGGTCGAGCCCGGCCTTGCGGAACAGGGCGTTGTTGACGAGGAACATCCGCGCGCTGGAGACGAACGGGATGCCGTACGCGGTGCCGTCCTGGCGGCCGGCGTCGGCCATGGCGGGGATGAGGTCCGACGCGGTGGCTGCCGAGAGCACCTCCGGGGCGGAGTAGAGCAAGCCGCTCCGGGCGAAGTCCGCGTAGCCACCGGTCTGGAGGACGTCCGGCTGGTTCCCGTTCTGGACCATGGTCTTGACCTGGGCGTCGATGTCGTTCCAGTTGATCACCTGGAGGTCGACCTTGATCTTCGGGTTCTTCTTCTCGAACGCCTTGATCACGTCCTGCCAGTAGGCCTGGCTCGGGTTGTCGCCGTTGGAGCCGTAGTCCGCCGCGACGAACGTGATCGTGGTGACCCCGTTCGCGCCGGTCGAGGCGCCGGATCCGCCTCCGCACGCCGTGAGCACGAGCGCGCCGACGGTTCCGGCGAGGGAGAGGGCGAGAGGACGTCGCTTCATGGCACTACCACCTGGTTCACAAAGGAGAGAGGCTGCCGCGCGAAACTGATCAGGTTGGCGCGCATTGCTCAACTTAGAGCACGCTGCTCTCCTCGCGTCACCTGCGAGACCTCATCGGTTATGGACTTGTGATCACTGATTTCAGGGCAAAACCCCACGCAGGGGTCTGATTGTTTTTGAGCGTTATGAAGCCCAGCGCGCACTCGACGCCATAGGAAATGCCGCGCCCCCGGCCGTATCGGCCGGGCGCACGCATGGAAGGCCGCTCTCTCAGCTCTTGCCGTACTCGTCGTGGCGGCGCAGCCAGTGGGTCTCCTCGCCCTCCTCGTGGCGGCCCAGCGGGGTGCGATCGAGGAGGCCGTAGTAGGCCATGGCGGGTTCCAGGCCGCGGGCGCTGGTGACGTAGGTCCGGTAGACCGCGCCCTCCGACCGTGCGTAGCAGCTCAGCCCCGGACCCTCGGTGACGTAGCCGAGCACGTCCGTGCCGCACGCCTCGGCCATCTGGCTCACGGTCGCGGGAATCCCGCCCTGGAGGAACGGTCTCAGCTCGTCCTCCGTGTGCTGGAAGCCGAGGTCGCGGTGGAAGTCGCCGCCGCCCGCACCGACCCAGTCGAAGCTCCAGCCCATCCGCTCCCGGTAGGCGAGGAGCTTGTCGACCGGCGCCCTCGACGAGCAGATCAGCGTCACGTCGCGTGCCGCGAGGTGCACCGCGTTGGGATCGAGGGTGTCCGCGATCGAGGAGCACACCGGGCATCCCGCCTCGTAGGGCGGGCCGAACATGAAGTGGTAGACGAGCAGTTGCGAGCGCCCCGCGAAGAGGTCGGCGAGCGACTCGGTCCCGCGCCCGGTCTCGAAGCGGTAGTCCTTGTCGACCCGCACCCAGGGCAGGTCCCTCCGCTTCCGCGCGAGTTCGTCGCCGCGCCGCGTGAGTTCCTTCTCCTGCGCGAGGAGGGCCTGCCGGGCCGCCTCGAACTCCTCCTGCGTGCCGACCTCGTGCTCGCGCATCGTCTTTCCCTCCTGCGCGGAAGGAGAACAACCGGGAAGCCCAGGAGCTTCGTCTCCTTCAAGGCTAACTGAGCATTTTCAGCGTTGCCTCTGCAGGGTGAGGACGGCTTTGGCGATGAAGGTCACCGGCGAGCTGTGTGATGAGTCACGAGATAGCGCCAGAGCGCTGTGGATCCGCTCGGGGTGCCGGTCAGCCGGGGCTGACGGTGCCGCGTGCGTACATCAACGTCCCCGTTCCGTAGGCGAGATGAGCCGTACCGTCCTTGCCGAACTCCAGGGACGGCCAGCCGTCGCCGGTGGCGACCGGCTGACTGGTCCACCCCGCGGGTCCGCGCCTGGCGAGCACGACCTGACCGTCGTCGAGGTAGGCGATGAACAGGGTCTGGTGGGGGTCGCCCGCGGCAGAGGGGAATCGGGGGCCGTTGGCGTCGTTGCCCTCGGCGACCACCTCGATCCTCGGCTCCGACCCCAACGAGCTGGACCAGGCGCGCACGGTGCGTGTCCGGACGTCGGCGTACGCGACGAGCACCTCGGAGAAGAGGCCTCGGGCCATGGACACACTCTCGGCGGCGCGCATGTGCGGGTCGATCACACCGTTGACGAAGGTCGGCGGGTGAGTGTCCCCGGCGTCGCTGACCTCTTCCTGCGCCAGCTTCAGCGGTTGCGGGATCTCGGGCGACCCGTCGTCGAAGCCTTGGAAGTAGGCGAGCCTGAGCCCGGCGCTGCTGTCGAAGGCCAGCGACAGGCCTGTCCTCACATCGCTCGGCGCGTCGACGCCGCTGATCTGCCAGGAGCCGCCGACCTTCCGCGCGACCGCCGCAGAGTCGCCGTTGAACCCGTCGCGGTACCCGACGGTCGGGGTGTCGGCGAAGGGCGGATCGTTCAGGTTCGGCTCGATCTGCATGGAGACGTCGGCGGCGGAGCGCACGAAGAGCCCGGCCTGGGTGGGGATCTCCTCGAGGGACCAGCCCTCGTCGCGCCTGGTGCCGAAAATCGCGTTGTCGCTGTTGCCGTCCCGGTAGGCGATGTGCGGGCCGCCGCCCGAGTCGAAACTCAGACTGATCCGCACGTCGTCCCCCGCGGCGAAGCCGCCCGTGTCCTCGTGTGTCCAGTGACTGTTCTGCCGGCGGGCCACCCTCACGGCGGCGCCGGTCGCGGTACCGACCACGTAGGCGATGGCGGGTGCCCCGGTGCCGTCCACAGCGAGGAAGGACTGCCCCAGAACGGCGGAGTCATCAACAGTCTCCAAGGTGAACTGAAGGGCATGAGTGGTCATGACGAAGGCCTCCTTTCCACTCCACGCGGGAGAGGTTCGGGTGCAACGCCTCGAAGGGTGCGGGCCTGCCATGTCTCCCTTCAGGTTACGACGCTCACCGGCGGCCCGCTGACTTTCAACGGGGGGCTCAGAGCGGACCTTCGCCGGTCGACCGTGCGCGGCCGGGCAGCAAGCACCACCCGATCGTCGACCGGCCTGGCACCCCCTCTCGCCGTCACCCTGACCGGCGGAAACAGGCACGGCGTCACCCAACTGACACCGCTGCTGGACGCGATCCCCCGCATCCGAGGACTCTGCGGGCGCCGAGACCCATGGGGCGCCGTCCGGGGCCAGGGTCAGACCTGTGGGACAACTGGCCCAAGCTGCCTTGCGCGGCCACTATGTCGGGCCCCCGTGGGGTTCCGCGGCGCCCTCACGCGTCACGCTCAGGAGCTCACTCGACGGTGTCTCCGAGGCATTACGGTCCGGGTTCGAACTTCAAACACCCTCCCAAAGCAGCCACTTGACTTGAAAGTGAGAAATAACGCAGGAATAGCGGCCCTGGCTACCGTCGCGATCGGCCTCGGATTTCCGAGCGCCGCCCGAAGAACAAGCCGAGGGAGAAACCCATGCGCACGATGCGCCACCGTGTCCCCGTCCTCGCCGCAGCGTCGGCGGCCGTCCTGCTCGCCACGACCGGTTCCGCCCAGGCCGCCACGGGGACCATCACGTTCGAGGACACGCGCGAGAACATAGTCAAGCCGGTCGACGGCACGTGCTACAGCACCCAGAACGTCAACACTGTCGGACAGCGCAAGGTCACCAACAACACGGACCACAAGCTGAAGGTATTCGTCATCGCCGCCTGTGAGGACGGCAGGGAGGCGGCCGTGCTGGAGCCGGGCGAGAGCTACTACGCCAGCCACACCTGGTGGCCGGTCATCGCCATTCGGCGCGTGCAGATCGTCTGACCCGCGCAACGGCAGGCAGTGGTCGGTGGGCCCGGGGTTCCACCTCCGGACCCACCGACGGACCACCATCGGTCATGACACCGCTTGGTCATCGGGTTGTTCTCTTCGACCGCCACCTGCGGCACCGCGCAGGGCGTCTGCTCGACGGCCCGAGCACAGCCTTCCCCGAGGTGGTGTTCCTCCCGTAGCGCCGGGGCCGGGTACAGCGACGGCCGGCGGTGAGCCGGGCCGGCGCGTCCGTCGCCGTCGCACCGGCCGGTCGTGGCAGTCCCCGAGTGACTCTCGTAACTCCGGGGCCAGTTCGGTGACCCCCGCGAACTCGACGTGCCGGGCGTCCACCAGTCCCTCGAGCCGCGCAGCAGCGTGGACTCCATCGGGCATCCGCGGTGAACGGCGAAGCAGACCGGTACTCCCGGTCCGGCGCGCACGTTGTCCGCGACCTCTCCCCCTGCCCACCCGGCAGGAGGAGGAGCATGCGGGGCGAGCCCTGCTAGCAGGGCGGCAGCACTCCGCTGTGGAAGGTGGCGTTGTTGTCCACGTACGCGCCGTAGACATAGGCCGAGGTGGCGTAGGGAAAGGCGCCGGGGACGTTCCAGTACGCGTAGGTGATGTGGTACCAGACGTTTCCGTTGCTGTTGATGTCCTGGCCGCGCGTCCAGCAGTCGGCGAGCACCCCGTCCCGCCCCGCGGTCAGGGCCGACTCGATGACCTTGCCGCTCCACGTGTTCGGGGACGTGTAGAGCCCGACGTTGTGCGTGGTGCTCAGCCGCACGTACTGGTCCGCCGACGCGCTGCCTGCTCCCAGCCCGAGCACGCTCGCGGTGAGCGCCGCGACGGTCGCGGCCGTGCCGACGCGACGTGTGATGGTGGTTCTCATCCTTGACCCCCTGTCAGGCGAGCGGACGGCTGGGCCGGTCCCGCCTGCCCGCTCGTCTCCATCTCCCGGCAGCGTACTGGCGATGGCCGACAGGGCGGCCGTTCCCGAAGAACGGTCTGCCCATGCACCGGTAAAGGTTCTCCCGCGACGCGCGTCTGACCGCCGGCCGTGCGCGGCCGGCCTCCGGGCGCGCGCAGCCCTCACCCACACGTGCGGGTGACGGCGACCCGCAGGCCGTACGACAGCGGCGGCCGGGGGCACGGGGGCCTTCACGGAGCGACGTCACCGAAGGGATCGGCCGAACGGCCGACCCGCCCGATTATCCTCCGAAGCAATGCGTACGCATGGCCATACGCTTTTGCTTGCTTTTCCCGAGAACACTGCGTTTATCGGCTCGTCCGATCGGCATTTCTCCGGCCGTCATGCCAGTGGGGCGTGAGGCCGTTTCCGCTTCTCATCTGGAGAATGACATGCGCGTGGCCGTGACCGGTGGCGGTGGTTTCCTTGGGTCGGCCCTGGTCCTCGGTCTCCTGGCACTCCTCGACTCCTCCGAGGTGAGGCACCACCCGCTGCCCGTCGACTGACCGCGGTGACCGGCACCACGGCGGCGCGGACGATCCCCGGCCCGTCGGCCGAGACCACCGGTGCGACGCCCGCGCCGGCCGGCCAGGCCGGCCCGGACGACTCGGCTGGCTCGGCCGGCCCGGGCGGCTGATTCCGATGGCCGCGCCGCACCGCGCCGCACCGTCCAGCGCACTCCCGCCCTTCCGTCTGGGCCACGCCGCGGCCCGGGGCTGGACCGCCCACCACGAACTGACCGCGATGTGCCGCGACGCCTGGACCTTCCAGCGGCAGAACCCCTACGGCCACGCCCCTGAGCCTCGCCCCGCATCCCCTCCCCTCCCCTCCCCTCCCCTCCCCTCCCCTCCCCTCCTCTCCCCTCCCTCACCTCCCCCGCGCAGACAGGAGCACAACGCATGCGGTTGACCGTCATCGGTACGGGATATCTGGGAGCCGTGCACGCCGCTTGCATGGCCGAGATCGGACACGACGTCCTCGGTGTGGACGTCGACCCCGAGAAGGTGGCCGACCTCGCCGCGGGCCGGCCCCCCTTCTACGAGCCGGGATTCGAGGACGTCCTGACCCGGGCGCTCGACTCCGGCCGGCTGCGCTTCACCACCGATCCGCGGGAGGCGGCGGCGCACGGCGAGGTCCACTTCATCTGCGTCGGCACCCCGCAGCAGGCCGGCTCCCGGGCCGCCGACCTGCGGTACGTGGACGCCGTCGTCGACGGACTGGCACCGCACCTGTCCGCGCCCTGTCTGCTGGTCGGCAAGTCGACCGTCCCCGTGGGTACGACCGCCCGGCTGGCCGCCCGCGTCGCGCGCCTCGCGCCCGCGGGCGCGCGCGTGGAACTCGCCTGGAACCCGGAGTTCCTGCGCGAGGGCTTCGCCGTCGACGACACGCTGCGGCCGGACCGGATCGTCGCCGGTGTGACCGGCAGGGCGGCGGACGAGACCCTGCGCCGCGTGTACGCCCCCATGCTGGAGGCCGGCGTCCCGTACCTCGTCACCGACCCGAACACGGCGGAGCTGGTCAAGTCCGCGGCCAACTCCTTCCTCGCCACGAAGATCTCCTTCATCAACGCGATGGCCGAGATCTGCGACGCCACCGGCGCGGACGTCGCCACCCTCGCCGACGCGATCGGCCACGACACCCGGATCGGCCGGCAGTTCCTGAACGCGGGGCTCGGCTTCGGCGGCGGCTGCCTGCCCAAGGACATCCGGGCGTTCGGCGCCCGCGCCCAGGAGCTGGGCGTCGGGCCGGCGGTGGCGTTCCTCGACCAGGTCGACGAGATCAACCAGCGGCAGCGGAGCCGGACCGTCGCGCTCGCCCGGCGACTGCTCGGCGGCGACGTCACGGGCCGGCGGGTCGCGGTGCTGGGCGCCACGTTCAAGCCGAACAGCGACGACGTACGGGACTCGCCGGCGCTGGCGGTCGCGGCGGAGCTGCACCAACAGGGCGCGCGGGTCCGGGTCCACGACCCCGAGGGCGCGGCGAGGGCCGCCCTCGCCCACCCGGAACTGCACTGCGGGGCCAATCTGCTGATGGCATGTCAGGACGCCGAGCTGGTGCTGCACCTCACCGAGTGGAGCGAGTACCGCGAGCTGGACCCGGTCAAGCTGGCGCGCGTGGTCCGTACCCCGCTGCTGATCGACGGGCGCGACGCGCTCCCGCACGACGCGTGGCGCGCGGCCGGCTGGACCGTGAAGGCGCTGGGCCGTCCGGCACCGCCGCCGCAGGAGCCGCGACGGGCCGGGGACCCGGCCGGAGACCGAGCCGTGGAGGCCCTGCGCACCGTCATCGCGTCCCCGGCGGCAGCCGGTTCGCAGACGTCCGCGGTGCCGTCCCCCGCGCTGCCCATCAGCCCGGTCAGCCCGGTCGGCACGGTCAGCCCCGCCAGCGGGGCGTAGCGAGCCGACGGTGACCGGCGCCGCGCTGCCCGGACCGGCGCTGCCCGGCCGGCCGGGAAGCGCCGCACAGTTCCGGGGCCGGCCCGGTCGGTGGCGCCGGGCTGAACGGCTCCGACCCACCGGAGCCCGCGGAACCGGGGTGGCCTGAATAGTCGACGGGACCGGGTTCGATGCCCAGGGCCCGCGGATCCACGCCGAGGGGGCACCAGGACCGCGCAGCAGCCGGGCGCCAGGTCCTCCGGACCGGCAGGGCCCCGGATCCGCCGCTGGACGTTTCACGCTTCCGCTTCCGCTTCCGCCGGACGAGGGCGTGTGATGCGGTTCGCCGCGGTCTTCTGCAGGAGGCTGAAGGCGAGCACCGGCAGCAGGATCTGCGGCCGGTCGGGCATGGCGCTGGTGATGAGTACCGCGCCCGCGCTGGTGTTGCTCATCCCGCAGGCCAGCGCGACGCAGGTCCTCGCCGAAGCCCCGAGGCGCAGGATCCGCGCCCAGCACGCTCCCCAGCCGAAGGACAACAGGCACACGGCCCCGGCGGTACAGGCCGAGCCCAGGACGAGGAACGGGCGGGGCCGCGCCAGCAACTGCCCGATGGCCCCGCAGGCGTTGACGTACGTCAGGAGGAGCGCGGCGAGCACGGCGGTCAGCGCGGCCATGGACAGTGCTGTGGACGTCGCCCGGTCGGGCAGCAGCAGTCGGCAGACGATCCCCGCCGCGCAGGGCAGCAGGACTCCGGTCAGGGCGAAGCCGCTGCCGGTGCCGCTCGCGGCGACCGCCGCGCCCTGCGCGTAGTCGGCGCTCAGCAACGGGCTGAGGGCCCTGATGACAGGAGGCAGGGTGAGCGGGCTGACCAGGGTCGACGCGACGACCAGGCCCAGCATCGCCGCCTCGTCACCACGCCCTTGGGACGCCCACACCGTGGCACCGGCCGCCACCGGCATGGCGACCGTGAGGATCATCGCGGCGACCATGCCGCTCCCGCCGTCGGAATCGGGCGAACAGCGCAGCGCGAGTGCCACGGCCGGAATCACGAGCAACGGGACGGTGGTGTGCAGCGCGAGACCGCCGAGCAGGATGCGCGGGCGTCGCAGCATGCCGGCCAGCGCCCGTGGGCAGGCCCGCAGCCCGGCCGTGAACAGGACGGCTGCCAGAAGGATGTGCGGGGCACTCGCGCCGGCCGGCAGCGTCCCTGCCGGGAAGACGCCGTGCGGGTGGCGCAGCCAGAGGCCGGGGGCGGGCAGGACCGCGGCCGCGGCGTAGGCCGCGCACGAGGCCCAGCCGAGCCGTCTGTGCAGGAACGCGAGGAATCTGACGTGCGGGTGTCCGGACGGCGGCGGCGTGGGCATGGACGGGAGCGTAGGAGCCACCTGGGGTGCGGGCGGCGAGGCCGGCCGCCGTGTCCGCCGGCCGCTCAGGATGTGTTCAGGATCCGACCGGCAGGGTCCGCGCCATGGCATACGAGACGCACTCCGCCCCAGCGACGCGCAGGCGCGCCTCGACGACGGCGGACTGGGGCTGGGGCTGGGACTGGGGCTGGGGCTGGGGCTGGGGCTGGGGCTGGGGCTGGGGCTGGGGCTGGGGCTGGGGCTGGGGCTGGGGCTGGGCACGAGGGTGACCAGCGCGCTGTTCCTCGCGGTGATCCTCGGCCCGGTCCTCTTCCATACCGTTTCCTGACCGTCTCCCGGCGCGATGTCGTGGATCAGCAGCGCGGCGGCCACGAGCGCGACCGGGGAGAGGCGGCGCAGGGTGCGGGGGGAACGGGCCGCGCGGCGGAGTCGTCATGACAGGCGGTGCCCCATTCCACGGCTCGTGTTGAGCGTCTGCGCGCAGCCGGCGGCGCGGAGCTTGCGCCGCAGCCGGCTGAGGTACTGGTCGAGGGTGTTGTCGCTGACCTGGGCGCCCTCCGGCCAGCCGGCCCGGATCAGCGTCCGCCGGGTGACCAGGCCGCCCGCGGCGGCGATGAGGACCGCCAGGAGCCGGAACTCGGTCGGGGTCAGGTCCACCGGTGTTCCCGAGACGGTGCAGGTGTAGCGGGCCGGGTCGAGCGACAGGTCCCCTGTCTCGGCGGGCGGGCGGGGGCCCGCCCGCCTCAGCGCGGCCCGCAGGCGGGCAGCGAGTTCGGCGAGGTGGAAGGGCTTGGCGAGGTAGTCGTCGCCGCCGCAGGAGAATCCGGTCAGTCGGTCGGTGAGCTGGTGGTGGGCGGTGAGGAACAGGATCGGGGCGAGGAATCCGCGTGCCCTCAGGGCCTGGCAGACGTCCCGCCCGTCGGCGTCGGGCAGGCCGACGTCCAGGACGACCGCGTCGAAGCCGTCCCCGGCCAGGCGCAGCGCGGCGGCGCCGTCCGCCGCCGGCTCCGGGTCGAAGTCCTCCTCGCGCAGGCCGCGCAGGAGCACGTCCCGCAGCGCGTGGTCGTCCTCGACGACGAGGATGCGCGGGCGCACGTCAGCCGGAGACCCGAGAGCGGCCGGCCGTGCGCCACACGTACGCGAAGGCCGTCAGGGACAGCCACATGGCGGCCATGAGCCAGCCTCCGATCACGTCGGTGAACCAGTGGACCCCGAGGTAGACGCGGGTGAGACCGACGGCCGCGCCCCAGAGCCCGATCACCACGACGGCCGTTCGGGACACCCGGGTCCCGCGCAGGCGGAGCGCCGCCACGAGAAGTCCGGCGGTCATGGCGGCGGTGGTGGCGTGGCCGGAGGGAAAGGACCAGCCTGAGGCCTGCGTCGCCCAGTCGCCCAGTGGCGGGCGCGGGCGGGCGATCAGCATCATCACCGCGTAGCGCAGGGCCTGGCCGGCGCCCAGGCACAGGAGCAGCCCGCCCGCGACGAGTGCGCGTCGGCGGTTGGTCCGGCCCGCGTACAGGCCCGCCAGCAGGAGCAGGACGTACGGGACGAGGCCGGTGCCGGTCACGGTGAGGGCCCGTGCCGAGGCAAGGGCGAGGTCCGGGCGGTGCTGTGCCGACCAGCGGTGCAGCGCCAGGTCGGTGGGCAGCAGTTGCCCCGGCGCCCGCACGACCGCCAGGCTCAGCAGGACGAACAGCACGGCCGCGGACAGGGCGAGCCATCCGGCCCGGCCGGCGGAACGGCCGCCGTTCACGCGCCCGCCGGCAGGCGGCGCGGTGCCCACCTCCGCGCGCTCGGAGGGGTCGGCCGCGGCGGATCCGGAAGCGGCCATGGGGCGGGCCTCTCAGAAGAAGCGGGTCGGAGAGCAGCCGGACGCGGCCTCGGAGTGACTACAGCCACGTAGACCGTCTACCGCACTGTAGACGATCACGGGGCGAGCGCCGAACCACCGTCGGCGCACCCGGAGGACCGGAATCGAGATCAGCGGTCGTCGTCCGCGGCCGAGGTGACGCACGACGGAGTGGATTCGCACGGGGGGAGCAATGCGCTCAGCCGGCAGGGTGAGGCAAGCGTTTCCCTGTTGCGGGACCGGACGGCCCGCGCGGACAGTGGTCCCTGGCTGACGTGCGTAGTTGTGGGGCCGGAGACCCGGTGTCAGTCCCCAGTGATGAGCTGTCTCGCCGCACACGGATGTGACCTCATGAGCGGAACGGTCGCCGATCTCGCCACGCAGCTGCGGACCGCGCTGGCCGGAGTCCTGCCCACCTTGGGGGCCCTCGACCCGGCGCAGCGGCGCAGGAAGCTGGCGGAGGCGCTCGGACTGCCGGGGGCGCAGCTGACGCCCTCGGCGCTGCTGACCCGTATCGGCGCGCCGGACGCGGATCAGGCCGGCGACCTGTGGCCCAAGCTGCTGACTCTGCTCTCCGACGCGGCGGGCGGCCTGGTTCCCCACTGGAACCTCACCGTTCCGGAGGTCCTCGTGGCCACCGCGGACGACGTGCAGGTACTGCACGACACGCTGCCCTCCGAGATCTCCTTCACCGTGAACCTGGGCACGCTGAAGCTCGCCGACGTGCTGCGGGTCCAGCAGGACATCACGCTCGCCCTCACCGTGCCGGCCGACCCCACCGGCGCGGCGCTGCAGCTCTCCGTGCGCGGGATCCGGCTCACGCTGCCCGCCGACGAACTGCTCGACCTCGTCGTACCGGGCGGGCCGGCCCTGGAGGGCGACATCCAGGCCCGGCTGGACATACGGGGAATCCACTTCCAGGGCGGTGGGAAGAACGGCCTCGCGGTGCCGCTGCGCGTCGCGCCGCCGGGCCTGCGCGCGCCCGCCCTGTATCTTGCGCCCTCCGGCCTCGCGTTGCGGTTCACCGCCTCCTTCGGCGCCTCGCTGCTGGGGCTCGCCGACGCCACGATCGACGGAATCGGCAGCGAGCTGACGCCGGGAGCCGGCGCCACACCGCTGCCCCCGAGTGGGCTGGGACTGAGCATTTCGGCGGGCCCCGCGCGGGGCAGCGGCTTTCTGGAACGGCGCGGTGACGAGTACCGGGGCGCGCTGAGTCTCGCCCTGGGCGTGGTCGACGTACGGGCGTTCGCCATCCTGCAGCCCAGTGAGCCCTCGCTTCTCGTGGCGCTCAGCGCCCTGTTCACGCCGGCCGTCGAACTCGGTCTCGGCTTCACCCTGAACGCGGTCGGCGGCATCGTCGGCATCGGGCACGCCATCGACCGGGCCGGCCTCGCGGCGGCCGTGCAGTCGGGCCACCTGGACCGGGTGCTGTTCCCGGACGACCCGGCCCGGGCCGTACCGCAGATCCTGGACACGCTGGCTTCGGTCTTCCCCGCCCGGCGCGGCAGTGTGGTCGTCGGGCCGACCTTCCGGCTGGGCTGGGGCCGCCCGGTGCCGTTCGTGACGGCCGACGTGGGGCTCGTCCTGGAACTGCCCAGCGGAGTCGTCGCCCTGCTCGGCCGGCTCAGGATCGCGCTGCCCGCCCCCGAAGCGCCGGTCCTCGACCTGCGGGCATCCGTCGAGGGCGTCATGGACGTGGCGAACGGCCTCGTGGAAATGGTCGCCGACCTCGCCGGGTCCCGGTTGCTCACCGCCGGCATCGAGGGCGGGATCGCACTGCGGATCAAGACCGGCTCCGACGCCACGTTCATCTTCAGCGCCGGCGGATTCCATCCCAGCTTCCCCGCGCCGGCCGGGTTCCCCGTACCCCGACGGCTCTCCATCTCCATCGCCAGCGCCCCGGCGCTCAGCATCGTCTTCAGCGGATACTTCGCCCTCACACCGGGCACCGTCCAGGCGGGAGCCTTGCTGACCGCCGTCATCGGCACGTCCGACACCGGGGTGAGCGGACAGCTCGGCTTCGACGCGCTGCTGCGCTGGGA
Source organism: Streptomyces sp. NPDC004327 (assembly GCF_042873935.1). Taxonomy (NCBI): domain Bacteria; kingdom Bacillati; phylum Actinomycetota; class Actinomycetes; order Kitasatosporales; family Streptomycetaceae; genus Streptomyces; species Streptomyces sp. NPDC004327. Next base: position 133,848 of record NZ_JBIAME010000007.1, on the reverse strand, counting down.
GCCCAGCTTCGGTGTCGTACTCGATCTGTACGGCTCCTTCCACCTCCGCTTCGACGGCCACAGCCTGTGCTCGGTCGATCTGCGCGTCCGAGTCGAGGGACCGACGCCCTGCTGGCACGTCGCCGGACGGGCCACCGTCTCCCTGTTCTTCATCGACGTCAGCTTCCCGTTCGACGAGCACTGGGCCTGTACCGGAGCGGCGGGCGCGCCGCCTCCGCCCGACATCGCACCCCTGCTGGAACGGGAACTCGACAACCCGCGCAGCTGGGAGCCGGTGCTGCCCGAAGGCGCCGCCACCCTGGCCGCCCTGCGGGGCGACGGCGTGGACACCGCGCGACTGCTGCACCCTCTCGGCCGGCTCCGCTTCAGCCAGCGTGTGGTGCCCCTCGGCATCCCCGTGACCCGGTTCGGCCCCGGCCGCCTCGAAAGGCCCGCCGCCTTCGAGGTCTCCGTACGCTTCGGCGACGGCAGTCCGACCGCCCAGCCGATCCGGGAGCAGTTCGCCCGCGCGGACTTCTTCGACCTCACCGACGACGAGAAACTCACCCAGCCCGCCTTCGAACTCCTCCGTTCCGGCAGTGAGCTGACCCCACCGGTGGCCGGCGCCGACGCGCCCCGCCGCACCGTGGAAGTGCGCTACGAGACCAAGTGGATCGGCGAGCGCGGCGCCGCGCCCCAGCCGCGCGCCTTCTGGCTGCTGACCGACCCGCACCTGCTCGCCGCGCTCGAACACGGTGCGGTGGCGACCAGCGCGATCCACGCCGACCGTGCCCGGTACGCGTACGCGCCCGCGCCGTCGGCCCTGAAGGCCCCTTCGTTCGCGGTCGCCCACGTCGACACCCTCACCGAGGCCACGGAACTGGGCCGCACGTCCACCTTCACCGAAGCGGCGCTGTCGTTCACCACCCCTGCCGGGCGCTCCCCGTCGCTGCACGCCGTCCCCTCGTACGAGCTGAAGTCGGTGGTCACACCATGACCGGATACGCGTTCGCCTCGTGGGACCGGACGGGAGCCGCGGCGTCGCTGACGGACTTCGACGACCTCCAGCGCACGACACCCGTCCGCGGCACCATCGCCGCCTCCGCGTCCGTCAACGCGCGACCCGAACGGCCCGTACCGGTACACCTGTACGGTCCCGGGGACGTCCGCGCCCTCGATCCCCGGCAGATCGTGCGGATGTACCCGTTGCCCGGTACCCCCGACGCCGAGACCACGAAATTCCCCATGGTCGAGTTCGACCGCACCGACCTGCCCTGGCTGTTCACACCCCTCGCCCCCGTGTCCGGCGGGGCGCTGCGCCCCTGGCTCGCGCTGGTCTGCGTCCCGGCCCGGCTCGCCAGTCCCCGGCGGGAGCCCGGCCGGCCGCTGCCCGTACTGCGCGTGTCCGGCGCCGAACTCCCCGATCCCGACCGTCTGCACCTGTGGGCGCACGTCCAGACCCTGGTCGGCCACGAGCAGGATCCGCGCGCCCGCGTCTCCCGGCTGCTCGCCCCCCGGCGACTGCTTCCGCACACCGACTACCTGGCCTGCCTCGTGCCCGCGTTCGAGGCCGGACGGCGTGCCGGTCACGGCGAGACAGGGGGCGACCTCGCCCACGCCTGGAGTGCGGACACGGACGCCGACCTGCCGGTCTACCATTCCTGGACGTTCTCCACCGGGGAGGCGGGGGACTTCGAGACCCTCGCCGACCGCCTCCAGTGCCGCCCCATCGCCGGCGCCGGCCGCAGACCGATGGACATCAGCAGACCCAGAGCGCAGGACCCGGGTCCAGGTCCGGTCGTCCAGCAGGTCGAGAGCGCCCTGACCGCCCCCGACCTCGGGCCCCGGGACGCCTGGCCGGTCGACGCGCACAGCACCCAGTGGCAGAGCGCGCTCGCCGGCTCGCTGGAGGGCGCGCACGGCGACGACGGCGAGGACGACCCCGAAGTGGCCCCTCCGCTGTACGGCAGGTTCCACGCCCTCGCCGCCAAGGCCGTCCCCGGATCGACGGGCTGGCTGGACGCCCTGAACCTCGATCCGCGCTGGCGCGTCGCCGCGGGCCTCGGCACCAGGTCCGTCCAGCGCGAGCAGGAACAGCTGATGGCATCGGCCTGGACCCAGTTGGCCGACGTGCAGGCCGCCAACCGCTTCGTGGACCTCGCCCGGCTGGCCCGGCTGGTCGGCACCAGGCTCCACGAACGGCACGTACAGCCGCTCACCACGGACGAGTTCCTCCACCTGGCGGCACCGCTGCGCACCCGCACACTGTTCGGCACGGCCACACTGGCGAGCGGCGTGCACGCCAGCGTCCTGCCCACCGCCATGGCCACCACCACCTTCCGGCGCGCCATCCGACCGCTCGGCCTGCTCAGCAGACGGGTCGCCCTCGTCACCCGGCAGCAGAACCCGGACGCGGCGGAAGCGCCCTTCGCCAACACGCTGACCACGATGGCGGCGACCGGGACCGGACTGTCCGTCACCCCCCGCAGCCCCGACGGCACCGTCGCGTTCGCCGTCGCGCCGGAACGCGTCGTCAGCGCCGACCGTCTGCCCGCCGTCCTGGCCGCGCTCGGCACGTCCACCTCCACCGCGCCGGCCTGGAAGACCCTGGCGGCCCAGGCGGCCCGCCACGCGGAGCTGCGCGACCTCACCACCGGGCAACTCTCCGCCGCGCCGCCCCTGACGCCCACCACGCTCGACGCCGTCTTCCGGCTCGGCTCGGTACGGGAGATCGCCGTACCCACCCAGTTCCTCGCCGACACGCGCATCACCCCGCAGGACACCCTGGCCTTCCCGTCCGGGCGCATCGCCCCCACCGGACTGCTGACCGCCTCGGACGGCACCCCCACCGGCACGCTCAAGGGCATGTGGTCCGGCCACTGGGACCCGCTGTCCGCCGGCGGCGGCTGGAAGGGCGAGACCCGGGGCACCTTCCGCCACGGCGACGGCGGCTCCGGCACCTGGCGGGGCGTGTTCACCGGAGTGTGGGACGCGCCGGTCCCGGACGGGCTCTACGGCGGCTGGCGACTGGTCCTGACCGGAACCTGGGAGACCTCCGACGACCACGGCACCTGGCAGGGCGTCGCGGCAGGTGTCTGGGACGACCCGACGGACGTCTCCGACGGCACGCTCAACGGCATCTGGCGGTCGCAGACCGCCCGGGGTACCTTCCACGGCACCTGCCCCGGGACCTGGGACTGGGACGAGACCGGGAGGGCGGGGGACTGGCGCGCCGACTGCTCCGGCGGCTGGGAACGGCTCGCCGACGGCACCCCGCCCCCGGACGGCGACGTGTGGACCCCGGACCGGCTGGGCGACATCCTCGCCGGCTGGCAGCACGGCGGCGGCATGTCCCTGGGCAGCCTCTTCGGTCCGGCGAGCCTGCCCGGCCTCGCCGACCGGCTGCCCGCGCCCTCCGTGCTCGGCCTCAGCCCGGGCGACACCCACGGCATGATCGTCGGCGCGCACGACCAGGTCCTCCGTCCCACCGACGTACCGCCCATCCCGCCCCGCGACCCCTTCCCGGCACCCGCGGCCCACACCACCGTCACCGACCAGATCCACCCGCACACCACCGTGGACACCGTCGTCGGCTCCCGCGTCGAGCATCCGGCCGGCGCCGACAGCACCGCTCCCCTCCAGTGGGCGCCCACCTTCCCCGACGCCATGTGGCGCCCGCTGTCCGAACAGTCCACCGAGTGGATGCTCGCCGGACTGGACAAGGTGCCGCCCGACAGCGCCGCGCTCGCCGTGACCAATCCCGCCTTCATCGCGTCGTACATGGTCGGCCTCAATCACGAGTTCGCCCGAGAACTGCGCTGGCGCGAGTACCCCACCGACCAGCGCGGCACGTACTTCGCCTCCTTCTGGAGCACCGGCCCCGAAATGCCGCCCCTGCACCAGTGGCAGACCGGAGCCCCGCTCGGCACCCACCTGACCGCCCCGGCCGACCGGGTCGTCCTCCTGCTGCGCACAGCCCTGCTGCGCCGCTACCCCGGGGCGATCGTCTACGCGGCCCCCCTGCTGCCGCCGGCTCCGGACGGTTCGCGGGAACCCGACGACGGCCTCGCCCGCCACCCCGTCTTCCGCGGCGGTCTGGACCCCGACACGACGTTCCTCGGCTTCGACCTCCGGCTCGGTGAGATCCTCGACCACGACTGGTGCTTCGTCATCGCCGAACAGCCCACCGAACCCCGCTTCGGTCTCGACGACCCCTCCGACGAGATCCTCGCCAGCCCGCCGCCGCCCGGCCTGTGGGGCCGCCCCTACGTGCCGCCGGCCGAGACCGTGCCGCCCACCGACGCCGACGACTGGAACAACCTCGACTGGAGTCACCTCTTCGACTCCCCCGAACAGTTCCGGGCGGCGACCCACGCCCCGGGGAACAGGCGTCCCAACGTCGCGCTCGACGGCCTCGTCTGGGGCGACAGCGCCGCCGGCATCGCCCGGCAGTGCTTCCAGCAGCCCGTACGGGTCGTCATGCCCGCCGAGCGGCTGCTCCGTCCCCCACCACCCCAGCCCTAGGGAGACAAGACCGGATGACCGATCTCGCCCCGCTGCGCGCGGCCGTCGCCGAGGCCGAGCAGCGCCGCGCCGGTCTCGGCCCCGGCGCCACACCCGAGCAGCGCCGCGCCGCCTACCAGACCCTTCAGGCGGCACGCGAGGCCCTGCACCAGGCGCTGCGCGAGTTCACCGCCGCGGCCGACGCCGACACCCTGCTCGCCGAGCTGGACCCCGACGTGCCCCTGATGCTCGCTCCGGTGCGCCTGGAGACCCGGCTCACACCGGACGGTGGCCGGCCCGACACCCTCCAGGTGCGGATCTTCCCCGACGACATCCACGTCGACAGCCACGAACCCCTGCCCACCGACGGCGAGATCCAGCAGGGCCGGCGGTACTGGCGCACCGTCTTCCGGGCCGGACGCACCGAGAACGCGTCGGGAGACCGGGCCCGCATCCGGCTCGGGGCCTGGGAGCAACTGCGCGGCACGCTGGGCCCGGCCCGCGCCCGCTGGATCGTCACCATCCTGACGCCGACGGCCGACGACCGCCCCGAAGTGCCCCTGCCCGACGAGGCGGCGGGCCCCGAGCCGGCCTGGCCCGCCGACCTGCCCACCCGCTCCCGCGGCTGGAACCGGCCGGCCGCCGCCTCCACCCTCCCCGACCAGTTCGTCGTCCAGGCCTTCCAGCAGACCCCGAACGGCGAGATCCTCGTCGGCGAGCGCCGCGGCGAGGCCGTGCCGGACACCGTCCAGATGAGCCCGGACCCCGACGCGCCCGCCACCGCGCCGGGCGCGGGCACCGGGCCCCTGACCGACCCCGGCCTGCGCTGGCTCACCAGCTTCTCCGGCGCCCACGACAACGGCCTCGCCGTCACCGTGCCCCTGGACCGGCCCGGCTACGACCCCGACCGCCGCCCCCTGCTCTCCCGCGTCATCGCCTTCGGCGTCTCGGCCTCCCTGGACCCGACCGCTTCCGCGGCCCGGCTGACCCGGCTGCTCACCGGACGGGCGCACGACGGCGAAGCCTCCTACGTCCTCCAGGACACCCCCACCAACAACGTCCCGCACGCCCGCCGACCGCCGGACGACCCACCCGACGTCGACGCCCTGCTGCACGCGGCCGCTCCCCCGCCTTCCGCTCCCGACCCCTGGAGCAACGCCACCCGCCTGGCCACCGCGCTCGGCATCCCCCAGGAGGCGGCCACCGCGCTGCCCGGCGGCACCGAACCCGAGCAGGCCGACGCACGCGCCCTCCAACTGGCCCTGTGGAGCGCGACCGGCGACTTCTTCCTCGACCAGCTCATGGAGAGCGGAAGCCACCGCGAGGAGACCGGCATCGATCTGGAGTGGCTGCGGCTGCACCACGCGGACGCGGTACGAGCCCGCGGCCCGCTGCCCACCCTCCGCCTCGGCAAACAGCCGTACGGGCTGCTGCCCATCACCGTCATGCGCCGCTGGAGTCCGGACCCGGAGCACGAGCGCGGACAACTGGCCGGGCTGCACCGCGTCCTGACCACGCTGCGCCCCTTCTGGGAGGTGGGCGTCGACACGATGCCGCGGGTCGGCGGGCCCGACCAGCTCGGCGACACCCTCGACCTGCCCAAGCCCGAACGCGACGTGTTGCGCGCCCTGGGCCTCGCCGCGGTGTCGAAGTCCAGCGACGTGCGGGGCGTGCGCGGTGCCCTCAACGCAAGCTACTTCAATCATGTTCTCGGCCTGGTCCAGGACTCCGGCCCCGGCCCCGAGGCCCGCCTGTCCACCGCCCTCAACCGGGCCCTGGGCATCGGCTACGAGCCCCTCGTCTCCCAGCACCAGAACGAGCCGCGCACCAGCCGCCTGTGGCTGCCCAACACGCGGCTGCCGGACCTGCCCGAGATCACCGACCCGGTCGGAGAGCTCGGCCGGTTCCTGGAGGACGTGGTCGACCGGTTCGAAGTCCTGCACGTCCTGGTGAGCCCGGATCGGGCCCGCACCCTGCTGGAGGCGCTGCTGCGGCACACCGCCAACCTGGAGTACGGCCACGCCGCCGCCGGAGCCGCGCACGCCGGCGGGCTCGTGAGCGACCAACGGCTGCGCTTCACCGAGGTCCTGCTGCCACCCCTGACGGCCGGCTCCCTCGCCTCCCAGGCCGGCGTCGGACTCCGTCCGTTCACCCTCAAGGCCACCCTCGGCCTGACCCTGCCCGGTGCCGCCGAAGCCGCGACCACCGTCCACGACGCCCTCACCAGCGCACGCGCCCAGCTCGCCCCCGCCGTGGAAGCCGCAGCCCTGAACCACCGGGGCGTCCTCGGCCTCCTCGGCATCGAGCGCCCCTGGAGCATCCGCCTGGCCCAGATCGACGCCGCCCTGCGCTATCTGTCCACCCGCGTCCACGACTGGCACGACGCCGGCCGGGACCCGTTCGACGTCATGGAGCGCCTCCTCGGCGAGTGCCTCGACCTCGCCTCCCACCGGCTCGACGCCTGGATCACCTCGCTGGCCACCGTGCGCCTCCAGGCCATGCGGTCCGACACCCGGCGGCCCACCGGGGTGCAACTCGGGGCCTACGGCTGGGTGGAGAACCTCTCGCCGCAGGCAGGCCGCCGCAGCGAGGGATTCGTCCTGGCTCCCTCGCTCGCCCAGGCCACCACCGCCGCCGTCCTGCACAGCGGGGTCCGGTCCCATCCCTCGGACCCCGGCGCGTTCGCCGTGAACCTGTCCTCCAGCCGCATGCGCGCCGCCATGGCGACGCTGGACGGCGTGCGCCAGGGCCAGCCGCTGGGCGCCCTGCTCGGCTACCGCCTGGAGCGGCGGCTGCACGAGGCCCGGGAGAACGCCGCCGAGCCCCTGGAGCTCGACCGGGTCATCGCGCCCCTGCGCACACAATGGCCGTTCCGGGCCGTCCACCATCCGGCACCCGGAGCCACCGAGTTCGTCGCTCCGCACGACGTCACCGACGGTGCCGCCGTGGGCGCGCTCACCGTGGCCGACGCGCTGAGCCGTCTGGAACCCACCGTCCACCCACCCCTGGAACCCACCAAGGAGGAACCTGCCGTCCGCGCGGCACTGGAGGCCCTGCACGACGACATCGACGCGATCGCCGACCTGCTGCTCGCCGAGAGCGTCCACCAGCTCGCCAACGGCAACCCCGACCGGGCCGGCGCCACCCTGGACAGCCTCGCCGCCGGAGGCCAGCCCCCGCCACGACCCGAAATCCTCGACACCCCCGCCCAGGGCACCTCTGTCGACCACCGCGTCCTCGTCGTCGTCCCCCAGGACCCGGCACTGTCGCACGGCTGGGACGGCCCCGCCCAGCGGACCCGGCCCCGCGCTCAGGCGGAACCGCGGCTCGACGCGTGGGCGGGCCATCAGCTGGGCCGGACCGACCGCATCCGCCTCCAGGTCGCCTGGCGCCGGCCCGGCCACGCCACCCCGGCCGCGACCCGCCAGCATCCCTGGCCGCTCACCGACCACTGCGCGCTGGACGTCGTCGCGCTCGCCGCCGCCCGAAGCCTGCGTACGGCCCTGAGCCAGACCCTCACCGCACACCGCCCGTCCGACCTGCCGAGCGACGCCGTGGCCGACCTCCTCGACGGACGGGACCCCCACTGGCCGCGCTCCACGGTGTCCCTCCAGGAGATCGAGGCGCTGGCCGGCGCCGTCGCCGCGGTCCTCGCCAACGGTCGCCCCGGCACACCCGCCGACCTGGCCCCCGCCGTGAACCCGCCCGCGCAGACCCCCGACGAGACGGAGCTGCGCGGCCGCGCCCAGCACGCCGTCTCGGGTCTGACAGACGCGAAGAACGCCGCGGACCTGCAACTCCTCTCCGCCTACGGGATCGTCGTACCCTCCGCCGCCGACGACGATCCGGCCGCCCGCACCGCAGCGGCCGTCCACGAGGCCGACAGCCGGCTCGGCCTCGCCGCGCAAGCCCTGGCGGGCAAGGGCTGGCAGGCGGCCGTGGACGCCCTCCAGGCCGTCTTCGGAGCCGGATTCCGCGCCGTCGGCCTGACCACCCCGCCGGCCCCGGCCCCGCTCGCGGCATCCTTCGGACCCGGCCTCGACCGGGGCGGCACGGACGACACGGCCCCGCGCGACTGGCTCGAACGCGCGGCGGCCGTCCGCACCGGCGCCCGTGCCCTCGCCGACCTGCTGCTGCACGGCGAAGCAGCCGGCACCGGCGGCGACTTCGCCCTGCGGATCGGGCAGACCCCGTTCACCGCCCACGACCGCTGGGTCGGCGCCACCCGTACCGCGGACCTTCCTCCGGCGACCGGTCTGGCCGTGCACGGTCTTCCCGCCCCCGACCTCACCCAGCCGGTGGCCGTCCTCGTGGCCGACGAATGGCCGGAGCTCATCCCGGCCCAGCGGCACACGGCGGGCGTCGCCTTCCATTACGACGCCCCTGGAGCCCGCGCCCCCCAGGCCGTTCTGCTCGCCGTACCGCCCGTCGTGGGGCGCCCCTGGACGGCCGAGCTGCTGAGCGAGACCGTGCGCGAGGCGCTCGACCTCACCGGACTGCGCCTGGTCGACCTCCCGGCCCTCGGCTGGCTGGGCCGCTACCTCCCCGCCGTGTACCTGCCCCAGGACGCACTCGGCGGATTCCCCGGCATCGCCTTCAAGGACCTCATGAAGACCAGCATCGCCGCCGGCATCATCGCGCAGCTGAGAGATCGGGAGGCCTGAGCATGGCCGACGACAAGGCGGTCTTCGCCCACTTCCACCGCATCGAGCCCAACGTCCGGCCGAGCGGTACCGGCGGCCAGCTCGACGAGGCCCTCCAGGCCCGGATCGCCGACCCGCTGTTCCTGCTGGCCCGGCAGCGTCAACTCGCCGAGTTCCACGGCGAGGACGGCGGCTCGCCCGTGGGCTGCTCGCTCACCACGGCCGCGGCCACCGTGGACCGGTTCAGGCCCGGCGACACCGGACCCTCCGTACCGTATCCGCCGGGCGTGCCCGTCGAGTACCTCGCCGAGGCGGGCCGCACCCCGCAACAGGCCGACCGCGAACTGCCGTTGCGCACCGCCGCACGGGCGGGACTGCGATTCCTCGGCGGGCTCGGCGCGCTGCCCACCGGTGCCCGCGACTCCGTCACCGACCAGGCTCTGGCCGCGTTCCCTCTCCTCGACAGCACATCCCCGGCTGATCCCGCGGGCGGTCCGGAGCCGGACCCCGCGGGCCGCACGCTCGCGCAGGTCCTGCTCGCGCGCGCCCCGCACGGCGGGAAACTCGCCCGCGCACTGGCCACCGGATGGCACCCGACCGGCCTCAACACGGCCCAGCTGACCGCCTTCAACCTGGCCGCGGACAAGTGGAAGACGTGGTTCGCCGCCGAACACGCCCCGCCGACGGCCCCCAGCTGGGTACGCGACCGCCTGGAGCACCACTTCGCCGTCGAGGCGTCCCAGGGCGGTCAGCGCATCACCCTGACCGCGCCCGAGTACCCGGGCGGCGGCGCCGAGGGCTACCAGTTCGACATCGACGCCACCGCCACCGCCCTCACCGCCACCGGCGCCCCGGCGCACACCGTCCTGCCCACCCGCGCCACGTACCCCGGCATGCCGGCCGAGCGCTGGTGGGAGTTCGAGGACACCAGCGTCAACCTGCCCTCCATCGAGGCCGGCCCAGCCGACCTGGCGCGGCTGCTTCTGGTGGAGTTCGCCAATGTGTACGGCAACGACCACTGGGTCGTCCCACTGGAACTGGAGGTGGGCCACGTCCACGGCATCACGGACCTCACGGTCGTGGACACCTTCGGAGACTCGCTGAACATCGAGGCCGCGGGCGACGAACACTGGTCGCTCTTCCGGCTGGGCATCGCCGGCTCCGGTCGGCCGGGGCCCGCCCTGCTGCCGCTCCTGCCCAGGGCCGCGGGCCGCGTCGAAGGGCCGCCCGTGGAGGAAGTGCTGTTCGTCCGCGACGAAATGGCCAACCTCGCCTGGGCCATCGAGCGCACCGTGCAGAGCGCCACCGGAAAGCCCCGGCCCCGCGCCGACGAGAATCCCGGCCTGACCCCGCCCGGCCCGTCGGACGTCCCGGGCGCCCTCACCTACCAGTTGGCGACGGCCGTGCCGTACCACTGGATCCCGCTCGTGCCCGTCCCGCTCGCGCCCGGCTCGGCCGCGACCAGGTTCCGGCGCGGACGGATGACCCTGCCCACCGCGCACGGCACCCTGCGCACCCAGGCGCGCGGCCGGCTGCTGGAGCCGGAGGTGGCCCGGGTGTACTTCCGCGACGAGGAGATCCCGCGCTCCGGTGTGACCGCCGGCCGCACCCCGGTGACCGTGCGCGGCCACGACGGCCACCACTACCGGTGGACCGGATACCGGGCCCGTGCCGGACAGGGTGAGGCCGCCTCCGGGCTGACCTTCGACGGAGTGCTCCCCGCCAAGGAGGCCACGCCATGAACCACGGCATCGGCGCGGTCAGCGCGCTCACCCTCACCCGCGACGGATCCGAGATCGTCAGCGCGGACGCCATGGGCCGCGTCCTGCGGTGGCGGCGAGAGACCGGCGAAGCCCTCTGCCCCCTGCTGGTCGCCCACAAGCGCAGCGTCTGGGCGATGCTCCTCGGCCCCGATGACCAGGAGATCGTCACCGCCGGCAGCGACGGCACGCTACGCCGCTGGAACCGCGCCACGTCCGCCTCCGCGGCCGCGCCCGTCTCCGCCCATGACGAGTGGATCCTCGCGCTGCGGAAGACCAAGGACGGCACCGAACTGCTCACCGCCGCCTATGACGGCACGGTACGGCGCTGGAACCGGGCCGACGGCGCGCCCCTCGCCGCCCCGCTGACCGCCCACGACGGAGCCGTACGCGCCATGGCCCTCACCCCGGACGACCGGGAGATCGTCACCGCGGGCAACGACGGCGCCGTACGCCGCTGGGACCGCGCCGCCGCCACCCTGCTGGCCGGCCTCGACGGCCACGTCGGCCCCGTGCCCACGGTGGTCGTCAGCGCCGACGGCAGCGAGATCGTCAGCGGTGGCCGGGACGGCACCGTACGCCGCTGGGACCGTGAGAGCGGCAGACCGCTCGCCGCCCCCATCGTGGCCGGCGTCCCTGTACGCGCCCTGGCCCTGACCACGGACGGCGAGATCGTCGCGGGCTGCGACGACGGGATCATCCGCCGCTGGCAGCGCGCCACGGGCCAGCCCGTGGGTTCCCCTCTGGCCACCGACCACTGGAGCATCTGGGCCATCACCGTCACCCCCGATGACAGGGAGATCATCACCGGGGGCTGGGAGGGCTACATCCGCCGCTGGGCCCGCGATCCGGCCGACCCCACCGCGCTGCGCCCGGCGGTCAACCAGACCCGGGTCGACCCCGCGCCGCGCCTGGTGATCCGCGGCATCACACCGTTCTGACGCCGGCCCGACACGGGAGAGCAGCCGATGCCCGACATCGAGATCGACACCTCACACCTCACCGAGCCGCGGTTCACGGTGCCCGAGGCCGGCACCGGGCCGGTCGACGGGTCGGCGACCCCGCCACCGACGGTGACTCTCCCGGCCCCCGGCACCTACCACCTGAAGCAGGGCTCCGCCGCCGCGTCCGACGTCGTGTTCTCGGTCGCCGCCGACGGAACGCTGGACTTCGACGCGTCTCTCGACGGCATCGCCGAGGGACGCGGCACCCGCCGCCTGACGGTGCGTGGCCTCTCCGTGCACCTGGATGCGACCGCCCTCGACCAGGACCTGACGCTGGACACCGGCAACGCGGCCCTGACCGCGGACCGGCCGCACGATCTCTCCCTGCTGCCCTGTCCGCAGTACCGCCTCAACGGGGGCTACGGGAATCTGACCTTCGCACTGTCCCTGGACGGATCGATCCGGCTCGAACCGCATGCCGAGGGGTTCGCCTCGGCATCCGGGAACACGCTGACCATTCGCGGCTGCAGGATTCTCATCGACGGGACCGCGTTGTCGCACGATGTACTGCCGCTCGGTCTTGCCCGGCCGAATGATTTCCTGCCGCGTGGGTCGGTGAACGCACTGACCGTGCTGCCCGCGACGGGCTACGGATTCCAGCCCGGATCGGGCATCGTCGCGGATCTCCAGTACACCGTGAGCCGCGACGGGCAGGTGACCGTCGCACCCGAGTTCACCGGATTCGCCTCGGCCATCGGTGACACGCTCGTCCTGCGCGGATACCGCATCCGCGTGGACGGAACCGCGTTGTCACACGACGTGGTTCCCACGGGCCTCGTCGGCGCGGAACGCTTCCTGCCACGCGGCTCCTTGAACACACTGACCGTACTGCCCGCGACCGGCTACGGATTCCAGCCCGGATCGGGCATCGTCGCGGATCTCCAGTACACCGTGAGCCGCGACGGGCAGCTGACCGTCGCACCCGAGTTCACCGGAT
>NZ_JBIAME010000007.1:0-120927 GCF_042873935.1 Streptomyces sp. NPDC004327 | reverse complement strand
CGGATTCGCCTTGACCGTCGGTGACACGCTCGTCCTGCGCGGGTACAAGGTCCGAATCGACGGGACGGCGCTTTCGCACGATCTGTTTCCGCTCGGGATGGCTCGGTCGGACGACGTCCTGCCGCGTGGATCGGTGAACGAACTGACGCTGCTGCCGGCGGCCGGCTACGGCTTCCAGCCCGGTCCAGGAGTTGTCGCGGATCTGCAGTTCGAGGTCGGCCGTGACGGCCAGGTGGGCGTCGCCTCGCAGTTCGCCGGATGTGCCTCGGCTGTCGCTGACACGCTCGTGCTGCGTGGGTACCCCGTCCTGATCGACGCGACCGCGGCAGACAGCGACCTCTTCGGACTGGACAACATCTTCGCGTCCACCCCCGGACCTCCACCCTTCCGAGGCGACAACCGCCAGGCCGAGTTCGTGCTGCTGCCCGCCCCCGGCTACCTCCCGCGGACGGCCCACGGCGTCCTCAGCAGGGGGTTCGACCTGAACCGAGACGGCACCCTCAGCTTCCCGTACGCGACAGCCGGCCGCTACAGCGCCGAGCCCCCCACGTCACCCCACCCTTCGGAAGAAGGCCAGGAGGTCACCGTCAACGCCCGGGTGCGCCCCACCGACCAGGACGTGCCCCCGCCCCGCGGCACCGTGACGTTCTCCCTCCAGCAGGGCCCGCCCCTCGGCACCGCCGAGTTGGACGACAAGGGCCGGGCGAGCATCACCACCAGGGATCTCCCGCTCGGTGACAGTGTCATCGTCATCGACTACGCGGGCGGCGCCGGCTACGTACCCGCCACCACGACCATCCGTCACCACGTGAACCCCCGGCGGGGCGAGCCGGTCGCGGACGCACCGCAGCCCGAGGTCCTGGAGTGGGCCCTGCTGCCCACCCTCGCCCAGATGGCCGACCCGCACGCGGTCGACGGACACGTCAAGCTGGCCCAGTGCCTGCTGAACGCGGCCGGAGCCGCGCTGCCGCCCCTCGTCGTGGACGGCAACTTCGGCGTCCTGACCCTGGCCGCCGTACGCACCTTCCGCGCCGGACCGCTTCTGACGCCGGGCGACGACATCGACACGCCCATCTGGTTCGCGCTCGCCTTGGCCGCCCCGTTCCCCCTGCTGGAAGCCGGCCCCCGTGTCCCGCCGATGACAGGACCGCCGGTGGCCGTCGTCCAACGCCTGCTCAACAGGCAGGGCACCGAGCCGCCCCTCGACGGCGACGGCGTGTACGAGCCCCGGACGGAGGCCGCCGTACGGTCCTTCCAGACGGCCCACGGCCTCGCCGCCACCGGAACCGTGACCCCCGAGACCTGGGCCGCACTGGGCGGCCCGCCGCCCGTCCCCGCTCCCGACGGCCTGCCCCGTTCCAGGAGCATGCGCCTGACCTTCTCGTACGACAGCGCCGACTGGGCGCAGGACGGCCCGGTCGTCCGGTTCGTCTCGCGGGAGGACCTGGACATGACCGCCCCGCTCGCCGCCGATCCCGACGACTCCCCCCTGGGCCGGGCCGGGTTCTGGTACGAGGTCCGTGACGCCGGTGGCCGGGTGCTCTACCGGCGTGCCCGTCATCAACCGATCGCCGTCCTCAGTGAAGAGGTCCCGGGCCCCGAGGAGGGCAGCGGCTTCGACGCGGTGCCGCTCGACGCGCCTCGGGGCACCTTCGAACTGCTGGCACCCGTGCTGCCCGACGGCGCCGCGGTCGTGCTGTTCAGCAGCCCGCCCGATCCCGGCCGGCTGGGCGAACCGGCGTCCCAGATCTTCGCCCTGTCCCTCACCTAGCAGCCTTGAAGGAGTGCCCGTGCAGGTCGTCGACTTCGCCCTCGGGGACGCGAGCCGGGTCGGCCGCGGCTGGACCGTCGCCGTGGTGCCCGAGGGTTACACGCAGGCAGAGCTCAACGCCGGGCTGTTCGAGACCGACGTGGCGACGTTCGTCAGACGGCTGCTCGTGACCCCGCCGTTCAGCCATGACGACCTGCGGCCGCTGCTGAACGTGGTGAAGGTCCGCAAGGCGTCCGCGCATTCGGGAACCACCATCCGGCTCCTCACGCCGGCGCCCGCCGTCTCCCCCTTCGGCACCGCGTTCGGCGCACTGTTCGGCCGGGACACCTTCCAGGGCCGGCAGATCGAGCGCACCGCCTACGGTGACGGCGACGCCGTGAAGCAGTTCGTGCGGAGCCAGCCCGCACTCGGCTCGGTGAGCCACTTCCTCGCCATCATCAACAACACGCGGATCTATGGCGGGATCATGAAAAACGAGGTCGGCTGGTTCAGCAAGTTCGGTGCCTCCTGGCCCGACGTGGCCATCCACGAACTCGGGCACCAGGCTTTCGGGCTCGCGGACGAATACCCTTACAACCGCGGCACGTCGGACCCGGTGGCCACGTACACAGGGGTGGAACCGGACAGTCCCAACGTCACCACGGTCACCGATGCCGCCACCATCAAATGGGCCGAGCATCTCACCCTGCCGCAGTCACAGATCCCGACCACGGTGCGATCGACGCCCTGCGTGCGCGATCATCCGGTCATCGCGGCGAACCCGCCGATTCCCGCCGACGCCGTCGGCGCCTACGAGGGCGGGGACTACCACGACTGCGGCATCTTCCGACCGTCCCTTCATTGCCGCATGCGGGAGAGCGCTCGCCCCTTCTGCCGGGTGTGCGAGACGACGGCACGTCTGGAGATCGGCCACTACATGGTCACCGTCGGCTCGGGAGCGGCGACACGGGCCGGGGCCTGGACGCATGTGCAGAGTTTCGCGCCCGGCACGAACCCCCAGCGCATGCTGTCGTACAACGCTGTCAGCGGCACCTACGCGATCTCCAACGCCGACAGCTACTACTTGTCCTCGGATCGCCGCCCCGACGGCACCCCTCCGATCGACCTGACCGACCCCGCGCTGGGTACCGGATCCATCGGCGCCGACTGGACCTGGCTCGTCCCCTTCGAGATCGGTGGAGCCCTTCACTACTTCGGCCACCAGTTCGGTTCGGGCATGCAGGGCATCTTCGCGATGGGCGCCCCGTGGACCTCGCTGACCCCCACCCACACCACACCGCCGGGCCACGCCTCGCACACCCATGTGGCGACTCTCAGGATGGGCGGCGCGCCCCACTACGTCGGCTACAACAGCCTGACCGGCGACGCCGGTCTGTTCCGACTGGACAGTGACACCGCCGATCCGGTGCCCGTCTCCACGATGCGATGGGACACCGGCCACACGGCCGTCGTGGCCGTGATGATCGGCAGCGAGCCCTACGCCCTGACCTACCGGATGCTCACGGGCGAGGTGATGATCCGTCACCTCAACCCGTCCGATTTCATCATGACCTTCGCCTCGCGATCCGGCTTCTGGAAGCGCAACATCACCCATGTCGCGGTGCTGGACCTCGCCGGGAGCCCCTACCTGGTCCGCTACTCCGGCCTCGACGGCAGCGCCTTCATCCACCACGTGCGCGCCGGCGGGACGGGCGTGGACCCGGTGTGCCGCGTCCCCCCGCCCGGCCTGGGAGGCGCGTCGATCCTCGGGGTGGGCGCTCCGGCGATCGGACCCGTGAGCCTGCAGTCGCCAAGCGGCCCAGGCCAGGACCTGTACTTCTACAACGCCCTGAAGCAGACACTGAGCTTCACTCCCCTGAGCGTGCACTGACTTCGCCGATCCGGAGACCACGCCGGTCCGCAGCCGGTCAGCCCGGTCGCCATCAGCCCGGATCACGCCAGAGCGATGAGCCGCACGGCGGTCACCTCCCCCTCTCCGGCACAGCCAGACGAAGGCCGCCGAGGCCGGCCGAGCCTTGGGCCGGCCCGCGGTAATGCCGAGCGGCCCGCGCCACCCCGGGCCGATTCAGCTGCGCCCACCGCCATCCAGACCCCACCCCATACCCGCGTTTGCACTTATAGAGCGCATGCAACTATTGTGAATGCACGCAACGCGCTCACTCAAGCAATCACGGAAGGGCTGGGCCATGCCGCTCGCACTCCTCGCTCTGGCAGTCGGGGCCTTCGGAATCGGTACGACCGAATTCGTCATCATGGGTCTGCTGCCCGAGATCGCCGCCGACTACGGCGTCACCATCCCCACCGCGGGCCTGCTGGTCACCGGCTACGCCCTCGGCGTCGTCCTCGGCGCTCCGCTGCTCACCGTGCTCGGCAACAAGGTGAGCCGGAAGCGGATGCTCATGCTGCTGATGGGCCTGTTCGTGATCGGCAACCTGGTCTCCGCGCTCGCCCCGAACTTCGGGATGATGCTGACCGGGCGCGTGGTCGCCTCGCTGGCGCACGGTTCGTTCTTCGGCATCGGGTCCGTCGTCGCCGCCGAGCTGGTCGCGCCGGAGAAGAAGGCCGGCGCCATCGCCACCATGTTCACCGGGCTGACCGTCGCCAACATCGTGGGCGTGCCGCTGGGCACGTTCATCGGGCAGGCGGTGGGCTGGCGCGTCACCTTCGGGATCGTCGCCGTGCTCGGTGTGGTCGGGCTGCTCGGCATCGCCAAGCTCGTGCCCGCCATGCCCCGGCCCCAGGGCGCGCGGCTGCGCGGCGAGCTGAAGTCCTTCCGCAACCCGCAGGTGCTGCTCGCGATGGCCATGACCGTCCTCGGCTTCGGCGGTGTCTTCGCCGCGATCACCTACATCGCGCCGATGATGACCCACGTCGCCGGCTACGCCGACGGCTCGGTCACCTGGCTGCTCGTCCTCTTCGGCATCGGCATGTTCCTCGGCAACCTGCTCGGCGGCCGGTACGCCGACCGCGCCCTGATGCCCATGCTGTACGTCACCCTCGGCGGCCTCGCGGTCGTGCTCGCGCTGTTCACCTTCACCGCGCACAGCAAGATCCTCGCCGCCGTCACCATCCTGCTCGTCGGGGCGCTCGGCTTCGCCACCGTGCCGCCGCTGCAGAAGCGCGTCCTCGACCAGGCCCACGGCGCTCCGACGCTGGCCTCGGCCGTCAACATCGGCGCCTTCAACCTCGGCAACGCCCTGTCCGCCTGGCTCGGCGGCCTCGTGATCGCGGCCGGCTTCGGCTACACGTCCCCGAACTGGGTCGGTGCCGTCCTGGCCGCCGCCGCCCTCGTCCTCGCCTTCTGGTCCGCCGCCCTGGAGCGCCGTGCCCCGGCGGGCCACGCCGGGCGAGCCGCCGCGGCCGAGACCGAGGCCGCCGCGGTACCCGTCCCCGTACACCACTGACCCCTCCCCCCTTCGCACCTCGTCTCCCAAGGAGAAGCACCACCATGAGCACCACCGCCGCCCCCGTCGCCCCGCTGACCACCGCCGACGCCGAGACACTGATCACCGCCGCGCACCGCGCCGCCCGGGCGGCCGGGGTCACGGTCAGCGTCACCGTCCTCGACGCCGGCGGCCATCTGCTCGCCTTCCGGCGCGACGACCGGGCCGTGCTGATCTCGGGCGAGACCAGCACCCGCAAGGCGTACACCGCACTGCAGCTGGACGCGCCCACCGCCGACCTGGTCGACCTGGTCAAGCCCGACGGCCCGTTCCACTCCCTGCCCACCGCGCTCGACCGGCCGCTGCTCTTCATCGCCGGCGGCATCCCCGTCCACCGCGACGGCCGCCTCATCGGCGCGATCGGCGTGGGCGGCGGCGCCCCGGAGCAGGACCACGGCTTCGCCACCGCCGCACTCGAGGAGCTCGCCCGATGAGCAAGGACATCGGCGCCCGCACCCCGCAGGAGGTCTTCGCCGACCACGGCACCCGCCTCGGCAGCGGCGATCTCGACCTGATCGGCGAGAACTACACCGAGGACGCCGTCTTCGTCACTCCCGAGGGCGTCCTCACCGGACGCCAGGGCGTGAAGGCGGGCATCGGGCGGCTGCTGGCCGACCTGCCGGACGCCGACTGGCAGCTGACCCCGCAGTTCGCCGGGAACGTGCTGTTCCTGCAGTGGACCGCCCGCACCGCCGGCCGCCAGGTCACCGACGGCGTCGACACCTTCGTCTTCCGCGGCGGCCTGATCAGCGCCCAGACCGTCCGCTACACCCTTTCCCCGCGCACCGAGCAGTGAAGGAAAACCCGCACACCATGGCACCGTCCTCCTCCCCCGCCGTCCCCACCGTCCCCCTGAACAACGGCGTCGAGATCCCCCAGCTCGGCTTCGGCGTCTTCCAGGTCTCCGACGACGAGACCACCGCCGCCGTCACCGCCGCCCTGGAGACCGGCTACCGCAGCATCGACACCGCCGCGATCTACGGCAACGAGGCGGGCGTCGGCCGCGCCCTCGCCGCCTCCGGGCTGGCCCGCGACGAGCTGTTCGTCACCACCAAGCTGTGGAACGCCGACCAGGGGTACGACGCCACGCTCCGCGCCTTCGACGCGAGCCTCGCCAAGCTGGGCCTCGACCACGTCGACCTGTACCTGATCCACTGGCCGACGCCCGCCCGCGACCTGTACCGGGAGTCCTGGCGGGCCCTGGAGCGCCTCGCCGAGGAGGGCCGCGTCCGCGCGGCCGGCGTCTCCAACTTCCAGCCCGGCCACCTGCGGCGGCTGCTGGACGGCGCCACGCTGACCCCGGCCGTCAACCAGATCGAGCTGCACCCCGGCCTCCAGCAGGCCGAGCTGCGCGCCTTCCACGGCGATCACAAGATCGCCACCGAGGCGTGGAGCCCGCTCGCCCAGGGCGCGGTCCTCGGCGACCCGGCCGTCACGGCCATCGCCGCCCGCCACGGCAAGTCCGCCGCCCAGGTCGTCATCCGCTGGCACCTGCAGCTCGGCAACATCGTGATCCCCAAGTCGGTCACCCCGGCCCGGATCCGCGAGAACTTCGAGGTCTTCGACTTCGCGCTGACGGACGAGGAGATGCGGGCCGTCGCCGCGCTCGACCGTGAGCTGCGCACGGGCCCGCACCCGGACGAGCTCAACTGAGCGTCGGCTCCCCCTCCGCCGAGGAATCCGTCCCGGGCCGGCCGCCGCCGCCCGGGACGGCCCCGTTTCCACCCCCGCTTTCCCCCCGTTTCCGCCCCGGAAGGACCTGTCATGGCCTTTGCCCATCCCGCTCTCGCCCGGCTCGCTCCCGCCGGCGGCCGGCTCACCCTCGGCCTGGAACTGCCCCTCGACAACGACTGGGCCCCGGCCCGCGTCCGCGCGGGCCAGGAGGCCGGCCGGCCGTTCGGCGTCCCCGACCTGACCGGGCACACCCGGCTCGCCCGGCTCGCCGACCGCCTCGGCTTCGCCGCGCTGTGGCTGCGTGACGTGCCGGTCTACGACCCGGTCCGGTTCGGTGACGCCGGTTCGGTCTTCGAGACCTTCACCCACCTCGGCCACCTGGCCGCCGTCACCGAGAACGTCGTCCTCGGCACCGGCGCCGTCGTGCTGCCGCTGCGCGACCCGCTCCTCGTCGCCAAGGCGGCGGCCACCGTCGACGTCCTGACGGGCGGCGGGCGGATGCTGCTCGGCCTGGCCAGCGGCGACCGCCCGGTGGAGTATCCGCTGTTCGGGCGGGACTTCGAGGCGCGCGGTACGGCGTTCCGCGAGGGCGTCGAGACGCTGCGCGCGGCCTGGCGCGGCGGCCCTCTCGTGCTGCCCGGGGCCGGTCTGGACGCGGACCGGCAGCTGGAGGTGCTGCCCGGGCCGGTGGCCCCGGCGGGCATCCCGATCGCGATCGCGGGCGGCGCGCAGCAGACCCCCGAGTGGATCGCCGAGCATGCCGACGCCTCGCTCAACTACCCGCGCGAGCCGGGCGCGCTGAGGCTGAAGGCGCGCGAGTGGCAGCGGCTGACGGGCTCGGCGGCCGGTGACGGCGGCAAGCCGTACCTGACGCCGATGGTCCTCGACCTCCGGGACGATCCCGAGGCGCCGGCCCGCCCGATCCGGCTGGGCCTGAGCACCGGCCGCAGGGCCCTGCGCGACCATCTGGAGCAGATGGCCGAACTCGGCGTCGCCCATGTCTCGTTCAACCTGCGGCCGAACGAGCGGCCCGTGGACGAGGTGCTGCGGGAGCTGGCCGAGGAGGTGCTGCCGCACTTCCCGACGCCGCCGCGCGCGGCGGCCGCCCACGTTTCGTGAGAAGCGGCACGAGCCTCTTGCATTAGCCAGCGCATGCAAGTATTGTCAATGCATGTAAGGCGCGTTTGCATCTATGCCTGGCGCCGACTCTCTCCCCCCACGAAGAGGTTCTTCCCATGTCGCTCAACGGCATCCTTCCCGGCCGCCTCGGCTTCGGCACCGCCCCGCTCGGCAACATGTTCCGCGCGATCCCCGACGAGGAGGCCCGCGCCACCGTCGAGGCCGCCTGGGACCACGGCATCCGCTTCTACGACACCGCCCCCTTCTACGGCGCCGGTCTCGCCGAGACCCGCCTCGGCGAGGTCCTCGCGACCAGGCCCCGCGACTCCTACGTCCTGTCCACCAAGGTCGGCCGCGTCATCCTCGACGAGCACGAGACCACCGCCCGCGAACTCGGCGAGAAGGGCGGGCTGTTCGAGCACGGCAACCCGAACAGGATGGTCCACGAGTGGACCGCCGAGGCCACCGAGCGCTCCATCGAGGACAGCCTCAAGCGGCTCGGCACCGACCGCCTCGACATCGTCTGGGTCCACGACATCGCGCAGGACTTCCACGGCGACGCGTGGCTGCAGAAGTTCGAGGAGGCCCGCACGGGCGCCTTCCGGGTCCTGTCCCGGCTGCGCGACGAGGGCGTCATCAAGGCCTGGGGTCTCGGCGTCAACAAGACCGAGCCCATCGAGCTGACCCTCGCCCTCGACGAGCCGCGGCCCGACGGCTTCCTGCTCGCCGGCCGCTACACGCTCCTCGACCACGAGCACGCCCTGGAGCGCCTGCTCCCCATGGCCGAGCGCCAGGGCGTCGACATGGTCGTCGGCGGCCCGTACAGCTCCGGCATCCTCGCCGGCGGCACCCACTTCGAGTACCAGCAGGCGCCGGCCGAGATCATCGAGCGCGTCACCAGGCTGAAGGCCCTGGCCGAGCGCCACGGCGTCAGCATCAAGGCCGCCGCCCTGCAGTTCTCGCTCGCCCACCCGGCGGCCGCGGCCGTCATCCCCGGCGCCACGCGCCCGAGCCGTATCGCCGAGGACACCGCGGCCCTGAACGAGACCGTCCCGGCCGCGTTCTGGACCGACCTGCGCGCCGCGGGCCTGGTCAGCCCGGCCGCCCCGCTCCCGTTCAACGCCTGACCCCCGCCCCGCACCGTCACCTCGTCTGGAGAAGTGATCATGGCCTCCACCTCCGTCAGCCGCGTCCTGCCCGCCTCCCCCCAGCAGGTCTGGGACCTCATCGGCGGCTTCGACGCCCTGCCCGACTGGCTGCCCTACATCCCCGAGAGCGTCTCCCTCGAAGGCGGCCGGGTCCGCCGGCTGACCAACCCGGACGGCGACGTGATCGTCGAGCGGCTCGTCGGCTTCGACGAGACCGAGCGCTCCTACACGTACGCCATCCTGGAAGCCCCCTTCCCCGTCACGGGCTACCTCTCCACCCTCCGCGTCCACGCGATCCCCGGCCGGCCCGACGCCGCCGAGGTCCAGTGGTCCGGACGCTTCGTCCCGAACGGCGCGACGGAGTCCGAGGTCATCGACCTCTTCACCGGGATCTACGCCGACGGTCTCGAGGCGCTGCTCAAGGCGCTCACGGCCTCGAGTCCCGCCACCACGCCCACGGCCTGAGCCTCCGGAATGCGGGAGGGCGGCGCGGTTCGCGCCACCTCCCGCTTCGGCGTGCGCCCTCGCGGAGGCGGGATTCGGCCACTTCCGCCGGCACCCGAACAGAAACACCGGGGCGGGGTCCGTCAGCCGACGAGCCAGGACACCAAGACGAGGCACGCCACGGCCGCCAGGGCGATCGCCGCGAACTGCCAGACCCGGCGCGGGGACGACACGCGGACCACGTACGGATCGGCCGCCGTCGGGATGACGAAGAAGACGCGGTGGGGGTGCTCGGCGAGGGTCACGCGGGCGACGGAGAGGTGGCGCACCGAGATCCGGCGGGTGATCTCGCCGGGGTGGGGGCGCAGGCGCGGGGTCAGCAGGCGGGTGACCTCGGTGGCGGTGTCCGGCGGTGGGGCCGCCCGCTCGCCGGAGGCCTCGACGGTCGTCCAGTCGCCGCGCTCGCGGGCCTGGCGCCCGGCGCGGAAGGGAATGTCGGCCGCCGGTGCGATCGTGTCGGTGTGCGGCCTCCACTCGACGACGCCCTCGGTCCAGGTCACCAGCCGTCCCGTACCGGCGCACCGGTCGCACGCGGCCGTTCCGTCGCCGGAGCACGCGGGGCAGGTGCGCGTCGACTTCCCCTCGCACCGCGCGCACTTCTGCCTGCCACGGCCGCGGCAGGCGGCGCACGCGGCGTCCCCGGCGCCGCACATCGCGCAGGTGACGCGTTCGTCCTTGTCCGGCTCGTCGTCGGGGGCCTCGCGGGTGCGGCGGCCGGTGCCGTCACAGCGCCGGCAGCTGTCGAGTCCGCGGCAGGTCTCGCAGGCGGTCCACGGCTCGCAGGGGATGTCGCCCGCTCCCCGGCACCGCCCGCACTGCGTCCTGCCGTTGCCGCAGGCGTCGCAGGCCCGGTCCCGCACGGTCCCGCGCCGCACCAGGGTGTGGGTGACGCGGTCGGCCGGGTCGCGCGGGGCGGGGATCGGGTGCTCGTCGATGTCGGTCTCGTACTGCGGCCGCTCGGACAGGTCGACGGGGCCGCGGTGGAGCTGCGGTTTCTCCTCCCGGCTCTCGATGCAGCGCACGATCTCCCCTTCGAGGAGGAGGTGCCGGGTGATCTTCGCCTCGACCCGCCGGAGCGTCCGCGCGGGCTCCCCGCGCTGCTTCAGGCCGCGCTGCACCGCCGCCAGAACGTCCTCGTCGCTCAGCACCTTCTCCCCCGCCCCTTCCGTCACGTGTGGCCGTGGGTGATGCGTACCCACGCGCCTCGTGCGGCATGACTCACTCGCCCGGCCGAATGGATGCGCTCGTTCCGGCGGTTTGGCCGAACTGCATGTAGACCGAATAGATGCCTGAGGCATGTAGTGGAGGCGGCAACCAGGAGCCGAAGCGCCAAAGAGACCCTCGACCGCCGTCTGTGAGGTCCCCATGACCGAAGCCGTGGCCTTTCCCCAGGACCGCACCTGCCCCTACCACCCCCCGGCCGCCTACGACCCGCTCCGCGAGGAACGCCCGCTGTCCCGGGTGACCCTGTGGGACGGGCGCCAGGTGTGGATGGTGACCGGACACCAGGCCGCGCGGGCCCTGCTCGCCGACCAGCGCCTGTCCACCGACTCCACCCGCGGCGACTTCCCGCTGCCGACCGAACGCGCCACGGCCGTGCGCCGGCGCCGGCGCGCCGCGCTGCTCGGCTGGGACGACCCCGAGCACAACGCCCAGCGCCGCCTGCTGATCCCGAGCTTCACCCTGCGCCGGGCGGAGGGGCTGCGGCCCCGCATCCAGGCCATCGTGGACCGACTGCTCGACACCATGGAGGCCGCGGGGCCGACGGCGGAGCTGGTCAGCGCGTTCGCGCTGCCGGTGCCGTCGATCGTGATCTGCGAACTGCTCGGCGTGCCCTACGCGGACCACGAGTTCTTCGAGGAGCAGTCCCGGCGGCTGCTGCGCGGCCCGACGGCCGCGGACACCGAGGAGGCGCTGAAGCGACTGGAGGACTACCTGGGCGACCTGATCGACCGCAAGCGCACCGAACCGGGTGACGGCGTCCTCGACGACCTGGTCGCGCGCCAGGTCCAGGAGGGCGGGCCCGACCGCCAGGAGCTGGTGCAGCTGGCGACGATCCTGCTGGTCGCCGGGCACGAGACGACCGCGAACATGATCTCGCTCGGCACCTACACGCTGCTGCGCCATCCCTCCCGGCTCGCGGAACTGCGCGCCGACCCCGCGCTCGTGCCGGCGGCGGTGGAGGAGCTGCTGCGGTTCCTGTCGATCGCGGACGGGCTGCTGCGGGTCGCGCGCGAGGACGTGGAGGTGGAGGGCGTCGTGATCCGGGCGGGCGAGGGCGTGGTGTTCTCGACGTCCGTGATCAACCGGGACGGATCCGTCTACGCGGACCCGGACGACCTCGACTGGTCGCGTCCCGCGCGGCACCACGTGGCGTTCGGGTTCGGGATCCATCAGTGCCTGGGCCAGAACCTGGCGCGGATGGAGCTGGAGATCGCGCTCGGGACGCTGCTGCGGAGGCTGCCCGGGCTGCGGCTCGCGGCGCCCGCCGAGGAGATCCCGTTCAAGCCGGGCGACACGATCCAGGGGATGCTCGAACTCCCCGTCACATGGTGAACCGGAGCACGGCGAGAGGAAGCCTGCGGATGCACATCTCGATCGACACGGGCGTCTGTATCGGGGCCGGCCAGTGCGCGCTGGTCTCGCCCGACGTCTTCACCCAGGACGATGACGGCTTCGGCACGGTCGTGCCCGGTCGCGAGGACGGGGCGGGCGGGCCGCTGGTCCGCGAGGCGGCGCGGGCCTGCCCCGTACAGGCGATCACGGTCGCCGAGTAGGACGATTCGGACGGAAAACCGAGTAGGACGATTCAGGCGGAAAAGCGGCACCCTACCAGGCCGGCCCGGCCCCCATGAGACATTCGACTACTCTCCACACCTGAGCATGTTCGTACGGTAGTCATGGGGGCCGGGAGGAAACACCTTGGTCTTCAGTCTGAGTCGCCGTCGCAAGCCGGCCCCCGCGCCGGTCCACGTCCCCGTTCCCGCGCCCGCCCCCGCGAGCAGCGGCTGCCCGTTCGGGGCGGGCGCCGCGAGCGGGGCCCCCGCGGCCCCGGTCCGGCGTCCACCGTCCTCGGTGGACCGGCTCCAGGCGCTGGACTTCATCCGCCAGTTCCACTCCGAACAGCCCCACGCGGGGGACGTGGAGGCGCGGATACGGGAGGTGCTGGCCGAGATCGAGCGGACCGGCACCTACGAACACTCCCCCGAGGAGCTCGCGTTCGGCGCCCGCGTCGCCTGGCGCAACGCGGCCCGCTGCATCGGCCGGCTGTACTGGCGCAGCCTCGTCGTGCGGGACCTGCGGCACGTCACGGCCGCGGACGACATGGCGGCCGAGTGCTTCGAGCATCTGCGGCTCGCCGGGAACGCCGGCCGGATCAGGCCCGTCGTCTCCGTCTTCGCGCCGGACCGGCCGGGGCGGCCCGCGGCGCGGATCGTCAACGACCAGCTGGTGCGCTACGCCGGTCACCGCACGCCGGAAGGCCGGTGGACCGGCGATCCGCGCGGCGCGGAGATGACGCTGCGGGCGCGCGAGTTGGGCTGGAAGCGGGACGAAGAGGCCTTCCAGGTACTGCCGTTGATGGTGCAGGAACGTCCCGGCACGGCCGCGTCCCGGCCGGAGTGGTACGAACTGCCGGACGACAGCGTGCTGGAGGTGCCGCTGAGCCATCCGGAGCACGACTGGTTCGCGGGGCTCGGCCTGCGCTGGTACGCGGTGCCGGCGATCAGCGACATGGTCCTGGAGATCGGCGGCGTACGGTATCCGGCGGCGCCGTTCAACGGCTGGTACATGGGCACCGAGATCGGCGCCCGCAACCTCGCGGACACCGAGCGCCTCGATCTGCTCCCGGTGGTGGCCGATCTGCTCGGCCTCGACCGTTCCTCCGAGCGCACGCTCTGGCGCGACCGGGCGCTGGTCGAGCTCAACGTGGCGGTGCTGCACTCCTTCCAGGAGGCGGGCGTGACGGTGGCCGACCATCACACCGAGTCGGAGCGGTTCATCCGCCACATCGCCCAGGAGAGCCGCCACGGCCGCCCGACCCCGGCCGACTGGAGCTGGATCGTCCCCCCGCTCTCCGGCTCGGCCACCCCCGTCTTCCACCGCTACTACGACCCGGTCGACCCGGCGCTGCGCCCGGCGTTCCTCCCGCGGGGCCAGGAGGACTCCCGCCCGCTGCCCTGACACTGGTGTTCGCCCATTTCGCCTATTCTGCTCGCGAAGACCTACGGGGAGACAGGGGACGGGGAATCGCATGAACTGGATCTGGGTACTGCTCATCCTGTTCTGGACGGGCGGGTTCGCATGGGTCGCCGACAACGTCCGCACGGCATTGAAGCACCGTCACGAGCGGAAGATGGAGATCCTCGACGCCGCGCGTCAGGAGCGGCTGGCGGTCGAGTCGGCGAGCCGGGGGCCCGAGCCGGTGTGCGGGTGCACGCACCACCTGGCCAAGCACGACAAGCAGGGCCGGTGCCACGAGCGGGTGGAGATCCCGGTCGCCTGGGACGAGAACAAGAAGCCGGTCCGGTACGAGGCGGGGCAGTGCAACTGCCAGCAGTACGTGGGGCCGCAGCCGCTGTCGCAGGTGTACGCGGAGGAGCTGACCGACCTGTAGGCCGCGGCCGGACCGAGCAGCGCCGAGCCCCCGGGAACCGACTCCCGGGGGCTCGTGTCGTGAGCGCTCCGCGACCTCTTCGCGCGCCTGGCCTAGAAGGTCAGGTTCCAGGCGTCGATGCGGCCCGTGTCCTGGGTCGCGACGTCCTGGACGCGGAGCTTCCAGACGCCGTTCGCCGGCTCGGCGGACGCGTCCACGGTGTACGTCTTGAGGACGTCGTCCGCGCTGTCGCTGTTGGGGAAGTCCTCCAGGAGGTACACGGTGCCGTCGGGCGCCACGAGGGAGACGACGAGGTCACCGCGGTAGGTGTGCTTGATGTCGACGCCGACCTTGAGGGTGGCGGGGGCGTTGCCCGTCACGCCGGAGACCGTGATCGGGCTCTCGACGGTGGTGTTGTCGGGGACGGCGACGTCGGTGAGGTTCTCGAAGTACGGGCCGGTGGGCGGCGGCGTCGAGCCGGCGACCGCCTTCAGGGCGTCGACCGCGCCTTCGCCGAAGAAGCCGTTCTTCGCGGTGGTGCCGGTGCAGCGGGTGTCGGCGGGGCACGCCTTGTCGGTGGCCTGCGCGGCGAGCGCCGCGCGGATGTCCGCCGGGGTGTACGCCGGGTTGACGCTGGCGATGAGCGCGGCGACACCGGTCACGTGCGGGGAGGCCATCGACGTACCGCTCTTGGTGCCGTACTTGCCGCCCGGCAGGGTCGAGTAGACACCGGTTGCGCCGTCGCCGCCGGGCGCGGCGACGTCGATGACGCCGTTGCCGAAGTTGGAGTACGACGCCTTGGCGCCGCCGCTGGCCTGCGCGGCGACCGTGACGACGCCGGGCAGCTCGGTCGGGATGTCGAGGCAGGCGTTGGTGATGGTGCGGGTGACCGGCGTGGAGTCGTTGGGGCTCTCGGTGTCGGTCGTCTTGTTGGCCAGGTCGTAGTTGGAGTTGCCGGCCGCGGCGACCTGGAGCGAGCCCTTGGACTCGGCGTACGCTTGGGCGCGGCGGACGCCCTCGATGATGGCGGCCTGGTCGACGTTGTCCGGGCAGTTGAACTGCCACGGGTCGGTGTAATAGCTGTTGTTGGTGACCTTGAAGCCGTGGTCACCCGCCCACACCAGGGCGCAGACGGTGTTCTCCGCGTAGAACAGCG
Source organism: Streptomyces sp. NPDC004327 (assembly GCF_042873935.1). NCBI lineage: Bacteria > Bacillati > Actinomycetota > Actinomycetes > Kitasatosporales > Streptomycetaceae > Streptomyces > Streptomyces sp. NPDC004327. Next base: position 105,518 of record NZ_JBIAME010000007.1, on the reverse strand, counting down.
TGCTGGTGGGCTCCGCGATGCGGACGGAGGCGACCTTCACTCCGGGCGCGACGCCCACGACGCCCTTGCCGTTCTTCGCCGCGGCGATGGTGCCGGCGACGTGCGTGCCGTGGGTGTCGACGTCCCGCCAGGCGCCGGCGCGGGTGTCGGCCTTGCCGTAGGCGCAGGAGACGGAGTCGGCGGCGTCGAAGTTGGGCGCGATGTCCTGGTGCTGGTCGTCGACGCCGGTGTCGAGGACGCCGACCTTCACGGACGCGGAGCCGGTGGTGACGGCCCAGGCCTGGTCGGCCTTGATCTGGGTCATGTCCCAGCGGTTCGACTCGGTCAGCGTGGTCGCGGACTGGGTCGGATTGGCGGGCAGGGCCGGGTTGTACGCGTCCGCGGGGACGTCGGAGGTACGGGTCGCGCCGACCTGCTCGACGCCGGCGACGCCGCGCATGGTGGCGGCGAAGGAGGCGGAGGTCGAGTGGGCGACGACGACGCCGATGGCGTCGTAGGAGGCGAAGACGCTACCGCCGTTGGCGGCGACCGCGTTCCGTACGGCGGTGGTGTCGCCGGGCGTCGTGATCACCAGGTAGGCGCGGGTGCCGGCGGCCCAGGCGCCGGCGAGCTGCTGCGCGCCGCTGACCGCACGCGGCGCCGGCGTGGCCGCCGGGGCGTGGGACTGGGTCCGGCCCGTGGGCTCGATGGTGGCCTGCGCGGGGCTGGCGAGGGCGACGGTGGCGCCGACGACCGCGGCGGCGGCGATCGGGATCCTCAGCCGGTTCGATATCCGGCGGGGTATCTGGGAAAACAATGCGTCCTCCGATGGTCCGGTGGTGCGGGTGGCACCGGCCGGACCCTGTGTGGTGTGGGGTGGTCGCAAGATCCCAGGACGCCACTACCGGAGGGAAGGATTCTGCCCGCCGTATCCCTTTCCGTTACGCATTGTTGATCTGACGGAACGTCATGCGACGATCTTGAAAAGCCAGTTGACGCGCGTGGATGCCTCAGGGCGATCCTGGCGCAGAATGACCCCCATGAGACTCCCCGCTCCCCTGCACGTGTTCAACGAGGGCCTCGCGTTCCTCCTGGAAATCGCGGCCCTCGGCTGCCTCGCCTGGTGGGGCTGGCACAGCACCGGCCCGGTCGCGCTGCGGCTGGTTCTCGCCGTCGCGGCGCCCGCCGCGGCAGCCGTGCTCTGGGGCCTGTTCGCCGCGCCCAAGGCGCGGATCCGGGTGCCGCTGGCGGGGATCCTCGCCGTGAAGGCGCTGGTCTTCGGGGCGGCGGTGGCCGCGCTGTACGGCGTCGGGCATCCGGCGTGGGGCCTGGCCTTCGGGATCGTCGCGCTGGTGAACACGGCCGTGGCGACGGTGGATCGCCGCGCGGCGACGCACCACTGAGAGGTGCGCCGGCGGGAGACGAAAAGGACGAGGGTCGCCAACCGGGGTTCATGAGAGCCGCTCGGCGTGCAGAATCTCCCTGCGGGACGGCCAGGAGGGGGAGATCGTATGCAGATCCGGCTGTTGGTGACTGCCGACGGGTCCGGGGAGGACGAAGAGCTCACGCAGGCGCTCCACGACTGGCTGACCGAGGACCGGGCGGTGGGGCACCACGCGGAGATCTCGCGGTCGGGAGGCGGGCCGGCTCCGGGTTCCGGAGCGATGAGCGGGGATCCGTCCGGCTGGATCCAGCTGCTCGTGGGATCGGGCTTCTCGGCCGCCGGACTCGTCTACGCGCACATGGCGTTCCGCGCCTCGCTGCCCCGGCGCCGGCAGGACGCGGCGGTGCTCATCGAGCGGGACGGCGCCCGGATCACGGTCACGGACGCCTCGCCCGAGACCGCCGCGCGCATCGTGGAACTCCTGGCTCCGGCCGTGGGGGACCCGGGATCCGAGGGGAACCAGGGCTCCGAGGGAGACCAGGTCTCCGAGGGCGAGGGCGGAGAAAACGGTGGCGCTTCCTGACCCAGGGGCGAGCCGTGCCGTGCTGATCGGCATCGACGAGTACCGGGACCTGCCCTCGCTGCGCCCCGTCGGCCGAGGGCGCGACCGGCTGGCCGAGCTGCTGCGGGACCCGGCGGTCTGGGGACTGCACGAGGACCGTGTCACGGTCTTCGGCGCCGAGGCGGGACGGGACGAGATCCTCGCCGCCGTCAAGGAAGCGGCGAAGGCCGCCACGGACACGCTGCTGCTGTACTTCGCGGGACACGGACTGCGCGACAGAGCGGGACAACAGCTGCATCTGGCCCTGACCGGCGCCGACGACGAGCATCCGCAGATCGGCAGCATCGTCTACGACGACATCCGCCGCACGCTCAAGGCGGGCCACCGGGCCAAGCGGCGGATCGTGCTGCTCGACTGCTGCTACAGCGGACTGGCCGGCAGCATGGGACCCCAGGGCATCACCCGGGCCGAACTCTCCGAGCAGGCGGCGATCGAGGGAACGTACCTGCTCACCTCGGCCTCCAGCACCCAGCGGGCCTTCGCCCACGACGACCAGCCCTACCCGGAGTTCACCGGGGTCCTGATCGACATCCTCGAAAGCGGCCTGCCCGCCGCCGGGCCCGAACTGACGCTCAACACCATCTGGCAGGCGTCCCGGTCGGCGCTCCTCGAACGCGGGTCCCCGGAACCCCAGCAGTTCGGCCAGAACGCCACGGGCGACCTGGCCTGGGTGACGAACGCCGCGTACGGCCGGCCGGACGCGGCGTGGAGCAGGGCGCTGCTCCGACGGGTGGCGGAACTCCGCGAGGCGCTCGGCGCGACCGAGCGGCGGCTCGCACGCGTCGAGCGGCGTTGCGGAGAACTCCAGGAGGAGGTGGCGCTGCTCAGAGAGCGGCGCGAGCAGGCGGAGACGCGGTCCGCGCCGGGCGCGGGCGATATTGCCGATATGGAGCAGGCCGAGGCGGCGGGCGGCGACGACGTACGGCACTTCACGGTCGTCCACCCCGGCTACCACCAGTCCTGGGCGGCGTGGATCGCGCAGCGGCTGGAGGCCCACGGCTGCCGCGTGACGCAGCGGCGCTGGGATCAGGTGCGCGGGGTGCCGCGGGAGGACTACTTCAAGGACCTGCTGCTCACCCGGGGCCGGATCCTGCTCGTGCTCGGCGACTGGTTCGCCGACCAGGGACCGCGACAGGCCGGCGAGTGGAACGACGTGCTGCGCGGGTTCGTCGCGGCGCACGCCGAGCGGTTCGCCGCGGTCAGCCTCACCAACCGGACGCTGCCGTCGGCGGCCACGATACTGGAGCCGGTCGACTTGTGGGGCGTCGGCGAGGAGGAGGCGGAGGCCCGGCTGCTGAGCGGGCTCGGCATCGCGCGCCGCCGCCGGTCCCCGCTCGGTTCACTCGCGCGGGTGTCCGTACGTCACCCGGACACGCCGCCCGGTATCTGGGGCGAGGTTCCGCGCCGCGACCCGCGCTTCACCGGCCGGGACGGCCTCCTCTCCGAGCTCCGCACCCGGCTCACGGACGCCGAGCGCGGCGGCGGCGCCTGCACCTTGCTCGGCATGTCCGGCATCGGCAGGACCGCGATCGCCTCGGAGTACGCCCACCGCTTCAGCTCCGACTACGACGTGGTCTGGTGGGTGGACTCCGGCGACCGCAACGTGCTGCGCGACCGCTTCGGCGAACTCGCCGCCCAGCTCGGCCTCACCACCGGCAACGAGCCCGGCGAACGCATCCGCGCCGTCCGCGAGGCGCTCGGCCGCGGCGACCCGTACTCCCGCTGGCTCGTCGTCTTCGACGGCTGGGACGACACCGACGGCGCGCACACCTTCCTGCCGCGGGGCCCCGGCCACGTCCTCGTCACCTCACGCAACCGCGGCTGGCGCGACCACACCGATGTGCTCGACGTCCCGGGCTTCGACCGGGCCGAGTCCACCGCCTACCTGATGCGGCGCGCCCCGCACATCACCGCGTCCGAGGCCGACGAGGTCGCCGCCGAGTTCGGCGACGTGCCGCTGCCGCTCGTCCAGGCCGCCGCCTGGCTCGGCGAGTCCCGCATGGAGGTCCCCGAGTACCTGCGGATGGTCCAGGAAAAGCGGCTCTCCCTCTTCGGGGGCCCGGCGGCCGTGGCGGGAGTCCCCCACGACTCCTACGCCAACTGGTCGATCCTGTTGGCGGAGCTCCGGCGCTCCCAGCCACAGGCCTTCGACGTTCTCAACCTCGCCGTAGCGTTCGGACCTGGGCGGATCCCCCTCGGCATGGTGCGCGAACACCCCGTGGACCTGCCGAAGGAACAGCGGTGGATGATCGGCGACCAGCCGGCGTGGAACAGGGCCCTGGACACCCTCGTCGATCACTCCTTGCTCACCCGCGAGACCCGTGGCCTCGTCACCTACGCGGACACGGTGCACATGCACCGGCACGTCCACGACATCGTCGCCGAGCTCACCGACGGCCCCCACCGCGACACCTACCGCAAAGCCGTCCGCAGCCTGCTCCCCTGGGCCGACCCCGGCAACCCCCTGGACAGCCGCAACTGGCCCCGCTACGCCGAACTCCTGCCCCACCTCGAACCCTCCGGAGCCCTCACCAGCGGCAGCCGGGGCGTCCAGAACACCGTGCTCAACTGCCTGCGCTACAGCGTGCACAGCGGCGCGTACAGGACCGGGATCCGCCTGGCCGGGCAGATCCGCGCCGAGTGGAGCGAGTTCATGGACCCGCTCTCACAGCAGATGGTCGATCTGACGCTCCACGAGAGCAGCCTGGTACGGGCCGAGGGACGCGTCTACGACGCCCAGCGTCTCAACCTCGGGCTGCGCGAGCGGCTCGGCGGGGCCACCCCCGCCAACGAGCTCGGCAACATGCTCTGCGACGGCGCTCTCGCGAGCGACCTGCGCCACCTCGGCGAGTACCAGGAGGCCGGCAACCTCCAGCACCGGGCCCTGATCGAGGCGCAACGGCTGCTCGGCGACACCGACGTCGCCACTCTCGCCGCCCGCAACGACCTCGGACGCGGCATGCGGCTCCTCGGCGGCTACGAAGACGCCTACGAGCACGACACCGCCACGCTCGCGCGCGGCGAGCGCGCGCTCCTCCCCCCGACCGTCACCACCCTCGGCACCGGCCTCGCCGTCGCCGAGGACCTCCGCCTGCTGGGCCGCTACCGCGAGGCCCTGGCCCGCCAGGAGTCCACGCTGCGGATGCACGAGCAGGTGCTCGGCTCCCTGCACCCGCAGACCCTCGAAGCCCGCGTCCAGCTGATCCGGTGCCGGCGAAGGGGCGGTGCCCTCCAGCCGGATCTCGGCGCCACCATGGCCGGCCTCCTGGAACAACTCGAGCAGGTCCACGGCCGCGGCCATCACGCGACGCTGAGCTTCCTCAACGACTACGGCAACTTCCTGCGCGCGCAGGGCGACGTCGACAAGGCCCGCGAGCTCGTCGACGAGGCGGAGGCCGGCTACCGCGACCTCCTCGGGCCCGCCCACCCCGTCGCCACCGGCATGCTGATCAGCACCGCGCTCGCCATGGAGGCGGCGGGCGAAGGGGCCGGCGCGCTCGACCTCCTGGAGGCCGCGTTGATCGGTCTGGCCGAGTCCGTCGGACCGGACCATCCCTGGACCCTCTGCTGCGCCCTGGCCACCAGCGGCGCCCGTGCAGCCATCGGCCGGCTCGACGAGGACGCCGAGCTGGGCCGCAACACCTTGCTCCGGGCCGAGAACACCCTCGGAGACGAGCACCCGTTCACGCTCGCCTGCCGGGTGGCGCTCGCCGTCGACCTGCGCGCGTTGCGACTGACCGGGGAGGCCGGCGTTCTGGAGGGCGAGGCCGTCCACTCGCTCACCCGCACTCTGGGCGCCCGCCATCCGCAGACCGTGTCGGCCCGCCAACGCGTGCGCCCCACATGGGACTTCGAGGCGCCCGTCCTCTGATCGGACGTCCCGGGCCCGGCCCCGCGCCACCGCTCAGGCCTTGGCGGCGCAGATCACGTCGTACGGTCGGCCGATCGCGAGCGTGAGACGCATGGGCTCGGTGGTGCCGGACGGGCACTGCTTCACGTCCTTGACCAGGTCGAGCACCTTGTAGCCGCTGCCGGCGGCCTGGGCGCACGGCACCTCCCGGGCCGTATCGGTCACGCAGTCGCCCCTGACGAGCTGGCCGCCACCCGCACCCGCGTCGCCCGGGTGACCGCCCGAGAGGTTGCGTCCGCAGACGGTCTTGCTGGGGATGCCGCCGCTCTTGTCGCCGCCGGAGCCGAAGGAGATCTTGACCTGGATGATGAGGTCGGTGCCGGCCGGGCACTGGATGGCGTCGGGCAGGATGCTGGCCTCCATCACCGCGAGCGCCTTGAAGGTCGCACCGGAGTCGCCGCAGCCGACCGCGCGGTAGCCGTCGGGCGCGTCGTCCGGGTCGGGGCCGCCGCAGTCGCCGACGTTCCAGGCGCCGTCCTTGCCGCCGGAGGACGACGAGGACGACGAAGACGACGACGACTTGTTCTTGTCGTCGAAGAACTTGGAGGCGCCGTAGGCGAGGCCGAGGATGACCGCGATGATCAACAGCGCCGAGAGGCAGCCGCCGCTCCTGCGCGCGGGCGGCGGGGTCGTGCCGTGCGTGGCCATGGTGCTCCTCCTGCGTCGGGCGTGGGCGCACCGGGGCTCCGCTCACCCGGTGCACGCAGGGGGACGCACCGTGTACATGCCACGGTTCCGCCCTGTCGGTGCGGGAGGACCGCTCGACTACGCGGAGACCAGTGCGGGTTCAGCCGCGTCCAGCGCCGCGAGCTCCGCCAGGGCCGCCGCCACCGATGCCTCGGACGCCGGGAGGAGCGGGAGGCGGACGCCGGGGGTCGGGATGCGGCCCTGGGCGTGGAGGACGGCCTTGACCACCACCGGGTTGGGTTCGGCGAACAGCCGGGCGGAGAGGCGGGTGAGGCGGTGGCCGAGGGCGCGGGCCCGCGCCACGTCGCCGTCGCGCCAGGCGGCGGCGAGCCCGACGAAGCGGTCGGTCGCCAGGTGGGCCGAGGCGAGGATGGCGCCGGGGGCGCCGAGGGCGAGCAGCGGGGAGACGAAGGCGTCGTCGCCCGCCAGGACGGCGAAGCCGGGCGGCAGGTGGCCGAGGAGGTCGACGGTGTCCTGGTCGATGCCACCGACGGCGTACTTGACGCCGATCACGCCCGGGACGGCGGCGAGGGCGCGCAGGGTGCCGGCGTCGAGCGAACGGCCGGTGCGGTACGGGATGTGGTAGACGACCAGCGGTACGGGGCTGTCGGCGGCCAGCCGCGTGAAGTGGGCGATCACCCCCTCCGGCGAGGGGCGCACGAAGGCCGGGACGGTGACCAGGGCGGCCCGCGCCTGCGGCCACCGGGCGAGTCCGGCCAGGTCGCGGGCGGCGGAGGCGGTGGCGCCGCCGCCCGCGCCGATGACGAGCTGTGCGTCGCGCTCCCGGCAGACCCGGGCACACGTGTCGACGACGGCGCGGCGCTCCTCGGGTTCGAGGGCGCCCGCCTCGCCGGTCGTGCCGAGCGCGACGAGCCCGGCGGCACCGTCGTCGAGGACGGAGTGCGCGAGTCCGGCCAGGGCGTCGAGGTCGGGGCGGCCGTCGTGGGCGAAGGGCGTGACGAGGGGAACGTGGATCCCGGAGGGGCTGAAGCCCGGGGCGATGTCGTGTGCGTGGTCCTGTGCCATGCCATTGAGGGTGCTCGGGCCGGACCTTCAGGTCCAGTTCGCATTTTTGATGCGAAGCGTAAGCTGAGCTGATGCTCGATGTGCGACGTCTGCGCCTGCTGCGCGAACTGGCCCTGCGCGGCACCATCGCCGCCGTCGCCGACGCCCTGTCGTTCACCCCGTCGGCGGTGTCGCAACAGCTCGGCACCCTGGAGCGGGAGGCCGGCGTGGCGCTCCTGGAGCGCTCCGGGCGCGGCGTGCGGCTCACGCCGGCCGGCGCGAACCTCGTACGGCACGCGGAGGCGGTCCTGGAACGCCTGGAGCAGGCGGCCGCCGAACTCGCCGAGGCCCGGCACGGACCGGCCGGGCCGCTGCGGATCGGCGCCTTCCCGACCGCGACCCGTGCGATCGTGCCGCAGGCGCTCGTCCTGCTGGCCGCCCGGCATCCGGCCCTGGAGCCGATGGTCTCCGAGACCGATCCGGCCGGGATGGCGCACGCGCTGCGCGCGGGCGACCTCGACGTGGCCCTGGTCCACGACTACGACCTGGTGCCCACGCCCCTGGAGCCGGGGCTCGCCGCCGAGCCGCTGTGCGAGGAGGCGATGTACCTGGCGTCGCCCGAGCCCGCACCCGCGCCCGCTCCCCGGCCCGACGGAGCTGACGAGCCCGCCGACGGAGCCGACGGCCTTGCCGTGCTCGCGCGCCGGCGGGACGCTCCGTGGATCATGGCGGCTCCCGACACGCTGTGCCGGGCCGTGACCGAGCAGGTGTGCCGGACGGCGGGGTTCGTGCCGCGCGTACGGCACCAGGTGGACGAGTTCGCGACGGTGCTCGCCTTCGTGGCGTCGGGCCAGGGCGTGGCGGTCGTACCGGAGTTGGGGGCGACGGACCCACCGCCCGGGGCGTGCCTGACCGCGCTGCCGGTGCGCCGCAGGACCCGGATCGCCTTCCGCAGCGGCGCCGGCACGCACCCGGCGGTCGCGGCGCTCATCGAGGCGCTGCGGGCCTCCGTACCGGAGGGGATGCGGGCAGCCTGACCCCCATGCACCTCAGGATCCCCGCGCGCGTCATGCCCCCCGCGCGCCCCCATGACTCCCGTGCGCGTCATGACGCCCAGGTGCTTCATGACCCCCAGGTGCTTCATGATCGACATGCACACACCGAGGCGCCCGCAGGGCGCCGGAACGGTGGATCAAGGGCGGCCCGGACAGCGGGGCCGGCCGGGAGGGAGGACCATGGCTTCGCAGAGTTTCGACGAGGGTGTCGCCGCGTGGCAGGACTGGCAGGAGGCGCCGTGGGGGCGGCTGCGGTACGCCGTCGCCGAGGCCGATCTCGCGCCGCATCTCGCCGAGTCGGGCGACGGTCCGCTGCGGGTGCTCGATCTCGGCGGCGGGGACGGTGGTGACGCGCTGCGGCTCGCCGCACTCGGCCATCACGTGACCGTCGTCGACTACGCGCCGGCCATGCTGGCCGTCGCGGCGCGCCGCGCCGCCGAGGCGGGCGTGGCCGGTCTCGTCACCTGCGTGGAGGCCGAAGTGGGCGCGCTTCCGGCCGAGTTGGCGGACGGCCGGTTCGATGTGGTGCTCTGCCACGGCCTGTTGCCGTACGCGTCCGACGAGGCGGCGACGCTCGGCGTGGCGCTCGGGGCGCTGCGCGACGGCGGTCTGGTGTCGGTCATCGCCATGAACCGGCATTCGGAGCCGCTGCGTTCGGCCGTGCGGACGATGGATCCGGATGCCGTGCTGCGAGCGCTGGACGCGCCGACCGTGCACACCGAGATGTTCGACGCCGAGCTGCGGCTGCACACGGCCGAGGAGCTGAGCGCGACGCTCCGTGCGCTCGGCTGCGCAGACGTCCACCACTACGGGATCCGGGTGTTCTGCGACTACATCCCCGACGACACGGTGAAGTTCGACCCCGCGTACTACGCCCGCCTGGAGCGCCTGGAGATCGCGACGGCCGGGCGGGCGCCGTACAAGCACACCGCCCGGCTGTTGCACCTCGTCGCCCGGCGGGATCCGGCGGGCGCCCGTCAGAGCAGGTCGGACTCGGCGAAGAGCTCCTCGACCCAGTAGGCGCCCGCCTCGTGGCAGTCCCCGGCCGGGGTGCCGGGGAAGAGCCGGCCCCAGGAGACCGCGCGGCCGATGGCTCCGAGGCGGACGGCGAGGGTCGCGGCGCGGCGCAGCTCGGGCAGGGGCGCGCCCAGCTCGGTCCAGGGCTCCAGATAGGCGTCGCGGACGCCCGCCACGGCTTCGGGCCCGTACCGTTCGCGCACGTCGCGCGCCGGGACGAGGAGGCTGGCGAAGGGGTGTGCCACGCCGGCGTCGCCCCAGTCGAAGAAGGTGAAGCGTCCGGGGGCGGGGGTGAGGACCTGGCCGTCGTGGAGGTCGCAGTGGTCGAGCGAGTCGGGGATGCCGAGGGCGTCGAGCTCCGCGCACCAGTCGAGCAGCCGGGGGCGCCGGGCCCGCAGCGAGCGGCGGGCGTCCGGGGAGAGGGTCGGGTTCTCCTCGACGAGCCGGTCGAAGATCCCGGGCAGGTGGGCGGTGCGGGCGCTGGGCACGCCGAGGGCGGTCAGCCGGTCGGCGTACGGGGTCAGGGCGCGCTGCATGCGCGCGTACTGGCCGACGGCAGCCAGCCAGTCCGCCGCTCCGGCCTCGCCCGCGTCGAGGACGTTCCGCAGGAGCGGGCCTCCGTCGGGGAGCAGTGACCAGCCGTGCTCGGCGTGGACGGCGAGCGGCGTCATCACGTGCTCGGGCACCCACTCGGCGAGCGCGCCGCCGAGGGCCGCCTCGAATCCGGCGGCCGGGGCGCTCGCCTTGAACCAGACGGCGTCGCGCGCACCCGGCCCCGTACGGAAGCGGACGAGGATCGACCAGGGCCGGATCCGCGCCTCTCGCGGTCCCGTCTCGGCCAGGCCGTGGCGGGCGAGTCCCTGCTCGGCCCAGGCGAGGGCGGCCGCGCGCCAGGAGGTCTCGGCCCAGGGCGTGACCGCGTCGGCGAACCGCCCGAGGTCGACCGTCATCGGTACGTCGACCGTCATCGGTACGTCGGGCGTCTCGTCGGGTCGGCGGGTGCCGGTCTCGCTTCGCATCCGGCGATTGCACCAAACGGGCGGAGCCGGTGCACCCGATTTACCGCGACGGCGGCTTACCGCGGCGGCGGCCGGGACCTCATGAGGGCCCGGACCGCCGCGCGGTCGGTACTGCTCAGTCCTGCTGGGCGCGGGCGGCCTTCTCTGCGCGCATCTCCTTGATGCGGACGGTCTCCTTGCGGACCTCCGCCTGGGTGGTGCGCTCCTTCTGGAGCCACTCGGGGTTCTCGTCCTTGAGAGCCTCGATCTGCTCGGTGGTGAGCGCCTCGGTGACTCCGCCGCGGGCGAGGCCGGAGATGGAGATGCCCAGCTTGGCCGCCACGACGGGGCGGGGGTGCGGGCCGGTGCGGCGCAGTTCGCGCAGCCACTCCGGCGGATCGGTCTGGAGGGCGGCGAGCTCGGCACGCGAGACGACACCCTCACGGAACTCGGCGGGGGTGGCATCGAGGTACACACCCAGCTTCTTCGCCGCGGTGGCGGGCTTCATGGTCTGGGCGCTCTGGTGCTGCGTCATGCGACAAGAATATCGGGCAGGGGCGCCCCTGCCGACCACGGCCGGTAATCTGGCCTGGTGACAGGCTCGGACACCTCCTCTTCCCCCGTTCCCTCCGCCTCCGCGGCCGCCGAGGCCGCCGACGCCCCGGCCCAGGGCCCGTCGTTCCGGCTCGCGTACGTGCCGGGCGTGACGCCGGGCAAGTGGGTGGGGATCTGGCGGGAGCGGCTGCCCGACGTGCCCCTTGAGCTGCTGCAGGTGCAGCCGGGCGAGGCCGAGGCGGTGCTGCGGGAGCGCGGCGCCGACGCCGGTTTCGTGCGGCTGCCGGTGGACCGTACGGACCTCAGCGCCATCCCGCTGTACACGGAGCTGACCGTCGTCGTCTGCCCGAAGGACCACGTGGTGGCGGCGGCGGACGAGGTGAGCGTCGAGGACATCGCCGACGAGATCGTGCTGCATCCGCTGGACGACACGCTGGACTGGGACGGCCCGCCGGGACAGCCCGCGTTCGAGCGTCCGGCGACGACGGCCGACGCGATCGAGCTGGTGGCGGCGGGGATCGGGCTGCTGATCGTGCCCCAGTCGCTCGCGCGGCTGCACCACCGCAAGGACCTCACGTACCGGACGATCACGGGGACGCCGCAGTCGCAGGTGGCGCTGTCCTGGCCGGAGGAGGCCACCACGGATCTGGTGGAGGACTTCATCGGGATCGTGCGCGGGCGGACCGTGAACAGCTCGCGCGGCCGGCGGCCGGACGAGAAGTCGGCCAGGGACAAGGGCGCCGGGGACGCGAAGGCCGGGCGTCCGGCGAAGCCGAAGGCGGCCCAGCAGCGGCAGCAGTCCAAGCAGGGCCAGAAGCAGGGACAGGGGCAGAAGCAGGGGCAGAAGCCGGGCGGCGGCCGTCGTACCGGCGGCGCGGCCCCCAAGAGCGGTCGCTCCGGGAAGCCGCGCCGCAAGCCCTGAGCGGGCTCAGGCCGCGGACCAGCCGTCGTCCACCGGCAGCACCGGGCCGGACGTCGGTGATCGTGCCGCCGGGCGCCACGACGTCCGCGACCGCGGCTTTCCTTCCGTCGGTGGCCGTCAGGCCGCGGTCTCGGCGGCCGGCGCCGGCCGGCCGGGCGCCGGTGCGGGGGCGGCCGTGAGGGGCCGTACGGGGATGAGCGAGGCGAGCACGGCCGCCGCGAGGCCCACGCCGCCGCCGATGAGCAGCGCGACCCGGAAGCCGATCTCGGAGGGCAGGAGGTGGCCGCCGAGGTCGGTGGTCAGCTGGGCGAGGACGACGCCGATGACGGCGGCGGAGACGGAGCTGCCGATGGAGCGCATGAGGGTGTTGAAGCTGTTGGCGGAGGCGGTCTCGTGCTGGGGCACGGCGCTCATGATGAGGGCCGGCATCGCTCCGTAGGCGAGTCCGACACCCGTGTTGCAGACGAGGGTGACGGCGAGCAGGCCCCAGGTGGAGCCCATGAGGAGCAGCGAGGAGCCGTAGCCGAGGGCGATGACGAGGCTGCCGACGGCGAGGGTGACCTTGGGGCCGCGGGCGGCGGAGAGCTTCGCGCCGAGCGGGGCGAGGGCCATCATCATCAGGCCGGCGGGGGCCATCCACAGGCCCATGGCCATCATCGACTGGCCGAGGCCGTAGCCGGTGGCCTCGGGGAGCTGGAGCAGCTGCGGGACGACGAGGGACTGCGCGTACATCGCGAAGCCGACGAGGACCGAGGCGGCGTTGGTCATGAGGACCTGCGGTCGGGCGGTGGTGCGCAGGTCGACGAGGGGCTCGCGGGTGCGCAGTTCCCAGGCGCCCCAGGCGAGCAGGACGACGGCCGCGGCGGCGAACAGGCCGAGGGTGGTGGCGCTGTCCCAGCCCCAGACGGAGCCCTTGGAGACGGCGAGGAGCAGGGCGACGAGTCCGCCGCCGAGGCCGAGGGCGCCGGGGACGTCGAAGCGTCCGGCGGCGCCGGTGACGCGGCCGGCGGGGACGAGGGCGAGGACGAGGACGCCGACGAGGAGGCTGAGGGCGGCGGCGACCCAGAAGAGCACGCGCCAGCTGGCGTGCTCGGCGACGGCGGCGGAGAACGGCAGGCCGAGGGCGCCGCCGACGCCCATGGAGGCGCTCATGAGGGCGATGGCGGAGCCGAGCTTCTCGGGCGGCAGGACGTCGCGGAGCAGGCTGATGCCGAGGGGGACGATGCCCATGCCGAGGCCCTGGAGGCCGCGGCCGACGATCATCGGGACGACGGAGCTCGACAGGGCGCAGACGGCGGAGCCGGCGACGAGCGGGACGGTGGATGCGAGGAGCAGCCGGCGCTTGCCGTACATGTCGCCGAGGCGGCCGGCGACGGGGGTGGCGACGGCGGCGGCGAGCAGCGTGGCGGTGATCACCCAGGAGGCGTCGGAGGCACTGGCGTGCAGGAGCGCGGGCAGGTCCCCGATGAGAGGGACGACGAGGGTCTGCATGAGGGCGGCGACGATGCCCGCGAGGGCGAGGACGCCCACGACGCGGCCGGCGCCGCCGGGGCCGGTGGCTGGGGTGGGGGCGGCGGACATGGGCTTCTCCCTGGATCGGTGACCGCGCACGGCGCGCGAGCGATGTGCACCATACATATGATGTGCATCATGCACAACGCGGCTGGGGGCTGCTTATGCTGTGCGGAACGGCAGCCCGCCCCCACCCGCTGGAACACCGCTGGAACAGGAACCCGATGGACAAGCCCACGCATCTGGTCGAATTCGAGACCATGCTTCTCGCTCGGCACTCCCTGCTCCACGCACCCCGCTCCCGGGCGGCCGGCGGCAACCTCGACCGCAGCGCGTACGTCCTGCTCAGCCGGATCCGCATGGACGGGCCGATGTCCATCAGCCAGCTCACCGAGGCCTTCGGCCTGGACACCTCGACGCTCAACCGGCAGACCGCCGCGATGCTCCGCGCCGGGGTCGTCGAGCGCATCGCCGACCCGGACGGCGGCATCGCCCGCAAGTTCCGCATCACCGAGGAGGGCGAGCGGCGGCTCGACGCCGACCGGGCCTTCAACATCGCCGGCCTGGAGCGGGTGCTCGCCGACTGGACGCCCGACGAGGTCGCCGGCTTCGCCGCCACTCTGCAACGCTTCAACCGGGACATCGAACGACTCGACGGGCGGCCCTGGCCGCGCCCCTGACCCGGAAGGCCCCGCTCATGCGCGTCGCCCTGTTCGTCACCTGCGTCAACGACGCCCTGTTCCCGGCGACGGGAGTGGCGACCGTCCGGCTGCTCGAACGCCTCGGCGTCACCGTCGACTTCCCCGCCGCCCAGACGTGCTGCGGGCAGCCGCAGTTCAACACCGGCTACCGCGCCGAGACGGCTCCCCTGGTCCGCCGCACGGTGCGCGCCTTCGCCGGGTACGAGCACGTGGTCACGCCCTCCGGTTCCTGCGCCGCGATGCTCCGCCGCCACTACCCGCAGTTCGGTCCCGAGGCCGCCGAACTCGGGCCCAGGACCTACGAGCTGACGGAGTTCCTGGTCGACGTCCTCGGCGTGACCGACGTCGGCGCCTACTTCCCGCACACCGTCACCTACCACCCCTCCTGCCACGGGCTGCGGCTCCTCGGGCTCGGCGACCGGCCGCGCCGGCTGCTCGGAGCCGTCAAGGGCCTGGAGCTCGTCGAACTGCCCGGCGCGCAGGAGTGCTGCGGCTTCGGCGGCACGTTCGCCGTGAAGAACCCGGACGTGTCGGCGGCGATGGGCGCGGACAAGGTCCGCAACGCGGTGTCGACCGGCGCCGAGGTGCTGTGCGGGGCGGACAGCTCGTGCCTGATGCACCTGGGTGGCACGATGAGCCGGATGAAGGTGCTGCCGGGCATGCGGCCGGTGCACCTCGCGGAGATCCTGGCGAGCACGGAAGAGGAGCCCCTGGCATGAGCGGCACGTTCCTCGGCATGCCGGCGTTTCCGAAGGCCGCGCACGACGCCGTGCGCGACGAGACCCTCCGCGCCAACCTGAGGCACGCCACCCACACCATCCGCGACAAGCGGGCCCGGGCGGTCGCCGAGCTCGACGACTGGGCGGAGCTGCGCGAGGCGGGCCGGCGGATCAAGGACCACACGCTCCGTCATCTCGACCGCTATCTGCTCCGGTTGGAGGAGGCGGTGACGGCGGCGGGCGGCACGGTGCACTGGGCGGCGGGCGCCGCCGAGGCCAACCGGATCGTCGCCGGCCTGGTGAAGGAGACCGGCGAGACGGAGGTCGTGAAGGTCAAGTCGATGGCCACCCAGGAGATCGGGCTCAACGAGGCCTTGGCCGCCGAGGGCATCCGCGCCTACGAGACCGACCTGGCGGAGCTCATCGTCCAGCTGGGCGACGACCGGCCCTCGCACATCCTCGTCCCGGCGATCCACCGCAACCGGGGCGAGATCCGGGACGTCTTCCGCTCCGAGATGGGCAACTGGGGCCGCCCGGCGCCAAAGGACCTCACCGACGCGCCCGCCGAGCTCGCCGAGGCCGCCCGGCTGCACCTCCGCGAGAAGTTCCTGAGCGCGAAGGTCGGCATCTCCGGCGCCAACTTCATGGTGGCCGAGACCGGCACGCTCGTCGTGGTCGAGTCCGAGGGCAACGGGCGGATGTGCCTCACCCTCCCCGAGACCCTGATCTCGGTCGTCGGCATCGAGAAGGTCGTGCCCACCTGGCGGGACCTGGAGGTGTTCCTGCAGACATTGCCGCGCTCCTCGACCGCCGAGCGGATGAACCCGTACACGTCGATGTGGACCGGCACCACCGACGGCGACGGGCCCACCGACTTCCACCTCGTGCTGCTCGACGCGGGCCGCACCGACGTCCTCGCCGACGCCACCGGCCGGCAGGCGCTGCGCTGCATCCGCTGCTCGGCGTGCCTCAACGTCTGCCCGGTGTACGAGCGGGCCGGCGGCCACGCCTACGGCTCCGTCTACCCGGGGCCGATCGGCGCGATCCTCACGCCCCAGCTGCGCGGTACGGCGAGCGAGATCGACGCCTCGCTGCCGTACGCCTCCTCGCTCTGCGGCGCCTGCTACGAGGTGTGCCCGGTCGCCATCGACATCCCCGAGGTCCTCGTGCACCTGCGCGAGCGGGTCGCCGGGCAGGGCGGCCCGGGGCACCGGCTCGAACGCGCGGCGGTGAAGGCGGCGGGCTGGGTGCTCGACCGGCCCGGCGTGCTGGCCGCCGGGGAGCGCCTCGCGGCCCGCACCCGCGCGCTGCACCCGAGGAACCCGCCGGGCGCCGGCGCCTGGACCGGGACCAGAGACCTGCCGGAGCTGCCCGAGGAGCCGTTCCGCGAGTGGTGGAGGAAGAACCGCTCATGACCTCTTCCAGGGACCTGATCCTGGCCCGGATCCGCGCGGCCGTCGCCGGAGCGCCCGAGGCGCCCGGGCCGGAGCGCCGCTACCGGGAGCGGCACGCGCCCGGCGACCCGGCCGCGCTCACCGGTCTGCTGCACGAGAACCTCGCCGACTACCGTGCCGTCGTCCACCGCTCCGACCCCGACGGCCTGGCGGAGCTGATCGGCCGGCTGCTCGCCGGGCACGGTGCCCGCAGTGTCGCCGTACCGCCCGGGCTGCCGGAGGAATGGCTGTCGGGACGGGGCGCTGACGTCGAACTCCGCCCCGACGACGGTTCGCTGACGGCCCGTCGGCTGGACGCGACGGACGCGGTGGTGACCGGCTGCGCCGTCGCGGTCGCCGAGACCGGCACGATCGTCCTCGACGGCGGCCCGGGGCAGGGCCGGCGCGCGCTCACCCTCGTACCTGATCTGCACGTGTGCGTCGTACGGGTGCCGGACCAGGTGGTGGCGTCGGTACCGCTCGCGCTGCCCCTGCTGGCTCCGGCGCGGCCGCTGACCTGGATCTCCGGGCCGTCTGCGACGAGCGACATCGAGCTCGACCGGGTGGAGGGGGTGCACGGGCCGCGCCGCCTGGAGGTCGTCCTGGTGGGCTCCGGTCAGACGTCGAGCGGCAGGCCGGTGTAGTTCTCGGCGAGCTCGGTCGCCGCGTGAGGCGAGGTGGCGATCCGGTCCAGCTGGGACTGCTGGAGGCGGGTGTCGAAGGGCGACTGGGCCGGGTCGGCGTGCAGGGTGGTGGTCATGAAGTACGAGAAGTGCTCGGCCCGCCACACCCGGCGCAGGCAGGTGTCGGAGTAGGCGTCGAGCAGCTCGGTGGAGCCGGTCTCCTGCAGGTGCGCGAAGGCGCGGGCCAGGACGATGACGTCGGCGGCGGCGAGGTTCAGGCCCTTGGCGCCGGTCGGGGGCACGATGTGCGCCGCGTCGCCGGCGAGCAGGATCCGGCCGAAGCGCATCGGCTCGGTGACCGAACTGCGCATCGGCAGTACGGACTTCTGGGTGACCGTGCCCCGGGTGAGGCGCCAGCCGGGGTCGGCGTCCAGGGCGAGGCGGGCGTCGAGTTCGTCCCAGACGCGCTCGTCGGGCCAGTCGGCCGGGTCGGTGCCGTTGGGGACCTGGAGGTAGAGCCGGCTGACGGACGGCGAGCGCATGCTGGCGAGGGCGAAGCCGCGCTCGGAGTGGGCGTAGATCAGCTCGTCGTAGACGGGCGGGGCGTCGGCGAGGATGCCGAGCCAGGAGTAGGGATAGGTGCGCTCGAAGGTGCGCCGTTCGGTCTCGGGCACGGCGTTCCTGGTGACGCCGTGGTAGCCGTCGCAGCCGACGACGTAGTCGCAGGTCAGTATCTGTTCGCGGCCCTCGTGGGTGAAGCGGACGCGGGGGCGGTCGGTGTCGGCGCCCTCGACGGCGAGGGCCTCGGCCTCGAAGAGCAGCGGGCCGCCTTCGGCGAGCTGGAGGGCGACGAGGTCCTTGACGACCTCGGTCTGGGCGTAGACCCAGACGCGCCGGCCGCCGGTGAGGTCCGGGAAGTCGACGCGGGTGGCGCGGCCGTCGTGGCGGAGTTCGATGCCGTCGTGCGGGAGGCCCTCGGTGTCGAGGCGGGCGCCCGCGCCGGCGGCGCGCAGCGCGTCGACGGTGGCCTGTTCGAGGATGCCGGCGCGCTGGCGGCGTTCGACGTAGGCGCGGTCGCGGCTCTCCAGGACGACGCTGTCGATGCCCGCGCGGTGCAGCAGGCGGGCCAGGAGCAGGCCGGAGGGGCCGCCGCCGATGATGCCGACGGTGGTGTGCATGAGGTCTCCTCGTCGCGTCGAATCGTGATCCGTGCAGAGTTGTTCGCATAGGCTGTTCGCATAGTGAAGACATCTTCACTATGCTGGGAGTCTGGTTGCGGTCGGGCCCGCCTGTCAACGGGGTGCGCCACCCTGACCGCACGCGCATTCACTACGGTGGAGCGAAGATCCACGACGGAGAGCCGATGCCAGCGACGAGCCACGACACGACCGACGACGCACCGCCCGAGGCGGTGACGCCGCTGCTGCGCGGAATCGGCGTGCTGCGCCGGCTCACCGACGCGGGCGGCCGGCTGCCGGTCGGCGAACTCGAACGCGCCACGGGGCTCGCCCGCTCCACGGTCGACCGGGTCACCGGCACGCTCGCCCGCATGGGATACGTGCGGAGCGAGGGCCGCGACATCGTGCTCGCGCCCCGGCTGCTCGAACTCGGCAACGCCTACCTCGCCTCCGTACGGCTGCCCGACCTGCTCGGCGGGCGCGCCGAGGCGCTCGCCGACGAGCTGGACGAGTCGGTGTCGCTCGCGGTCGCCGACGGCGACGGCATCCGCTTCGTCCACCAGGCGACCCGGCGCCGGGCCATGTCGGTGAGCTTCCGCATCGGCGACCTGCTGCCGGCCGAACGCACGGCGCCCGGTGTGCTGTTCGCCTCGGAGTGGGACGAGCCGGCGTGGACGTGCTGGCGGGACCGCCGGGCGGCCGATCCGGCCGGGCTCGGCTTTCCCGCCCTGCCCCCGGCCATCCCGTCCGCCGCCGGCGCGGGCGACTTCGCGGCGCGCGCCGCCGAGGCGGGCGAGGCCGGCTTCGCGGTCGACGACCAGCTGGTCGAGCCGGGGCTCGTGGCGCTCGCGGTGCCGGTGCGCGGGGCCGACGGACGGATCGCCTGCGTCCTCAGCGCCGTGAGCCACACCAGCCGGCACGACGCCGCCTCGCTGCGCACGGCCCTGCTGCCGCGGCTGCGCGCCGCGGCCGACGCGATGGCGCGGGAGCTGCGGGACGCGCCGGCGGCGGAGCCGGCCGCGCCGAGCGGGCTCGCCGCCTGGACCGGTGCCTCCAAGCAGGAGCTGGGCCGGGAGTTCGTGGAGTCGCTGGCGCGCGGACTCACGGTGATCACGGCGTTCGGCACCGGCCGGGCCGCGCTTGCGCTGACGGCCGTCGCCGAGGCCACCGGTCTGGCCCGGGCCACGGCCCGGCGCGCCCTGATCACCCTGGAGCACATGGGCTGTGTGGCGGTGGACGGACGGGAGTTCCGGCTGACACCTCGGGTGCTCTCGCTGGGCTTCGCCCCGCTGTCACGGACCACGCTCACCCGGATCGCCCAGCCGCACCTGGCCGCCCTGGCGGAGCGGGTGCGCGAATCCACGTCGCTGGCCGTCCTGACCGGCGGCGAGGTCCAGTACACCGGCCGGGTCGAGACCAGCCGCATCATGAACGTCCACATCACCCTCGGCACCCGCTTCCCCGCGTACGCGACCTCCATGGGCCGCGTCCTGCTCGCGGACCTCCCGGCCGCCGACCGCGCCGCCCGGCTCGCCGGCTCCGAGCTGCGGGCCCTCACCCCGCGCACCGTGACCGGCCGCGCCGAACTCGACGCGCTCCTGGACCGGGTGGCGGTCGACGGGTACGCGCTGGTCGACGAGGAGCTGGAGGAAGGGCTGCGGTCGATCGCGATGCCGGTGCGCGACCGGGCGGGCCGGGTCGTCGCCGCCGTGAACGTGGCCCTGCACGCCGCCCGCCGCTCGCGCGAGGAGTGCGTGCGCGAGGTGCTGCCGGAGCTGGCGGCCGCGATCGCCGGGATCGAGGAGGATCTGCACGTCACGGAGCGCTTCGCCCGGGTTCCGGCGCACTGAGCTCCTCGCCGAGGACGCGCTGGGCGACGGCGAAGGCGGCGTTGGCGGCCGGGACGCCGCAGTAGACGGCCGTCTGGAGGAGGGCGGCGGCGATCTCCTCGTCGGTGAGGCCGTTGCGCCGGGCCGCGCGCAGGTGCAGGGCGAGTTCCTCGTGGTGGCCGTGGGCGACGAGCGCGGTGAGGGTGATCAGGCTGCGTTCACGGCGGCTGAGCGTCGGGTCGGTCCAGATCTCGCCCCACGCGTAGCGGGAGATGAAGTCCTGGAAGCGGCCGGTGAGTGCGGTCTGGCGCGCCTGGGCCCGGTCGACGTGGGCGTCGCCGAGCACTTCGCGGCGGACCTTCATGCCGCTCCGCGCGAAGCCGTCAGTGAAGTGGGCGCGCAGCGCGGCGAGCACGGGCTCCGGGCGCTCGGCGACGGCCAGGTGCGAGGCGCCGGGGATCTCCGTGAGCGCGGAGCGGGCGACGGCGTCGGCGATCTCGCGCAGATGGGCCGGCGGGGTCGCCGGGTCGTCGCGGCCGGCGATGAGCAGGGTGGGCGCGGTGATGCCGGCGAGGCGGTCGCGCAGGTCGAACGCGGCGAGCGCGTCGCAGCACGCCGCGTACGCCCCGGGGTCTGCGGCCCGGTGGTCCTCGACCAGGCGCGGCAGGGTGAACCCGGGCGTGAACCAGCGGGCGTCGGCGGTGTCGGCGAGCCGCTCCAGGCCCTCGCGCCTGACCGTCGCCGCGCGCTCCTCCCACGGCGCGGCGCCGCCGAAGTGGGCGGAGGAGCAGAGGACGGCGAGGCGTTCGATCCGCTCGGGGTGGTGGGCGGCGAGGTGGAGGCCGACGGCGCCGCCGAGGGACACTCCTGCGTACGAGAAGCGGTCGGCGCCCAGGCCGTCGGCGAGGTCGAGGACCAGCCGCGCGAGGTCGGCGACGGTCGCGCCGGGTCCGATGAGCCCGGCGGGTGAGCGGCCGTGACCGGGCAGGTCCCAGCGTACGACCCGGTGGGTGAGGGAGAGTTCGGGGGCGACGGCGTCCCACAGGGCGGTGGAGGTGCCGAGCGAGGGGCCGAGGACGAGGACCGGGGCGGTGGCGGGTCCTTCGGCGACGTGGTGGAGGGTGCGGTCGGTCAACGTCGCTCCAGGGCTTGGTCGGTGAGGGCTCCGGCGCATCCGGTGGCGCGGGCGGGATCGGCGAGGGCAGTCAGCTCGGCGGCGTCGATGCCGCCCAATTCAGCCTGCTCCGCGAGGAGTTCGGCGAGCGGTCGGCCCTCGGCGCGCGTACGGGTGGCGAGTTCGGCCAGGAGCGCGCGGGCCCTGGCCCGGCCGAGGCGCGGGGCGAGCGCGGTGGCGAGCCGTTCGGCGACGAGGAGTCCGCCGGTGAGGCCGAGGTGGGCGCGCATGGCGTCCGGGTCGACGCGGAGCCCTTCGGCGAGCGCGGCCGCGTGGTGGGCGGCGCCGCCCACCAGGCGCAGCAGTTCGCGGAGCGGTTCCCACTCGGCGTGCCAGGCGCCGGCGGGCCGCTCGTCCTCGGCTGCGAGGCAGGAGTACAGGCTCGCCGCGAGGTGCGGGGCACGGCGGGCGGCGGAGGCGACGAGGGTGGCGCGGACGGGGTTCGCCTTGTGCGGCATGGCGGACGAGCCGCCGCCCTCGCCCTCGGCGAGCTCGGCGATCTCGGTGCGCGAGAGGGTCAGCACGTCCGCGGCGAGCTTGCCGAGCGCCCCGGCGGTGAGCGCGAGGACGCCGGCGAGGTCGGCGACCGGGGTGCGCAGGGTGTGCCAGGGCAACAGGGGTACGGCGAGGCCGAGTTCGCGGGCGTACGCGGCGGGCAGCGCGGTCGCGTCCGCGGCGCCGCCCGCGGAGTCGGCTGCGTCGGCTGCGTCGGCTGCGTCGGCGAAGGCTGCCAGGGTTCCGGCGGCGCCGCCGAGTTGGGCGGGCAGCCCGTCCCGTACCGCGGTGATCCGGTCCCGGGCGTCGAGCACCAGCGACCGCCATCCCGCCGCCTTGAGGCCGAAGGTGGTGGGGACGGCGTGCTGGGTGAGGGTGCGGCCGGGCATGACGGTGTCGCGGTGGGCGGCGGCGAGGGCGGCGAGCGCCCGTTCCGTACGGGCGAGGTCGGCCAGGACGAGGCCGAGGGCGCGGGTGGCCACCAGCATGGCGGCGGTGTCCATGACGTCCTGGCTGGTCGCGCCCCGGTGGACGTACGGCCCCCACTCCCCCGCCGCCGCGGTCAGGTCGGCGACCAGTGGGATGACCGGATTGCCGCCGGCGCGGGCGCGCAGGGCGATCGCGCGGACGTCGAGGCGTCCGGGGTCGGCCGCCGCCGCGGTCACGGCGCGGGCGGCCTCCGCCGGCGCGGTTCCGGTGGCGGCCTGGGCGCGGGTGAGGGCGGCCTCGGCGTCGAGCAGGGCCTGGAGGAACGCGCGGTCGCCGGTGGCGGTCTCGGCCGGTGAGCCCGCGCGCACGGGGTCGAGGAGCCCCGAGTCGGGCAGCTCCTCGTCGGCGGCGGCCGTCACGGGAACTCCAGGAACACGGTCTCGCCCTCGCCCTGGAGGCGGATGTCGAAGCGGTGGGTACGGTACGGCTCCGCGGCGGCGATCAGGGTGGCGCGCCGGTCGGCGGGGAGCCGGTCGAGCAGCGGGTCGGGGCCGTCGGCGAGGTAGGCGCGGGTGTAGAGGTGGTGGAGGAGTCCGCGGGCGAACACACAGACGCTGATGTGCGGTTGACCGGGATTGCCGGGCGGCAGGGTGTGCAGCGTGTAGTGGCCGTCGGCGTCGGTGGCGACACGGCCGAAGCCGGTGAAGTCTGTGCCGTTGCGGCCGAGGTGGCCGCCGGTGACGGGGTCGCGGCGCAGCGAGCCGGGGGCGCCGGCGAGCGAGCCGTCGGGGCCGGCCTGCCAGAACTCCAGGAGTGCGTCGGGCACGGGGTCGCCCGCGCCGTCCAGGACGTGGCCGTGCAGGGTGATGCGTTCGGGGTGTCCTTCGGGGGCGACGCGCTCGCCGCCGGGGAAGGGCAGGGCGTAGCCGTAGAAGGGGCCGACGGTGGATGAGGCGGTCGGCGGCAGCAGGGGCTCCATGGTGGTCAGCGGCCTTCCTCGGTCCAGGTGGCGGCGGGTCCGTCGAGGACGATGTCCCAGGCGTAGCCGAGCGAGAACTCGGGTACCGACAGGCCGTGTTCGTAGCGTGCGACGAGCCGGTCGCGGGCGGCGGGGTCGGTGACCGAGCGCAGGATCGGGTCGTGGGCGAGGAGCGGATCGCCGGGGAAGTACATCTGGGTGACGAGCCGCTGGGTGAACGCGCTCCCGAAGACGGAGAAGTGGATGTGCGCGGGGCGCCAGGCGTTGGTGTGGTTGCGCCAGGGGTAGGCGCCGGGCTTGACGGTGGTGAAGGAGTAATTTCCCTGATCGTCCGTCAGGGTCCGTCCCACACCGGTGAAATGGGGATCGAGCGGGGCCGGGTGGCGGTCGCGCAGATGCGCGTAGCGGCCGGAGGCGTTCGCCTGCCAGATCTCGATCAGCTGTCCGCGCACGGGGCGGCCCGCGCGGTCGAGCAGCCGTCCGGAGACGGTGATCCGCTCGCCGAGGGGTTCGCCGGCGTGGGCCGCGGTGAGGTCGTTGTCGTGCTCGGTGACATCGGTGGCACCGAACACCGGCCCGCTGAGCTCCACGGCCTCCGGGTCGCCGTCGGCGCCGGGCCCGACGGCGACGAGCGGCCGGCGGGGGTGGCGGAGCAGGGAGCTGCGGTACGGGGGGTAGTCGCGCGGCGGGTGGT
This sequence comes from Streptomyces sp. NPDC004327, assembly GCF_042873935.1. NCBI lineage: Bacteria > Bacillati > Actinomycetota > Actinomycetes > Kitasatosporales > Streptomycetaceae > Streptomyces > Streptomyces sp. NPDC004327. Next base: position 81,618 of record NZ_JBIAME010000007.1, on the reverse strand, counting down.
GGCGGGGCGGGGCGCCGGCGGCGAGCGCGGTGTCGTAGGCGTCCTGGTGGGCGCCGATCTCTGCGTCGATGCGGGCTTGGGTGAGCTCGGTCATGGAACCTCCTGCGAGTAGGAGTTCGGGGGGGGGAAGGGCGGCGGGGCCGACGGGGAGCCGGGGCCGTCAGCCGGCGGCGGTGCGACGCGGAGCCGGTAGCGGGGCCGTCAGCCGGCGGCGGGGGCGGCGTCGCCGGGCAGCAGCACCGGCGCCGCCGTCAGCGCCGCCACCTCCCGCGGCGTCACTCCGGGCGCCGTCTCGACGAGGACGAGTCCGTCGGGCGTGACGTCGAGGACGCACAGGTCGGTGATGACGCGGTCGACGCAGCCGCGCCCGGTGAGCGGCAGGTCGCACGCGGCCACGATCTTCGGGGTGCCGTCCTTGGCGGTGTGGGTCATGAGCGCGATGACCGTGCGGGCGCCGTGGACGAGGTCCATGGCGCCGCCGATGCCCGTCACCATCCGTCCGGGCACGGCCCAGTTGGCGAGGTCGCCGCGGGCGGAGACCTGCATGGCGCCGAGGACGGCGACGTCGATGTGGCCGCCGCGGATCATGCCGAAGGAGAGCGCGGAGTCGAAGCAGGAGGCGCCGGGCAGGAGGGTGACGGTCTCCTTGCCGGCGTTGATGAGATCGGGGTCGACCTCGTCCTCGGTGGGGTACGGGCCGGTGCCGAGGATGCCGTTCTCGGAGTGGAGGACGACCTCGACGCCGGCGGGGAGATGGTTGGGGATGAGCGTCGGCAGGCCGATGCCGAGGTTGACGTACTGGCCGTCCGTCAGCTCACGGGCGGCACGGGCGGCCATCTGTTCGCGGGTCCAGCTCATCGTGTCGTCCTCTTCTCTATCGCCTTGTCGGCGGCCTGCTCGGAGGTGAGGGCGATCACGCGCTGGACGAAGATGCCGGGCAGATGGACGTGGTCGGGGTCGAGGGTGCCGGGTTCGACGAGCTCCTCGACCTCGGCGACGGTGATCCGGCCGGCCATGGCGGCCAGCGGGTTGAAGTTGCGCGCGGCGGCGTGGAAGACGAGGTTGCCGTGCCGGTCGCCGGCGGCGGCGCGGACGAGGGCGTAGTCGGTGCGGATGGCGTGCTCCAGGACGTGCGGGACGCCGGCGAACTCGCGCACCTCCTTGGGCGGTGAGGCGAGGGCGACACCGCCCGCGCCGTCGTGGCGCCAGGGCAGGCCGCCGTCGGAGACCTGGGTGCCGACGCCGGCGGGGGTGTAGAAGGCGGGGATGCCGCAGCCGCCGGCGCGCAGGCGTTCGGCCAGGGTGCCCTGCGGGATGAGCTCGACCTCGAGCTCGCCGGCCAGGTACTGGCGGGCGAACTCCTTGTTCGCGCCGATGTACGAGCCGGTGACGCGGGCGATCCGGCCGTCGGCGAGCAGCACGGCGAGGCCGGAGTCGAGCGCGCCGCAGTTGTTGGAGACGACGCCCAGGCCGCTGACGCCGCGGGCGTGGAGTGCCTGGATGAGCGCGTTCGGCACGCCGCTGAGGCCGAAGCCGCCGACGGCGAGCGTCGCTCCGTCCGGGACGTCCGCCACCGCCTCGGCGGCGGTGGCGACCACCTTGTCCATGAAGGGCCTTTCGTTCCGCCCGGACGTTGTGTCCGGGGAAGGAGAGCACACAGAATTAATCAGTGCACTGAGCATCTGGACCGACCGGGCCATGCTGGCAGCCACCCGCCCTGGCGTCAACGGGTCACGGATATCACTCCGCGGGCGGGTATCGTTCCGTGCACAGACGAAACGGCAGAGGAAGGCACGCCATGGCCGCGGTCGACCTGACCACGCATCCCGGGCACCTGGCCCGGCGGCTCCAGCAGGCACACCATCTACTGTGGACGACGATGGTCTCGGAGGAGATCACCTCCCCGCAGTTCGGCGTCCTCAACGCCCTCACCGCCGAACCCGGACTCGACCAGCGCACCGTCGGCGAACGCGTGGGCCTGGACCGCTCCACGATCGCCGAGGTCATCAGCCGCCTCACCCGCCGCGGCCTCCTCGACAAGGTCCGCGACCCCGAGGACGGCCGCCGCTTCCAACTGCGCCTCACGGACGAGGGCGTCCGCACGCACAGACGCCTCACGGTGCGCACGGCCCGGATGAACCAGATCTTCCTGGCGCCGCTCTCCCCCGGGGAACAGACGCTCTTCCTGTCCCTGATGCGCCGGGTCTCCGACGCGGCGGAACAACTGCGCAGCCCGGCGGAGCCGGAGCCCGCACCGTAGGCCGGGCATCCGACGTCCGGACGCGACCCGATCATCTGGACACTGACGATCGGGGGTCGCCGGATGGCGCCGGCATCCGGCTTTCGGACGGGGTGTCCCGGTCGGCGGTGAGCTCGGCTTGTCATGTTCAGGGGGACCCCGCGGAGGGGGACGCCGGGGCGTGGTGCAGGATCGGCTCCATGACCAACACCAGCAGACGCACCGTCCTCGCTTCCGTCGCCGCCGTCGCCGCGGGCCTGCCCACGCTGAACGCCGTGGCGGGCAACGGCGCCACGCCCGCCGCCGCGGCCACCGAGCTGTACGCCTCGAACACCGACCTGTACACGAAGACCGCGGCCAAGGAGGGCACCGACTGGATGCGGCGCTTCCGGATCGGCGCGCCGGTGCAGGTCACGGACAACGCGAAGAACACGAGCGTCGCCGTCAACAGCACCGCGGTCATCGCGCCGCACGGCGGTGCCATCGAGTCGGGCACGAGCGAGCTGTGCATGGCCGTCGCCGGCTACACGCCGTTCGACTACACCGCCGATCCGGCGAGCGCGGCGATAGCCGGAGAGCCGCAGCGCGACTACTGGATGTTCGAGGCGCTGGCCAACCCGGACAACCAGCACGTCACCTCGACCCACTGCGACGACCCGGCCGCGCTGGCCGTCTGCGCCAACAACCTGTACGCGGTCTCCCTGCACGGCTTCAGCGAGCCGACCGAGAAGAAGATCAACATCGGTGGCCGGGACGAGCGGCTCAAGCGCAACCTGCTCGCCGCCTTCACCAAGTACGGCTTCACCACCAACAACACCAACACGGCGTGGAACGTGACGGTGGTCTTCGCGGGCGCGACCGACCCCATCAACGGCGACGACCCGACGAACATCGTCAACCGCACCCGTACCGGCGCCGGCGCCCAGCTGGAGATCTCCACGGCGCTGCGCTCGGCGATGTTCGGCACCTTCTCCGGCGCCGCGAACCGCCGCACGACGGCCGGCGTGCCGAGCACCGACAGCCCCTACGCCGACCGCTTCTGGAACGGCTTCGTCAACGCCGTGCGCGAGGCGATCAAGAACCACGAGCTGGGTCTCGACGCGGTCTAGGACCTGCCTCCTGTCACTTCGGGCGGGCCGTCGCCTCCTGGTTCCGGCCCGCCTGGCGGTATCAGGCTCCGGACGGCTCGCTCCCGCCCGGCTACGGCGCCGGTTTCGGTTTCGGCGTCGGTTTCGGCGCCTCCGGAGCGTACGGACAGCTGTCGTCGGGCAGGTCACGCATCGTCACCTGCGGGCTTCCGCCCGCCGGGACGGTGACGTCGAAGGCGAAGCAGCCGGTCACGAAGGTCTCGTTCGCGGAGAGGACCGAGCCCGGCGGACCGATGCCGAGCAGGCCGGCGACGACGGTGGTCGCGCCGTCGTGCCGCCGGACGCCGATCAGACCGGGAGCGGGCTTCCCCCGGGGGAACAGCCGGGCGATCTCCGCATCGTCCAGGGTCCCGTCCACCGCCGCCCCGGCCAGCCGCAGGCGACGGTCCTCGGCGGACGCGCGGAGGCCGTCGCGCGCCTTGTCCTCGGCGCGGCCCGGCATGGTGGCCAGCCAGATCCAGACGCCGACCACGAGCACGAGCAGAGCCACCAGCACGGTCAGGCAGCCGCCCCACAGACAGCCCGTCGCCGACCCCGGGCCCGTCCGGTGTTCCACCTCCGGTCTCGTCCTCTTGGGCGGAGCCTGGCCGACCGGCCCGCGCCGGGCCGCACCCGAGGCCGAACCGCAACCACACCGAGTCGCCGTGGTGACGCGCCGTCGGACACGCCCCCGGCGCTCGCGTAATTCCGTTGCCCCTCGGCAGCGGGCGTCGGAACATGGCCCCGCTCACCGCGACTCCGCTATCGATTGGCTCACCAGTTGACTTCGCACGACGAACAGCGCCAGACCTTCACCGGCCCCGACGGCCGGCCCGTGCTGACCTATCTGCCGGGCACGCGGGACGGCCATCCCTGGGCCGACCTCGCCGAGGTGGTCGGCCCCGATCCGGTGCCGGCGATCCTCGCCGGGATGTCCGGCTGGGCCGTCTCGGGCTCCGTGGAGCTCGGCCAGGAGCTGATCCGGCACGGCGCGCGCGTCATGCGCCACGCCCACGGCATGCGACGCGAACTGGTCGCCGACCCGCTGCCGCAGGAGTGGGCGACGGCCGGGCTGCCGGAGGGGCCCGAGGGCGGGCCGGTTGACGGGCTGCGGATCGTGCCCTGCGACCGGCCCGCGCGCGACCTGTTCCCGGCCTGGCGCGCCGCCTTCTCGGCCGGTCATCCGGACCACTTCACGGGCGGCGACGAGGAGGCCCTGGAGACCCAGCTGGTCCCGCTGCTCAGCGGCGACATGCTGGGGCCGGTGCTGCCGTGCAGCGCCCTCGTGGTCGACGCCGAGGACCGGGTGGTCGCCGGGGTCGTCGTCGCGGACCGGGACGGGCTGCCGTGGATCGCGACCGTGTTCCGGCTGCCGGAGGCGGGCCGGGCCGGCCTGGGCTCGGTGCTGCTGCGCCGGATGCTCGCGGACGCCGCCTCCCACGGCCTGACGGAGATCGGACTGGCGGTGAGCGACGGCAATCCGGCCCGCCACCTGTACGAGAAGCTCGGATTCACGGTCACGGACACCTCCCTCACCGTCCTCGTCCCGTGAGCGCGTCCGGCTCCCGACCGCGTCCGCAACCGCGGTCGGGAGCCGGATCCGGTCAGGAGCCGGACCCGGGCGGGGAGCCGGACCGGGCGGGGGGCGGCAACGTCCGAACCCGGTCGCGGGCCGGACCCGGTCGGGAGCCCGGACCCGGCCCGGCGCCGGCCGACAGCGCCCGGCGTCACGACGAGTCGCGCACCACCAGCTCCGTCGGCAGCACACAGGGCTCCCGGTCCGCCGTCCCCGGCTCCTCCGCTCCCGCCGACGCCGCTCGCGCCGCCTCGCCCGGCCCGGCGATCGCCCGGAGGAGCATCCGCGCCATCGTGCGGCCCATCTCCTCGATCGGCTGCCGGACGCTGGTGAGCGGCGGGTCCATCAGGCGGGCGACGGCCGAGTCGTCGACGCCGACGAGGGCGACGTCGTCGGGGATGCGGCGGCCGGCCTCGCGCAGGACGCCGCGGGCGCCGGCCGCCATCACGTCGGAGGCGGCGAAGACGGCGTCGAGGCCGGGGGCCCGGTCGATGAGCTCGCGCATGGCGCGGCGGCCGCCCTCCTCGGTGAAGTCACCGGTGGCGACGAGGAGTTCGTCGGGGGCGAGGCCGGCCGCCGCGATGCCCGCGCGGTAGCCGTCGAGCCGGGCGCGGGCCACGTACATGTCGAGCGGGCCGGTGATGGTGGCGATCCGGCGGCGGCCGCGCGCGGCGAGATGGGCGACGGCGGCGCGGCCGGCGCCCTCGTTGTCGGAGTCGACGAAGGCGGCGGACTCGTCGGGTCCGCGCCGCCCGCCGAGGACGACGGGCAGGCCGAGCTCGCGGACCCGGTCGGGCAGCGGGTCGTCGGCGTGGACGGAGGCGAGCAGGACGCCGTCGACGCGGCGGGCGGCGAGGTACTGCTCGAAGCGCTGCCGCTCGCGTTCGGTGCGCACCAGGGTGAGCAGCAACTGCTTGTCGGCGTCGCCCAGTTCGGCGCTGACGCCGCGGATGAGGTCGAGGAAGTACGGCTCGGCGAAGAGCCGGGACTCGGCCTCGGGAACGACGAGCGCGACGGCGTCGGTGCGGTTGCCGGCGAGCGCGCGGGCGGCGAGGTTGGGCACGTAGCCGAGTTCCTCGACGGCCCGCTGGACGGCCTCGCGGGCCTGTTCGCTCACCCGGGGCGAGCCGTTGATGACGCGGGACACGGTGCCCCGGCCGACCCCGGCCCGGGCCGCGACCTCTTCCAGCGTGGGCCTGCCCCTGTGCCGTCCGCTCACGACGCTCGTACTCCCCTCGTGCGGCCTCGCCTCGCCCGTACGGCGATCTGGTCAAGATAGGCCACGAACCCGCTCCCACCGGAAACGCCGTCATGTGACGAGCGCTCTCGGGCATGGGAGCGCTCCCACTCTATCGGATCCGAACCCGGCACCGCCCCATGGGTCACCGCACCACGAATCCGTGTTCATGTCTTGACACCGCCGCCCCTCGCGCAGGAACCTTCCGGCGACGACATGGGAGCGCTCCCATCACTCGCTCCCACCACCCGCACGTGTCCGTTGCCCCAGAGGAGACTGGAATGCGCACTACCAGCAGCAGACGGGCCCCCGGCCGCGCCCGCCCCACCGCGCTCGCGGCCCTGGCGGCCCTCACGGCCGGCGCCCTCCTGCTCACCGGCTGCGGTGGCGGCGGAGACGGCGACGACGCCGCCGGCGGCACGATCACGCTGCGGGTCGGGACCTTCGGGTCCTTCGGCTACGACGACAAGACCGGCGCCAAGCTCTACGCCGAGTACGAGAAGTCCCACCCGAACATCAAGATCGTCGAGTCGAACGTCGCCGACGGCCAGAAGTACTGGGACACCCTCAAGCTCCGCCTCTCGCGGGGCAGCGGCCTCGCCGACATCCAGGCGATCGAGGTCGGCTACATCGCCGAGGCGACCGGCCCGGCGATGGCCGGCAAGTGGGTGGACCTCTCCAGGACCGGCGGCGCCGACCTCGGCGCCTTCCTCGACTGGAAGGTCAAGCAGGCCACCACCGGCGACGGCAAGGTGATCGGCCTCGGCACCGACATCGGCCCCATGGCCATCTGCTACAACAAGGAGCTGTTCGCCGAGGCCGAGCTGCCCACCGACCGCGCCGAGGTCGGCAAGCTGTGGGCCGGCGACTGGACGAAGTTCCTGGAGACCGGCAGGACGTACCAGAAGAACGCACCCAAGGGCACGTTCTTCCACGACTCGGCGAGCGGCCTGTTCAACGCCGTCGTCAACAGCGAGCCGGAGCAGTACGCCGACGCGAACGGCAAGCTGGCCTGGGAGACCAGCCCGGGCGTGAGGAAGGGGTGGGACACCGCCGTCGCGGCCGCGCAGAGCGGGATCACCGCCAAGCTGCGCCAGTTCGACGAGAAGGGCACCTGGAGCGCCGCCTTCAAGAACACGAAGTTCGCCACCGTCGCCTGCCCGAGCTGGATGACCGGCATCATCAAGGACCAGGCGGGCGCCGCCAACCAGGGCAAGTGGGACATCGCCGCGCCACCGGTCGCCGGCAACTGGGGCGGTTCCTTCCTCGCCGTGCCGAAGTCGGGCAAGCACGTCAAGGAGGCGGCGGAACTGGCCGCCTGGCTCACCGCACCCGCCCAGCACGCCAAGGTCTTCGCGGTCAACGGCAACATCCCGTCCACCCGGCAGACGCTCACCTCGCCCGCGGTGACCGGCGCCAAGCTGCCGTACTTCGGCGACACCCCGGTCGGCCAGATCTACGCGGCCGCCGCGGCGAACATCCGGCCGGCCCCGATCAGCCGCTGGGACGGCCAGGTGAAGACCTTCCTCACCGACAACGGGATCCTCGACATCGAGCAGCGCGGCACCGACCCGGCCAAGGCATGGGAGAACGTCAGGAACCTGGTCGACGACAAGATCGACCAGTAGCGGGACGGTGGGGCCCGCTCCCTGCCCGCGGGCCCCACCACGACGCCCCTGCCCCTCCGTCCCCGCTTTCCCCGTCCCCGTATCCCCGCATCCCCCTCCGGAAGGACGCCCCGTGGCCACCGCCCGGCGCTCCCGGCTCTACCGCTGGGACCTGAAGGCGACGCCGTACGTCTTCGTCGCCCCCTTCTTCCTCACCTTCGCAGCCTTCGGCCTCTTCCCGCTGCTCTACACGGGCTGGCTCTCGCTCAACCGGGTGGAACTCGGCGGCGATCCGCAGTGGAAGGGCCTGGAGAACTACACCGATCTGGCCGGCAGCGAGTTCTTCTGGAACGCGCTCGGCAACACCTTCACCATCGGTGTGATCTCGACCGTCCCGCAGCTGCTGATGGCGCTCGGACTCGCCCATCTGCTCAACTACCGGCTGCGCGGCCGGGGTTTCTTCCGGGTCGCGGTGCTCGCCCCGTACGCGACCTCCATCGCCGCGGCCACCCTGGTCTTCGCCCAGCTCTTCAACACCGACTACGGTCTCGTCAACTCGGCGCTCGGCTGGGCCGGTCTCGGCCCCGTCGACTGGGAGTCGTCCAAGTGGCCTGCCCAGATCGCCATTTCGGTGATCGTGACGTGGCGGTGGACCGGCTACAACGCGCTGATCTACCTGGCCGCCATGCAGGCCGTGCCGCGGGACCTCTACGAGGCGGCCGCCCTCGACGGGGCATCGCGCCGGCGCCAGTTCGTCAGCATCACCATCCCGTCCATCCGCCCGACGATCCTGTTCACCGTGATCGTCTCCACCATCGGCGCCACCCAGCTGTTCGGCGAGCCGATGCTGTACGGCGGCAGCGTGGGCATATCCGGCGGCAGCGGGAACCAGTTCCAGACGCTCAGCCTGCTGATGTACGAGAAGGGCTGGGTCACCGGCGCGCTCGGCCAGGCGTCGGCGATCGCCTGGGTGATGCTGCTGCTCCTGCTCCTCGTCGGCGGCGTCCAGGCGCTCGTCGCCCGCGCGAACCGCTCGAAGCCGGGGGTCTGAGCCGTGCGCACCCGCTTCCGTCCCACGGCCGGCCGCCAGCACCACGCGGGGCCGCTCACCTACGTCCTGCTCGGCCTCGCCGCGCTGGTCTCGCTCTTCCCGCTGTACTGGAACCTGGTCGCCGCCTCGCACACCGGCGAACGCGTGGTCACCGCGCCCGCGCCGCTGCTGCCCGGTCCGCGCCTGTTCGACAACCTCTCCTTCGCCTGGAACCAGGTCGACATGGGCGAGGCGCTCGTCAACACCACCGTGGTGGCCTCGCTCGTGGCCCTGTCCACGGTGCTGTTCTCCACCCTCGCCGGATTCGCCTTCGCCAGACTGCCGTTCAGGGGCCGCAACGTGCTGCTGACCCTCGTGGTCGCGACGATGACGATCCCGCCGCAGCTCAGCGTCATCCCGCTCTACCGCATCGTCACCGACCTCGGCTGGGTCGACCAGCTCCAGTCCGTCGTCCTGCCCTCCCTGGTCGCCGCGTTCGGCGTGTTCTTCATGCGCCAGTTCCTCATCGAGGCGCTGCCGGTCGAGCTCGTCGAGGCGGCCCGGATGGACGGAGCGCACTCGCTGCGGATCGTCTGGCACGTGGTCTTCCCGGTCGCCCGGCCCGCGATGGCCGTCCTCGGCATGCTGGTCTTCGTCCAGGCGTGGAACGACTTCTTCTGGCCCTTCATCGCGCTCACCCCGGACGGCAACCCGACCCTCCAGGTGGCCCTCGCCGGCCTCGGCGCCGGCAACCACACCGTCGACCAGGCCGTGGTGCTGACCGGAGCGCTGATCTCCACGGTGCCGCTGCTGCTCGTCTTCGCCGTGCTCGGCAGGCACATCGTCGGCGGGATCACCGCGGGCGCGGTCAAGAACTGACGCCCGCGCGCCGATTCCTTCTCCGTATCGCTCCGGTACGGCCGTATGTCACCGCACCGCACGTCCCCCTTCCGTCTTCCGTTGGGAGCTCCCGCTTATGACCGCGTACGAACCCCGGCCGCTCACCGACGTCCGCCGGTTCCCGCCCGGCTTCCTGTGGGGCGCGGCCACCGCCGCGTACCAGATCGAGGGGGCCGCGGCGGAGGACGGCCGTACGCCGTCGATCTGGGACACCTTCTCGCACACACCGGGGAAGGTCTTCCAGGGCCACACGGGTGATGTCGCCGTCGACCACTACCACCGCTTCCGCGAGGACGTCCGGCTGATGTCCGAACTGGGCCTGAACGCCTACCGGTTCTCGGTGTCGTGGTCCCGGGTGCAGCCGACCGGGCGCGGTCCCGCCGTACGGCAGGGGCTCGACTTCTACCGCCGGCTCGTGGACGAGCTGCTCGCGGCGGGGATCGAGCCGGCGCTGACGCTGTACCACTGGGACCTGCCGCAGGAGCTGGAGGACGCGGGCGGCTGGCCGCAGCGGGTGACGGCGGAGCGGTTCGCCGAGTACGCGGCGCTGGTCGCCGACGCGCTCGGCGACCGGGTGAGCCGCTGGACGACGCTCAACGAGCCCTGGTGCAGCGCCTTCCTCGGGTACGGGTCCGGGGTGCACGCCCCGGGCCGTACGGATCCGGTGGCCGCGCTGCGCGCCGCGCACCATCTGAACCTCGGCCACGGGCTCGCCGTACAGGCGCTGCGCGCCGCGCTGCCGGCGGGGGCGCGGCTCGCGGTGTCGCTCAATCTGCACGAGGTGCGGCCGCTGACCCCGTCGCCGGCGGACCGGGCGGCGGCCCGCCGGATCGACACCGTCGGCAACGAGGTGTGGCTGGGTCCGATGCTGGAGGGCCGCTATCCGCGGGAGCTGTTCCAGGACACCGCGCACCTGACCGACTGGGGGTTCGTCCGCGAGGGCGACGAGGCGACGGCCGGGCAGCCGCTGGACTGGCTGGGCGTCAACTACTACACGCCGACGGTCGTCTCGCGGGTCGCCGCGGGCGAGGAGAAGCCGCAGGACGACGGGCACGGCGCCAGTGCCTTCTCGCCGTGGCCGGGCGCGGACGACGTCGCCTTCCACCAGGCGGACGGGGAGCGGACGGCGATGGGCTGGCCGGTCGACCCGTCGGGCCTGGAGGACCTGCTGACCCGGCTCTCGGCGCGCTTCCCGGGCCTGCCGCTGGTGGTCAGCGAGAACGGGGCGGCCTACGAGGACGAGGTGGCGGCGGACGGTTCGGTGCACGACCCGGAGCGGGCGGCCTACGTCCACGCGCATCTGGCGGCGGTGCACCGGGCGGTCGGGGCGGGCGCCGACGTGCGGGGCTACTTCCTGTGGTCGCTGCTCGACAACTTCGAGTGGGCGTACGGCTACGCGAAGCGCTTCGGTGCCGTGCGCGTGGACTACGACACGCTGCGGCGCACGCCGAAGTCGAGCGCCCGCTGGTACGCGCGGGTGGCGCGCTCGGGCGAACTGCGCGCGCCCGGCGCCGACTTCTGAGTGAAGATCGCCGGGAGGTACGGTGCGGGCAGGCCCACGGCGCGTGGGCCTGCCCGTACCGTCACGGAGGAAGTGCACGAGACATGTCTGTCATTCACAAGACCACCATGGCGCCGACCAAGCTGGAGCTGCTCACGGCCTGGCTGCCGACCCGCCCCTGGTACCGCGGCGGCGCGGACGCCGTGCCCGCCCTGGAGCGGGCCGGCGGTTTCCGGCTCGACGACCCGGAGGGCGAGGTGGGCATCGAGTTCATGGTGGTCACGGACTCCTCCGGGGACGAGGTCCACTCCTATCTGGTGCCGATGACCTACCGCGGTGCGCCGCTCGAGGGCGCCGAGGGCGGGCTGATCGGCACGTCGGAGCACGGCGTGCTCGGCACCCGCTGGCTGTACGACGGGGCGCACGACCCGGTCCTGCTCGGCGAGCTGGCCGCGCTGCTCGAAGGCCGGGCGGTGCCGCAGGCGCAGAGCGTGTCGGACACCCCGGACCCGACCGTCGAGGCGTCCTTCGACGGCACGGGCGGGTGGGACGTGTCGGCCGCGCCGGTCGTGGAGGAGGGCGCGTACGGCACGGACGTACGGCTCGGGGCCGGCGCGCCGGTGCTGCGCGTGGCGCGGGTGCTCGACCCGAAGGCCGCGGGCTCTCGGGGCGGGGTGACCGCCGGCTGGCGGCTCCCGGACGGCGAGGAGCGCCGCGGCGCGTACGTCGTGGTGTTCGATCCGGCGGTCTGACCGGGGCCGTCCGTCTTCCGGTGCGGCCCTGACCGGTCAGAAGACGGACAGTCCGGTGATCGTGGTGAACCGGTCGAGGGCGACGACGCCCGCGACCGAGTTCCCCCGTTCGTCGAGGCCCGGGCTCCACACGCACAGCGTGCAGCGGCCCGGGACGACGGCGATGATGCCGCCGCCGACGCCGCTCTTGCCGGGCAGTCCGACCCGGTAGGCGAAGTCGCCGGCGGCGTCGTACGTGCCGCAGGTGAGCATGACGGCGTTGATCTGCTTGGCCTGGCTGCGGGTGAGCAGCCGGGAGCCGTCGGCGCGGATGCCGTGCCGGGCGAGGAAGCCCGTCGCGAGGGCGAGGTCGGCGCAGGACGCCTCGATGGAGCACTGGCGGAAGTATTCGCGCAGCAGCGTCGGTACCGGGTTGGCGATGTTGTCGTAGCTCGCCATGAAGTGGGCGAGGGCGGCGTTGCGGTCGCCGTGGGCGGTCTCGGAGGCGGCGACGTCGCGATCGAAGTCGAGGTCCTGGTTGCCGCTCTCGGCGCGCAGGAAGTCGAGGAGGACGCCGGAGGCGTCGCCGGTGATGCGGTGCAGCTGGTCGGTGACGACGAGCGCGCCCGCGTTGATGAACGGGTTGCGCGGGATGCCGTTCTCGTACTCCAGCTGGACGAGCGAGTTGAAGGGGTTTCCGGAAGGTTCGCGGCCGACGTGGTCCCACAGCGGCTCGCCCTTGCGGGCGAGGGCGAGGGCGAGGCTGAACACCTTGGTGACCGACTGGGTGGAGAAGGGCCGCTGCCAGTCCCCGACTCCGTACACCGTCCCGTCGAGCTCGGCGACGGCCATGCCGAAGCGGCCGGGGTCGGCGGAGCCGAGGGCGGGGATGTAGTCGGCGGGCCGGCCGCGCTCGGTGAGGCCGGCGATCTCCTCGGCGATCCGGTCGAGGACGGGTTCGAACGTCAACAGCATGATCACATCATGCGACGACTGCTCACCCGGTGCCGCCACCGCCCCCCGGCCGGTGCACCTGGACCGGCGGTGGACGGGACGGTCACGGCGGTCAGGGCGCGCCCGTCATGCCCATCGGGGCCATGGGCGCCGCCGGCGCCGTGAGGCCGGGCAGCAACCAGTCCTGGACCTGGGGCGGGCCGGTGACGCAGAGCACCGCGAGGACCAGGAAGGCGATGCCGGCGGCCCGGCTGAGCGCGGGTCCGTGGCGCCACAGCTTCTCCAGGAAGATCAGGGCCGCGACGGCGGCCATCGCGGCGGTGTTCATGACGCCGAGCGGGACGAGCAGGATCATCAGGCCCCAGCAGCAGCCGAGGCAGTACATGCCGTGGTGGGCGCCGGCCCGGAGGTCATGGGCGCGGGGCCGGTGGCCGGCGTGGGTGAGCGGCTGGGACATGGGGCTGCGGCAGTGCCGCAGGCAGACGTTCTTCAGCGGGCCGAGCTGCTGCAGTCCGGCGAGCGCGAAAGCGGCCGCGCCGATCCAGCGGCCGGCGCCGGGGTGGTCGGCGACGAGGTCGCCGGTGAGGGCGAGCAGCCCGTAGGCGACGAGGCCGAAGGCCGTCCAGACGACCAGGTAGCCGCCGACGAAGGCGGTGGTGCGGGCGGTGCGAGCGAGTCCGGTGGACGGGCGGGTGATGCCGCGGGCCCAGGTGAGCGCGACGGGCGCGACGGACGGGACCATCATCGCGATCATCATCACGAGCCACAGCGCGAGGAAGGGCGGCACGGCCATGCCCATGGTCCCGGGTGCCACGCCCGTGTCCCGGGCCTGGGCCACGGTCAGCGCCCAGGCGAAGGCGGCGAGCACGGCCATCAGGAGCCAGGCGCCGGCGAGGTCCCGGGCGGGCGGCAGTGCCGGGGTGTGACCGGAGGTGTGCGTCTCGCCCACTCCTCCAGCACAGCACACCCGGCGGCCGGGTCAACTCGCGGCGCGGCTCCGTGCCGCGAGCGCGGCGGCTCCGCCGGCCCCGAGCAGCAGCGCAAGGGCGAGATATCCGCTGGTCAGACCGGCGACGGTGGCGACGCCGGCGACGAGGAGCGGGCCGCCGGCGTCGCCGAGTTCGCGGCCGAGTTCGGCGGCGCCCATGGTCTGGCCCATGCGTTCCTCGGGGGTGGCGGCGGCGAGCGCGGCGAAGCCGAGCGGGGTGATGACGCCCGTGCCGGCGCCGATGAGCGTGGCGGCGAGCAGGATGCCGAGGAGCCCGGGCAGCGCGGCGCAGCCGAGTCCGGCGGCGGTGACGAGGAGGCCGGCGGTGATGCCCGTACGGGCCGTGAGGCGGCCGTCGTCGAGGGCGCGCCCGGCGCGGGGCTGGACGACGGCGGCGGTCGCGGCGAGCACGGAGACGGCGGCGCCGGTGGCGACGGTGCCGAGGCCGGCGGCGGCGCCGGAGACCGGCAGGAAGCCGACGCCGACGGAGAGCGCGGCGGTGGCGGCGGCGAGCGCGCCGGTCGGGGCGAGGAAGGAGTGGTCGGCGAGCCGCCGGGCCAGGTCGGCGAGGGTCTGGCGGGACCTGGGCAGCGGCGGTACGGCCGGGACGGCGAGCGCGGCCCAGACGGCGACGGCGGCGCCGCAGCAGGCGAGGACGAGGAAGAGCAGGTCGAGGCCGCCCGCCCAGACGAGGACGCCGCCGAGGAGCGGGCCGAGGGTGTAGCCGATGGACTTGAAGAAGCCGTAGCTGCCGAAGGCGCGGCCGCGCCGGGCGGCCGGGTGGAGCCGGGCGACCAGGGAGGAGGCGGCGGGCGAGAAGGCGGAGGCGGCGGCGCCCTGGCCGAGCCGGGCGGCCCAGAGCCAGCCGGGTCCGCCGGCGATCACGTACAGCGCGGAGGCGGCGGCGAAGCAGGCGAGTCCGGCGACGAGGACGGGCTTGGCGCCGATGCGGTCGGCGAGGGTGCCGAAGACCGGCTTGAGGATCACCTCGGCGCCGTCGTAAAGGGCGAGCAGGCCGCCGAGCACGAGCAGCGAGGTGACGGCGTCCTCGGAGAAGCCGCCGAGGTTGGCGGCGATGCCGTGGGCGCCGAAGGCGGTGGTGAAGCCGGCGGCGTACAGCGGCCACACGGCCCGCTTGGCCGCCGCGGTGGGTTCGGTGGAGGCGGTGGCGCTCACGCTATGGCGTCCCCCTCGGGCGTCTGGGCGCCGCCGGCGTCGTGCAGGGCCTGGAAGATCCGCTCCGCGTACTGCTCGCAGACGGCGACGCAGTTCCGCAGCCGGGTGCGGGCCTCGGCGGCCTCGGGGGCGCCGAAGACGTCGCGGGCGGTGAGGTCGCGGTGCCAGCGGCGCAGCCGTTCAAGGGACTGCTCCTCCTCTTCCAGCTCGGCGAGGGTGAACTTGCCGATCCGGATCTCCTTGGCGATCTCCTCCTCGAACTTGCCGCAGTCGGCGAGGAACTCGGTCCAGTCCTCGGAGCGGGCGGCCGTGAACAGGGCGCGGAAGCGCTGCTCGTCGCGGGCGGCGCGGCCGCCGGCCTCCAGGGTGACGGCCTCGCCCCCGGCGCGTTCGGTGAGTTCGACCGCACGGGTCACGCCCTCGGCGAAGACGGGCACGTCGGGCACGGCCCACAGGCCCTGGCCGAGCGAGAGCGCGCCGAGGCGGCGCAGTTCGCGCCAGACGGCGACGCGGTGCCGGGAGGGCTGGGCGGGGAGCTTGACGAGGAGCAGCAGCCAGCGGAGCCGGCCGCCCTCGGGGAGGGCGGAGGCGGCGGGTCCGGTCGCGGCCGATTCGGATGTCACACTGCCGAATGTAGCAGGCGTTACAAGTGGCGAAGCCGGGCCGCCCGGGTGAGGGTGGCCCGTGGGGGCCGTTCTGGTGTGAAGAGGTGAGCCGGGTGCCGTTGACCGCGGATGAGCCGGGCGCGCCCTGCTGGCTGAGTCTGGCGGCGCGCGATCTCGGCGCGGCGGAGGAGTTCTACGGGGCCGTCCTCGGCTGGACCTTCCGGCACGGCCCGCTGGGCAAGGGTTTCGGGGTCGGCGAGCACAAGGGCGTGCCGGTGGCCGGCATCGGCGAGGTGGCCGAGAGCCTGGAGGTGCCGGTGGCCTGGACGGCGTACTGGGCGGTCGCCGACGCGGATGCCGCGGTGGCCCGCATCCGGGAGCGCGGCGGCACGGTCGGCGTGGGCCCGGTGGCCTATCCGCCGCGCGGCCGGGCCGCGCTCGCCACCGATCTGGAGGGCGCGGCGTTCGGCGTCTGGGAGGGCCGGATCTCCTCGCGCTGGCGGCTCGGCGAGCAGCACGCCCCGGTCTGGCTTGAGCTGCACACCCGCAGCGCCTTCGACGCGGCGCTCTTCTACGGGGGCGTCCTGGAGTGGGTCGACGGCGACGGGGCGCAGCGCTTCGAGCTCTCCTACGAGGACGACCAGGTGGTGCTGCGCCGCCGCGGCGAGGCGCTGGCCCGGCTCAACAGCGGACCGGTCGAGGCGGCCTCGCCGCAGCCGCAGCTGCGCCCGCGCTGGCTGGTGCACTTCCGCGTCCCGGACCTGGCGCGGGCGACCGACTCCGTCCTGACGCACGGCGGCTCCCTCGTCCCCGAGGCCGACCAGGGCTGGCGCGCCCCGGTGGAGCGGCGGGCGACGGTGCGCGACCCGCAGGGCGGCCTGTTCACGCTGGACGAGGTGCCGGGCTCCTGAAACGAGCCCGGGGGACGTCACGCCGGGCGCGCGAGGCCTGGCACCGCGCCCAGGCCGGGCCCGATCGGCGGAGCATCCCGTCGCGGCCCCGGCCATGATCCGCCGGACAGGCCCTAGTCGCCGTCCCCCGGCGCCCGCAGCCCCAGCTCTCCCGCCGCGCGCGGCGCGAACCAGCGCTCGGTGTCCCGCTGCGTCACCTCGCCGAGGGTGGCCGGGCTCCAGTGCGGGTCGCGGTCCTTGTCGACGACCTGGGCGCGGATGCCCTCGATGAGGTCGGGCGAGCCGAGGGCGGCGCAGGAGAGACGGAACTCCGTGTTGAGGACCTCTTCCAGGTCGGACGCCGTGCGGGCGCGGCGCAGGGCCGCCAGGGTCGCCTTGAGGGCGGTGGGCGAGCGGGTGAGGAGGACGGTCGCGGTCTCCTTGGCCTCGGGGACGCCGGAGTCGGTGAGCCGCTCGACGACGGCCTCGACGGTGTCGGCGCCGTAGCAGTCGTCGATCCAGGAGCGCCGGTCGGCGAGCGTGCCGTCCGGGGCCGGGCGGGCGAAGCGGGCGACTGCGTCGGCGGCGGGTTCGCGGGTGAGGGCGTCGGCGAGCGCGGGCAGGTCGGCGGAGGGCACGTAGTGGTCGGCGAGGCCCGCGAGGATCGCGTCGGCGGCGCCGGCCTGGGCGCCGGTGAGGGCGAGATGGGTGCCGAGTTCGCCGGGCGCCCGGCTGAGCAGATACGTTCCGCCGACGTCCGGTACGAAGCCGATGCCGGTCTCCGGCATGGCGACGCGGGAGCGTTCGGTGACGATCCGGACCGAGCCGTGCGCGGAGACGCCGACGCCGCCGCCCATCACGATGCCGTCCATGAACGCGACGTACGGCTTGGGATAGCGGGCGATCCGGGCGTTGAGCCGGTACTCGTCGCGCCAGAAGTCAGGCGTGGCGGTGCCGCCCGCGCGGGCGTCGTCGTGGATGGCGCGGATGTCGCCTCCGGCGCACAGTCCCCGCTCCCCCGCGCCCCGGATCACGACGGTCTCGACGGCCGGGTCGTGTTCCCAGGCGGTGAGCGCCTCGTCGATGCGGAGCACCATCGCGTGGGTGAGGGCGTTGATGGCCCGGGGCCGGTTGAGGGTGAGGAATCCGGCCCGGCCCTCGATGTGCGCGAGGACGTCGGGCTCGGCGGGGAGGCCGGCGGTGACCGACATGCTGTTTCCTTCCGGCGTACGGAGTCGGCCCGCGCGGGGTCCGGTGGTGCGGCCCCGGCCCGGCCGGCGAAACGATCTTCCGTCCACCGTATCCGGCCGCAGGGCCCGCGCACAGGGCCTTCGGTCCGCTAACGTACCCGCCGGTAACACAACGGCGCAGGACACCGAGGGGAGCGGACATGGCACGGCAGTGGAGCCTGGAGGAGTCGATACGGGTGGAGGGCGCGGATCCCGCCGCCCTGTACGCCCTGGTGGCGGACCTGCGGAAGATGGGCCGCTGGAGCCCGGAGTGCTGGCGCGTCCTCGTCGCGGCGCCGCCGGTGCGCACCGGCACCCGGTTCGTGGGCCTCAACCGGCGCGGCCCCTTCGTCTGGTTCACCACCGGCCGGGTCACCACGGCCCGCCCCGGCGAGGCGTTCGTCTTCGACGTCGGCGTCTTCGGGCTGCCGATCGCGCGCTGGGGCTACCGCTTCGAGGCCGACGCGGACGGCACCGGGACCCTTGTCACGGAGAGCTGGCAGGACCTGCGCACCGGCCGCGGCTCGAAGCTGACGACGCTCCTGGGCACCGTCTTCGCCGGCACCTCCCCCGAACGGCGGATCGCCGTGAACCGGCACGGTATGCGCACCACGCTCGCCCGCATCGCCGAGACCGCCGCCCGGCGGGCCTGACACCCCGCGCCCGTGCTCCGCGCGCCGTACCGCGCGCCCTTCCGGTGCGCTCCCCGCGCGCTCCCGGTCGCCCTCCGTGCCCGTCCCCGTTTCCCCTGCCCGGGCAGGCGGGGGCAGCATGGAAGGAAGCCCCTGGCGACAGGGACGGGAAGGAGCGCACCGTGGCGCAGCGCGCGGACCGGTCGGCCGGTGGCAAGCGGCGGCGGCCCTCCGGGATGCGGAGCGTGGCGGGGCAGGTCTTCGCGCTGCAGGCGCTCATCGCCCTGCTGATCGTCGCCGCGGCCTCGCTGGCCCTCGTCCTCCAGGGCGAGTACGACAGCGAGCGCGACGCCCGCAACCGCTCCCTGGCCGTCGCCGAGGCGTTCGCCCACGCGCCCGGCACCGCCGTCGCGCTGCGCTCCTCCGATCCGACGGCGGTGCTCCAGCCGCGCGCGGAGGCCACACGGGTCGGCGCGGGCGTCGACTTCATCGCGGTGCTCGCCCCGGACGGGGCCCGCTACACCGACTCCGACCCCTCGCTCATCGGCCAGCGGGCCAGCGGCGACATCTCACGGGCCCGGGCGGGCGAGTCGTTCACCGAGATCTACCACGGCGCTCCCAAGGACGCCGTGCGCGCCGTCGTCCCGGTCCGCGACGCGAGCGGGGCCGTGGTCGGCATGGTGAGCAGCGGCATCGAGGTCGAGACCGTCGGCCAGGCCGTGCGGGGCCGGCTGCCGCTGCTGCTCGGCGCGGCGGCGATCGGCGTGGCCGTCGCGGTGGGGGGCACGGCGCTGGTCAGCGCCCGGCTGCGGCGCCAGACGCACGGCCTCGGCCCGGCGGAGATGACCCGGCTGAAGGAGCACCACGAGGCGGTGCTGCACTCGGTGAAGGAGGGCGTCGTCATCGTCGCGGGCGACGGGCGGCTGCTGCTCGCCAACGACGAGGCGCGCCGGCTGCTCCAGCTGCCACCGGACGCCGAAGGGCTCCACGTCCACGAGCTGGGCCTCGACCCCCGCACCGCGACGCTGCTGGTGTCCGGGCGGTCCGCGACGGACGAGGTGCACTTCGCCGGGGACCGGCTGCTCGCCGTGAACGTCCGGCCGACCGGGGACGGCGCGGCCGACGGCGGTGTCGTCATGACGATGCGCGACACGACCGAACTGTCCGCGCTGTCGGGCCGGGCCGAGGTCGCGCGGGGCCGGCTCCAGCTGCTCTACGAGGCGGGGACGCGGATCGGGACGACGCTGGACGTCGTGCGGACGGCCGAGGAGCTGTCGGAGGTGGCGGTGCCGCGGTTCGCCGACTACGTGACGGTGGAGCTGCTCGACCCGGTGGTGCGCGGCGAGGAGCCCTCGGGCTCGTTCACCGAGATGCGGCGCACGGCGCTGAGCGGGGTGCGGCCGGAGACGCCGCTGCAGCCGGTGGGCGACCTGATCCGGTTCGTGGTGCCGAGCACGCCGATGGCCTCGGCGCTCGACGAGGGGCGCGCGGTCATCCAGGCCGACCTCGCCGCCGCCCAGGGCTGGCGGGCGCAGGACCCGGAGGGCGCGGCGCAGGCGCTCGCGTACGGGCTGCACTCGCTGCTCACGGTGCCGCTGCTCGCCCGCGGGGTGGTGCTCGGGATGGCCAACTTCTGGCGCGGGACGGACACGCCGGAGCCGTTCGGCGAGGAGGACCTGTCCTTCGCGGAGGAGCTGGCGGCGCGGGCCGCCCTGGCGATCGACAACGCGCGGCGGTTCACCCGCGAGCACTCGATGGCGGTCACGCTGCAGCGCAGTCTGCTGCCGCGGGTGCTGCCCGAGCAGAACGCGATGCGGGTCGCCTTCCGCTATCTGCCGGCGAAGGCCGGGGTGGGCGGCGACTGGTTCGACGTGATCCCGCTGCCGGGCGCGCGGGTCGCGCTGGTGGTCGGGGACGTGGTGGGACACGGGGTGCACGCGGCGGCGACGATGGGCCGGCTGCGCACGGCGGTGGCGAACTTCTCGACCCTCG
This sequence comes from Streptomyces sp. NPDC004327, assembly GCF_042873935.1. Taxonomy (NCBI): domain Bacteria; kingdom Bacillati; phylum Actinomycetota; class Actinomycetes; order Kitasatosporales; family Streptomycetaceae; genus Streptomyces; species Streptomyces sp. NPDC004327. The sequence goes on along the minus strand of NZ_JBIAME010000007.1, from coordinate 61,204 downwards.
ACCTGCCGCCGGACGAGCTGCTCGGCCATCTCGACGAGCTGATCGACCGGCTCGGCGAGGAGACCGAACCGGGCGGGGAGAGCGGCGCCGAGGGCGACGGGGACGGCACCGTGGAGGGCACGGCCGGCGCCACCTGCCTCTACGTCATCTACGACCCGACGTCCGGCAACTGCACGATGGCGAGCGCCGGGCATCCGGGGCCCGCCCTGGTGCGGCCGGACGGCAGCGTGGAGTTCCCGGCGGTCCCGGCCGGCCTGCCGCTGGGGCTGGGCCTCGGCGACCGGCCGTTCGCGACGGCCCGGCTGAAGCTGGAGCCGGGCAGCAAGCTGGTGCTGTTCACCGACGGCCTCCTGGAGGACCGGCACCGGGACTACGACACCGGTCTGACGCTGCTGCGCAACACGCTGTCGCGTCCCAACCGCTCCGCGGAGCAGACCTGCGCGGACGTCCTCGCCGCGCTGCTGCTCCCGGTGCCGGCCGACGACATCGCGCTGCTGGTGGCCACCGCCCGGCGGATCGAGCCGGACCGGATCGCGCAGTGGGAGGTGCCGAGCGATCCGTCGGCGGTGTCCCCGGTGCGGACGCAGGCGGCGGCGCGGCTCAGGTCCTGGGGCCTGGAAGACGTGGGTTTCACGGCCGAACTGGTGCTGAGCGAGCTGATCACCAACGCGATCCGCTACGGCCGGCCGCCGGTGCGGGTACGGCTGATCCACGACCGGGTGCTGATCTGCGAGGTGTCCGACGGCAGCAGCACCTCGCCGCACCTGCGGCACGCCACGGACACCGACGAGGGCGGGCGCGGTCTGTTCCTGGTGGCCCAGTTCGCCCAGCGCTGGGGCACCCGCTACGCCCGTCGCGGCAAGACGATCTGGGCCGAGCTCCCGGTCTCCCCGGACGGGCAGGGCGAAGAGCCCGGGGGCCCGTTCGTGGATCCGGACGCGCTGGAGGATCTGGCCTGGTGAGGGCGGGTGCGAGGGGCGTGGCGGAGGTGGGTACGCTCGGTGCGGTTCGCGCCGCCGAGTGCCCTGGAGGACAGCACGTGCCCGCTCCCGCCGTCACCGGCGCCCTGCACCACGTCGAGATCTGGGTGCCCGACATCGGGCGGGCCCGCGCCTCCTTCGGCCCGCTCCTCGAAGCGCTCGGCTACGAGCCGTTCCAGAGCTGGGACCGGGGCGCCAGCTGGCGGCTCGGCGCCACGTATCTGGTCTTCGAGGAGTCCCCGGCGCTGAGCGCCCGCGCCCATGACCGGCTGCGGCCGGGCCTCAACCATCTGGCGTTCCACGTGGCGACGCGCGCGGAGCTCGACCGGCTGGTCGACGCGGCGGTACGGGACGGCTGGCGGCTGCTGTTCCCCGATCGCCATCCGCACGCGGGCGGGGAACAGACGTGTGCGGCCTATCTGGAGGACGCGGACGGGTTCGAGGTGGAGCTCGTCGCGGCCGTGTGGTGAGCGGCGTCAGCGGACTGTCAGGCGCCGGCCGTGCCGCCGTCGGTGACGCCCTGCCGGCCGCGGCCGTAGAACGGGATGCCGAGGGTCAGCCTGCGCGGGTTGACGCCGGCGGCGAGGCAGGGCTTGGCGTAACGGGTACGCACGTTTCCGTCAACGGCCCGCGTACGGGCAACGACTACTCCGCCCGTAGTACTCTCCCTGGAGTACATACGGCGGCCCGGTGACAGGAGTGATGACGGTGGCGCGCAGCAACCCGGAGCGCCGGGCGGCACTCGTCGACGCGGCGATCGAGGTGCTCGCCCGGGAGGGCGCGCGCGGACTCACCTTCCGCGCCGTGGACACCGAGGCGGCCGTCCCGCCCGGCACCGCGTCGAACTACTTCGCCAACCGCGACGACCTGCTCACCCAGGCAGGCGCGCGCGTCTACGAACGGCTCCAGCCCGACGAGGAGACCATCGCCCGGCAGCACGCGGCGAGCCCCGACCTGGAGACGTACACCCTGTTCATGCGCGAACTCGTCGGCCGCGTCAGCTCCTTCCGCACCGGCTATCTCGCCCTGCTCGAACTCCGCCTGGAGGCCACCCGCCGCCCGGAGCTGCGCGCCGTCCTCACCGAGCGCGTCCGCGCCGACGTCGACGCCAACGTCACCTACCACGAGGGCTCGGGCCTGCCCGGCGACGCGACCGCCGTCAAGCTGCTGATGCTCGCCTTCAACTGGCTGATCGTGGAACAGCTCACGCTGCCCGGCGTCTTCTCCGAGGAGGAGCGCGACGCCCTGATCAAGGCGGCCGTCGACCGCGTCGTCGGCGGCTCACCGCTGCCGGGCGACTGATCAGAGCCGCTCGGCGAACCACGCCGCCGCCAGTCGGCCCACCTCCTCCAGGGCGCCCGGCTCCTCGAAGAGATGGCCGGCGCCCGGCACGGTGACGAGCCGGTGATCGCAGCGCAGCAGACGTTCGGCCTGATGGTTGAGGTCGAGGACCAGCGGGTCGGCGCCGCCGACGATGAGCAGGGTAGGGGCCGTCACCTGGGGCAGGCGCTCGCCGGCGAGGTCGGGGCGGCCGCCGCGGGAGACGACCGCCGCCACCGTGCTGCCCGGCTCGGCGGCGGCCCACAGCGCCGCCGCGGCGCCCGTGCTGGCCCCGAAGTAGCCGGTGCGCAGCCCCGCGGTCTCCGGGCGCCCGGCCAGCCAGTCGGTGGCCTGCCCGAGGCGCTCGGCGAGCAGCGGGGTGTCGAAGACGTTGGACCGGTCGGCGGCCTCGTCCTCGGTGAGCAGGTCGAACAGGAGCGTGCCGAGGCCGGCCCGGTTGAGGGTGTCGGCGACGGCGCGGTTGCGCGGGCTGTGCCGGCTGCTGCCGCTGCCGTGCGCGAAGAGCACGACGCCGGTGGCGCCGGCCGGCACCGCGAGCCGGCCACCGACCTCCCGGCCGCCGAGCGCGATCCGCACCTCGGGATCCTCGGCGGGCGCGGAGCGCCGCAGCCGCAGCGCCGTCACGACCTCCTCGTCCGAGGTCTGCGCGAAGTCCCGGTAGAACTGGCCGATGGCGTAGAAGTCCGCCGGCTCGTGCACGCAGTACGTCTCGTCCACCACGCGCGCCACCCGGTCCGCCCAGCCGTACGGGGCCACCGGCACCGCGAGCACGATCCGGGCGGCGCCCCGGGCCCGCACCACCTGGCAGGCGGCGAGCGCGGTCGCGCCGGTGGCGAAGCCGTCGTCGACGACGACCGCCGTGCGGCCGGAGATGTCGGCGGCCGGGCGGTCGCCCCGGTAGCGCCGGGTCCGCTCCGCCAGGACCGCCCGTTCCCGCTCCTCGGTCACGGCGAGATCGCGCTCGGAGACCCCGGTCTGCGCGATCACGTGCTCGTTGAGGACCCGGACGCCGCCCTCGCCGATCGCGCCCATGGCCAGCTCGGGCTGGTAGGGCACGCCGAGTTTCCGTACGAGACAGATGTCGAGGGGCGCGCCGAGCGCGTCGGCGACCTCGGCGGCGACGGGCACTCCGCCGCGTGGCAGCCCGAGGACCACCACGCCCTGGCCCTTGAGTCCGGTGAGCCGGGCGGCGAGCTGCCTGCCGGCGTCGGTGCGGTCGGTGAAGTACATGTCCTGCTCGCCTTCCTGCCCGCCGCCCGCGCGCCCGGCCCCGGCGGGCCGTCACACGGGCCGGGCCGCCAGGGCCGGGCCGCCGTCGGTGCCGTCCGCGGGATCGATCCGCATCCCGTAGGGGTGACTGATCCGGCCGAGCACGTCGTGGAGCCACCGCAGGTCCCGCTCCGGGGCCCGCTCCAGGCGCAGCCGGCGGCTGCGCAGCGGCACGAGCCGCACCTCCGCCAGCGCGCCGTCCTCCTCGTGGACGGAGACGAAGTAGAGGAGCCGCAGGTCGTCGCGGTAGCGCTCCTGTCCGCTGATGCCCTCGTAGTCGTTGACGAGGTCGCCGCAGCCGTGCAGGACGAGCCTGCCCCGGTACGCCTCCAGGGGCCGCGGATGGTGCGAGGAGTGGCCGTGCACGATGTCGGCGCCCGCGTCGACGAGCGCGTGGGCGAAGGAGACCTCGGTGCGGTCGGGGGCGTACCCCCAGTTCGGGCCCCAGTGGACCGAGACGACGACCAGGTCGCCGGGCCGCCGGTCCGCGCGCAGCCGGGCGGTGAGCCGGGTCGCGGCCTCGCCGTGCGGCCCGGCCCCGAAGTGCACCCCGCCGCGCCGGGCGGTCGCCGCCCAGTCGCGCGGCACGCCGCTGGAGGCGAGGCCGAGCGCGTGGACGAGCAGCCGGCGCCCGCCGGGCAGCGGCACGACGGCGGGCCGCCGGGCCTCCTCGGCGTCCCGTCCGGCGCCCGCGGTGCGCAGCCCGGCGGCGGCCAGCGCGTCGAGGGTGTCGTCGAGTCCGCGCCGGCCGTAGTCGAGGGTGTGGTTGTTGGCGAGGACGACCACATCGGGGCGTACGGCGCTGAGCGCGGCCAGGTTGTCCGGCGCCATCCGGTAGTGCACGGCCTTGCCGGGGAACGGCGCGCCGCCGCGGGTCACCGTGGTCTCCAGGTTGACCACCCGGGCGTCGGGCCGGGCCGCGTCGATCAGGCCGAGCGCCTCGCCCCAGGGATAGCCGGGGGCGACGGGCCGGGGCACGGGCCCGGAGACGGCCTCGGCGAGGGCCACGTAGTCGCGGGCGTCGCGCACGTACCGCTCCGTGAGGACGGGATCGACGGGGCGGGGAAGGATCTGGTCGATGCCCCGGCCGAGCATCACGTCTCCGCAGAGGAACAGTCCGGTCAGACCGCTGCCGCCCATACGCCCAGCGTAGTCCGCGGAGTGTCCTGCGCCTGCGGGCCCGGCGTGTCCGACCGGCCGGGCGGCGGGGCGGCTGCTGTCCGGGCAGCGGGCCGGCTGGTGTCCGGGCGGCCGGGCGGGGAGCGGGCGCGCCGGGCGGGGCTGCCCCGTGGGTGCCGGGCGGGCGGACCGGTGGCCGGGGTTCCAGCCCGACCGCCGTTGAAGCGGGATCGGTCAGGATTCGAGAAGCCCGGGCGGACCCGCCGGAACTAGCGTGATCGTCATGACCTCACTCTCGCTCCTCACCCTCGAAGCGGCGGACCTGACGGCCGCCGAAACCTTCTACGCGGCCTCCGGCCTCGGCGCCCACGTCAGCCTGCGCGCCGCAGGCGACGAGCCCTCGGAGGGCTTCCGCGGCTTCGCGGTCTCCCTCACGGTGCCCCGGCCGGCCGACGTCCGCGCCCTCGTCGACGCCGCCGTCGACGCCGGGGCCACCGCCCTGAAGCCCGCCGCCAAGTCCTTCTGGGGCTACGGCGCCATCGTGCGGACGCCGGACGGGACGGTCTGGAAGTTCGCCTCCTCGGAGAAGAAGGACAACGGCCCCGCCACCGGACGCGTCGACCGCGTCGTCCTCCTGCTCGGCACGACGGACATCACCGCCAGCAAGGAGTGCTACGTCGGGCACGGCCTCACCGTGGCGAAGAGCTACGGCCGCAAGTACGTCGAGTTCGCCGCCCCCGAAGGCGCCCCCACCCTCGCCCTCTACCCCCTCAAGGGCCTGGCCAAGGACGTCGGCCTCCCGGCCGGGGGCAGCGGTTCGCACCGGATCGCGCTGGGCGGCGACGGGAGCCCGTTCACGGACCCGGACGGATTCGCGTGGGAGCCGGCGGTGGTGGCCAGCGCGCTCTGACGCCCGCCTCCGGCTCGGCCCCGGCACTTCGGGGCCGGGGCCGTCGGCGTCCACCTTCGCGCAGCGCCGGGCGGGCCGGGCGGGCCGGGCGGGCCGGGCGGGCCGGGCGGGCCGGGCGGGCCGGGCAAACCGGTTCGCCGTCAGACGAAGACGCGCTGCAGCAGGCTCAGCAGATCCCCGGTGGCGTCGGCCGCGCCCAGCGCCGGGGCGACGCCCAGGGCGAGGACGGCGGCGGCGAGCGGGCGCAGGTGCGGCGGCGGCGCGGTGTTCAGGGCCGCGATGCGGCGGGTCACGGCGCGGTCGGAGAAGCCCAGGGCGCGGGCGGGGCGGGGCCGGTGGGCGACGAGGGCGGCGCGGGCGATGGCGCGGGCCGTGGTCGCACGGTCGCCGACGGCACCGGCCGCCGATTCGTCGGCCCAGCGTTCGGCGAGGAAGGACACGGTGGCACCGACCGGGGCGAGCAGCGGGTTGACGGCGATCGCCAGGGCCATGCCCGTGGCGATCAGCGCGTGACGGTGGGTCAGATGGGCCCGCTCGTGGGCGAGGAGCGCGCGCCGCTCGGCGGGCTGGAGGGCGGCGAGCATGGCGGAGGTGACGAGGATCCGGCCGGGCGCACGGCGGGTCGCCGGGATGGCGAACGCCCGCGGGACGGCGGAGTCGGCGACGATCAGCTCGGTGTCCCCGGGATGTCCCGCGCACAGCCGGCGCAGCGCCCGGCGCCCGGCGGTCTCGCTGCGCAGCGTCCGCAGCAGGCGGTACGCGAGGACGGCGAGCGCGAGCAGCGCGGCGATGCCGATGCTCTCGGGGACGGGCTCCGGCACGGTCCGCCCGCCGCCCTCGCGGGTGTCCCCGACGAGGGTGACGGCGAGCAGCACCAGGGCCCAGGTCGTGGCGGTGGCGGTGAGCAGCGCGGCGGCCGCCAGCGCCCGGGCCGCCAGGGCCGGTGCGATGCGGCCGCCGACCCGTGGGGCCACGGCGGCGAGGAGCAGCGACAGGGCGAGGGGGAGGTAGACGTCGATCCTCATGGGCGGTTTCTCGGGTTGTCGGGTCCTCTGATGGTCAGGTCCTCGGGTGTCTCGGAGTCTCGGGGCGCCGGTCGCCCGGATCCTCGGCGGCGGGTTCGCCGAGCAGGGCCCGCAGGGCCCGCTCCTCCTCGGGGCTGAGCGCGCTGACGAAGTGCTGGAGCGCGGCGATCGGGTCCGGGCCACGTTCGAGTGCCTGGTGCATGGCCTCGGCGGTCAGCTGGGCGGCTCCCTTCGCGGGCCGGTAGGCCCCGCGGCGGCCGCCCGCGTCGCGCAGGACGAGGCCCTTGTCGTACAGCCGCTTGAGGATGGTGTGCACGGTGTTGTAGGCGAGGCCGCCGCCGAGCCGTTCCTGGATGTCGGCCGGGGACAGCGCGTCCTCGGTGGCCCACAGGGTGGCGAGGACCTCGCTCTCCAGCGCGCCGGCGCCGCGCCGTTCGGAGCGGTTCGAGGGGGTGGTGCCTGCCATGCGCTCACCTTACGAGTCGGAGGTCGTCCGGGCCCGGGGCCGCCTTCGGCGTGCGGCGGACGGGTCCGGGCAGGCGCGGGACGGTGAGGAAGCCCTCGGCGCGGGCGGCGGCCAGACCGATGCGCGGGATGTCGCCGCTCTTCTCGAAGAGCAGGAAGCGGGGCTCCCACCCGGGCCGGTACTTGGCGTTGGCGCGGTAGAGCGACTCGATCTGCCACCAGCGGGAGAAGAAGGTCAGCACCGCGTGCCAGGCCCGCAGGGCGGGGCCGGCGCCGAGGCGGGAGCCGCGTTCGAAGACGGCGCGGAACATGGCGAAGTTCAGCGAGACCCGCCGGACCCCGATCTCACCGGCGCGCCGCAGCAGTTCGACCACGAGGAACTCGGTCAGCCCGTTCTCGGCCTCGCGGTCGCGGCGCATCAGGTCGAGGGAGAGCCCGTGCGCGCCCCACGGCACGAAGCTGAGCAGGGCCCGCGGCTTCCCCTCGGCGTCGTGGCATTCCAGCATCACGCACTCCCCGTCGGCCGGGTCGCCGAGCCGGCCGAGGGCCATCGAGAAGCCTCGTTCGGTGGCGCCGTCGCGCCAGGCGTCTGCCTTGGCGACCAGGTCCGTCATCTCCGCGCCGGGGATGTCGCGGTGGCGGCGGATCCGGACGGTGTAGCCGGCCCGCCGGACCCGGTTGTGGGCCTGCCGGACGACGCGCATCGGGCGTCCGTCGAGGGAGAACGCGGTGACGTCCACGACCGCCTCGTCGCCGAGTTCGAGCGCGTCGAGACCGTGCCGGCCGTAGATGACGCCCGCCTCCTCGCTCGCGCCCATGACGGCCGGGGTCCAGGCGTGCCGGCGGGCCTCGGCCAGCCAGGCCTCGATGGCGCCGGGCCAGGCCTCGGGGTCGCCGATCGGGTCGCCCGAGGCGAGCGTGACGCCGCCGACGACGCGGTAGGTGACGGCGGCCTTGCCGCTCGGCGAGAAGACGGCGGCCTTGTCGCGGCGCAGCGCGAAGTAGCCGAGCGAGTCGCGTTCGCCGTGCCGGTCGAGCAGTTCGCGCAGCCGCCGTTCGTCGTCCTCGCCGAGCAGGGCGCGGCCGCGGGGCGCGCGGAAGCAGACGTACAGGACGAGCAGGAAGGAGACCGCGACCAGCAGGTTGATGGTGATGTCCACCCAGCGGGGCGCGTCCACGGCGTCGAGCCGGTCGGCGAGCGGGCCGACGCTGACGCCGCGCAGCAGGGCGTACGCGATGAGGTCGGCGGGCGTGGCGCCGGTGATCCGGTTGGTGGCACCGACGAGCAGGGTGCCCACCGCGCCGCTGACCAGCAGCCCGCCGGCGCCGGCCGCCAGGGCGAGGCGCGGGTTGGAGCGGTCGCCGACCGCCGTGAAGGCGGGGCGGCCGAGGATCAGGGCCGCCACGAACAGCCCGGTCAGGAGCGTGGATATCCAGTTGAAGACGTGTGCGCGGTACGGGTCGTGGGTCAGCGCGGCGGCGAAGAGCAGGAACAGCGGCCCGGCGACGAGCAGGTTGAAGACCCAGGCGGCCCGCTTGCGGCGCCGCATCAGCACGGCGAGCCACAGCGCGAGCGCCGCCGACCCGAGCCCGGCGGTGGCGAGGTACGGCGTGAAGTACGCGCCGCCGTTGTGCTCGTGGACCTCCGCGCGGAACGGCACGGACACGACCGCGGCCAGGTTGAGCAGGGCGAGCAGCCGCAGGTACCCGACCGTGAACGCGGCGGCGCGCGCCTTCAGGCCGCGCTCGGTGGCGGTCATGGCGTCTCCTCGTACGCGCGCGCCGGGACGTCGGCCCGGGGCCCGGCAGGGGCCGGCGGCACGGAGGCGGGCGGGGCCGCCTCGGGCGTTGCGGCCGCCGGGGCGAACCCGGGGCCGAGGCCCAGACGGCGCCGGCGCGGGGGCGCGGCCGGATCGGGCGAGGCGGTGCGGCACACCGCCGGTGTGCGCTCGGGGAGCCGGCGCAGGGCGCGCGTGATCGCCTCGGCGGGCTCCGGCACCTCCGGCCCGTGGCGGCTCTCGTCGCTGGTCTCGTTCATGTCACCGTCCACGGCGTGGGCACTGCAAGCCTGTCGGGCCGTGACCCTACACCCTGTAGGGAAGGAGGCCGGACGGGCAGGTGGGCGACGGGCACGGAGCGCGTCACACGGTGGGGCGAACGACGCCCGCGCCCGGAGGAACGGACCGGCGCGGTGGCGGCCGGGACCTTTCAGGGCGCGGGCGGGGGCCGGGACCTTTCAGGGCGCGGGCGGGGGCCTGGAGGGGCGGGCCCTTTCAGGGCGCGGGCGGGGACCTGGTGGGCGGTGACCATTCGGGGCGCGGGCGGTGACCTGGTGGGCGCCGGGCGGAAGGCCGGCCCGCGGTCTTCGGTCCCCCGGTCGCCGGCTGCCGGTCGCCGGTCGCCGGTCGCCGGTCGCCGGTCGCCGGTCGCCGGTCGCCGGTCGCCGGTCGCCGGTCGCCGGTCGCCGGTCGCCGGTCAACGCCTAACGGCCCGCCAGGGCCGCGCGGCGGATGGTGGCGTCCACCAGGGCGAGCGCGTCCGCCGCGGTCCGGCCCGGGGCGCGGTTCCAGGGGCCGATGAGGTCGTGCCAGCCGCGCGAGCGGAGCTCTTCGAGCATCCAGGCGCCGGCCTCGTTGAGGGTGGCGGTGCTGCCGTGGCCGAGGCGGTGGGCGGTGAGCATGGCGCCGCAGACGCAGCGGGCGCCCCGGGCGTCGCGGAGCTTGTACGGGGTGTTCTGCCAGCCCCACTCGGTCAGGACGCGCCGGGCGTGGCCGAGGTGGACCGAGGGGCGGACGTCGGGGCTGCCGATGCGGCGCCACATGTGCAGCCGGTCCGGCAGGATCGCGCCGAGCCGGCCCGGGAGCGGGCGGTCGGAGGGCGGGAGAGCGGGGCGGGCGTCCAGGGTGGCGAGGGCGTCGGCGACGAGCCGGTCGACGGGCACCGAGAGCAGGCGGCGCCAGTCCGGCGCGGCGGGCTCCTCCCGTACGGGCTCCTCCGGTGCGGACTCTTCCCGTACGGGCTGCGGCGCGTCGCGCACCGGCGTCTCGGTCCAGCGGGCGACCATCTCCTGCCAGGCGGCCGTCTCCACGAGGGCGGCGGCCTCGCGGTCGAGGGCGTCGGGGGTGGCCGGGGCGGCGGCGGTGGTCGGCATGCGGGCGACTCCACGAGTGATTCGTGCCTGATTCGTACCGATATCGGTAAGAATGTCGGCCTCACTGCACTCGCACTTGAGTCCCCGCCCCCGTCCCCCGCATTGGAGCGCGCATGAGGATCGCCGTACTCGGCACCGGCGAGGTCGGCCGGCGGCTCGGCAGCAAGCTGGTCGCACTCGGCCATCAGGTGACGCTCGGATCGCGGTCCGCGGACCATCCGGGCGCGACCGAGTGGGCGGCCGCGCACCGGGCCGCGCACGGCACCTTCGCGGCCGCCGCGGGCGGCGCGGAGCTCGTGGTGAACGCGACCGGCGGCCTGGTGTCGCTGGCCGCGCTGGAGTCGGCGGGCGCGGAGAACCTGGCGGGCAAGGTGCTCGTCGACGTGTCGAACCCGCTGGACTTCTCGCACGGCATGCCGCCGCGGGTGCTGACCCCGGACGGCGGCAGTCTGGCCGAGCAGATCCAGCGGACCTTCCCGGCCGCCCGGGTGGTGAAGACGCTCAACACCCTCACCAACACGGTGATGGTGGATCCGGACCGGGTCCCGGGCGAGCACGTCGTCTTCGTCTGCGGCGACGACCCGGCGGCCCGGGCCGTGGTCACGGACCTGCTGAAGTCCTTCGGCTGGCCGGACGGCCGGATCCTCGACCTCGGCGATCTGACGGCGGCGCGCGGGACCGAGCTGGTGCTGCCGCTGTGGCTGCGGCTGTACGGCACCTTCGGCACCGCGGAGTTCAACTTCGCGGTGCCTCGGGCGCCCGTGGCCTGATCAGACGTTCAGCACGCCGCCGGGCGCGCCCGTCAGGCGCTCGGGGGTGAGCAGCTCGGCGAGCCGCTCGGGCGGGAGCAGGCCCTTCTCCAGGGTGAGTTCGGCGACCGAGCGGCCGGTGGCCAGCGCCTCCTGGGCGATGGCGGTGGCCGCGGTGTAGCCGAGGTGGGGGTTGAGCGCGGTGGCCAGGCCGATGGAGTTCTCCACGCTCGCGCGCAGGTGGTCGACGTTGGCGGTGATGCCGGTGACGCAGCGCTCGGCGAGGGTGAGGCAGGCGGCCTTCAGCGAGGTCAGGCTCTTCGACAGGGCGTGGAAGATGACCGGCTCGAAGGCGTTGAGCTGGAGCTGGCCGCCCTCGGCCGCCATGGTGATGGTCATGTCGTTGCCGATGACCTCGAAGGCGACCTGGTTGACCACCTCGGGGATGACCGGGTTGACCTTGCCGGGCATGATGCTCGAACCGGCCTGCACGGGCGGCAGGTTGATCTCGCCGAGGCCGGCGCGCGGGCCCGAGGAGAGCAGCCGCAGGTCGTTGCAGGTCTTGGAGAGCTTCACCGCGATCCGCTTGAGGACGCCGGACAGCTGCACGAAGGCGCCGCAGTCCTGGGTGGCCTCGACCAGGTTGGCGGAGGTGACCAGGGGCAGGCCGGTGATGCCGGCGAGGTGGCGGCGGGCGGTCTCGGCGTATCCGGGCGCGGCGTTGAGGCCGGTGCCGATGGCGGTGGCGCCGAGGTTGATCTCGTGGATCAGCTCGATCGCCTCGGCGAGACGGCTGCGGTCCTCCTCCAGCATCACGGCGTACGTGGAGAACTCCTGGCCCAGCGTCATGGGCACGGCGTCCTGGAGCTGGGTGCGGCCCATCTTGACGACGGCGCCGAACTCGACGGCCTTCTCGGCGAAGGCGTCCTGGAGGACGGCCATCGCGCGCAGCAGCTCGCGTGCCGCGCCGATGGCGGCAATGCGGATGGCGGTCGGGTAGACGTCGTTCGTGGACTGGCCGAGGTTGACGTCCTCGTTGGGGTGCAGCCGCGCGTAGTCGCCCTTGGTGTGGCCGAGGAGTTCGAGGGCGCGGTTGGCGACGACCTCGTTGGCGTTCATGTTGGTGGAGGTGCCGGCGCCGCCCTGGACGACGTCGACGACGAACTGCTCGTGCAGCGCGCCGCCGCGGATCTCGCGGCAGGCGGCCACGATGGCGTCCGCCTTGGCGGCGGGCAGCAGGCCGAGCTCCTCGTTGGCGAGGGCGGCGGCCTCCTTGACGGCGGCGAGCGATTCGATCAGCAGCGGGTAGACGGAGATCGGGGTGCCGGTGATGGCGAAGTTCTCCGTGGCCCGCAGGGTGTGCACCCCCCAGTACGCCTCGGCGGGGACGTCCCGGTCGCCGAGCAGGTCGTGCTCGCGGCGGACGGGCTGCTCGGGGTCGGAGTGCTGCTGTGCGGGGATCACGGTGTCGGCGCCTTACGCAGGGGGAGGGAGATCGCGCCGCGGGCCGCGGCGCGGGCGGGGCAGACGGGTCAGTGGGCCGCGGCGAGCGCGGGTTCGGGGCGGACCGGGCCCTGGAGGAGGGTGCGGAGCAGGGCGGCGCGGCGCTCGGCCGAGGGGATGTCGGCGAGCAGGGCCGCCAGCAGGGCTATCCGGGCCTGGCCGGGGCGCAGGGTGCCGGCGAGGATCGCGCCGGCGGCGGCCAGGTCGACGGCGCCGCCGCCCGTGTAGACCTCGGCGACCGGGCCGGAGGCGACGCGGGTGGAGAGCACGACGTGGACGCCCTGGTCGACGGCGCGGGCGACGGCCGCGGCGATCTCGGGGGTGGCGTTGCCGGCGCCGGTGCCGACGAGGACGATGCCGCGGGCGCCGGCGGCGAGGGCCGCTTCGAAGAGGACGGGGTCGGCGTCGGAGTGGTGCGTGACGATGTCGACGCGGGGCGCCGGCCGGCCTTCGGCGGGCAGCGGGAGCGGCGCGGGGCGCTCGGGCTGGCGCTCGACGTCGACCCGGCCGAAGCCGAGGCGGCCGACGCGCTCGCCGGACGGGTCGGCGAAGGGGTCGGCGGCGAGCGTCCGGGTCTTCACGGTGCCGCGGGCGGCGTGGACCAGGCCGTCGAAGACGACGAGGACGCCGAGGCCGTGGACGGTGGCGGCGACCTGGAGGGCGTCGTAGAGGTTGCCGGGGCCGTCGCCGTCGCCGGTGCCGAAGGGGCGCTGGGCGCCGGTGAAGACGACCGGGCGCGGGTCGGCGTGGTGCAGGTCCAGGAAGAAGGCCGACTCCTCCAGGGTGTCGGTGCCGTGGGTGACGACGATGCCGTCGACGCCGGGGTCGGCGAGCGTCTCGTGGACGGTGCGCAGCAGGGCGAGCTGGCGGTCGGTGGTCATCCGCGAGCTGTTCACGTTGAACAGGTCGACGACCTCGACGCGGACGTTCTCGGGGACGGCGGCGGTGGCGACGACGTCGTCTCCGGAGGCGTCGGCGGCGTACCCGCTGCCGGTCCAGCGGCTGGCGATGGTGCCGCCGGTGCTGATGACCACGATGCGGCGCTGCCGGTCGTCGCGCGTCCACTTCATGAGAGTCCCGTCCTTCCCTGGGGTGTGCGCGGCAACGATAGGCCAAGGCCCGAGCAATGCGATTGCGAAATCACCCCTGCTTGATCGCACATGGGGTGGATAATTGCGCCATGGACAGAATCGATCTCCATATCTTGCGCGAGCTCCAGCAGGACGGCCGGCTGAGCAACCAGGAGCTCGCCCAGCGCGTGGGCCTGAGCCCCTCCCCTTGTCTGCGCCGGGTGCGCCAGCTGGAGCAGGACGGCGTGATCCAGGGCTATCGCGCGGTGATCGACCCGGAGGCGGTCGGGCGCGGCTTCGAGGTGCTGGTGTCGGTGGAGGTGAAGCGCGACCGGGAGACGGTGGAGGCGTTCGAGGAGGCGCTCCAGGACATCCCGGACGTCATCGAGGCGTACCGGCTCTTCGGCAGCCCCGGCTGTCTGCTGCGGATCGCGGTCGCCGACCTCGCGGCGTACGAGCGGCTGTGGATCGAGCGGCTCACGACGCTCGCCGGGGTCACCGAGGTGAACTCGCAGATCATCATGAAGCGGGTGAAGGAGCCGCGCGGACTGCCGGTCGAGCGCTGACCGGAAACACCCCTTCGGGCAGCCGGCGCAGAGGCCCCGCGAGGTGAACGGAAGCGGAACGGACGGGATCACAAAAGCGCAGTTCAACGCGTGTACGGCGAGGCCGCGTTCGCCGCGCGGCGATGATCAAACCGGACAAGGCCGCCCACACCGCCAAGGTGGCTTGACCCCACCTGTCCGAGGCTGCATCGTTCCCGACCGTATGCCCGCCGTCAGACCGGCGGGCCCGTGCGAGGGGACACTCGAACCGCATGTCAGACATAGCCGCGAGACGCCGGACCATCCGGCCGTCCCGCGTCCGCACCAAGGGCGTTGCCGGCCGGGGGGCGATGGCGCTCGCCACCGCGCTCGCGCTCGGCATGACCGCCGCACCGCTCGCGGTCGCGGCAACGCCCGCCGCCGGCACCGCCGGTGGCGCCGCCCGGGGCACCGCCACGCAGCCGAAGGCCGCCACCGGTGCCGCCAAGGCCGTCCAGGACGCCCTGCGCGAGGCCAAGGAGACCGGCAAGCCCGTCACCGTGGACGCGCTGACCACGGACACGACGGAGACGGTCGCCAGCCCCAACGGCCACCGGCTCGTCACCAGGACCCACGCCCAGTCCGTACGGGTCAGGCGCGACGGCCACTGGCGCACCCTGGACCCGACGCTCGTCGCGGGCCCCGGGAACACGGTCGTCCCTCGGGAGACCGGCGCCCGTCTCGCGCTCTCCGGCGGCGGCACCGGCCCGCTGGCCACGATCACCACCGACGACGGCAAGCAGTTCGCCGTCACCGCGCCGTTCGCCCTGCCGAAGCCGGCGCTGAGCGGCGCCACCGCCACCTACGCCTCGGTGCTGCCCGACGTGGACCTGACGGTGACCGCGCTCGCCGACGGCGGCTGGCGCGAGGTCGTCGTCGTGAAGACGGCGAAGGCGGCGGCCGATCCGCGGCTGAAGACGCTGCGCTTCCCGGTGCGCACCACCGGCCTGAACCTGTCCGCCGACCGCGCCGGCAACATCGTCCTCAAGGACGCCCGCGGCAAGGCCCGGCTGCACGCCCCCACCCCGTTCCAGTGGGACTCCAGCTACGCCGCCCCGGCCTCGCGCTGGACGACCGCGACGACGGCCGGGACCGCGGTGGCGGCGGCGCGCGGCGCCGCGGCCGCTCCGGTCGCGGGCGTCCGCTCCTCGGCCGAGCAGCCGGGTGACGGCGCGAACGTCTCCACCATGAAGGTCGCGGCGAGCGCCGACGCGCTCGTCCTGACGCCCGATCCGAAGACCTTCGGCAAGGGCACCGGCCCCTGGTACCTGGACCCGACCGTGAGCGCCCAGGCCAACCGCCAGGTCAACGCCCAGGTCCAGGAGAACCACCCGACGACGTCGAACGTCAACACGCTCTCCAGCCTGGGCGTGGGCTACTGCGGCTACTCGGACTGCACCGGATACGGCCGCTACCGCTCGTACTTCCAGCTCGGCATCCCGTCCCAGCTGTACGCCGACGGTTCGCACGGCACCGCCCAGATCGCGAGCGCCACGCTGACCGCCTCCGTGGTCAGCTCCTCCGCCCCGGGCACCAACAAGGGCATCGCCCTGTGGAACACGCCGATGATCCCCGGCGGCGCCACCTGGAACAACCAGCCCTGCGGCACCGGCTACATGAACGGCTGCGACAAGGTCGGGACGCAGTGGATCACGGGCAACGGCAACATCTACTACGACGTCAAGTGGTGGGTGCAGCGGGCCGCCGACCAGAAGTGGTCGAACTGGACGGTCGGGTTCTCGGGTGAGGACGAGAACAACATGTACTACCGTCACCACCTCGGCGCCGACCCCGTCATCGCCATCGAGTACGACATCGCGCCGACCATCTGGTACCCGCGCACCACGCCGACGCCCGGCTTCGCCGACAGCGGCAGCTACAACGACTGCCAGACGCCCGGCGGCGGTTACGCCTGGTACAACCCGGGCTGGGTCGGCGCCAACCAGTACATCAAGCTGCGGGTCAACACCTGGTCGCCGATCGGCTTCAACCAGCTGTACACCAACTTCCACATCTGGGACGACAACGACTCCAACTGGGGTGTCCGGCAGGACGTCGGCCCGACCGGAAGCTACGGCGAGGTCGAGTACTGGGCCGGCACCTTCGCGGACGGCCACCAGTACGGCTGGACCGCCAACGTCAGGGACGGCTGGCTCTCCTCCGGTGACACCTCCTGGTGCTACTTCCGCGTCGACAAGACGCCGCCGGCGGTCACCGTCAGATCCACCGACTTCCCGGCGAGCGGCACCGTCAACGTCGTGCCGAAGCTGAAGATCAACGACACCGGTACGTTCCAGGTGAACGTCAGCGACCCGGCGCCGGGCAGCGGCCTGAACGCCTCCGGCCCCGCCTGCTTCCGCTGGACCACCGACCCCACCCCGGTCACCGGCTGGAAGTGCTCCGACCCGGGCGTCGTCCGGGGCGCGAGCGGCAGCTTCTCGTTCACGCCGCGCGTCTGGGGCACCAACACCCTCTTCGTCCAGGCGATGGACGTGGCCGGCAACTACAGCCAGCCCTTCCCGTACACCTTCTACGTGCCGTGGGACCCGGCCAAGGGCGCCGCCGTCCCCGGTGACCTCGACAAGGACGGCCGCGGCGACATCCTGAAGCCGGACACCGCGGGCAACCTGATGCACATGACGGCGGACAGCGATCCGACCATCGCCCAGGCCGCCCTGCTCGGTCTGGCCCCGCAGGGCACCACGTGGAACGACGTGCAGACCACGCACCGCGGCGCGCTGCGCTCCATGGGCGTCGACGACGTCTTCGCGCACACCACGGCCAACCCGGCGCTGAAGGGGAACCTCTACCTCTACCCCAACAAGGGTGACGGCACGTTCAACACCTACACGACCGTGGACAAGCCGACGACCTGGGCGGCGCCGGACGGCACCCCGCTCGACGCGGCCCCGGCCGGCTGGGTGCCGGACTGGTCCGAGGCGACGCAGGTCCTCGCGCTCGGCGCGCCCAAGGCGACGCTGAACGACTTCGACGGCGATCTGGCGGCCGACCAGACGGCCGTGCTCGCGGTCGAGCGCGGCAACCTCTGGCTGTACCGCTCCAACAGCATCAACAGCCTCGACGCGGACGCCGTCCTGGTGTCCGGCACCGGGAACTGGGGCGGCTTCGAGCTCCTCAACCCCGGTTCGGCGAGCGGCAAGGCCCAGCCGACGCTGTGGACCCGCAGCCTGACCGACGGCACGCTCCGCTCGTACCCGATCGGCACCCGGGCCGACGGCCGGCTCGACCTGTCCGCGCTCGCCAGCCCGACGGGTCCGGCCTCGTCCGTCATCGGCAGCGGCCTGACGCCCGCGGCCTTCCCGAAGGTCGGCACGGTCGGCGACGCCACGAAGGACGGCATCGCGGACCTGTGGGCCGTCGCCGCCGGCACCGACCAGCTGATGTTCTGGCGCGGCAAGACCGCCGGCGGCACCAGCGCGACCGCCGTCACCGGCTTCGAGGCCCCGGCCAACCTGGGTGACACCACCGCGCCCGTCGACCGCATGCGGCTCTCCGCCGCGGTGGCCGGCAAGACCCCGGACGCCTACGGGAAGTTCCCGGGCACGGTCAAGGGCGGCGTCACCTTCACCTCCGACACCGTCAACGGCGCGCCGGCCACGGTGGCGACGTTCAACGGCACGGACGGCGAGATCGATTCCGACGGACTCAAGGTCGACACGACCAAGTCCTTCTCGATCTCGCTGTGGACGAAGGCGAGCGCCCTCACCGACGGCGTCGTCATCAGCCAGGACAACACCCAGGCCAGCGGTTTCATGCTGTGGCCCTCGACGCAGGGCAGCGTCGTGAACTGGCACCTCGGCATGGCCACCGCCGACAACGGCGGCTGGCCGTACGACACCACGGACGTCCGCAACAGCGCGGCGCGCGTCCAGCTCGGCGCGTGGACGAAGCTGACCGTCAGCTACAACGCCACCACGGGCCAGACCACGCTCTACGTCAACGACGCGCTCGCCTCGGCCGGCATGCACACCACCAAGCTGGCGGCGGCGGGTTCGCTGGTCCTGGGCCGCTACAAGTACCAGGGCCGGGGCAGCAACTTCTACAACGGCTCGATCGCCGACGTCGTCGTCCACGACTACGCGGTCGACCCGGCGAGCGTGGCCGGCCCGGTCGTCTCCGACATGGCGCAGGGCGTCTGCCTCGACCTCGACGGCGGCGTCTCGGCCGACGGCCGCGCGGTCCAGGCATGGACCTGCAACGGCTCGGCCGCCCAGGCGTGGAAGGCCGCCGGCGACGGCAGCCTCCAGATCCTGGGCCGCTGCCTGGAGGTCGGCGGCAACGGCCCCTGGGGCAACAGCACCCCGGTCCAGCTCTGGTCCTGCAACGGCGGCGTCAACCAGAAGTGGCTCGTCCGCCCGGACGGCTCGGTCTACCACCCGGGCTCGGGGCTCTGCCTCGACCTGCCGGGCGGTGCGACGGCGAACGGGACGCGGCCGCAGCTGTACGACTGCAACCAGACGCGGGCGCAGAGGTGGCACACGGTTGCGGTGACGTGATCCGGGTGCCCTGACACCCTCGGCGAAAGAGATGTGCCCCGGTGGAGCGGAGCTCCACCGGGGCACATCTTTGTCCGCGTGCGGCTATCGGTTCGTCAGAAAGGCCGCCAGGCCCTCCAGCATCGCCTCGAAATCCGTCACCGGCAGGGTGCAGTTCTCGAAGATCCCGTAGAAGTCCCGGATCTCGACTTCACCGGCCGAGATTCTCTCGACACTTGCGCTCTCCGTTCCCAGGATGTGGCCGACGCCGGCCTCCCGGTACATCGCCCGCCATTCGCGGAGGTAGCTCTCTGCGGCTTCGGCATCGAGCCCGAGCGGGATGATGAGGGTTTCCACGGCCAACCGCACGTTCTCCGGAATTCCCGGGGGTGCCGTCGGAATGACCTCCTCGTCCTCGTCGATCGCGAACGACCAGTCGGCTTCTTGCATCGCAGATCTACTTTCCTAGCGGGAAGAAGGTCGACAGTACACGCGTCCCGTCGGCTGCCTTTTCCAGGAACCCGGTCATCCTGACCCCTTCGTAGATTCCCGAGACCTGGGCTCCGCCCTTCTTGTAGGTGCCGGTGGCGAGGAGATGCTCACCGGCGGCCATGACCGTTTCGGCCGTCCAGTGTGCCGGGAAGAAGGTGTGACCGGCCTTGGCGACCTTCGGGATGATCGAACCGTCCGGCATTCTGGCGCCGACCGTTCCGACGACACGGACCGAGCCGTCCGCCTTGGTGACCAGCTCGCCGTTGATGAAGCGGTTCTCCGGGATGCCGCCGCTCTGGTCCGGGTGGAGGTGCCATCCGGCGAATTCGCCGTCCTTGTTGATGACGCCCTCCAGCACGTGCTCGCGAGCTTCGTCGGAGATGTTGCCGCAGTTGTGCACGAGGACCGGCGCGGCCCCCGCCAGCACGTAGTACGTGTGCAGACGGTCGACCGTGAGGTCGTACGTCACCACGGCCTGGTGGTAGTTGCGGACCCGCGTGACCGTGATCGGCGTGCCGTCGGCCGTGCGCAGCTCGTGGCCCGTGGCCAGCTCGCTCGCCTCGGTCCAGCGGTGGGCCGTGACGTCCCAGAAGGGGTGGTGCCACGTCGTCGTCAGCGTGCTCGACGTGCCGTCGTCCGACGTGAGGACGAGGTCGGTGAACTCCTTGTCGTCCGGGGTCGTGATGAGCCGCTCGACCGTCTCCGCGCGGGTCACGCCCGTCTGGGGGTCGGTCGCGAGGACCTGGTCGCCCTCCTTGACCTGCTGGATCGGCTTGCTGGTGCCGTCCGCGAGCCGGACCGCGGTGCCGGCCGGGAAGCTGTGCGGACCGCCGATGGGACAGGTGCCGACGTCGTCCGCCGACTTGGCCGCGTCCTGCGCCGCCTGCTTCTCGGCCTGGACCGCCGCGTCTTCCGCGGCCGCCGCCTCGTCGGCGGTCTTGCGCGCCGCGACCATGGCGCCCTCGGCCTCGCGGGCGATCTTCTGGGCGCCGCGGAAGGCGTCGTACGCCTTCTCGCCCTCCTTCCAGAGCTTGAAGGCCCGGATGCCGACCTTCACCGCCTTGAAGACCTTCGACCAGGGGACGAAGTTCAGGGCGGTGTTGATGCAGCCCATGACGTCGCCCTTGGTGAAGCAGTCGCGCGCGTCGTTGAAGCCGATCAGGTCGCCGACGACGTCGACGATCTTGCTCATCAGCTCTTCGCGTTCCTGCTTGGCCTTGGCGAGCGCCTCGTCGGCGGCCTGCTTCTGGCGCAGCGCCTCGGCCGCGGCGGCCTGCTTGGCGGCGTTGTCGTTCCTGGCCTGCTGGGTGGCCGCGGTGGAACCGGTGTCGGTGGGGGTGCCACCACCGTCACCACCGCCACCGCCGCCGTCGCCGCCGGCCTCGGCCGCCATCCTGTTGAGCTGGGCGGCGCTGTAGCAGCGGCCCGTTCCGTCGTCGGCCGGGACGCACGTGCCGCTCGGGTCCGACTTGTCGACCGGGTTGTTGTCGGCGTACGCGTAGCCGTTCCAGGACTGCGGGTCGCCCTCGCTGAAGATCGGGTCGACCGACAGGAAGCGGCCCGTGGCCGGGTCGTACTGCCGTGCGCCCAGCGTGGTGAAGCCGGTGTCCTCGATGGTGCCGCCGACGAAGCCGCGGCTGCCCGCCCAGACGCCCGCGCCCGGCTGCGTGCCGCGCGCGTTGCCGAAGGGGTCGCTCGGGCGACGGGCGGTGGCGAGGGTGCCCGCCTCGAACTGGACGCCGTTGGTCCCGTGCGGATCGGCGGCCTGGTAGTACAGCTTGCCGGTGCCGCTCTTGGTGACACGAGCGACGGAAAGGCCGCCCGGCGCCGGGTAACTACGGGTGTCGGAGACCGCGCCGGACGTGGTGTCCAGGGTGATCTCGTCGGCTCCGAGGAACAGCGTCACCTTGCCCGGCGAGCGGCGGATCAGCTGGCCGCCGGAGGCGTCGTAGACGTAGCTCGTCGGCCCCGCCGCGGCGGTGTCCTCGACGGACTCGACCCGGCCCTCGGTGTTCCAGTTGATCTTCTTGGTGCCGGACGTGCTGGTGATCGACGTGGTGTTGCCGGACGCGTCGTACTGGTACGTCGCCGTCTTCACGTCGGTGCCGACGGTCGACTTCGACGTGGTCAGCGCGTGCGGGCCGCCCGTGCCGCCGCCCGTGTCCGCTGCGGTGGTCGGGGTGTTGGGACCGGTGGCGAAGGTCTGGTCGACCGTCTGGTCCTTGGCCGTGACGCCGGTCGGGTCGTGCCGGACCAGCTTGGTGCGGTTGCCGGTCAGGTCGTACCCGTACGACTGCCAGTACGGCGACGGGCCGCCCACCCGCCCGGCGGCGTCGGCCGCGGTCGGCTCGGCCGGGTTGGCACAGCCGCCGATGCCGGAGACCGACGGGGCGGGCGCCGTGGTGGTGCCGCCGTTGTCGGTCCAGGCGGCGCTGAGCCGGCCCAGGTAGTCGTACGTGAAGCACTGCGTGTCGACGCTGGTGCCGTCCTGCACGTTGCGGGCCGAGGTGAGCGAGCCCGCCTTGTTGTAGGTGTACGTCGTGAAGTCGACGTGGTTGCCGGCGAGCTGGCTGTCCAGGGTGGACTGCGTGACCCGGCCGGTGGCGGCGTCATACAGCTGGGTGGAGACCACCTGGGAGCCGTACGGACCCACCGTGGTGCGCGTGGGCCGGCCGAAGGCGTCGTACTGCACATCCGTGACCAGGGCGGACTTGCCGCTGGAGCCGATGAAGTTGCCGTCGACGTCGTAGGAGTTGGTCAGCCGCTCGGCGGTCAGCCCCGCCCCCGTCACCGCGGGCAGGGTCACGGTCTTCGGCAGGCCGAGGACCGGGGTGTACGTCACCGAGGAGGTGTACGTGCCGGCGAGCACGCCCTCACTGGCCGGGATCGTCATCGACATGCCGGTGGGCCGGTAGCCGTTGTCGTACCCCGTGACCGTCGACTTGTACGCCACGCCGTTGACGAAGCGGGTGGAGGTGTCCGGCTTGCCCTTCGCCTTGGCGTCGTAGGTCCACTCGAGGGTCTTCTTCGCCGGATCGGTGGTGGCCGTTCCGTCGTATGCGGCCGTCTTCCGGCCCAGCAGGTCGTACGTGAAGCTGATGGACCGGCCGCGCGCGTCCGTGGCCGTGGTGATCCGGCCGCTGGCGTCGTAGACGGTCCTGGCCTGGCCCGAATCGGGGTCGGAGTTGCCGGTCAGCTGTCCGAGGGTGTCATAGGTGTAGCGCCACTCGTGGCCCGAGGAGTCCTTGCGGAGCACCGGGTGACCGGCGATGTCGTACGAGGTGGTGGTGGCGTCGTAGGCACCGGTCGGCGTGTTCGACTTGTACTGGCGGCTTTCCGTGGTCCGGCCGAGCGCGTCCGTGATCGTCGAGCTCGCGTACCCGCCGGGCGGCGGCGTCACGTCGACCCGGTCCGCACCCGCGTACGTCGTCGTCGAGCGCCATTGCTCCTGGCCGTACGACATGAACTTGCTGACCGTGACCCGGCCCAGCGCGTCGTACTCGTTCCACGTCTGCGCCGGGATCTGCGCGTCCTGCGGGACGAAGACGACCGAGGTCGGACCCGAGTCGTTGTTGAAGTACGACGGGGTCGTCTGGACCTCGCGGCCCTGGGTGTCGAAGATCGCGTCCGAGACCAGCCGGCCGACGGAGCCGAACGGCGGCTGCGCCTGGGTCTGGCGGATCCGGCCGAAGCCGTCGTGGATCTGGATGCTGGTGCCGTAGCTGCCGTCCTCGCGCAGGTTCTGCGTGGTGATGGCGGCCGGGCCGTCGCGGTTGGCCTTGAGGTCGTAGGCGAACTTCTGGTTCGGGGACTGCGTGGCCTTGTCGCGGCCGGGCTTCCACACCGCGACCAGGCGGCCGAGGGAGTCGTACTCCTCGTCCGTGAAGCGCCCGTTCTCGTCCACCGCGCGGGTCGGCAGGCCGCGGCCCGGGTCCATCGTGGTGGTGGAGGTCCAGCCGAGCGGGTTGGTGACGGCCACGGAGGTCGGCAGCGCGCCCTCGGCCGGCGTGTACGCCGTCGTGGTCGTGGCGCCGTCCGGGTGCGTGGCGTCCTTGGTGTTCGGGTCGGTCGTGGAGACCTGGCGGCCGTACTTGTCGAAGGCGGCCTTCGCCGTGACCCGGTAGTTGGCCGAGCCGTCCGCGTTGTACGAGCTCAGCACCTCGGAGGAGGTCTGCAGCGCGCGGTCGCCGACCGTGCCCAGCGGCTGGTTGTCGTACAGGTTGCGGGTGTCCGCGATGGTGTTGGCGGCGGTCGGCGTGGCGCCGCACGGGCCGGCCAGCGTCAGGACGCGGTACGGCAGCTCGATCAGCATCGGGTTGGCACCGGAGGCGTAGGACGTCTCGGTGCACTGGCGCTGCTCGGGCTTGGTGACGTCACCGAAGACGTCGACCTTCTGCACGCGCGCGGCGTGCGACACGTCCGTGTCGTAGGTGACCTCGCGCTTCGTCTCGCGCCAGGTGTCGTCGGCGAGCCGGGCCCGCTCTCGGACCTGGGCGGTGTTGATGAAGCGGGCGGTGACCTTCGGCAGGCCGGACACGGACGGCGTGTGGGTGGAGGTGATCTCCGAGCGCCACGGGGTGCTCAGCTCGCCGCTGAGGACCTTGGCCCCCGGCGCGACCGACTCGAAGGTCTGGGTCTCGCGAACGAAGCCCGCGTACTCCTCCTCGTCGGTGATGGTGCCGCCCCAGGTGTCGGTCACCTGGCCGCCCATGCCGCGCAGGAACGTGGCGACGGACTTGCTCTTGGGGCCGTCGGTGCCGTTGCCGGTGGTCGTGGTGACCGTCGCGTAGCCGCGGAAGTTGTCGTACGTCCGGGCGTCGTCGTCGGCGAACTCGGATTCGTTGCGGTGCCAGGCGGCGCCGCCGCCGTACTCGTACTCGGTGACCCGGGCGACACCGGAGGTGACGCGGGACTCCTGGGTGATCGAGCCGACCAGGTACTTGTTGAACCAGTCGAGTTCCGGCTTGGCGTTGGTCGGCGAGCCCGGCTTGACCCACTTGACCGGCATGCAGGCCATGGTGTTGGTCTCGGGGGCGGAGGGCATGGTGCCGGCCTTGCGCGAGCACTCCACCGGCTTGTAGCCGACGTTGATGCGGCCGCCGGTCTCCGTGACGATCTCCGTCATGCGCGGACGGTTGAACCGCGAGGCGGTGACGGTGACCTCGTCGACCCGGTTGGGCATCTGCATGCCCGTGAAGGTGACCGGGGGCAGGTCGAGCGCGGCCAGGCCGTTGGAGCCGGTGCGCTTGATCGACTGGAGCCACATGGTGGGGCTCTGGGTGGCGTCGTCGGGGTACGACCAGCCGTGGGTGAGCGTCCAGGTGTCGACGGTGCGGTAGTCGGTGCCGACGAGGACGTCGGCCTTCACCTCGGCGAGCCGCTTGGAGGTCCAGAAGGTGGGACCGTAGACCGTGCAGGTGCCACCGCTCGCGCAGTTCTGGTCGAGCGGCGTGTCCTTCCAGCGGCTCTGGTTGGCGAGGGTCCGGTCCGCCGGCTCGCAGCCGGTCGTCTCGAAGCAGCGCTCCTTGGCCGTGAAGGTCATCACGACGGCGGGCTTGGCGGTGCCCTTCGCGGCGATCTGCTCGGGCAGGCGCTGGCCGTAGGAGACCGTGCGGGACTGGGAGGCGCGCTGGTACTTGGTGCGCGCGCCGGTGCCGTTGTTCTGGCCGCCGCCGCGGGCGTACCAGTTGTCCTCCTGGTCGTACGTGTAGCTGATCAGGTTGCCGTGGAGGTCGACGATGTAGTCGAGGTTCCACTGCCAGCCCATCTGGCACCACGAGGCGAGTCCGGTGGAGGAGCTGTTGCAGGGGTCGCCGGCCTTCGGGTGGTACACCGGGACGGTGTTGACCGAGTTGGAGGCCGGGTCGCTGCCGTCACCGCCGGGCAGGTGGTTGGCGCCGAAGTAGTACTCGGTGCCCTCGGTGGTGGTGACCTTGAAGCCCTCGCCGTTCCAGGCGCCGTTGTTCAGGCCGGTGAGCGGGGTGATCTTCGTACCGTCGTCGCCCTGGAGGCGCAGCACGCCGGTGGTGTCGTCCTTGACGACCTGGCCGGAGTGGCCGGCCAGGTTGAGGCTGAGGGTCTGGCCCGCCCAGCACTCGTCGCCGGACATGTCGATGCCGGCCTTCAGACACGGCTTGTACTGCCGCGAGATGAAGCCGGGGGTGTAGGCCCAGCCCTCGCCGGCCCAGGACGCCTGGGAGTTGGAGGCGGCGGTCATGCCGTCGACGGTGGAGGAGTCGTAGCCGAGCATGACGCTGGGCGCGGCTCCGCCGATCGCGGTCGGCATGGAGAAGGTGTAGCTGTACGTGAAGTTGCCGGCGTTGGATCCGGCGCTCCACGACGCCGACGGCGAGAGCGGGGTGGCCGCGAAGGAGCCCCCGGAGCCGGAGGCGGCCGGCTCGGCGGCGAGCACCATGGCGCCGGCCGCCGCGGGCGCGGACGACTGCTGGGCGAGGGACTTCTGGGCGCCCGTGCCGCCGTTCTGCGCGGTCTCGGCGGCCGGCAGGGTGACGTCGGCGGTGAGCTTGCCGGTGCGCGGGTCCAGGGTGGACACGATCGGCGTGCGGGTGCGGCACTGGGCCTTCGCCGGGGTGGTCAGCGCACAGGCCGGCATCCGGACGAGCCGGGCGCGGTCGCGCCAGGAGCCGGTGCCCTGCAGTGTGTTGACGTCCAGCTCGACGCGGACGGAGCGGCCGGCGTCGGTCGCGGGGGACGCGCCGCGCACGGTGACCAGGTTGCCGAAGGCGCCGGCGGCCTTGGCGGCGGCCGGGTCGCTGACGGTGACGCTGACGGACGCGGAGTCCGTGGCCGTACCGCCGGCGCTGTCGACGGCCTTCGGGGCCGGCCCGGCGGAGCCGTGGCGCGGGGCGCCGAGGTCGGCGACGGAGACGGGCAGCTGTCCGGCGCGTATCGCGGCGGCCTTGCGGCCGGCGCCGGGCGCGTGCGGCAGGGTGACGGTGGCCGAGCCGGTCGGCACCGGCTTGCGGGCAGAGCGCCAGCGGCCGGCGGCGCCGGTGCGCGGGTCGACGGAGGCGCCGAGTTCACCGGGGTCGGTGGTCCCCTCGACGGACTTCGTCTTGTCGAGACGGGTGTTCGGCGGCGTCCACACCTTGGGGTGGGGTCCGCGGGCGGCCTGCGCCTCGGGGACCGCGACGAAGGAGACCAGGACCGCGAGCACCGCGGTCAGGACCACGGACTGCGGTCTCCCTCTGCGTCTCGACCACATCGGTGGGTGGGCATACCACGCCCTCATATCAACTCCAGGACTTTCAGGGCAGCACAAAATGACGCCCGGCCGGATTCGGCGGGGCGTCACCGCGCGCGAGGAACGCGACGCGATCATCCGCACACTAGGGACGAACAAGCGTCCAACACCACGTTCCACCAGGGGATTTGACGGCGGCTTTACTTTGCCGAAAGTAATTGATCTCGGGATATCAGCGGAATGTCCGCAATCGACACGCGAATTGGCGCTCGGATCCGGCCGTTCCGCAACCCCTTCTCGTCATGTACGGTTCAACAGCGCGTGCGCCTGGCGTCCGATCCCCGACGTTCTACGCGCGCAGAATCGACACCCGCACCGCCTTCCCCCTCACCCCTCACGGAGGTCTGACGGATGCCCGGACTCAGCAGGTCCCACCGCCGCTTCGCCACGCTCACCGCCTGTGGCGCTCTGCTCGCCGCCGCTGCCGCCCCCGCGCTCAGCGCCCCCGCGGCCGCCGCGCCGGACGCCACGGCCGCCACGGCCGCGACGACCGCCACCACCACGCCGCTGCGCGTGCTCTTCGACAACTCCAAGGCGGAGACCGCCGGAAACGCCGACTGGATCATCGGCACCGGCCAGCCCGACCCGCTCACCCAGAACCCGTCCCCCTCGGCCGAGACCGACTGGACCGGCGCCATCTCCGCCTGGGGCGTGGCGCTGCAGAAGACCGGTCGCTACTCGCTCAAGACGCTGCCGAACGGCGGGACCATCACCTACGGCACCACCGCCGCGACGGACCTGTCGAACTTCGACACCTTCGTGCTGCCCGAGCCCAACGTCCGGCTCAGCGCGGCCGAGAAGACCGCGGTCATGAAGTTCGTGCAGAACGGCGGCGGCCTCTTCCTGGTCTCCGACCACACCGTGGCCGACCGCAACAACGACGGCTGGGACGCCCTCGCCATCATCAACGACCTGATGAGCGACAACGGCGTCGACAACACCGACCCGTTCGGCTTCAGCCTCGACGTGCTGAACATCCAGACCGACAACCCGAGGGCGATCGCCGACACCACCGACCCGGTGCTCAACGGCGGCTTCGGCAAGGTGACCGGCAGCATCATCCGCAACGGCACCACCGCCACCCTCAAGCCGGCCGACAACCCGTCCGTCAAGGGTCTGATCTACCGCACCGGCTACTCCGGCAACACCGGCGCCTTCTTCGCGACCAGCACCTTCGGCAGCGGCCGGGTCGCGATCTGGGGCGACAGCTCACCCATCGACGACGGCACCGGCCAGCCCGGGAACACCCTGTTCGACGGCTGGAACGACCCCGCCGGCACCAACGCGGCCCTCGCCCTGAACGCCACCGACTGGCTCTCCAAGGCCACCACCGGCGGCGGTGGCGGCGGTGGCGGCACCACCTGCACCGCGGGCCAGCTCCTCGCCAACCCGGGCTTCGAGTCCGGCGACACCGACTGGAGCGGCACCTCGGGCGTCATCACCAACGACCCGGCGCGCCCGGCCCGCACCGGCTCCTACAAGGCGTGGCTGAGCGGCTACGGCTCCGCGCACACCGACACGCTGTCCCAGACGGTGACGATCCCGGCCGGCTGCACCACGGCCACGCTCGGCTTCTACACCCGGATCGACACCGCCGAGACCACCACGACCACGGCGTACGACAAGCTCAAGGTCGAGGTCGTGGACGGCTCCGGCGCGGTCCTGTCCACGCTGGCGACGTACTCCAACCTCAACAAGTCGAGCGGCTACGTGCAGCGCAGCTTCAACCTGGGCGCGTACGCCGGGCAGACCGTCACGCTGCGGTTCACCGGCACGGAGGGCTCCACGCTGCAGACCTCCTTCGTGATCGACGACGCCTCGGTCACGGTCGGCTGACCGCGCCGCCGGCCGATCCGCGTCCCACGTATCCGGGCGCGCCGCGCCGGCCCGCGCGGCGCGCTCCTCGCGAGGCCGGGAACGTCACCCGGCCTTGCGAGGAGCCGGACGGCGCCCAGAGCAGGTGAGGTCCGCGGACATCCTGGCGCTGTGCGGGCCGATCCGGGCCGGGGACACCTGCTCATCGGTGTGGGCCACGTGGGTGATCGGGTGGCCGGCTCCGTGATCGTTGGCGTGGCATTCGATCGTTCCGCCCGACGAGTCGAGACAGTGGACGGGATCTCCGGCCGGACCGACCCGGGGCCCTGTCGACGTCGGCAGCCGGGTGTCGCGCCGCCCGACCGCCCACTCGTCCGCAAGGGGACGCATCGATGACCGACACCGGCACGTCCTACCGTGATCTGCGCGCCCTGGTGATCAACTGCACGCTCAAGCGGTCGCCGGAGCGCAGCCACACCCAGGGTCTGATCGACATCAGCACCGGGATCATGGAGCGCCAGGGCGTCGCGGTCGAGGTGCTCCGAGCGGTGGATATCGACCTCGCGACCGGTGTGTGGCCCGACATGACCGAGCACGGGTGGGAGACCGACGAGTGGCCCGTCATCTACTCGAAGGTGATGGCCGCAGACATCCTCACCTTGGCCGGACCCGTCTGGCTGGGAGACAACTCCTCGGTCATGAAGAAGGTGATCGAGCGTCTGTACGCCTGCTCGTCGATCCTCAACGATCGTGGCCAGTACGCCTACTACGGCCGGGTCGGAGGCTGCCTGATCACCGGCAACGAGGACGGCGCCAAGCACTGCGCGATGAACGTGATCTACAGCCTGCAGCACCTGGGGTACGTGATCCCGCCGCAGGCGGACGCCGGCTGGGTCGGCCCGGCCGGCCCCGGCCCGTCGTACCTGGACGAGGGCTCGGGTGGCCCGGAAAACGACTTCACCAACCGCAACACCACGTTCATGACGTGGAACATGCTGCACCTCGCCCGGATGCTCAAGGACGCCGGCGGCATCCCGGCGTACGGCAACCAGCGCTCCGAATGGGATGCCGGCTGCCGCTTCGACTTCGACAACCCCGAACACCGTTGAGCTCCGGCCGGAACGCCGGAGGATCAGAAGGCCGGCGCCCTCAGCTCACAGGGAGCTGCCGGGGCTGAGGGGTCCAGGGCCCGTTCGACCAGTCCGATCGCGCGCGGGCTGTACGACATGCTCAGATGGGCGGAGAGGTCGACCGGGCAGCCTTCCTGCAAGGTGACGTTCTGCACCGTTGCTCCGGAGCCCGCCGTCATGAACGTGCTCTGCCAGGGCGTGGTGATCTCGTCGTACTTCGTGGCGATCACGGTGTAGTCGACCCCGGGAACGGTGTCGCCGTCGGCGTTGAGCTCCTTGATGAAGTCGGACCTCTCGTACTGCTGGACGCCCGCCTTTCCCACGGACACCTGCCCGGGTTCCAGAATCCCGAGCTTGTCGGCGAGAGTCGAGATGCCACTCATGGTGGTGCCGTGGTTGGTCGCGCCGAGCTGGACGACCTTCTTGACCTTGTTCTTCGAGGGGTCGGCCGGGTTGGCGCCGCCGTCCGCCTTGAGGTACCAGCGGGCCAGGGTCCCGCCCTGGGAGTGGCCGACCAGGTCGACCTGGTCGGAGCCGCTGGCGGCGAGCACCTTGTCCACGAAGGCGGCCAGCTCCTTGGAGGACTCCCTGATGTCTCCGTAGCCCTTGACGGTGGGAGCGAGAGCCACCGCGGCGTCGTCGGTGTCGCCGTAGTCGAGGGCGTAGACGCAGTAGCCCTGCGCCTTCAGCTCGGGGGACATGCGGGCCCAGTTGTTGTACCGGTTCTCGTAGGTGCCGTGGACCAGGACGACCGGACGCGGGTGGGCGGCGCCGGGACGGCAGTTCCAGTCGTTGGCACCCGGCGGATCGATGTCGAGGTGGAGGATGGAATGGACCATGGCGGGCAGGAAATTGTCCTGCCCGGGGCCCGTCTCCGCTGCCGCGGAGGTGGAGGTGGCCAGGACCGTGGCCGCGGCGGCGGCACAGACGGCGCCGGCGTATCCGGGTATGTGCGAGACGGCTCGTCTCACGAGTCCCCCTAGAGAAGCATCTCCGTCGATTGGACAGCGGCAGTATCCAAGAGGGGTGATCGGTTCGACAGCACTACGAGCGAGATGGCCGGATCGGACTCTTCGCACGGCACCCCGGCACGCCTTGCCCGAGGCCCACACGAGGGCCGGTGCCGATCGAAAAGATGCCGGCCTGGGTGAGCCCCCGAAAGTCCTTTCGGCCTCCCAGTCCCGCTTGCCAGAGCCCAGAGCGTCAAACGAGCGTCACGGCAGCCGACCGCCACAACGGCTTGTCACCAGGATCGGCGTCTCCGGGCACGCGTCGGGACGGCGTCCCGTCTTCCCGTACATATCTCGCCGACAGGCAGCTTGATGACCACGCTCCGGCCGTCGGCGAGGAAGGCCCGGTACACGACCGTCCTCGACCGTGTCGACAGGCGGTGTGCGGCACGAACCGGAACTCCCACGAGACCGAGGGCGGCCCGCGCGACTGCCGCGGGTACGTTCGTCGCGCTCACCCCGCACCTGCCGGTTCCGCCCCGAAGGCACCCAGGCGGCGGACGTGCCGAAGGGTGACCGCCAGGTGCCGCCGGTACTCGGCCACGTCCTCGGTGACGGGGCAGTCGGGCTGCCAGGGCTTTTCGGGCCCGACGAAGTGCACGAGGGCAGCGGCCGGGTCCGGCCTGAGCGACCGGGTGACGACCCGCCGCACCCAGTTGCCCCGCTCCAGGAACCGGCCGGTCTCGAACCTGTTGAGCCCGGCGGCGGCCGGCCGCACGCGGCCGGAGTGCAGGAGCCACAGGTTCAGGGCGTCCTGGTCGTTATGGAGGATGTGGCGGCGGCCGTGGATGAGCGCGTGCTCGACGCCCTTGCGGACGACGGGCATGTGGCCGGTGCGGGTCCAGAGGACTCCGGCGTTGAAGTAGGGGCGGCCGCGCAGGTGGGGCCAGCGTTCGGCGGCACCGGGCAGCGCCGGGCACTCCCCTATGGCCGGGTTGAACTCGTCACGTACGGCACCGATCTCGTCCTCCACGAGGGAGTCGAGTGGGTCGGTGATGTCTCCGCGGACGAGCACGTCCGCGTCCACGTAGATCAGGTAGGGCCGGCGGACGAAGTCGGGCGTGAACTCGAACCGCAGGTAGGTGGTGACGGTGATGTACGCGGCGTCCGCCATGCGCGAGGCGCGCAGCGGGGCGCAGCGGCGGAGGTCGAAGGAGCCGAAGCCGGTCCGCTTGGCGAGGTTGGAGAGGAGCAGGGCCTGCGCCGGGGCGAGGTCGAGGGTGAGCACCCGAACCGCCGCATCGCGGCGGGCGACGGGGGTGAGGCTGTCGGCCAGGCCCGCGATCGCGGCGAGGCCGGGAACGAGGTACTGCTGGTCGATGCAGAGACCGAACGCGTACACGGGACATCGCCTTTCAGGCGTGGTGCACGGAAGGGAGTGAGGGACGGGGCGGTGAGCGCGGAAACTCACCGGTTGTTCTCGCCGCCGGAGGGGGCGAGGACCTTGAGGCTGTCGGGGTCGTCGGTCTCCCAGTAGGGCCCGCCTCCGGCCGGTGGCCGCAGCACCCACACGGTGCCGCCGGCACGGACGTCGGTGACGATCGCCCGCCGTCCGTTTCCGTCCCTGACGAGGTCGCCGACCCACGCGCGCCGGGCGGTCACGAGGTGCCCTCCTCGGGTGCTTCGGTCTGGGTGAACCAGCCGGACGCCGCGTCCGCGAGGTCGCGGCGGCGTCGGTCCTGACCGGGCGTACGGCGGGCCGGGGTGCCGCTCGACGCGTCCGCGAGGAACCCTCCCCGATCGCGGAGGAGCACGCCGAGGGCCGCGAACTGGGCCGCGTCGGAGGCGACATGGGCCGCCGCGCTGGCGACAACGCCCCGGATCATCCCGGCGGACAGAGCGGCCGTGACCGCCTGCCACCCCGGCCGCTCAGCGAGCGGCAGCGCCGGGTCGGAGTCGGACCAGGCCCCGGCGACGTGCCAGTGCCGGGCGTCGGCGTAGTAGCGGCCACGCTCCTCGCTCTCGCCAAGAGCAGTGGAGGACGGGGCGCAGGAGTAGACGGCAACGGGCACGTGCCCGAGACCGCCGGGCGGGTTCTTCGGCATGCCTCCAGGCTGCTGGCTTGCGAGGCTCGGGCCCAGGCATGGCCCGTCGCAGCGGAGGAACCTCGTACCGGGCTCGGCTGCCACGTCCCGTGGCAGCAGATGCGGACTCCGCCGTAGGGCTGACACGGCCCGTAGCAATCACGCTGGCGGCGCCCGCGGAACTACTACGGACCGTGGTACTGCGACCCGTCCCTCAGCGCACCCCAAGCGGGACGCCTGCGGAGTTGGCGAGCCCGCGCAGCCGGTTGACGGACACGCCGGCGAGCCTGCTGATGATGACGCCGGGAAGCATCTGGTGGCGCACCCAGCCGGGAGCCGTCTCGCACACCGCTTGGAGGGTGTCGGCCGCGGGCTCCCACCGCCGGCATTCCACCTGGGTGAGAGCGACGTCCAAGCCAAAGCGGGCTCGGGTGGCCAGCGGCACGCTGGCGTCCAGGCGGACGGTGTCCATGAGGCGCAGAGCGCCACCTGTGTCGCCGAGCGCCACCGCGATACTCATCGCCTGCGTGGCGGCGTACATCGGCCCGTACGGCTGGGCATGCGAGCCGCGGGCGTGTTCGTCTCCGATGCGGGCGGCGACGGCGTGCGCCTGGGAGAGATACTCGCGGGCATGGTCCGCGCTGGCCCCGCCCCGGGAGGCGGCGACGGCGGCGTTCGTGACCAGCTGACCATAGACGCTGAGCCGGTCCGGGTCGTGCTCGCTCATCTTGGGCTCGATCCGATCGGCCTGAGCCGCTGCGAGGAGGAAGCCCTGCTTGGTGCGCCCATCGCGGAGGTTGACCCATGCGGTCGTGGCGGCGAGATGGGCGTCGTGCAGCTCGTCCCCGCTCTGAACGGCGATCTGCCGCCCGTACGTCAGCGCCGCGTACGCCAGGTCCCGCGAGCCGAGCACGTTGGCAGCCATACCCGCGGTCTGGAAGGTGTCGATCAGGATGCCGGCGGCGGCCTCACGATCGTCGAGGCCGGCGTTATCGAACCTGGCCCGAGCCTCTGGGAGGAGCCGTCCGAGGAGGGTGCCGAGCTCGGTGTACCGCCCTTCCCAGTAGGCGGCGTCCGCGCGACGAACGACCGCTCGAAGCTCTTCGACGCTGCCCGGCTCGACATCGGCGGGGATGCCGATGGCAGCGTCGTGGGTAGCCGCGGAGACCAGGCGCAGCGCGGCCCGCTCGTCGCGGTCCATGGACCGGCGCGGCGCCTGCTGCCCGAGGAGCACGGCGATGTCCGTACCGAGCGCGTCGGCGATCGACAGCAGCGACGGCAGGGAAGCCGTCCCTCCGCGTTCGAGCTTGCGGACGACGCCGACGGACACACCGGCGGCCTCCGCTAACTGCTCCTGTGTCATGGCACCGCGCAGCGCCTTCAGGCGCTCAGAGGTGGTGTACTCCGACCACTGCATGCTCCAGAACCTCCGCGTGATGGGCCCCACACGGACAGTACTCACAGAAACGCGGCGGTGGACCGTCTTCGGCCAGGCGGCAGTTGACGCTCAGACCGTGAGCACAGCCGTGACGCCGAGAAGAGCCTCCAGCTCCGCCACCGCCCTGTCCTCGTCGGTGAGGTGAACGGTCGTGATGCCCAGCTCGGCAGCCGGCGGCAGGTTCACCTCGTGATCGTCCACGAACACACACCGCTCGGCAGGCAACCCGATCCGCTCCAGGGCCAGCCGGTAGATCGCCGGGGCCGGCTTCGCCAACCCCTCCAGCTCGGACACGACGTGCACGTCGAAGAGGTCCCAGATACCCACGTGCTCGTACGGGTTGAACGGGTCGAGCCCGAAGCTGTTCGACAGCAGCGCGAGCCGATGCCCGGCAGCCCGCGCGGCCCGGGCGAGCGCGATCATCCGACGCGCCGGAGGCACCTCGGCCCAGGCCCGCCCCATCAGGTTCACGGGGTCCACGTGCTCACCCAGCAGGACCGCCGTCCCCTCGTTCCACTCAGCCTGCCCGATCTCCCCGATCTCCAGCGCCGCATAAAGCCGCTGGCCTTCGGGGTGATCGTTGAGAGTGGCACGCCACGCGCCCGGCTCCAGTCGCTCGGACACACACCAGGCACGGTGTACGGCGATGGGACTAGCGGTGAGCACCCCGGCGAAGTCGAGGATCAGGCCGCGCTGCTCATGCCCGTTCGGCGTGACAGTGGTGTGCGACATGCGGTATCCGTCCTTACGCGATCGGTCTCATGGGGGACGCTACCGCGCTGGCGGGACAAACGTGTTCTCCCTCTCAGACCAGGCGCCCCTCCCAACCAAGCAGCGAGGCGCAGGATCAACGAGGGATGATCAAGTCTGTCAGCTGGCCTGGCGTAGGAACCTTCCCTCGGTTGACCCCGATGGCCACCCCGATCGCGACCACAGGGAGCAGCGCCACGAGAGCCGCCTCCGGAAGGCCCGCCAACGACGCACCCGCCATGGCGAGAACAACCAGGAAACCCACCACCACAAGTCTTAGGCGCTCACGAGGCACAACCGGTTCAGCGTCACCTATTTGGTCTTCGTCGAGCAGCTGGCCGACTCGCCCTTCGGCATAGCGTTCCGCGATCGTCACCAACAGCACCGTGAGTTCTCGCAACGCCTGTTCAGGGTCGGTGTCCTGCCGAGCCTCAGCCCTGCGGAGCGCACCTACTACCCGAGCCGTATGTTCGCTGACGACGCGTTCGTGATGTCTTCGCACGTCGCCACGCCGAGTGTGGGGCGCGCGCCAAATGACACTCTCCGCTGCTTTGAGCGAGACGCGGGGGACATCACCCCCAGGGCGTCCAGTGCGCCACCGCCTCTGCGCCTGAGCACATTGAACTGCGGCAACCACCAGGACCACTGCAGGCCAGCACCGCAGATAGTCACCGCCGCCCCGCGCCTTTCTCTCGGCCAGTTCGCGTCGGCGGCGCCGTTCCGGGCTGTGCGAAAGCGCCGCGCTCACCCGACGGATGAGAGGCAGGGCTAGCAGAAGGACCAGAACCACCAGGATTCCGCGCACTGCCTGGAAGGCTTCGGCGGGACCTTCCCAGTCACGAACGGCTCCAGGTAGTGCGAGGACTCTGTCGACCACGTCGCCCAACGGATTGCGTCCGTTCCTTACCGGACGGTTCGCACGGGGCTCCCGGAGGAAGATCGCACCGGCATTCCACACGACGAACGCGAACGAAGCCAAGCTCGCCAGGTAGACAGGAATGGCGATCTGGGCCGCGTACCACCATCGCACCACCCACACGGGAGGCAGCCCGTGACCTGACGGGACCTGGCCCACCACAACGTCCGGAAGCACCTCCCGGGCCTCGGCCAGGAGCACTTCTGCGTGCCGGTCCGCCAGGACGCTCCTTCGGCGCTTGATCTCCTGGACCAGCCGCCGATCGAGGGGCTCAAGTACGCGCCGGCGCCACCATGTACGCAAAGGCACGTAGGAGAACAGAGCGGTTAACGCAAAGAGCACTGCGAATCCAACTACCACCACGAGAAACGACTTCACGACGAACAGTCTTCCGGATGACTCTGACAGCCGTGGCGTCGCTGCGCGGAGGAGCGGAACGACCGCTTCGTCTGTGGTGTCGCCAGCGGACGGGTAGCTGGCACCAACAACGCTTTCAGGACATCGCAACCGCCACCCAGGTCGGGTCAGGAAAGCCCGCTCACGAGTCGCTCACCTCCAACGCCGGAGGCTTTGGGAGGCGGACAGCCTGCCCCTCTATGGACGATGCGACAGCCCGGAGGATCACCAAGGCCAGAAACACGCCTCGCCCAACACCAGGCGCACGCCGCATCAAAGTGAACTGGATACCCCAATACGAACAGTAGTTCCGTGATCACCCATTGTCAGTGCCGCCGAGTAGCGTGCCACTCCTCGCACCGAGCAACGCAAGGAGAAGGTGATGACGGACGCCACCCTGCCCAGGGGCAGCCGGACGAAGCAGGCTGTGTACATCTGGCTGATGAGCCTCGCCGCGAATGAGGGTTCGTGTACCTATTGCGCTGTCAGGCCATCGACGACTCTCGATCACGAGCAGCCCGTAGCTGGCAATGGCGCCGACGTGTGGTGGAACTTCCTCCCGGCATGCAAGCCCTGCAACGATTGGAAGCGTGGGCGCAGCACGATGGAGTGGCTCATCGACCAGAAGCTCCACCGGCAGCACCCCCGCGACGGGTTCGACACGCGCAAGATGCCTCTCCGCATGTTCGCCGGGTTCGAGACACGCATCGAGCGAGTACGCCGCGAAATCGCCGACCCCGATCGCCGAGACTGGTTCCGGCACCACTTTGGGGAGGCCCGCTACAAGAACAAGGACGACATCTGGCGCCACCTCGAAGCATGTAGGAAGACACTGGCTCGGTACCCTCACCTGCCTTGGACGTCGCCGAGTGTCGATCCTTCTGAGTCCGGTGTCTGCACCCGGCGCATCTGCTGCGGATGGCGGCACCCGGACTCGCGGACTGTAAGCGGCGTGATCATCGGCCGCAGCGAGTACGCCGCGATCAGCCAGGCCGCGTTCGAGTCCGACATGTCCATTGGAGACCTCACGGCGACCCTCCTCCTCCGCCACCTCCGGGAGCGCCACAACGGGATGCTGAGCAACAGCCATACGGCCTCGAACACCAACCCGAGCATTCCACCGCAGCGCAGCTGAGGCCGGGAATCCATCGCCCCT
Organism: Streptomyces sp. NPDC004327; assembly: GCF_042873935.1. Classification (NCBI taxonomy): domain Bacteria; kingdom Bacillati; phylum Actinomycetota; class Actinomycetes; order Kitasatosporales; family Streptomycetaceae; genus Streptomyces; species Streptomyces sp. NPDC004327. The sequence continues at coordinate 24,151 of NZ_JBIAME010000007.1, read as the reverse complement.
CAATGACAATCGGAGGAGTGGCACAGCCGGCACGTGGGACCGCGTGTCCGACTCCCAAGCTTCGGAGGAAGTTCAGGGATGGCCGCTGACCGCCCCCAAGCACTCGATTCGGCCTGAAGATGACGGCCCTCTGTGTCCGCCCCTGATCTTCAGCGCGGTCGGCCCGGAGCCATCCCCAGCGTCCTCGCGGCGGCCCAACTCGTTCAATCCGCGGTCACGGCGCTGCTATCCGGCTCCTGAGGCCTGCCCGTCGCACCATCACGTCCGACCGCTGCCCACAACCCCTCGGTGAAACCGGGAAGGAGCACGATGCCGAGTTCGGTCGCAGCATGAGCAGCGGTCGTGAACGACCGAGGGCTCGTAGAGGAGCGCGTGCGGCATCCGAACACACGCGGGACGAAGCTCTCAGCCGTAAGGGAGCCGCCACAACGCCCAGCGCCACCCAGTGGACGTAGAAGACGCCTTGCGTAGTCAGCAGGACGGGGAGGGGAACTACCTGGGCGACCCAGCCCTGGACTGACACCCCATCAGAACGAGCGTCACGAGCGTCATCTCAGCGTCAAGATATCGCCCGTAAAGCCCACACCGCACATACCGCGCACCCGCAAAACCCCAGGTCAGGCGTCCTTCTTCGCCGGCTCCAGGATCGCCACGCACTCCACGTGGTGCGTCATCGAGAACAGGTCGAAGGCCGAGACGGCCAGGGAGGACTCCTCGTGGGGCTGGACGATACGGCCTTGCATATAGTTGCGCCATGGGCAACCACTCCGCATATGGCGAAACGCAGGCTCCCGGAGCGAACGGGGTGCAGTCCGTCGACCGTGCCGTCAGCGTCCTGGAGATCCTCGCCCGGCGTGGTGAGGCGGGCGTCAGCGAGGTGGCCGCCGAGATCGACGTCCACAAGTCGACCGCGTTCCGCCTGCTCGGGGCGCTGGAGGCGCGCGGCCTGGTCGAGCAGGCGGCCGATCGGGGCAAGTACCGGCTGGGCTTCGGGCTCGTGCGTCTGGCGGGGGCGGTCACGGGCCGTCTCGACATCACACAGCAGGGCCGGCCGGTGTGCGAGCGACTCAGCGAGGAGATCGGCGAGACCGTCGGCATCGCCGTCCTGCAGGAGCATTACGCGGTCAACCTCTACCAGGCACGCGGCCCGGGTGCGGTCGGCACGCACAACTGGGCCGGGCAGCTCATCCCGGTACACGCGACCTCCAGCGGCAAGATCCTGCTCGCCCATCTGCCGACGAAGGAGCGCGCCGGCGTGCTCGCCGCATCCGGGTTGCGGAAGCTGACGCCGCACACCCTGACCGCCAGGACCAGGCTGGAGAAGAACCTCGCCGAGGCGCGGGAGCGCGGGTACGCGGTGACGCTGGAGGAGTTCGAGATCGGACTGCACGCCGTCGCGGCCCCGATCCGTTCCCAGGGCGGCGAGACCCTCGCCGCCCTCAGCGCCTCCGGCCCCGCGTACCGCTTCACCGAGGAGCGCATCCACGAGCTCGCGCCCCTGCTGGTCCGGGGCGCCGAGGAGATCAGCCACCGGATGGGCTACGTGGGCTGAGACTCCCCCGGTGTACGGGAGGGCGCCGCTCGCCCGGGAGTGACGCACGATTCCCGGTGCGGCAGCGCACCGGAGCGTTCACCCGTATTCCACGGCCGCGTCGAGGAGCCAGTCCACCAGGTAGCCGGCGAACGAGGAGCGTACAAGCACCCAGAACCCTGCCCTGGGCTCGTCCCGGGCCACCAGGACGACCTGGGTGCGGGCCAGCGTCGTCTGGGCCGCGCGGCCGGGGCCGAAGGCGCGCGGGTGCAGATCCAGCCGGCAGCCGTGGGACAGCAGATCGCGGGCGCGCGGTCCGCCGACCAGGACGGTGGTGCGCTGGGCGGAGACGTCGGTGACCGAGACGTGCTCGTCCCCGGCCGCCGAGCGGATCCGGCTCTCCAGGTCCCGCTGCGTACCGGGCCGGCCCACCACCAGCCATTCGTCGGGACCGAGCCACACCGCGCCCAGATCCCCCACGCGTACGACGGTGTCGGGCTCCAGGGGCAGGGGGAGTCCCAGAGCGAGTCCGACGGCGTCCGCCGCCGGGCTCTTGGCGTCGAGGCGGAGGTTCAGCTGGGCCAGGAAGGGGACTTCGGCCAGGCGGACCGCGCCCCTGGAGGAGCGCGTCGCGGCGGCCAGGCGGTCGGCGGCATGCGCCAGCGGGCTGCGCTGCCGTGCGGTCGGAGCGGTGTCAGCCATCGCGGCGGGCTCCCTCGGGATCGTAGAGGACGGGACTCGCGACGGTCACCGGCAGCATCCGGCCGCCGACGGGTGCGTAGAGGCGTTCGCCGATGCGGTCCCGGCCGCCCTTGACCAGGGCGAGCGCGAAGGTCCGGCCGAGCGCCGCGCTGCGGTAGCTGGAGGTGACGTGCCCGAGCATCGGGACGGGCGGGGCGGGCAGTTCGCCGTCGGCGACCAGGTGGGTGCCCTCGGGGAGGAGGGCGGCCGGGTCTTCGGGGAGGAGGCCGACGAGGTGCTTGCGGTCGGGGCGGACCGTGTCGGCGCGGGCGTAGGAGCGCTTGCCGATGAAGTCGGGCTTCTTCTTCGACACCGCCCAGCTCATGCCGAGGTCCTGCGGGGTGACCGTGCCGTCGGTGTCCTGGCCGATGATCGGATACCCCTTCTCCGCGCGCAGGACGTGCATGGTCTCGGTGCCGTACGGAGTGATGCCGTGCGGGGCGCCTGCGTCGTACAGCGCCTCCCACAGGGCGAGGGCCTCCCACGGTGACACGTTGATCTCATAGGCGAGTTCGCCGGAGAAGCTGATCCGGCACACCCTCGCCTCGATGCCCGCGACCGTCGTCTCCCGCCACGCCATGAACGGGAAGTCGTCGTTGGCGACCGCCAGGCGGGGTGCGAGCGAGCCGAGCACCTCGCGAGAACGCGGGCCGACCAGGGCGACGGTGGCCCACTGCTCGGTGACGGAAGCGCAGTGGACGCGCAGTTCGGGCCACTCGGTCTGCAGCCACTCCTCCATCCAGTCCAGTACGGCGGCCGCGTTGCCCGTCGTGGTGGTGACCAGGAAGCGGTCCTGGGCGACGCGGATGACCGTGCCGTCGTCGAAGATCATGCCGTCCAGGCGGCTCATGACGCCGTAGCGGATCATGCCGACCTTCAGGGTGCTCATCATGTTGGTGTAGAGCCGGTCGAGGAAGACCGCGGCGTCCGGGCCCTGCACGTCGATCTTGCCGAGAGTGGAGGCGTCCATGAAGGCCACGCCCTCGCGGGCGGCGCGGCACTCTCGCAGCACGGCCGCCTCCATGTCCTCGCCGTCCCGCGGGTAGTACCAGGGCCGCTTCCACTGGCCGACGTTCTCGAACAGGGCGCCGTGCGCGACATGCCACGCGTGGAGGGCGGTCGTGCGGATCGGGTCGGACAACGCGCCGCGGTCGCGGCCGGCGAGGGTGGCGAAGGAGACGGGGGTGTACGGCGGCCGGAACGTGGGCAGGCCGAGCGCCGAGATGTCCACGCCGAGGAGTTCGGCGACGATCCCGCTCGTCAGGACCCCGCCCGTCCTGCCCTGGTCGTTGGCGGTGCCGGCCGTGGTGTAGCGCTTGGTGTGCTCCACCGAGCGCAGGCCCGCCCCGGTCGCCCGCGCCAGGTCGTCGACCGTGACATCGCGTTGGAGGTCGACGAACCGCGGCGCTCCGGTGGAGGTGGGGACGGCGAACACCTGCATGGGCGGGGTGTGCGGCTGGGCGGCGACGGCCGGGAGGACCGGCGCCTCGGCGGTGTAGCCCTCCGCCTCGACCGCGCGGGCGCCGGCCGCCGCGCCCTGCGCGAGGGTCGTGGCGAGATCGTGGGCCCCGTTCGCGCTGCCCGCGAAATCCACCGCCTGACGGCAGCTGTCGGGCACGAACGTGCCGAGCACGTCGTCGTGGCGGAGCTTGCCGCCCGCCTGGCTGAACAGATGCGCGACCGGGTTCCAGCCTCCGGAGACCAGGAGCAGGTCGACGGCGAACTCCCGTCGTCCCACGGACTCCCCGTACGGGGCGACCTTCACGGCGGTGAGGCGGGCCCCGCCCTCCGTGTCCGTGACCGCGTGTCCGGCCAGCACCTCGATCCCGGCGGACCGAGCACGCTCGGCCCACTCCCCCGGCTCGGGCCGGGTGTCGACGATCGCCGCGATGTCCACTCCCGCCGCCGCCAGATCGAGTGCGGCGGTGTAGGCGCTGTCGTTGGTGGTGAACACGACCGCGTGCCGGCCGGGCAGAACGGCGTACCGGTGGAGGTACGTCCGGGCCGAGGCGGCCAGCATCACACCGGGGCGGTCGTTGTCCCCGAACGCCAGTGAGCGCTCGTGGGCGCCGGTCGCGAGGACCACGCGCCGGGCGCGGATCCGCCAGACGCGCTCGCGGGAGACGTGCTCCGGGGCCTCGGCGCCGAGGTGGTCGGTGCGGCGCTCGACCGCGAGGAGGTGGTTGTCGTCGTAGTGGCCGAAGACGGTGGTGCGCCGCAGGACGCGTACCTCCGGGGCGGCTTCGAGCAGTGCGCGGGTCGCCTCCACCCAGTCGAGGTGTTCGCCGGTGCCGAGCAGGCTGCCGCCGGGTTCCGGCTGGTCGTCGGCGAGGACGACGCGCGCGCCGCTTCGCGCGGCCGCCGCGGCGGCGGCGAGGCCGGCGGGGCCCGCGCCGACGACCAGCAGGTCGCAGTGGGTGTTGACGGCGTCGTAGCGGGCGGGGTCCGGTTCGGTGGCGAGGCGTCCCTGGCCCGCAAGGCCACTCGCGACCAGGCCGTCGTAGAGCTCGACCGTCGTGGCGGGGAGCATGGGCTCGGGGAAGGGGGCCTCGATCTGGACGACCGCGTTGGGTTCCTCCACGCCCGCCGAGAAGATGCCGCGGGGGCGGCCGAGTCTGATGCTGGTCGCCGCCGCGATCACACCGTTGGCGAGGAGGGCGGAGGCGAGGGTGTCGCCCCGGAACCCTTCGTACCGGATGCCGTCGAAGGTGAAGCCCAGCCGGTCGTCGCGGTCGACCCGCCCGCCGTCCGACAGACGGAACGCCTGACCGGGCACGCCCCATGCGGGAAACTCCCGCGTCGTCCCCGTCTGCGGGCCGGTGGTCGTGTATCGCCCTTCGGTCTCGCTCGCGGCCTTCCCCGGGCGGACCGGATCCACTGGGCGGGGCTCGGTGGCGGCCGGGCGCGCCTCCCCCGGCCCGTACACCGCCAGGATCTCGTTCGTCGCCGTGTCGCGCACCGCGTTGAACCACCTGCGGCAGCCCGCCGCATGGCTCCATCGCTCGGCGAACGGGCCCTTGGGGTTGTCGCGGAAGAACAGGTACCGCGCCCACTCCTCGTCGGTGAGGGCGGCGGGATCCTCGGGGTAGGGCACGTGCGCCTGGCCGCCGTAGTGGAACTCGGCCTCGTCGCGGGGCCCGCACCACGGGCAGGGGATGAGCAGCATGGTTCGGCTCCCTAGTGGGCCACCGCGGCCGCGCCGTGCTCGTCGACGAGCGCGCCGGTGGTGAAACGGTCGAGCGAGAAGGGGGCGTTCAGGGGGTGGGGGGTGTCGTGGGCGATGGTGTGGGCGTAGACCCAGCCGAGGCCCGGGGTGGCCTTGAATCCGCCCGTGCCCCACCCGCAGTTGAGATAGAGGTTGCCGACCGGGCTGAGGCCGACGATCGGCGAGGCGTCCGGGCTCACGTCGACGATGCCTCCCCAGGTGCGCAGCACGTGGGCGCGGGCGAAGACCGGGAAGAGTTCCAGGGCGGCGGACATCTGCTCTTCGATGATGTGGAAGGCACCGCGCTGGGTGTAGGAGTTGTACGCGTCGATGCCGGCGCCCATGACCAGCTCGCCCTTGTGCGCCTGGCTGACGTACACGTGGACGGCGTTGGACATGACCACCGTGGGGTGGACCGGCTCCAGGAGTTCGGAGACCAGGGCCTGCAGCGGGTGGCTCTGGACCGGGAGTTCGATGCCCGCCATGGCGGCGAGGACCGAGGTGTGGCCGGCGGAGCACAGGGCCACCTTGCCCGCGCCGATGGGGCCGCGCGTGGTCTGGACGCCGACCACCCGGCCGCCGACCACGTCCAGGCCGGTGACCTCGCAGTTCTGGATGATGTCGATGCCGGCGGCGTCCGCGGAGCGGGCGAAGCCCCAGGCCACGTAGTCGTGCTTGGCGATGCCGGCGCGCGGCTGGTAGGTGCCGCCGAGGACCGGGTAGCGCACGTCCGGGGAGATGTTGACGATCGGGCAGACGTCCTTGACCTGCTGCGCGTCCAGCCACTCGGCGTCCACGCCGTTGAGCCGGTTCGCCTCCACCCGGCGCACGCTGTCGCGGACGTCCTGCAGGCTGTGGGCGAGGTTCAGCACGCCGCGCTGGGAGAAGAGGATCGGGTAGTCCAGCTCCTCTTCGAGGCCTTCCCACAGCTTGAGCGCGTGCTCGTAGATGCCGGCGCTCTCGTCCCACAGGTAGTTGGAGCGGATGATCGTGGTGTTGCGGGCCATGTTGCCGCCGCCCAGCCAGCCCTTCTCCAGGACCGCGACGTCGGTGATGCCGTGGTTCTTCGCCAGGTAGTGGGCGGTGGCCAGGCCGTGTCCGCCGCCGCCCACGATCACCACGTCGTACGAGCGCTTGGGCTCGGGATCGCGCCAGAGCCAGTCGGGGTGGTCGGGGAGGCCGGCGCCTGGGGTGCTGGGGCTCATCGGACGTCTCCGTCTTCCGAAAGGTGCGGGTAGAGCGGGTACTTGGCCGCGAGCGTCTCGGTGCGGGCGCGCAGGGCGGCCACGTCCGGCTCGGGTTTGAGGGCCAGTGCGATCACGTCGGCGACTTCGGCGAAGTCCTCCTCCGTGAAGCCCCGGGTGGCCAGGGCCGGCGTTCCGATGCGCAGACCGGAGGTGACCATGGGTGGGCGCGGGTCGAAGGGGACGGCGTTGCGGTTGACGGTGATGCCGATCCCGTGCAGCAGGTCCTCGGCCCGCTTTCCGTCGAGTTCGGAGTCCCGCAGGTCGACGAGGACGAGGTGGACGTCCGTGCCGCCCGTCAGGACCTTCACTCCGGCCGCGGCCGCGTCGGGCCGGGTGAGGCGCTCGGCGAGGAGGCGGGCGCCGGCCAGCGTACGGGCCTGGCGATCGGCGAACTCGGGCGACGCCGCCACCTTGAAGGAGACCGCCTTCGCGGCGATGACGTGCTCCAGCGGGCCGCCCTGCATCCCGGGGAACACCGCTGAGTTGATCTTCTTGGCGAGGTCGGCGTCGTCGGTGAGGACGACTCCGCCGCGCGGGCCGCCGAGCGTCTTGTGCGTCGTGGTGGTGACCACATGCGCGTGCGGGACGGGGCTGGGGTGCAGTCCGGCGGCGACCAGGCCCGCGAAGTGCGCCATGTCGACCATGAGGAGGGCGCCGACCTCGTCGGCGATGCGCCGGAAGGCCGCGAAGTCCAGCTTCCTGGGGTACGCCGACCAGCCCGCGATGATCATCTTGGGCCGGTGTTCCTTGGCGAGCCGCTCGACCTCCTCCATGTCGACGAGGTGGTCCGTCTCGGAGACGTGGTACGGCACGACATCGAGCATCCTGCCGCTGTAGTTGATGCGCATGCCGTGGGTGAGGTGGCCGCCGTGCGCGAGGTCGAGGCCGAGAACGGTGTCGCCGGGCTGGAGGAGGGCGAAGAAGACGGCGGTGTTCGCCTGTGCGCCCGAGTGCGGCTGGACGTTGGCGAAGCGGGCCCCGAAGAGGGACTTGACGCGCTCGATGGCCAGGCGCTCGGTGACGTCCACGTGTTCGCAGCCGCCGTAGTAGCGGCGGCCGGGGTAGCCCTCGGCGTACTTGTTGGTCGCGACCGATCCCTGGGCCTCCATCACGGCGGACGGCGCGAAGTTCTCGGAGGCGATCATCTCGAGGGTGGACTGCTGGCGGTGCAGTTCGGCGCGGAGGGCGGCGTGGACCTCGGGGTCCAGCTCGGCCAGGGGGGTGTTCAGCACGTGTGCGGTCACCGGCGGTACCTCTTCCTCGCGGTCAGCCACGGAGGCGGGACATGGTCGGGTCGAACAGCGGCTCCTCGGCGACGACCGCCTCGACGCGCCGGTCGAAGTAGCCGATGTGCAGGGTGGTGCCGGGGGGGTTGAGTTCCGCCGGGAGCCAGGCGTACGCGATGCCCTTGCCGATCGTGTAGCCGTAGGCGGCGCTGGTGACGTAGCCGACCGCGCGGTCGCCGTCGTAGACCGGCTCCTTGCCCAGGACGACCGACTGCGGGTCGTCGATGGTGAGGCAGGTCAGCTTGCGCCGTACGTGTTCCTTGCGGCGCTCCAGGGCCGCCTTGCCGATGAAGTCGCCCTTGTCCAGCTTGACCGCGAAGCCGACGCCGGCCTCGTAGGGATCGTGCTCGTAGGTCATGTCGGTGCCGAAGGAGCGGTAGCCCTTCTCCAGGCGGAGGCTGTTGAAGGCGCCGCGGCCGGCGATGACGCCGCCGAGCGGCTGGGCCGCCTGCCACAGGGTGTCCCACAGCTTCAGGCCCTGGTCGGCGGTGGTGTAGAGCTCCCAGCCGAGCTCGCCGACGTACGACAGCCGCATCGCGGTGACGGGCACCGAGCCGATGTACGCGCGCTTGGCGCGGAAGTACTTCAGGCCGTCGCCCGAGAAGTCCTCGTCCGTCAGCGGCTGCAGGACCTCGCGGGCCAGGGGGCCCCACAGGCCGATGCAGCAGGTGCCGGCGGTGATGTCGCGCACCTGGACCGTACCGTCGACGGGAAGGTGGCGGGTGAGCCAGTCGAGGTCCAGGTTGCCGTTGGCGCCGACCTGGAAGAGGTCGCGGGCCAGCCGGGCGACGGTGACGTCGCTGCGGATGCCGCCGTCGTGGTCCAGGAGCAGGGTGTACGTCACCGAGCCGACCGACTTGGCGACCTTGCCGGTGGTCAGTCCTTCCAGGAAGTCCGCGGCACCGCGGCCGCTGACCTCCAGTCGCTTGAGGGCCGTCATGTCGTACATCGCGACGGTCTCCCGGGTGGCCTGTGCCTCGGCGCCGACGATGGGCGACCAGAACCGTGCGGCCCAGTCGTTCGGGGTGGGGATGTCGCGGCCTTCGACCAGTCCCGCGTTGGCCTCGTACCACTGGGGGCGTTCCCAGCCGCTCGCCTCCAGGAAGAACGCGCCGTGCTCCTGCTGGCGGGCGTGGAAGGGGCTCGTGCGGATCGGGCGCGGCTCCCCCGACGGCTGGAGGGGGTGGATGATGTCGTAGACCTCGACGAAGTTCCGGCAGTCGCGGGCCAGGACGTACTCCGGGGACAGCTGGTGCGGCTCGAAGCGGTTGACGTCGCACTCGTGCAGGTCGAAGGACGAGCAGTGGCCGTCGACGAGCCATTCGGCCATGGCGCGGCCCACGCCCGCGGAGTGGGTGACCCACACCGCCTCCGCCACCCAGAAGCCCTTGACGTCCCTGGACTCGCCGAGGAGCGGGAAGTTGTCGGTGGTGAAGGAGAACAGGCCGTTGATGCCCTCCTCGACCTTGGCCTCCGCCGTCGCGGGGAGCAGCGACCGGGTCTCGGTCCAGGCGTCCTCGAAGTCCTCCTCGGTGAACTTGAGGACCGAGGGCATGGGGGCGGCCTCGTCGACGGAGAGGATGTCGTCGGCCGAGACGGGCATCGGACGGTGGCCGTAATAGCCGATGCCGATGCCGTCGAAGCGGTCGCGGTAGTAGAGGTCGGCGTCCTGGTGGCGCAGGATCGGCCGTACCGCCTCCTCCGTCTGGCCCGCGAGCGCCGGGACCGGGCCGGTCCAGGCGAGCTGGTGGGCGAGCGGGGTCAGCGGGAGGTTCATGCCGGCCATGCGGGCGATCTTCGGGCCCCAGATGCCGGCGCAGCACACCACGATGTCGGCGACGATCTCGCCCCCATCGGTGAGGACACCGGTCACCCGGCCCTCGCTCTGCCGGATGTCGAGCACTTCGTGGCGGGCCAGGAAGGTGACGCCGCGTTCGGTGGCCCGGCGGATCTGCGCCTCGACGGCGAGGACGGCCTTGGCGATCCCGTCCGTCGGGATCAGGAGTCCGCCGAGGATCCTGTCCCGGTTCACCAGCGGATGCCGCTCGACGCATTCGTCGGCGCTCAGCACGCGGGCCTCGATGCCCCAGGCGGTGATCCAGCCGTGGCGGCGGTGCAGTTCCGCGAGGCGTTCGGGGGTGGTCGCCACTTCGAGGCCGCCGACCTGCAGGAAGCAGGGCTCGCCGTCGACGTCGAGGGAGCAGAACTTCTCGACGGTGTAGCGGGCCAGCTGGGTCATGGTCTTGGAGGAGTTCGTCTGGAAGACCAGGCCGGGGGCGTGGGACGTGGAGCCCCCGGTCGCGGGGAGCGGGCCCTGGTCGACCACGGTCACTTCGGTCCAGCCGCGCGCGGAGATCTCGTCCGCGAGCGCCGCTCCCACGACACCCGCTCCGATGATCACCACTCGGGGTCCCGCCATCGCCGCACCTCCTGATTCAAAACCAGTCAAGTTGCTTGCTGCGCAACATGGTTCAGGTTGCGCAACTCAATGTGCCGGTCACGGGAAGGGGTGTCAAGGGGTGGGTGACGCCGGGCGAACCGCCCGGAATGCGGCAATGCCCGGAGGGCGGCGCACACAGGTGCGCACCGCCCGCCGGGCATCTTCGACCGTCTTCTCGACGTGGGCTACTTGAGCCAGGCGTCGACCTTGCCGCGGTTGGCCTCCACCCATTTCTTCGCCGCCGCCTCGGGCGACATCTTGTCCACCGCGATGTACTTGGCCACGGTGTTCTGGTCGCCATTCGTCCACGTGAAGTTCTTCACCAGGCGGTAGGCCGGGCTGCCGGACTTCGCGAACCTCGCGCTGACGATCTTGTCGAGGTCGTACACGGGATAGTCGCAGGCGATCTTCGCCGCGTCGGCGTCACAGCCCGTCGTGTACGCGGGCAGATTCACCTTGACCAACGGCACCTCGGACAGGAACCACTGCGGCTCGTAGAAGTAGCCGATCACCCATTCCCTGTTCTTCTCGGCCTTCCGGAAGGACTGGATGAGCGCGGTCTCGCTGCCCGCGTACACCACCTTGAAGTCCAGCTTCAGATTGGTCACCAGCGCCGCGTCGTTGGTGACGTACGAGGGGTCGCCGTCAAGCAGCTGGCCCTTGCCGCCCGACTCGGAGGTCCTGAACTCGGACGCGTACGTGTTCAGGTTCTTCCAGTCGGTGATGTCCGGGTGCGCCTTCGCCAGCCACGGCGGCACGTACCAGCCGATGATGCCCTTGTTGCCGGTCGAGCCGGCGCTCACGGCGGTCTTCTGCTGGGTGATGTACTTCTTCTTCAGATCGTCGTGGCCCCAGTTCTCCAGGACGGCGTCGACCTCGCCCGTCCCGAAGCCCTGCCAGGCGATCTCCTCCTTCAGGTCCTTCTTGGCGACCGTACAGCCGAGGTCGTGCTGCGCGACGTACGCGACGACCGCCGCGTCCGCCTCGTAGCCCACCCACGGGTTGACCGCGAGATTGAAGGTGCCGCACGTGCCCGGGCTGCCCGAATCCGCGGAGTCGGCACCGACCTTCGCGCCGCCGCAGGCGGTGAGGGCCAGCCCGAGGACGGTCACGACCGCTGTGCCGGCCGTGCCGATTCTCCACTGTCGTACCTGTGCTGCCATGCTGGTGCTCCTTACGCGCTCGCGCGTCGCGCCGCCGCCTGGGTGATCCGGTCGAACATGACTCCGAGAAGGACGATCGCGAGTCCGGCCGCGAGCCCCTTCCCGTACAGCTGGCCCTGCGAGAATCCGGCCACGACGTCGTAACCGAGGGCGCCCGCTCCCACCAGGCCGCCCACGACGACCATCGACAGCACATAGATCAGGCCCTGGTTGGTGGCGAGCGTCAGGGCGGCGCGTGACATCGGCAGTTGAACCTTGGTGATGATCTGCCAGGTGTTGCACCCGGCGGACACGGCCGCCTCGACGGTGGCGCCGGGTACGGCCCGCACCCCGTCCGCGATGATCTTGATGGCGACCGGCGCCGCGTAGACGACGGCGGCGACGATGGCCGTGAAGCGGGTCGCGCCGAACAGTGCAAGGAACGGCACGAGATAGACGAACGGCGGCATGACCTGGGCCGCGTCCAGGGAGGGCCGCAGCACCCGGTCCACGAGCATGCTGCGGCCCATCCACACCCCGAGGACGGTGCCGAGCAGCATGACCAGCACCGTCGCCACGAGGGTCGACGCCAGCGTCGTCATGGCGTCCGACCACAGCCCGGTGCCGACCAGCAGACCCACGCACACGGCCGTGGTGATCCCGGCCCGCCAACCGCCGAGCACGCCGCCGAGCGCGACCAGCACGGCGCCGACGAGCCACCACGGGGAGTCGGTGAGCAGCGTCTGGAGCGGATTGAGCAGGCCGTTGGTGATGCCGTCGCGGAAGGTGTTGGTGAGGCCCGAGAGGTTGTCCTGCACCCAGGCGGTCACGGTGTCCGCCGCGCTCGCGACGGAACGGCCGGTGCCGCCGTCGCCGGGGAACACCGCCGCCCACACATAGGTGTGCGACAGGTAGACGAGGACCGCCGTGGCCGCCGCTCCCGCGCCGAACAGCGGCCTGCGCCACGCGAGGCGGCGGTTCTTCGAACGCCGGGCCGTCTCCTCGCGGGCGCCGGCCGCGGTGGTGACCCGGTCGAGGACGATCGCCATGACGACGATGGCGAGTCCCGCGTTGAAGGCCGTTCCCACATCGAGCGACTGAAGGGCCTGGATGACGGTCTTGCCGAGGCCGGGCGCGTCGATCAGCGCGGCGATGGTCACCATGGCCAGGGCCGCCATGATCGACTGGTTGACGCCCATCACCACGGTCCGTTTGGACATGGGCAGCAGGACCTTCAGCAGTGCCTGACGTCGTGTCGCGCCCAGCGATTCGGCGGCCTCGACGGTGGCCTGGGGGACGGAGCGGATGGCGTGCGCGGTGATGCGGATCGCGGGCGGTGCCGCGTAGATCACGGTGGCGATCGTGGCGGAGGCTCCGCCGATGAGGAAGAACAGGGTCAGCGGGGCGAGGTAGACGAAGGTCGGCATCGTCTGCATGAAGTCCAGGAAGGGCGTCACGATCCGGTTGAACCGGTCGGACAGCCCCGCCCCCACGCCCAGCGGGATCGCGAACAGCAGCGCCACGAAGACCGCGGAGAGGGTGAGCGACAGGGTGTCCATGCTGTCCTGCCACAGCCCCTGCAGCCCCAGGAAGGTGAAGCCCGCCACGGCCAGGAGGGCGACCCGCCAGTTTCCCACGGCCCAGGAGACGTAGCCCGCGATGCCGACGACGCCGAGCCATCCGATCTGCGGGACGGGGCGGCCGGCGGGAGGCTGTGAGATCAGGTGCTGGATGAAGGTCACCAGGTTGTCGATGACCAGGCGGATCTCGTTGAAGAAGTACAGGAAGAGCGGGTTGGAGTTGCGGTCCGCGCCGATCGCGTCGTTGACGTCGTTGAACCACCGGTGCAGGCCGGTGAGGTCCGCCGCCGCCAGGGTCAGGGTCTGCTTTCCGCCAAGGACCACGAAGAGCAGCAGCCAGGCAACCAGGATCGCGGCCACCACCGTGCGCCGGCCGGCCCTGCGTGCGCCGGCCAGGCGGGCGGGCTTCTCCAGGGCGACGGCCATCACGCGCCGCCTTCCCGCCCGGCGACCACCGCGAGGATCTCCTCGTCGCCGACGATGCCGAGCAGCGTGCCGTCCTGCACGACCTTGACCGGCCTGTCGGCCGCCAGTACCGCCCGGGTGGCCTCCTTCACCACGACGTCCGGGCCCAGCTCGGGACCGTCCAGGGCGTCATGGGGCTCCACCGGGCGCATGATCCACCGCAGGGTGAGCACATCGCCGCGCGGGACGTCCTTGACGAACTCGCGGACGTAGTCGTCGGCCGGGGCGCCCACCAGCTCGTCGCCGGTGCCGCACTGGACCGTCCTGCCGTCACGCATGATCAGGATGCGGTCGCCCAGCTTGAGCGCCTCGGAGAGGTCGTGGGTGATGAAGACCATCGTCTTGCCGACCTCGCGGTGCAGCCGGATGACCTCGTTCTGCATGTCGCGGCGGATCAGCGGGTCGAGTGCCGAGAAGGGCTCGTCGAAGAAGAGCACGTCGGGGTCGCCGGCCAGCGCCCGGGCGAGGCCGACGCGCTGCTGCATACCGCCCGAGAGCTGGTCGGGGTAGGAGTTCTCGTAGCCTGCGAGGCCGACCAGTTCGACGACCTCCAGGGCCCGCGCGGTGCGCTCGGCCCGGCTCATGCCGCGGATCTCCAGGCCGAAGGCCACGTTGTCCACCACCCGGCGGTGGGGCAGCAGCCCGAAGTGCTGGAAGACCATGGAGAACTTGCGGCGCCGCAGTTCGCGCAGGCGCCTGCCGTCCGCCTCACGGATGTCCTCGCCCTCGAAGACGAGCTCACCGGCGGTGGGTTCGATCAGCCGGGTCAGACATCGCACCAGCGTGGACTTGCCGGAGCCGGACAGGCCCATGACGACGAACACCTCGCCCTTGCGGACGTCGAAGCCGACGTCGCGGACGGCGGCGGTGCACCCGGTGCGGTCCATGAGCTCGCGGCGGGTGAGGCCGCGCAGCTCCTCGGAGTGCGGTACCTGGTCGGCCTTCGGCCCGAACACCTTCCACAGCCGGCGCACGGAGATGACCGGAGTGCCGTCCGAATCCTGGTGCGCGCCGTGCCGCTGCGACACCTCGGTCTGCGTTGGGGTCATGGTCGGCCTCTCTTCGGCATTCAGCCGCGGAACCAGTGCTGCGGCCGGGGTTGGATGTTCTGCCAGATGTGTTTGGGCTCCCGGTACTCGTCCAGGCCGGTCGGTCCCAGCTCCCGGCCCACGCCCGAGTGCCCGAAGCCACCCCATTCCGCTTGCGGCACGTAGGGGTGGTAGTCGTTGATCCACACCGTGCCGTGGCGCAGCCGCCGGGCGACCCGCTGTGCCTTGCCGGCGTCCTGCGTCCACACGGCTCCGGCGAGTCCGTACTCGGTGTCGTTGGCGATGCGCACGGCGTCGTCCTCGTCGGTGAAGCGCTCGACGGTGAGCACGGGTCCGAAGGACTCCTCGTGCACGACACGCATGTCCTGCCGGCACTCGTCGAGGACGGTCGGCGGGTAGTAGAAGCCGCCCCCGAGGGCCGGATCGTCGGGCCGTTCACCGCCGCAGCGCAGTACGGCGCCCTCGGCGAGACCTGCCGCGACGTACGCCTCGACCTTCTCCCGGTGCCGCGCGGAGATCAGCGCTCCGGTCTCGGCCTCGGGGTCGAAGGGCCCGCCGAGGCGGATCCGCCGGGCGCGGCGGACGACCTCGTCGACGAACCGGTCGTGCAGCGAGTCCTCGACGATCAGCCGGGCGCCGGCCGAGCAGACCTGGCCGGAATGCAGGAAGACGGCCGTGAGGGCGAAGTCCACGGCCGTCTCGAAGTCGGCATCGGCGAAGACCACGTTGGGGTTCTTGCCGCCGAGCTCCAGGGCCACCTTCTTCACGGTCGCCGCGGCGGCGGCCATGATCCGCTTGCCGGTCTCCAGGCCGCCGGTGAAGGAGACCATGTCGACGGCGGGGTCCTCGGAGAGCGGGGCACCCGCCTCGGGCCCGGCGCCCAGGACGAGGTTGGCGGCGCCGGCCGGGAGCCCGGCCTCCTCCAGCGCCTTCATCAGCAGGATCGAGGTGGAGGGGGTGAGTTCACTGGGCTTGAGGACGATCGTGTTGCCGGCGAGGAGCGCCGGGGCGACCTTCCAGCTCGCCTGCAGCAGCGGGTAGTTCCATGGAGTGATCAGCCCGCACACGCCGATCGGCTCGTAGACGACGCGACTTATGGCGTCGTCGCGGCCGGTGTCGATCACCCGCCCGGCGTCGATGCCGCCGATCCCGCCGTAGTAGCGGAAGCAGGAGACGACGTCGGCGATGTCGAACTCGCTCTCCACCAGCCGCTTGCCGGTGTCCAGCGACTCGGCGCGGGCGAACTCCTTGGCGTCGCGCTCGATGAGGTCGGCGGTGCGCAGCAGCAGCGCGCCGCGCTCCCGCTCGGAGGTGCGCGGCCAGGGGCCCTCGTCGAAGGCCCGGCGGGCGGCAGCGATCGCCGCCTCGGCGTCGGGGCGCGTCCCTTCCGAGACGGTCGTGGTGAGCGTGCCGTCGGCGGGACAGTGGATCTCCCGGCACCCACCGGCCACCGGATCCCGCCATTCCCCAGCCACATACAGGTCTGCCACGCGCCAAGCCCTTCAGCCGTCATGCGTTGCGCACGAAATGCGTTGCGCATCATGCATTCAATTGCTTGTGGTGGAACACCATGGCGAACCTGCAGACCCGCGTCAAGAGGGCGGCACAAGCCCGCACATGACGATGTCGCCGGACCGGCACCTGCCCAACCACCCTTGACCGCAAGGGGAGTCGAGCCGAGCATGTCGCGCATCGCTCGCCATGCTGTGCATGACGCACCGACGGAGGTCGCCGTGCCGGTGGTCTTCCGCTGAGCGGTACGGCGTGAGGGGGCGGGGCCGGTCTTCCAGCCCCGCCCCCTCACGCGTACTCCGCCCGCGTTTCAGCTTCCGAGCCGGTCGATCACGGCGCGGCGCCACCGTTCCGTCTCCGCGATCTGGTTGAACGTGAACAGGTGCAGCCCGGCCACCCCCGCCGACGGCGCGGTGAGCGCCTTCTCGCCACGCGCCAGCAGCCTGTCGGGCGCGTACCCGCCGGGCGTCGCGAACCGCAGGAACCACGAGGCGTGCCGGGTCAGGAAGCGCGTCGACTCACCCACGCCGATCTTCGTCGCCATCGCCAGCAGCTTCGCCCGCTGCACGGGCCCCGCGACGCCCAGGTGGACGGGCAGGGTGACGTCCCGGCGCCGTATACGGGCGATCCACTCCCCCAGCACCCGCGGGTCGAAGCAGAGGTTGCTCACGATGTACGTGGCGTGCTCGCGCTTGTCCCACATGGCCTGGATGGTGACGTCGTCGTGGATGAGCGGATGGCTCTCGGGATACCCGGTGACGCCGACGCGGGCGAAGGGCCTGCCCAGCTCGCTCAGCCTGCGCAGCACCGGCAGCGCCCCGTCATAGGCCCCGGCCGGCGGATCGGCGTCGCCCGCGGGGACGAAGACGTCGTCCACGCCCGCCTCGCGCAGCCGGTCGACGACGTCCTTCAAGTGCGCCTCGTCCCGCAGCAGCCGCGCGGGCACGTGCGGGACGGCGCGGTATCCGTTCGCCGCGAGCCGGCCGGCGAGGTCGAGGGTCGGTTCCAGTCCCTTGGCCGGTGACGCCGTCACGGTGACGACGACGTCGCGCGGGACATGGGCGAGGACCTTGTCCTCGGTCGTCTTCGCGGGCAGCACCTCGTAGCGGACGCTGTCGAGCAGCGACCTCACTCCGGCGGTCGCCAAGGTCTACCCGACCTGCTTCCGTGCGTCACGGAGGCGGTAGTACGCGGCCTTCGACGGCGCCTGCGGTTCCTTGCCGAGGATCAGGTCGGCGGCCTTCTCGGCGATCATCATCACCGGTGCGTAGATGTTGCCGTTGGTGACGTACGGCATCACCGACGCGTCGACCACGCGGATGCCTTCCAGGCCGTGCACGCGCATGCTGGTGGGGTCGACGACGGACATCTCGTCGGTGCCCATCTTGCAGGTGCAGGACGGGTGCAGGGCGGTCTCGCCCTCCTTGGCGACCCAGGCGAGGATCTCCTCGTCCGTCTCGACCTGAGGGCCGGGCGAGATCTCCCCGTCGTTGAACGGGGACATCGCGGGCTGGCCGAGGATCCTGCGGGAGACGCGGATGGCCTCGACCCACTCCCGGCGGTCCTGCTCGGTGGAGAGGTAGTTGAAGCGCAGCGCCGGGTGCTCGCGCGGGTCCTTGCTCCTGATCTTCACGGAGCCGACGGCGTCGGAGTACATGGGGCCCACGTGCACCTGGTAACCGTGGCCGCCGGCCGGCGAGGAGCCGTCGTAGCGGACCGCGACGGGCAGGAAGTGGAACATCAGGTTGGGGTAGTCCACGTCCTCGTTGCTGCGGGCGAAGCCGCCGCCCTCGAAGTGGTTGGTGGCGGCCGGGCCCTTGCGGAACAGCCACTGCAGGCCGATGAAGGGGGCCCGCCACTTGGCCATGTACGGCTGCATGGAGACGGGCTGCTTGCAGGCGTACTGGACGTAGACCTCCAGGTGGTCCTGCATGTTCTCGCCGACGCCCGGCAGGTCGTGGACGACGTCGACGCCCAGGGCGCTCAGCTCCTGCGCGTTGCCGACCCCGGAGAGCTGGAGCAGCTGCGGGGAGTTGATCGCGCCGCCGCACAGGATGACCTCCCTGGCGCGGACCTGCTGGAGGGCGCCCCTGCCGCGCTGGTACTCGACGCCGACGGCCTTCTTGCCCTCGAAGAGCACGCGGGTCACGAGCGAGCGGGTCCTGACGGTGAGGTTGGGCCGCTTCCTGACCGGCTTGAGGTACGCCTTGGAGGCCGACAGGCGGCGGCCGCGGTGGACGTTGCGGTCGAACTTGGCGAAGCCTTCCTGCCGGTAACCGTTGACGTCGTCGGTGGGCGCGTAGCCCGCCTCCTGGGTGGCCTTGAAGAAGGCGTCGAAGAGCGGGTTGGTCGCGGGACCGCGTTCGAGGACGAGGGGGCCGTCGTGGCCGCGGAACTCGTCGTCCGGGTCGGCGGCGAGACAGTTCTCCATCCGCCGGAAGTACGGCAGGCAGTGGGCGTAGTCCCAGGTCTCCATGCCGGGGTCGGCGGCCCAGCGCTCGTAGTCCATGGGGTTGCCGCGCTGGAAGATCATGCCGTTGATGCTGCTGGAGCCGCCGAGCACCTTGCCGCGCGCGTGGTAGATGCGCCGGCCGCCCATGTGGGGCTCGGGCTCGGACTCGTACTTCCAGTCGTAGAAGCGGCTGCCGATCGGGTAGGTCAGCGCCGCGGGCATGTGGATGAAGACGTCCCACGGGTAGTCGGAGCGGCCGGCCTCCAGTACCAGCACCCGGTTCGCCGGGTCCGCGGAGAGCCTGTTCGCCAGTGCGCTGCCGGCCGATCCGCCGCCGACAATGACGAAGTCGTATTGCAGGGGAGCCATAGTGCCTCGTCTCGCTCGCGCCGTAGATATGCGGGGCATGCTAATCCGGTATCGCAATGCGCACCAGGTTGCGAACAACGCAACTTGCAGGGGTTTTTGTGCGGGCCTCGAAGCTTGCGGCGACGTTGTTTACCGCGCGTATAGTTTCGCCATGAGCAACCACAGCCAAGACAGCGAAGCGTCGAACTCGCCGGCCGGTGGGGTGCAGTCGGTCGACCGCGCCATCAGCGTCCTCGAGATCCTGGCCCAGCGCGGCGAGGCGGGCGTCAGCGAGGTGGCCGCCGAGATCGACGTCCACAAGTCCACCGCGTTCCGCCTGCTCGGCGCCCTGGAGGCGCGCGGCCTGGTGGAGCAGGCGGGCGATCGGGGCAAGTACCGGCTCGGCTTCGGGATCGTCCGCCTGGCCGGTGCGGTCACCGGACGCATCGACATCACCCAGCAGGGCCGCCCGGTCTGCGAGCGGCTCGCCGAGGAGATCGGCGAGACGGTCAACATCGCCGTCCTGCAGGAGCACTACGCGGTCAACCTCTGCCAGGTACGCGGCCCCGGGGCCGTCGCCGCGCACAACTGGGTCGGCCAGCTGACCCCGCTGCACGCCACCTCCAGCGGCAAGATCCTGCTGGCCCACCTGCCCGCCGAGGAGCGGGCCGCGCTGCTGGCCGAGGCGGGCCTGAAGAAGGCCACCGCGCACACCCTCACGTCGAGGACGAAGCTGGAGAAGAACCTCGCCGAGGCCCGCGAGCGCGGCTACGCGTGGACCCTGGAGGAGCTGGAGATCGGCCTGCACGCGATGGCCGCCCCGATCCGCGGCCGGGAAGGCACGGTCATCGCCGCGCTCAGCGCCTCCGGGCCCTCGTACCGCTTCACCGAGGAGCGCCTGCACGAGCTCGCCCCGGTGCTGCTCAAGGGTGCGGAGGAGATCAGCCACCGGATGGGCTACATGGGCTGAGTCACCCCTGGGGGTTGCCCAGGCGCTCGTTCACCCAGTCGTGGAAGGCCCCGATGTGGTGCTCGCTGGGCACCAGCACGCCGCCCTTGGCGTACATGCGGGAGCTCATGCCGGGCTGCGTGCGCTCGCACGCGTCGAAGTCCTGGCGGTTGACCCGGTCGAAGAGTTCCACGGAACGGCTGACGTCCTTGCCGCTCTCGACGACGTGCGGAAGGTAGAGCCAGTCGCACTCGACGATCGTGCGGTCGGCGGCCACCGGGTACATCCGGTGGAAGATGACGTGGTCGGGGATGAGGTTGATGAAGACCTGCGGCTTGACGGTGATCGCGTAGTAACGGCGGTCCTGTTCCTCCGTCACCCCCGGGATGCGGTCGAGGCCCTCGGAGCCGTCGACGGTGAAGCCCTGGATCCCCTCGCCGAACTCGGCGCCGTGGCCGACGTAGTACTGGGCCGCGTAGCCGTCCGCGAACTCGGGGAGCACCTCGGTGAGTTCGGGGTGGATCGTGGCGCAGTGGTAGCACTCCATGAAGTTCTCGATGATGAGCTTCCAGTTGGCCTTGACGTCGTAGACGATCCGCCTGCCCACCGAGAGGTTCTCGACGCCGTAGCGCTCGATCGACTCCAGGTCACCGAGGCGGGTGACGGCCGCGCCGATGACGTCCTCCTCGAAGGAGGGCGGGTTCTCCGCCAGGCAGACCCAGACGTATCCGAGCCATTCACGGACGGCCACGCCCACCAGGCCGTACTCGGTGCGTCCGACGTCGGGCATCTTGGTGAGGTTGGGCGCGGCGACGAGCTTGCCGTTCAGGTCGTACGTCCAGGCGTGGTACGGGCATTGGAAGGCCCGCTTGACCTCGCCGGTCTCCTCGGTGCAGAGCTTGGCTCCGCGGTGCCGGCACACATTGAAGTAGGCACGGATGGAGTTGTCCCTCGCGCGGGTGACGAGGATGCTCTCGCGGCCCACGTCGACGGTGCGGAAGGCGCCGGGCTTCGCCAGTTCCGAGGCGCGCGCGACACAGAACCACATGGTCTCGAATATGCGCTCCTGCTCCTGGGCGAAGATCGCCGGATCCGTGTAGGAGGAGCCGGGGAGGGTGGCGATCAGGCTGTCCGGCAGGCTGGTCGAAGTCACGGTGCACTCCTCGGGAAAACGTCGTGGAGGGGTCGTTCACGCGGTGAACTGCTTGCGCCAGCGGGTGAACAGCCGCGGCTGGTTCATCCCGAGCACGGCGACCGGCGTGCCGGCCCGCCGGTAGACGGCGAGGAAGCTGCGCTCGTCGGTAGCGCCTTCCTCGACCGTGACGCTGTCGGCCCCGGCGGCGTGGCCGACGAACTGGATCCTCACGCCGTACTGGTCGGACCAGAAGTACGGTGGCCGGGGCACGCCCGGCTCCTTCGCACCGTGCGCGAGCAGCGTGGCCACGGCGGCGGCCGGCCGTTCCAGCGCGCCGGTCCAGTGCTCGACCCTGCGGTGGCTCCGGGTGTGCGGGTCGTACCAGTTGGCGCAGTCGCCGACGGCGACCACCCCGGCCAGGCTGGTGCGGCCGTCGGCCGCGCACGTCACGCCGTTGTCGAGCGCGACGCCGGAACCTTCCAGCCATTCGACGCACGGGCGGGCGCCCACGCCGACGACGACGGTGTCCGCGGGCACGCTGCGGCCGTCCTCCAGCAGGACGGCGTCCACCCGGCGCTCCCCGCTCAGCCCCTTGACGCCCACGCCGCACAGCAGCCGTACGCCGTGGTCGGCGTGCAGCGCGGAGACGACGCCACCCATGGCCTCGCCGAGCGGACCGGCCAGCGGGGTGGGGGCCGCCTCGATCACGGTGACGTCGAGGCCGAGGGCGCACGCGGTGGAGGCGACCTCGGCGCCGATGAAGCCGCCGCCGATCACCACCAGCCGTCCGCCGCGGGCCAGTTCGTCCCGCAGGGCGCGGGCGTCGTCCAGGGTGCGCAGCGTGTGGACCCCGGTGAGGCCCTCGCTCCCGGGCAGGATGCGCGCCGCCGCTCCGGTGGCGATGACGATGCCGTCGGCCCGCACGCCACGGCCGTCCGAGAGCCGCACCGACCGGTCGGCGCGGTCGAGCCCGGTGGCCCGGACGCCCAGCAGCCACTCGGCGCCGAGATCCTCTCCGTCCGCCTCAAGGGCGAGGTCGGCCTCGCCGATGCGGCCGGCGAGGAACTCCTTCGACAACGGCGGCCGGTCGTACGGGCGATGAGCTTCGTCCCCGATGAGGACCAGCCGCCCGTCGTAGCCCTGCTTCCGCAGCGCTCGCGCGGCCGACAGTCCGGCCAGGGAGGCGCCCACGACGGCCACGGTCCTCACGCCGGGTCTCCGGCGCCGAGCCGGGCCGCGACGCAGGGGGGCAGATTCGGCGCGGCCGCGGAGGGCCGCACGTAGATCATCCCGTCGTCGACGACCACCTGATGGGTCCGGACGGGCAGTTTGGCCGGCGGGGCGTCGACCGCCCCGGTCCGCAGGTCGAACTTGGAGGCGTGCAGCGGACATTCGACCTCGCAGCCCTCCAGCCAGCCGTCCGCGAGCGAGGCGTCCTGGTGGGTGCAAGTGTCGTCGATGGCGAGGACCTCGCCATCGTCGGTGTGGAACACCGCGACAGGCGGCTCGATGTCGAGCCGATAGGCCTCGCCGCGCGGCAGATCCGCGAGTCGGCACACGGGAATCATCATGACACCTCGGTCGCGTGCGTAGCGTATAGCGAAACTGATTGCGTTTTACGCAACTCAGTCTGGAGGGGGCCCCATACCTTGTCAAGGAGTCGAACGCGGCAGCGGGGCAGGCGAGGAAGGCGGTCACGAGCCTTGACGGGGCAGGCCCGTCACCACTTCACTCTGGGGACCAAACAGTGCACTGCGTTGCGTATCGCACAACTCCCCTTCTCCCGACTCCCGGAGCCGATGCCGCATGCGCGTACCCGCTCGTCCCCTTCTCGCCGTGACCGCGGCCGTCCTGTCGGTGGTCCTCGCCGGCGCCACGGCCACGGCCGCCCGCACCACCGCGGTCCCACCCGTCACGGCCGCGGCCGACACCTCCGGCCGACCCACCGTCGAGCTGGCCAACTGGCCCCAGGCCCAGGGCGACCGGCTCGAAAGGCTCATCGGCAGGTTCGAAGGCCGGGGCCGCTACGCCGTCTTCGACGCCGACAACACCATCTGGCGGTACGACCTCGAGGAGTCGCTGCTGCCCTTCCTCGAAATGAAGGGCGTGCTCACGCCGGACACCATCGACCCCTCGCTGCGCCTCGTACCGTTCCGGGCGGGCGAGAGCCTCTACGGCTACTACGACCGGCTCTGCGAGATCGACGACAAGGTCTGCTACCCGTGGATCGCCCAGGTGTTCTCGGGCCTGACGCTCGGCGAGCTGAAGCGGTACGTCGACGAGCTGTACGCCTACGGCAAGCCGATCCCGGTCAGCTACGACGACGCCGGCAAGACGGTGCGCGGCACCGTGAACCCGCCGCACGTCTACGCGGGTCAGCGCGAGCTGATCCGCAGCCTTCAGGAACACGGCATCCGCGTCTACGTGATGACCGCCGCCCACGAGGAACTCGTGCGCATGGTCGTGTCGGACCCGAAGTACGGCCTCGGCGTCCCGCCGGAGAACGTCATCGGCGTCACGACGCTGCTGAAGGACCCCGAGACCGGAGGCCTCACCACCGCGCGCAAGCAGATCGAGCAGGGCACGTTCGACGCGGAGTACGGCACCGAGCGCTACCAGCGGCAGGTTGTCACGCCCTATCTGTGGACCCCGGGAACCTGGTACGTCGGAAAGCTCGCCGGCATCCACGACTACATCGCGGAGTACGAACGGCCGGTCCTCGTCGTCGGCGACTCCCCCAGCGACTGGTGGATGCTCTTCTACTCCGACGCCAGGGCGGGCGGCGCCCGCCTGTGGGTCAACCGCAAGCAGGCGTACACCGACCGGCTGGAGGCGGAGAAGGACAAGCGGTCGGCCGAGCAGAAGGCGGCGGGCGAGACCGTCGACGCGGGCCGGGAGTGGGTGACGGTCAGGCCGGCGGAGATCGGCGGCTGACGGGCGGGGCGGGGGGGGGGGGGGGGGGGGGGGGGGGGGGCCCCCCCCCCCCCCCCCCCCCCCCCCCCCCCCCCCCCCCCCCCCCCCCCCCCCCCCCCCCCCCCCCCCCCCCCCCCCCCCCCCCCCCCCCCCCCC
>NZ_JBIAME010000006.1:0-671129 GCF_042873935.1 Streptomyces sp. NPDC004327 | reverse complement strand
CCGATTTCCTCGGTGCTTTCCGGTCCCTTTTCGACTTTCGTCGTTCCGGGCCCTTCCGGCGGTTCCGACTCTATCAGATCCTTTCGGCGTCTGATCCCCAGTCAGCGGGGTTTGTCTTTCCGGCTGTTGGGCCGTTCCGACGTCTCAAACTCTAGCGGATTTCCCTGGCGGCTCATAATCGAGCCATTCGAAATGAATTTCGGCATGCCGAAATTCGTCCCGGTAGGGAGATCGTGCGGAGTTGAGTGCCGCATCTGCGGCGGGATGGCTGCCGAGGAACCGTTCCGGCTCCGTGACAACTCGGAGAACACTACGCATCCCCGAGGGGCGTGTCAAGGCCCCCTCAGGGGCCCTGGCCAGGGGCCGGACGCCCCGGGAGCCGCTAGTCCAGGTCCGTCAGCCGGCCGCCCGCGTCCGGCTGGGTGAGCTCCACGCGGCGCAGCAGGCGGATCAGCATCTCGCCGAGCGCGCCGCGCTCCTCCGCGGAGAGGTCCTGGAGGAGCTCCTCCTCGAAGTCGGTCGCCATGCGCATGGCCTCCAGCCACTTCTGGCGGCCCTCGTCCGTCAGCTCGACGATCACGCGCACGCGGTTGTTCTCGTCGCGGTCGCGGGTGACCAGGCCCTCGCCGGCCATGCGGTCGATGCGGTGGGTCATGGCGGCCGGGGTGAGGCCGAGGCGCTTGGCGAGCTCGCCGGGGCCCAGGCGGTAGGGGGCGCCGGAGAGGACGAGGGTCTTGAGGACCTCCCACTCGGCGTTGCTGATGCCGAGGTCGGCGACCTGGCGGCCGTACGCCACGTTCATCCGGCGGTTCAGCCGGCCCAGGGCGGAGACCACCTTCTCGACCTGGGGGTCGAGGTCGCGGAACTCGCGCTGATAGGCGGCGATCTGCTCGTCGAGGCTCGGCTCCTGGGGGCCCTGGGTGCCGGACGGCTCGGGGTTGTCGGACATGCGGCGAGTATCCCACGGAGCTCGTTGGCGTTGAAGTCCTTCTATGTGTATCGTTAAGGATCGAACTTTAGGATTGAAGTCTTCAGGGTTCAGGGCTACAGCACTGAACCCGCGACCGAAGTGGGTGAGTGTGACCAAGGGGATGGGCGCCGCGATGCGCCGGATTCAGGCAGGCAGCGCGCTGAGCGCGTTCGGACTCGGCTTCACCGTGCCGTACCTCTATGTGTACGTCGCTCAGGTGCGCGATCTGGGTGCGAGCACAGCGGGTGTCGTCCTGGCCGTCTTCGCCATGGCGGCGCTCGTCGTCCTGCCCTTCAGTGGGCGGGCCATCGACCGGCGCGGTCCGGTGCCCGTGCTGCTCGTCGCCTCGCTGCTCGCCGCGGCCGGCGCGCTCGGGATGGGCCTCGCGTCCTCCGTGCCCGCGGCCGTCGGCGCTGCCGCGCTGCTCGGTGCCGGTACGGCCGTGATGCAGCCGGCGCTCGCCACGATGATCGTGTGGTGCTCGACGCCGGCCACCCGGACCCGGTCCTTCGCGACGCAGTTCTTCCTGCAGAACCTGGGGCTCGGCGTCGGTGGCCTCATCGGCGGCCAGCTGGTCGACGTGAGCCGTCCCGACAGCTTCCTGCTGCTGTTCTCGATCGAGTCGGCGATGTTCCTGGTCCTGGCCGCGATCGTGCTGACCGTGCGGACGCCGGAGTCCCCCGCCCTCCAGGGCGCGCGGCCGGCCGAGCGCAAGGGCGGCGGTGTGCGGGCGCTGCTCGGGCACAAGGCGATGGTCCAGCTGATGGTGCTCGGCTTCGTGCTGTTCTTCGCCTGCTACGGGCAGTTCGAGTCGGGTCTCGCCGCTTACGGCACGGAGGCCGCCGGGATCGCCCCGTCGACGCTCGGTATCGCCCTGGCCGCCAACACGGCGGTCATCGTGGCCGCGCAGTTCCTGGTGCTGAAGTTCGTCGAGCGCCGCCGGCGCACCCGGGTGATCGCGGCCGTCGGTCTGATCTGGACCGTGGCGTGGCTGTTCGCCGGGTACGCGGGCCTCGGTCACGGCAGCCAGGCGATGGCGACGGCGGCGTTCATCTCCACGTACGCGCTGTTCGGTCTCGGTGAGTCGATGCTGTCGCCGACGGTCGCGCCGCTGGTGGCGGACCTGGCGCCGGAGTCGATGGTCGGCACGTACAACTCGGCCTTCGCCCTGGTGAAGCAGCTCGCGCTGGCCGTCGGCCCGGCGGTCGGCGGGCCGATGGGAGCGGCGCTGCCCGGCCCGTACATCGTGGTCTTCGTGCTGTTCTCGCTCGGGATCACCTTCCTGGCGGTCCGGCTGGGCAGGCAGCTCACGCCGGTGCAGGACCAGCCTTCGCTGGCCGCCAGGCCGTCGAAGATCGTGGCGCGCCACGAGCCGGTGAAGGAGCCCGCCGCCGCCTAGTCGGGCAGGGCGAACTCGCACCACACCGCTTTGCCGCCGCCCGGCGTGCGGCGGCTTCCCCAGGACGAGGCGATCGTCGCGATGATCGAGATTCCGCGACCCGCCTCGTCCTCCGTTTCCGCCCGGCGGCGGCGCGGCAGATGGTCGTCGCCGTCCGTCACCTCGATGATCAGGCGGCGGTCGGTGCGGCGCAGCCGCAGCCGCATGGGCGGCGTGCCGTGCTGGAGGCTGTTCGCCACCAGCTCGCTGGTGGCGAGGACGCCGAGGTCGCGCAGCTCGACCGGGAAGCGCCAGCTGGCGAGGACGCCGGAGGCGAAGGCACGCGCGCGCGGGGCGGCCTCGACGCCGCCGATGAGTTCCAGGGCCGCGTTGTGGAACAGCTCGGCGTCGGCGCCGTCGCGGGCCGGGTGCTGGACGACGAGGACGGCGACGTCGTCGTCGTGCTCGGCGGTGACGCCGAGGGAGCGCAGCAGCCGGTCGCAGACGACCTGGGGGGTGCCGGTGGCGCCGGACAGGGCGCGCTCCAGGGCGGAGACGCCTTCGTCGATGTCCTCGCGGCGGCGTTCGACCAGGCCGTCGGTGTAGAGGACGGCGGTGGAGCCGGGCGGCAGGGCGATGGAGCCGGAGCTGTGGAGCCAGCCGCCGGTGCCGAGCGGGGGTCCGGTGGGGTCCTCGGCGCGGCGCACGGTGCCGTCCTCGTCGCGGACGAGGATCGGCAGGTGGCCGGCGGAGGAGTAGACGAGCTTGCCCTCGTTGGGGTCGTGGACCGCGTAGACGCAGGTGGCGATCTGGCTGGCGTCGATCTCGGCGGCGAGGCCGTCGAGGAGCTGGAGCACCTCGTGCGGCGGCAGGTCGAGGCGGGCGTAGGCGCGGACGGCGGTGCGCAGCTGGCCCATGACGGCGGCGGCGCGGACGCCGCGGCCCATGACGTCGCCGATGACGAGGGCGGTGCGGCCGGCGCCGAGGGTGATGACGTCGTACCAGTCGCCGCCTACGGCGGCGTCGGTGCCGCCGGGCTGGTAGGTGGCGGCGATGCGGAGGTCGTCGGGCTGCTCCAGCTCCTGGGGGAGCAGGGAGCGCTGGAGGGTGACGGCGGTCTCGCGGTGGCGGCGCTCGCTGGCGCGCAGCCGCTCGGCGGCCTCGGCGTGGTCGGTGACGTCGGCGGCGTGGACGAGGACGCCGCCGTCGGCGAGGTGCGGGCTGTCCACGGGCAGGCAGGTGACGGTGTAGGAGCCGCCGTCCTTGGTGCGGCGGGACTTCACGGTGCGGGGCTTGCCGCTGCGCAGGACCTGGTCGAGGAGGGGCAGCAGGCCGAGGTCCTCGGCTTCGGGGCAGGTGTCGGCGACGGTGGCGCCGGCGGGCCGGGGGCCGAAGGCGGCGACGTACGCCTCGTTGACGTACGCGATGCGGTGCTCCCTGCCGTACACGAGCGCGACCAGCCCGGGGAGGCGGCCGACGATCTCCCGCACGGTGAAGTCCTCCAGGGCGGGGCCGTCGAAGGAGTCGCCGGGGTCGCCGGCGGCGGGAGTGCCGGGCAGGGGCTCCGGCCGGGGCCCGTACTCACCGCGGGCCGCGGGCACGGAGCCTTCGGTCCCGCGGCCCGCCGCGCGACGCTGCGTTCCGGGGAGCCGGGCGCTCCAACGGGTGAAGTTCACGGATCTGTATGCCTCGTGGTGTCGTTGCCGTGCAGAGTCACTCTGTGCAGGTGTGAGCCCACCTATGGTCACACGTCCAGTGTGGACGAGTGCACTGACAGTGATGTCAGGCGGAGGACTCGCCGCCGTCGGATGGCCCGGCGGGCTTCGGCGGGGGTGGGGGCGCGGCGGCCTGTTCGAATTCGGCGCGCGGGTGCTCCAGGGAGCCGAGGGAGACGATCTCACGTTTGAACAGGCCGGAAAGGGTCCATTCGGCGAGGACGCGGGCCTTGCGGTTGAACGTGGGGACCCGGCTGAGGTGGTAGGCGCGGTGCATGAACCAGGCCGGGTAGCCCTTGAGCTTGCGCCCGTAGACGTGGGCGACGCCCTTGTGCAGGCCGAGGGAGGCGACGGAGCCGACGTAGGCGTGCCGGTATTCCTTGAGCGGCTGTCCGCGCAGGGCTGCGGCGACGTTCTCGGCGAGCACCTTGGTCTGGCGGACGGCGTGCTGGGCGTTGGGGGCGCATTCGGTGCCGGGAGTGTCGGCGGTGACGTCGGGTACGGCGGCGGCGTCGCCGGCGGCCCAGGCGTGTTCGACTCCGTCGACGGAGAGCTGCGCGGTGCAGCGGATCCGGCCGCGTTCGGTGCGCGGCAGGTCGGTCGCGGCGACGAGCGGCGCGGGTTTCACGCCGGCGGTCCACACGACGGTGCGGGTGGGCAGCCGGGTGCCGTCGCTGAGGACGGCGACGCGGTTCTCGCAGGAGTCGAGGCGGGTGCCGAGGCGGACGTCGATGTTCCGGCCGCGCAGCTCGCGGATGGCGTAGCGGCCCATCTCCTCGCCGACCTCGGGCAGGATCCGGTCGGTCGCCTCGACGAGCACCCAGCGCAGGTCCTCGGGCTTGATGTTGTGGTAGTAGCGGGCGGCGTAGCGGGCCATGTCCTCGAGTTCGGCGAGGGCCTCGACGCCTGCGTAGCCGCCGCCGACGAAGACGAAGGTGAGGGCGGCGTCGCGGATGGCGGGGTCGCGGGTGGAGGAGGCGATGTCCATCTGCTCGATGACGTGGTTGCGCAGGCCGATGGCCTCCTCGACGGTCTTGAAGCCGATGCCGTGGTCGGCGAGGCCGGGGACCGGGAGGGTGCGGGAGACCGAGCCGGGGGCGAGGACCAGCTCGTCGTAGCGCATGTGGACGTGTCCGGCGCCCTCCTCCTCGGTGGCGAGGGTGGAGAGGGTCGCGGTGCGCTTGGCGTGGTCGACGGCGTGGACCTCTCCGATGACGATGCGGCAGCGGTCGAGGACCCGGCGGAGCGGGACGACGACGTGGCGCGGGGAGATGTTGCCGGCCGCGGCCTCCGGCAGGAACGGCTGGTACGTCATGTACGGCTCGGGTGTGACCACCGTGATCTCGGCCGTGCGGTCGCGGAGCTCGGCCTTGAGCTGCCGCTGGAGGCGCAGCGCGGTGTACATCCCGACGTAGCCACCGCCGACAACGAGAATGCGCACAGGTTCCGTCACCGTCCCATGACGCACCGCCGTCCGGGGTTTGTCCACAGGCCCGGCAAATTGTGTGACCGGAGGGGTATGGAGGCGCGGGGTGGCGGAGCCACCGGTCGGGCCGGAGAATTCGCAGGTCAGGATGGAAATGCCCGGTGGGACCAGGAAGCGGAATCGGGAGGGTTCCGGTCCTTGCTCCGATCGGGGGGCGCACCGTACGGAACTGCCCCTTCTGAATTGACCCCGACTCAACTATGTTCGTACCTCGTCGGGGTGTCGGATCGCCGCGCGCGGACCGCACGCGCGGCACGGTCGGACCCTCGTGTCAGGGCGGGGAGTCTCCGGGGGGAGACATCATGAGCGGGGGAACGCTTATGCAGATTCAGGATTCGTACGGGCAGGTCCGTACGGCGCAGTCGGCGCCGAACGGCCGGTCCGCGCCGCTGCGCGTGGACGCGCAGCGCAATCTGGAGCACGTGCTGCGCGCCGCGCGCGAGGTGTTCGGCGAGCTCGGCTACGGGGCTCCGATGGAGGACGTGGCGCGCCGCGCCCGGGTCGGCGTCGGCACCGTCTACCGCCGCTTCCCCAGCAAGGACGTGCTGGTCCGGCGGATAGCCGAGGAGGAGACCGCGCGGCTCACCGAGCAGGCGCGGACGGCGCTCGGCCAGGAGGACGAGCCGTGGTCGGCGCTGTCCCGGTTCCTGCGCACCTCGGTTGCCTCGGGCGCCGGGCGGCTGCTGCCGCCGCAGGTGCTGCGGGTCGGCGTGGACGAGGTGCTGCTGCCGACCGGTGCCGTGGTGCCGGGTGCGCCGGCGGAGGACGAGGCGCGGGTGCCCCAGCAGCGCGAGGCCGTCGTCGCCGTGGGCGCCGGTGTGCCGGCCGTCGTGGCCGGCTTCGGTGAGAACGCTGACCAGCGGATCGTCGCGCCGCGCGCGGTGCCGGTGGCCGAGCAGGACGACGCGGGGGCCTCGGAGCTCCTGGAGGTCGTCGGCCGGCTGGTGGACCGGGCGCGGGAGGCGGGCGAGCTGCGGACGGACGTGACGGTGTCCGACGTCCTGCTCGTGATAGCCACCGCCGCGCCGGCGCTGCCGGACGCCGCCCAGCAGGCGGCGGCTTCGGCCCGGCTGCTCGACATCCTCCTGGAGGGTCTGCGCTCGCGGTAGCGGGCCGCCCCCGGGAGCAGGGTTCTCGATGGCCCGGGCGGGCCGTCGAGCATGACACGAACGGATGAGCGGTCACGCCCGTAGGCGCGAAGTCGCCCCGGACGAGTGGTAAGTGGACGCGGGGGTTCGGCGTGCCCGCGCTCTGTGGCAGGCTTGGCCGTGTTCGGGTCCGAGCGTGCATACGGGGGCTTCCGCGATGAGCGGTGACAGTCGGGACGAGACGTCGGCCGCCGCCGGCACCACGGAGCCCGACGGGCTGCCGGCCGGGCAGGTGCCGAGCCAGGGCGGGCCTACGGGCGCGTCCGGGCCGGGTGCCACGACTGCCGCCGGAGCCGCTTCGGGCGCCGGGGCCGCTTCGGGCGCCGGGGCCGCTTCGGCCGCCGGAGCCGTCGAGCCGAGCGTGCCGCAGCAGCGTGAGGGCGGCTCTTCGGCGCATCTCGCGGGCGACGACGCCGAATCCGGCTCCGTACTGCCGCCGCCGGTCGACCTGCCGCCGTCCGACGCCGAGCTCGTGCAGCTGATGCGGGAGGGCGAGGACAGCGCGTACGAGGAGCTGTTCCGCCGGCACTCCGAGGCCGTCCGCCGCTACGCCCGTTCCTGCTGCCGTGACGCCGACACCGCCGACGACCTGACGGCGGAGGTCTTCGCCAGCACCCTGCAGGCGGTACGGCGCGGGGCCGGGCCCGAACAGGCCGTGCGCGCCTATCTGCTGACCTCGGTCCGCCGTGTCGCCGCCACCTGGACCCGCACCCAGAAGCGCGAGCAGCTGGTCGAGGACTTCGCGGTGTTCGCCGAGGACGCCGCCCGGTCGTCCGAGGTCTCCGACGGGACCTCGGCCTTCGCGGGCGCCGACCTGGGCGCCGACGTGCTCGCCATGCACGAGGCCGAACAGTCCCTCGCCATGCAGGCGTTCCGGTCGCTGCCGGAGCGCTGGCAGGCCGTCCTGTGGCACACCACGGTCGAGGAGGAGTCGCCGAGCGAGGTCGCCCCGCTCTTCGGCCTCACCGCCAACGCCACCGCCGTGCTCGCCAGCCGGGCCCGCGAGGGCCTCAAGCAGGCGTACCTCCAGGCCCACGTCAGCCAGTCGCTCACCTCGGGCGGCGACTGCGCCCGCTATGCCGACCGGCTCGGCGCGTTCGCGCGCGGCGGGCTGCGGATGCGCGCCGAGCGGGGACTGCGCAAGCACCTGGACGAGTGCGCCAAGTGCCGGCTCGCGGCGGGTGAACTGGCGCACGTGAACTCCGGGATCCCCGCGCTCCTTCCGGTTGCCGTCATCGGCTGGTTCGCCGCCGGGTACTCGCTCAAGGCGGCCGGGGTCGTCGCGGGCGGTGTCGCCGGGGCGGGCGCGGCGGGCGCCGCCGCCGCGGCCACCGGCACGGGTGCCACCGGCACCGCCGGGGCCTCGTCGGCCGCCGCGGCCGAGGGCCTGGGCATCCCGGCGAAGGCGGGCATCGCGGCGGTCGCCGCGGTCGCCGCGACCGCCGGTCTGGTGTGGGCGCTCACCGGCTCCGACGCCGAACCGGTCGCCAAGCCCACGGCGACGCCGACGGTCGTCGCGCCCGTCGAGGCGCGGCCGCCCGCGCCGAAGCCGGCGCCGAAGCCCAGCAGCAGGCCCGCGCCCCCGCCCGTCCAGGCCGCCCCGCCGGCGCCCGTGCCGAAGCCGAAGCCGACTCCGACGCCGAGCGCGAAGCCCAGCCCCCGGCCGACGCCGTCGCCGAAGCCCCGGCCCAAGACGACGCCCCGGCCCACCCCGTCCAGGACCACGCCGAAGCCGGTGCCCGCGCCGGCCGCGTACCAGCTCAGCGAGTTGCAGTACGGGATCGCCGGAGACGGCACCAAGCCGGAGGTCGACCTGGCGGGGAGCAGCTGGATGTGGCAGCGCTCCGGCCTGTCGATGAACGGCACCCGCTACGCGCACGGGGTGACCGTGAACGCCCCGTCCTCGCTGCTGATCAACCTCAACCGGCAGTGCACCGGCTATGACGCGCTCGTCGGTGTCGACGACATGACCGTTCCGCTGGTCAAGCCCGCCGGGGTGCGCTTCTCGGTGTACGCGGACGGGGAGCGGGTGTGGCGCTCGGCCGTGGTCCGTCCCGGTGACGCGCCGATCCCGGTGCACGTCGGCCTCTCCGGCCGGCACACGCTGCGGCTGGTGGTCGAGCAGCACACGCCGTTCGGCCGCGCGGTGGTCGCGGACTGGGCGGACTCGCGGATCAGCTGCTCGTAGCGGAGCCCCGCCGGTCGCAGGGCGCCGCGACCGGCTCGCCCAGCGGCCGGGCCGTCGGCCCGGCTGTCGGCCCGGCCGGTGCTCCGTACGGCTCCGCGAGGGCGAGCAGGTCGTCGACGGCGAAGCCGAGGCCGCGGGTCCGCGCCGCCTCGTAGGTGTCCGCGTCCAGTCCGGCACGGGCCAGGGTCATGACGGCCTCGGCCTCGCGCAGCTCCGGCCGGACGCGCGGGACGTCCCCGCGCCAGGTGTCGGCGGCGGCCAGGGCGCTGACGGCGGGGGCGAGTTCACCGGCGAGGGCGAGCGTGGTGGCCAGGCCCTCGGCGAGGCCCGCGGTGATGAACTCGGCGCACTCGGCGTCCCTGGCCGTGCGCAGCGCGGCGACGGCCCGGCCGACGGCCGCCGCGCCGGCGCCCTCGTGGGCCTCGACGCGGGCGGCGAGGCCCAGCACGACGGCGACGAAGTGCGGCGGCGGGGTGCCGACCTCGACCAGGGAGCCGGCCGTCTCGACGTAACGGCGGGCGGCGGCCGTGTCCCCGCCGTCCAGGGCGAACGCGGCCCGCAGGAAGTTGACGTACGTCTCCGAGTCGTTGACGCGGTAGCGCGCGGCCTCGGACTCCGCCTCGTCCAGGCCCCTGGCGGCGTCCTCCGGGCGGCCGTCGCGGAAGTCGAGCTCGGCGAGCCGGGCGAGCAGGAACGGGGCCTCGGCGTGCGCGCCGACCTCGCGCGCGTGGGTCAGCGCTTCCAGATACGCCTCGCGGGCCTCGGCGTGCCGGCCGCGCATCAGGTTGGCCTCGCCGGCGGCGCTGGCGACCTGGGCCCGTATCCAGCGGTCGCCGACCCGGTGGGAGAGCACGCGCAGCTCGGCGAGGTCGTCGTCGACGCCGGGCATGCGGCCGGGCATGTCGACGACCATGTGGGTGCGGAACATCAGCATCACGCCGATCTCCCACTCGCCGCCGTACCGGCGGCAGTTGGCCACGGCCGTCTCCAGCAGGGCGCGGATGTCGACGGGCTCCTCGGAGAGGAACGCGGTGAACGGCCACAGCAGCCCGGGGAAGCGGGCGGCCTCGGGACCGGCCTCGGTGGAGAAGACGGTGCGCACGCGCTCGATCAGGGCGGCGGTCTCCGGGTCGTCGCGGAACGAGGAGAGGTTCTGGTTCTCCACGGTGAGGAAGAAGTGGAGCATGCGCAGGTGCATGCGGGGCCAGAAGCGGGGGTCGGCCCGGTCCTCGGGGTCGTCGCCGAGCCGCAGCACGCGCTCGACCCAGGACATGCCCTCGGGGCGGTAGTTGCGCAGCCACCAGAACCAGCCCATGGCGAAGACGATCCGCTGGGCGACGGCCTCGTCCGGGTCGGCGACCGTGGCGCGGTGGGCTGCGGCGCGGATGTTGTCGAGGTCGCGCTCGACGCGGGCGATCCAGGGGAGCTGGTCGCCGGAGCGCAGGAGGGGCTCGGCTCGCTCGGCGAAGGCGGTGAAGTGCGCGGTGTGGGCGGCCTCGGCGGCGGCGCGCAGCTCCGGGGTCTCGGCGGCGCGCTCGACGGCGTACTCGTGGATGGTCTCCAGGAAGCGGTAGCGCATCTCGCCGTCGTCGGTGGGGGTGGCGACGACGAGGGACTTGTCGACGAGGGCGCCGAGGACGTCCGCGGTGCGGTGGGCGGTGCCGCCGGCGGCCACGCTGAGGGCCTCGGCGGCGGCCAGGTCCCAGCCGCCGGCGAACACCGACGCCTGGCGCAGCAGCTCGCGCTCCGCCGGTTCGAGCAGCTCCCAGGACCAGTCGACGACCGCGCGGAGCGTCTGCTGGCGGGGCAGCACGGTGCGGGAGCCTGAGGTGAGGAGGAGGAAGCGGTCGTCGAGGCGGTCGGCGATCTGGCGCGGGGTGAGCAGCCGGAGCCGGGCGGCGGCGAGCTCGATGGCGAGCGGCAGCCCGTCGAGACGGCGGCAGATCTCCTCGACGGCGCGCGCGTCCTCGCCGGTGGCCTCGGCCCGGAAGTCGGGGCGGACCGCGCGGGCGCGCTCGGCGAAGAGCAGGTGGGCGGGGGTCGGCGGGAGCGGTTCGACGGGGCGGACGGCTTCGCCGGGCACGCCGAGGGGTTCCCGGCTGGTGGCGAGGATCCGCAGGCCGGGACAGCGGGTGAGGAGCGTCTCGGCGAGCGCGGCGGCCGCCCCGATGACGTGCTCGCAGTTGTCGAGCACGAGCAGCAGGGGGCGCCGGGCCAGGTCCTCGACGAGGTGCTCGGTCGGGTCGTCCTGAACGGGCACGCCGTCGCGGGTCATCATGTTCGTCTCGCGCAAGCGGAGCGCGGAGAGCACGGCGCCGGGCACGGCCCCGGGATCGTCCAGCGGCGCGAGTTCGGCGATCCACGCGCCGCCGCCGGCGGCCTGCCGGGCGGCCTCCTCCGCGAGCCGCGTCTTCCCCGAACCACCGGGCCCGGTGAGCGTGACCAGCCGCGAGCGCCCCAGATCCGCCCGCAGCGCGGCGAGGTCGGGCTCACGGCCGACGAAGGAGGTGAGCCTGGGGCGGATGTTCCCGGGCTCGGGGGCGACGGCCGGGGCGGTCCGGCCGGCCGGACCGGCGGGGGCGCCCGGGTCGGCGTCAGCCGGCCCGTCGGAAGGAGCGCCGGGGTCCGCCGGCCAGGCCGGAGCGGCCGGGCCCGGTGAAGGGGACCAGCCCGCGGGAGCGCCGTCCCGGGCGGGCCAGGCGACCGAACCGGCAGGAGCCGGCCCGTCGGAAGGAGCGCCACCGTCCGCCGGGCCGCCCGGGCCGGCCGGTCCGGGCGACGTGGACCAGCCCGCGG
The DNA here is from genome assembly GCF_042873935.1 of Streptomyces sp. NPDC004327. Lineage (NCBI taxonomy): Bacteria > Bacillati > Actinomycetota > Actinomycetes > Kitasatosporales > Streptomycetaceae > Streptomyces > Streptomyces sp. NPDC004327. Next base: position 659,448 of record NZ_JBIAME010000006.1, on the reverse strand, counting down.
GAGCGCCGTCCCGGGCGGGCCAGGCAGCCGAACCGGCAGGAGCCGGCCCGTCGGAAGGAGCGCCACCGTCCGCCGGGCCGGCCGGGCCGGCCGGTCCGGGCGACGTGGACCAGCCCGCGGGAGCGCCGTCGCGGGCGGGCCAGGCGGCCGAACCGGAAGGGGCGGCCCCTTCGCCGGGGACGGCCCCGCCGGTGGCGGCCTGGTCGGGCCCGGCTTCGGGGCCGGCCGTGACCGGGCTGGCCGGGCGGGTGGGGCGGGCCGGGGCGGCGAGAGCGGACCAGCCGGAAGGTGCGGCCCCGTCGGGACGGGGTGCGGGAGCGCCGTGGTCGGCCCAACCCGCCTGGCCGGAAGGGGAGACGGGGCCCGGCCTGTGCGTCGGGGCGGGGGACGGCGGGCGCGGTGGGGTGTGGCCGGACAGGAGGTCGGCGTGCAGGGTGGTGAGCTCGGGGCCCGGGTCGGCGCCGAGCGCGTCGGCGAGGGTGCGGCGGGCGTGCTCGTACGCGGCGAGGGCGTCGGCCTGGCGGCCCTCGGCGCGCAGGGCGCGGATGAGCTGGGCGTGGAAGGTCTCGTCGAACGGATACGCGCCGGTGAGCTCGCTCAGCTCCGGCACGAGCCCGGCGGTGGCGCCGCGCCGCAGGTCGGCCTCGATGCGCTGCCGGAGCGCGGCGAGCCGCTGCGCCTCGGGACGCACGCCCGCCTGCTCGGGCAGATCGGCGAGCGCGGGGCCCCGGAACAGCGCGAGCGCGCCGCGCAGGAGCCCGGCCGCCGCGTCCGGGTCGCCGTCCGCGAGCCGGGCGCCCGCCTCGCGGACGCGCGCCTCGAACACGTACAGATCGATGTCCTCGGGCCCGGCCACCAGCCGGTACCCACCCGGGCCCGACGCGACCGCGTCCTTCCCGAGCACCCGGCGCAGCCGCCCGATCAGCGCCTGAAGCGCCGCCTGCGCCTCCAGCGGCGGCTCGTCCCCGTACACGTCGTCGACCAGCTCGCCGACCGACACCGTCCGCCCGCCGCGCACCGCGAGCGCGGCGAGCAGCGACCGCAGCCGGGCCCCGCCCAGGGGCAGGGGGGCGCCGGTGGCGTCGAAGGCTTCGGTCGTGCCGAGGATGAGATAGCGCACCGGATCATTGTCGCGGGCCGGGATGCCCCGCGCCTCGGGGTTTCCCCGGAGAGGGGCGCGGGAGGGGCGCGGGAGGGGCGCGGAGCCGTGGGCCGGGGGCGGAACTCTGTCCACAGGCTGGGGACAAACTCGGGCGGGCGCGCCGGCGGCCGACGCCTCCGCCCGCCTCCTCACGCCGGCAGTGATCTCCCCGTGGGGATCAGCGGGCCCGGCACCGCCCGGTGCCGGGGGGCCGCCGTGCCCGTCCAGCAGGAGCCCCGGCGGGTGAGGAGGCGGCGGAGCCAAAGTTCGGTGGAGACGAGGTCGGCGAGGCCGTCGAGCGGGAGGGGCGCGCCGTCGGCGGCGGCGAGGAGGGCCTCGCGGACGACGCGGGCCTCGATGAGGCCGGCGTCGGCGAGGAGGGGGGCGTCGAAGAGGGCGAGGAGGTGCGGGAGGGCGGCGCGCAGGCCGGCGCGGGTGGCGGCGGCCGGGACGGCGGGGTGGGAGGCGCCCCAGCCGGGCGGCAGGTCGTGGATGCCGGCGCCGGCGAGGACGGTGCGCAGCACACCGGCGCGGGCGTCGGGCTGGACCCGCAGCGACTCGGGGAGGTCGCGGCAGGCCCGTACGACCTGGTTGTCGAGGAACGGGGCGTGCAGCCGCTGGCCGCGGATCTCCGCGGCCTGTTCCAGAACGCGGTGGTCGGCGGCGGCACGCGCGAGGGCGGCACGCGCGCGTGCCTCGCCCGGCCGCTGCACGGAGGCCGGCAGGGTCGCCGCGCGGTTCAGGCGAACCGATACTTCCGCGAGCGCCTCCCCCGTCAGCCAGCGCGCCGCCGGACCCGGCCGGGACCAGGCGAGCGCGGACAGCGAGGCCTCCAGCGGGCCGTGGGCCCCGGCGGGCGCGCGATTGGCCTCCAACACGCGCGTGGCGGCGGCCTCCAGTCCGCTGCGGTACGGCGTACGGGCCAGCCGCCGGGCCGCCCGGTACACCTGGAGCGGGACCAGGAGCGCCCCCGCCGACGGGCCGGTGGCCTTCGCGAGCGCGGTCACGGGCCGCACCAGGGAGCGGCGCCGGCGGTCCATCAGGAGGTCGGCGAGGCGCGCCGGATGGGCGTCCAGGGCCTGGCGGGCGCCGAAGCCGGTGAAGTGGTCCGCGCTGCCGCCGGCGAGGCGCCGCCGGTGCCGTTCGGCCGACACCAGGGACGGGCCCGGCTCGTCCGTCAGCGGCCCGTCGAGGTCCGCGTACGGCAGGGCCTCCTCGCCGGCCGCGACGACCACGTGGTGCAGCCGCGGGTTGGCGGCGATCTCGCGGGCCCGGACGAGTTCGTCCCGGCCCTGCCGGCTGCCGGGTCCGGCCAGGTCGTTGAAGGTGACGGCGAGCAGCCGCTCCCCGGCGCCGGTGCCGTGGCCGAGGATCGTGCCGGGCACGCCGGGCAGCCCGGCGGCGAGGAGGGCGAGGGTGCCGGACGCGCTGCCGCCGGACAGGTCGGCGCCGATGCCGGGCGCGGGGGCGCCGCCGCGGGCCGCGCGCCGGTCGGCGGGGCCCATGCCGGGCACCGGTCCGGGGTCGGGCAGGGGCACCTCGGGGGCGTGCCGGGGCGCGGTGAGCCGGGCCCGTACGGCCTCGACGAGCGCGTCCCGCACGGCTTCCACGGCCTGCTTCGGGTCGGCCTCGGGCGCGGCGACGGCGAGCGAGGCGACCGTCTCGTAGCCGGTGATCTCGCGGGAGCCCTCGCGCAGGATCAGGGCGTGGCCGGGCGGCACCCGGCGCACGCCCTCGTACGGGGTGGAGTCGCGCAGCGCCTCGGGGGTCTCGGGGCAGGCGAGCAGGGCGGCGAGGTGGCCGATGTCGAGCTGGGCCTCGGTGAGGTCGGCGAGCGGCAGCGCGGCGGTGGAGTAGGCCGTGCCGCCGGCCCAGGGGGTGTGGAACACCGGGCGGGCGCCCGCGAGATCACCGGTGACGGTGATGCGGCGGCCTGCCTTGACGACGGCGGTGTAGCTGCCGGGCCACGCGGTCATATGCCGCAGTGCGCCCCCGCGCGCGGTCAGCAGGCCGCGCCGCAGCTCGTCGTCGCTCGCGGCGCAGCAGCCGAGCACGGCGATCCGGGTGTGCGCGTCGACGTCGACCAGCCGCACCTCGTCGGGGCGCCAGTCGCCGACCGCCCACAGCGGATCGGGGTCGCCCCACAGGAGTTGCGCGCCCACCGGGTGCACGGTGCGCCCCTCGGCGGGGTCGCCGACGGCGCCGGCCGAGCCGGGCGGCGCCGCAGAGGGACCGGCCGCGCCGCTCGCGCCGAAGCGCGCGGCGACACTGCTCCAGCCCACCAGCCACCGCATCGCCGCCTCCACAAAGGTCGAGTGGAGGACATGCTGCCATGACAACGGCGCACGGGAGGTGTCACCGGGGGCATCGCGCCAGACGCGAATGCGCCCCTGGCATGGGCCAGTTGGACCCTGCCCCTACGGGGTCGCCTTTCGGCCATTCTCGACCGCGCGACCGGGCGGCGGGTTTGCCGGGAGTCCTCCGGCAGTCCGGGAGGCGGTCGCCTCCCGGAGCCGCCCATCGCCCGCGGGGAATGGGGCGACGGTGTCCCCCAGCCCACCGGACCCGGACATCGGTCCTCGGCCAAGTGGGCCGACCCACGCAGCACTCATGGAAGCGCTCCCCCACCGGCCCGGCGAGAGCGCACGGGCGGGCGCACGGCCACACGGCGGGAGCACGACCGGCACCGGTCCGCCCGCCGCTCATTCCATCCCACAACAATCTCGCCATACGGAACACCGCCCCTTAACGGTCGGGATCCGGCGAACTACGCTGTGCTTACGAATGCCGCACGCCTATGCCCGGCGTTGTGCCCGGCGTCGCGGCGGCCGTCCGGGTTCCGGGTGTCGTGTCGAGGGGTGGCGTCATGTCCAGGGAGCAACGCGGGCCGAACGAAAAGCTCGGCACGGTTCTCGCCCTCGCGGGAATCAGCAATGCCGGGCTCGCCCGGCGCGTCAACGATCTCGGCGCGCAACGGGGTCTGACGCTTCGTTACGACAAGACGTCGGTGGCCCGCTGGGTGTCCAAGGGCATGGTGCCGCAGGGCGCCGCCCCGCATCTGATCGCCGCCGCCATCGGCCAGAAGCTCGGCCGGCCCGTGCCGCTGCACGAGATCGGGCTCGCCGACGCCGACCCCGCGCCCGAGGTGGGGCTCGCCTTCCCGCGCGACGTCGGCGAGGCGGTCCGCTCGGCCACCGAGCTGTACCGGCTGGATCTCGCCGGTCGGCGGGGCGGCGGCGGGATCTGGCAGTCGCTCGCCGGCTCCTTCGCGGTCAGCGCCTACGCCACGCCCGCCTCGCGCTGGCTGATCACCCCCGCCGACCCGTCGGTGGAGCGGCTCGCCCCGCGCCCGGCGACGACCGGGACCACGGGCACTTCGGGCGGGGAGGGCGCCGAGCACGCGCGCGTGGGGCACAGCGACGTCGCCAAACTGCGCGAGGCCGCCGAGGACGCGCGCCGCTGGGACTCGAAGTACGGCGGCGGCGACTGGCGCTCCTCGATGGTCCCCGAGTGCTTACGGGTGGACGCCGCGCCGCTGCTGCTCGGCTCCTACTCGGACGAGGTGGGCCGCGCCCTGTTCGGCGCGACCGCCGAGCTGACCCGGCTCGCCGGCTGGATGGCCTTCGACACCGGCCAGCAGGAGGCCGCCCAGCGCTACTACATCCAGGCGCTGCGGCTCGCCCGCGCCGCCGCCGACGTGCCGCTCGGCGGCTACGTCCTCGCCTCCATGTCGCTCCAGGCGACCTACCGGGGCTTCGCCGACGAGGGCGTCGACCTCGCCCAGGCCGCCCTGGAGCGCAACCGGGGCCTGGCCACCGCCCGCACCATGTCCTTCTTCCGGCTCGTCGAGGCCCGGGCGCACGCCAAGGCCGGCGACCAGGCGGCGGCCGCCGCCTCGCTCAAGGCCGCCGAGGGCTGGCTGGAGCGGTCCCGGGCGGGCGACGCCGACCCGAGCTGGCTGGGCTTCTACTCGTACGACCGGTTCTGCGCCGACGCCGCCGAGTGCTACCGCGACCTGAAGCTGCCCCGGCAGGTGCGCCGCTTCACCGAGCAGGCGCTGTCCCGGCCCACCGAGGAGTACGTGCGCTCGCACGGCCTGCGGCTCGTGGTGTCGGCGGTCGCCGAGCTGGAGTCGGGCAACCTGGACGCGGCCTGCGCCGCCGGCACGCGCGCGGTGGAGGTGGCCGGGCGGATCTCCTCGGCCCGCACCACCGAGTACGTACGGGACCTGCTCCACCGCCTCGAACCGTACGGGGACGAGCCGCGCGTCATGGAGCTGCGGGAACGGGCCCGGCCGCTCCTCGTGGCCCCGGCGTGACCGCCCCCGTCCCCGCCCGGGACCGGGCGGACGGGCGCCGCGGCCCGGCGTGACGCGCATCCCACGGGGTGAGCGGTTTAGCCCGGATGTCAGTGGGCCAGTGCACTATCAGGGGTGGGAGGTGGCGCTGGTGTCCGTGTCGGACCGCTTTGACTGTGACGTGCTGGTGATCGGCGGCGGAATCGTCGGTCTGTCGACGGCGTACGCGATCACGCGTGCCGCGCCGGGCACCCGGGTCACGGTCCTGGAGAAGGAGCACGCCCCGGCGCGCCACCAGACCGGGCGGAACAGCGGCGTGATCCACAGCGGCATCTACTACAAGCCGGGCTCGCTCAAGGCCCGCTTCGCGGTCGAGGGCGCGGCCGAGATGGTCAAGTTCTGCGCGGAGTACGGCATCGCCCACGAGGTCACGGGCAAGCTGATCGTCGCCACCGGGCGCGAGGAGCTGCCCCGGCTGCACGCCCTCGTGCAGCGCGGCAGGGAGAACGGGATCCCGGTGCGCGAGCTGGGCCCGGCGCAGATCAGCGAGTACGAGCCGCGGGTGCGCGGCCTGGCCGCGATCCACGTGGGCACGACCGGGATCGTCGACTACGGGCAGGTGGCGGCCAAGCTCGCCGAGGCGTCCGGGGCGACCATCCTGTACGGCTCGGCGGTCACCGCGATCGACCGGCGGCCCTGGGGCGTGGCGGTGCGCACGGCCGCCGGGCGCGTGGTGCGCGGGCGCGTCCTGGTGAACTGCGCGGGGCTGCACTGCGACCGGGTGGCGCGGCTCGCGGGCGACGACCCGGAGATGCGGATCGTCCCCTTCCGCGGGGAGTACTACGAGCTGGCCGACCCGTCCCTGGTCCGCGGCCTGGTCTATCCGGTGCCGGATCCGGCCTTCCCCTTCCTCGGCGTCCACCTCACCCGGGGCATCGACGGCGGCGTGCACGTCGGGCCGAACGCGGTCCCGGCGCTCGCCCGCGAGGGATACGGCTGGTCGGTCGTCCGCCCCCGCGACCTGGCCGGCACCCTCGCCTGGCCCGGCAGCTGGGCGATAGCCCGCCGGCACTGGCGGTACGGGGCGGGCGAGCTGCACCGCTCGCTGTCCAAGCGCGCCTTCACCGAGGCCGTGCGGCGGATGCTGCCGCTCGTCGAGGAGCGCGACCTGCGGCGGACGAAGCCGGGCGTGCGGGCCCAGGCGGTCCTGAAGGACGGCACGCTCGTGGACGACTTCCTGATCCGCGAGGCCGAGCGCACGGTCCACGTCCTCAACGCTCCCTCGCCGGCGGCGACGGCCTCCCTGCCGATCGGCCGCGAGGTGGCGGGCCGGGCACTGGCCCAGCTGTAACGCGCCCGGGCCGGCGTCTGCGCTCCCGGCTCCCGGCCCCGGCTCCCTTCGGCCCCGACGGGTCGGCGCGGCGCCCCGTAGAATCGGGGCATTGTGTCTGAGCAGCCAGAGAACACCCCGCACACCGCCACCGCCGCCACCGCCGAGCAGCCCGCGCAGCCCGTCGCGCGCCGGGGCAGCCGGATGTTCGCGCCGGGCGAGGGCCCCGCGCCGGATCCGGCGGGCTCGCACTTCGAGCGGCGCATCCGCAGCTTCCAGCCGCGCCGCAGCCGGGTCACGGCCGGGCAGGCCGAGGCCATGCTGAAGCGCTGGCCCGACTGGGGGCTCGACATCGACGGCTCGCGGACGCTCGACCTGAACGAGATGTTCGACGGTCTGCCGGTCGTGCTGGAGATCGGCTTCGGCATGGGCGAGGCCACGGCGCAGATGGCCGCCGCCGACCCCGGCACCGGCATCCTCGCCGTGGACGTGCACACGCCCGGCCAGGGCAACCTGCTGGGGCTCGCCGATCGCGGCGGGCTCGGCAACGTCCGGGTCGCCAACGGCGACGCGATCATCCTGCTGCGCGAGATGCTCCCGCCCGAGTCGCTGACCGGCTGCCGGGTCTACTTCCCGGACCCGTGGCCGAAGAAGCGCCACCACAAGCGGCGGCTGATCCAGCCCGACTTCCTGACCCTGCTCGCGCCGCGGCTGAAGAAGGGCGGGCTGCTGCACTGCGCCACGGACTGGGAGCCGTACGCGGAGCAGATGCTGGAGGTGCTCAGCGCGCACCCGGACTTCGCGAACAGCCAGGCCGACGGCGGTTACGCGCCGCGGCCCGGTTTCCGGCCGCTGACCCGCTTCGAGGGACAGGGACTCGACAAGGGCCACCCCGTCCACGACCTGCTTTTCCACAGGATCTGACGGGTCCGGGCCCGGTCCGCGCCGACTCAAGTCCGGTTTTCCACAGGCTTGGAGAACTCTCTCGCCCGCTGTCGGTGCCGCTGGTTAGTGTCGTTCCGTGTCATCGAACCCGATCACCGGACCTGCCGTCGGCCCCGCCACCGCGGTCGTGCCGGCCCCCGCTCCCGTGCCCGCGCTGGAGAGCGACGGACAGCCGGACTTCGCCGCCGTGCCGGAGCGCGCCAAGTGGCGCTACAAGCCGCGCAAGGCGTTCTGGCGCAGCCGGGTGGTCCGGGCCGTCGCGCTGATCACCGCGCTCGCGCTGTGCGCGCTGGTGATCCTCGCGCTGGTGCGGGAGGAGACCGGCACCACCGGCTTCCTCGTCGGCCTCGGCCTCGCCGTGCTGCCGGTGCCGCTGCTCATGGCCGCGTTCCGCTGGCTCGACCGCGTCGAGCCGGCTCCATGGAAGAACCTGCTGTTCGCGCTCGCCTGGGGCGCGTTCGCCTCCACACTGGTGGCGATCTTCGCCAACTCCTTCGCCGTGGAGTGGATCAGCAGCGCCACCGCCGACCCCGGCTCGGCCGACAAGCTCGGCGCGACGGCCGTCGCGCCCGTCGTGGAGGAGACGGCGAAGGGCGCCGCCGTGCTGCTGCTCTTCCTCTTCCGCCGCAAGGACTTCACGGGCCCGGTCGACGGCCTCGTCTACGCCGGGTTCACCGCCACCGGCTTCGCCTTCACCGAGAACATCCTCTATCTGGGCAACGCGTTCGGCGAGGACCAGGAGTTCGGCTCCGGAGGGGTCGGCTCGGTCACCGTGGGCACGTTCTTCGTCCGCGTCATCATGTCCCCGTTCGCGCACCCGCTCTTCACCTCGCTCACCGGGCTCGGCCTCGGCTTCGCCGCCCTGGTCCCGGCCGCCGCCCGGGCCCGCCGGATCCGCCTGGTGCTGCTGCCGCTGGCCGGTCTGCTCCTCGCGATGGGCATGCACGCGCTGTGGAACGGCTCGGCGAGCTTCCACCCGCTGGCGTTCGTGCTGGTCTACGGGATGTTCATGGTGCCGGTCTTCGCCCTGCTGACCTGGCTCGCGATATGGAGCCGGCAGAAGGAGCTGCGCACGATATCCGGCGAGCTGCCGGCCTATGCCTCGGCCGGCTGGCTCGCCCCCGACGAACCGCTCGCGCTCTCCTCCATGCGGGCCCGCTCGATGGCCCGCAACTTCGCCGCCCGCAGCCACGGCAAGCCGGCCGCGCAGGCCGTCGGCGAGTACGAGGCGTTCGCGACGACGCTGGCCTTCCTGCGGCACCGGGCCCGGCGCGGCCAGGCCGTGCCGGACTTCGCGGCCCGCGAGCAGGAGCTGCTGCACCACCTGTGGCAGCGCCGGGCGGTCGCCTCGCCCGCGCTGTCGTACGCGGCACGGGCGACGGGCCGGGTGTGGGCGCCGCCGCAGTACCTGGACTACGGCGGCTACAACCCGTACCGCAGCTAGAGCACCCGCTCCCCCGGCCGCCTCGGGCCGGCCGGCGACCCCGGCCCTGGGCCCAGGGCCGGCGACCCCGGCCCCGACTGCTCCGCCCGGCACTCGGCGCTCGGGCTCGGCACTCGGCTCCTGAGGTCTGTCCGACCCCGATCCGGCCTGATCGGCAAGACGCCCCTACAGCGCCGACGCCTCCGTGAGGGCGGCCAGCTCGGCCTCCGTCAGCTTCAGCTCGGTGGACGCGAGCAGCGCCGGGAGCTGCTCGACCGTGCGCGCCGAGGCGATCGGGGCGACGACGGTCGGGCGGGCGGCCAGCCAGGCGAGGGCGACGGAGGCGACCTCGGCGTCATGGGCCTCGGCGACGGCGTCCAGGGCGGCGAGCACCCGCCCGCCGCGCTCGGATTCGACGAGCTCGGCGACCCGCGGGGCGCGGACGCTGTCGACGGTCCTGCCGGGTCGGTACTTGCCGGTGAGGAAGCCGGCCGCGAGCCCGAAGTACGGCACGGCCGCGAGGCCGGCCTGCGCCACGGTGTCCATGAGCGGGCCCTCGTAGGTCTCCCGGGAGACCAGGTTGTAGTGCGGCTGGAGGGCGACATAGCGGGCGAGGCCCTCGGCCTCGGCGAAGTCGAGGGAGGCGCGCAGCCGCTCGGGGGAGATGTTGGAGGCGGCGACGGCGCGCACCTTGCCGTCCTTCACCAGCTGGTCGAGGGCGGTGACGATCTCCTCGACGGGCACGGACTCGTCGTCGAAGTGCGTGTAGTAGAGGTCGATGTAGTCGGTGCCGAGGCGGCGCAGCGACTCCTCCGCGCCGGCCTTGATCGTCGGGGCGCTCAGGCCCTTGTAGCGGGAGTGGGCGCCGACCTTGGTGGCGACGAGGACGTCGGAGCGGTTGCCGCGGGAGGCGAGCCAGCGGCCGATGACGGTCTCGGACTCGCCGCCCTCGTGGCCCTCGGCCCACTCCGAGTAGACGTCGGCGGTGTCGACGAAATTGCCGCCCGCGGCGGCGTAGGCGTCGAGGACGGCGAAGGACTGCGCCTCGTCGGCGCTCCAGCCGAAGACGTTGCCACCGAGGGCGAGCGGGAAGACGTGCAGGTCGGAGTCGCCCAGTCGGCGAAGAGAAGTCATGGATTGATCAACCCTCCACGCCACCGGGCCTATTCCGGCCGCCCGGGCCCGTCACGGCGAGGCGCCGGCCGAACACGCCGGCGCCCGCCCCCGGCCGGTGGCCGGAGGCGGGCGCCGCGGGAGGTCAGTAGCTGAGGCCCTTCGAGCGCAGCCAGGCGCCCGGGTCCACGCGGTCGCCCGACCCCGTGTGGACCTCCAGGTGGAGGTGGGGGCCGGTGACGTTGCCGGTGGCGCCGACGCGGCCGATGGTGTCGGCGGTGCCGACGGACTGGCCGACGGAGACCGTCATCGAGGAGAGGTGGCAGTACCAGACCTCGGTGCCGTCCTCGAGCTCCAGGACGATCCGGTAGCCGTAGGAGCCGGACCAGCCGGCCGACTTCACGGTGCCGCTGTGGACGGCCTTGACCGGGGTGCCGGTGGGCGCGGCGAAGTCCAGGCCGGTGTGGTAGCCGGAGGACCACATCGAGCCGGCCTCGCCGTAGGTCGAGGTGATCGTGTACGAGGAGGTCGGCAGCGAGAAGCTGGCGGCGAGCTTGGCCAGGCGCTCGGCCTCGGCCTTCGCCGCGGCCTCCGCCTCGGCCTTCTTCTTCGCCTCGGCGGCGGCCTTCTCCGCGGCGGTGGCCTTGGCGGCGGCCTCCGCGGCCGCCTTCTCGGCGGCGGCCTTCTCCGCCTTCGCCTTCTCGGCGGCGTCGGCGACGGCCTGCTGCTGCTCGGCCTGCTGGAGGATGCGGGCGCGCAGGGCCTCGCCGGCGTCGGCGGCCGTCTTCGTCTGCTCGGCGCCGGCGGTGTCGCCCTCGCCGGCGGTGTAGGTGACGGCGGTGAGCGGCTGGGTGTTGCCGTTGCCCGCGGTGTCGGCATTGTCGCCGTTGTCGTCGTGGCCGATCAGCGCGCCGACGCCGGGGAGTTCGCTCGCGTCGGGCAGGTGGACGTCCGGCAGGTCGGGCAGGGCGATCGAGACGGGCGGCTTGGCCTGCGCGGAGGCGAGGCCGCCGGCGCCGACGGCGGCGATGACACCGACGCCGAGGACGGTGGAGGAGCGGGCGAAGTTGGAGCGCTGCTTGACCACGCGGTGGCGCCCGCCGGAACGGCTCTGGGCCCGCAGGGAGTCCTCGGTGGGGTTCCACTCCTCGGCCGCCCCGTCCGTGCCACCCGCGCCAGGGGCGTCGTAGGAGGCGAAGGGGGTATGCGGAGCGGGGGTGTTGGAGGCCACGGAGGCGCTCTCCTTTCCTTCCTTCTCGCCTACCGGGTTAGCTGACGGGTTCGGAGCAGGAAGGTCTCCTACGGGCGTGCCGCACGGGTGCGGCGGGGCCCGATTCACCCCAAGTGGTGGTTCCCCGGTTCCCTTGCGGGATTCGGCGCGTGCGCACGGTGCCGCCTCTTGCGACGGCTGGGACGACCGCGCTGCGTTATCGAACGTTAATAGACACGGGCACTCGATTCCAAGCTGTTCCTCTTGATCATTCACTGAATTGAGAGGGAATCGCCCGAGTTGAGACCCCTTCAGAAAAAGCTCAGGTCACAAGAGGAGTCTGACATTCCGTCAATTGTTATCGGAGGGAGATCCATCGACTACACCCCGTCATGAGCCCTCGGGATCGCCAGGCGGGACAATCGGCGGGCCTTCCGGCGGCACCACCGGCATCGTCCGCCGCGACTCCGGCCGCCCCACCGCCGGCCGGCTCACCGCGAGCAGCGCCATGTCGTCCGTGGAGTCCCCGCCCGTGTGCCGGCGCACGTCCGCCACCAGCGCGTCCAGCAGCTCCTCCGGCCCCGGGAAGAGCCGCCCCACGAGCCGCACCGCCGGGTCGTAGAAGACACCGCCCGCGTCCCGCGCCTCCGACAGGCCGTCCGTGTAGAACAGCAGGGTCGCGCCCGCCGGGAACGGCGTCTCGTCCACCCGGTCCGGCCACGCCGCCAGGTCGCCCATCCCCAGCGGCAGCGCCGCCTCGCTCGGCCGCAGCAGCGCCACGCCCCCGTCCTCGTACAGCAGCAGCGGCTCGGGATGCCCGCGGTTCACCACCCGTACGACACCTCCGTGACCGCCCGGGAACTCGGCGAGCACCGCCGTCGTGAACCCCTCGACGGCGTCCAGGCCCTCCCGCCGCGTGGCCTCCCGTGCCAGCGCCCGGTCGAGCCGCGCCGCCACGCCCTCCAGGCTCGCCTCCTGCTCGGCCGCCTCCCGGAAGGCGCCGATGAGGACCGTGACCGCCTCCACGGCCTCCAGCCCCTTGCCCCGCACGTCGCCGACCACGAGCCGGACCCCGTGCGGGGTGTCCTGCACGGCGAACAGGTCGCCGCCGATGAAGGCGTCCGCGCGCGCCGCCTCGTACCGGGCCGCGATCCGCAGCCCGCCGATCCGCCCGGCGGGCGCAGGAAGCACCGCCCGCTGCGCGGTCTCCGCGATCTCCCGCGCCGAGGCGAGCCGTTCGCCGCTGCGCCGCACCACCCGGTTGATCAGCAGACCGAGCGCCGCGACCGTCACCACGGTCAGCGTCTCCGTGAGCGAGGGGATCTCGTCCACGGTCCCGTTGTAGAAGTGCAGGCCGATGCTGGCGAGCACCGCGGCGACGCCGGTGAGCAGCGTGATCAGGGTCGAGAAGAACGGCGCGGCGATCAGCGGCGCCGCCGAGAACAGCGGCGCCGCCGTGAAGGTGGGCGGGGTCGCCAGGTCGTAGAGCACCCCGCCCACGATCAGCAGGGGCGGCAGCGCGCGGATGAACGTGCGGGCGCCCCGGTACGGGCCGGGGTCGGGGCCGGGGGTGTCGTCCCCCGGCCCGCGCCGCACCGCCGCTCGCGCCACGCTGTGCTCCGCTCCCTGGTCCCGGGTCCGGGCCGCGGACGTACCCGCGCCCTCCCCAGGGTGCGGTCAGCCGGCCCGGCTCGGCGACTCCTCCTCGGCCGGTTGGCGTACGGCGAGCCGCCCGCCGCGCGCGAGCGCCGCCATGGCCGCCGCGCACCCGAGGCCGACCGCGCAGAGCACCAGCCAGGGCGCCGCCGACCAGCCGGTCACGTCGAGCAGGGCGCCCGTGCCCAGGTTCCCGAGCGTGATGCCGATCCCGCAGACGGTGTTGTAGAGCCCGTAGTGGGTGGCCACCCAGCGCCCCCGGGACAGCGCGACGACCGTGTCCATCTCGTACGGGTAGAGCACCGCGTTCGCCACCGCCAGGACCGCCGCGCACGCGAGGAGCGCCGGCAGCGAGCGACCGAGCGCCGCCGGCACCAGGAACGCCGCCCCCATCAGCCCGAGCCCGAGCACCAGGCACCGCTCGCGGCTGAGCCGCGCCTTGCACCAGGCGGTGATCCGCAGCTGCCCGGCCAGCGCGACCAGCGCCGACACCACGAACAGGGCCGTGGTCGCCGCCGTCCCGTCGGCCGCGAGCGGCAGCGCCAGATAGACCTGGAAGGACAGCACGTACGAGCCGGTCATGGCCAGCGAGAACAGCCAGAAGGTGCGGTTGGCCAGCGCCGACCGGAACTGCCCCTGCGCCGCCCCCTCCGACGAGGCGGCCTCCTCGGCCGCCTTGCGCCGTACGGGCAGATGCCGCAGCTGGACGACGGTGAGCCCGGCGAACAGCACCGCGGCCACCACGCACGTCAGCCGGAACGACACCCCGGTCAGCGCCACCCCGACGAGCGGCCCGAACAGGATGCCCGCCTGGTAGTAGGCGTTGAACAGCGCGAACGCCTCCACGCGCCGCTCCCCCGCCTCCGCCGCGACATAGGCCCGCACCGCCGGGTTGAACAGCGCGCCCGCCAGGCCCGTCGCCAGCGACGCGGCGATCAGCCAGGGCAGCGACTGCGCGAACGCGAGCGCCCCGAAGCCGGCCGTCCGCAGCGCGCAGCCGGCGACGATCAGCGGCTTGAAGCCGAGCCGGTCGGCGAGCGCGCCGCCGACCAGGAACATGCCCTGCTGCGACAGGTTGCGCGCGCCGAGCACGAGACCGACCGCCCAGGCCGCCATGCCGAGGCCGTCGGCCAGATGGGCCGCCAGGTACGGCATCAGCATGTAGAAGCCGAGGTTGATGGTGAGCTGGTTGAGGAAGAGCAGCCGCACGGCCGGGTCGAAGCTCCGGCTCTGCTTCCAGATCCCGCCCCGGGCGGGCACCGTCGTCGCGCTCAACGGACCGGCTCCTCGCGGGTCAGCTGACGGCGGGTCCAGCCGGTGACCGGCTCGCCCTCCGCGTACGCCGCCGGCTCCTCCCGCACGGGGCCGTCGAGCAGCCCGTGCGCCGCGCAGTACTCGTCGTTGAAGACCGTGTCGAAGTAGCGCTGCGGCCCGTCGGGGAAGACGGCCGCGATCCGGGTGCCGCGCGGCCGGGTGCGGGCCAGCCAGCCGGCGACCAGCGCGACCGCGCCGACGCTCCAGCCGCCCGTCGCGAACTGCCGGGCGGCGAGCCGGCGGGCCGCCCGCACCGATTCCGCCGGGGCCACCCAGTGGACCTCGTCGAAGGCGGCGTGGTCGACGTTGGCCGGGTGGATCGAGGAGCCGAGGCCGCGCATCAGGCGCGGTCCGGCCGGCAGGCCGAAGACGGTGGAGTTCACCGAGTCGACGCCGACGAGTTCCAGCGCGGGGCTGCTGGTGGCGCGCAGCGCGCGGGAGATGCCGGCGGAGTGGCCGCCGGTGCCGACCGCGCAGACCAGCACGTCGATCCGGTCCAGCTGTTCGGACAGTTCGGTGGCGAGTGCGCCGTACGCCCGCTGGTTGTCGGGGTTCCCGTACTGGTTCGGCCACCAGGCCCCGGGGAGCGCGAGGAGCAGCTCGGCGACCCGGTCCATCCGGGCCTGCTGCCAGCCGCCGGCCGGGGACGGCTCGGGCACGACGTGCACCTGGGCGCCGTGCGCGACGAGCATCCGCTCGACGATCGGCTCCAGGCCGGGGTCGGTGACGACGTGCACCGGGTGGCCGTGCAGGATCCCGGCGAGCGCCAGGCCGAGGCCCAGGGTGCCGGAGGTGGACTCGACGATCGGGGCGCCGGGCCGCAGCTCGCCGCGGCGGCGGGCCTGCTCGACCATGTAGAGCGCGGCGCGGTCCTTGATGCCGCCGAAGTTGAAGCCTTCGAGCTTGGCCCAGTAGCCGTCGTCCGTCCACAGCACCGGGGTGTTGCCGACGGTCTGCTCGGCGACGGAGAACAGGTTGGCGGGGTTGGCAGGGAGTGTCATGGGGGTTCGCGTCCCTTGGAGTGGGCGCATGCCCGCATGGGGGCATGCGGAAGGAGCCGAGGTCGGGTGCGGGTACGCGGGGCGCGTACGGGACCCGGCTCAGTTCCGGTTCACTCCGAGGGTGACGAGCAGGCTGCCGGGCTCGGGGCCGGGGCCCGCTCTGTCGCGGACGCAGCGCGCCCGCGGGTGCGCGGGGAACACCTCGTCGTGCGGGACGAGGACGGCGCCGCCGGCGCTCGGCGCGGACAGCTGTGTCCCCGTGACCTGCGCGGGCAGGTGCGCGTCGAACGACCAGCCCTCACCGGGCCGCTCGCAGCCGTGCGCGGGCAGGGGCGCTTCGACGCTGGTGCCGGCGGTGTCGGCGGCGAGGGGCAGGGCGTGGCCGTGGGCGCCGTGGCAGACCCCGGCGATGAGCGCGACGAGCGCGAAGAGGAGCAGCAGGGGCAGGACGGCGGGCGCCCGCCGTCCTGCCACCCGTGCTTCGGTCACGCTGCCGTTACTCATGGTGCGCGTGAGGTTACGGGGCGCATGGGGGCCGCGCAAAAGGACAGGCGCGGTTTTGGCCACCGTTTACTTGCGGGCGTACCGCCTGCCTGGTTGCCCGCGGCTACAGGTTCCGCTCGGCGAACACCGTCAGCGCGTCGCGCACCAGGACCGCCGTGCCCGCTCCGTGCTTGTCGTAGTTCTTCGTGAAGCGCGGGTCGCCCACGTACATCCGGCCGAGCCCGATCACGTACTCCTTCGTTCGCGCCGGTCCGGTCGGCGCCGCGGACAGCCAGTCGTACTGCCGTCGCGCGATCGCCTGCACCTCGTCGCTGTCGGGCGCGAGGCCCCGCGCCGCGGCGGCGCCGAAGTCGCGGGCGATGCCGGCCTGCTCGTCCTGGAACGCCTTCTTCTCGGCGTCGCCGAGCGAGCGCCACCAGCGGTCGCCCCGCACGTACGCGTCGCGGCCCCAGCGTTCGGTGACCTCGGCCTCGTACCGCGTGTGGTCGAAGCCGTCGAAGACTTCCTCGGCCATGAGCTGTTCTCCTCTCTCGGTCTTGTGGAGAGTGGTGCGTACGGCCTCGATCTGCCGCCCGATGCGCTCGCGCTCCTGTTCCAGGAGGGCCAGATGCGTGCGCAGGGCGGCCGAGGTGTCCCGCTGGCCTTCGAGGACCTCGGCGATGGCGGGCAGGGAGAGCCCGAGCTCGCGCAGCAGCAGGATCCGCTGCAGCCGGACGAGTGCCGCCTGGTCGTAGTACCGGTAACCGTTCGCGCCGATCCGGCTCGGCTCCAGCAGCCCGAGTTCGCCGTAGTGGCGAAGGGTGCGGCTGGTGGTGCCGGCCTTTCTGGCGATCTCCTGGATCGACCACTCCATGACGAGGACGCTAGATCTTGACGTTGCGTGAAGGTCAAGCGGGACGCGGCGGGTCCGGAACGCGGGACCACCCGGAACACGACGAAGGCCCGGATCGTCGAGACGATCCGGGCCTTCGTGCTACTGAGTAGCGGGGACAGGATTTGAACCTGCGACCTCTGGGTTATGAGCCCAGCGAGCTACCGAGCTGCTCCACCCCGCGTCGGTGAACACAACCTTACGGCATGGATGGCCCAGTCACGAAATCCATTCCCGTGCGGGCGGGCGGCGGGCCGCTCAGCAGCCGCAGTCGTCCGCGTCGACCGGCGCCGTCAGCGGGTCGGCGCCCTGCCGCGCCGGGCCCTCCCAGGTGTCGTACGCGAAGCCCTCGCGCGCCCAGTACTCGAAGCCGCCCAGCATCTCCTTCACCTGGAAGCCCAGCTCGGCCAGGGCGAGCGCGGCGCGCGTGGCGCCGTTGCAGCCGGGGCCCCAGCAGTACGTGACGACCGGCACGCTCTTGTCGAGGAGCTGCTCGGCCTGCTCGGGGATGAGCGCGGTCGGCAGGTGGACGGCGCCGGGGATGTGGCCCTGGTCCCAGGAGGCGGTGCTGCGCGAGTCGAGCACGACGAAACCGGGGCCGGAGCCGTCCTCGGCGGCGGTGGCCAGCGCGGCGGCGACGTCGGAGACGTCGGCGTGGAAGGCCAGGCTGGCCGAGAAGTACGCGGCAGCGGCGGCAGGGGAGGCCGGCGGGGTACGGAGAACGGGGTTGACCTGGTGCGTCGTCGTCATCATGGTGATCAATCTACGGACGGTGATCACCGCGCTGAAGTGGTGATCACCGGCGGTCGGGGGCGTTCGCCGGGGATTCCCGCGCGTCGGCCGACGACCGCCGGGGATCTCACGTACTGGTACGGAGAGCGGGCACGGATCCGGTCCCGGGACGGAGCGCCGTCACATTCCCCGGCCCCCGTCCGTCATGTCGGTGCGACCGGACGCGCAAGGGAAGAGGGACCGATGGACAAGGACGCACTCGCCGCACGCTTCGACGCCGACCGCGGGCACCTGCGGGCCGTGGCCTACCGGATGCTCGGCTCGCTCAGCGAGGCCGAGGACGCCGTCCAGGAGGCGTGGTTCAAGCTGAGCCGGTCCGACATCGCCGACGTACGGAACCTGAGCGGCTGGCTCACCACGGTCGTCGGCCGGGTCTGCCTGGACATGCTCCGCTCCCGCGCCGCCCGCCGCGAGGACCCGCTCGACTTCCGCATCCCGGACCCGGTCGTACGCGAGGAGGGCGCCGCCGACCCCGAGCAGGAGGCGCTGCTCGCGGACGAGGTCGGGCTCGCGCTGCTCGTCGTCCTGGAGACGCTGGCGCCGGCGGAGCGGCTGGCGTTCGTGCTGCACGACATGTTCGCGGTCTCCTTCGACGAGATCGCGCCCGTCGTCGACCGGACCCCGGCCGCCACCCGCCAGCTCGCCAGCCGTGCCCGGCGCCGCGTCCAGGCCGCCGGGCCCGCCCCGGAGCGCGATCCGGCGCGCCAGCGGGAGGTCGTCGACGCGTTCCTCGCGGCCTCCCAGGGCGGCGACTTCGAGGGGCTGCTCGCCGTCCTCGACCCGGACGTGCTGCTGCGCGTGGACGGCGGGGTGCTCACGGCGGCCGCGTCCAAGCTGGTGCGGGGCGCCGAGGCCGTCACGGCGCAGGCGCTCACCTTCGCGAGGTTCCGCCACGACGCGCGGCCGGTCCGGGTCAACGGCGCGGCGGGCCTGGTGTCGCTCGCGAACGGCACGCCGGTCGGCCTCATGGTGTTCACGGTCGCCGGGGGCCGGATCACCGGGATCGACATCCTCGCGGACCGGGAGCGGCTCGCGTCGCTCGGCGTGCGCTGAGCGGGCACTGACGCCCCGTGAGGGGGGCGCCTCACCGCCCGAAGGGGTCGTGCCCGACGTCGGCCGGCACCCGCTCGCGGACCGGGGTGCTGTCCGGACCCGGCACCCGCATGCCGGGGATCGGCCGGGTCTCGGCGCGGCGCAGCAGCACCGCGCCCTCCCGGTTCCACACCTCCACGTACCCGTGGTCGAGGAGCATCCGGACCCGCGCCTGCTGCTCCTCCACCGCGTGGAACGGGAAGGTCCGGCCGTGCACGCCGAGCAGCACCCAGTCCGCGCCGCGCGGGGTCCGGTCGGCGAGGACGACGGAGGTACGGCGGGTCAGCCGCGGGGCCACGGCGTTGTCGGCCTCCACGGTGACGCCGTCCGGGACGAGTTCGGCGGCGCGGGCGAGGGCGGCCTTGTCGGGGCGGGGCTGCCAGGAGCCCGGGGTGACGAGCAGTCCGAGGCCGAGGAAGACGGCGGCGCCGGTGCTGAGCGCGAGCGCCGCCGCGCCGAGCCGCTTGCGGTGCGGCCGCGGGAGGCGGGCCAGGGTCTCCAGGGAGGCCGTGAGCAGGATCGGCCACAGGAAGGCGTCGTAGTGGTTGACGACCGGCCAGTGGTTGCCGTTGTCGGAGAGCAGCCGTTCGGCGAGCAGCGGCAGAGCGAGCAGGGTGGTCGCCGAGCCGAGCGGCAGGAACGCGAGGGTGCCGAGCACCCACCCGACCAGGACGAGCTTGACCGGCGGCGTCACGGCGACCCACGGCACCACCCACGGCTCCGTGAACACCCGGGCCAGGAACGCCCCGCCGTCGGCGCCGATCCGCCCGTAACTCCAGTAGTAGCCGGGCGGACTGCCCATCGCGGGCAGGAACCAGCCGACCACGAGCGTGACGACCAGCGGCCCGCCGAGCAGCAGCCCGAGCCCCGCGGCCCGCCCGGCGCGCCGGTCCCGCGCCGACCGCTCGCGGCGGGCCCGGACGAGGAGCACCAGCCCGTACGCCCCGGCCACCAGCCCCATGTCCTCCTTCACCAGGCACAGCAGGGCCGCCCACAGCACCGCCGTGCCGTAGCGGCGGGCCAGGCCGCGCTCCAGCATCAGGAGGGTGAGCGGGACGGCGAAGGCGACCTCGTGGAAGCCGGTGTACGAGGAGTCGAGCAGCGGCCAGCCCAGTGCGTACACCAGCCCGGCGACGTCGGCCACGACCTCGCGGCCGGGGAAGCGGTGGCGGGCGATCCGGCGCGTCACGGGCACGCCGGCGGCGAACAGCGCGGCCTGGGCGAGGATCAGCGTGCGCGGGTCGTCCCAGAGCCAGTAGAGGGGCGCGAGCAGCGCCAGGAGTGGCGTGAAGTGGTCCCCCAGGAGCGTGAAATCCGGGGGGAATTCGTGGTGGACGCTCTTTATCGCCGACCGGGGTGGCGCGAACTGCGCGTACGCCCGCACCGCCTGGTCGAAAATCCCCAGATCGAATCCGGTCACCCGCAGCGCCGCCCACGACTGCAGGCCGAGCCCGGCGCACACGGCGAAGCACAGCACCGTCGTCGCGACACCCCGCACCCGCGCTCTGTCCGCCGGCCCGCCGGCCCGCCATGGCCAAGGGCGCCGCCGTCGCCGCTGCCGGGGTACGACGGCGAGCTGATCCTGCACGGCACCCGCTCGCGTCGTCATTCCCCGGACGCTATGCGGCCCGGCCGCCCGTCTGCCACCTCTCGCATGAAAAACGCCCCGCCCGGTCGAAACCGGACGGGGCGCTTCCTGTAGGCCGTGTGGGACTCGAACCCACAACCAATGGATTAAAAGTCCACTGCTCTGCCAATTGAGCTAACGGCCCGTGGACAAGCACACCCGAGCAGCATAGCCCGATACCTCCTCGGAACCGATCGGGTATCGGCCGCGCCGCCGCGGGCCGTGGCGATCGACCCATGCGACAGGGCCCCCGCCCGCACAGTCGTGCGGTCGGGGGCCCTGGTCACGGTCCGTCAGCCGTTGCGCTTCCAGCGCGGCTTGTCGTCGCGGCGGAAGCCACCGCGGTCGTTGTCACGGTCGCGGTTGAACGACGGGCGGTCGTTGTCGCGGCGGAAGCCCGGGCGGTCGTCGCGGCGGTCGCGGTTGAACGGGCGGTCGCTGCCACGGTGGCCACCATGGCTGCTGTGGCCGCCGGCCGGACGGTCGTCGCGGCGGAAGCCGCCACGGTCGTTGTCACGGTCGCGGTTGAACGACGGGCGGTCGTTGTCGCGGCGGAAGCCGCCACGGTCGCCGTCCCGGCGGTCGTCCCGGCGGAAGCCACCGCGGTCGTTGTCGCGGCGGTCGTCACGGCGGTCGAAGCCACCGCGCTCGTTGTCGCGGCGGAAGCCGCCACGGTCGTTGTCACGGTCGCGGTTGAACGACGGGCGGTCGTTGTCGCGGCGGTCGCGGTTGAACGACGGACGGTCGTTGTCACGGCGGTCGCGGTTGAACGACGGACGCTCGTCGCGACGGTCGTCGCGGCGGAAGCCGCCACGGTCGTTGTCACGGTCGCGGTTGAACGACGGGCGGTCGTTGTCGCGGCGGAAGCCACCACGGTCGCCACCACGGTCGTTGTCGCGGCGGAAGCCACCACGGTCGCCACCACGGTCGTTGTCGCGGCGGAAACCGCCACGGTCGCCACCACGGTCGCCGTCGCGGTCGTCGCGCTCGCGGCGCTGCTCGCGGCGCTCGGCATCACGGCGGGCCTGGGCCTCGGCGGCGGCAGCGGCCGCGGCCAGCTCGGCCTCGGCGGCCTGCGCGGCCTCGGCGACGGCGGCGTCCGGGTCCTCGCCGCGCTCACGGGCGGCGCGGGCGACGAGGCGGTCGGCCTCCTCGCGGAGCTCGACGGCGCGGCGCTGCAGGCGCTCCAGCTGACGGGTGAGGTCGGCGACCTCGCGCTCGGCCTGCTTGGCGGAGTTGTTCGCGGAGTCGGCCTGGACCTCGGTCAGCGAACGGGCGCCGGTGATCTCGGCGACCTCCGGGTCGAACGCGCCCGCACCGCCGACGATGTGGCGCGAGGCGTCGACGCCCGCGTCCTCCATCAGGCGGAAGATCTGGCGGCGCTGGTGCGGCAGGGCCAGGGAGACCACGACACCGGAGCGGCCGGCACGGGCGGTACGGCCCGAGCGGTGCAGGTAGTCCTTGTGGTCGCCGGCCGGGTCCACGTTCAGGACCAGGTCGATGCCGTCCACGTGGATGCCGCGCGCGGCGACGTCGGTGGCGACGAGGACGTTGACGTAACCGTCCTTGAAGTCGGACAGGGTGCGGGTGCGCGCGCCCTGGGTCATGCCGCCGTGCAGCGCGTCGGCCTTCACGCCGGACTCGCGCAGCTGCTCGGCGACGCGGTCGGCGCCCAGCTGGGTGCGGACGAAGATGATGGTGCGGCCCTTGCGGGCGGCGATGGCGGCGGTGACCGGCGCCTTGTCCTTCGGCTTCACGACCAGGACGTGGTGGGTCATCGTCGTGACGGCGCCGGCGGACGGGTCGACCTCGTGCGTGACCGGGTTCACCAGGTAGCGCTTGACCAGGCTGTCGATCTCGTTCTCCAGGGTGGCGGAGAAGAGCAGGCGCTGGCCGCCGGCCGGGACCTGGTCGAGCAGCTCGGTGACCTCGGGCAGGAAGCCCAGGTCGGCCATCTGGTCGGCCTCGTCGAGGACCGCGATCTTGACCTGCTCCAGGGAGCAGGCGCCGCGGTTGATGATGTCGCGCAGACGGCCCGGGGTGGCGACGAGGATGTCGACGCCGCGCTCCAGGGCGTAGATCTGGTTGCCCATGGACGTACCGCCGCAGACGACCTTCATCTTGAGGCCGAGCACGTCGCCGTACGGCTGGAGGGCGTCCGCGACCTGCATCGCGAGCTCACGGGTCGGGGTGAGGATGACGCCGCGGGGCTTCTTCTTCTCGGTGTGGCCGTCCGCGAGGGTGGCGAGCAGCGGCAGACCGAAGGAGAGGGTCTTGCCGGAGCCGGTACGGCCGCGGCCGAGGATGTCCTTGCCGGCCAGGGCGTCCGGGATGGTCGCGGCCTGGATCGGGAACGGGGTGGTCACACCGTTCTGCGCGAGCTTGCGCACGACGCCCTCGGGCAGGCCCAGGTCGCCGAAGGTGATCGAGGGGGTCTCGTCCTCGACGTCGGCCTCGTCGGCGGCGTCGATCTCGGCGATCTCTTCGATCGAGTCGATCTCGGCCTCGACGGTCTCGACGACGTCGGTGGCGTTCACGGCCTCGGCCTGCTCGACGACGGCGTCGGTGACGACCTCGGTCTCGTCGTTCTCGGGCAGGACGGCGTGATCAGAACTGAAAATGGACATGCGAAATGCGAAACCTTCCGGAGTCTCGGCACGCGCCCGTCAACTCCGTGTTTCGCACAAGACCGCCTCGATGCGGTCAGCCACGGCAAGGGAGAGTACGCGCCAGTCGCGGCGCTCTTCGGTCGTGGCGCCGGGCAAATGGGATCAAACGATCTACCACCATACGCACTCCCCCCCACTCAAGGCAAACCGAGAGGCGAGAGCTGCGTCACATCGGCCCGGCCTGAGGCGACGCCGCCGGCTCGTGGACCCCGTCCGGCCCGTCGGCGGCCCGCATGGCACCCATGTGGGTGTCGGCGCCCGGCGAGGTCGTCGGCGTCTCGCTCACCGTCGGCTCGGGCGTCGGTTCCTGCGTCGGACTCGGCGACTCCTGGGTCGGCGACGGCGTCGGGTCGACCGGCGGCGGCGTGGTCGGCCCGCCCGGCACCCCGCCGGTGCCTCCGGCGCTGCCGGTCCCGCCACCGGGGCCCGCCGACGGCTGCGGCTTCGGCGGCCCGCCCGGACCGGCCGGGCCGCCGCCGTCCGGCTTGGCCGACGCGGACGCCGACCCGCTCGGTACGGGCTTGCCCTTGCCCTCGCCGTCCGCGTCGGGCCCGCTGCGCCCCGTACGGTCGAAGCCGCTCCCGCCGTGGGCACCGGCGTAGCCGCCGTCCGCGCCCGAGGCGGCCGCCGCGTCGCCCCGCTTCCCCGCGGAGGTGCTGGGCGCCGGCTTCGCGCCGTCCTCGCCGACACTCATACAGCCGCTCAGACCCGCACAGGCGGCGACCGCCAACGCGGTGGCGGCCCATCTCACACGGTTGGGCAAATGGCGCACGGAGGGCACCTCCAGGACACTCGGGGCGTTTCAGGCAGGAACGGCGCGCGGATCGAAACGCACCGCCCTGCCCAACTCCCTTGGCGCCACAAGGGACACGCCCCGGACCCACCCGGCCCGGCCCGGCTCGGCTCGTACCCGCCCGGCCCGGCCGCCCGGCCCGGCCGCCCGGCCGCAGCCTCACCCTCAGCCACACCCACGGCCCTCACCCGCAGCCGTCACCCGTAGCCGAGTGCGTGCAGCCGTTCGTCGTCGATGCCGAAGTGGTGGGCGATCTCGTGGACGACGGTGACCTCGGTCTCCGCGACCACGTCCTCGCGCGTCTCGCACATCCGCAGCGTCGGCCCCCGGTAGATCGTGATCCGGTCCGGCAGCACCCCGGCGTACCACTCGCCGCGGTCGGTCAGCGGCGTTCCCTCGTAGAGCCCGAGCAGCTCCGGGTCACCGGTCCCCGGCTCCGGCTCGTCCTCGACGAACACGGCGACGTTGTCCATCAGCCGCGTCAGTTCCGGCGGGATGCGGTCCAGGGCTTCGGCGACGAGCTCCTCGAACTCCTCGCGTGTCATCTCCAGCACGGGCCCATTCTCCCCTCCCACCCCCTCCCGCCTCCCCCTTCCGGGAAACCGTTTTGGCGATACCGCCCGACATCCCATATGCTTCTCACGTCCCCGAGGCGCTGCGAAGCGCCCAGGTGGGGCCGTTAGCCCTCATCGTCTAGTGGCCCAGGACGCCGCCCTTTCAAGGCGGTAGCACGGGTTCGAATCCCGTTGGGGGCACGCACAACCGTGTGCGAGACTAGTTCTCGCATACAAGCTTGGCTCTGTGGAGCAGTTGGTTAGCTCGCCACCCTGTCAAGGTGGAGGTCGCGGGTTCAAGTCCCGTCAGAGTCGCTGAAGCTGGAAACAGCTTCGTGGCTGGGTAGCTCAGTTGGTACGAGCGATCGCCTGAAAAGCGATAGGTCGCCGGTTCGACCCCGGCCCCAGCCACAACCGGAAGGCCCCGTTCTCACGAACGGGGCCTTCCTCGTTCCTACCCTTCCTTCCGCTCCCGCCCGGCCCCGCGCCATCCGCGCCACACGAGCCCGACCGCCACCACCGCCACGAGCGCGGCCAGCAGCGCCCAGTCCGGGACGGCGCGGCCGAGCGCGCCGACGCGCTCCTCGACCGCGAAGGAGTCGTCGACGGAGAGCAGCCCGGGCAGCGCCGTGGTGCCGTCGAAGACCAGGAAGAGCGTGCCGAGCGTGATGAAGAAGAGGCCCGAGAGCAGCGAGGTGGAGTGCACCTCGAAGCGGCCGAGGCGGATCGGGCGGCCGCGCAGCCAGCGGCGCCGGCCCAGGTCGTGACGCTCCCAGAGCAGCGCGAGCAGGAACAGCGGCACGGCCATGCCGAGCGCGTACACGGCGAGCAGCAGCCCGCCGTAGACCGGGCTGCCGCTGACGGCGGCGACCGTCAGGACGCTGCCGAGGATGGGTCCGGCGCAGAAGCCGGCGAGGCCGTAGACGAGGCCGAGGGCATAGACGGAGAGCGCGGTCGTGGGCCGGATCCGGCCGCTCGCCTCGGCGATCCGGCGGGAGGCGAAGCCGAGCCCGAGGAGCTGGAGCACGCCGAGGACCACGATCAGCCAGCCGCCCGCCGTCACCAGCAGGTCCCGGTGGCCGTAGAAGAGCCGGCCGGCGAAGGAGCCGGCGGCGCCGAGCGGCACGAGGGTGGTGGCGAGGCCCGCGTAGAAGATCCCGGTGCGGGCGACCAGCCGGGCGCGGCTGTCGATCGAGTAGGCGAAGAAGGCGGGGAGCAGCAGGGCGCTGCACGGGCTGAGGAGGGCGAGGAGTCCGCCGAGGAAGGCGGCGAAGTAGCCGATGCCGGAGGTCACTGCTCGCCCTTCCGCGCCGTCGCCGTCTTCGCCGCCGCCTCGATCGCCTCCGTGAAGGTCTCCGCGGGCTGGGCGCCCGCGATCGGGCGGCCGTTGACGAGGAAGGACGGCGTCGAGGTGGCGCCGAGGGCGTAACCCTGCTCCTGGTCCTTGCCGACCGCCGCGCGGGCCGCCGCGCTGTCCGCGTCCTCCTGGAAGCGGGCCAGGTCGGTGACGCCGGCCTCCTTCGCGAGGGCGGCCAGGCGCTCCTTGCCGAAGCCCTTCTCCTTGGCGCCGGGCGCGTAGGCCGCCTTGTGGAACTCCCAGAAGCGGCCCTGCCGGCCGGCCGCCCAGGAGGCGCGGGCGGCGGCCTCGGACTCCTCGCCGAAGATCGGGAAGTTGCGCCACTCGATGCGCAGGACGCCGGAGTCCACGTACTTCTTCACCAGCTCCGGCTCGGTGTCCCGGGCGAACTTGCCGCAGTAGCCGCACTTGAAGTCGGCGTACTCGATCAGGACGACGGGCGCGTCGGCCCGGCCGAGCGCGAGCTCGTCGGCGGCGTCCCGGCGGGCGTACGCCTCCAGTTCGGGGTAGACGCCGGCGGACGGGTCGGCGGAGACCTCGGCGGCCGCGCCCCGGCCGGCGGACGCGGACGGCGGGGAGGGGGCGGTGGCGGCGTACGAGGCGAGGCCGAGCAGCGTGGCGGCGAGCACGACACCGCTGATGATCACGACGGGCTTGGACTTGGGCATGACGAAGCGCTCCTGAGAAGGGGAGAAAGAGACGGACGGCGAGGCGAGGCGCCCGTCTAGACCCTCAGGATCGACAGCTCCACCGGGGACGGCGACGCGAGCTCCGGCGGCGCCCGCCCCGCCCGTACGTCCGCCGCGGCCTGGTCCGCGCCCCAGCCGCCGCACGGCATCCGCTCCGCGGCGAGCACCGGCAGCAGCTCTCCGAAGCCGTGCGCGCGCGGCGGTACGGCCGGGGCGGCGGCACCCTCGTCGCCGCCGTGGCTCTGGCCGCAGCCCGGCGACGCGGGGCCCGCGACCGACGGCCCCGGCCCGGGAGCGGCGGCGCCCGCCGTCCCGCACACCACGAGCCCGAGCACCAGCCCCGCCAGCGCGGCGAACGCCACCAGGGCGCGCAGGGCCGGAGTGCGGGACATGCGGAAACCTTTCTGGGGCGGTGCGGGCCGGTGTGCCCGAAATACTACGCAGAGGCGTGGCGCAGCCCTCGTAAATCGGTTCGCCGCTTCTCGGCCGCAGGTGCGATCCTGGATCCCGTATGTCTACTTCCTTCGCCGCCCTCCAGTCCGTCCTGGCCGAGGTCTCGCTGCGGGACTCCCACCGGCTCGGCCGCCGTCTCGAAGGCGCCCGCCGCATCCGCAAGCCCGAGGCCCGCGCGGCCGTACTGGACGAGATCGCCGCCGAGGCCGGCAAGGCCAAGGAGCGCGTCGAGGCCCGCGCGGCCCTCGTGCCGCCCGTCACGTACCCCGAGCAGCTCCCCGTCTCCCAGAAGAAGGACGACATCCTTCAGGCGATACGCGACCACCAGGTCGTGATCGTCGCCGGTGAGACGGGCTCCGGAAAGACCACGCAGATCCCGAAGATCTGTCTGGAGCTCGGCCGGGGCGTCCGGGGCATGATCGGGCACACCCAGCCCCGCCGGATCGCCGCCCGCACGGTCGCCGAGCGCGTGGCGGAGGAGCTGAGGACCCCGCTGGGCGAGGCCGTCGGCTGGAAGGTCCGCTTCACCGACCAGGTGAACCCCGAGGCCACCTTCGTCAAGCTGATGACGGACGGCATCCTGCTCGCCGAGATCCAGACGGACCGCGAGCTGCGCGCGTACGACACGATCATCATCGACGAGGCCCACGAGCGGTCCCTCAACATCGACTTCCTGCTCGGCTATCTGGCCCAGCTGCTGCCCAAGCGCCCCGACCTGAAGGTCGTCATCACCTCGGCGACCATCGACCCGGAGCGCTTCTCCCGCCACTTCGGCGACGCCCCGATCGTCGAGGTCTCCGGCCGCACGTACCCGGTCGAGGTCCGCTACCGGCCCCTCCTGGAGGAGGACGGCGACGAGGCCGACCGGGACCAGATCACCGCGATCTGCGACGCCGTCGACGAGCTCCAGAAGGAGGGACCGGGCGACGTCCTGGTCTTCCTCTCCGGCGAGCGCGAGATCCGCGACACCGCGGACGCGCTGATCAAGAAGAAGCTCTTCAACACGGAGATCCTGCCGCTGTACGCGCGGCTGTCGCACGCCGAGCAGCACCGGGTCTTCCAGGCGCACTCCGGCCGCCGGATCGTCCTCGCGACGAACGTGGCCGAGACCTCGCTGACCGTCCCCGGCATCAAGTACGTGATCGACCCGGGCACCGCCCGCATCTCGCGCTACTCGCACCGCACCAAGGTGCAGCGGCTGCCGATCGAGCCGATCAGCCAGGCCAGCGCCAACCAGCGCAAGGGCCGCTGCGGCCGTACGTCGGACGGCATCTGCATCCGGCTCTACTCCGAGGACGACTTCCTCACCCGTCCCGAGTTCACGGACGCGGAGATCCTCCGCACCAACCTGGCCTCCGTCATCCTCCAGATGACCGCGGCCGGCCTCGGCGACATCGAGAAGTTCCCGTTCATCGACGCGCCCGACCACCGCAACATCCGGGACGGCGTGCAGCTGCTCCAGGAGCTGCACGCGCTCGACCCGGCGCAGAAGGACCCGAAGAAGCGGCTCACCGACACCGGCCGCAAGCTCTCCCAGCTGCCGGTCGACCCGCGGCTCGCCCGGATGGTCCTGGAGGCCGACAAGAACGGCTGCGTCCGCGAGGTCATGGTGATCGCGGCCGCGCTGTCCATCCAGGACCCGCGCGAGCGGCCGGCCGAGAAGCAGGCGCAGGCCGACCAGCAGCACGCCCGCTTCAAGGACGAGACGAGCGACTTCCTCGCCTACCTCAACCTGTGGCGCTACGTGCGCGAGCAGCAGAAGGAGCGCGGCTCGTCGTCCTTCCGCCGGATGTGCAAGCAGGAGTACCTGAACTTCCTGCGCATCCGCGAGTGGCAGGACATCTACTCGCAGCTGCGCACGGTCGCCAAGCAGATGGGCATCCACCTCAACGAGGAGGACGCCCCCGAGCAGTCCGTGCACGTCTCCCTGCTCGCCGGTCTGCTCAGCCACATCGGCCTGAAGGACGTCAAGGAGTCCAAGGACGGCGGCGGCGGCCGGGACGCCAAGCGGGAGGGCACCCGCAACGAGTACCTGGGCGCGCGCAACGCCAAGTTCGCCGTCTTCCCGGGCTCGGCGCTCTTCAAGAAGCCCCCGCGCATGCTGATGTCCGCCGAGCTGGTGGAGACCTCGCGCCTGTGGGCCCGGGTGAACGCCCGGATCGAGCCCGAGTGGGTCGAACCGCTGGCCCAGCACCTGGTGAAGAAGACGTACAGCGAGCCGCACTGGGAGAAGGACCTGGCGGCGGTCATGGCGTTCGAGAAGGTGACGCTGTACGGCGTGCCGATCGTCGCCGACCGCAAGGTGAACTACGGCCGGATCGACCCCGAGGTCTCCCGCGACCTGTTCATCCGCAACGCGCTCGTCGAGGGCGACTGGCGCACCCACCACAAGTTCTTCGCCGACAACCGCAAGCTGCTCACCGAGGTTGAGGAGCTGGAGCACCGGGCCCGGCGCCGGGACATCCTGGTCGACGACGAGACGCTCTTCGACTTCTACGACAAGCGGGTGCCCGAACACGTCGTGTCCGGCGCCCACTTCGACTCGTGGTGGAAGCACAAGCGGCACGAGGAGCCGGAGTTCCTCGACTTCGAGCGCGAGATGCTCATCAACGAGAAGGCGGGCGCGGTCACCAAGGCCGACTACCCCGACTCGTGGCGGCAGGGCGCGCTGAAGTTCCGGGTGACGTACCAGTTCGAGCCGGGCGCGGACGCGGACGGCGTGACCGTCCACATCCCGCTCCAGGTGCTCAACCAGGTCACCGACGAGGGCTTCGACTGGCAGATCCCGGGCCTGCGCGAGGAGGTGGCGACGGAGCTGATCCGCTCGCTGCCGAAGCCGATCCGCCGCAACTACGTGCCGGCGCCGAACTTCGCCGCCCGCTTCCTCGACGCGGTCGTGCCCGTGCAGGAGCCGATGACGGTGGCGCTCGCGCGCGAGCTGCAGCGGATGGTCGGCGTGCCCGTCACGGCGGACGACTTCGACTGGGCGAAGGTCCCCGAGCACCTGAAGATCACCTTCCGGATCGTCGACGAGCGGCGCCGCAAGCTGGCCGAGGACAAGGACCTGGAGACGCTCAGGCTCCGGCTGCGCCCCAAGGCCCGCCAGGCGCTCTCCCAGGCCGCCAAGGCCGCCACGGCGGGCCCCGACGGCTCCGGGCCGTCCCTGGAGCGCACGGGGCTCAAGGAGTGGACGATCGGCACCCTCACCAAGGTCTTCGAGACCCGGCGGGCCGGTCAGCCGGTCAAGGCGTACCCGGCGCTCGTGGACGAGGGCGACACCGTGGCCGTGCGCCTCTTCGACACCGAGGAGGAGCAGGCGCTCGCGATGTGGCGGGGCACCCGGAAGCTGATCATGCTGAACATCCCGGTGAACCCGGCGAAGTTCGCCTCCGACAAGCTCACGAACCAACAGAAGCTGGCCCTGTCCGCGAACCCGCACGGCTCGATCCAGGCCCTCTTCGACGACTGCGCGACCGCCGCCGCCGACCGGCTGAT
The DNA here is from genome assembly GCF_042873935.1 of Streptomyces sp. NPDC004327. Taxonomy (NCBI): domain Bacteria; kingdom Bacillati; phylum Actinomycetota; class Actinomycetes; order Kitasatosporales; family Streptomycetaceae; genus Streptomyces; species Streptomyces sp. NPDC004327. The sequence goes on along the minus strand of NZ_JBIAME010000006.1, from coordinate 629,122 downwards.
CGCCGACCACGGCGGCCCGGCCTGGGACGAGGAGTCCTTCCGGAAGCTGTACGACAAGGTCCGCGCCGACCTCGTCGAGCTGACCGTCCGCACGGTGAACCAGGTGCAGCAGGTCCTCGCGGCCTGGCAGGCCTGCGAGCGGCGCCTGAAGGCCACCGGCAGCCCCGCCCTGCTCCGCAACCTCCAGGACGTGCGCGAGCAGCTCTCCTGGCTGATGCCGGCCGGCTTCGTGACCCGTACGGGCCTGAAGCGGCTGCCGGACCTGATGCGCTACCTGGTGGCGGTGGACCGGCGCCTGCAGCAGATGCCGACGGGCGCGCAGCGGGACACCACCCGGATGGAGAAGGTCCACGAGATGCTGGACGAGTACGCCTGGCTGCTCGAACAGCTCCCGAAGGGCCGGCCGGTGCCGGCGGCCGTCACGGACATCCGCTGGATGATCGAGGAGCTGCGGGTGAGCTACTTCGCGCACGCGCTCGGCACGGCCCACCCGGTGTCGGACAAGCGGATCGTGAAGGCGATCGACGCGGCGGTTCCGTAGCCCTCGGCCGCCGGTTCGACCGCACCCCCTGACCTGCTGTACTCTTTTCCTCGCAGCCACTACTAAGCGGCCGCGATGGCTCTGTGGAGCAGTTGGTTAGCTCGCCACCCTGTCAAGGTGGAGGTCGCGGGTTCAAGTCCCGTCAGAGTCGCAAACGAAGAAGGCCCGCACCGATTGGTGCGGGCCTTCTTGCGTGCCGCACGCCGTGCCGCGCCACACGCCGTGCCGCGCCGCCCAAGCCGTGCCGTATGCCGCACGCCGTGCCGCGTGCCGCCTTCCGCGCCCGTACCGTGCGCCGCCCTGTGCGCCGCCCTGTGGGCCGCCCCGCGCTCAGCCCCGCGCTCAGCTCCGTGCGCAGCCCCGTGCGCAGCCTGTGCGCCGTCTTGCGTGCCGTCTTGCCTTCTTCCGCCGCAGGGACCAAGGTCCCACCAACGGGTGACCAACGGCGGGGTACGGGCCGTTTCCGGGGTGGAAGGCTGTTCCACGGCAAGACTTTGACGATGTGACGGGAGTCACTGAATCCGTTTCAGGAAGTGCCAGACTTACACCCTTCCTACATCGGCCCCATTTAATATGTGCAATTGCACGTGCGGGGAGGGGGTCCGGACGGGCTCGGGACGGCGTCGGGACGGGGTCTACGCGCGCATAAAAAGATCACGCTGGACCCGGCGGAGTCCAGCGCGATCGATGACATGGAGCCTGTTGGGGCAGGTACCTGTCGGCAGAGCTAGGGGGTGGGCTGCCGGGTTGGGGGACCCGGAATGTGCCCGGTACTGCAGGGTGTTACGGGGTGTGGCGTGTGTCGCAAGCGCCTCAGGCTTCGCTGCGCTGCTGCGGAATGCCCGCCAGCAGGGCGCGGACCTCGGCCTCGCGGTACCGGCGGTGTCCACCCAGGGTGCGGATGGACGTGAGCTTGCCGGCCTTGGCCCAGCGGGTCACCGTCTTCGGGTCCACGCGGAACATCGTGGCAACCTCGGCAGGGGTCAGCAGCGGCTCGGCATCAGGGGTGCGAGCGGTCATGAGCGGCCTCCTCGGGAGAACCGAACCTTCTCGGTTCTTTCCTCTAAATTCTGCACCTTGACCCGCCATGCCCGAAATGGCAGAAGCGGGTCGAGTCGGTTATAGGACGAACGGCTTGTCCTCGGCACTACAACTACACCATCCGTCCAGCCGCGTCGGCCAAACCGATGGAATTGCCCTCGCAGGTGTTCATCAGCGGCGGAAGTCGACTGACCATGCCATAGCGGACAGTCACGCCACTGTGACGATCAGTCACAGAGCGATCAGGAGTCCTCAGACCCCCCATAGAGTGCAATGTCGAGCATTCCGCCCACACTTGGACGGAAGGAACCCTCCCCGGACTCCTTGTCCTATTTTGGCACGAGGGTGGGCGATGGGCGCAAGGGTGCGTTAAGTGCAATCCGTCACGCTTGAGTCAAAGGCCCGGATCGGGACCTACGTCCTGCCACACCCGCCCCAACGTCCCCACAAGAGCACACCAAAGGCCCGAACAGGTGTCCAGCAATGAAGATCATTTACATCAGGTGGACATGTCCTGTCGATGGTCAGTTGGCGAACTGGAGGTTGCGAACGGCTCGCCATCGGGCAGCGAAACGCCCATAAGCCGCACTCGCCCCCTCGCCGTCCCCCTCCCGCAGCGCCTCGATCCCCTCCGCCACGTCCGCCGCCGACCGGTCGCCCGCGAGCGCCTCCGCGCCCAGCACGTGCACCAGGCCCCCGTAGTCCAGCTCCACCAGCGCCCGCGGATGGAACTCCTCCAGCCAGCGCCCCACCTCCACCAGACCCTCCGTCATCGGGCCCTCGTCGATCGCCTCACGCAGCGCCTTCAGCCCCCGCGCGAGCCGCCGCCGCGCCTGCACCATCGGCGTCCGGTAGCGCAGCACCGGCGCCGCCGCGCCCTCCGCACCGGCCTTCCCCGGCACGTACTCCCGCTCCTCGTCCGAGAACAGCACGAACCAGCGCAGCGGCACCCGCCACACCGCGCTGCGGATCCACGGCCGCGCGTCCGGGTTCCGCTCCAGCCAGCGCTCGTGGTCCGCCGTCAGCTGCTCGCGGACGACCGGCGGCAGCATCGCGTCCAGGACCTGGGCCGGCAGCGTGCCGCCCGTCAGCTCCTGAAGGGCCAGCCAGCCGCGCAGCCGGGTCCGCCACGGGCACACCAGCACCGTCCCGTCCACCGTCGCCACGAACGCGTCCCCGCTCTCGTGCACCGGCACCGGGACCGGCGGCACCGGCACCAAGTCCGCCAGCGAGCGCCGCAGTTCGTCCTGGGCGCCCGGGACGTCCGGACGGCAGGCATAGCGGGCCCAGTGGGCGCGCTCCGGCTCCGGAAAGGCGGCCAGCGGCTCGTACACCCTCAGATACGAGGCATAGGGGACGAGCACCGACGAGGGGACCGACATGTCGCAAATCCTTCCACGCGGGTACTCCTGAAGGGGGTGATCCTCGGCACTGCGGCCCTGCTACGCCCAGGTAGGACTTACCCTCGTGCCGACCTGGTCCCACCCCCACCCGCAGGGGGGACCTTCCGCCGCTTGTATTTGGGAGTCACCACCGTGACCGATGTGACCGGCGTTCCTGACGTACTGCACACCCTCTTCCACTCGGAACAGGGTGGCCACGAGCAAGTCGTGCTGTGCCAGGACCGCGCCACGGGCCTCAAGGCCGTCATCGCCCTCCACAACACCGCCCTGGGCCCCGCCCTCGGCGGCACCCGCTTCTACCCGTACGCCACCGAGGCCGAGGCGATCGCCGACGCGCTCAACCTCTCCCGCGGCATGTCGTACAAGAACGCCATGGCCGGGCTCGACCACGGCGGCGGCAAGGCCGTGATCATCGGCGACCCGGAGCAGATCAAGACCGAGGAGCTCCTCCTCGCCTACGGCCGCTTCGTGGCCTCCCTCGGCGGCCGCTACGTGACGGCCTGCGACGTCGGCACCTACGTCGCCGACATGGACGTCGTGCACCGGGTCAACGAGTGGACCACCGGCCGCTCCCCCGAGAACGGCGGCGCCGGCGACTCCTCCGTGCTCACCGCCTTCGGCGTCTTCCAGGGCATGCGCGCCTCCGCGCAGACCGTGTGGGGCGACCCGACGCTGCGCGGCCGCAAGGTCGGCGTCGCGGGCGTGGGCAAGGTCGGCCACTACCTGGTCGAGCACCTGATCGCCGACGGCGCCGAGGTCGTCATCACCGACGTCCGCGAGGAGTCGGTGCGCCGGATCACCGAGAAGTTCCCGCAGGTGACCGTCGCCGCCGACACCGACGCCCTGATCCGCACCGAGGGCCTCGACATCTACGCCCCCTGCGCCCTGGGCGGCGCGCTGGGCGACGACACCGTGCCGGTCCTCACCGCGCGGATCGTCTGCGGCGCGGCCAACAACCAGCTCGCGCACCCCGGCGTGGAGAAGGACCTGGAGGAGCGCGGCATCCTCTACGCGCCCGACTACGTCGTCAACGCGGGTGGCGTGATCCAGGTCGCCGACGAGCTGCACGGCTTCGACTTCGACCGCTGCAAGGCCAAGGCCACGAAGATCTTCGACACCACCCTCGAAATCTTCGCACGTGCGAAGTCTGATGGTATTCCGCCGGCCGCCGCGGCCGACCGGATCGCCGAGCAGCGCATGGCCGAGGCGCGCCGCGCCTGAGTCTTGACAGGTCCGGCCCGCTGATCGATCAAAATCGGTCAGCGGGCCGGACCGTCTTTGCGGGCGATTCGCGAGACTTCACTCACGCCGATCGGCGGGTCGGACCTCAAGAAGAGGTTAAAATCGCGATTGACCAGCAAGGACGGGGCTCCTCTGCGGTTCTGTACCGGGGAATGTGATGCGCGCGGCGTACCGTAGGCCCGAGGAAACAGGTACCGTTGAAACCCTACGGACCGGTCTCTCTGTCGAGAGCCCGTTTCGAATCATGAACGCGTGTCAAGACTCTGGGGCCGACGAGCCCCGTCACTGAGGGGGTCGAGCCATGGGGCGCGGCCGGGCAAAGGCCAAGCAGACCAAGGTCGCCCGCCAGCTGAAGTACAGCAGCGGCGGGACTGACCTGTCGCGTCTGGCCAATGAGCTGGGCGCTTCGACTTCGAGCCAGCCGCCGAATGGCGAGCCGTTCGAAGACGACGACGAGGAAGACGACCCGTACGCGCAGTACGCGGATCTCTACAACACGGACGACGAGGACGAGGACGACGAGTCCGGTCCCGCGTCTACTCAGCGTCGCGCTTGACCTTCTGAACACCGAAACCCGGTCCGGAGTACCCGGACCGGGTTTCTGCGCTGTCCGCGACGGCTGACGGCCCGGCGGGGCCCGCGGCCGACCGCGAACGGCCGAGGGGCGCCCCGGAACCGTCCGGGGCGCCCCTCAGTCGTGTCCGCGGGCCTACTTCGCGTAGTCGCCGACCAGCTCCGCGCCGGTCGCCTTCTCGCCGCGCTCGGTGATCTCACCGGCGACCCAGGCGTCGACCCCGCGGTCGGCCAGGGTCGTCAGGGCCGCGTCCACCGACTCGGCGGGGACCACGGCCATCATGCCGACGCCCATGTTCAGGGTCTTCTCCAGCTCCAGGCGCTCCACCTGACCGGCCTTGCCGACCAGGTCGAAGACGGCGCCAGGGGCCCACGTGCCGCGGTCCACGACGGCGTGCAGGCCGTCCGGGACGACACGGGCCAGGTTGGCGGCCAGGCCGCCGCCGGTGATGTGGCTGAAGGCGTGCACCTCGGTGGTCCGGGTGAGCGCCAGGCAGTCCAGCGAGTAGATCTTGGTGGGCTCCAGGAGCTCCTCGCCGAGCGTCCGGCCGAACTCCTCGACCTGCTGGTCGAGGCTCATGCCGGCGCGGTCGAAGACCACGTGGCGGACGAGCGAGTACCCGTTGGAGTGAAGACCGGAGGACGCCATGGCGATGACGGCGTCACCCGTACGGATGCGATCCGCGCCGAGCAGCCGGTCGTACTCCACGACACCGGTGCCCGCGCCGGCGACGTCGAAGTCGTCCGGGCCGAGCAGGCCCGGGTGCTCCGCCGTCTCGCCGCCGACCAGGGCGCAGCCGGCCAGGACACAGCCCTCGGCGATGCCCTTGACGATGGCGGCGACCCGCTCGGGGTGGACCTTGCCGACGCAGATGTAGTCGGTCATGAAGAGCGGCTCGGCGCCGCAGACGACGATGTCGTCCATGACCATGGCGACCAGGTCGCGGCCGATCGTGTCGTACACGCCCATCTGACGGGCGATGTCGACCTTCGTGCCGACGCCGTCGGTGGCCGAGGCGAGCAGCGGACGCTCGTAGCGCTTGAGGGCGGAGGCGTCGAAGTAGCCGGCGAAACCGCCGAGGCCGCCGAGGACCTCGGGGCGCTGCGTCTTCTTCACCCACTCCTTCATGAGCTCGACGGCGCGGTCGCCCGCTTCGATGTCGACGCCCGCGGAGGCGTAGGAGGCACCGGTGGTCTCAGCAGACATGGGTGAGAACTTTCGTGTCGTCGTACAGCTCGCGCTGCTCGTACTGCTCGTGCTGCCGGTCCGCCCGCGCCACGGTCGTGGCGCGGGCGGCGGGGTCTTACGGGCGGCGCAGGGCGTCGGCGGCCGCGGTGGCGGCGGGGCCGGCGGCCAGCTCGGTCTCCAGGAGCTGCTTGCCGAGCAGCTCGGGGTCCGGAAGCTCCATCGGGTACTCGCCGTCGAAGCAGGCGCGGCACAGGTTGGGCTTCTGGATGGTGGTCGCCTCGATCATCCCGTCGAGCGAGATGTACGAGAGCGAGTCGGCGCCGAGCGACTTGCCGATCTCCTCGACCGACATGCCGTTGGCGATCAGCTCCGCGCGGGTGGCGAAGTCGATGCCGAAGAAGCAGGGCCACTTCACCGGCGGGGACGAGATCCGGATGTGGACCTCGGCGGCGCCGGCCTCGCGGAGCATCCGGACGAGAGCGCGCTGGGTGTTGCCGCGGACGATCGAGTCGTCGACGACCACCAGGCGCTTGCCCTTGATGACTTCCTTGAGGGGGTTCAGCTTCAGCCGGATGCCCAGCTGGCGGATGGTCTGCGAGGGCTGGATGAAGGTCCGGCCGACGTACGCGTTCTTGACCAGGCCGGCGCCGAACGGGATGCCGGACGCCTCCGCGTAGCCGATGGCGGCGGGGGTGCCGGACTCCGGCGTCGCTATCACCAGGTCGGCCTCGACAGGGGCCTCCGCGGCGAGCTTGCGGCCCATCTCCACACGGGAGAGGTACACGTTCCGGCCGGCGATGTCCGTGTCCGGACGGGCCAGGTACACGTACTCGAAGACACAGCCCTTCGGCTTCGCTTCCGCGAATCGCGAAGTGCGCATGCCGTTCTCGTCGACGGCGATGAGCTCGCCCGGCTCGACCTCGCGGACGAAGGTCGCACCGCAGATGTCGAGGGCGGCGGACTCGGACGCGACGACCCAGCCGCGCTCCAGGCGGCCGAGCACCAGCGGGCGGATGCCCTGCGGGTCACGGGCCGCGTAGAGCGTGTGCTCGTTCATGAAGACGAGGGAGAAGGCGCCCCGGACCTCGGGGAGGACCTTCGCGGCCGCCTGCTCGATGGTGAGCGGCGTGCCGTCCTCGTCCACCTGGCCCGCGAGCAGCGCGGTGACCAGGTCGGTGTCGTTGGTGGCGGCTACCTGGGTGGACCGGCCCTCCTTCTTGGGGAGGTCGGCGACCATTTCGGCGAGCTGCGCCGTGTTCACCAGGTTTCCGTTGTGGCCGAGCGCGAGCGAGCCGTGGGCGGTCGCCCGGAACGTCGGCTGCGCGTTCTCCCACACGGAAGCACCAGTGGTCGAGTAGCGGGCGTGACCGACCGCGATATGACCCTGGAGGGAACCGAGAGAAGTCTCGTCGAAGACCTGGGAGACAAGTCCCATGTCCTTGAAGACGAGGATCTGGGAGCCGTTGCTTACCGCGATTCCCGCGGATTCCTGGCCCCGATGCTGAAGGGCGTAGAGCCCGAAGTACGTGAGCTTAGCGACCTCTTCACCCGGAGCCCAGACACCGAAGACGCCACAAGCGTCCTGGGGGCCTTTCTCACCGGGGAGCAGATCGTGATTGAGTCGACCGTCTCCGCGTGGCACGCCACCGAGTGTAGGCGAGATCGACCACTGGTCCGAATTGGCGAACGGGCCCGAAACGGCCTCTGAACTGCCATTGATCTCGTCGTCGGATCCTACGAACTGATCCTTCGATCCTTGTCGGAGCCCACAAACCAAGGCCCACAAGGGTCGACGGCCGATTGGCGAGATCTGCTCGGTGCCGAGCGGACGCTCGTACGGTACGGAGCGGGCACCCGGGATGTGACGGAGTCCACGGTGCGGAACGCCCGTTGACACCGCATCCGGGGCTCCGCCAGGCTCGTGATCATGCAGCCCGTCAGCGACTCCGACCTCTCGGTCACCCTTGTGACGCGCCGGCACGTGGACCTGGCCCGTGTCGCGAGCGCGATCTGTCGCCGCGTCTGAGCTCCCTTCGGCAATCCCGCCCTTTCCTCAGGCGGTCCCGCATTTCCGCACTGCTGCGGTCCGCGCCCATCTGCACTTATCTGCACTTCTCCGTACTTCTGCACTTCTGCACTTCTGCACTTCGGTAATTCCGCAGTCGTGCGGACGTGCAGTCGTGCAGTCATGCAGTCGTCCGGTCACTCGGTCGCGCGGTCACGCAGTTCTGCATTCCTCCAGGAGACCCGTATGTCCCGGTCCATATCCCGCCGTACCCTCGGCGGGGCCGCCGTCGGCACCGCCGCCGCGGCCGCGCTCGGCACCACCGCCCCCGCCGCCGAGGCCACGCCCGCCGCCTCCGCCGGGGAGCGGCCGTTCCGCGCCGCGCCCGGCCGCCACTCCGCCCGGCCCAACATCCTGTTCGTCCTGGGCGACGACCTCGGCTGGGCCGACCTCTCCTCGTACGGCTCCCCGCACATCCGCACCCCGCACCTCGACCGGCTCGCCCGCCAGGGCGTCCGCTTCACCGACGCCTACTCCGGCTCCGCCACCTGCTCCCCGACCCGCTTCAGCCTCTACACCGGACGCTTCCCCGGCCGCACGAAGGGCGGACTCGCCGAGCCCATCGCCGACAAGTCCGCCGGTCTGGAGCCCACCCACCCCACGCTCGCCTCGCTGCTCCGCGACGCCGGCTACACCACCGCGCTCATCGGCAAGTGGCACTGCGGCTACCTGCCCGACTACTCCCCCACCCGGTCCGGCTGGGACGAGTTCTTCGGCAACTTCGGCGGCGCCCTGGAGTACTACTCCAAGCTCGGCCTGGGCGGCGAGTACGACCTCTACGAGGGCGACGCCGAGTACCGGGACCTGCGCTACTACACCCGGATCCTCACCGAGCGGGCGAGCGAGTACGTGAGCCGCGACCACGACCGGCCCTTCCTGCTCAACCTCAACTTCACCACCCCCCACTGGCCGTGGATCGCCGACGGCGACGAGGCGGAGAGCGCCGAGATCGTCCGCCGGATCAAGGCCGGCGACCGCTCCGCGCTCTGGCACCAGGACGGCGGCTCGATCAAGAAGTACAAGGAGATGGTCGAGGACCTCGACCGCTCCGTCGGCCAGGTCCTCGCCGCGCTCCGGCGGGCCGGCCGCGAGCGCGACACCCTCGTCTTCTTCGGCAGCGACAACGGCGGCGAGCGCTTCTCCTACAACTGGCCCCTCGCCGGCAACAAGGGCTCCCTCCTGGAAGGCGGCATCCGCGTGCCGTCGATCCTGCGCTGGCCCGCCCGGATCGACGGCGGCCAGGTCAGCGACCTGCCCGTGTACTCGCCCGACTGGACCGCCACCCTCCTCGACGTCGCCGGCGCCCGCCCGCACCCCGCCTACCCCCTCGACGGCACCAGCCTCGCCCCGTACCTGCTGCGCGGCGCGCCCGTCGGCGAACGCGACCTGTTCTGGCGGGTGCGCGGGGAGCGCGCCCTGCGCCGCGGCGACTGGAAGTACTACCGGGGCAAGAGCGGGCGCGACCAGCTCTTCCACCTCACCGCCGACGCCCGCGAGCAGGCCGACCGCGCCCCCGACGAGCCGGCGCGGCTCGCCGAGCTGCGGGCCGCCTGGGAACGGACGGACGCCGGACTGCTCCCGTACGGGAGCTGACCCGCCGGCTCAGCCGCCCTGGCCGGCCTTCGCCGTGAAGCCCTGGCCGTCCGCGTCGGTGACGGTCAGGGTGCGGTGCTCCACGCGGTAGGTGAGCGGGCTGTCCAGGGCGTCGTACAGCTTGGTCTCCAGGTCCATCTGCGCGGGCGTGCAGATCATCCGGGTCGTCGCCACCGCGCCCAGCGTCACGCGGCTGCCGCTGATCGTCGCGGGCGCGGTGACCCGGTTGCAGCCGAGGCTTCCGGTGAGCCGGACGTCCTTGCCGCGCCCGGTGAAGGTCAGCCGCGCCCTGCCCTCGGACCCGGCCGGCAGCGCGGTGGAGGTGGCGTCGGCGCCCGTGCCGGAGAGCAGCCCGTCCACCGTCCAGGTGGTGCCGAGGAACGGGGTCTGCTTCTCGGCGGCCAGCTCCACGCGGCGGCGCCCGTCGGCGGAGGTGAGGACGAGCGATTCGCCCTTCAGGCTCGCCGTGATCTCGCCCTTGAGGGAGCCGAGCAGGGCCTCCTCGAAACGCCGCCGGTCGTCGGGGCAGCCGATCGCCGTCACCGTGGGATCGGAGACGGTGAGCCGGTCCCCGCGCACGGCGACGGCGGCGTCGAAGCCGTTGCAGCCGCTGGTGCCCTGGACCCGGCCGTCCATCGTGAAGTCCACGAGCCCGCCCGACGGGGCCACCGTCCGCACGCCGTCCACCGTGACCGCGCCGATCGTCCAGTGGGTGCCCGCGACGGGCACGTCGGGCGAGGCCGCGCCCGGGCCCGTACCGCAGCCGGAAAGAGCCGAGAGGAGGATGACCAGAGACGTTCCTGCACATGCGCGCGGCTTCTTCATGGCGGTGGGACGGAGGCCGCGGCCCCGCGGTTCCGCGGTTCCGGGCCGCTCAGCCCATCAGCGGCAGCAGCCCCGACAGGTCCGCCCGCTCGCCGCTCGCGCTCACCCGGGCCGCGTCCAGCTCCGCCGCCCAGCCGGCCCGGCCGGTCGCGAGACGGATCCAGGTGAGCGGGTCGGTCTCGACGACGTTGGGCGGGGTGCCGCGGGTGTGCCGGGGGCCCTCGACGCACTGCACCACCGCGTACGGCGGGACCCGCACCTCCACCGCGCCGCCGGGCGCCTTCGCGGCGAGCGCGTCGCACAGCAGCCGGGTGCAGGCGGCGAGCGCCTGCCGGTCGTACGGGACGGCGACGCCGGTCGCGGCGGCGAGGTCGTCGGTGTGGACGACGAGTTCGACGGTCCGGGTCACCAGGAAGTCGGCCAGCGTCATGGCACCCAGGCTCACCGGGAGCAGCCGGGTGTCCTGCGCGCCGGCGAGCGCCGACTCGTACGCCTCCCGCGTCCGCTCGTACAGCGCCGCGAGATCGGCCGTGTCGAGTGCGCGGGTGTGCTCGTCGATGCGCCCGGCGGCGGCCGCCGTCGCGAACGGCCATTCGAGCAGCGGCAGTTCCCGCTGCGCGGGCTCGGGCCGGGCCAGCAGCTCGGGCACCGCGCCGACCATCCACGCGAGGTGCCCGGCCAGCTCCCGCACCGTCCAGTCGCCGAGCCGGGTCGGCCCGTCCAGCGCCTCCTCGGGAAGCGCGAGCACCGCGTCCCGTACGTGCCCGAACTGGGCGGACACGGCGGCCCGGATCTTGGCGGGGTCGTAGCTGCGGGTGCGCTGGGCGCGCTTCTTGGCGGGTGGCATGGCCCGAGGCTAGCCCCGAGACTGGAAGGAACGGAGCCCATCACGGAGCCAATCGCAGCGAAAGCAGGCGACGGGACCATGACCCATCACGAACACCCCGATGCCGCCCTGGTGCGGCAAGGCTACGAAGCGTTCGGCAAGGGTGACATGGAGGCGCTGGCGGCCACCATGACGAGCGACTGCACCCACCACGCGCCCGGCACCACCCGGTTCGGCGGGCACTTCAAGGGCCGGGACAACATCCTGGCCATGTTCGGCGAGATGTTCGAGTACACCGGCGGCACCATGCGGGTCGAGCTGGAGGGCGTCTACCCCGACGGGCGCGGTCATGTCATCTCGTCCCACAAGTGGTTCGCCGAGCACGGCGACCGTGGGATCGAGATGCGCGGCGCCATGTTCTTCACGATCATCGGCGGGAAGGTCTCCGACGTCGACGAGTGCGTCGAGGACATCACCGAGCTGGACACCTTCTACTCGCTGGACGGCTGACGGACACGGCGGAGCCCCCGCCCTTGCCGGGACGGGGGCTCCACTCCGTACGGATACGGGGACCGATCAGGCCAGCAGGCCCGGGATCGTCGCCTCGTGCGCGGCGCGCAGCTCCTCCAGGGAGACGCTGAACTCGCCCTGCACGTCGACCGCGTCGCCGTCGACGACACCGATGCGGGTCGCCGGCAGACCCCGCGCACCGCACATGTCGGTGAAGCGGAGTTCCTCGCTGCGCGGGACGGCCACGACCGCACGGCCGGCCGACTCGCTGAAGAGGAAGGTGAAGGCGTCCAGGCCCTCGGGCACGACCAGGCGCGCGCCGTTGCCGCCGCGCAGGCAGGACTCGACGACCGCCTGGACCAGACCGCCGTCGGACAGGTCGTGGGCCGCGTCGATCATGCCGTCGCGGGAACCCGAGATCAGGATCTCGCCGAGCAGCTTCTCCCGGTCGAGGTCCACGGCCGGCGGCATGCCGCCGAGGTGCTGGTGGATCACCTCGGACCACGCCGAGCCGCCGAACTCCTCCTTGGTGTCGCCGAGCAGGTAGAGGAGCTGGCCCTCTTCCGCGAAGGCGATCGGGGTGCGGCGGTTGACGTCGTCGATCACACCGAGGACGGCCACGACGGGCGTCGGGTGGATCGCGACCTCACCGGTCTGGTTGTACAGCGACACGTTGCCGCCGGTGACCGGGGTGCCGAGCTGCAGGCAGCCGTCCGCGAGACCACGGGTGGCCTCGGCGAACTGCCACATCACGGCCGGGTCCTCGGGCGAACCGAAGTTCAGGCAGTCCGAGATCGCCAGCGGCTTGGCGCCGGAGGCGGCGACGTTGCGGTACGCCTCGGCCAGCGCGAGCTGGGCACCGGTGTACGGGTCGAGCTTGGCGTACCGGCCGTTGCCGTCGGTCGCCATGGCCACGCCGAGGTTGGTCTCCTCGTCGATGCGGACCATGCCGGCGTCCTCGGGCTGGGCGAGCACGGTGTTGCCCTGCACGAAGCGGTCGTACTGGTCGGTGATCCAGGACTTCGAGGCCTGGTTCGGGGAGCCGACGAGCCTGAGGACCTGGTCCTTCAGCTCGGCGCCGTCCTGCGGCCGGGCCAGCTTGCCGGCGTCGTCGGCCTGCAGGGCGTCCTGCCACTCGGGGCGCGCGTACGGCCGGTGGTAGACCGGGCCCTCGTGCGCGACCGTGCGCGGCGGGACGTCGACGATCTGCTCGCCGTGCCAGAAGATCTCCAGGCGCTCGCCGTCCGTCACCTCACCGATGACGACCGCGATGACGTCCCACTTCTCGCAGATCTCCAGGAAGCGGTCGACGTGCTGGGGCTCGACGATCGCGCACATGCGCTCCTGCGACTCGCTCATGAGGATCTCCTCGGGCGAGAGCGTCGCGTCGCGCAGGTGCACCTTCTCCAGGTCGACCCGCATGCCGCCGGTGCCGGCGGAGGCCAGCTCGGAGGTGGCGCAGGACAGACCGGCGCCGCCGAGGTCCTGGATGCCCGCGACGAGCTTCTCCCGGAAGATCTCCAGGGTGCACTCGATGAGGAGCTTCTCCTGGAACGGGTCGCCGACCTGGACCGCCGGGCGCTTGGCCGGCTTGGTGTCGTCGAAGGTCTCGGACGCGAGGACCGAGACGCCGCCGATGCCGTCGCCGCCGGTGCGGGCGCCGTAGAGGATGACCTGGTTGCCGGGGCCGGAGGCCTTGGCGAGGTGGATGTCCTCGTGCTTCATCACGCCGATGCAGCCGGCGTTGACCAGCGGGTTGCCCTGGTAGCAGGAGTCGAAGACGACCTCGCCGCCGATGTTCGGCAGGCCCAGGCAGTTGCCGTAGCCGCCGATGCCGGCGACGACGCCGGGCAGCACGCGCTTGGTGTCGGGGTGGTCGGCGGCACCGAAGCGCAGCGGGTCGACCACGGCGACCGGGCGGGCACCCATGGCGAGGATGTCGCGGACGATGCCGCCGACGCCGGTGGCCGCGCCCTGGTAGGGCTCGATGTAGCTGGGGTGGTTGTGCGACTCGACCTTGAAGGTGACCGCGTAACCCTGGCCGACGTCGACGACGCCCGCGTTCTCGCCGATGCCGACGAGCATGGCGTCGTTCTCGGGGGTCTTCTCGCCGAACTGCTTCAGGTGGACCTTGCTGCTCTTGTAGGAGCAGTGCTCGGACCACATGACGGAGTACATGGCGAGCTCGGCACCGGTGGGGCGGCGGCCGAGGATCTCGCGGATGCGCGCGTACTCGTCCTCCTTGAGGCCGAGCTCCTGCCAGGGCTGCTCGACGTCCGGGGTCTCGGTGGCGTGCTTGACGGTGTCGAGGCTCATCAGGCGTTGACCAGCTTCTTGAGGATCGAGGTGAAGAATCCGAGCCCGTCGGTCTTGCCGGTGCCGACCAGCGGCTCCACGGCGTGCTCGGGGTGCGGCATGAGGCCGACGACGTTGCCCGCGGCGTTGGTGATGCCCGCGATGTCGCGCAGCGAGCCGTTGGGGTTCATGTCCAGGTAGCGGAAGGCCACCCGCCCCTCGGCCTCCAGCTCGTCGAGCGTGCGCTCGTCGGCGACGTAACGGCCGTCCATGTTCTTGAGCGGGACCTCGATCTCCTGGCCCTCGGTGTAGTCCGAGGTCCAGGCGGTCTCCGCGTTCTCCACCCGCAGCTTCTGGTCGCGGCAGATGAAGTGGAGGTGGTTGTTGCGCAGCATGGCGCCCGGCAGCAGGTGGGCTTCGGTGAGGATCTGGAAGCCGTTGCAGATGCCGAGGACGGGCATGCCCGCCTTCGCCTGCTCGATGATCGGCTCCATGACCGGCGAGAAGCGGGAGATGGCTCCGGCCCGCAGGTAGTCGCCGTAGGAGAAGCCGCCCGCGAGGACCACGGCGTCGACCTGCTTGAGGTCCTTGTCGCGGTGCCAGAGCGAGACGGGCTCGGCGCCCGCGAGGCGGGCGGCGCGCAGCGCGTCCTGGTCGTCGAGCGTTCCGGGGAACGTGACGACGCCGATGCGTGCGGTCACGACTCCACCTTCACGATGAAGTCCTCGATCACGGTGTTGGCAAGGAAGGTTTCGGCCATCTCATGGATGCGGGCGAGGGCGGCCTCGTCGACCGGTCCCTCCACCTCGAGCTCGAAGCGCTTTCCCTGGCGGACGTCGGCGATGCCCTCGAATCCAAGGCGGGGCAGTGCACGCTGCACCGCCTGCCCCTGGGGGTCGAGGATCTCCGGCTTGAGCATGACGTCGACTACGACGCGTGCCACTGGCACTCCCGGTGGTGTGTTGCGTGGGCGGTTCCCTCAGCGTACCTGCCTCCAAATTCTACGCGGGTAGAAGTCTGAAGGATCCTACAAAGCGCCCTCAAACACCGAGCCGGTGAATTCATGCGGAATATCGCCCGCCGGCCGTGACACGCGGAAACAATTGCCTGGGCTTCACAATGCGACACCTGCGGCTGTACAAAGGGAATACAGAGACTCGCAGGGGAACGGCAACATTACCCCCGGGGAGCCGTCACATCGGCGTCACCGCACGTCAGACGCGGTGAACTTGCCTACGGGACACGGCGATCCGCAGGAAAGGACCGATATCCGTGGCACAGCGTGTGGTGGTCACCCTCTTCGACGACATCGACGGCGGAGAGGCGGCGGAAACGGTCGCGTTCGGCCTCGACGGGAAGACGTACGAGATCGACCTGAATCCCGCCAATGCAGAGAAACTGCGCAAGGCCCTCGCGCCCTACCTCGCAGCCGGGCGCAAGATCACCTCGAAGCCGGGCCGCGGCGCGCGGCCCCTCCGGGCCGACCGGGGTGACTACACGCACACCGCGCTCGCCCCCGACCCCGCCGCCGTCCGCGCCTGGGCCCAGTCCAACAAGCTGGACGTGCCGGCCCGCGGCCGCATCCCCAAGCGCATCTACGAGGCGTTCCAGGCCGCGAGCTGAGCCGCCGCCGGGCCTCGGACCCCGGTCCGGGACCCGGATTTGCGTTCCGGGCCGCAAGATCCGTAGAGTGTGGATCACGCCGAGGGGCGAGGCCGAAAGGCCAAGTCCCGACAGCAGAGCGTGCGGGTGTAGTTCAGTAGTAGAACAGCCCTCTTCCAGAGGGAAGCCGCAGTGTGCAATTCCTGTCACCCGCTCTCTGCATCACGGTTACCGAGCACTCCGGTGCGTCAGGTAGAGTGGTGCACGCACCGCCCGGTGAAAGCCGGTCGGAGCAAAATGCGGACGTGGCTCAGTTGGTAGAGCATCACCTTGCCAAGGTGAGGGTCGCGAGTTCGAATCTCGTCGTCCGCTCAGGGAGCGAAGGCCCCGGTTCTGAGGAACCGGGGCCTTCGTCGTTCCCGGTACCGCACCGTGTGTCGGCCGTCACAGGTCACGACGCAGAAAACCCGGTCATCCGCACCTCGAAACCTGTGTATAGTTAGCAGCGCGCTACGGCGCATGCGGACGTGGCTCAGTTGGTAGAGCATCACCTTGCCAAGGTGAGGGTCGCGAGTTCGAATCTCGTCGTCCGCTCCATGAAGAAGCCCCCGGTCGATCCGACCGGGGGCTTTCTCGTTCCCTCACGGGAGTTCCCTCACGGGAATCCCGGCTCAGGAGTCCCCTCGGGGGAGTCCCCTCCCGCGAGGGAACTCCCCGGGGCATCAGGACCAGGCGTTCCCGGTCAGCAGCTCGTACGCCTCGATGTACTTGCCGCGGGTCTTCTCCACGACCTCCTGCGGCAGCGCCGGCGGCGGCTGCTCGCTCTTGCGGTCCCAGCCGGAGGCCGGCGAGGTCAGCCAGTTCCGCACGATCTGCTTGTCGTACGAAGGCTGGGCGCGGCCCGGCTGCCACTCGGCGGCCGGCCAGAAGCGCGACGAGTCCGGGGTGAGGACCTCGTCGGCGATGACCAGCCGGTCACCGTCCGGGGTGCTCTCGAAGCCGAACTCGAACTTCGTGTCGGCCAGGATGATCCCGCGGTCGCGGGCGATGTCCCGGGCCCGGGCGTAGACGGCGAGGGTCGTCTGGCGCAGCTGCGCCGCCGTCTCGGCGCCCACCTGGCGGGCGACCTCCTCGTACGACACGTTCTCGTCGTGGTCGCCCACGGCGGCCTTGGTCGCCGGGGTGAAGATCGGCGCGGGCAGCTCCGAACCGTCCGTCAGGCCCTCGGGCAGCGCGAGGCCGCAGACCGTGCGGGACTCCTCGTACTCGAGCAGGCCGGAGCCGGTGAGGTAGCCACGGGCCACGCACTCGACCGGCACCATGTTCAGCGACTTGCAGACCAGGGTGCGGCCGGCCCAGTCGGCGGGGGCGCCGGCGGGCAGCTCCGTCGACAGGACATGGTTGGGGACCAGGTCGGTGAGCTTGTCGAACCACCACAGGGAGAGCTGGGTGAGCACCCGGCCCTTGTCGGGGATCTCGGTCGGCAGCACCCAGTCGTACGCGGACATGCGGTCGCTCGCCACCATGACGAGGTCGCCCGCCTCGTCGCGGTACAGGTCGCGGACCTTGCCCGTGTGGAGATGGGTCAGGCCCGGGACCTGGACGGGTTCGGGCTTTTCTACGAATCCGGACACGGTTCCTCCGCGTAGGTTGATCCAGGAGCGTGTCCGATTCTCTCGCACATGGGGACGGATCCGGCCGCCGGGCCCTGTGAGCCGGCGCTCACCCCTCGCGCATCCGGGTCATTCCCGCTTGCAGATCCGGTCGAGCAGGTTCGCGGTGGCGCGCTGGATCCGGGTGTCCACATGGCCCGGCCGGTCCAGCGCCGGCGACCAGGCGAAGGTGCCCGAGGCGAAGACCCACGCCCCGGACGGGGCCCGGTAGAGGCTGGTCTCCTGATGGCGCAGGGCGCCCTCGCCGTCCCGGTAGGGCGAGTGGGCCAGCAGGATGCGGCCCTGGTGCTCGGGGAGCGCGGTGCGCGGGTAGTAGCGGTCGGCCTCGCCCGCGACCAGGCCCGGGATCTCGTCGCCCTCGCCGGCGCCGGTGGCCTCCCAGAGCCAGTGCTCGGCGTTGCGCACGACCAGCGGGTGCGGTTCGGGCACCCGGCCCGCGTACTGGATGCCGAGCAGCTGCTGCTCCGGCCGGTCGACCTCCCGCCAGAGCGCCGGACGGCCCGGGCCGCGGCGCTTGCGGCAGGTGAGCAGCCGGTCCGGGGCGCCGGAGGGCGAAGGGCCGAGCTCCACCTGCCAGTACATGGTGTTCGCGGACAGGAAGACGAGCGAGGTGCCCTGGTCGCGGGCGAGCTCGACGGTCCGGCGCATGGGCACCGACCAGTACTCGTCGTGGCCGGGGAAGACCAGGCCCCGGTAGCGGCTCGGATCGACGCGGCCCGCGTGCAGGTCGCGGGTCTCCGCGTACGCCAGGTCGTAGCCGTACCGCTCGGCCCAGCGGATGAAGTCGTAGGCGTGGCCCACGTGCAGCGGCAGGCCCGCGCCCGCGTACGGGCGGTCGAAGGAGACGGTGACCGCCGCGTCCTCCTCGCCGAGCAGCCGGCCCTCCTCGTCCCACGCGTGGTAGAGGCTGGCGCCGGTGTGGCCGTTCTCCGGATAGAGGTTGTACGCCTGCCAGGTCACGTCCGGCAGGACCAGGAGCAGGTCGGCCGGGTGGCTGTCGCGCACGGTGAAGGGGATGTGGGAGCGGTAGCCGCCGACGGTCGTGAGCACGGCGACGTAGGCGCCGATCGACCAGTACGCGGGGACCTGCAGCCGCCAGGACTGCCACCAGTGGTGACAGGAGACGGTCCGGTCGGCGGTCAGCGGGGCCGGCTGGACGATGCCGGAGAGCCGGGGACTGGTGGTGATCTTGGCGGCGCCGTCGCCGCCGTAGTGCCCGATCCGGTAGATGTCGACCGAGAACTGCTGGGGCGGGTCCACGGTGATGTGGAAATCGATCGCCTCGCCGGGCGCGACCGCCGCGTTCGACACGAAGCCCTTGATCTGGCCGTGCACGTCGTCGGCCGTGCGCGGGCCGCCGGCGCCGCCGCGGGCCAGCGTCTCGTCCGCGTACCACGGGACCATCTGTCCGGTGTCGTCGAAGTAGTTGTCCGAGCCGCGCAGCCACGGCAGCGGGCCCTGGCCGAACGGGTCCGAGACCGCGTGGGCGAGCGCGCCCGACTCCCATCGCCTGATCTGCTCCGCCCCCATGGTGCACCCCTCCCTCGGCTCCCCCGGATCGGCTGGTCCGTGCCGCTGGATACTGCCTCTGTCAGTGCCGGTCTCCAGCACATCACATAACGCACGCACTCCGTCACCCTTCGTCGTGAATTGACGAAGGTGGAAGACGGCCTTCCGGCTGTGGGCGCGGCGGGCCGGCCCTTCAGATCAGGCGGACGGGCTTCTCGGGACGGACGCCGGTCCGGGCCAGCCAGGCCCACAGCGGCTCCGGATCGCCGTCCTCGACCAGCGCCAGGACCGTCCCGGTCAGATCCGTGCACCGCGCGTCACCCACGAACAGCGCGGGCCCGTCCAGCCAGTCGAGGCCCGGTGCCGCCTCCGCCGTGTCCACGGCGGCGCAGCACACCAGCGCCGCCACGTGGTCGGCCAGCAGATCGCGCCCGCTGCGCGGCGGCTGGAGCGGGAACAGCGGCACCGTCCCGTCCGGCCCGCCGGCCGTCGGCGCGACCGGCCGCTGCCCCTCCTCGCGGGCGCTCTGCGCGGTGAGCGCGGCGGCGAGGATGTCGGCGGCACCGTCCTGCGGGGCGGCCAGGTGGGCGATGATCCGCGAGATGGTCGGGCCGTCGTCCGCCGGGTCGGCGGCGCGCTTGGGGCGGGGCTCCGGCTCGGCGGCGTCCGGGTCGGCCGGGCCGAGGCGGTCCAGGACGTGGTGGAGGCGGGCCGCGTCGGCGCGCCACTTCCGGTCGACGACCTCCTCCGCGTACGCCGACCACTCCACCGGCGCCCAGTCGGGGCCGGGCTCCGCCGGGCCGCCGTGGAACAGGTGGGCGGCGAGCAGCGAGGTGGCCTCGTCGACCGCGCCGGGCTCCTCCAGGAGATCGCAGGCCGGGCGCTCGCCGAGCCGGGACGTGAAGCCCTCGGCGAGGCGGTCGCGGCGGGACAGCTCGGTGAGCGCGGAGACCACACCGGCGTCCAGGTGGGCGGGCCAGCGGCCCATCCGCCAGGCGGGCAGCGCGACCCGGGTGAGCAGCCGGTCCCAGCCCGCGTAGGCGAGGCCGACCTGCTCCTGCGCGACGATCCGCACCCCGTAGTCCACCGCCTGGGCCCGCTCCGAGCCGGCCGCCGCGACACCCCGCTCCATCTCGGCGGCGTGGGTCCGGCAGCTCTGGAGCAGCACCCGGGCTATCCGGCCGACACCCTGCGCGCCGAGCCTTCGCACCGGGTCGAGACCCGGCTCCCGCGGCACCGCCACCGCGGCGTCCAGACCGCGGACGAAGCGGCGGGCGGCGGCTATGTCGGAGTGCGCGGCCGGGCCCGTGCCGGCGACGACGGGGGCGAGGACGGCGCGCAGCTCGCCGACGCGCATCCACCACAGGAACGGCGAGCCGATGACGAGGACGGGCGCGTCGCCGGAGCGGTGCAGGCCGTGGGCCCGGTGGGAGCGGTCCTCCAGCCAGCTGTCGCAGTCCGGCGTCAGGGCTATCGCGGAGGGCGCGGGCACGCCGAGCCGGTCGGCGAGGTCGCGCACCAGGCGGTAGAGATCGGGGGCCGCGCTCTCGGCGAGCTCCACGGTCGGCGTCACGGCCGGCCTGGAGCGCGCCACGACGAGCGCGACGGCGGCCGCGACGAGCAGGACGACGACGGCGAGGGCGGTCACCACCCAGCGCGCGGCGTCCCAGCCGGCGCCGGTGAAGTGGCCGGTCACCCCGCCCGCGTACAGGACGACGGCGACGGCGGCGGGAAGCACCGCGAGGCCGAGGGCCCTGCCGCGGACGCGGAGCACGGCGAGTGCGCGGACGCGCGCTGCGCGCGCCCCCAGCTCGTCGCCGGCCGGTGAACCGGTGCTGGTCACGCCGTACATCACCCCCTCCTGCCCTCGTCGGGACGGCCCGTGCGGCCCGTGGCGGTGTTGCTCACTCCCCCACTGTGGCACCCGCCACCGACATCGCAATGTCGGTGGGCCAAGTGCCGGAAGGCCTGCGCCGCACCCTAGTTGGGGCTTCGGCGGTCGTCATCCGGATGGGCGAGCCGTCACTCGATGGAATGGCTTTGGGCAAAGGTGATGACGAGGGCGCGGCGGTGCGGTTGACTGCGCCGCCGCGCCCCCGGGCGCCCCGGGGCACCTGGGGCGTCAGCCCCGGGCGGCCTTCTCGGCGATGTCCGTACGGTGCTGGGAACCGTCAAGGCGGATACGGCCGACCGCCGCGTAGGCGCGCTCGCGGGCCTCGGTCAGGTCCGAACCGGTGGCGGTGACCGACAGCACCCGGCCGCCCGCGCTCACGACGGCGTCGCCGTCCCGCTTCGTACCGGCGTGCAGGACGTACGCGTGCGGCGCGTCCTTCTCCGCGACCTCGGCCAGACCCTCGATCGGGTCGCCGGTGCGCGGGGTGTCCGGGTAGTTGTGCGAGGCCACGACCACGGTCACCGCGGCGTCGTCGCTCCAGCGCAGCGGCTCCTGGTCGGCCAGGGTGCCGTTGGCGGAGTTGAGCAGCACGCCGGCCAGCGGCGTCTTCAGACGGGCGAGCACGACCTGGGTCTCCGGGTCGCCGAAGCGGGCGTTGAACTCGATGACCCGCACACCGCGGCTGGTGATCGCCAGACCCGCGTACAGCAGGCCGGAGAACGGCGTGCCGCGGCGGCGCAGCTCGTCCACGGTCGGCTGGAGCACGGTCTCCAGGACCTCGTCGACCAGGCCGGCGTCGGCCCACGGCAGCGGCGAGTAGGCGCCCATGCCGCCGGTGTTCGGGCCCTCGTCGCCGTCGAGCGCGCGCTTGAAGTCCTGCGCGGGCCGCAGCGGGAGGACGGTGGTGCCGTCGGTGATGGCGAAGAGGGAGACCTCGGGGCCGTCGAGGAACTCCTCGATGACCACGCGGTCGCAGGAGAGCGCGTGCGCGCGGGCCGTGGCGAGGTCGTCGGTCACGACGACGCCCTTGCCGGCCGCGAGACCGTCGTCCTTGACCACGTAGGGGGCGCCGAAGGCGTCGAGCGCCTCGTCGATCTCCTCCGGGGTGGTGCAGACGTAGCTGCGGGCGGTCGGCACGTTCGCGCCGGCCATGACCTCCTTGGCGAACGCCTTGGAGCCCTCCAGCTGCGCGGCCTCCCGCGACGGGCCGAAGACCGGGATGCCGGCCGCGCGCACGGCGTCGGCGACGCCGGCGACCAGCGGGGCCTCCGGGCCGACGACGACCAGGTCGGCGCCGAGCTCTGCGGCGAGCGCGGCGACGGCCACGCCGTCGAGCTGGTCGACCGGGTGGAGCTCGGCGACCTCGGCGATTCCGGCGTTGCCGGGCGCGCAGTGCAGAGCGGTGACGTCGGGATCGAGGGAGAGGGAGCGGCACAGGGCGTGTTCGCGGGCGCCGCCGCCGATGACGAGGACCTTCACGCCAGCCAGGGTAGCCCGAGGGGCCCGGTGCCCCTTGTGCGGGCCACCGAGCGAGACGCGGCTACTCGTTCGTGTATTCCTCCAGGACCGTGGCCCCGAGCTCGCGCACGATCAGCTCGTGCCCGGACAGCGCCGAGTCCACGAGGTCCGGATCGTCCTCCTCCGGCACGTCGTCCTCGGGCGCGACCGGGGGCGGCGCCTGGACGGGCGCGGGGGCCTGCGGCACGGGAGCGGGCGCGGGCGCCTGGGGCGCCGGGGCCGGGGCGTACTGCGCGGGCGGTGCCTGGACGGGGGCGGGGGCCTGCGGACGCGACGGGGCGGGGGCGGACGGGCGGCCGCCGCCGAAGCCGCCGGCGGCCGGCGGCGGGTTGGCGCCGCCCGACGGGTCGACGATCGCCTCGAACTTCCAGTGCACGTTGAACTGCTCGGCCAGGGCCGCCTTCAGGACGTCCTCGCTGCCACTGCTCGCGAAGTTGTCGCGGGCGCCCGCGTTCAGGAAGCCGAGCTGGAGCGTGGTGCCGTCGAAGCCCGCGACCTGCGCGTTCTGCGAGAGCAGGATCCAGGTGAAGCGGCGGCGGTTCTTGACCGCCTCCAGGATCTGGGGCCACATGTTCCGCACCTGGGCGGCGCCGGCGGCCATGTCGCCCGAGGAGCCGGAGGCGGGCTGCTGCTGCGTGGGCGCCGGGGCCTGGGCGTGGGACTGCGGGGCGGGCGCGGGCGCCGGGGCGGCGGGAGCGGCGGCTCCCGGCCAGGCGCCGGGCGCGCCGCTGCCGGGCCGGGCGGCACCGGGCCACGCACCGGGCGCGGACGCGGCGGGCGCCTGGGGCGCGGGGGCTGGTGCGGGGGCCTGCGCGGCGGGGGCGGGCGCGGCGGCGGGCGGCACGGGGGCCGGCTGCGCGGGGGCCTGCTGCGCGGGCGCGGGCGGCACGGGCGCGGCCGGCGGGACGTGGGCCTGCGCCGTCGGCACGTACCCCATCTGCGGCGCGGGCGAGGTGGTCGTGAACACCGCGGCCGGCGGCGCGGCGGCGGCCCCGCGCTCCAGGCGGTCGAGGCGTGCCTGCAGCGAGCGCTCGTCGTCGAAGGCGGCGGGCAGCAGCACGCGCGCGCAGATCAGCTCCAGCTGCAGCCGCGGCGAGGTGGCGCCGCGCATCTCGGTGAGCCCGGCGTTGACCAGGTCGGCGGCCCGGCTGAGCTCGGCCGCGCCGAACACGGACGCCTGCGCCTGCATGCGCTCGATGACGTCGACCGGCGCGTCGATCAGGCCCTTCTCGGCGGCGTCCGGCACCGCGGCGAGGATCACCAGGTCGCGCAGCCGCTCCAGGAGGTCGGCGACGAAGCGGCGCGGGTCGTTGCCGCCCTCGATCACCCGGTCCACGACCTCGAAGGCCGCGGCACCGTCGCCGGCCGCGAACGCGTCCACGACCGAGTCGAGCAGCGAGCCGTCCGTGTAGCCGAGCAGGGAGGTCGCCATGGCGTACGTCACACCGTCGTCGGCGGCGCCGGCGAGCAGCTGGTCCATCACGGACATCGAGTCACGCACGGAGCCGGCGCCCGCGCGCACGACCAGCGGCAGGACCCCGTCCTCGACCGGGATGCCCTCGCGGCCGCAGACCTCGCCCAGGTACTCCCTGAGGGTGCCGGGCGGCACGAGCCGGAACGGGTAGTGGTGGGTGCGCGAGCGGATGGTCCCGATGACCTTCTCGGGCTCCGTCGTCGCGAAGATGAACTTGAGGTGCTCCGGCGGCTCCTCGACCACCTTCAGCAGGGCGTTGAAGCCCGCCGAGGTGACCATGTGCGCCTCGTCGATGATGTAGATCTTGTAGCGGCTCGACGCGGGCCCGAAGAACGCCTTCTCGCGCAGGTCACGGGCGTCGTCCACACCACCGTGCGAGGCCGCGTCGATCTCGATGACGTCGATCGACCCCGGCCCGTTGCGCGCCAGGTCCCGGCAGGACTGGCACTCGCCGCACGGCGTCGGCGTGGGGCCCTTCTCACAGTTCAGACAACGGGCCAGGATCCGCGCGCTGGTCGTCTTGCCACAGCCGCGCGGCCCGCTGAAAAGGTACGCGTGATTGACCCGGTTGTTCCGCAGCGCCTGCTGCAGCGGGTCGGTGACATGCTCCTGCCCGATGACCTCGGCGAAGGACTCGGGGCGGTAGCGGCGGTACAGCGCGAGAGACGACACGTATACGAGGTTATAGGCGCCCACCGACAACCCGGGAAAACCCGGACCCGCGGGCGGTCCCCGACAGGAACGGCCGGCCTCCGGAGCGGGCGGCGGTCCCCGACAGGAACGGCCCGGGAACGCAAGCGCCCCCCACGCACCCGCCAGAGCCGACCTACCCTTGCTGCCTTCCGGCCCTGGGGGAGTTCAGTCAGATAGCGCCACGTGAGGGGCTCCGCCCAGAGTACCCGATCCGAACCCCGTTCCGTCCCCCTCCCCCACTCCCTCCCCGACCTGCGCCCTTCGGCCGGCCCCCGCTCCGGATCATGTGCGCGAGCACCCCTCCCGGTCATGTAATGTTCTCCACGGAGGATTCGCCTAGAGGCCTAGGGCGCACGCTTGGAAAGCGTGTTGGGGGCAACCCCTCACGAGTTCGAATCTCGTATCCTCCGCCAGCCCAGAGGGCCGGACCGCGAAAGCGGCCCGGCCCTCTGGCTTTTCCGGTTCCTGTGCTCGTGCCCTCACGCGGAAACGGGACAGGGGCGGTACTCCAGGCTCAGCTCGCGGTCGACCGCGTAGCTCGTGCGCATGGAGGCGTCGATGACCTTGTCCCAGGAGCCGTACTTCGCGTAGAGCTGGTCGGCCGTCGGGCCGAGGGGGTTGCCGTACTTGGCCATGTTGCGCTCTTCGAGGATGCGGACCTCCTCGGGGGACATGCCGGCGCGGGTGATCTCCTTCGCCTGGTTGCGCATGTCGACGAGCTCGCGGGCGATCTCCTCGTCGGAGGCGCCCTGCGCGCGCATGTCCGCCTCGGTGCGATGCATGTCCTCCAGGAGCCGGTGGTAGCTCATGCGGGTCCGCTGGGCCTCGACCTTCTGGTCCATCGGCATCACGCGGATGCGGCACACGACGGGGTCGGTGCTGGGGCAGGGGTCGTCGGCGGGGACCGGGTCGGCGAGCGGGGCGGTGATGATCGAGCCGCATGCCTGGGCCGCGGTGGCCGTCGTCGCGACGGCGGTGGTCAGGAGGGCGACGGCCGCGACGAACGGGGCCAGGGCGGGTACGAGGGCACGGCGCGGCCGGGCGAGGGAGAGGCGCATGGGCGCATCCTCGGGGCCGCGCCGGGCCCGTACACGCAGGCACACCGATGATCACCGGCGATCACCCCTACGGGTCGTACCGGTCCTTGCCGGTCCTACGGGTCCCGCGCGGCGTCAGCCGATCGGCGTGGTGATCGTCGCGTCGTTGTTGTCCGGCCTCGGGTCCTGCGTGTCGCTGGTCGCGGAGACCTTGTTCGTCACGCCGCCGCCGCTCGCCCGCACCTTCACGGAGATCGTGACGGTCGCGGCCGCGCCCCGGCCCAGGGTGCCGAAGTGGCAGGTCACCGTGTCCGTCGTACCGGTCGGCGGGGTGTCGCAGAAGCCGACCGACGTGCTGGCGCCCGCGTAGCGGGCGTTGGCGGGCAGGTGGTCGGTGAGGACGACGTCGTCCGCGGAGGTCGGACCGTAGTTGTGGACCCGTACGGAATAGGTGAGCGTGCCGCCGTCGGCGACCGGTTCCGGGCTCGCGCTGATCGAGGTGGCGAGGTCGGCGAGCGGGCGGGTGACCGCGAGGGTGTGGCGGTCGCCGGCGCCGATCGCGGTGACGCCTTCGAGCAGGCGCGCGCAGGGCGCGGTCTGGCCGAGGGCGCAGACCCGGATCGGCAGGTGGCGGTCGGTGGTGGTGCCGTCGCCGAGCTGACCGGCGTCGTTGCGTCCCCACGCGCGTACGGAACCGTCGGACCGCAGCGCGACGCTGTGCGTGTCGGTGATCGCGGCGGCCACGGCGGTGACGCCGGACAGGTGCTTGGCGCAGTTGTCCGGAGCGCAGACCTGGACCGGCACGTCCCTGGTCGTGACGGTGCCGTCGCCGAGCTCGCCGTTGTTGTTCACGCCCCAGGAGACGACGCTGCCGTCGGTCCGTGCGGCCAGGTTGTGCGCGGATCCGGCCGCGACGGACTTCACGCCCGTCAGGAACGCGGAGCACGGCGCGGTCTGCCCGACCGCGCACACCTGCACCGGAGAGGCGCTCTGGCCGGACTGGCCGTTGCCCAGCGGATGGCCGGAGCCGAAGGTGTAGACGGTGCCGTCGGTGCGGGCCACGACGCTGTGGTTCAAACCGGCCGCGACGGAGACCGCGTTGTACAGGTTGACCTGCACCGGCGTGGTGCGGGACGTGGTGGTGCCATCGCCGAGCTGGCCGGAGGCGTTGTAGCCCCAGGTGACGACCGAGCCGTCGGAACGCGCCGCGATGCTGTGCGCGTAGCCGGCGGAGAGGGTGGTGACCCGGGTCAGGAAGCTCTGGCACGGCGCGGTCTCGAACTGTTCGCAGACCAGGCCCGGGATGTTCCGGTACGTGTTCGTGCCGTCGCCGAGCTGGCCGGAGGCGTTGCTGCCCCACGAGGCGACGGTTCCGTCGGCGAGCAGCGCGAAGCTGTGGTACTCACCGGCCGCGACGGACACCGCCCCGGTCAGGAACTTCGTACACGGCGCCGTCTCGCCGACCGCGCAGGCGCGGACCGGCGTGCTCCGGTCGGTGTTGCTGCCGTCGCCGAGCTGGCCGGAGGCGTTGTCCCCCCAGGTGAGCACGGAACCGTCCTCCAGCAGCGCCACGCTGTGCCCGTCACCGCCCGCGACCTGCACGACCTTGTCGAGCGGCACGGTGCAGGGGGCGTTCCCGCAGACCCGTCCCGGCACCTTGCTCGCACCGACGGTGTTGCCGTCGCCGAGCTGGCCGAGGTCGTTGGCCCCCCATGTCAGCGCGGTGCCCGGCGGGCCCGTACGGATGTCCCGCGCGTCCGCGCCCGCCCCCGCGTGATCGGCGTACGCGGGGGAGAAGGCGGACAGGACCAGGGCGGCGACCACACCGGTCACGGCGGCGAGTGGTCTTCGGAGGGTGGGGACGTGCATGCGCGTTCCTCTCACCGGGCCGGAACAGCTCCGGCCGACGCGCTCACCATGCGTACGCGCCCGGGCGCGTACGCGTCAGCGACACCTCGCCGCGCCCCGCCTTCACCCGATGCGGTGCGCGGCGCGCAGCCGAGTAGAGGGGGGCGCACGCCGTGCGGCCGGCGCACGTCAGAGCGAGGCTGGAACTCGTACGCGGCGCGCAGCCGAGTAGAGGGGGGCGCACGCCGTGCGGCCGGCGCACGTCAGAGCGAGCGCTGGAACTCGTGCGCCTCGTGCGTCGGCAGATAGCCGAGCGCGTCGTTCACACCGCGCATGTACGGGTTGTTGTCCGCCGTGTCCGTGACGAGGCCGCCGAGCTCCGGCTGCCGCTCGCGCGCCCGCACGATCGAGGCCGCCTTCATCCAGCGGGCGAGCCCGCGGCCGCGGTGCCCGGGCAGCACGGCCGTCCCGTAGTGCAGGCCGTCGCCCGTGCCGCTGCCGGGCGTCACCAGCTCCGTGAAGCCGACGACCGAGCCGCTCGCCGCGTCGACCGCCGCCACCGTGTGCAGCACCTCGCCCCGCGCGGCGACCGCGCCCGCCGCGGCCCGTACCCGGTCGAGGTCCCACACCACCGTGCCGTAGTCGATCGTCCCCACCGGCATGTCGTCCATGGCCCGGCGCGACGCCACGTAGCTCTCCGCAAGCTCGTCCGGCACCAGGCCCTCCCACTCGACGAGCCGGTAGCCCGGGTGCTCCCTGCCGGCCTCCTGCTCGGTCTCCTTCGCGAGCTCCCGCCCGGCCAGCGGCAGCCGCGCGTACGTCAGCCGCATCGCCACCGAGAAGCCGCGCGCGGCGAGGAAGCCCGCCCCCGGCGAGCCCGCCTCCGCCTGCGCGACCAGGCTGCGCCGGCCGTCCTCGCGCGCCGCCGCGACGGCCGCGTCGAGCAGCGCCGAGCCGACGCCGTGGCGCCGCTCGGCCGGGTGGACCCGGACGTCGACCTCGGCGAGGTGGCGCCGGCCTCCCTTCTCGAACAGGCGCAGGTACGCGTTCCCGAGCGGCGTGCCGTCGGGGCCGGCGGCCAGCCAGGCGAGACGGCGGCCGAGAGCGGTGGGCTCCGGGTCGGCGAGGGCGGTGAGGCGTATCGGCAAGGTGGCTCCACGGGAGGGCACGACGGTCGGGGCACAGGGACAGTACGCCGGACGAGCGTGAAGTTCCCTGGGTTTTCCACCGGTTGGCCGGTGGCCTCGAAACCGGTGGCGGCCTCGACCGGCTGACTCGAAACCGGTGGCGGCCTCGACCGGCTGACTCGAAACCGGTGGCGGCCTCGAACGGCTGACTCGAAAGGTGGCGCCCACCCGATGGCCTCAACCCAATGGCCTCAGTCGAAGTTGTCGCTGGCCAGCCGCAGCGCCAGCTCCTGCAGGATGTGCTCGGTGTCCGGCTCCGCGCCCGCCGCGTCATGCGCGTCGGCCACCGCGTCGAAGGCCGTGATGAAGCCGTTGACGAGCGCGCTCAGCGGGTCCGACAACTGGGCCAGGACCGCGAACCCGATCTCCTCGGCGCTCGCCTCGGCCGGCACCGCGAACTGCCCCGGGATGACCTCCCCCAGCAGGTCCGAAACCAGGCTCTCCTCGACCCCGCCGCGCAGGGCCGTCAGTGCGGCGATCGCCTTGAGCTTGATCTCGTTCTCGGTCACGCTCCGAGCCTAGGAGCCCGTACGGGCCCGGGGCCGTAATTCGCGCGACACGCGGGCCGGACGTCTGGCAGCCTGCGCCCGCGACCGACGCCGTGCGAGCAACCGGGGGAAAAGCGATGACGTTCGTGCTGGAAGGCCCGCTCCTGGAGGGCGAGATCGTGCGCCTGGAGCCCCTGGACCACCGTCACACGGCGGACCTCGCCGGGGCGGTGGACGAGGACCGCGGCTCATACGGGTACACCTGGGTGCCGACGGCCGCCGGAGTCGCCGCGTTCGTCGACACCCAGCTCGGCCGCGCCGCGGCCGGCACCCTCGCCCCGTACGCGCAGATCCACCGTGCCACCGGCCGCGCCGTCGGCGTCACCTCCTTCTGGGACCCGCGGCTGCGCCCCTCCGGCGACGCCCTGCAGGCCATCGAGGTCGGCTTCACCTGGCTCGCCGCCTCCGCCCAGGGAACGGGCCTCAACACCGAGGCCAAGTACCTGCTCTACTCCCACGCCTTCGAGCACTGGCGGGTCTCCCGCCTCGACCTCAAGACCGACGCCCGCAACCTCCGCTCCCGCGCCGCCATCGCGAAGACCGGAGCGCGGTTCGAGGGCGTGCTGCGGAACTGGTCGGTGTCGTCCGCGCCGGGCGAGGAGGGGCGGATGCGGGACACGGCGGTCTTCTCGGTGACGGACGAGGAGTGGCCCGAGTGCCGGAAGACGCTGCTGAGGCGACTCGGGAAGTAGCGGCGGGATGCCGGAAACGGGGTGCCGAAACGGGAAGGCGAAACGGGGGAAGGCGAAACGGGAAGGTGAAACGGGAAGGTGAAAGAGACGCCGCCCCACCGATGAGTTCCCGGTGGAGCGGCGGTCTGTCCTCTCGTAAGCCGTCACACACGCCGTCACACAAGCCGTCACCGCGACACAGGAGCCGCACCATGACCACCACCGCAGCCAAGGGTCCCGCCAGCTACTTCCCCTCCATCGAGAAGAAGTACGGGCGCCCCGTCGCCGAGTGGCTGGAGCTCGTCGACGCCTCCCCGCTCACCCGGCACATGGAGCTCGTCGGCTGGCTCAAGTCCGAGCACGGGCTCGGCCACGGGCACGCCAACGCCCTCGTCGCCCACGCCCTCAAGCGCTAGCGGGCGTCCCCCTAGTGCGCCGGCCCGCTGGCGCGAGAGCCGGCCCGCCAGGGCCAGCGTTCCGGCCGCCGCACCGAGGCCGGCGAGCAGCGCCGACCACCAGAGCGCGGCGGGGCCGAGGCTCGTGTAGACGGTGACGCCGAGGGTGAGCGCGGCGAAGCGGGCGACGCCCCAGGTCCAGCTGAAGGCGCCCTGGTAGCGGCCGCGGGCGTGGGCCGGGGCGAGGTTGGAGAAGATCGTCGCGGCGATGCCGGAGACGACGACCTCGCCGAGGGACCAGACGACGACCGAGACCGTGAAGCCGACGATGCCGTCGGCCAGGCCGGTCAGGGCCACGCCGACCGCGATGAGCGCGCTGCCGGCGGCCTGCACCGGAAGCCGGGGCAGCCGGGAGAGACGGGCGACGCTGAAGGGCTGGAGGGCCACGACGAAGACGGCGTTGACCGCCGCCATCGCGCCGTACACCGCGGGCGGCAGGCCGCTGTCGTGGACGGCGAGCGGCAGGGCGACCTCGGTGAGGGAGTAGACGAAGAGCTGGACGCCGAAGAGCGGCAGGAGGACGAGGGCGAGACGGTCGCGGAACACGACGCCGTAGCCGATGCCGCCGTCACCGCCGTCACCGCCGGTCTTGTCCACAGGCCGTGGAGGACGCGCCGGCTCGCTGAGCCGGGTCGCGACGACGACCGCGTACAGCAGCATCGTTCCCGCGTCGACCGCGAACAGCAGCCAGTAGCCCTGTGCCGCCAGCAGGCCGCCGAGCACGCCCGCGACCGCCGTGCCGAGGTTCACGCCCCAGCCGAAGAGGGCGTACGCGCGCTGCCGGCGCTCGGCGTCGACGGCGTCGGCCATCAGGGCGAACGCGGCCGGCGAGACGACCATGCCGCAGGCGCTGACCAGCAGCGCGGCGGCGGCCATCGGCCACACGCCGGGCGCCACGAACAGCGCGCCCTGCGCCACCGCGGAGCCGACGAGACCGATGAGCATGGTGGGACGTCGGCCGATGCGGTCCGCGAGGACGCCGCCGACGGCCGGGCCGAGGAGGTTGCCGGCGCCGAGCGCGCCGAGGACGTAGGTGGTGTCGGTGCCGGTCACCCCGCGCGAGGCGAGGATGAAGACGAGGAAGGGCGTGACGAGGAAGCCGAGTCGGTTGACGACCGTGCCGGCGAAGATCGTCCACACGACGGGCGGGAGGTCTCTGAAGGAGCGGGGCAGCCTGGGCATGCCGGGAGCGTGCTCCTCTGCCCGCACCGCCCTCCAATGATTAAGCTCAGACCGAATCCACGCCCGTAGTGGGGGGCATACGGGGCACGGTGCGTACGTTCCACGGGCCGCACGGCCACGGGCCGTACGGGGCACGGGTCATACGGGGCACGGGTCATACGGGGCACAGGGGTTCGCATGCCGGGGACACCTTGCCGGGGGACGCCGCTGCAAGGGACACCCCTGCCAGGGACCTCTGACGGAGGCAAGCATGACGGAGGTACGCATGGAAGCCGGGCTCGTCTTCTCCGCCGCCGACCTCGCGCAGACGCGCTTCGCCGTCTCGCCCATGTGGGAGGTCGTCACCAGCTTCCGGCAGCTGCTGCGCGGCGCCAACAGCCATCCACTGCACCGCCGTTGGATCGACCAGGTCCGGCCCCGCTTCCAGCGCGCGGGGCTCGATCGGGGGCAGCTCGCCGCGCTGATCCCGGCGCACGGCTACCTCGCCGACTTCCTGAACCCCACCCCCACCGCCCCCTTCATCGCCCTGAGCACCGAACTCGACGCCATCCGGCGCACCCCGGCGGACCGGATCGCCCACGACCTGGCCGTCCTCCAGCGGGACCACGGCATCCGCGCCGCACCCTCCGGCGTCGACCTCGACCGGCTCTGCGACGAGATCGGCACCTACTGGGAACTCGCCCTCGCCCCCTACTGGGCCCGCATCCGCACCCTCCTCGAAGCCGATGTCTTCCACCGCGCACGGCAGGTCGCCGAGCACGGTTCGGCGCGCGTGCTGGGCGAACTCCACGAGACCGTGCGGTGGGACGACGACACCCTGCGGCTCGTCTGGCACGCCTGCGGCCTCACCCGCGACCGGGCGGGGTCCGGGCTGCTGCTGATCCCGTCCGCGTTCGCCTGGCCGAAGGTCCTGACCCGCTCCGTCACCCCCGACCCGCCCCAACTCGCCTATCCGGCACGCGGGATCGGCAACCTGTGGGAGCCCCGCACCACGACCGCCGCCACCGACGCCGTCGCCGCCGTGCTCGGGCGCTCGCGCACCCTGCTGCTCACCGAGCTCGACACGCCCGCCTCGACGACCCGGCTCGCCGCCGTCTTCGGGCTCTCGGCGCCCGCCGTCTCCCAGCACCTCATCGCGCTTCGCAACGCCGGCCTGGTCACCGCCCACCGCAGCGGCCGGTCCGTCCTCTACGCCCGCACCGCCGTCGCCGACGCGCTGCTCTGCCCCGCCAAGGAGCCCGTGTGACCAGCACCGATACCCGTACCCACCCGACCTGGACCGACCGGACGCTTCTCGTACGGGACGGGTCACGGCTCTCCCTGCGCGACTG
Source organism: Streptomyces sp. NPDC004327 (assembly GCF_042873935.1). Classification (NCBI taxonomy): domain Bacteria; kingdom Bacillati; phylum Actinomycetota; class Actinomycetes; order Kitasatosporales; family Streptomycetaceae; genus Streptomyces; species Streptomyces sp. NPDC004327. The sequence goes on along the minus strand of NZ_JBIAME010000006.1, from coordinate 596,397 downwards.
GGGCGGGGCGGGGCGGCCCCTGCTGCTCCTGCACGGGCTCGCCGGGCACGTCGGCGAATGGGACGCGCTCGCCCGGCTCCTGCGCGCCGACGGACACCGGGTCGTCGCGCTCGACCAGCGCGGTCACGGCGCGAGCGAGCGGCGGCCGAAGGACGTTTCGCGGGCCGCGTACGTCGCCGACATCATCGAGGTGTGCGAACAACTCGGCTTCGAGAAGCCGGTGTTGATCGGCCAGTCGTACGGCGGCCACGCCGCCCTGCTGGCGGCCGGCGCGCACTCCGACCGGATCTCCGGCGCCGTCCTCGTCGAGGCGGGGCCCGGCGGCACCACGCCCGAGGCGCTCGCGGAGATCGGCGGCTGGCTGAAGGCGTGGCCGGTGCCGTTCCCGACGCGCGAGGCGGCCGTCACCCATCTCGGCGGCGGCCCCGGCCCCGTAGGGGAGGGCTGGGCGGACGGCCTCGAGGAACGGGACGGCGGACTGTGGCCCCGATTCGACCCCGAGGTGCTGATCGCCTCGCTCGCCGAGAACGCCGGTCGGGCCTGGTGGGAGGAGTGGGCGGCGATCGACGTGCCCGTCCTCTCCGTGCTCGGCCAGAACGGGATCATCGAGGCGGAGCAGTACGACGCGATGGCGCGGCGGCAGCCCGGGCGGCTGCGGGGCGTCTGCCTGCCCGGCACCGGCCACGACCTGCACCTGGAACGGCCGGACGTGCTCCACTCCCTCGTCGCCGGATTCCTCACCGAAGTCCCTGCCGAAGTCCCTGCCGGAGTCCCTGCCGAGATCCCTACCGGAGTCCCTGCCGAAGCCGGTGCGGAGGCCCGTGCGGAGGCCGCCGCCGGCTGACACCCCGGCGGGCATCCGGGCGTACATCCCGGCAGACATCGCGGCGAACATCCCGGCGGCATCCGGCGGACACTCCGACGGCATCCCAGCGGGCACTCCGGCGGCCTGCCCGGCGGAGATCCCAGCGAACATCCCGGCGGACACTCGGGCGGCCTGCTCGGCGGACTTCGCGACGGTCTGAGGCCATGCTTGGCCCCATGGCTGACACGAGGGTGATCGGTACGGACGAGCGGCGGGCCCGGCTCGCGGTGCGGCACCGGCTGGCCGGGGCCGCGCGGGCGGCGACGGCGGAGGAGGTCGCCGGTTCGCTGGTGGCTCTGCACGCGACCGACCCGGCGACGGTGTTCCTGGCGGCGGGCGCGCGGCTCGCGGCCGGCCGGGACCCGGTGGCGGAGGTGGAGCGGGCGCTGTACGAGGAGCGCACGCTGATCCGGATGCACGGCATGCGGCACACCGTCTTCGTCGTGCCCTCCGCGCTCGCCGCCGTCGTCCACTCCTCCACCGCCGACGCGGCCTCCGCCCGCGAACGCACCACGCTCGTCAAGCACCTGGCCGCCGGCAGCGACTACGACGAGGCCTGGCTCGCCGAGACCGAACACCAGGTCCTGGCCGAGCTGGCCGCCCGCGGCGAGGCCACGGGCACCGAACTCGGCGCGGCCGTACCGCGCCTGCGGGCACAGTTCGTGTACGGCGTCGGCACCAGCCAGGAAGGCCCGCAGTCCGTCTCCAGCCGGCTCCTGCGCGTCCTCGGCATGGAGGGCCGTATCGCCCGCGGCCGTCCGCAGGGCGGCTGGACGTCGAGCCGCTTCCGCTGGTCGCTGCTCCCGGCCCACGAGGACCTGCCGGCTGCCGAGGCCCGCGCGGAACTCGTACGCCACTGGCTGGCGGCGTACGGCCCGGCGACGGAGGCGGACCTGAAGTGGTGGACGGGCTGGAAGGTGACGGACGTCCGCGGGGCGCTGGCCGCGCTCGGAGCGGAGCGCGTCGGGCTCGCGGAGGGCACGGGCTTCGTCCTGCCGGGCGACCTCGGTCCCGTGGCCGTGCCCGACGAACCCTGGGCGGCGCTGCTGCCGGCGCTCGACCCGACGGCGATGGGCTGGCAGTCCCGCGACTGGTACCTCGACCCGGCCCACCGTGCCCCGCTCTTCGACCGGAGCGGGAACATCGGCCCGACGGTGTGGTGGGACGGCCGGATCGTGGGCGGCTGGGCGCAGCGCGCCGACGGCGAGATCGTCTGGCGGCTGCTCACCGGCCTCGGCAAGGACGCCGTACGAGCGGTGGAGGCGGAGGCGGCCCGGCTGGCCGGCTGGGTCGGCGACGTCCGGATCACGCCGCGCTTCCGCACCCCGCTCGAAAGGGAGCTCACCGCATGACCGCCACCGACAGCGACAGCGACACCTCCACCGGCACCGGCACCGGCACCGGCACCGACACCGACAGCCACAGCCACACCGACGCCGCCACCGACACCAACTCCCACACCGACCTCCTCCTCATATCCGCCCAGCGCACCTCCACCGCCCTCCTGCTCACCGAGGCCGCCCGGCGCCGCGGCATGGCGACCCGGGTGTTCGACGGGCGGCCGGCCGACCGGGTCGCGGGCCCGGGCGAGGCCGTGCACTGGCAGGGCGGGCCGCTGCTCGCCGACAAGGTCGCCGGGCCGCTCGGGCTCGGGCTCCTGGAGCCGCCGGACGGCTGGCTGACGGAGCTGCCGCGGGAGTTCACCCGGCGCCGGATCACCCTTGAGCCGTTCTCCTCCGTCTGCCGCGAGGTGTTCGCGCCGGTGTTCCTGAAGCCGCCGTCGGACAAGTCGTTCCGGCCGGGGGTGTACGGCGACCCCGAGCGCGGCTTCTCCGACCTCGCGCGCACCCTGCCCCCGCACACCCCGGTCCTCGTCTCGGACCCGGTGACCTTCACCGCCGAGTACCGCCTCTTCGTCCTCGACGGGCAGGTGGTGACGGGCAGCCGGTACGCCGTGCACGGGCGCCTCGACCCCGGGCCGCTGACGCCGGACGCCCGCCGTTTCGGCGCGGAGCTGCTCGCGGCGGCGGGCGGTTCGCTGCCGAGCGCGGTGGTCGTGGACGCGGGCCCGCTGGAGGACGGCGGGTGGGCGGTGGTGGAGGCGAACATGGCGTGGTTCGCCCAGTGCTACGCGGCGGACCCCGACGCGGTCCTGGACGTCGTCCTGCGCGCGGCGGGCCCGCGCGAGCGGGTCGCGGAGCGGGACCGTTCGTTCCTCCGGGTGACATCGCGGGAGGCATCGGGCTGAGTGTCGAGAAACCCGGCCCGGCTCCGACGTCCCCTGTGAAAGAACCACAGCACACCCTCCGGACGAGGAGAACGTCATGAAGTACCTGGTGATGGTGCAGGGCGCACAGGCCGACTACGACGCCATGATCGGGAAGGCGTCCGCGCACAGCCCGGCCTGGAGCGAGCAGGACCTGAAGGCGATGTTCGCGCACATGAACGCGATCAACGACGATCTCGCCGAGACCGGGGAGCTGGTCGACGCGCAGGGTCTGGTCGAGCCCGGGCGGACCCGGTTCGTCAGCGTCGACGGCACGGGGCGGCCGGTGGTCACGGACGGGCCGTACGGGGAGACGAAGGAGGTGCTCGCCGGGTACTGGATCGTCGACTGCGAGAGCCTGGAGCGGGTGACCGAGATCGCGGCGCGGGCGGCGAGCTGCCCGCAGCCGGCCGGGGCGCCGGTGTATCCGGTGGTGATCCGGCAGATCGACGAGCGGGGCGGGGCGGACCTGCTGGCCGGGCAGGGCTGATCCCCCTTTGGCTCCTCTGACTCCTCCGTACGCCGTCGAGGACCTGCTGCGGCTGCACGCGCCGCAGGTCCTCGGCGCGCTCGTGCGCCGCTACGGGCACTTCGACGCCGCCGAGGACGCCGTGCAGGAGGCGCTGCTCGCCGCCGCCGGGCAGTGGCCGCGGGACGGGGTGCCGGGCAATCCGCGCGGCTGGCTGATCCGGGTGGCGTCGCGGCGCCTGGTGGACGCACTGCGGTCGGAGGAGGCGCGGGCGCGGCGCGAGGAGACGGCGCTGCGGCTCGAACCGCGCGAGGTACGGGCGGCGCCGGCCGACGACGACACGCTCACGCTGCTCTTCCTGTGCTGCGATCCGGTGCTGCCGCCGCCGGGGAGGATCGCGCTGACGCTGCGGGCGGTGGGCGGGCTGACGACGGCGGAGATCGCCCACGCGTTCCTGGTGCCCGAGGCGACGGTGGCGCAGCGGATCAGCCGGGCGAAGGCGCGGCTGCGGGCGACCGGGGCGGACCACCCGTTCCGCCCGCCCCGCCCCGAGGACCGGGACGCCCGCCTGGACTCGGTGCTCCACGTCCTGTACCTGATCTTCAACGAGGGCTACACCGCCACCGCAGGACCCGCCCTGCACCGCGCCGACCTGGCCCGCGAGGCCATCCGGCTGACCCGGGCGGTCCGGCGGCTGCTGCCCCGCGAGGGCGCGGTGACCGGGCTGCTGGCCCTGATGCTGCTGACCGAGGCCCGCAGCGCGGCCCGCACGGGGCCGGAGGGCGAGCTGGTCCCGCTCGACGAGCAGGACCGCTCCCGCTGGGACCGGCCGGCGATCGCGGAGGGCACCGCCCTGGTCGAGGAGGCCCTGACGGAGGGCCCGCCCGGCCCGTACCAGCTCCAGGCCGCCATCGCCGCCCTCCACGACGAGGCCCCGGACCCGGCCCGCACCGACTGGCCCCAGATCCTCGCCCTCTACGACGTCCTCCTCACCAAGCTCCCGGGCGACCCGATGGCGGAGCTCGGCCGCGTGGTCGCGCTCGCGATGGTCGACGGCCCGCAGGCGGCCCTGACCGCCCTCACCGCCCTCGAACCCCGCCTCCCCACCCCGGTGACCGCCCACCGCCTCCCCGCCGTCCGCGCCCACCTCCTCGAACGCACCGGCGCCCACCAAGCCGCGGCCGCCGCCTACCGCACCGCCGCCCGCGCGACCGCGAGCCTCCCGGAACGGCGCTACCTGCAGATGCGGGCGGCCCGACTCGATCCGTGACGCCCGGGCCACCGAAGGCCGCCCTTTGCGGGCGGCCTTCGGTGGCGTCAGCCGTTGCGGAGGCGGGTCAGGGTGGTGTTCAGGTCCATGCCGCAGGAGGTGGCGCGGTTGTAGGGGAGCTTGCCGAGCATCGCCGCCATGCCGCAGGTGTTGGTGAGGGCCGAGAAGACGAGGCCGCCGGCGATGGCCGCCGAGAGGAGCTGGAAGGCGGGGTGGACGAGGAGGGCGAGGAGGAGGCCGACCAGGACGAGGGTGCCGGCGGTGAGGCGGACCTGGCGGTCCATGGCCCAGGGGGTGCGGGCGGGGGCGCCGGCGGGGCGGGCGAGGGTGTGGCCGCGGGTGGCGTAGCCGGCGGTGCCGCCGGTCAGGTCGAGGGTGGGGATGCCCTGGGCGGCGAGGCGGGTGCAGGCGGTGCGGGAGCGGTTGCCGGACTGGCAGACGACGAGGAGCGCGCCGCGGGCGGCGGCCTCCTTGAGGGCGGGGACGGCCTGGTCGAGGCGGTCGAGCGGGACGTTGAGGGCGCCGGGGACGTGGCCGCCGGCGTACTCGGCGGGGCTGCGGACGTCGACGACGGTCAGCTCGGCGAGGCGGGCGTGGGCCTGGTCGGCGTCGAGGGCGGTGGTGAGGGTCATGGCAGGTGTCATCCTTGGTCTTCGACGGGACCCCGAGGCGGGGAGTAAATTACCCCCTGGGGTATCTGTGGAGGAGTGGTCGTGGAACTGGATCTCGCGGGCGCCGAGCTGAAGGCCGTACTGAACCGGCTGCGCCGGGCGCAGGGACAGATCTCCGGAGTCATCCGGATGATCGAGGAGGGTCGCGACTGCGAGGAGGTCGTGACCCAGCTGGCCGCCGCCTCCCGGGCCCTGGACCGGGCCGGGTTCGCGATCATCGCGACCGGTCTCCAGCAGTGCCTCACGGACATGGAGAACGGGCGCAGGACCGGCGAGGACCCCGACCAGATGCGGGCCAGGCTGGAGAAGCTCTTCCTGTCGCTGGCCTAGGACCGGCCTAGAGCAGCAGGTCGACGAGCATCAGGGCGGCCACCAGGAGGAGCAGGAACCCGAAGGCCCGGCGCAGCCTCTCGGCCGGTATCCGGGTGGCCAGCCGCCGGCCGTCCCACGCGCCGAGCACCGCCGCCCCCGCGAACGGTGCGACGACCGCCCAGTCGAGCGGCGCGGCGGTCCCCGAGCGGGCGAGCAGCGCGGCGAGCGCGTTGACGGCGACGACGAGCAGGCTCGTGCCGACGGCCGGGCGCATCCGCAGGCCGACGACCTGGACGAGCGCGGGCACGGTCAGGAAACCGCCGCCCACCCCGAGCACGCCGGTGACCGCGCCGAGCCCGGCGCCCGCACCCGCGACCGCGGGGCCCGAGCGCCGTACCGCCTCGGCCGCCGGGGCGCGGCGGACCATCCGTACCGCCGCGAATCCCGCCACCGCCACGAAGCCGACGGTCAGCAGCCACTCCGGCAGCCGTGCGGCGAGCAGTCCGCCGAGCGCGGCCGGTACGAGGCCGGCCGCGGCGAAGACCGCGCCCGTGCGCCAGCGCACCTGGCCGTCGCGGGCGTGCCCGTACAGCGCGGTCGCGGAGGTCGCGAGCACGATGAGCAGGCTCGCGGTGGCGGCGGCGGTCGGCGTGAAGCCCAGCAGATAGATCAGGGCCGGGACGGCGAGCACACTGCCGCCTCCGCCGAGCGCCCCGAGCGCGAGCCCGACGACGGCGCCGGCCGCGAGGGCGGTCACGGTCACCAACACGCCCGTTCTCCTTCCAGGAACAAGAAACCCTCATTACCCCCCGGGGTATACATCCGACCTTGCCGACGATAACAGAAGTACCCCCGGGGGTATGTAATCCCGAGGCGGCGGAGGGGTAAGCGGATAGCAATCCGTTTTGATCAGGGGGCGGGTATGCTCTGAGACAGGAAACGACCGAGGGGGACAGGCCGGAGAGGCAGGCAGCAGCAGATGGGCACCAAGAAACCGCAGGCCGACGGCGGGCCGACGCCCCGGCCGCCCGCGCCGCTGCTCAGCCTGCTGCCGACCGCCGGCGCCCCCGCCCCCGAGCGCGCCGACGCCGCCCGCAACCGCCGCCGGATCCTCGACGCCGCCGCCCGCATCGTCGCCGACTCGGGCCCCGAGGCGGTCACCATGAACCAGGTCGCGCACGCCAGCGGCATCGGCGTGGGCACCGTCTACCGCCGCTTCGGCGACGTCTCCCAGCTGCTGTGGGCCCTGCTCGACGACCGCGAGCGGCAGTTCCAGGAGGCGTATCTGAGCGGCCCGCCCCCGCTCGGCCCCGGCGCGCCCGCCGCCGAGCGCCTCGACGCCTTCCTCGACGCCCTCGTCGACCGCGTCGTCGAACAGCGCGCGATCCTCCTCGCGGCCCAGACCGCCGCCCCCAGCGCCCGCTACACCAGCGGCGCCTACCTGGCGACGCACGCCCACGTCACGATGCTGGTCACCCAGTCCCGCCCCACCGCGAACGCCCCGCTCCTGGCCCACCTCCTCCTCGCCCCGTTCTCGCCGAGCCTGATGCACCACCTGTCCCAGGAGCAGCGGCTGTCCGCGGAGGAACTGAAGACGGGCGTACGGGAGTTGCTCAGCCTGCGCAGCGCCTGAGCCGCGCGTGCCGGGCCGGGCCCATCCGCAGGCGCGCCCCGCCCCCGGGCCGCCGAGGTCCAGCACCCGGAACGTCTGGACCGGCCCCGCGCCCGCCGCGCATGATCAGGCCATGACGACCACGTTCCTCATCCTCCACGGCTTCCAGAACCACCGCCCGCCCGGCCACTGGCAGCACTGGCTCGCCGGCGCGCTGCGCGAGCGCGGGCACGAGGTGCGCTATCCGCAACTGCCCGAGCCCGACGCGCCGCGGCTCGCCGACTGGCTGGACGCCCTGGAGGAGCACGGCGAACGACCGGCCGGCGAGGGCGAGTTCGTCGTACTCGGACACAGCCTCGGCGTACTGCTGTGGCTGCGCGCGGTAGCCGCCGGACGGGCGCCCGCCGCGGACCGGGTGCTGCTCGTCGCGCCGCCGTCGCCGCAGGTCACGGCCTCGATTCCGGAGATCGCCGGCTTCGCCGACGGCCTGGAGCTCACCGGTCTCGACATGAGGAACGCCCGGCTCGTGTACGGGGACGGCGACCCGTACTGCCCCGAGGGCGCCGACGTCCCCTACGGCACCCCGCTCGGTCTCGACGTCGACCACGTCCCCGGCGGCGGGCACCTCAACCCCGACACCGGGTACGGGGAATGGCCGGATGTGCTCGCCTGGTGCGAAAACGCCGAGGTGCGGGTGGGCGGCAACCGCTAGCGTCGGACGGATGACCGCCGAGCCGCCTCCCGAGCCGTTTCCCGGCCTCGCCCCGTACGACGAGGGCATGCTCGACGTCGGCGACGGCAACCGCGTCCACTGGACCCGGCGGTACGGGCGCGGGCGGCGAACGACTGGTGCGCCTGGGAGGACGCCGTCCTGTCGATGGAGGGCCAGGGCACCCCGTACGGCGACCGCGCCGACGACGCCCGGCTCGGCCTCGTACGGATCTGCTCGCACTACTTCGCCCGGGGCGCGTTCCTGGAGGAGGGCGCCCTGATCAGGGACGCGCACCGGCTCGCCGGCATCCCGGGCGTGCTGGTGCACGGCCGGCTCGACATGGCCGGGCCGCCGGCCACCGCCTGGGAGCTGACCCGGGCCTGGCCGGACGCCGAGCTGCACGTCGTCGAGGCGGCCGGCCACCTCGGCGACGAGGAGACCCGCCGCCATCTGCTCACCGCCCTCGAACGCTTCGCGCCCGAACGCCCCGCCCGGGCTGCGCCGGAGGAGTGACCCACCGGGCGGGCCCGGTCGCCCGACCCGATGATCGGGACATGAGCCCCACCAGCCGCCCCACGAACCCCCAGCACCCCGCGATCCACCTCGCCCAGCAGCCCGACGCCGACGCGCTCCTCGCACGCTCCCCGCTGGCCGCGCTCGTCGGCATGCTCCTCGACCAGCAGGTGCCGATGGAGTGGGCGTTCTCCGGTCCGTACACGATCGCGACCCGCATGGGCCGCGACGACCTCGACGCGGGCGAGATCGCCGCGCAGGACCCGGAGGCCTTCGCCGCGCTGCTCTCGCAGAAGCCGGCCGTGCACCGCTACCCGGGCTCCATGGCCAAGCGGATCCAGCAGCTGTGCCGCTTCCTGGTCGACGAGTACGGCGGCGAGGCGGAGGCGGTGTGGCGGGACGCGGCCACGGGCGAGGAGCTGCGCGCCCGTCTGGAGGCGCTGCCCGGCTTCGGCAAGCAGAAGGCGGGCATCTTCCTGGCGCTGCTCGGCAAGCAGTACGGCGTGCGGCCGAAGGGCTGGCGGGAGGCGGCGGGCCCGTACGGGGAGGACGACTGCTACCGCTCGGCCGCCGACATCACCGGGCCGGAATCACTGGCGAAGGTGCGGGCGCACAAGCAGGAGATGAAGGCTGCTGCCAAGGCCGCGAAATCGGCCACGTCGGCAAAGACGGCCAAGTCGTCCACGCCGTCCACGCCGTCCACGTCGGCAAAGACGGCCGGCTCGGCAAAGTCCGGGAAAAGTGGAGTGAATTGATAATTCCAGATGTCAATCCTGTTCTACCTGACAGGAATTGTGTCGGACGTGTTCACAGAACCACCTCAAGGTCGCTAACTTCCCCTCAACCTCGACCACATCGGGAAGGACTTCTGTGAACGCATCCCAGCGCAGGGCCGCCGCCGTCCTCGCCGCAGCCGCACTCGCCACCCCGCTGGTGCTCGCCGCGCCCGCCACCGCCTCCCCCGCACCCGGGGCCGCCGAGGCCCGGGACGCCGCCCGGCTGTCGAAGAAGCTGGTCCGCGCGACGTCCGCCGAGGACGCGTACAAGCACCTGCAGAAGCTCCAGGCGATAGCCGACTCCGCCGGCGGCAACCGGGCGGCCGGCACCCTCGGCCACGACGCCTCCGCCGCGTACGTCTACACGCAGCTGAAGAAGGCCGGCTACGCCGTCACGTACCAGAAGTTCGACTTCGTCTTCACGCAGACGCTCGCCGAGAAGGCCACCGTCACCTCCGCCACGCCGGCCCGCGACCTCGGCCTGCACGCGATGACGTACACCGCCTCCACCCCGGTCGGCGGCGTCAGGGCCGACCTCGCCGCCGCCCCCGTCGACGCCGACGGCAGCAACGGCTGCGAGCCGGGCGACTTCGCCGCCGGCGCCTTCACCGGCAAGGTCGCGCTGATCAAGCGCGGCGGCTGCACCTTCCTCGTCAAGCAGGCGAACGCCGCCGCGGCCGGCGCCGTCGGCGCGATCATCTACAACAACACCGCGGGCGCGCTCTCGGGCACCCTCGGCGACCCGGCCGGCGTGAAGATCCCGACCGCGGGCCTCTCCCAGGCCGAGGGCGAGCAGCTCACCGCCGAGCTCGCCAAGGGCCCGGTCAGCCTCTCCTTCGAGGTGCGCCAGCTCCAGGAGAAGCGTTCCACCAACAACGTCATCGCGGAGACCCCCGGCGGCAACGCCGCCAACACCGTGATGCTCGGCTCCCACCTCGACTCCGTCACCGCCGGCCCCGGCATCAACGACAACGGCTCCGGCTCCGCCGGCCTCCTCCAGACCGCCCTGGAGCTGTCGAAGACCAAGGAGCTCGGCAAGGTCCGCAACAAGATCCGCTTCGCCTGGTGGTCCGCCGAGGAGAACGGCCTGCTCGGCTCCGAGCACTACGTCGCGAACCTCACGGACCTCGGCAAGAAGGAGATCAAGCTCTACCTCAACTTCGACATGATCGCCTCGCCGAACTACGGGCTGTTCGTCTACGACGGCGACGACTCCGACGGCGTCGGCGCGGGCGCCGGCCCCAAGGGCTCCGCGCAACTGGAGCGCGACATCACCGACTTCATGGACCGCAACGGCACCCCGCACGAGGGCACCGACTTCACCGGCCGCTCCGACTACGGCCCGTTCATCGAGGTCGGCATCCCCTCCGGCGGCACCTTCACCGGCGCCGAGGGCCTCAAGACCGCCGCGCAGGCGGCGAAGTACGGCGGCACGGCGGGCGTCGCGTACGACGTGAACTACCACGCCAAGGGCGACGACATCACCAACATCGACATGCACGCCTTCGACGTCAACATCGACGTCATCGCCAACGCCGTGGGCACCTACGCCCACGACATCAGCTCCCTCACCCGCCCGGTGGCCTTCACACCGACCACCGGCGACGCGGGCAGCGGCGGCGGCCTGCACGCCGACGGCGACGACGTCACCCAGTAGTCACCGCTTACGGCGCGCGGTCCCGAACAGCGAACGGGAGATCTCCCGGCCCAGCTGGGTGCCGACCGACCGCGCCAGGGACTTGAACAGGCCGCTTCCCACCACCTGTTCGACGAGCGAGGGCTCCTCCTGCGGCTGCTCCGGCGCCCTGGGAGCCCTCGCTCCCTCCTTCCCGGGCTCCTTCCCGGGCTCCTTCCCGGCCTGCTTCCCGGCCTCCTTCTCGGCCACGGCCTGCTCGGCCGCCGCCTCCGCCGCCCGCTGCTCCGCCGTCAGCTTCTCGTACGCCGACTCCCGGTCCACCGCCTGCGCGTACCGCCCGTACAGCGGCGAGGCCTTCACCGCCGCCGCCAGGTCGGCCGCCGGGACCGGGCCCATCAGCGACTGCGGCGCGCGCAGCCGGGTCGCCGCGACCGGCGTCGGGGCGCCGTTCTCGCTGAGCACGGTGACGACCGCCTCGCCCGTACCGAGCCCGGTCAGCACCTCCTCCAGGTCGTACGCCGACTTCGGGAACGTCCGCACGGTCGCCTTCAGCGCCTTCGCGTCGTCCGGGGTGAAGGCGCGCAGCGCGTGCTGGACCCGGTTGCCGAGCTGGGCGAGGACGTCCGCGGGCACGTCCCTCGGGGTCTGCGTCACGAAGAAGATCCCGACGCCCTTGGAGCGGATGAGCCGCACGGTCTGCGTGACCGACTCCAGGAACGCCTTCGATGCCCCGTTGAAGAGCAGGTGCGCCTCATCGAAGAAGAACACCAGCTTGGGCTTGTCGAGGTCGCCGACCTCGGGCAGGTCCCCGTACAGGTCCGCGAGCAGCCACATCAGGAAGGTCGAGAAGAGGTGCGGCTTGTCCTGTACGGCGGGGAGTTCGAGTACGGAGACGATGCCGCGTCCGTCGCCGCCCGGCGCGGTCCGCAGCAACTCGCTCGTGTCGAACTCCGGCTCGCCGAAGAAGCCGGCCGCGCCCTGCTGCTCGAAGGCGGTGATCGCGCGCAGGATCACGCCGGCCGTCACCGTCGAGAGCCCGCCGATGCCCTTCAACTCGGCCTTGCCCTGGTCGGAGACGAGGAACGCGACCACCGCCCGCAGGTCCTTGAGGTCGACGAGCTCCAGGCCCTTGGTGTCGGCGTAGTGGAAGATCAGGCCGAGCGACTGCTCCTGGGTCTGGTTGAGCTGGAGCACCTTGGACAGGAGCAGCGGCCCGAAGCCGGTGACGGTGGCCCGGATCGGGATGCCGCCGCCCGCACCGCCGTCGCCCCCGAGCTCGTAGAACTCGCACGGGAAGCCCGTCGCCGTCCACTCCTGCCCCACCTGCCCGGCCCGTTCGCGCACCTTCCCGCCGTCCTGGCCGGGCGCGGAGATGCCGGAGACGTCGCCCTTGATGTCGGCGAGGAAGACGGGCACACCGTTGGCGGAGAGCTGTTCGGCGAGCAGTTGGAGGGTCTTGGTCTTGCCGGTGCCGGTCGCGCCGGCGACGAGGCCGTGCCGGTTGAGCATCGGCAGCGGCACGCGCACCCGCGCGTCCGGGTGACAGGCGCCGTCCCAGAGCACCGCCCCCAGTTCGAGTGCGGCTCCGTCGAAGGCGTACCCGGCGGCGATCCGGTCCCAGGGCTGCGCGCTCTCGGTCATGACGGACCCCTGTCATGGTGTCGTGCGGTCATGTTTCATGCGTTTTGCCCCAGCTTCGCACCGGGGCCGCGTGGCTGCGCCGGGAGCCGCTCGCCCGGTAGGCTTTCCGTGTGATCTTCAAGCGCATCGGAAACGGCCGGCCGTATCCCGACCACGGCCGGGAAAGCACCCGGCAGTGGGCGGACGTGGCACCGCGCCCGGTCCGCCTCGATCAGCTGGTGACCACCAAGGGCCAGCTGGACCTGGAGACGCTGCTCGCCGAGGACTCCACCTTCTACGGCGACCTCTTCGCGCACGTCGTGAAGTGGCGCGGCGATCTCTACCTGGAGGACGGACTGCACCGCGCGGTGCGTGCCGCGCTGCAGCAGCGCCAGGTGCTGCACGCGCGCGTCCTCGAAATGGACTGAGCCCCGGGCCTCCCGGACGGTCTCCGGACCGTCTCCGGGCCACCTCCGGGCGCTCCCCTGCCGGTCCGCGGACCGCCTGCGAACCACCTCCGGACCGCCTCCGGGTGCTCCCTCTGCCGGCCCGCGGACCGCTCCCGGACCGCCTCCGGCTGATCCTTTCGGGGTCTCTTCGCGCCCATCCGGACGCGATCACATGATCATCCAGTAGGCATCCCCGGCGGGTCGCATTACGCTGCGTTCATGAGCATGCTCACTCCCCCCGGAATGGGCGGAAAGTACCGCATCACGGGGGATGTCTACCCCCGCATGCGCCGCCCCCACCGCCGGCGCAGGATCGTCCTCGGGGCGGCGGCCGCCGTGCTCGTGCTCGGCGCGGCCGGCTGGGGGACGCTGCAGCTCGTCGACGTCTTCTCCGGCGGCGACGAGAAGACGACCACGGCAGCCGGCAAGCAGAACGACTGCAAGCCCGCCCCGGCTCCGAGGGCGAGCACGCAGCCCGGCGCCGCCGCGCTGCCCAAGCCGGCCCAGATCACCGTGAACGTCTACAACGCGACCCCGCGCGGCGGGCTCGCGAAGGCGACCGCGGACGAGCTGAAGAAGCGCGGCTTCGTCATCGGCAAGGTCGGCAACGCGCCCGCCGCGTACGACAAGAAGGTCCCCGGCACCGGCCTGCTGCTCGGCGCGCCCGGAGCCACCAAGGGCACCTTCTCGGTCGTCGGTACGCAGCTCAAGGGCGCAACGACGAAGGTCGACACCCGCGCCACGGCGGATGTCGACCTCATCATCGGTACGGCCTTCAAGCAGCTCGACCCGAAGGCCGCGGCGGACGCGGCGCTGATCGCGCTCAACAAGCCGAAACCGGCCGCGCCCTGCAAGAGCTAGCCAAGAGCCGGCCGGGAACCGGCGAAGGCTCCCGGGCCCGGACTACTCGGCGCTGCCGTACATGCGGTCGCCCGCGTCGCCCAGGCCCGGCACGATGTAGCCGTGCTCGTTGAGCCGCTCGTCGACCGAGGCCGTCACGACGGTCACCGGCGTGCCCGCCAGCTCGCGCTCCATGACCTCGACGCCCTCCGGGGCGGCGAGCAGCACGACGGCGGTCACGTCGTCGGCGCCGCGCCGGATCAGCTCCTGGATCGCCGCGACGAGCGTGCCGCCGGTCGCGAGCATCGGGTCGAGGACGTACACCTGGCGGCCGGACAGGTCCTCCGGCATCCGCGTCGCGTAGGTCGACGCCTCCAGCGTCTCCTCGTTGCGGATCATGCCGAGGAAGCCGACCTCGGCGGTCGGCAGCAGCCGCACCATGCCGTCCAGCATGCCGAGACCGGCGCGCAGGATCGGGACCACGAGCGGCCGCGGGTGGGACAGCTTGACGCCGGTCGTCGGCGTCACGGGGGTCTCGATGTCGACCTGCTCGGTCCGCACGTCCCGGGTCGCCTCGTAGGCGAGCAGGGTGACCAGCTCGTCGGCGAGCCGGCGGAAGGTGGCGGAGTCCGTGCGCTTGTCGCGCAGGGTGGTGAGCTTGTGGGCGACCAGCGGGTGATCAACAACATGGAGACGCATGCCTCAACAGTAGCCGGGAACGGTGGCCGGAACTGGCGTCAACCCTCGCGGGGGAGGGAAGGTGGGGGCACAGGGAACCCAGCCTGGGGTGGTGTGGCCCATGCCCGACCCGCAACACGACCCGGAGCGCGACCCGGAGCGCAACCCTCGACGTCCCCGGGAGCGCGCCCCGGAGCGCGACCCGGGGAAGGACCGGCCCGGCGGGGCGGCTCCCGACGAGGAGCCCCGCCGGGAGACCGACGCGGAGCGCCGCAGACGCCGCGCCCAGTTCCTGCGCGAGCTGAACGAGGCCAAGGCGCTGCGCGACCGCGTGCAGCCCCGGCGCGCCCGGGCGGCACGCATGCGACAGGCGATGCGCATGCGCACGTTCCGCTGGTGACGGGCGGGTGACCAGCAGGAAGCCGGCACGTCCGTGCGCCCCCTGTGTGCGCCGGGGTCGCACGCCCGCCCGATCCGGGCGTCGTTCAGACTGATGCACGACGCAAGAGCCGAAGACCTCTCCAACGGGCGAGGTTTCTGTCACGATGCCGATTGGGCGGGGCTCAGCAGCGCGCCGCCGGATCATCACACCTCTGATCAGTGGGAGAGTCAGGTGTACTTCGCCGCACTGCTCGCGCGCACCGAAGACGGGTGGGAAGCGCGCGACATCGAGCTCGACGACGTGGAAACGCTGGCGGACCTCGCCGACCTGGCCCGCGAGTCGGCGGCCGACGACGGCGAGACGGTGATCGTCTTCATCGAGCAGGAGGACGCGTGGTTCGGCCTCGTCCGCGTCGACGGCGAGGACGACCCCCGCGTCTACGTGTCGAACGGCGCCGCCGCGGCCCGCTCCTCGTACGGGGAGATCCTCACCGGCGAACTCCTCGGCAAGGACGACGACGCCCTGTCCGACGAGCTGGACGAGCTGGACCTGGACGGCACCGAGGACGGCGAGCCGGAGGCCCTGGAGGCCGACGCGGACGCGGAGGACGCCGACGGCGGCATCGCGCCCGCCGGTCCGCTCGGCGAGGGCCGCGTCCTGGCCGACCTCGGCATGTCCGAGCGGGACCTGCTCGGCCTGGAGACCGGCGACGCCCTCGGGGAGATCGCGGACGCCATCGGCGCCGGGGAGATCCTGGAGGCCGTGCGCTAGTGCCGCTCGCCGTACGTGGCCCGGGCACGGGCGCGGAGGAGGATCCCGTACGAGACCCGGAGCACGCCCCCGATCCCGTACGGGACCCCTGGCGCGCGTCGATGCGGCGTGCGCTCGCCGAGGCCGACCGGGCCGCGCAGGCCGGTGACGTACCGGTCGGCGCGGTCCTGCTCTCCCCCGACGGTCATGTCCTCGCGCTCGGCCACAACGAGCGCGAGGCGACCGGCGACCCCACGGCCCACGCCGAGGTCCTGGCGCTGCGCCGGGGCGCGGCGGCGCTCGGCGAGTGGCGGCTGACCGGCTGCACGCTCGTCGTGACGCTGGAGCCCTGCGTGATGTGCGCGGGCGCGCTCGTCCAGGCGCGGGTCGAACGGGTGGTGTTCGGCGCCTGGGACGAGAAGGCCGGCGCCACCGGGTCCTTGTGGGACCTGGTCCGCGACCGCCGTCTGAACCACCGGCCCGAGGTGATCCAGGGCGTCCTGGAGGCGGAGTGCTCGGCGCAGCTGACCCGCTTCTTCCGCGACCGCTGACGCTCCCGGGACCCGGCTTCGGTTGCGCTCAAGCCTGCGCTCCGATCTGCGCTCCGATCTGCGCTCCGACCTGCGCTCCGACCTGCGCTCCGACCTGCGCTCCGACCTGCGGAGACATACGGATTTCAGTCCTGGGCGCCTTTGGGCTAAGCTCTCTCTCGGTAGCGTGTCCGAGCGGCCGAAGGAGCTCGCCTCGAAAGCGAGTGTGGGGAAACTCACCGAGGGTTCAAATCCCTCCGCTACCGCTCTGATTGAAGGCCCGGTGTCGTATGACACCGGGCCTTCGTCGTATGCGTGAACGGTCCGGACGGGGGGAGCGGCGTCGGGGGGGCAAGCCGCTCCCCCCGATGAGAACCGGCCCTGCCGATCCGGCGCCGCGGTCAGGGGGGAAGCTCGCGGCGTGGACCCCGCAGTGAGGGCCGGTTCCACAGCCCTTTGGATTCCTGCCAGATCCGCCGGGCTCGTCATCCATCCTGCTCGTCCGCGAGCGTTCCGGGGGTCGGCAAAAGGCCCCCATCGCCGGGCCCTTGGTCCATAAAGGATCGGTCAGGTGCGATCAGGTGCGGCCAGAATGTGCTCGGCTAGACTCGGCGACCGCCCTCGGGCGGCGACAGGGGAGACACACGGGGAGGGGCAGACGGAATGGCGCAGGCGAAGAAGATCGCGCTCTACGCGGTCGTGGTCTTTGTGCTGTACACGATCATCACGTCCCCGGCCCGGGCGGCGGAACTCGTCCAGGTAGGGTTCGAAGGCATATCGAGCGCCGCTCAAGGTGTCGGTCAGTTCATGACCGAGCTCGTGAATTAGGAGACGACAGTGATCCGCCATCTGGTCCTCTTCAAGCTCAACGACGGCGTGCGGCGGGACGAAGCGCGCGTCGTCGCGGGCGTCGAAGCCTTCCGTGCCCTCGGTTCGGAGATCCCCGAGCTGACGTTCTGGGAGTGCGACTGGAACATCACCGACCGGCCGATCGCGTACGACTTCGCCATCAACTCGGCCGTCGCGGACAAGGACGCCCTGCAGCGCTACCTGGACCACCCTGCCCACCAGGCGGGTGTGGCCCTGTGGCGCGAGTTCTCCACGTGGGTCATCGCCGACTACGAGATCGAAGGCTGACCTTTCGCCTTCTGCTTCTGCGGGCCCCTCGCCGACCACGGCGGGGGGCCCGCATTCTTACCCGTCGAACCCACCCTCAACACGTCGATATGCGGTGCTTGCACACAGTGGACATGTCTTGTGATGCTATGACCGCTTTTGACGGATGAGTCGACCGATGTTGACGCGAACGACGTTGACGTGAAGGGGTGGCGTGAACGTGCCGGCCAGTACAGCGCCTCAGGTCCCGCCCCAGAACGAAGCCGGGGCCCCCGACACCCCCCGTCCCCCGGACCCCCCGCGGACCCCGGACGCCCCGCACGCGGCGGACCCGCCCCGCCCCGTGGACACGCCCCGCCCCCGGCCCCAGAGCACCCGCGGCGCCGACACCCGCGCGCTCACCCAGGTGCTCTTCGGGCAGCTGAAGAACCTGGAGCCGGGCACCGCCGAGCACCACCGGGTGCGCGGCGCGCTCATCGAGGCCAACCTGCCCCTCGTGCGCTACGCGGCCGCCCGCTTCCGCTCCCGCAACGAGCCGATGGAGGACGTGGTCCAGGTCGGCACGATCGGCCTGATCAACGCCATCGACCGCTTCGACCCGGACCGGGGCGTGCAGTTCCCGACCTTCGCGATGCCGACCGTCGTCGGCGAGATCAAGCGCTACTTCCGCGACAACGTCCGCACGGTCCACGTCCCGCGCCGCCTCCACGAGCTGTGGGTGCAGGTCAACGGCGCGACCGAGGACCTCACCACGGCCCACGGGCGCTCGCCCACCACCGCCGAGATCGCCGAGCGGCTGAAGATCGGCGAGGACGAGGTGCTCGCCTGCATCGAGGCCGGCCGCTCGTACCACGCCACCTCCCTGGAGGCGGCCCAGGAGGGCGACGGGCTGCCCGGGCTGCTCGACCGGCTCGGCTACGAGGACCCCGCGCTCGCCGGCGTCGAGCACCGCGACCTCGTCCGGCACCTGCTCGTCCAGCTGCCCGAGCGCGAGCAGCGGATCCTGATGCTCCGTTACTACTCGAACCTGACGCAGTCCCAGATCAGCCAGGAGCTGGGCGTCTCGCAGATGCACGTGTCAAGGCTCCTCGCCCGGAGCTTCGCCCGGCTGAGATCCGCAAATCGGATCGAGGCGTAACTGGAACGGGTAAACCGTTTTGGCGTAGTTCAACGGCCTCTCAAATGCCGCACACCCCTTGTTTCCTGCGGATATTCCCCCCCGTTGTGTCGACAAGTCACTACAGCGCGTTGCCGACATGTGACATTCTGCTGGAAGCGCGTTTGCCGCGGCCCTGCCGCCGGTATTCAGGTGGAGGCTGCGTTCCTCAGATGGTCGTGGCCGACACGACCGTCCGCGACCTCAAGGGGGTGGCATGTCCGCAGAACAGGGCAGCTCGAAGGTGCTCACGCTCACGCCCGTTCCCATGCCCGCGCAGACGACGGCGCCCGCCGCGGAGAGCACCGATTCCGCGCCGGAGCACCCGGACAGCGCCGGGACGGCGACGGGACACGACGAGACGCTCGTCGCCGCCCCGCCGGCGGTCGTGACGCCCGAGGCCATCGACACCCGCACCCTCTCCCGCTCCCTGTTCCTGCGCCTGCGCGCCCTCGACGACAAGGGCGCCGCCGAGGACAGCCCCGAGCGGACCTACGTCCGCGACACCCTCATCGAGCTCAACCTCCCCCTCGTGCGCTACGCGGCCGCCCGCTTCCGCTCCCGCAACGAGCCGATGGAGGACATCGTCCAGGTCGGCACCATCGGCCTGATCAAGGCGATCGACCGCTTCGACTGCGAACGCGGCGTGGAGTTCCCGACGTTCGCGATGCCGACCGTCGTCGGCGAGATCAAGCGCTTCTTCCGCGACACCTCCTGGTCCGTCCGCGTCCCGCGCCGCCTCCAGGAGCTGCGCCTCGCGCTCACCAAGGCCAGCGACGAGCTCGCCCAGAAGCTCGACCGCTCGCCGACCGTGCCCGAACTCGCCGCCGTGCTCGGCGTGTCCGAGGAGGACGTCGTCGACGGCCTCGCCGTCGGCAACGCGTACACCGCCTCCTCCCTCGACTCCCCGTCCCCCGAGGACGACGGCGGCGAGGGCTCGCTGGCCGACCGCCTCGGCTACGAGGACACGGCCCTGGAAGGCGTCGAGTACCGCGAGTCGCTCAAGCCGCTGCTCGCCAAACTCCCGCCCCGCGAGCGGCAGATCATCATGCTGCGGTTCTTCGCGAACATGACCCAGTCGCAGATCGGCGAGGAGGTCGGCATCTCGCAGATGCACGTGTCGCGGCTGCTCACGCGGACGCTCGCACAGCTGCGCGAGGGCCTGATCGCGGACTGATCCCGCCTGGAATTCCCTGTTCTGCTTCCTTGCTGACGCTCCGTCAGCCACACTGGCGCCATGCTCCAGAGGAAGCAGCTTGGACTCGTGGTGGTCGCGCTCTGCCTCGGCGGAGCGCTGACCGCGTGCGGCACGGGCGACGACGGCGAGGGGTACGCGGCGGTCGGCGGCGGCCAGACAGGCCCACAGGGCGCGGTGAAGCCGTCGGGCGCGGTGACGCTGGTGCCCCTGGACCCGACGGGCTCCAAGAACCCGGAGCCGACGTCCAGCACGACGTCCCCGTCCCCGGGACCCGCCCCGTCCGGTTCGGGCGGTGGTACGACTCCGAGCACGACGGCGCCACCGCCGGTACGGGCCACGCCGGCCCCGCCGCGTACGTCAGGGGCGGCACCGACCACACCCGTCACGACTCCGGCCCCGCCGCCGGCGCACGTGCCTTCGCCGCAGCCGACCACCACCAGCCCACCGACCACCAAGCCGCCGACGCCCGCCGCGCTCACCCTCTCCGCACCGGTCCTCACCGACACCGACCGGCGCTGGTGCGAGAACGTGACGGTCACCTTCCGCAACACCGGTGGCACGGCGGCCCGTTCGGGCACGGTCGGCTTCGCCACGCATGTGATCGGCGCGCTCGGCATCGACTGGGCCACGGTCAATTCGAGCCAGCCGCTGCCGGCCCCGATCGCGGGCGGGGCGGCGAAGACCCGTACCTACACGGTGTGCGTGGACTCGTGGCGGGTGCCGCTCGGCATGCGGATCGACACCCGCGAGGTCACGGCCTCCTGGCAGTGAGCCGCCCGGCCGTGAGTGCGTCGACGAGCTGCCCGGCGAACTCCTCCGGGTGCTCCACGCACCCCACGTGCCCGCCGGGGAACTCGACCGTCGCGGCCCCGGTCAGCTCGGCGATCCGCCGGGCCGGCCCGACCAGCGCTTCGTGAGCACCGCTCTCCCGGCCGATGCCCAGGACGAGCTTCCCGGCGGCGGCGCGCAGTGAGTCGAGGTCGGGCGCGGAAGAGGAGAAGGGGCACAGGACGTGCTCCAGGAAGACGGGCATGTTGGCCGCCATGCGGGAGGCCATCGGCCGGATGGCGGCCGGGAGTTCGCCGCTCTGCCGCTGCCCGTCCGGCTTCCGCCCGTCGGGCGTCTCGGCGAACCGCGCCATGGCCGGCCCGAGCCCCTGGGTGCGGTGGAGTTCGCGCACCTCGGCGAAGTGGGAGCGGTACGGGGCGGGGTCGGCGAGCAGCTCGACGAGCGGCGGCTCGTGGGCGACGACCCGGCGGACCCGGTCCGGGTGGGCGGCGAGCAGTGCGAGCGCGACGATGGCGCCGGAGCTGCTGCCGAAGACGTAAGCCTCCTCGCCCGGGGCCGTGTCGTCCAGGACCGCGAGGGCGTCCGTGGCCCACTCGGCGACCCGCTGGTCACCGGCCGGCCCGTCGAGCGGGCTGCGCGAGAGCCCGCGCTGGTCGTACGAGACGACGGTGTGCCCGGCGGCGGCGAGCAGGTCCGCCATCCCCTCGAACAGCCCGGCGTCCCCGGCGCCGCCGGGAATCAGCAGCAGCACGGGTCCGCTGCCCCGGACCTCGTAGCGGAGGGTGGCGCCGGGCACCTTCACCGTGCCGGCGTTCACGTCCATGGTCATTCCCCGTTCCCCCAGTTCTGCAGAAGCTCGTGCAGGGCGTCGAGCGAGCGCGCCCAGGAGGCGGCGACGGGGCGCGCGTGCGCGAAGCCGCCGCTCAGTTCGATGTGGATGTATCCGTGGAAGGTGGCGCGCAGCAGGCGCCCGGCGTCGGTCAGTTCGGGCTCGGCAAGGCCGTAGCCGCGCAGCATCCCCTGCGTCAGCTCCACCGCCCGCAGGAACACGGCCGTGTCGGCGACCTCGTCGAGCTCGATCCGCTGCTGGGTGGCCGCGTACCGCCCGGGGTGCGCGAGCGCGTAGTCGCGGTAGGCGTCCGCGAAGGCGACCAGCGCGTCCTTGCCGGAGCGCCCGGCGACGGCCGCCCCGATGGCGTCGTTCATCTCGCCGGAGGCGAGGAGGGCGAGCCGGACGCGGAGGTCGCGGAGGTTCTTGACGTGCGAGTACAGGCTCGCGTCCTTGACCCCGAAGCGCCGGGCGAGCGCGGAGACGGTGACCTTGTCGAACCCGGCCTCGTCGGCGAGTTCGGCGGCGGCGAGGACGAGCCGCTCGGCGGTGATTCCGGCGCGCACCATGCTTTTGCCTCACTTCCTAGAGGAGGCCTTCCTGGGGCTCCTAGGAAGAAACCTAACACCTCTAGGGATGTACGTCAGCCTGGTGGCGGCGCAGAAGGACGTTCGCGTCGGTCTCGGCGCTCCAGTCGAACCGGGCGCGCGCGCCGGCGCGGGAGGCGGCCAGTTCGGTGCACTCGGGGCAGTGCGGTACGGGTACGGGTGGGCGCATCAGCTCGTACGCCGCGCTCGCCCGCTCGTTGACGGCGCGCACCCCGGCGCTCAGCCGCTCGTCCTGCGTCGCCGGCCGCACCCGCTCCGGATCCGCCTGCCACTCGCGACCGCCGCCGATGGGCCGCAGCATCGCGTACGGCCCGGCCTTGCCCCGGAACTCGCCGACCTTCCGCGCCACCAGGTCGTACAGGAAGTCCCCGCGCTCCGGCCCCACGTACGCGCCGCCCGTGCACCCCACGATTCCACCGTTCCTCTCACGTCTCACCCGATCGGGCGATTACTCTGTGTGCCCTCAGCGTTGCTCAATGGAGAGGGCGGCCACAACACTGATCGCGTGACAAGGGCTGCTGTCACGAGGGGGGTTGCTGTGAGCCAGAAGGGCACGACGGTCGCCAATGCGGACGCCGCGACGACGGCGGAGATGTTCGGCGAACTGCTCCGGCATTACAGGGAGTCAGCGGGCCTGACCCAGGAGGTGCTGGCTCGGCAGGTGCACTGCGACCGGTCGCTGGTAGCGCGGGTGGAGGCGGCGAAGCGGGTGCCGGCGGACACGTTCGCGAAGGGGTGCGACGAGGTGCTGGGGACGGGAGGGGTGTTACTGCGGTTGTGGCGGCGGATCGACTGGTATCCGGAGGTGCAGCATCCGGACTGGTTCGAGCGGCGGGCGGCGATGGACGCGGAGGCGGTTGCCTTGCGGGAGTACCAGGTGCAAGTGGTCCCAGGCCTGCTCCAGGCCCCGGACTACGCGTACGCCCTGCTCTCGCAGATCGCCGATCCGGACGAGGCTGAGCGAAGGGTCAGGGCCCGTCTGAGCCGTCAGCAGCGCTTCCTGGCGGAGGACGGCCCGCTGTACATCGCCGTCCTCGACGAGAGTTGCCTGCGGAACGTGGTGGGCGATGCCGCCGTCATGCGCGACCAGTGCGCGCACCTGCTGGAGCTGGGCAGGCGGCCGAACTTCGTGATTCAGGTCGCACCGGCCGACCGGGCTGAACTGGTCCCGCCAAGCACTTCGATGTCGCTGATCCGGCTACCGAAAGGCAAGGAGTGGATCTACTCGGAGTCGCTGGGACAGGGTCATTTCATCGATGATCCAGCCCTCTTCGCACGGCACAGCCAGACCTATGATGTGCTCCGGGCGGACGCTCTGTCAGCGACGGAATCCGCCGCTCTGATCAGCGAGGCGATGGAGAGGTACGAGCAGCATGCAGAGGCACGAACTCGACGCGTCGACCTGGATCAAGAGCAGCTACAGCGGCAACGACGGAGGCAACTGCCTCGAAGTCGCCCCCGGATTCCCCGGCCTCGTCCCCGTACGTGACAGCAAGGCCCCTGAGGGCCCTGCTGTCGTCTTCGGGCGGGTGGCCTGGGGCTCGTTCGTTCGCAGCCTCTAGTCCGGCGCCTCACGCCGCCAGGGCCAGGACCGCGACCGCCGGGGCCATGTAGATCAGCGGGAACGGGATGTGGCCGTACGCGCGGGCGCGGGCGACCGTGATGACGGCGCCGGCGAAGTAGAGGACCAGGCCGATCGCGGCGGCGATCCCGATCGCCGGGATCGCGTACCCGACCAGGAGACCGACCGCGCCCGCCAGCTTCGCGGCGCCCAGGAAGTTCCAGATGGAGCGCGGGACGCCGTACTCGGCGAGCGGCTCGACGACGAACTTGGCGCGGAAGAAGATCGACGCCCCGGAGAACCCGGCCATGAACGCGGCGACGGCGGTGACGACGATGGCGGTGGTGGACATCTCGGGCTCCTCGTTCGTGCGGCGGCGGGCGTTTCCCGCGCTCGCACTGCACTGACACCGCGCGCGACGTACGTGTGACCGCGCCGCCGACTTTTTTTCGGAGCCGTTTTCCGGGCGGCGGCAGAGGCCCTCGGGGTGACCGTTCCTCGTGTCCGCGACGTGTGGCCGCCCTCTCTCCGAGTGTGGCCCCCTCCACCGGCCCCTCAAGGGCGCTCCTTCGTCGCGTCGCTGCGCGATGGCCTTCGGCCACCCTTGACCGTCCGGCTCCGGGAGCCATTTCACACTCGGAGGGCGGCCGGGGGCCGGGCCGCGCGAACAGGCCCGGGTAGCCGCCCCCGCCGTAGGCGAGTGGCCGGCCGGTGGTGGGTGAGCCCGGGTATCGCTCCGCAGCAGGGGTTCGTGCTGCCCGGTGGGTGGGGGCTCGGTTTGTAGCCGAGGTGGGGGATGCCATGTCCGGCGTCCCTGGGTGCGCGGCCGTGGAATGGAGTGCCCCCTCCCTGTTCGGCGAGTGGCCGCCGCCGTCCGGCCGGGGCTCATGCCCCGCTGGTCACTGCCGGTGGGCGGTGGGGGTGGGGCGGTGTCGGGTGAGCCCTTTCTCCGTCATGAACCCACGGCAGGGTTCTTGTTCGGGGGCGTCGGCGGCGCCCCGCCGCGTCAGCGCGCGGTAAGGGCTCGTCGGGCGGGTCGCACCCGGCCGGGCTACCGGGATACCTGCCACCAGCGGTCCGCCTCCGCGCGCGCCACTTCGGCGTCGTACTGACTCGCTTCGAAGTGCAGCTCCGGCGGCGGATAGGGCACCGGGGTGTGCGCCGCCCACGGAACCTCCCAGTCCGACCACTGCACGATCTCCCCGAACCGCTGCACGACCGCAGTCAGGAATCCGCAGCAGCCACCGGTGCAGTCCGGTTCCCCCAGCTCCAGGCGGCGCGCCTCTCCGGTCGCGCGGAACGGGCTGAGGCCGCCGGCCGGCAGCGCGTCCGCCGCGAACGGTCCACGGCCGCCTTCGCCGACCGCCGCTCCGACCACGTCCTCACCGTTGACCCAGAACCGCAGCTGCGCGGCGAACCGGGGGCCCGGCGCCACCACCCTGATCTCCAGACGATCGAACACCGGACGAGCCTAAGGGCGCTCTGGCTCCGAGGCCGTTCCCAGGGCTCATACGGCTGCCTCCCGGGGCGCAGCGGCCGGGACTTCGAGCCCTTTCTCCGCGCTGGTCCCGCATCACCCACACGCGTGGGGCGCATGGGGACTTCTGTGACTCCAGAGGTCGTCCAGCGCGGGGAAAGGGTTCGCACCGCCCCCCACTCCCACCGCCCACCGCCCACCGCCCACCGCCCACCGGCAGTGACCAGCGGGGCATGAGCCCCGGCCGGGACATGGCCGCCAGTCGCCCGCGCCCGCATGGGCACCCCATTCCACGGCCGCGCACCCAGGGACGGCGGACACGGGATCCCCCGCCCGGCCACAAACCGAGCCCCCACCCACCGGGCAGCACGAGCCTCCTCGCGGAGCGATACCCGAAGCCCCACCCACCGGGCCGACGGCCCGCCCACGGGGCCCGGCGGACTCCCGGACCTCCGCGCGGCCCCGCCCCCGGCCGCCCTCCGAGTGTGAAAAGGCTCCCGGAGCCGGACGGTCAAGGGTGGCCGAAGGCCATCGCGCAGCGACGCGACGAAGGAGCGCCCTTGAGGGGCCGGTGGAGGGGGCCACACTCGGAGAGAGGGCGGCCGCACGTCGCCCGTGCAAGGCGCGTTCACCCCGAGGACCTCGCGGTCACTCCCGGTGGGGGTTTCCCCGCCGTTGCCCCGTCGTTAGTCAGGGCGTATCGATCACCGGGCGACCGTGCGTTGCCGAGAAAGGTAGTTCCCCATGAAGAAGATGAAGGTCGCCGCCGCTGTCATCGGCACCCTCGCCGTCGCCGCTGCCGCCGCGCCCACCGCGAGCGCCGCGCCGCTGCCGCTGGGCCAGGTGACGGACGGCCTGGGCGGCCTCACCAACCACGGCGCCAAGGCCCCCGGCGCCAACGGCCCGACGACCTCGGGCCTCGGCGGCCTGGCGACGAACGGCCTCGGCGGCCTGCCGCTGGGCGCTCTGCCGCTCGGCGGCTGAGCGAGCCCTTCTCTCTCGGGGCCGGTGCCACCCATCCCGTGGCACCGGCCCCGAGGTGTGTGCGCTCCTCCGCCGGGGCAACCCACCCGTCACCGGCCCGCCGGCCCGGTCGGCGGCGCCCGGCCGGTGTCCGGCCCTGCGCGGCCGCGCCCCACACGCGAAGAGGGCGGCCGGGACGCGGCGCCCGTCAGCGGCCTCCGTCCCGGCCGCCCTCCCGGCGGCGCTACGCGCGGGCGTCAGCCCAGCGCCAGCCACGCGACGCCCGCGAGGACCGCGATCGCGACGACGATGCCGACAATCAGGCCGACGCGGGGGCCGGAGGACTGGACGGCGACGGCCTGCTGACGGCCGGCGCCGGGACGCTGCGGAGTGGTGCCCTCGTCGACGAAGGCGCGGAACATCTGGGTGCTGCCGGCGGGGTCGTAGGAGCCCTCGGGGCCCTGGGCGCCCTGGCCGTACGGTGCTTGGGGGTTGTGTGCCATGGCCCGGACCCTAGCGAAGTCGTCGCCGCCGTCCCAAGCCCCGGTCTCCCGCCCTGCCCCGTACCCACACCTCGCCTCCCCGCGCCCCGCCCCGCTTTACCGATTCTTTAGCCCTCTTTGACCGATTTAGTTTGCCTGAAGCAACCATCCATCTCTATGGTTGCCCTAAGCAACAAGATGGAGGGGTCCATGGACAGGCAGAGCCGGTACGAGGTCCTCGCCCGCCAGGTGAGTGCCATCGGCGCCGTGAAGCGGGGCATGGCGCGTTCCCTGCCCGCCGACTGCCCCGGCGGCTCCGCCATCGTGATGGCCCTGCTCAAGCACCACGGGGACATGCGGATGGGCCGTGTCTCCGAGCTGATGGCCGTCGACATGTCGGTCAGCAGCCGCCATGTCGCCCACACCGCCGAGCGCGGCTGGGTCGAGCGCCTGCCCGACCCCGCCGACAAGCGCTCCCGCATCCTGCGCCTCACCCCCGCGGGCGCGGACAAGCTGGCCGAACTCGACGACCGGCTGACCGCCATGCTCGCCCACCACCTGGCCGACTGGTCCGACGACGACGTCGACCAGCTCACCACCCTGCTCGCCCGCCTCCGCGACTCCTTCGGGGACTGCCGGGCCCACCACGCCTGACCGCAGCAGCACTCAGCAGACTTCACGCAAAGGAATTCCATGGCTACCACCGCACCTGCCACGGGTGCTCAGGCGGGCCGGACCGACTCCCCCGCCGCGCCGATGACGCACCGGCAGATCATGGAGGCGCTGTCCGGGCTGCTGCTCGGCATGTTCGTCGCCATCCTGTCCTCGACGATCGTCTCCAACGCCCTCCCGCAGATCATCAGCGACCTCGGCGGCGGCCAGTCCGCCTACACCTGGGTCGTCACCGCCTCGCTCCTGGCGATGACCGCGACCACCCCGCTCTGGGGCAAGCTCGCGGACCTCTTCTCCAAGAAGCTGCTGGTCCAGATAGCCCTGATCATCTACGTGACCGGCTCGATCGTCGCCGGTCTCTCCCAGGACACCGGCATGCTCATCGCCTGCCGCGTCGTCCAGGGCATCGGCGTCGGCGGTCTGACCGCCCTCTCCCAGATCATCCTGGCCGCCATGATCGCCCCGCGTGAGCGCGGCCGGTACAGCGGCTACCTCGGCGCGACCTTCGCCGTCGCCACCGTCGGCGGCCCGCTGCTCGGCGGCGTCATCACCGACACCGACTGGCTCGGCTGGCGCTGGTGCTTCTACGTCGGCGTGCCCTTCGCCGTCATCGCGCTGATCGTGCTGCAGAAGACCCTGAAGCTCCCGGTCGTGAAGCGGGACGTCAAGGTCGACTGGGCCGGCGCCTTCTTCATCAGCGCCGCCGTCTCCCTGCTCCTCGTGTGGGTCACCTTCGCCGGCGACAAGTACGACTGGATGTCCTGGCAGACGGCCGCCATGGTCGGCGGTTCGATCCTGCTCGGCGCGGTCTTCGTGCTCGTCGAGTCCAAGGCGAGCGAGCCCATCATCCCGATGCGCCTGTTCCGCAACCGCACCATCACCCTCGCCTCGCTCGCCTCGCTCTTCGTGGGTGTCGCGATGTTCGCCGGCACGGTCTTCTTCAGCCAGTACTTCCAGCTGGCCCGCGGCGAGTCGCCGACGATGTCCGGCGTGCTGACCATCCCGATGATCGGCGGCCTGTTCGTCTCCTCGACCGTCTCCGGCCAGATCATCACCAAGACCGGCCGCTGGAAGGCGTGGCTGATCAGCGGCGGCGCCCTCGCCACCGCCGGCCTGGGGCTGCTCGGCACCCTGCGCTACGACACCCCGTACTGGCACATCGCGATCTTCATGGCGCTCCTCGGCCTCGGCCTCGGCATGATGATGCAGAACCTGGTCCTGTGCACCCAGAACCAGGTCGCCCCCTCCGACCTCGGCGTCGCCTCCTCCGTCGTCACCTTCTTCCGCTCGCTCGGCGGTGCGGTCGGTGTCTCGGCGCTCGGCGCGCTGATGGCCCACCGGGTCACCGGCTACGTCAAGGACGGCCTGGCCGAGCTCGGCCCGAAGGCCGCGGCGGCCATGGGCCACGGCGGTGGCGGCATCCCGGACCTGGACAAGCTGCCCGCCCCGATCCGCACGGTCATCGAGAGCGCGTACGGGCACGGCGTCGGCGACGTCTTCCTCTACGCGGCGCCGTTCGCCTTCCTCGCCTTCCTGGTGACGCTGTTCATCAAGGAGGTCGCGCTGAAGAGCAACACGGTGAAGGCCGACGAGAAGGCCGACGAGAAGGTGGCCGCGAAGGCCGCCAAGTAAAAAAACTCCCGGCCGCGCTTCGAGCGGAGGCGCGGCCGGGTTCAGTACGGAGCGGCGGGCAGGGGACGGCCCGCCGCTCCGTCGTTTCCGCTTCGTCACGCGTGCTTCGTCATTCCTGCTCGGCTTCCTCCGTGCGGCTCCGCTCGACCATGACCTCGATGCCCGCCACCAGCACGTCGAGCGCGTAGTCGAAGTCCCGGTCCCAGATCTCCGTGACGTTGCCGTGCGACTGGCGCTCGTCGAGGATGTCCTTCATCTCGTCCAGGGCGCCCATGAAGCTCTCGTCCTCGCGGAACGCCTTCAGCGAGTCCACCCAGTACTGGTCCTGGGACATGCCGGCCGCCGCCGCGACCCGGCTGAACTGGCCCTCGATCGTGCCGTAGCCGTAGACGAACTGGAAGACCGCCGACATCGCGCTCGGCTGGCGCGAGAGCGGCAGCCCGGTGTCCCGGATCGCCTCCTGGATCCGCACGCCGACGGCGATCGCGTTCGGGCCGATGTTCAGGTACTGGCCGGCGACCGACGACATCCAGGGGTGGCGCACCAGCATCCGCCGGTATTCGAGCGCGAGGGCCCGGATCCGGTCCTGCCAGGCCGGCCCGGCGCCGGTCACCACCGCCAGGTCGATCTCGCCGTACACGGTGTCGATGGCGTACTCGAGGATGTCGTCCTTGGTGTCGACGTACCAGTAGAGGGACATCGCGGTGACGTTCAGCTCGGTCGCGATCCTGCGCATCGACAGCTTGGCCAGGCCCTCCTCGTCGAGCATCCGGACCGAGGTGGCGACGATCCGCTCGCGGTCGAGCCCGGCCGGGCCGCCGCCGCTGCGGGCGGCCCGGTTCTCCAGCCAGACACTGGAACGCGCAGGGTTGTTGGCCCTGTCCGCTGCCTTCACCATCGCGTTCCTCCGCCTGTCAGCGCGCTTCTACGGGCGCTTGTGCGGGCGCCTGTCCGTGGTTCCCGACCATGCTAAGCAGCCACCGTCTCCTGCTCCGCCCGCGCCGCGGCCCGCGCCTGTGTCCGCTCGGCCCGCTTGAGCAGGGCCGCGGCGAGCAGTCCGCCGGCGAAGACGGCGATCGCGCCGACCAGCTGACTGGTCTGCAGGCCGGAGGCGAAGGCGTCGTGGATCTGCGCGCGCTCGCCGTCGCTGCCCGCCGCGGCCAGGGCGGCCGGGAGCGAGGTCGCGGTGACGGCGACGAGGGCGGCGAAGCGGGCGTTGAGGACGGCGCCGAGGACGGCGACGCCGAGGCCGTTGCCGAACTCGGCGAGCGTGCCGTTGACGCCGGCGCCGACGCCGGCCTTCTCCGGCGGGATGGCGCTCATGACGGCGTTGGCCATGGCCGGGTTGGAGAAGGCGATGCCCGTGCCCATGAGGACCAGGCCGAGGAGCATGCCGCCGTAGCTGCCGTCCGTGCCGCCGCCGAGCAGGGCGATCGAGGTCAGGCCGGCGGCGACCAGCGACACGCCGAGCGCCACGGCCGGCGGCGTACCGATCTTCACGACGAGCTTCGGGCCGATGCCGGAGAGGTTGAGCACGACGATGGTGAGCGCCAGCGGCGCCATCCGCAGACCCGCCTCGAGCGGCTCGTAGCCGAGGACGAACTGCAGGTGCTGGGTCAGCAGGAAGAGCGAGCCGCCCATCCCGAACATCACCAGGACCATGCCCGCGACCGCGCCCACGAACTTCTGGTTGCGGAAGAAGTGCATGTCGAGCATCGGGTACGGGGTGTGCAGCTCCCAGGCGGCGAAGGCGGCGAGCACGACGATGCCGATCGCGGCCGGGACGAGGACCTGCGCGGACGTCCAGCCGTGCGCCGGGCCGGTGATGATCGCGTACACGACCGAGGTCATGCCGATGGTGGAGAGCAACGCGCCGAGCAGGTCGGGGCGCTCGCCCTGCGGGTTCTTGGACTCGGGGACCAGCTTGAGCACGGCGACCAGGCCGATGACCGCGACCGGGATGTTGATCAGGAAGATCATCCCCCACCAGAAGTGGTTGAGGATCGCGCCGCCGATCAGCGGTCCCGCGGCGAAGCCGAGGGAGCTGATGGTGGCCCAGATGGCGATGGCCTTGACCCGCTGCGAGTCGTCGAAGATCTGCATCACGACGGCGAGGGTCGTGGTCATCAGCAGCGCCCCGCCGACGCCCATTCCGGCGCGCGCGGCGATCAGCTGGCCGGTGGAGTCGGCCAGTCCGGCGGTGAGCGAGCCGATGCCGAAGAGCGCGAGGCCGAGGGCGAGGAGCTTCTTGCGGCCGTAGCGGTCGGCGGCGTTGCCGGCGGAGAGCAGCAGGCCGGACTGGACGAGCGAGTAGGCGTTGATCATCCACTGGATGTCGCTGGTGGACGCGTGGAGTTCGCTGGTGAGGGAGGGGATGGCGACGCTGAGCACGGTGTTGTCGAGCAGCACGGTGAGCTGGGCGAGGCAGATGACGCCGAGGATCAGCCAGCGCTGCGGGTGGCCGCCGGTGGCGGCCGGTTCGTTCGCGGCGGTCGACGCCGTCATGGCAACTCCTTATACGGTGTACGAGGCGAGTTCTCGTACACCGTATAGGAGCCCTCTTACGCTGTATAGGGGTTTTATTTCTCCTAGGTCTTCCGGGTCTTCCGGGTCAGGTCGAAGAACGTGGCGCCGTCGACGGTGACCTTCTCGAAGGTCGACTCGACCCAGGAGCCGATCGCGCTCCCGCCGCCCGCCCCGCCCCCGCCGAATCCGCCGCCCGACGCGATGAAGTAGTGGATCCGCCCCTCGGCCACGTACTGCTTGAACCGCGCGAGCGTCGGCGACGGGTCGCTGCCGTTGAAGCCGCCGATCGCCATCACCGGCTTCTCGGTGGCGAGCTGGTAGCTCGCGGCGTTCTGGGAGCCGACGGAGGCGGCGACCCAGGTGTAGGAGTCGGCGTCGGCCAACAGCTTCTGCCGGGCGGCCGAGCCGACGGTGGCGCCGTCGAGGAGCCCGCCGGGACCGCCGCCACGCGAGGCTCCCGCGCCCTGACCACCGCCGGGACCCCGGCCACCCTGACCGCCCTGACCGCCGCCGGGAGCCTGGCCCGTGCCCTGGCCGCCCGCCGGAGCCTGGCCCGTGCCCTGGCCGCCCGGCCACGGCCCGTACAGCGCGAGCATCCGGCCGTTGCCCGGCATGCGCATCCCGCCCGGGCCGCGCATGCCCGCCGGGCCCGCCGTCACGATCGAGCCCCGGTGGCCTTCGGCGAGCGTGGTGAGGGTGTACGCGAACGGGCCCGCGAGGCCGGCCGCGAGACCGAGACCCGCCGCCGCGAGGCCGAGGCGGCGGTCGGCCCGGCCCGCGAAGAGCAGCCCGAGCGCGCCCAGGGCACCGGCCACGAGCACCGTCCAGCGCAGCCACGGCAGCCAGTCGGACGTACGCCCGAGGAGCACGAAGCCCCACCCCGCCGTCACCGCGACCGCCGCCGCCAGCGTCGCCGAGGCGGACCAGCGCGTGCGCTCCTCCCACAGCACCGCCGCGCCCATGCCGACGACGGCGGCGAGGTACGGGGCCATGGCCACCGTGTAGTACTCGTGGAAGATGCCGGCCATGAAGCTGAACACGCCCGCCGTGAGCAGCAGCGAGCCGCCCCACACCAGGAACGCCGAGCGGGCCGTGTCCGTGCGCGCCGCCCGCCAGGTCACCACGAGGCCGGCGACGAGGAGGATCAGCGCGGCGGGCAGCAGCCAGGAGATCTGGCCGCCGACCTGCTCGTTGAACATCCGGCCGAGGCCCGCCTCGCCCCAGCCCCCGCCGCCGGCGCGGCCGGGCCGCCCGGGCAGCTCCATGCCCGCGGGCAGGTCCAGGACCGTGCCGCCGGGACCACCGCCGGGACCGCCGCCCCTGCCGCCGCCTCCGACGCTGCCGGTCTCGTTGCCGTTGAGCCGGCCGAGGCCGTTGTAGCCGAAGGTCAGCTCCAGGAAGCTGTTCTTCTGCGAACCGCCCACGTACGGGCGCGAGGACGCCGGCCACAGCTCGACCAGGGCCACCCACCAGCCCGCCGAGACCAGGAGCGCGAGCCCGCCCAGTCCGAGCCGGCCGAGCCGCCGCGCCACGCCGCCCGGCGCGCACACCACGTACACCAGCGCGAGCACCGGCAGGATCAGGAACGCCTGCAGGGTCTTGGCGAGGAACGCGAACCCGAGTGCCGTCCCGGCCCACACCAGCCACCGCCCGGCGCCCCGGTCCAGCTCCAGGGCACGGAGCACGCAGTAGACGGCGACGGTCATCAGGAGCGCGAGCAGCGCGTCCGGGTTGTTGAAGCGGAACATCAGCGCGGCGACCGGGGTGAGCGCGAGCACCGCGCCCGCGAGCAGGCCGGCGCCCGCGCCGAAGCGGCGGCGCACCGCCGCGTACAGGACGGCGACCGTGGCCGCCCCCATCAGCACCTCGGGGACGAGGATCTGCCAGGAGCCGAGCCCGAACAGCCGGACCGACAGGGCCATCGGCCACAGCGCGGCCGGCGGCTTGTCGACGGTGATGGCGTTGGCCGCGTCGAGCGAGCCGAAGAAGAACGCCTTCCAGCTCTGGCTGCCGGCCTGGACGGCGGCGGAGTAGAAGGAGTTGGCGTAGCCGCTCGCGCTCAGGTTCCACAGGTAGAGGGCGGCGGTGGCGAGCAGCAGGCCGAGGAAGGCGGGCCGCACCCAGGGCGCGTCGTCGGCCCGCCCGCGCCAGAGGCGTCGGAAGTACGAGTTCATCGGGTGGTCCTGTTCGGGGAACGCTCGGGGGCCGGGAAGACCCAGAGGCGGAAGAGGAGGAAGCGCACGACGGTCGCGGCGAGGTTGGCGACGATCAGCACGGCGAGTTCGGTGGAGTGGGACGGCTCGCCGCTCGCGGCGCCGAGCGCCGCGAGCGAGCCGCTGGTCAGGGCCAGGCCGATGCCGAAGACGACGAGGCCCTGGGCCTGGTGGCGGGCGGCGCGTTCCCGGCCGCGGACCCCGAAGGTGAGACGGCGGTTGGCGGCCGTGTTGGCGACGGCGGAGACGAGGAGGGCGGCGGCGTTGGCGAGTTGGGGGCCGGCGCCGAGCCGGAAGAGCGAGTAGAGGGCCAGGTAGAAGAGGGTGGAGAGGGCGCCGACGACGCAGAAGCCGACCAGCTGGCGGGCCAGGCCGCCCGGCACGCCGGTCAGTTCGCGGTCGCGCGGGTCGTCGCCGAACGGCCGGGCCAGCCGGTCGAGCGGCAGCGACCCGGTCGCCAGCGCCCGCCCCACCCGCAGCACGCCCCTCAGGTCGTCGGTGGCGGTGCGCACGATCCGTACGGTCGAGTCCGGGTCGTCGACCCAGTCGACCGGCACCTCGTGGATCCGCAACCCGGCCCGCTCGGCGAGCACCAGCATCTCGGTGTCGAAGAACCAGCCGGTGTCCTCGACCATCGGCAGGAGCCGCTCGGCGACCTCACGCCGTATCGCCTTGAAGCCGCACTGGGCGTCGGAGAAGCGCGCGGCGAGCGAGCCGCGCAGGATCAGGTTGTACGCGCGGGAGACGAACTCCCGCTTCGGCCCGCGCACCACCCGCGAGGAGCGGGCGAGCCGGGAGCCGATCGCCAGGTCGGAGTGGCCGGAGATGAGCGGGGCGACGAGCGGGAGCAGCGCGTTGAGGTCGGTGGACAGGTCCACGTCCATGTACGCGAGGACGGGCGCCTCGGACGCCGACCACACCGTGCGCAGCGCCCGGCCGCGGCCCTTCTCCTCCAGGCGTACGGAGCGGACCGCGTCCGGGAGGCGGGCGGCGAGCGCCCGGGCCACCCGCGGGGTGGTGTCGGTGGAGGCGTTGTCGGCGACGGTGATGCGGAAGGCGTACGGGAAGGTGCGGGAGAGGTGGTCGTGGAGCCGCAGCACGCACGGCTCCAGGTCCTTCTCCTCGTTGTGGACGGGGATCACCACGTCGAGGACGGGCCGGCCGGCCGCGCCCACGGGGAGGTGCTCCCGCGCGGGAAGCGTTCGCATGTCCCAGAGGTTCGGCGCGGCCGCTGTCAGGGGCGTGTGCCGAGGCTGTGGCAGGCCTGTGAGTTCAGCGCGTCCGGGGGATCCTGACCGAGAACAGGGTGCGGCCGGGCACGCTGTCGACGGTCACGTCGCCGCCGTGGGCGAGGGTGACGGCCCGGACGATGGCGAGCCCGAGTCCGGTGCTTCCGGCGCTTCCGTCGGCCCGGGAGCGAGAGGCGTCGCCGCGCGCGAACCGCTCGAAGACGGACGGCAGGAGCTCGGGCGGGATGCCCGGTCCGTCGTCCTCGACCTCGACGACCGCGTGGCCGGGCGCCTCGTGCAGGCGGGCGGTGACGGTGGTGCCGGGCGGGGTGTGGGTGCGGGCGTTGGCCAGCAGGTTGACGAGCACCTGGTGGAGCCGGGCGCCGTCGGCCGGGACCTTCGTGTCGGCGGGGCCGGGGAGTTCGAGGCGCCAGTGGTGTCCGGGGCCCGCGGCGCGGGCGTCGGAGACGGCGTCGACGACGAGCGGGGCGAGATCGGTGCTCTCGTACGAGAGCGGGCGTCCGTTGTCGAGCCGGGCGAGCAGCAGCAGGTCCTCCACCAGGCCCGTCATGCGGACCGCCTCGGACTCGATCCGCCCCAGGGCGTGCCGGGTGTCGGGCCCGTGCTCCTCGCTGCCGCGTTCCTCGGCCCAGCGGATCAGCTCCGCGTAGCCGCGGATCGAGGCCAGCGGCGTGCGCAGCTCATGACTGGCGTCCGCGACGAACTGCCGGACGCGCGTCTCGCTGCGCTGACGGGCGTCGAGCGCCGAATGCACGTGGTCCAGCATGTGGTTGATCGCCGCGCCGACCTGCCCGACCTCCGTGCGCGGATCCGCCTCGGCCTCCGGCACCCGGTGGTCAAGCGCCACCTCCCCGCTGTGCAGCGGCAGCCGGGACACCTGCGCGGCGGTCGCGGCCACCCGCCGCAGCGGCCGCAGCGCGACCCCCACGAGCACCGTCCCGGCGAGCGAGGCGGCGACGAGCCCGGCGGCCGTGACGCTCAGCTCGACGACGACCAGGGTGGACAGGGAGTTCTGCAGCTCGGCCAGCGGCACGCCGGTGAGGAAGTCGCCGCGCTTGCCGCTCGTGTACTGCACCCGGTAGTCGCCGAGCCCGCCCGGCAGGGCGACGGTGTGCGGGTCGCCGTCGCGCGGGACGGAGGCGAGGGCCGCGGTCTGGGCGGCGTCCAGCGGCAGGGCGAGATACCTCGGCCCGTACGGCCCGTCCCCCGGCTGCGCCGACACCGACGCCGAGGTCACCTCACCGTCGACCACCAGCGCGCCGACCGTGCGCAGCGGCGCGCCCGGCCCTATGACGAAGCCCAGCGGCGTGTCGAAGCCGCCGGGCACCGGCCCGGGGGCCGTGGGCGGCGGGCCGGCGGCGCGGTGGGAGACGCCGAGGAGCTGCTCGTCGACCTGCTCGTACAGGTACGACCGGAACGCGATCGTCGTCACCGTCCCGATGACGGCGCAGACGACCGCGATCAGGCCGACGGCGGACAGGACGAGCCGGGTGCGCAGCGACCACGGACCCCGGGGGCGAAGACGCACGCCCACCGGGGCCTACTCCGCCGCCTTGATGAGGTAGCCGGCCCCGCGCCGGGTGTGGATCATCGGCTCGCGCCCGGCGTCGATCTTCCGCCGCAGGTAGGAGATGTACAGCTCGACGACGTTGGCCTGGCCGCCGAAGTCGTACGACCACACCCGGTCCAGGATCTGCGCCTTGCTGAGCACCCGGCGCGGGTTGCGCATCAGATAGCGCAGCAGCTCGAACTCGGTGGCGGTGAGGTGGATCGAGTCGCCGCCGCGGGTCACCTCGTGGCTGTCCTCGTCGAGCGTGAGGTCGCCGACCGTGAGCAGCGACTCGCTGCGCTGCTGGGCGGCACCGGAGCGCCGGATGAGCCCGCGCAGCCGGGCCACCACCTCCTCCAGGCTGAACGGCTTGGTGACGTAGTCGTCGCCGCCCGCCGTGAGCCCGGCGATCCGGTCCTCGACGGCGTCCTTCGCCGTCAGGAACAGCACCGGCACGTCGGGCAGCTCGCGCCGCAGCCGCCCGAGGACCGAAAGACCGTCCATGTCGGGCAGCATCATGTCGAGCACGACGACGTCGGGCCGGAAGCTCCGCGCCGTTCGCAGCGCCCCGGCACCGTCACCCGCGCTGTGCACCTGCCAGCCCTCGTAGCGCAGGGCCATCGACAGGAGCTCGGCGAGCGACGCCTCGTCGTCGACGACGAGGACACGGACGGTGGCGGCGTCGGGGACGCGCGCGGTGGTGCGCGAGCGGGAGGTGGTCGCAGCAGTCATGCGGATCACGGTGTCCGCCGCACTTAAGACGTTTCTTTCGCTTCCCTGTGAATTCCCTGAGAAAGCGCGAAGAGGCGGACGGCGTTGTCGTGGCAGACGGCCCGGAGCCAGTCGCCGCCGAGGCCGAGCCGTTCGAGGGCGTGCAGCTGGTGCCCGTACGGATAGGGGATGTTGGGGAAGTCGGTGCCGAGGAGGATGCGGTCGCCGAGCGCCTCCAGACGCTTCAGCTCGCCGGCCGGGAAGGGCGCCAGTTCCTCGGCGAAGTCGGTGAACGCCATCGTCGTGTCGAGGTGGACGCCCTCGTACCGCTCGGCGAGGTCCAGGAACTCCGCGTACTCCGGCATCCCCATGTGCGCGACGATCAGCCGCAGCCGGGGATGCCGGGCCAGGAGCGCCGCGACCGGCCCCGGGCCGGTGTGCGCGCCGGGCGCGGGCCCGGATCCGCAGTGGATGACGACGGGGGTGCCGGAGTCCGCGAGCAGTCCCCAAACGGCGTCGAGCAGCTCGTCGTTGGGGTCGAAGCCCCCGACCTGGACGTGCACCTTGAAGACCCGGGCGCCGTCGTCCAGGGCCCGGCGGACGTACCCGGCGGCCCCGGGCTCGGGGAAGAGGGTCGCGGTGTGCAGACAGCCGGGGGTGCGGGCGGCGAAGCCGGCGGCCCACTCGTTGAGCCAGCCGGCCATGCCGGGCTTGTGCGGGTAGAGCATCGAGGTGAAGGCGATCACCCCGAACTCCCGCAGCAGCTCGACCCGGCGCTCCTCCTCGGCCCGGTAGGTGATGGGCCACGGCCGGCCGGTGAGCGGCCCGGCGGAGTCGAAGTAGGCCCACACCTTGTCGAGGACGTTCTGCGGCATGAAGTGCGTGTGGACGTCGACGAGCCCGGGCAGCCCGAGCCCGTCGGTCCAGGCCCGCACCCCGGCCGCCTCGGCCGGCTCACTCACGGACGAAGCCGTAGGCCCGCTCGACCTTGCCGACGTGCAGGCTGTACGCGTCGTACCACTCGGCGCGGCCGCGGCGGATGGCGGCGGCGTGCTCCGGGTTCTGCCGCCAGGCGGTGAGGCCGTCCTCGTCGCGGAAGTAGGCGACGGTGATGCCGATGCCGCCGGGGGTGCGGGCGGACTCGTAGCCGAGGAAGCCGGGGATGTCCTTGACGATCTCGCCCAGCCGGGCGGAGGTCTCGGCGTAGCCCTCCGGGGCTTCCGGCCGGATCGAGGTGAAGACAGCGGTGTAGTAAGGCGGTTCGATGCCCGCCACCAGGCTCTGGGTCATGTGATCACCCTGCGGGGGCGGGGCGGCGGGTGTCCATGGATGCCCACTGAAGGGATCCAAGACTTTACGGTTCGGGGCGGCGGGGGCGCGGGTCGGGGCTTCGGGCGGCGGGGGCGGTTCAGGACGTCAGAACAGCGCCGCCTGGCTCTGGCCGGCGGCGGCCAGGGGCACGGTCACGGCCTCGTCGGAAGCGGCGCGGTGCAGCTCCCATCCGGTGAGCAGCCGGGTGTCGAGGACGACGGTCCGTCCGGCGTGGTCGAGCAGGTGCAGATCGGGTCCGGCGGCGGCGAGGAGCCGGCCGGCGACGACACCGCCGTCGACGAGCCCGGTGACCGCGGCGGCGTACGAGGCGAGGGCGTCGAGCCGGAAGAGCCGCCCGTGGTCGTGGACCTCGCAGGGCAGCGCCTCCAGGGTCTCCGCCCAGGCCGGGACGCCGAGCGCCCGCCCGTACAGCTCGGCGACCTCGCGCTCCCGCTCCGCGGCCGGCGGAAGGGCGTGCCGGACGGCGCGCTTGCGGGCGTACGGGACGCGGTCGGGCACGTCGAGCGCGTGCCGCAGCACCTCTTCCGTGCGCCGCGCGGCCATGAGCGGCCCGCGTCCGAGCCAGCTGAACGCGACCGCGCCCTGTTCGAGCAGCCGGGCGTCGCCGCGCTCCTCGGCGGTGATGCCGACCTTCACCATCCCGGGCCCCGACCAGGCGAGATACACGCGGTACGGACGCGGGTCGTCGGCGATCGTGTCGGCGGCCACGGAGTGCGCCCGGTCGAGCCGCGCGCACTCGGCGCACCGCCCGCCCGTACTGCGCCCGGGCACGACGGCGGCGAGCGCGCAGGCGTTACCCCGGGCGCCGGCGCACCGCCGCTCGCCGACGGCCCGGAACGCGATGTCCCGCCCGTACGCGAGCGCGCTGACGCGCCCGCCCGCCCAGCGCAGGGCGGGTGCGCCGCCGCGCCAGGAGATGCCCTTGCTCCGCCAGCCGCTCATGCGTCCAGTGTCGTACGGGCCACTGACAGCGGGGTCGCTCGCGAGGGCGGGTGGGTCGGGGCGGTGCGTGGTGGCGGGAGCACGAGGGCGAGGCCGGGGCGGTACGGGGGCCGGGGCTGTACGAGGGCGCGGCCGGGGCAGCCCGCGGACCGCGGGAGCACGAGCGCCGGGTCACGGCAGCACGCGGGCCGGGTCACGGCAGCACGCGGACCGCGGGAGCACGCGGGCCGGGTCACGGCAGCACGTACAGCAGCCCGCCGTCGCCGCCTCCGTCGCCGCCCGCGCCACCGCCCGCGTACCGCATGCAGCCGCGCTCGACGAGCACCCGGACGCAGTCGCGGACGCGCTCGGCGGTGAGGCCGGTGCGGCGGGCGACCTCTTCGAGGCGGTAGCGGACGCCGCCGCGGACGAGCGCGGGCGCGAGGTAGGCGGCGACGGCGTGGACGTCGGGGCTGACGACGAGGTTGCGGGCGCACCAGGAGTCGAGGAGCTCCTGGGAGGTGAGGGCGGGCGCGCCGCGCTGGGCGGGGATGGCGGGGAGGGGGACGCGCTGGAGGGACTCGGCGATCCGGTGGAGCGTCTGTCCGGCCTCGCGGAGGAGGGCGGTCTGCTCCTCGTCGAGCCGGAGTTCGCCCTCCTCCAGGCGGACGAGGACGTCGAGGAGGGACTGCGGCAGGACGAACCCGGCCGCACGGAGGGGCGAGATCTCCAGCCCGTACGAGCCGTCGCGCTGCAAGCCGGCGACGACCTCGGCGACCCACGCCTTGAAGGGCGCGGCGTCGGAGCGGGTGGAGGCGTTGACGAGCTGGACGAGCCCTTCGAGGCAGACGACCCGGGTGGACGGCTTCAGTCCGGAGTGGTCGTCGTCGCCGTCGCCGGGCAACTCGCCGACGGTGGTGTGGAGTGCGGGGGCGACATGGGCCCGGAGGGCCTGGCGGGCGCTGGCGTATCCGAGCCGGCGGGCCGCGTCCACGGCGGGGAACCAGTGCGTCCCGTCGGGCAGCGTGAGCCTGCGGAGCCGCGCTCCGGTGGCGGCGTACACGAAGTCGTCGACGTCGATGGCATCGGTGGCGTTCATCGGACTTCACCTCCGTATGCACGTTAGGCCGAGGGCATATTCAACTGACATGGAAATCAGCCCGGTTCACTCGAAGGTGTGGGAGCGATCCCAAGAATCGCCTCGGCGGACCACCGCCCGGCGGCACCCGGCCGGGTCGCGAGATAGCCGGCGATCTCGCCGGCGCTCCAGGCGCCGGCCTCCCGCAGCCCGGTCACGATCGTCCGCAGATACGCCTCCGAGGGCGCCAGGTGCTCCACCTCGTCCATCGCCCACGGCGCGGTGAGCGTCAGCAGCGGCAGCCCGTCGAGCTCCCCGGCGCACACCACCGTCTCGTACCGCCCCGGCCCGAACGCCGCCCGCCCGCGCGCCGCGACCCGGGCCAGGTCCCA
This sequence comes from Streptomyces sp. NPDC004327, assembly GCF_042873935.1. Lineage (NCBI taxonomy): Bacteria > Bacillati > Actinomycetota > Actinomycetes > Kitasatosporales > Streptomycetaceae > Streptomyces > Streptomyces sp. NPDC004327. Next base: position 555,591 of record NZ_JBIAME010000006.1, on the reverse strand, counting down.
TTCCCCGCCCGCCCCGGCCTCCCGGTACATCTCCTGCGCGGCGATGTCCGCGAACTGCCCCGCGGTCAGCAGATGCGCCCGCGCCCACACGGCGCCGTCGGCGCCCGGGTCGTAGAACGCCCGCCCGCCGCCCCACACGGCCGACTCGGTCGCGAAGTACACGGCCCCCGGCAGCACGACGGCCCGCGACTCCCGCGGCGCCCGCCGGTCCCGGCACTTGGCGAGATAGCGCCCGAGCCGCGCCCCGGACATGTTCGACCCGTAGGCCACGTACCAGACCTCGACGACCATGCCGCCGGACGCTACCGCTTGCGACGCCGGGGCCCGCGGTAGCCGTAGGAGGGCGGGCGCGTCGGGCGGAGGGCGGCGGGACGGGTGCGCCGACCGACCGCCCCCTGGCCCATGGGCCCGAGGCCGGACCTCGGCTAGTCGAGCGTCATCGTCCCCTGCGTGTAGCGCATGCCGTACGGCTCGCCGATGACGTTGACCTTCGCCAGGTCCATGGCGCCCTCGGCGGTCCGGACGGCGGGGCCGGCCGCGAAGAGGTCGGCCAGGAAGTGGTCCCAGCCGCCGGGGGCGGAGATCTGCAGGACGCGGGCCGGGGGTTGGGAGGCGTTGCGCATGGCGTGCGGGATGCCGTGGGGCAGGAGCGCGCACGTGCCGGGTGCGAGGCGATGGGTGGTGCCCTGGAAGTCGATCTCCATCGCGCCTTCGAGCACGTAGACGAACTCGTCCATCTTCTCGTGCACATGGGACGGGATGTCGACGTCGAGACGGTTCTCCAGGACGGCGAGCCGGCCCTCGCTGTCGGTGGTGCCGACCTTGACGCCGAAGCCGGGTGGCAGCGGGACGCGGGTCTGCCGGGTCTCTTCGGGCTGGAGAAGGAAGAAGCGGTCTGCGGACATGCGTGAGTCCTCCCTGGCGGCCGTGGCCATGCCGATGCGTGACCCCACCGTACGCCTGAACCGGAGAAATATCTCCGGTTCGAGCGCAGATCCGTGCCGCCTACGATCGTCGGATGACGACTGAGCCGCCCCTGCGAGCCGACGCCCAGCGCAACAGGGAGAAGATCCTCGCTGCCGCCCGCGCGCTGTTCCGGGAGCAGGGCACCGCGGTCGCCCTCGACGACATCGCCCGCCGCGCCGGCGTCGGCCCCGGCACGCTCTACCGCCGCTTCCCGGACCGCGATGCGCTGGTGCGTCAGGTCGTCGTCGACGGTTTCGAGATCTGTCTGGCGGCGGTGGAGGCGGCCCGCGCGGAACCGGCGGACCCGACGGGCGCGTTGGAGCGGCTCTTCCGGCGCGTGCTCGAACAGCGCGACCGTCTCGTGCTCCCGCTGCTCGGCGGCCCCGTCGTCCGCGACCCCCGCGTCCAGGAACTCCAACACGCCATCCGCGACGCGGTGGAGGACGTTCTCGCGACCGCCCGCGCGGCCGGCGCCGTACGCGACGACATCACCCCGGAGGACCTGATCACCGCGGCCGCCATGGCCTGCCGCCCGATGCCCCACCTCCCGGACGAGGTCACCGCGGCCCTCGCCGCCCGCCACGTGGCCGTCTACCTCCACGGCCTCCGCCCCGAAGCCGCCCGCCCCCTGCCCGCGGCACCGCCCGCCCCCGACGCGATCGGCCGCCACGTGGCCATGGATCCCTCTGCCGAGGAGTGAGCCCCTCGGCCGCCCGCACTCCCGGCGGCGCACGGCGGGCGACGGCACGGGACGACACAACGCAAGAGGCCCGGACTCTCGTCCGGGCCTCTCGACTCTGTGCACTCGGCAGGATTCGAACCTGCAACCTTCTGATCCGTAGTCAGATGCTCTATCCGTTAAGCTACGAGTGCTTGTTTTTAGTTCTTGTCTCCGTTTCCCGGCCCTTTCGGCCCGCTGTCCCGGCGACAGGAAGAACATTACATGAGTCCCGCCGTCATGTGAAATCCATTGGCCGCACCCCCTCTGACCTGCGGAAACGCCATGTTCGGCCGAGTCGGACGGACGGGCTCCAGGCCGAAGCGGAAGGGGCTCGCACGCCGAAAACGAGGCAGAAGAGACCGGGGTCACATCGGTGCCGCGGAAACGTGCCCGGCGGCCGGGCCCGGTGCCGCGGATCGGTGCCGCGTCATCCGCGGCGTGCGTACGCGAAAACGATCGAAGCCCCGGCCGTGAGGGCCGGGGCTTCGATCGTCGTGCGGAGGCGGAGGGATTTGAACCCTCGATGGGCTTTAAGACCCAAACCGCATTAGCAGTGCGGCGCCATAGACCGGACTAGGCGACGCCTCCATGCACCCCGCGCGTACGCGAGTGGTGCGTGCAGATGATGACACAGACGAGCCTCGCGCCACCAATCGCTTTCACCGTACTAGTCCCCGGGGGCCGAGGGCAAAGCCCTCGGGCATCCTCGCGCGCCCCCCGCCCAGGCGCGTCCCGGTTGCGCAACGGAGCGGGGGCGGGAGCGTTAGTCAGGGAAGAACGCCCCGCCCCGCCCCGCTCCAGGAGTCCGCATGCTCAGTCCCCTCCTCCTCGCGACCGTCGCCGCCTCCGCCATCGGGGTCGGGCCGCTGCCGCCGCTGCCGCTGCTCTCGGCACCGGCGCCGGACGCGCTGACGGTCAGCATCGAGCGCAGCGGGTACGCGGAGGCGGACGGGACCTTCCGCCTCGAGTGCGACGAGAACGGGGGGAGGGCGGCGGGCGGGACGCATCCGGCGGCGGAGAACGCGTGCAAGCGGCTCGGACAGCTCGCGGCGGGCGGCGGGGATCCGTTCGCGCCGGTGCCGGAGGGGCAACTGTGCACCCAGCAGTACGGCGGGCCGGCCACCGCGCGCATCACCGGGAACTGGCAGGGGCGGAGCATCGACGCCCGCTTCTCCCGCGCGAACGGCTGCGAGATCGACCGCTGGGAGAACCTCCGGCCCGTACTTCCGCACGTCAAAGGCTGATCACCAAACCCCCACCCCGTGTCCCCAGGCGGAGCGCCGTCCTCCCTTAGACTCCCTCCGTGACAGGCCGGGGCCCCCGGCGGCAAGATGGGGCCCGTCAGCCGGTCGTCGCACACGCACCAGGCACCACGCACCAGGCAGGGGCTGCAGGCACATGCATGCAGTGGGTTCAGGAGGGAAGCGTCTCGTGAGCAGCAGGCCATCCCGAGGCGCTGCTCGCCTCGCCGCCATACTCGACGCGCTCCCCGACGGTCTCGTGCTCGTCAACTGCAACGGCACGGTGGTCAACGCCAACACCATCGCACTCGGCATGTTCGAGACACCCGGCACCGCGCTCGTCGGACGCGGGCTGCTCGATCTGCTGCCGGAGTTCGACTCGCGGCTCATCCCCGGTTCGATGCGCCGGCCCGACCCGGCCGACGACCGGGGCCGCACGCGCCCGAGCCGGATGGTCGCGCGCCGCACGGACGGCAGCGAGTTCCCGGTCGAGGTGACCAGCGCCAGCCTGGAGGACGGCCGCGAGGCGTACGACTCGTACAGCGGCTACACCGGCGACGAGCTGCTCATGCTGGTCGTGCGGGACCTCACCGGCACCGTCGACACCGAGGCCGAACTCGCCCGCTCCCAGCGCCAGACGGAGATGATCCTGCGCGCCGCGTCCGAGGGCGTCGTCGGCACGGACACCGACGGCCGGGTCGTCCTCGTGAACCCGGCCTTCGCGCAGATCCTCGGCTACCGGGCCGGCGAGCTCGGCGGCGCCGAGCTGCACCCGCTGATCCTCGCCAAGCGCGCGGACGGCACCGAGTTCCCGTACGACGAGTCGCCGCTCGCCGACACGCTCAAGTCCGGCCGCAAGCACCGGGTCCGCGGCCAGGTGCTGTGGTCGAAGAGCGGCGACCGGGTGCCGGTCGACCTGACCACCGCGCCGGTGCGGGACGGGGACCAGCTCGTCGGCGCCGTCATGACCTTCAGCGACCGCAGGCCGCTGGAGCAGCTGGCCGAGGAGCACGCCGCCGAACTCGCCGACCGCGCCGAGCGGTACGCGACCGAGATCGAGCAGCAGCAGGAGCGGTACGAGGCGCTCGCCGCCCGGCACGCGCAGCTGACGGCCATGCTCGCCGGCTCGCTGCGCGGGCCGCTGGAGCAGCTGCGCACCGAACTCGGCACGCTCGCCGCGGACGACGCCGGCCAGCTGTGGCCCGAGGCCAACCAGCTGCTGCACCACCTGGCCGCCGGCTACGCCCGGATGACCACCCTCGTCGACAACGTCCTCGCCTTCCAGCGCCTCGACGCGGGCGCGGAGGAGCTGGCGAAGGCCCCCGCCCTGCTCCATCCGGTCGTCACCGGCGGCATCGACGCGGCCGCCGAGCTGATCGGTCCCGGCCGTGCGCAGTTCGCCGTGCACGCGCCGCCGATCGAGGCCGAGGTGGACGCCGCACGGCTCACCACCGCGCTCGCGCACCTCGTCGCGGACGTCGCCGGCGTCGACGCCACCGGCAAGAGCAAGGCCGCGCCCGGCGAGGCGGCCGGCGACTCCACGATCGTCGTGGCCGCCGCCCAGCGCGGTGACGTCGTACGGATCGAGGTGCGCGGCCCGTACGCCGGCGGCGACCCGGTCCACCAGCCCGTCGTGCGCGGGATCGTCGCCGCGCACGGCGGTGTCGTGCAGACCCACGAGGTGCCGGGGACGACCGGCGTCGCCTACGTCGTCGAGGTGCCGATCGGCGCCGGGCGCGGAACGGTCCCCGCGGAGCCCGCACCCCAGCCGGAGTCCGCGCCGCGGACGGCGGAGGAGGGCGGCTCCGAGCAGCTCGCGCTGCCCGCCGCCGCTCCCGTCCTGCCCGCGCAGGCGTCCGCCGACGCCACCCTCGGCAGCGGGCGCCGGCGCGCCCGCCGGGCCGCCTCCACGGACGCCTTCCTGGAGAGCCCGCTGGCTCCCGAGGACGCCCGGCCGACCGGCCGCCGCCGCGGCCGCATGGACGACACCCCGGCCGGCGGTACGCCCAACGAGCTGATCCCGGCCCAGAACGCCGGCGGTACGGACCCCTCCGGGACCGGGCGGCGCCGTGGCCGGCCCGCCGAGGGCGCCGTCGTGACCGCCGCCGAGGGCGCGCAGGCCCGGCCGGCGCTCGGCGCCGCCGTGCCGCCGCAGGGCGTGCCCGTCGAGGCCGCGCCCGCGCACGCCCCGGCGCCCGCCCAGGCGCTCGCGCTGCCCGCCGTCGCGTCGGCCCCGGTGGCCCCCGTGGCCCCGGAAGCCGCCGAGGAGGGCGCACAGCCCACCGGGCGGCGCCGCCGGGCGCTCGCGGCCGCCCAGGAGCGCGCGGCCGCGCAGGAGGCCGGGCCGCGCACGCCGTTCGCGCTGCCGCCCGCCGACGCCGACCGTGGCCCCGAGCAGGAGCAGGAGCAGGCGACCGGGGCGCCGCAGGACGCCCACGGGGCCGTAGGGGCGCTGCCGGAGGACGACCACACGCCGCCGCGGCCGCACCCGCTGTCCGCCACCGCTCCCGCAGCCGCGGGCATCGCCACGGGCACGGGTACGGGCTCGATCCCGCTCCCGCCGGAGGTCCCGGCGGCACCGGCACCGGCCGCACCCGTGGCCCCGGCCCCGGCACCAGCCCCGATCCCGGCCGCCCCCGTGGCCCCGGCCCCGGCGGCCCCTGCGGCCCCGGCACCGGCCGCACCCTCTGCCCCGGCACCTGCCGCTGCCGCCGCGCCCATGCCCGTCCCCGCGCCCCCGCCCACGCCCGCACCCGCACCCGCGCCCAAGGACGCCGCTCAGGGCCGTGCCTTCAGCGTCCGTACGCTCGGCCAGGGCGTGCCCCTCGCGCCGCCCGCGAGCGCCTCCGGCCGCCGCCGCAAGCTCGGCAACCCGGCCGAGGAGAACCGCCCGGAGCCCGCCGTCCAGGAGCAGCCCCAGGCCGTACCGGCCCCGGCGGCCGCGCCCGCTCCCGTACCGGTGCCCAAGCTGAGCCCGGCGCCCGCGCCCGAGGGCCGCGCGTACGCGATAGAGGCGCCCGCCGAGGGGTCGGCGGAGGGGCCGGAGCCGCTGGACGGGCCCGGCGGGGCCGTGGAGGTGGCGAACCAGCCGCAGCCGCAGCACCTGGACGACGAACTGCCCCCGGAGCCGCTGGACAACCCGCGCCGGCTGCTCGTCTGGCCCGCGCCGGACGTCTCCACGCAGCAGGCGCTGAGCGACCGCGGCTACCGGCCCGTGATCGTGCACTCCCGCGAGGAGGTCGACGCGCAGATCGCCGCCTTCCCGGCCGCGCTCTTCGTCGACCCGCTGACCGGGCCCATCACCCGCACCGCGCTGCAGTCGCTGCGTCAGGCCGCCGTGGCCGCCGAGGTGCCCGTACTGCTCGCGGCGGGTCTCGGGCAGGCGACGCGGGAGGCCGCGTACGGCGCCGATCCGGCCGTCCTGCTCAAGGCGCTCGCGCCCCGGGACAGCGAGCAGCACCCGTCCCGGGTCCTGCTGATCGAAGAGCACGAGGACATCGCGCAGGCGCTCGCGGCGACCCTGGAGCGGCGCGGGATGCAGGTGGCGCGGGCGGCGACCGACACGGAGGCGGTCACGCTCGCCCAGCAGCTGCGGCCGAACCTGGTGGTGATGGACCTGATGCAGGTGCGCCGCCGCCGGGCCGGGATCATCGACTGGCTGCGCGCGAACGGGCAGTTGAACCGCACCCCGCTCGTCGTCTACACCTCGGTCGACCTGGACGAGGCCGAGCTGCCGAAGCTGTCCTCGGGCGAGACGGTGCTCTTCCTCGCCGAGCGGTCGAACAGCGGCGAGGTGCAGGCCCGGATCGTGGACCTGCTCGCGAAGATCGGCACCAACTGACCCCTGGGCGGGGCCGGTCGGTGCCGACTGATGCCGACCGGTGCCGGTCGGGCGTCGCGGACTACAGCTGGGTGACGTCCAGTTCGCCGTCCGCGTACTGCTTGCGGATCACCTTCTTGTCGAACTTGCCGACGCTCGTCTTCGGGACGCTCGGCACGATCGCCCAGCGCTCCGGCAGCTGCCACCGCGCGATGCCGCCCTCGGCGGCGAGGAAGGCGCGCAGCTCCTCGTAGCCCGCGTTCGTGCCCTCCTTGAGGACGACGGTCGCGAGCGGCCGCTCGCCCCACTTCTCGTCCGGGACGGCGACGACGGCGGCCTCGGCGACGGCCGGGTGGCCCATGAGGGCGTTCTCCAGGTCGACGGAGGAGATCCACTCGCCGCCGGACTTGATGACGTCCTTGGCGCGGTCGGTGAGGGTGAGGTAGCCGTCGGCGCTGATGACGCCGACGTCGCCGGTCTTGAGCCAGCCGTCGGCGCTGAACTTGTCCTCGGGGCGGAACGCCTCGCCGTTCGCGCCGCCGTAGTAGGCGCCGGCGATCCAGTTGCCGCGGACCTCCAGCTCGCCGGCGGACCGGCCGTCCCAGGGCAAGACCTCGCCGCCGGCGCCGATCAGACGGCCCTCGACACCGGCCGGGAAGCGGCCCTGCGTGACGCGGTAGGACCACGCCTCCTCCGGGGTGACGCCGGCCGGCGGGTGGGCCACGGTGCCGAGCGGGGAGGTCTCCGTCATGCCCCAGGCGTGGACGAGGCGGACGCCGAGCTTGTCGTACGCCTCCATGAGGGAGGGCGGGCAGGCGGCGCCGCCGATGATGACGTCGGCCATCGAGCTGATGTCGCGCGGGCGGGCGGTGACCTCGGCGAGCAGGCCCTGCCAGATGGTGGGGACGGCGGCCGCGTGGGTCGGCCTCACGCTCTCGATCATCTCGGCGAGCGGGGCCGGCTGGAGGAAGCGGTCCGGCATCAGCATGTTGACGCCGGACATGAAGGCGGCGTGCGGCAGTCCCCAGGCGAGCACGTGGAACTGCGGGACGACGATGAGCGAGGTGTCCTCGGCGCTCAGACCCATCGACTCCGTCATGTTGACCTGCATGGAGTGCAGGTAGATGGAGCGGTGCGAGTAGACGACGCCCTTCGGGTCGCCGGTGGTGCCGGAGGTGTAGCAGAGGGCGGCGGCGGTGCGCTCGTCGAGCTCGGGCCAGTCGTACGTGGTGGGGCGGCCGGCGATCAGCTCCTCGTAGTCGTGCACCCGGGGCTCGACCCCGTCGAGGACGGAGCGGTCGCCGGGGCCGGTGACGACGACGTGCTCGACGGTCGGGAGGTGGGCGAGGAGCGGGGCGAGCAGCGGCAGCAGCGAGCCGTTGACGACGACCACGCGGTCGGCGGCGTGGTTGACGATGTACGCGAGCTGCTCGGCCGGCAGGCGCAGGTTGAGGGTGTGGACGACCGCGCCCATGGCGGGGATCGCGAAGTACGCCTCGACGTGCTCGGCGTTGTTCCACATGAGGGTGGCGACGCGCTCGCCTTCGGTGACCCCGAGTTCGTCGCGCAGGGCGCGGGCCAGCTGCGCGGCGCGCGCGCCCGCCTCCGCGAAGGTGCGGCGCTGCGGCTCGGGCTCTCCCGTCCAGGTGGTGATGGTGGACTTCCCGTGGATCCTCGTCCCGTGTTCCAGGATGCGGGTCACGGTCAGCGGTACGTCCTGCATCGTGCTCAGCACGGCGTCCTCCCGGTGGGCGCTACGCGGCAGTAGTGATGGGGTTGACCAGATTCTGGTCACGTACCTCGCGGTATGTCACTACCCGGGAGTAGGGAATTTGCCAGTGATCACTGGCGTAACTGAGGGTAACGCGCCGGGCGCGGGGATTCTCGATGCCGGGCGGGCGTGCGGCGATCGCGCACTCGCCCCGCGGTCACCGCGAGGTCACCGCACGGGGGACAGCTCCGGGTCCTCGCGGAGCTTGCCCAGCGCCCGCGAGACCGCGCTCTTGACCGTGCCGACGGACACCCCGAGCACCTCGGCGGTCTGCGCCTCGCTCAGGTCCTCGTAGTACCTGAGGACGACCATCGCCCGCTGGCGGTCCGGGAGCTTCATGACCGCGCGCCACATGGCGTCGTGCAGCACCTGCCGCTCCGCCGGGTCGGCCTCCGGCAGCCCGGCCGGCTCCGGCAGCTCGTCGCCGCACGCGTACTCCTCGACCTTGCGCTTGCGCCACTGCGAGGTACGGGTGTTCAGCAGCGCGCGGCGGACGTAGCCGTCCAGGGCGCGGTGGTCCTCGATGCGCTCCCAGGCGACGAACGTCTTGGTGAGCGCCGTCTGGAGCAGGTCCTCGGCATCCGCCGGGTTCGCGGTCAGCGAGCGCGCGGTGCGCAGGAGGACGGGGCCGCGGGCCCGTACGTACGACGTGAACGACGGGAACGCGGCCGTGGAGGCGCCGGCGCAGACGGGGCCAGACAGTGGCGGAGTCATGCCTCCACGCTAGGAGCGCGGGGCCGTACCGGGGATCGGCCGCAGGTCCCGACCCGCACTCCCCCTCAGGTTGTAGGGGTGGGGCCAGCCTCACCTCCTCTGGGTGGAGCCGCGCACGCCACGCCTCAGGGTCAGGGGCCCGGGGCCGCGGTCCGTGGTGGCACGGCCGCGGTCTCTCGGCGCGGTCTGTCGGCGCGGTCTGTCGGCGCGATCTGACAGCGCGGTCTCACATCTGCGGGATGACGCGGGCGACCGGGGCGTCGACGACGCTGCGGTCGATCGTCATCCGCCTGCCGCCGTACGTCTCGGTGACGTTGCCCGCGTACTGGTGGATGCGCGCGTGCGGCTGCCAGGCCGACGGGCTCAGCGCGCTCTCCGTGTCGAGCGCCGGCCCGCCGCCCCAGCGCGCGAACCACACCACGGACGGCAGGTCGGGCGTCCCCGCCACCCGCTGCCGCTCGATGTCGCGGATGCCGGTGTCGGCGCTGCTGTAGAAGCCGGGCACGTAGCCGAGCCGGCGGACCTCGCGGTCCCAGGCGCGGACGAAGGTGACGGTGGTCGAGCGGCAGGCGGCGTCGCCGGCGCGGTACGCCTCGATGTCCAGGTAGAGCGGGCTCGCCGCGTCGATCCCGAGCGCCTTCGCGGCCTTCACCGCGTCCCCCGCCTCCTGGGTGCCCTGCCGCCAGGGCGTGCGCCCGATCGCGTACTTCCGCTTCGCCTCGGAGTTCACGCACGGCGCCTGCGAGCCGACGAACAGCGGCAGGAGGTGGAAGCCGAGGGTGTGCACGGTGGAGACCCAGGAGCGGCTGAGCTCGCGCTGGCCGGGGCAACCCCGGCCGCGGCCGCCGAAGTAGATGCCGACGGCCCGGTACGGCGAGGCCCGCCAGGCCCGCATCACCGTGACGGACGGCGCCTCGCAGGTGTCGAAGGCGCCGCCGGAGAAGTAGCTGAGGGCGGGGGACAGGTCCGGGGCCGCCGCCCCCGGAGCGCCCTGGGCAGGGGAGCCCACGGCCGGGGAGCCCAGGGCCGGGGAACCCTGGGCCCGGGAGTCCTGGGCCGGGGAGCCCTGGGCCGGAGAAGGGGTGGTCAGGAGGGCGGTGGTCACGGCGACGAGGGTCACGGCGGCGGCCACGGCGGCGCGGCGGAGAGAGGCCGGGCGGAGGGCGCGAAGGCGGAGGGCGCGCGGGTGGAGGGCGCGCGGGCGCGGGTGGCGGCGGCGCGGCGGGGCGCTCTCGACCGCGGACGGGGCGGGCGGCGGCTGGACGGCAGGCGGCGACGGGATGACGGCGGGCGGCGGCTGGACGGCGGGCGGGGGCGTCATGGGATGCATGGCACTCATGGCGTGAGTGAAGAGCCCCCGGCCCCGACCGGCCACCGCTCAGGCCGTCGCCTCAGCCGTCCGTGCCCAGGATCAACCCGGACGTGGGAACCCCGGTGCCCGCCGTGACCAGTGCCCGGGCCGCGCCCGGCACCTGGTTCACGGAGGTCCCGCGCAGCTGCCGCACCGCCTCCGCGATCCCGTTCATGCCGTGCAGATACGCCTCGCCGAGCTGCCCGCCGTGGGTGTTCAGGGGCAGCGCGTCCGCCGCGACGAAGTCGGCCGCCTCGCCCCGGCCGCAGAAGCCGAACTCCTCCAGCTGCATCAGCACGAAGGGCGTGAAGTGGTCGTAGAGGATGCCGACGTCGATGTCGCCGGGCGCGAGCCCCGAGCCGCGCCACAGCTGACGGGCCACCACACCCATCTCGGGCAGCCCGGTCAGCTCGTCCCGGTAGAAGCTGGTCATCGCCTCCTGGTTGCGGCCCGCGCCCTGGGCGGCCGACACGATCACGGCGGGCGGACGGGCGAGGTCGCGGGCGCGCTCGGTGGAGGTGACGACGATCGCCTGGCCGCCGTCCGTCTCCTGGCAGCAGTCGAGCAGCCGCAGCGGCTCGGCGATCCAGCGGGAGGCGGCGTGGTCGGCGAGGGTGATCGGCTTGCCGAAGAAGTACGCGGCCGGGTTGGTGGCGGCATGACGGCGGTCGGTCACGGCGACGTGCCCGAAGGCGTCCGGCGTCAGCCCGTACGTGTGGAGGTAGCGCTGGGCGATCATCGCGACCCAGGAGGCCGGGGTGAGCAGTCCGAACGGCAGCTGCCAGCCGAGCGCCGCGCCCTCGGCGGACGGCTCGCGCCGCTGCACGCCGGAGCCGAAGCGGCGGCCGGAGCGCTCGTTGAAGGCGCGGTAGCAGACGACGACCTCGGCGACGCCGGCGGCGACGGCGAGGGCGGCCTGCTGGACGGTGGCGCAGGCGGCGCCGCCGCCGTAGTGGACGCGCGAGAAGAAGGACAGCTCGCCGATGCCGGCGGCCTGCGCCACCGTGATCTCCGGGCTGGTGTCCATGGTGAAGGTGACCAGGCCGTCGACGTCGGCGGGGGCGAGCCCGGCGTCGTCGAGGGCCGCGTGCACGGCCTCCACGGCGAGCGTCAGCTCGCTGCGGCCGGAGTCCTTGGAGAACTCGGTGGCGCCGATGCCGGCGATGGCGGCGCGGCCGCCGAGGGTGTCGGGGGAGCGCAGGCTCATCGGATCTCCTCCGCCGGGATCTCCACGACGACGGTGCCGGTGACGTGGTGGCCGATGCCGTTGGCGCCGACGACCCGGACGTGGACCGTGGATCCGCCGGGGCGGGCCTCGACCGCCGTCACCGTTCCGGTCAACGTCATCGTGTCCCCGGGGTAGTTGGGGGCGCCGAGCCGGATGGCGACCTTGCGCAGGACGGCGCGCGGGCCGAAGTGGTCGGTGATGTAGCGGCCGACCAGGCCGTTGGTGGTGAGGATGTTCATGAAGATGTCCGGGGAGCCCTTGGCCCGCGCCAGCTCGGCGTCGTGGTGGACGTCCTGGTAGTCGCGGGAGGCGATGGCGCCGGCGACGATGAGGGTGCGGGTGACGGGGACGGTGAGCGGTGCCAGCTCGTCTCCGGGTGTCATCAGATGTCTCCCTGTGCGAGCAGGTCGCCGAGTTCGGCGAGGAGTTCGGTGCCACTGCCCAGATACGCGTCGAGCTGCCGTCCCCACAGGAAGTGCCGGTGGACGGGGTGGTCGAGGTCGGCGCCCAGCCCGCCGTGCAGGTGCTGCCCGGCGTGCACGACCCGCTTCCCGGCCTCCGAGGCCCACCACGCGGCCGTCAGGGCGTGCCCGGCGACCGGCAGGGCCCGGTCGTGGCGCCAGGCCGCCTCGTAGGCGGTGACCCGGATGGACTCGGTGTCCATGTGGGCGTCGGCGGCGCGGAGCTGGACGGCCTGGTTCGAGGAGAGCGGGCGGCCGAACTGCTCGCGGACGGAGGTGTACGCGACCGCGCGGGCCAGGGACCCGGCACAGACGCCCGCCTGGAGCCCGGCGAAGGCGATCCGGGCGGCGGCGAGCACGTCGTCGTACGCCTCCGGGCCGCCCAGGCGCTCGCCGGAGGCGCCGTCGAGGAGGAACGCCGGCAACCGCCCGGCGGACCAGGGCGCGGTGAGGTCGACGGGCTCGACGGTGCCGGTGACGGGCACGAGGCGAAGGGTCTTCGCCTCGTCCGGTACGAGGACGTGCGTGGCGTCCCGCAGCCAGGGCACCCACGCTCCTTCGTGCGCCGGGAACGCGCCGGTCACCACGGTCGTACCGGCCCGCAGGCCGGGCAGCAGCCGGGCACGCTGCTCCTCGGTGCCGTGGCGGGCGACGGCGAGCAGCCCGTACACCGCGCTCGCCGTGAACGGCACCTGCGCCGTCGTGCGCCCCTGCTCCTCGGCGAGCAGGACCAGGCCGAGCAGCCCGGTCTCCTCGACGGCCTCGACGAGACCGGCCGCGCACAGCGCCTTCCACAGCTCGGCGTCCGTGCCGGTGCCGGCGGCCGCGAGGCGTTCGTGGGTGGCGAGGTCGCCGAAGATGCGGGCGGCGAGGTCGCGGGCGGCCGCCTGCTCCTCGGTGGGTTCGAACTCCATGTCAGCCCTCGACTCCCTCGGACAGCGCCCGGAACACCGGCAGTTCGAGCTCGTCGTCCACGCGCAGGAACTCCAGCCGCACCGGCATCCCGATGCGGACCTTGTCGTACGGAACGCCGACGACGTTGCTGATCATCCGGACGCCCTCGGCGAGTTCGACGAGCGCGACCGCGTAGGGACCGGCCGCGTCGCCGGCTTCGTCGGACACGGTGAAGGCGGGGAACGGCGGGTGGTGCATGACGACGTACGAGTAGACGGTCGCCTCGCCGCATGCCTCGACCGTGTCCCAGGCGCGCGAGCCGCAGGCGTTGCAGCCGGGCAGCCAGGGGAAGCGGAGGGTCGCGCAGTCGCCGCAGCGCTGGACGAGCAGGCGGTGCTCGGCGACGCCCGCCCAGAAGCCCGCGTTGTCGCGGTTGACGACCGGCCGGGGCCGCAGGGGCCTCGCTTCGGGCTTCCGCCGGGCGGGGGCGTACTTGAGGACGCGGAAGCGGTGCGTGCCGGCGGGTTCGCCGCCGGCGCGGATGTCCATGCGGGTGGTGATGAAGTGGCCGGTGCCGAGCTTGGTGGTCTTGCGGGGCGAGACCGACTCGATGACGGCGTCGAAGGTGATCGTGTCGCCGGGGCGCAGCGGGCGGAGGTACTCCTGCTCGCAGTCGGTGGCGACGATGGAGGTGTAGCCGGCGCCGTCGAGGAGGGCGGACAGCTCCTCGTACGCGCCGGAGGAGCCCTGCGGGGCGGTGGGGTGGCCGGAGAGGCCGCCCATCGTCCACGCCTGGAGCATGGTGGGCGGCGCGACGGCGTCCGGCCCCGCGTACGCCGGGTTGGTGTCGCCCATGGCCTCGCACCAGTGCCGGATCATGGGCGCGTTGACCGGGTCCCGGCCGACGGAGGCGGCGGAGGTGGTCCGGCCCTCGTAGGCCTTGAGCCGCTCGTAGGACAGCTCGGGCGGGGGATCCGTGGTCAGGGGGTCCGTGGTCGCGGGATCCGTGGTCGCGGGATCCGTGGTCCGGGAATCCTCCGTCCGGGAGTCCGTTGTCCGGGAATCCCTCGTCTCCGGGCTCATCGTCGTCCCCGTCCCTTCATCCCGAGCCGCATCGTCGCGACGAGCTCGCGCTGCACCTCGCTGACGCCGCCGCCGAAGGTGTTGATCTGGGCGGCCCGGTTCATCCGTTCGAGTGCGCCGCCGTCGAGCGTTCCGGGGGCGCGGACCAGCGCCTCGGGGCCCGCGATCTCCTGGCAGATGCGGTAGACCTCGACGGCCGACTCCGTGCCGGCGAACTTCACCCCGCTCGCGTCCCCGGGCGCGAGCCGCCCGGCGCCCACGTCGCCGACGAGGCGCCAGTTGAGCAGCCGGGTCGCGGCGAGCCGGGCGTGCGCCTCGGCGGCCCGGATCCGGACCCAGGGCTCGTCGATCCGGCGCCGGCCGGTGGCCGGGTCGGGGGCGCGGGCGGCGGCGAGGGCGGCCTCGTAGAAGTCCTCGGCCTGCATGCCGATGGCGGCCAGCGCGACGCGTTCGTGGTTGAGCTGGTTGGTGATGAGGCCCCAGCCGCCGTTCTCGGGGCCGACGAGGTGGCCGGCGGGGACGCGGACGGAGTCGTAGTAGGTGGCCGTGGTCATCAGGCCGCCGACGGTCTCGATCGGGGTCCAGGAGAAGCCGGGCGCGTCGGTGGGCACGAGGACGATGGAGATGCCCCGGTGGCGGGAGGTCGCCGGGTCGGGGTCGGTGCGGCAGGCGAGCCAGATCCAGTCGGCGTTGTGGGCGTTGGAGGTGAAGATCTTCTGCCCGTCGACCACCCAGTCGTCCCCGTCCCTGACGGCCTTCGTCCTGAGCGAGGCGAGGTCGGTGCCGGCCTCGGGCTCGCTGTAGCCGATGGCGAAGACGGTCTCGCCGCGCAGGATGCCGGGCAGGAAGCGGTCCTTCTGCTCGTCGGTGCCGTACTTCATCAGGGTCGGGCCGACGGTGTTGAGGGTGACCATGGAGACCGGGGCGCCGGCGCGGTACGCCTCGTCGAAGAACACGAACTGCTCGTCGGGCCCGCGGCCCTGGCCGCCGTACTCCTCGGGCCAGCCGATGCCCAGCATGCCGTCGGCGCCGATGCGGCGCAGCAGCGCGCGCTGGGCTGCGGTGTCGGCCGGGGGCGGGGGGCCGTCGGGCATCAGGGCGCGGAAGTACGCGCGGAGCTCGGCGCGCAGCCGCAGCTGGCGTTCGGTCGGGGCGAGGTGCACGGCGTGGCCCTCTCGTCAGGACTGCCCACTAAGGTTTCTGACTGTCCGTCAGATGAGCGAGCCCTGTCAAGGTCACGGAGCCGGTCCGGGGCGGGCCCGGACCGGTCCGCACCGGTCCGGGAGCACGGAGAGGGCCACACCCGCCCTGGAACACGGTAAAGCCCGCGCTCCGGTACCGAAGTACCGTCGCGCGGGCCGTCGTTCACCCCGCGGTCATGCCCCCCGTCGGGCCGGCCGGGCCGTGGTCGGGCCCCGGGCCGGCTACCACCACAGCGGGGAGAAGTTGACCGACGTGGTGTCCTGGTCGATGGCCGTGAAGGCGGAGCCGTTCACGCTCGCCGTGTTGTTCTGGTTGGAGGCACCGGAACCGGTCGCCACCTGCTGCGTGGTGGTCGAGTTGCCGAGGTTGCTGCCGCCGACGCCACTGCCGAGGATCGTGGCGACGCTGGCGTTCGATCCGTTGTCCGCGAATCCGCCGTTGTCGGCCTGGGCCACCCCGGTGAAGAGCGCGGCGGCGAGGGGCAGGGCGGCGGCAGCGGCGAGGACGCGGGCGGTACGGATGCTTGCCATGTGTGTGTTCCTCCAGGAACTGAAGCTCTGTGGCTGAGTGCACTGAACTACTGCTGTCACCAAGGCAGTTGGCCGACTGCTTCGGTCGTTGTGCTCGACGTCGCGAGACCAGAGTTGCCCACCGGATCACCGTCGAACCACCCCGGAGTGCCCGATTCCCCCTCAAGCGTGAGGACAAGTCGATAAACCCCCTCACCACCAAGAAAGCCGCAGGTCGGGCGTGTCGCGATGGAGGAAGGGGAGGAAATCCGGACGGGGCAAGAGAGGAAGCGTTTCGCCGCCTTCCGCCTGATTCGCCCCTCATTCCTCAGGTCGGACCCGCCCCTCTTCCCTTACTCGAACTCGTGTACGAAAATGAATCCATGGCCGCTTCTGCCCGGCGGACCACCGCCGCAGCCCAGAGCACCCCCCCGAGCACCACCCGGGACACCACCTCGCACAGCGCCCGGGACACCGCCCCGAGCACCGCACAGCTCGCGGCCCTGGCCCTCGCGCACGCGCTGACCGCCGCCGAGCACGGACTCCCCGTCTTCCCGCTCTCCCGCTCGAAGCTCCCGGCGCTGCGCTCACCGCACCGCGGCGAACACCGCCCGGTGCCGTGCCGCGGCGAGTGCGGCCTGCCCGGCCACGGGGTGTACGACGCGACGACGGACCCGGAGGCGGTACGGGCGCTGTTCGCGGCGGCGCCATGGGCGACCGGCTACGGCATCGCGTGCGGGAGGGCGCCGCACCGGCTGATCGGGGTGGACCTGGACGTGAAGGAGCCGGACACCGACGGCGTCGCGGCGCTGGACGCCCTCGCCCGCCGGCACGGCTTCGCGCTGCCCCGCACGGTGACCGTGCTGACTCCGGGCGGCGGCCGCCACCTCTGGCTCACCGGCCCGCCGGACACGGTCGTCCCGAACTCGGCCGGCCGCCTCGCCCCTGGCATCGACATCCGCGGCGCCGGCGGCTACCTGGCCGGCCCGGGCTCGACCACCCCGCGCGGCGCCTACCGCCTGGCCCCCGACACGGCGGACCTGCCGCCCGCCCCCTGTCCGCCGTGGCTGCTCGCCCTGCTGGCCCCGGCCCCGCCGCCCGACCCGGCACGCGCCCCGTCCCGGGCGCGCGGCCCCCACCGCGCCCAGGCCCTGCTCGACTTCGTCGCCGCCTCCCCACGCGGCCAGCGCAACACCCGCCTCTTCTGGGCGGCCTGCCGCATGTACGAGAACGGCCTCACCGACCGCCTCCTCGCCCCGCTCACCACCGCGGCCCTCGCCACCGGCCTCACCGGGCCGGAGATCGACGCGACGCTCGCCTCGGCGGCGTCCATCACGGGCCTGCGGCCCCAGTCGCCGGAGAACGCCAACAGCGGCCACTGACACCGCCGTTCGAGCGCTCGACCGGGGTCCGGGTCCGAGGGCCGGCAAACAGGGAGGGCGGACAAACGGAGGAGGCGGGCAAACGGGAGGGCGGGCCCCGGTAACGGGGCCCGCCCTCTTCACTGTTGCGGTGGGTGTGGGATTTGAACCCACGGTGACTCTCGCCACGACGGTTTTCAAGACCGTTCCCTTAGGCCGCTCGGGCAACCCACCTCACTCCCCGCCGCCGGGCGGCCGGGTTGCTACAGCGTACCGGCTGGGGGGGAGGGGGGTGAGCCGCGCTCAGTTCGCGGTCTCGTAGGCGGTCGTCGCGCCGGACACGGCCTTCTGCAGGGGGCCGAGGCGGTCGACGAGCTTCTGGAAGTCGCCGGTGCGGCCGTCGGACCACTGGCCCAGGGTGACGATCATGGCGCGGCCGGTGCCGGCGAAGGACTGCACCATGCCGCTGGTGGGCGGGAGGGTGCGCAGGCCGGAGCCGGCCGGCGTCGCCGGGGCGGTGGTCGGGGTGGAGTCGTCCTCCGGGGCCGCGCCCGTGAACTTCAGGGCCAGGAAGGCCGCGCCCGCCGCCGGCAGTGCCAGCGCCGCGTTGCGCGGCCACACCCGTCGTATGTCGCCGTTGCCGGCGTTGTCGGCGTTGTCGGCGTTGTCGGCGTTGTTGCCGTCGTTGTGATCGTTCCTCGCCATGGCGAGGAACTCCAGGTCAGCTGTCGCCCGTGCGTTCACCGAGGGTGACGGTGGCGGTGGCGGTCTTGCCGCCGCGGACGTAGGTGATCTTGACGGTGTCGCCGGGCTTGTGGGTCCAGATCTCGCTGATGAGCGTCGGGCCGCTGTCGATCTGGCGGTCGTCGAAGGCGGTGATGGTGTCGCCGGCCCTGAGACCGGCCTTCGCGGCCGGGCCGTTCGGGGTGACGGCGGCGGTGCCGCCGGAGCCCTGGTCGGCGATGGTGGCGCCCTCGCCCTTCTCCTGCATGTTCACCGTGGCGCCGATGACCGGGTAGACCGGCTTGCCCGTCCTGATCAGCTGCTCGGCCACGTTCTTGGCCTGGTTGACCGGGATGGCGAAGCCGAGGCCGATCGAACCCGCCTGGGACTGGCCGTAGCCGCTGCTCGCCGACTGGATCGCCGAGTTGATGCCGATCACCGCGCCGCTCGCGTCGAGCAGCGGGCCGCCGGAGTTGCCCGGGTTGATCGAGGCGTCGGTCTGCAGCGCGCTCATGTAGGAGTTCTTGCCGCCGGAGCCGTCACCGGAGGCGACCGGGCGGTTCTTGGCGCTGATGATGCCGGTGGTGACCGTGTTCGACAGGCCGAAGGGCGCGCCGATCGCGATCGTCGAGTCGCCGACGGCGACCTTCTCCGAGTCGCCGAGCGGCAGCGGGGTCAGGTCCGACGGCGCGTTCTTCAGCTTGATCACGGCCACGTCGTAACCCTGCGCGCGGCCGACGACCTCCGCGTCGTAGGTCTTGCCGTTGGAGAAGGTCGCGGAGAGCGTGCCGCCGTCCGCCGCGGAGGCCACCACGTGGTTGTTGGTGACGATGTGGCCTTCCTTGTCGTAGACGAAGCCGGTGCCCGTACCGCCCTCGCCGTCGGCGCCGCCGGACTTCGCCGTGATGGTGACGACGCTGGGCAGCGCCTTCGCGGCGACCGCGGCGACCGTGCCCGGGTCGCGCTTGAAGGAGGACGGGGCCTCGCCGGAGGCGACCGTCGTCGAGCTCGTGGAGTCGCCGTCGCGCTGGGACGCCGCCCAGTAGCCGATGCCGCCGCCGACGCCGCCGGCCACCAGTGCCGCGACGAGGACCGCCGCGACCAGGCCGCCGGTCCGCTTGCGCGGCGGCTCGGGGGCGTACGGCTGGGGCACGCCCCAGGCCGGGGTCGCGGGCGGGGCGGGCGGCCAGCCGCCCGCTCCGGCCGCGTGGGCAGTCGCCGGCGCGGCCGGGGAGGGGGTCGCGTGGGCGGCTGCCGGCACCGGCTCCTGGACCGCCGTCACCGGCTCGGTCGGCGCATCGGCCGGCGGCTCGGCCGCCGGCCGGTCCGCCTGCGGTGCGGGCCCCGCGGGCGCCGCCGCCGGAGGGGTGGCGGGCGGCGCGGGCGGGGTGGGAGGAGTCGCGGGGGCGGACGGGGCAGTCTGGTCCGCCGGAACCGCCGTGCCCTCGTTCTCGGTGCTCACAGCTCTCTCCTCGCTCACTGGCGATCGGTCGTTTGTCGCAGGTGCTGGGGTCAGCTTTTCCCACAGCACGTCAGGCCACTGTAAGCCGGAGCTGTGCGTCCGCACCCTATTGTTTACTTGCGGGCAAACCGGACGCCCGTACCATGACGCGGTGACCCACGCACCGCAGCCGCCGAGCCGCCCGCTCCCCGTCCAGGTGGTCGCCCACCGCGGCGCCTCCGACGACGCCCCCGAGCACACCCTGGCCGCCTATGTGAAGGCCATCGAGGACGGGGCCGACGCCCTGGAGTGCGACGTCCGGCTCACCGCCGACGGCCACCTCGTCCTCGTCCACGACCGGCGCGTCAACCGCACCTCCAACGGTAAGGGCGCCGTCTCCGCGCTGGAGCTCGCCGATCTCGCCGCGCTCGACTTCGGTACGTGGAAGGGGCGCGACGAGTCCGGCGAGAGCCCCGACTGGGGCGACCCCGAGGCGACCTCCGTGCTCACCCTCGAACGGCTCCTTGAGCTGGTCTCCGACGCCGGCCGGCGGATCGACCTGGCCATCGAGACCAAGCACCCCACCCGCTGGGCCGGACAGGTGGAGGAGAAGCTGCTCCAGCTGCTCGACCGCTTCGGGCTCGCCAAGCCGGCCACGCCCGAGGAGTCGCCCGTACGCGTCATGAGCTTCTCGGCGCGCTCCCTGCACCGCGTCGCCGCCGCCGCGCCGACGCTGCCGACGGTCTCGCTCTCCCAGTTCCTCACGCCCCGGCTGCGCGCCGGCGCTCTGCCGGCGGGCGCGCGGATCGCCGGGCCCTCGATCCGGATCGTGCGGCACAACCCGGCCGTGATCCTGCGCCTGCAGAAGGCGGGCCACCAGGTCCACGTGTGGACGGTGGACGATCCGGAGGACGTGGAGCTGTGCGTACGTCTCGGGATCGACGCGATCATCACGAACCGGCCGAAGCAGGTCCTCGCGCAGCTGGGCCGCTGACGGGCACCGATCCGGACACCCGGGCGCACATCGGCACGGGCACCGATCCGGACACCCGGGCGGGCATCGGCGCAGGCACCGATTCGGTCACAGGTGCGGGTGCCGATAAAGGCGCCGATAGGGTCGTCGCTTCGGCCGTCGCTTCGGCCGCTTGAGCCCCTTCTGTCACGGCTGTCACGGGCGTGCGGGGTGTGCACCGGCGCGTTCGGAACGTACGCGATCGTCACGAGTGCGTCACCGGAGGCGTACTGGCCGGTTTCCGGTCCAGGCCATTGGGGCATTCACCTCGTGGCGTGGGGCAAAGGAGGTCTCGGGGGTGGCGTTGGTGGTGGCACAGGAGGTGCCCACGTCGTCGAGCATGGCCGTACCTCATGGTCCTGCGGGCGTGGGTGAGGCGCGACACCGGATGCGGGAGCAGCTGAGCCGCAGCGGGATGTCCGAATCGGTCGTCGACGACGCGGTGCTGATCCTTTCCGAACTGCTGAGCAATGCCTGTCGGCACGGCAGGCCGCTGGGCCCCGGCACGGACGTGGGCGACGGTGACGTACGGGCCGCGTGGAGCGTCGACAGACGCGGCGGGCTCACGGTCGAGGTGACGGACGGCGGCGGCCCGACCCGCCCGATTCCGGCCACCCCGTCGGTGACCGCGCGCGGCGGCCGCGGGCTGAACATCATCAGCGCGCTCGCCCAGGACTGGGGCGTCCGCGACAGCGCGACCGGCGAGGTCACCGTCTGGGCCTTCGTCGCCGACAGCCATCGCCGCGAGGACTTCGCGGCGCGCGTGGGCGTCGGCTCGGGCCTGGACTTCCTCGACGCGTACGACGAACTGGACTGAGGCGCGGGGCGTTCGGACGCCAGGGCGCGCGCGTACGGACTGAGGCGCGGGGCGATCGGACGCCACGCGCGTGCGTACGGATCGGGGCCGGGTGCCGAGGGCGCCCGGCCCCCTCCCGTACCCGGGACGCGCGCCCCCCGTCCCGTACGCCACACCGCTCGCCCCGCGCCCCGCGCGGCCCCGGGCGGCTAGGCTCGCGGCCGATACTGGATCGCCGCGATCGGGAGAAAGACCCACCATGGCCAAGAAGCGCCCTCAGACGAAGTCCGGCAAGGCCGGGCAGGCACAGGTCACGAGCGGGGAGATCCCGGTCGTCGGTGCGCGTGAGCCGTGCCCCTGCGGTTCGGGCCGCCGTTACAAGGCGTGCCACGGGCGGGCCGCCGCGCACGCCGTGGCCGAGCTGGTGCAGCGGCCGTTCGAGGGGCTGCCGGGCGAGTGCGACTGGGTCGCGCTGCGCGAGCTGGTGCCGGCCGCGACCGTGCCGCTCACGCTCAAGGACGGGCTGCCCGACGGCGTGCCGTCCGTGACGCTCGCGACCGTGCTGCCGATGGCGTGGCCGGCGCTGCGCCGCGACGACGGCTCCGTGCTGCTCGCGCTGCAGAACGAGTCGTCGACCGGCGACCTGGCCCGCGACCTCGCCGACACCCTGCAGCGCGCCCTGGTGGCCGAGCCGGGCACGCCGGTCGCCCCGCGCCGCGTGGAGGCCGAGGGACCGCGGCTGCAGGAGCTGCTCGACCCGAACAGCGATTTTGCGCCGGAGGTGCACTCGGGATTCGAATTCTGGATTCCGGAGACCGCGGACAATTCCAGCCCGGAGGTAGCCGCCTCCCTGGAGCGCGCCAACGCCGCCGCCATCCCCACCGTGAAGCTGACGAGCGTCGACTCCGCCTACTGGTGCGAGACCCCGGACAAGAACCACCTGCGCTGGGTCATGCCGCACCCGGAGGAGCGGCTGCTCGACGCGCTCGCCCGGCTGCAGGCCGCCGGCACCACCTCGATCGGTCCGGACACCCGCCTGGTGGGCTCCTTCCGGGCGCACGGTCTGATGGTTCCCGTGTGGGACCTGCCGACCTCGATGACCGCGGAGGAGTGCGAGAAGCCGGCCGCCGAGTTCGCCGAGCGGCTCGCCGAGGCGCTCGCGACCGACGCTCCCCTCACGGTCGAGGAGCGTCGTGCGCGCGGCGGTCTCACCAACCGTCAGGTGACGCTCAGCTGATACCCCAGGTGGTATCCGTGACTGACAGACCGACCAGTCGGTGACGTCTGCCACAAGATCTCGCCGTAAGGGCTAAATCCCTGTCCGAATAACCGAGATCGAATTTGCGAACGGCCAATCTCTTGTTACCGTTCTGGAAGCCCGGTCGCTGGTGCATCCCCCGTCGCCAGCGATCGGGCCTTTCCATGCCCTGGATCCGCTCCCGGATCCGTACGAGGCTCAACTTCCCTCCGGCTCCGCCGTGTTGCTCCCCGAGCGCAGCAGCAGCGGCGTGCTGTCACCCTCGCCGGCTCCCGCGAATTCCGCCACGGCCGAATAGTCCTCGTGATCCGCGACCGCACCGCGCCGCCGCCGTTCCCGCGGCGTCTCGCAGGTCCCCGCGTCGTCGCGCGCCGGCGCCGCGCACCGCACCTGCACGGTCCGCCCGGGCGCCATCAGGGTGAGCACGGCGTCGAGCGCCTGACCCGTCGCGTTGCGGTAGTACGTCCGCGCCCAGGTGTCGGCGCCCTCGCTCACCACGCACGTCTGCGCCTCCACGCCGTCGGGAGAGGCGAGTTCGGGGCCGCAGTGGGTGCCGGAGGAGGAGACGGGGGAGGGGGAGGGGGCGGCGGAGAGGCCGGAGGTGCGGGCAGTGGTACGGGCGGCGGTCAGGCCGAGTTCCGCCAGGAGGCCCCGCCCGGACGTCGCGCCCTTCGCACCGTCGCTCGCGCCGCCCTTCGCGCCGCCTTCCGGGACCGCGGTTCCCGACGGGCCGGCCGTCGCCGCGATCAGCACCAGGACGGCGATCGACACGACGGCCCCGAGGGCCGGCACGCGCAGCCGCGCCGGTCTCACGCGCCCTCCTCCGGAAGATCCCCCGCATGATCCTCCGGCGAAGATATCCGCGACCGGCGGGCTCCCGGCCGGCCGCGCGCCCGATTCCCCGGGATGACCGGGCGTTCCTTACCCGTACGGGTGAGCCCGCGGGCGCGTGCTCCGTGCGTGCTCCGTGCGTGTGCCGCCGCGCGGGTCGGCGCCAGGGTCAGTACGCGAGCCGGCTGCCGCCGCCCGGCGTGCTCGTGCTCGCCTCGACGAGGGCGTCCAGGACCGCCTCGACGTCCGGCAGCCACGGCCGCGCCGAGCCTTCGAGCGGCGCCCGCTCCCAGCGGACCTGACCGGTCCCGGTGACCGAGGGCGGCAGCGGCAGATGGCCGCCGTCGCCGTGGAAGCGCAGCGAGCCGGGCACGCTGTCCTTCGCGTAGAGGAGTTCGCCGAGCCGTTCGAGGCCGTAGGGGGCGACGAGGACGGCCAGCCGGTTGGGCGTGGCCACGACCGGGCCGAGCCGCATGCCCTGCGCGTCGAGCGCGGCCAGCGCGCGGGCGCCCGCGGCGGCCGGCAGGCTCACGGCGCACGGGGCGCGGCCGCCGGTGGCGAGCAGGACGGGGGCGTCGGGGCGGCCGCCGAACCACCAGCGGATCATGCGGGCGTCGGTGGTGGCCGCGAGGAGGCCGGGGTCGAAGGGGTGCGCGCCGGGCGCGACGCACTCGGGGTCGGGACACGCACAGCCCGCGGCGACGAGGTCGCCCGCTCCCGTACGGGCCTCGGCGCCCGCTGCCGTCGGACGCGCTCCGCCCGACCGCAGCCCCACGCCGGGGAGCACCGGCCAGGCCCAGGCGGTGGCGTACAGCAGCGCCGCGTCGAGCTGACCTGGGACGGTCTTCGCCACACCCTCCATGCCCGCATCGCGCTTGCCGCGCCGGAACCGGAGCCCGCGTCGCCTTCCGGGGATCTCGCGCATGAGCGCTCGTCCTTTCCGTTGAACGCCAGAATCCACATCACACCACGCGCACATCACACCATGTGCACGTCTCTTCACTGTGCGTACGAGCTGCGCCCGAGCTCCGTGGGCAGTCCTGCCGGAACACGTTCCCCGCCATTCGGGGAGAGGGGTGCGGCCTGCGGTGATGAGGACGCCCGGGTTCCGCGTCCGTATTCAGGGGCGTCGTCAACTGCCCCTGCCCGTCACCGATTACGTACCCGTCACGCTCGGAATGACGCTCTTTCAAACGACGCCAGTCGACCGCAAATGGTGCACACCGGGGGCAATTTTCAGCCAACTTCCCCTAGTCTTCAACCCTCTCGCCCGATCCCGCGGACACCAGAAGTCCCATCGTGACAATGCTGGACATCGATCTACATGTGCGTGTAGATGTGGATCGATGGATAGCTGCGCAGAATGACTTGGGGGTTTGCCATGCTATTGCTGGAAACGCGCAGGTCGGAAAGCCGCATGCCATGACTACACCTCGCGCGCCGAAAGTGGCCGGAATCGATTCCACCGTTCCCTCTCCCCCGCACACTGCGGCGGCCGTCGGCGCGCCGCTCGCCGCACAGGTCTCCTCCATGCCCCTGGGCACGCCGCTGCAGGACCGGCTGGCGGGCTGGGTCTCCGACCTCACCCTGCTCCACGAACTCACCGAGTCCCTGATCAGGACCGCCACGCTCGACGAGGCGCTGCGCGAGCTGCTGCGCGCCGGCGCCGCCCTGGTCGGCGCGCGCCGCGGGATGGCCGTGCTCGAACCGGCCGACGGCCTCGGCCCCGCCAGCACCGTCGGCCTCGGCCTCGCCCACGCCGAGCTCGGCACCATCGAGACCGTGCCGCGCAGCGTCACCTCCTACGGCCGCATCCTCGACGGCCTCGACCCGCTGCCCGAGGGCGCCCTGCCCCGCCCCGTCGCCGTCCCCGACCTGCGCTCCGAGGAGGACCTCGACCCGCGGCTGCGCGAGGTCGCCGCCCGGCTCGGCTACGCCGCCAGCTACGCCCTGCCGCTCGCCACGGCCGAGGCCGGGAAGCTCGGCGCGGTCGTCTGGCTGTACGACGAGCCCGCCGAGCCGGCCGAGCGCCAGCGCCACCTCATCGGGCTCTACGGCCGCTTCGCCACCGAGCACCTCGCCCGCCTCCTGGAGGTCGAGCGGGCCCGGGTGCGGGCCGCCACCATCGCCGAGGAGCTGCTGCCCAGCCGGCTCCCGCGGGTCCCGGGCGTGCAGCTGGCCGCCCGGCACCGCACCGGCCCGCGCGGCGGCGGCGACTGGTACGACGCGCTGCCGCTGCCCGAGGGCGCCCTCGGGCTCGCCGTCGGCTCCGTCACCGGCAGCGGGCCGAGCGCCCTGGCCGCCATGGGCCGGCTGCGCGCCTCGCTGCGCGCTTACGCCGTGATGGAGGGCGAGGACCCGGTCGCCGTCCTGTCCGACCTGGAGCTGCTGCTCCGGGTCACCGAGCCCGCCCGCTCGGCCACCGCGCTCTTCGCCTACTGCGAGCCGGCCGCCCGCCGGATCGTCCTCGCCGGCGCCGGGCACGCCCCGCCGCTGGTCGTCGGCGAGCAGCGCACCACGTACGTGGAGACCTCGCTGTCCGCCCCGCTCGGCATGCTGGCCTGCTGGGAGGCGCCCAGCGTGGAGCTGTCGCCCGCACCCGGAGAAACGGTGCTGCTGTACACCGACGGGCTCCTGCGCCGCACCGGCGAGCCCATGGACCGGGCCTTCGCGCGGCTGCACGCGGCCGCCGCGAGCGTGCCCCGGGCGGACCGGGCCGACCCGGGCGCGGTCGCCGACCACGTCCTGCGGACGCTGTTCCCGGAGTGCCTGGACGGCCCCGAGGGAGTGGCCGCCGACGGCGAGGACGTGGTGCTGCTCGCCGCCCGCTTCGAGTGAGCCCTGGATGAGCCTCGGGTGAGCTCAGGGCGATCCCAGGGCGGTCCCCGGTGGTCTCGGGGTGATTCCCGGGTGAGAAGTGCCACCCGGTGACTTACCGGAAGCGGGGCTTCCGCCTCCGGGTTGCTTCCGCACGAACGTACGATGGTGATGGTTCAGTGTCGTACCAAAGGAGGCAGAACCGTGGCCGATGAGCTCACGACGGAGACCCCGGAGACCCCGGAAGGTTCCGAAGAGCAGGCGATCAAGCAGCGGAAGAACGGTCTGTACCAGGACGTCTCCGACGAGCTCGCCGACAACATGAAGTCCGGCTGGGCCGACACCGAGCTGCACGACCTCGCCCCGATCGCCCAGGCCGCGCACACCGCCGCCCGCCGCGCCGCGCTGTCCGCCCGCTTCCCGGGCGAGCGCCTGGTGATCCCGGCCGGCAACCTGAAGACCCGGTCCAACGACACCGAGTACGCCTTCCGCGCCTCCACCGAGTACGCGTACCTCACCGGCGACCAGACCCACGACGGCGTGCTCGTCCTGGAGCCCGTCGCCGGCACGGACCGCCACGAGGCCACGATCTACCTGCTGCCGCGCTCGAACCGCGAGAACGGCGAGTTCTGGCTCGACGGCCAGGGCGAGCTGTGGGTCGGCCGCCGTCACTCCCTCGCCGAGGCGGAGCAGCTGCTCGGCCTGCCGGCCAAGGACGTCCGCGAGCTGCCCGCGCGGCTGACCGAGGCCACCGGCCCGGTCCGCGCCGTCCGCGGCCACGACGCCGGCATCGAGGCCGCCCTCGCCGACAAGGTCACCGCCGAGCGCGACGAGGAGCTGCGGATCTTCCTCTCCGAGGCCCGCCTCGTGAAGGACGCCTTCGAGGTCGCCGAGCTGGAGAAGGCGTGCGCGTCGACCGCGCGCGGCTTCGAGGACGTCGTCAAGGTCCTCGACAAGGCCCAGGCCACCAGCGAGCGCTACATCGAGGGCACGTTCTTCCTGCGCGCCCGCGTCGAGGGCAACGACGTCGGCTACGGCACCATCGCCGCCTCCGGCCCGCACGCCTGCACCCTGCACTGGGTCCGCAACGACGGCCCGGTCCGCTCCGGCGACCTGCTGCTGCTCGACGCCGGCGTGGAGACCACCGAGCTCTACACCGCCGACGTCACCCGCACCCTGCCGGTCAACGGCCGCTTCACCGACGTCCAGCGCAAGATCTACGACGCCGTGTACGAGGCCCAGGAGGCCGGCATCGCCGCGGTGAAGCCGGGCGCCGCCTTCCGTGACTTCCACGACGCCGCGCAGCGCGTGCTCGCCGAGAAGCTCGTCGAGTGGGGCCTCGTCGAGGGCCCGGCCGACCGCGTCCTGGAGCTCGGCCTGCAGCGCCGCTGGACCCTGCACGGCACCGGTCACATGCTCGGCATGGACGTCCACGACTGCGCCGCCGCGCGCACCGAGGCGTACGTCGACACGACCCTGGAGCCGGGCATGTGCCTGACCGTCGAGCCGGGTCTGTACTTCCAGGCCGACGACATGAGCGTGCCGGAGGAGTACCGGGGCATCGGCGTCCGCATCGAGGACGACATCCTCGTCACGGACTCCGGTCACCGGAACCTGTCCGACGCCCTGCCGCGCACCTCCACCGAGGTCGAGGCGTGGATGGCCGGCCTGCAGGGCTGACCCGTCACCCGCGCGAGGGGCCCCCGCCGACGTCGTCGGCGGGGGCCCCTCGCGTACGTCATGTCAGGGCGAGCGGCGCGTCCGGGCGCCATTTGAGGAGCTTGTCGAAGCTGACCAGCGCGCCGCCGCGGCCCGTACGCCCGACGTGCACGTGGTCGGCGAGCTCCTCGATCAGCCGCAGACCGCGCCCGTTCTCGGCGTCGTCCGCGGCGGGCGGTGCCGGGGCGCCGCCGCGCTGGAAGCCGGGGCCCGAGTCGGCCACCTCGATGCGGCAGGTCTCGCCGTCGAGATAGGCGGTGACGCGGTACGCCTCCGAGGCCGGACCGCCCCGGCGGGCCGGGCCGCCGCCGTGCTCCACGGCGTTCGCGCACGCCTCGGTGAGCGCCACCGACAGGTCGTAGGAGACGTCCGGGTCGACGCCCGCGGTCTCCATCGTGCCGAGCAGCAACCGCCGGGCGAGCGGCACGCTCGCGGCCTCGCGCCGCAGATGCAGGGACCACCAGATGCTCATGCTCCAGCCTCCTGGCTGCGGCTCGACCTGCTGCGGCACGACATACCGATACGTATTGCCCCACCGCGTGGTCCATAAGCCCCCTGGGACCGCGAGCACGCCCGTTCAGCGGATGCGCGGATCCGTGTGCCGGTGTATGCGAGCGGGTGTCAGCTGACCGGTGTGCGCCCGGGTATGCCGCCTGAAGGGGCACAAGGGTGACCTTCCGGACCTGCCGTATGGGCGGGGTGGGCCTGGTGCGATGATGGGCCCGCCATGTCTGCCCCCGCGCTCGCGCCACGCATGCTGAGGGCCGCGGTGTTCACCGCGGTCTGTGTCGTGCTGTCCGCGCTCGGCCACGCGCTGGCCGCCTGTGCGGGGATCGCGCTGTGGTCGCTGGTCGCCGGCTTCCTCTTCGTCTTCGGATGCACGGTGCTCGCCGCGGGACGCGAGCGCTCGCTGGCGTTCATCGTCGGCGCGCTCACCACCGGACAGCTCGCCCTGCACGCCCTGTTCGGGCTCGGGCAGCGGCCGCTGGCCCTGGGCCCGCGGTCGGACGACGCGCTCGTGAACCTGGCCGCCAAGCTGGTCTGCGGGCGCGGCGCCTCCGCGCTGGGACCCGCCGACGCGGCCCGCATCGTCGACGCCGCCGGGATCGCCCCCGCCGCCCCGGTCACGGCCGGCGCGCACGCGCACATGGCGGGCATGACCGGTCTGGTGACCGACTCCGCCGGGGCCGCCGGCGCACCCGCCGAACTGCTGCCGAGCCTGCCGATGCTGCTCGGTCACCTGCTCGCCGCGCTCGCCACCGGCTGGCTGCTGCGCCGCGGCGACCTGGCCCTCGGCCGGCTCGTCCGGCTGTCGGCGGAAGGCGCCGCCGAGTTCGCCTCGTGCGCGCTCGTCCGCTCGCTGCGCGCCGCGCTCTCCCTCGTCCGGGCCCTGCTCGCCGGCCTGCCGGGCGCTCCGGCCACCGGGCCGCGCGGGCCCGCGCGCACCGCCTTCGACTCCTCGCCGCCGCCGGTGGCCGAGGCACTTCAGCACACGGTGATCAGGCGCGGCCCGCCGGCCGCCGCCCGCTGCGTCCTCGCAGCCTGAGCGGACCGCTCCAGCCACGAAGCAATTCGGGAGGGGCGGGTCCGCGGCCGTCCGCGTCCGCACGCGGACCGCACACGCCTGTCTTCCGACCCTTCCCATGAGCTGGAGTGTCCGCCATGAGCGTTTCCCGTACGTTCGTCTCCCGTGCCGCCGTCGCCGCCGGTGTCGCCGCCTCCTCCGTCCTGCTGCTGTCCGGCACCGCGTTCGCGCACGTCAGCGTGCAGCCGCAGGGCCAGGCCGCCAAGGGCGGCTACGCGACCGTCAACCTGAAGGTGCCGAACGAGCGCGACAACGCCTCCACCGTCAAGGTCGAGCTCTCCTTCCCGACCGACCACCCGCTGGCCTCCGTGATGCCGCAGCCGGTCCCCGGCTGGAAGGTCGAGGTCACCAAGGCGAAGCTCGCCAAGCCGCTGGAGATGCACGGCAACAAGATCAACGAGGCCGTCTCCAAGGTGACCTGGACGGCGGACGGTTCGAAGATCGGCCCCGGCCAGTTCCAGCAGTTCCCGCTCTCCCTCGGCCAGCTGCCCGAGGACACCGACCGGCTCGTCCTGAAGGCCCTGCAGACCTACGACAACAACGAGGTCGTGCGCTGGATCGAGGAGCCCAAGGACGGCGCCGCCGAGCCCGAGAACCCGGCGCCGGTCCTGAAGCTGTCCGCCGCCGCGGGCGACGACGACCACCACGACGACGGTGCCGCCAAGGCCGCCGACGACAAGGCCGGCGCGCACGAGGACGGCGAGCACAAGGACGGCGACCACAAGGAGGCCGCCGCCTCCGGGACCGACAACGCGGCCCGCGTGCTCGGCGTCGTCGGCATCGTCATCGGCCTCGCCGGCGTCGCCTTCGGCGTCCTGGCCGGCCGCCGCCGTTCGGCCTGACGCACATCCCCTCCCGAAAGACGCACCAGCCATGTCTGACACCAAGACTGACGGCGGCCGCCCCGGCCGCCGTGCGCCGCTGATCGCCGCCGCCGTGGCGATCGTCGCCGCGATCGGCATCACGGCCGCCGTCGGCCTCGGCGGCGGCAGCGACAGCCCGGACGGCACGTCCGGCAGCAACGCGCCGGTCGCCGACGTCTCCGGCGGCACCGACAACACCAAGGCCGCCACCGTCCTCGACCGGCCGTTCACCAAGCCCGACCTGGTCCTGACCGACACCAAGGGCCAGAAGTACGACCTGCGCGAGCGCACCAAGGGCAAGCCGACGCTGATCTACTTCGGCTACACCCACTGCCCCGACGTGTGCCCGCTGACGATGAGCAACATCGCCATCGCGCGCAAGCAGCTGCCCAAGGCCGACCAGGACAAGCTCCAGGTCGTCTTCGTCACCACCGACCCGGAGCGGGACACCGCCGCCGAGCTCGGCAAGTGGCTGCCCGCCGCCGGCGACCCGTCGTTCACCGGCCTGACCGGCGACTTCTCCGCCATCCAGGCCGGGGCGCGCTCGATCGGCATCGGCATCGACCCGCCGGCCAAGGAGAAGGACGGCACGGTCGTCTCCATGCACGGCGCCCAGGTGATCGCGTTCTCGCCGACGACCGACCAGGGCTACGTCCTGTACGGCGAGGACACCACCGCCGACCAGTACGCCGCCGACCTGCCGAAGCTCATCAAGGGGGAGAACCCGTGACCCGCCGCACCACCACCCTGTCCGCCTCCGCCTCGGCCGTGGCGCTCGCCGCCGCGCTCGCGCTGACCGGGTGTTCGTCCTCGTCCTCGGACGCCAAGAGCGGGCCCGAGCTGAAGGTGAGCGGCGCGTTCATGCCGCAGCCGGTGATGGACATGGCCGGCGGCTTCCTCACCATCACCAACGGCGGGAACACCGCCGACAAGCTCACCTCGGTCACCAGCTCGCTCTCGGACGACATCACGATCCACGAGTCCAAGAACCAGAAGATGCAGGAGGTGAAGTCCTTCGACATCCCGGCGAACGGCGAGCTCAAGCTCGAACGCGGTGGCAGCCACATCATGTTCATGGAGCTGAAGAAGCAGCCCAAGCAGGGCGAGAAGGTCGGCATCGAGCTGCACTTCGAGAAGTCCGCCCCCATCAAGGTCGAACTTCCCGTCGAGGCCCCCAACCACAACCCGAAGCAGCACTGAAAGCCCTGACGGAGTGACAGGAAGGGAGTGACCAAGCCCGTGACCACCACCGCCCCGCGCCTCGGACCGGCCCTCGCCCGGCTGCTGCTCGTCGCCGCCGCGCTCCTGGGCGCCCTGCTCGCCACGGCGGGCCCCGCGTCCGCGCACGCGGCACTGACCGGCAGCGACCCGCAGGACGGGGCGGTGGTCGCCACCGCCCCCAAGGAGGTCGACCTCACCTTCTCCGAACAGGTCGCCATGAGCGGCGACTCCATCCGGGTCCTCGACCCGGCGGGGAAGCGGGCCGACACGGGCGAGATCCGCGACCGGTGCAGCGGCTCGACCGTCCGCTACGGGGTCGCGCTGCTGCCCGGACTGCCCGACGGCACCTACACCGTGGCCTGGCAGACCGTCTCCGCCGACAGCCACCCCGTCTCCGGCGCCTTCACCTTCTCGATCGGCGCCCCGTCGAAGACCGCCGTCGCCCTGCCGGACACCCCGGTGGGCGGCGGTGTCGTCGGCGCGCTGTACGGGATCGCGCGCTACCTGTCGTACGCCGCCTTCGTCGTCCTCGTCGGCGGCGGTGCGTTCGTGCTCGCCTGCTGGCCGCGCGGCGCGGCCGTGCGGCCGGTGCAGAAGCTCGTGGTGCGCGGCTGGCTCACGCTGACCGCGTCCACCCTCGCGCTGCTGCTGCTCCGTCACCCGTACACCCGCACCGGGAAGCTGGCCGACGTCTTCGACCTGGCCGGGCTGCGGGCCGTCCTGGAGACGAAGACCGGGGCCGCGCTCTCCTCGCGGCTGCTGCTGCTCGGCGCGGCGGCGCTGTTCGTCGCCGTGCTGTTCGGCGCGTACGCCCGGAAGGTGGAGCCGCGCGACGAGGAGAACGAGGGCGAGGCGCGGGAGGAGCGCGGGGACCTCACCTTCGGGCTGGCGCTCGGCGGCACCGTCGTCGCCGCCGGCATCGCCGGCACCTGGGCGCTCGCCGAGCACGCCTCGACCGGGCTCCAGCCGGGCATCGCGATGCCCGTCGACATCCTGCACCTGCTGGCCGTGGCCACCTGGCTGGGCGGTCTGACCGCACTGCTCGTGGCGCTGTACCGGGCGCCGTCGGTCGAGCGGTCGGCCGTCGAGCGCTACTCGAAGGTGGCGTTCGGCTCGGTCGTCGTCCTCGCCGCCACCGGGATCTACCAGTCCTGGCGGCAGGTCGGCACCTGGTCGGCCCTCACCGACACCCGGTACGGACAGCTGCTCCTGGTCAAGATCGGCCTGGTCGCCGTGCTCGTGGGCCTCGGCTGGGTGTCGCGGCGCTGGGTGCGGCGCCTCGCCGAGCCGGCCGGATCCGTACAGGCCGGATCCGTACGGGCCGGATCCGTACGGGCCGGGGCGACCGGGGCCGCCGAGGAGACCGGGGAGTCGGCGGAGGGCGCGGAGTCGGCGGAGGGCACCTCGGCCGGGGCGCCTTCGAAGGCCGGGGGCGCCGACGCCGCCGGGGCCGACGAGACCGCCGAGGCCGCCGAGACCGCCGAGATCGACGAGAAGCGGGCCGAGCAGCTCGCCCGGCAGCGGGCCGCCGTCGCCACCGCGCGGCGGAAGAAGGCGCGGGACGCCGACCCCGAGCGGGCCGGGCTGCGCCGTTCGGTGCTCACCGAGGCCGCCGTCGCCGTCGTGCTGCTCGCCGTGACCACCGTGCTGACCGCCACCGAGCCCGCCCGCACGGAGGAGGAGACGGGCGCCGGCCGGGCCGCGGCCGGCTCCACCGCCGTCCCCAACCGCCCGATCGACGTCCGGCTGCCCTTCGACACGGGCGGCGTCGACGGCAAGGGCACCGTCCAGCTCACCCTCGACCCGGGCCGTACGGGCGCCAACGCGCTGCACATCTACGTACTGCGGCCCAACGGCCGGGGCCTGGACGTGCCCGAGGTGAAGGTCGCCTTCACCCTCAAGGAGAAGAACATCGGCCCGCTGCCGGTGCTGCCCGACCGGGTCCAGACCGGACACTGGAGTGCGGCCGGCGTGCAGCTCCCGATGCCGGGCGAATGGCTGATGCAGGTCACGGTCCGCACCTCCGACATCGACCAGACCACCATCGAGAAGAACGTGAAGATCGGCTAGCCCCGTGAACAACCCGAGCAACCCGAGCAACCCGAGCAACCCGAGCAACCCGAGCAGCGACAACACCCTTGAGATCTCCCGGCGACGGGTGCTCGGCACGGTCGGTGCGGCCGGTGCCGCAGGACTGGTGATCGGCGCGGCCGGCGGCGCCGGGATCTCCGCGGCCGTGTCCGGTGACGGCTCCGCCCCCGGCGCGGCGGGCCCGCAGGCCCTCGCCTCGGTCGGTTCGACCGAGGTGATGTTTCACGGGAAACATCAAGCGGGGATCACCACTCCGCTTCAGTCCCGCGGCCATCTGATCGCCTTCGACCTCGCCCCCGGCGCCGGCCGCAAGGAGGCCGCCGCGCTGCTCCGCCGCTGGTCGGCCACGGCCAGGGAGCTGATGGCGGGCAGGCCCGGGACCGACGACACCGGGATCGCGCTCGACGCCGGGCCGTCCTCGCTGACCGTGACCTTCGGCTTCGGCCGCAGCTTCTTCGACCGCACCGGGCTCGCCGCGCGCCGCCCGGCGCAGCTCGACCCGCTGCCCGCCTTCTCGTCCGACGCCCTCGACCCGAAGCGCTCGGAGGGCGATCTGTGGGTGCAGATCGGCGCGGACGACGCGCTGGTCGCCTTCCACGCGCTGCGCGCGGTCCAGAAGGACGCGGCGGGGGCGGCCCGGGTGCGCTGGCAGATGAACGGCTTCAACCGTTCCGCCGGGGCCACGGGCCGGCCGATGACGGCCCGCAATCTGATGGGCCAGGTCGACGGCACGAACAACCCCAAGCCGTCCGAGCCCGACTTCGACCACCGCGTCTTCGTCCCCCAGGGCGCGCCGGAGTGGATGGCGGGCGGCTCGTACGCGGTCGTGCGGCGGATCCGGATGCTGCTCGACGACTGGGAGAAGCTGCCGCTCGACAAGCAGGAGAAGGTCATCGGACGGCGAAAGTCCGACGGCGCGCCGCTGAGCGGCGGGACCGAGACCACCAAGCCGGATCTGAACAAGCTCGGCCCGGACGGCAAGACCGTCATCCCCGACAACGCCCACGCCCGGATCTCCGCCCCCGAACAGAACGGCGGGGCGGCGATGCTGCGCCGGCCGTTCTCCTTCCACGACGGGATCGCGCCCGACGGCACCCCGGACGCCGGTCTGCTGTTCGTCTGCTGGCAGGCGGACCCGCTCCGCGGCTTCGTACCCGTGCAGCGCAAGCTCGACCGGGGCGACGCGCTGTCCGCGTTCGTACGGCACGAGTCGAGCGGTCTGTTCGCGGTGCCGGGCGGTCCGGCCGAGGGCGAGTACGTGGGCCAGCGGCTGCTCGAGTCGTAGGCGGCTTCTCAAGGCGTAGAACGGCCCCGTCGGGACGGACCCGCTCCATTAGGGTGACCGTATGTCCGCCACCCGGTATACGTATCTCGGTCCCGAAGGCACTTTCACGGAGGCCGCGCTGCGTACGCTGCCCGAGGCCGCGACGCGGGAGCTGGTCCCGATGGTCTCGGTGCCCGCGGCGCTGGACGCCGTGCGCAGCGGTGAGGCGGCGGCGGCGCTCGTGCCGATCGAGAACTCGGTCGAGGGCGGGGTGACCGCCACGCTCGACGAGCTGGCCTCGGGCGAGCCGCTGATGATCTACCGCGAGGTGCTCCTGCCGATCGCCTTCGCCCTGCTCGTACGGCCGGGGACGAAGCTGTCGGAGATCAAGACGGTCACCGGCCATCCGGTCGCCCAGCCGCAGGTGCGCAACTGGCTGCGGGCGCACCTCCCGGACGCGGTGTGGGAGTCGGCCGCCTCCAACGCGGACGGCGCCCGGCTGGTGCAGGAGGGCCGTTTCGACGCGGCCTTCGCGGGCGAGTTCGCGGCGGCGACGTACGGGCTCGAACCGCTGGTCACCGAGATCCACGACGCCGAGAACGCGGAGACGCGTTTCGTCCTCGTGGGCCGGCCGGCCCGGCCGGCGGCGCCCACCGGCGCCGACAAGACCTCGGTGGTGATCTGGCTCGGCGAGGACCACCCGGGCGCCCTGCTCGAACTCCTCCAGGAATTCGCGGTGCGCGGGGTCAACCTGATGCTGATCCAGTCGCGTCCGACGGGCGCGGGCATCGGCAACTACTGCTTCGCCGTCGACGCGGAGGGCCACATCTCGGACCGGCGGGTCGGCGAGGCGCTGATGGGCCTCAAGCGGATCTGCCCGAAGGTGCGCTTCCTGGGCTCGTACCCGCGCGCGGGCGTCGCGCCCGAGGACGTGCGGCCGCTGCGGCGCGGGACGACGGACACCGAGTTCACGGCGGCGTCGGACTGGCTGGCCCGGGCCCAGGACGGCCGGGCCTGAGTTATCCACAGGCTCGCCCCCAGGCCTGGGGACAAGTCGACAAGGCGGTCCGCATAGGTCGACAAATCGTCGTCACCCCAGGTCCGGGGCCCCACACTTTGGAGCGAGCAATTCCCACCCGAAGGGGTGGGAAAATGCGTCAAAGATCGACGACTCGCATTCGTCCACAGATCTTTCGCACAGCCTGTGGATAACTCGCCCCGCTGTGCAGAACTCCGGAACAGCTAATTCACCGGAAAGCAAAGCAATTCGGGCAAAGTGACATGCAATCCCATATCGGCTAGGGGCGCCCCTGCCGCACCGGTAGCCTGGTGGGGTGATTGACCTTCGCCTGCTCCGTGAGGACCCCGACCGTGTTCGCGCCTCCCAGCGCGCCCGTGGAGAGGACGTCGCCCTCGTCGACGCCCTGCTCTCCGCCGATGAGCGGCGCAGGTCGTCCGGCGTCCGCTTCGACGAACTCCGCTCCGAGCAGAAGGCGCTCGGCAAGCTGATCCCCAAGGCGTCCCCCGAGGAGCGCGCCGAG
Source organism: Streptomyces sp. NPDC004327 (assembly GCF_042873935.1). Taxonomy (NCBI): domain Bacteria; kingdom Bacillati; phylum Actinomycetota; class Actinomycetes; order Kitasatosporales; family Streptomycetaceae; genus Streptomyces; species Streptomyces sp. NPDC004327. The sequence continues at coordinate 519,106 of NZ_JBIAME010000006.1, read as the reverse complement.
CTGCTGCAGAAGGCCGAGCAGCTCAAGACCGACGTCAAGGCCGCCGAGGCCGAGCAGAACGAGGCCGACGAGACGGCCCGCGCGCTGCTGCTCCAGCTCGGCAACATCGTCCACCAGGACGTGCCGGTCGGCGGCGAGGAGGACTTCGTCGTCCTCGAGACGCACGGCACCATCCGCGACTTCGCCGCCGAGGGCTTCGAGCCCAAGGACCACCTGGAGCTCGGCGAGGCCCTCGGCGCCATCGACGTCGAGCGCGGCGCCAAGGTCTCCGGCTCGCGCTTCTACTACCTGACCGGCGTCGGCGCGCTCCTGGAGCTCGCCCTGGTCAACGCGGCGATCGCGCAGGCCACCGAGGCCGGCTTCATCCCGATGCTCACGCCCGCGCTGGTCCGCCCGCGCGCCATGGAGGGCACCGGCTTCCTCGGCCAGGCCGCCGAGAACGTGTACCACCTGGAGAAGGACGACTACTACCTGGTCGGCACCTCCGAGGTCCCGCTCGCCGCGTACCACATGGACGAGATCATCGAGGCCGACAAGCTGCCGCTGCGCTACGCCGGCTTCTCGCCGTGCTTCCGCCGCGAGGCCGGCACGTACGGCAAGGACACCCGCGGCATCTTCCGCGTCCACCAGTTCGACAAGGTCGAGATGTTCTCGTACGTCGCGCCGGAGGACGCCGAGGCCGAGCACAAGCGGCTCCTGGACTGGGAGAAGCAGTGGCTCACCTCCCTGGAGCTGCCCTTCCAGGTCATCGACGTCGCCACCGGCGACCTCGGTGCCTCCGCCTCGCGCAAGTTCGACTGCGAGGCGTGGATCCCGACCCAGGGCAAGTACCGCGAGCTGACCTCCGCCTCCAACTGCGACGGCTTCCAGGCCCGCCGCCTCTCCGTGCGCATGCGCGAGGAGAAGGACGGCAAGAAGACCGTGCAGCCGCTGGCCACCCTGAACGGCACGCTGTGCGCCGTCCCGCGCACCATCGTGGCGATCCTGGAGAACCACCAGCTCCCCGACGGCTCGGTGCGGGTGCCCGAGGTGCTGCGCCCCTACCTCGGCGGCCGCGAGGTCCTGGAGCCGGTCTCCAAGTGACCACGTTCCCCTACCGCCTGGTCGCGACGGACCTCGACGGCACGCTGCTGCGGGCCGACGAGTCCGTCTCCGAGCGGACGCGCGCGGCGCTCGTCGCCGCGACCGAGGCCGGCGCCGCGCACATCGTCGTGACCGGTCGGGCGGTGCCCTGGACCCGGCACATCCTCGACGACCTCGGCTACGAGGGGATCGCGGTGTGCGGGCAGGGCGCGCAGGTCTACCACGCCGGCGAGCACCGGCTGCTGACCTCGCTCACCCTCGACCGGCAGCTCGCCGGGCTCGCCCTCTCCAAGATCGAGGCGGAGGCCGGGCCGCTGGCCCTGGCCGCCAGCCGCGACGGCCTGGAGGGCGAGGTCCTGATCGGCCCCGGCTACCGGACCCAGGACGGGCCGCTGCCGTACGTCCCGTACGAGGACCCGGCCGAGCTGTGGGCGGCGCCGCTGACCAAGCTCTACATCCAGCACCCGACGCTGACCGACGACGAGCTGACCCGGCTCGCCCGGGAGACCGTCGGCGGGCTCGTCGACGTCGTCATGGCCGGCCCGGGCATCGTGGAGATCGTCCCGCTCGGCCTCAGCAAGGCCACCGGGCTCTCGCTGGCCGCGCGCCGGCTCGGCGTGAAGGCCGCGGACACCATCGCCTTCGGCGACATGCCCAACGACATACCGATGTTCGGCTGGGCGGCCCGGGGCGTGGCGATGGCCAACGCGCACGCGGAGCTGAAGGCGGTCGCCGACGAGGTGACCGGCTCGAACGAGGAGGACGGCATCGCCGTCGTCCTGGAGCGTCTGCTCCGGTCCTGACGCGGAAAACGAGAAGCGGGGCGGCCCGCGCGGTTCGCCTCCGCGCGCTCGAAGCGGCCGCCCCGTTTCTCGTACCCCTAGTGTGCGCCGCCCTCCCCGCCGCCCACCAGCGGTTTTCGCCCCGGTCCCGGGCCCGGCCCGCTGCCCGGACCGGGACCCGGCCCCGGTGATCTCGTGAGCGGCCAGAAGGCCAGGCCGATGGCGAGCGAGATCGCGTGCCCGAGGTCCGTGTAGGTGCGGTCGGTGAGCAGCGGCACGACGAAGAAGGCGACCGCCCCGGCGAGGTAGAGCCAGCGCCAGGGGCGCGGCAGCCGGTAGGTGAGGATGCCGGCCGAGGCCGCGAGCCCGTAGCTCACCCCGATGTCGACGACGTGCGCCATGCTGCGCGGCACGTCCTGGTCCCGGATGGCGAGGAGGACCACCTCCTGGCTGACGAGGGTGGCCGCGACGTGCGCGGTGGCGACGACGGTCAGCCATTTCAGCGTGCCGAGCCAGCGCTCGACGGGCGCGTGCAGGACCTCGAAGAGGACGGCGTAGAGGAGCAGGCTCTCCGGGTTCTCGATCCAGAAGGCGCTGCCCAGCAGGGCGCGCATCGGATGGTGGGAGAGCTGGAAGAGATTGCTGCTGTTGCGGTGCAGCAGATAACGCTCCAGCCGGTCGGGCGAGAGCGCGATGACCAGGCTGGTGACCGCGATGACGAACAGCCAGAGGTGCGTACCGGGTGACGAACGCACCCACGACCTGATCGGCCGGGACGGTTCGCCACCCGGGGAGGTTTTGCTCAGCACATATCAGTGCCTATCACCCCGAGCTGGGTGATTTATGAGAGAAACCTTCGCGGTCCCGGAGAAACTCCGGGGAGGACCTCAGAAATTGATCATGTGACCGGCGATGCCGTGGATCGCTTCCTTCACGGCCTCGCCCAGCGTCGGGTGCGCGTGCACGTTGCGCGCGACCTCGTGGACCGTGAGGTCCCACTGCTGCGCCAGGGTCAGCTCGGGCAGCAGCTCCGTGACGTCGGGGCCGATCAGGTGGGCGCCGATGATCTCGCCGTACTTGGCGTCGGCGACGATCTTCACGAAGCCGGTCGAGTCGCCGAGGCCGTGCGCCTTGCCGTTCGCCATGAACGGGAACTTGGCGACCTTGACGTCGTAGCCCTTCTCGCGGGCCTGCGCCTCGGTGTAGCCGAAGCTCGCGATCTGCGGCTGGCAGTACGTGGCGCGCGGGATCATCGGGTAGTCGAGCTCCATCGTCTCGGCGTCCGCGATGGTCTCGGCGGCGATGACGCCCATGGCCTCGGCGGTGTGCGCGAGCATCAGCTTCGCGGTGACGTCGCCGATGGCGTAGATGTGCGGCACGGAGGTGCGGGCCCGGCCGTCGACGTCGATGGCGCCGCGCTCGGTGAGGGCGACACCGGTGTTCTCCAGGCCGTAGCCGGAGACGTTCGGCGCGAAGCCGATGGCCTGCAGGACCTTGTCGGCCTCCAGGACCTTCTGCACGCCGTCCTTGCCGGTGACGGTGACGCGGACCTGCGGGCCGGACTCGTCGATGGCCTCGACCCGGGTCGAGGTGAGGACGTCGATGCCGAGCTTGCGGTACTGCTTCGCGAGCTCCTTGGACACCTCCTCGTCCTCCAGCGGGGCCATGCGGTCGAGGAACTCGACGATGGTGACCTTGGTGCCGTAGTTGTTCAGCACGTACGCGAACTCGATGCCGATCGCGCCGGCGCCGGCGATGATGATCGACTGCGGGGCGTCCTCGGCGAGGATCTGCTGCTCGTACGAGACGACCCGGTCGCTGAGGGCGGTGCCGGGCAGCAGGCGCGGGGAGGCGCCCGTGGCGATGATGCAGTTGTCGAAGGTGATCGTCTGCGTGGTGCCGTCGGCCTTCGCCACCTGGAGGGTGTTCGCGTCGAGGAAGGTGCCCCGGCCGTCGAACTCGGTGATGCCGTTCTTCTTCATCAGGAAGTGGACGCCCTTGACGCGGCCGTCCGCCACCGTGCGGCTGCGGCTGAACGCCTCGCGGTAGTCGAAGGTGACCGTGCCGTCGACCTTGATGCCGAAGGTCTTGGCCTCGTGGTTGAAGATGTGGGCGAGCTCGGCGTTGCGCAGCAGCGCCTTGGTGGGGATGCAGCCGACGTTCAGGCAGACACCGCCCCAGTACTTCTCCTCGACGACCGCGACCCGCTTGCCCAGCTGGGCGGCGCGGATGGCGGCGACGTAGCCGCCGGGGCCAGCTCCGAGTACGACGACGTCGAAGCGGTCTGACATGACTGACTCCCGAGGGTGGTGAGGGTGTTCGGCACACGTACGAGCCCACAGTAGTCCGGTCGGTGCGACGTGGTCGGGGAGGCGAGGGAGGTCACTTGTAGGATGACTGGGCAACCGGGCGAATAGGGGTTTTCGATGGCACTTCAGGCGGCGGGACGGACCTCGCTGGTGGATTCCGTGGTGGGGCAGTTGCGGGCCCAGCTCGCCGACGGCGAGTGGTCGGTGGGCGACCGCATCCCCACCGAGCACGAGCTGGCGGCGCTCCTCGGCGTCGGCCGCAACACCGTCCGCGAGGCCGTCCGGGTGCTCGTGCACGCCGGGCTCCTGGAGTCCCGCCAGGGCAACGGCACCTTCGTCAGGTCCACCGCCGATCCGGCCGCCGTGCTCGGCGCCGTGCGGCACGCGGGCGCCCGCGACGTCCTGGAGCTGCGCGCCGCCCTGGAGGCGGAGGCGGCCCGGCTCGCCGCCGTCCGGCGCGACACCCACGACCTGCTGCGGCTGCGGGCGGCCCTGACCACCCTGCGCGAGGAGGGCGACCGGGACGCGGACGCCGACCTCGCCTTCCACCTGGCCGTCGTCGAGGCCACCCACAACACGGCCTTCCGCGAGGTCTACCGCTTCTTCTCCACCCAGGTCCACGAAGTGCTCGTCGAGGCGCTGTGCGACGCGGAGATGCCGGCGGTCGACATCGACCTGCACGAGGCCGTCGTGGTGGCCATCGAGGAGGGCGACGCCGAGGCGGCGGAGGCGGGCGCCCGGGAGCTGCTGCGGCTGCCGATCGAGACGCACGCCGCGCTGGCCGGGGACGATGCCCGATGACGCGCGACTCCTCGGCCCCGGTCCTCGTCGACGCGGAGGCCGACGTCCTGCCCTCCGCCGCCGGCACGGCCGCCCGGCGGGCCCTGCTCGCGCACCCGGCACTGCTCCTGGCCGGCATCGTGCTCGCCTCGCTCAACATGCGGGCCGCGCTCGCGAGCGTGTCACCGCTGGTGAGCGAGCTGGCGCGGACGTACGGGCTGTCGTCGGCGGCCAGTTCGCTGGTGACCTCGGTGCCGGTGCTCTTCCTTGGCCTCGGCGCGCTGGTGGCGCCCTGGCTCGGCCGCCGCTTCGGCGCCGAGCGGGTGCTCCTCGCGGCGCTGCTGCTGCTCGGCGCGGGCATCCTCGTGCGGATCCTGCCGTCGGCGGCCGCGCTGTACGCGGGCGGTGTCCTGGTCGGCACCGCGATCGCCCTGCTCAACGTCCTGATGCCGGGCCTGATCAAGCGTGACTTCCCGGACCGGGCCGCGTCCATGACCTCCGTCTACACCGGCGCCATGATCGCCGGCGCCACCGTCGTCGCCGCCTCCTCGGTGCCGCTGGAGCGGGCCCTCGGCGGCTGGCGGGCGTCCCTCGGCGTCTGGTCGCTGCTCGCGGTCGTGGCGGCGCTCGCCTGGCTGCCGCAGGTGATCGTCGCCCGGGGCCGTACGGGCCACGAGGTGCGGGCCGCCCGGGCACCGGCCGCGCGGCCGGTGAACGTGTGGCGGTCGGCACTGGCCTGGCAGGTCACGCTCTTCATGGGGCTTCAGTCGCTGTGGACGTACGTGCTGATCGCCTGGATGCCGACGATCTTCACCGACCACGGGATGAGCCGCTCCGCCGCCGGTGTGGTCTTCGCCTTCAACAACCTGCTGCAGGTGGTGGGCGCCTTCGCCGTCCCGCTGCTCGCGGGCCGGATGCGCGGCCAGCGCCCGCTGATCGTGCTCGTCACCTCGCTGGTGGCGGCCGGCTACGCGGGCCTCATCGCGGCCCCGGTGGCGGGCGCCTGGCTCTGGTCGGCGCTGCTCGGCGTCGGGCAGGGCGGGGCGGTGGGCCTCGCGCTCACCCTGATCGTGCTGCGCACGGGCGACGCGGTGACCGCCGCCCGGCTCTCCGGCATGGCCCAGACCGTCGGCTATCTCCTGGCCGCCGCGGGCCCGCTGGCCGCCGGCGCCCTGCACCAGGCCAGCGGCTCGTGGACGCTGCCGCTGGCCGTCGTGCTCGGCGTGTGCGCGACGGCGCTCGGGGTGGGACTGCTCGCGGCCCGGAACCGTACGGTCTGAGGACCTCGACCGGTCCTGCCGTACGCCTCCGGGCCGCGGGCCGGGCGTCAGGGTGCCGTACGGCCTACTCCTCGCCCGCCAGCGTCATCGTCCGCAGCTTGGCGGCCGCGCACCAGGTCGCTCCGACGGTGACCGCGACGAGCAGCACCACGGCCGTCGGCAGCGCCACCTCGGAGGTGATCAGGGCGTCGCCGGTGACCTTCTCGGCGAGCGCGAGCGCCCACTGCTGGACGCTGAGGGTCTTGGCGCCGGAGATCAGGGAGCCGAACAGCGCCTCCCAGACCAGGGCGTAGACCAGGCCGATGACGACGGCGTGCCGGCTGACCGTGCCGAGCAGCAGGAACAGCGCGCTGTAGGCGATGGAGGCCACCAGGGCCGCCACCGTGTAGGCGACCGCGACCTGCTGGCCGTTGCCGTTGAGGATGAAGCCGGCGATCAGGGTCGGCACGGCGGAGAAGACCATCGTGACGGCGACGGCCACGAACAGCTTGGTGACGATGATCGTCGACCGCTTCACCGGCTTGGCGAGGAGATAGACGATCGAGCCGTCGTCGATCTCCGGTCCGATCGCGCCGGTGCCGGCGATCACGCCGATCAGCGGCACCATCGTGGCGAGCGCGAAGCCGCCGAGGACATTGGCGGCGACCTGGTCGTCGGCGCCGTTGAACATCCGGATCGCGGCGGCGATCACGATCAGCATCGCGGGCAGCGCGAAGAGGATCAGTGCCCGCCTGCGGCCGAGGAGGGCCCGGTAGGTGAGCCGGGCGACGGTGGGGTGATACATCGGTCGGGCTCCTTTCAGGCCGCTACGAGGTACGAGAAGACGGATTCGAGGGACTCGTCCGAGGGCGAGACCGTGTGCAGCCGGATACCGCGCTCCTTGGCGACCTTCGGGAGGAGTGCGGTGAACCGGCCGAAGTCCACGGCCTGGACGCGCAGTCCGCCCTCCGTGTGGTCGACCTCGATGCCGGCCGTCGACGGATCGGCGATGAGCGCGGCCGCGAGGGCCCGGTCGTCGCTGGAGCGGACGAGATAGCGGTGCGGCCGGTCGGTCATCAGCCGGCGGATCCGCCGGAAGTCGCCGGAGGCGGCGTGCCGTCCGGCCACGATCACCTCGATGTGCGAGGCGAGCTGCTCGACCTCCTCCAGGATGTGCGAGGAGAACAGCACCGTGCGGCCGTCGGCGCCCATCCGGCGCAGCAGGTCCATCAACTGCATGCGCTGGCGCGGGTCCATGCCGTTGAACGGCTCGTCGAGCAGCAGCACCGACGGCTCGTGGACGAGGGCCGAGGCCATCTTCACGCGCTGCCGCATGCCCTTGCTGTACGTGGCGATCTTGCGGTCCTGCGCGTACTCCATCTCCACCGTGGCGAGGGCCCTGCGGGCCTCCGCGTCGCCGAGGCCCTGCAACTCGGCGTTGGCGACGACGAATTCGCGGCCGGTGAGGAAGTCGTACATCGCCTCCCGCTCCGGCACGACGCCGATCTTCGTGTAGACCGACTCGTTGCGCCAGATCGTCTCGCCGTCGAGGGTGACGGTGCCGGTGGAGGGTGCGAGGAAGCCGCCCATCATGTTGATGAGGGTGGACTTCCCTGCGCCGTTGGGGCCGAGCAGGCCGGTGACGCCCGGACCGATGGTCATGGTGACGTCGTTGACAGCCACGACATTGCCGAACCAGCGCGAGGCGTGGTCGATGTTGAGCACTGTCACAGCCCGACCTTTCGGTAGCGGCGCATCAGCACGCCGTACGAGCCGGCGATGAGCGCGAGGACGACCAGCAGATAGATCGCGCCGACTCCGGTGCCGGGCGCCGCGCCCTCACCGCCGGGGAACTGGGTGGGCGCGCCGAGGAAGGCCGACTGCACGCCGCCGATGAGGGTGACCGGCGAGAACAGGCCGATCCACTTGACGGCGCCGATGTGGTCGGTGCCGTAGGCGATGCCCTGGAGGGTGGAGACCGCCCCGTACGAGATCACCAGCGTGGCGATGACGGCGGCGACGCCGAAGCCGCGGCGCGGGGTCAGGGCCGCCATGACGAGCCCGATGCCACCGAAGAGGAGGGAGAGCAGGGCCACGGACACCAGGCCCTGGCCGAACATCTCGGCCTGGTCGGCGAAGTCCATCTTGGCGAGCAGCGATCCGATCCACATGATCAGCAGGGGTGAGGCGGTCAGGATGAAGAGCGCCGAGGTCATCGCGGCGAACTTGGCGAGGACGTAGTCCACGCGCTCGATCGGGCGGGCGAAGTACAGCGGCACGGTCCGGAAGCGCAGGTCGCGGGAGACGGACTGCGGGGCCTGGGACGCCACGAAGATGCTGATCACCATCTGGAGGAAGACGGCGTACTGGGTGTACTCCATCACCAGCTTCGAGGACTTGGTGAAGACCGCGACCGCGACGATGATCAGCGCGGGCACGCACATCACGGCGAACAGCAGCATCGGCAGCACCTTCGACTTGGCGCTGCGGCCAAGGCCGTACGCGCCGCGCAGCGACTGCGAGAACAGCGCCCGGCGGGCGGCGGAGCGGCCGAGGCGCGGGCCGTCGTAGCTGCGGTAGCCGATGTTGTGGATGCGGGTGTCCGCCGGCGTCGCGGCGGACGCCGCGGCCTGGGCGGGCCCGGGGGTCTGGGGGCTCATCGCGCCGCCACCTCCTCCTGCTGCTTGTCCGCGGCCTTGAAGACCTCGGCGATGTGGTGCCGGCGCTGCTCCATGCGGACCAGGCCGAGGCCGAGGCCGGCGACGGTGTCGCGGACCAGGTCGTAGGTCTCCTCGCCCGGGGCCTCCAGGAGCAGGATGTGCCCGGCGCCCGGCAGCCCGTCCTCCACGCCCGCGTGGAGCGTGACGCCGGCGGCGGTGAGGGCCGTGCGCAGCGCCTCGGTGCCGTCGGGGTGCTCGTCGGAGTCGGTGACCTCGACGGCGAGGGTGGTCGTGCTGCGGGTGAAGTCGCGGGTGGCGCTGGACCGGAGCAGCTTGCCGCCGTCGATGACGACGACGTGGTCGCAGGTGCGCTCCAGCTCGCCGAGCAGGTGCGAGGTGACCAGGACCGAGATGCCGAAGTCCGTCCACACGCGGCGGATCAGGCCGAGCATGTCGTCCCGGCCGACCGGGTCGAGGCCGTTGGTCGGCTCGTCGAGCAGCACCAGCTGCGGGTCGTGGACCAGCGCCTGGGCCAGCTTCACGCGCTGCTTCATGCCCGTCGAGTAGCCGCCCATGGGGCGGTAGCGCTCCTCGTACAGGCCGACGTGGCGCAGGGTGTCGGCGGTCCGCTCGCGGGCGGCGGTCGGCGGCAGCCCGGACATGCGCGCCATGTGCACGACGAACTCGGTGGCCGAGACGTCGGGCGGCAGGCAGTCGTGCTCCGGCATGTACCCGACCCGCTCGCGGATCCGGTCACCGGCGGTGGCGACGTCGAGTCCGAGGACTTCGGCGCGGCCCTCCGTGGCCGGCGACAGACCGAGCAGGATCTTGATCATCGTGGACTTGCCGGCTCCGTTGGCACCCACGAGTCCGGTCACACCGGGCCCGATGTCCAGGGAGAGCCGGTCAAGAGCGGTCACCCGGGGGAACCGCTTGCTGAGGCTTTCGGTCGCGATCACAGTCACGTTTCGAAGGTAGTGGCGTGCGTCACGGCAGTCGTCAGCCCAACGGCTCGATCCCTCTCCGACTCCAGGTGTACACGCCCGCGCGGAAGCCGAGACGAAGGTCTCGTTTTCCACAGGCCGGTGCACACCCCTTGACGCAGCCGCCGGGCATTGTCACATTCATCGATGTCAAGTTACGGACGCGTAGGGCTACCGGGCGCTCACGCGCGCCCACACACGGACGGGCGGGGTGGCATGGCCTCAACAGGCACGGCGGAGACGCGCGGACTCACCGCGGAACTGCGGGGATTCAGGGAGGTCCAGCGGCTCTCCTACGAGTGCGCGGAGGCCGTCTCGGCCCAGCTCAAGCCGGGCGTGACGGAGCGCGAGGCGGCGCGGATGCAGCGCGACTGGCTGTACGAGCGCGGGGTGAAGGACTGGTTCCACCGGCCCTTCGCCTGGTTCGGCGACCGCACCGCCTTCGTCGACTTCAAGATCCCGCTCCAGTTCTTCCCCACGAACCGGCGGCTGGAGGCCGGGATGCCCTTCATCCTGGACATGGCCCCGGTCCACCGGGGCTACACGGCGGACATCGGCTACTCCGGCTGCCTGGGTCTCAACCCGGTCCACGACAAGCTGCTCGCCGACCTCCGGGACCACCGCGAGCTGATCCTGCGCGAGGTGCGCGAGCGCCGCACGCTGCGGGAGATCTACGAGGACGTGGACCGCCTCATGGTCCGCCAGGGCTACGCCAACCGGCACCGCGCCTATCCCTTCGGCGTCATCGCCCACAAGATCGACCGGGTGAAGGAGCGCCGCTGGGCGCCCACCCTGTTCGGCTTCGGCACCCAGTCCCTCAAGGGCCTGGCGAGCGACGCCCTGCACGGCCACCGCGACGGCTGGTCGCCGCTGTGGTCCCCGTACAAGTTCTCCGACCACCCGCCCAGGCCGGGCCTGTGGGCGGTCGAACCGCACCTCGGATTCCGGGGCACGGGCGCGAAGTTCGAGGAGATCCTGGTCGTCACCGACTCCAAGGACCCCGAGCAGAGCGCCTTCTGGCTGGACGACGACCTGCCGCACGTGCGGCGCTGGAACGAGGAAGGGGTGACCGCGTGATGGCGGGGATCGCGACGCTCAAGGGGGCGCGGGAGCGCTGGGTCCGCACGGGCGGGATCGAGCTGTGCGTGGCCGAGCTGGGTGACGACAGCCGGCCCACCGTCCTGCTCGTGCACGGCTATCCGGACTCCAAGGAGGTCTGGTCGGAGGTGGCGGTCCGGCTCGCCGAGTCCTTCCACGTGGTGCTCTACGACGTGCGGGGCCACGGCCGGTCGACGGCGCCGGCGCCGCTGCGCGGCGGGTTCACCCTGGAGAAGCTGACGGACGACTTCCTGGCCGTCGCGGACGCGGTCAGCCCGGACCGCCCGGTCCACCTGGTCGGCCACGACTGGGGCTCGGTGCAGTCCTGGGAGTTCGTGACCGTGCCGCGCACCGAGGGCCGGATCGCCTCCTTCACCTCGATGTCCGGGCCGTCGCTCGACCACTTCGGGCACTGGATCAAGGGCCGGATGGCCCGGCCCACCCCGCGCCGCGTCGGCCAGCTCCTCGGCCAGGGCGCCAAGTCCTGGTACGTGTACATGCTGCACACGCCCGCGCTGCCGGAGCTCGCCTGGCGCGGGCCGCTCGGCAGGCGCTGGCCGCGCATGCTGGAGCGGGTCGAGGGGATCCCGGCCGGCGACTACCCGACGTCCTCGCTGCCCACCGACGCGGCGCACGGCGCCTGGCTCTACCGGGACAACGTGCGCGCCCGGCTGCTCCGTCCGCGCCCCGACGCGTACGCGCACGCGCCGGTGCAGCTGATCACGCCGACCGGCGACGCCTTCCTCTCCGAGCGGCTCTACGACGACCTGGCCTCCTGGGTGCCGGACCTGACCCGGCGCACCCTGCCGGCCAAGCACTGGGTGCCGCGCACCCGGCCCGACCAGCTGGCGGCCTGGATCACCGGGTTCGCCCTGGCCAACGAGGACCCGGCGACCAAGGCCCCGAAGACGGCGGCGAAGAGCGGCGTGCGCCCGGAGTACGCGGAGCGCTTCGGCGGCCAGCTGGTCCTGGTGACCGGCGCGGCCAGCGGCATCGGCCGGGCCACCGCCTTCGCCTTCGCCGAGGCCGGCGCCCGGGTGATCGCGGTCGACCGGGACGCCGAGGGCGCGGCCCGTACGGCGGAGATGTCCCGGCTCATCGGGGCGCCCGCGGCCTGGGGCGAGACCGCCGACGTCGCCGACGAGCAGGCGATGGAGAAGCTGGCCGCGAAGGTCGCCGCCGAGTACGGCGTGGTCGACGTCCTGGTCAACAACGCGGGCATCGGCCTGACCGGCTCCTTCTTCGACACCACGAGCGAGGAGTGGAAGCGGGTCCTCGACGTCAATCTGTGGGGCGTGATCCACGGCTGCCGGGCCTTCGGCGCGCAGATGGCCGAGCGCGGCCAGGGCGGCCACATCGTCAACACGGCGTCGGCGGCGGCCTTCCAGCCCTCGCGCGCGCTGCCCGCGTACAGCACGTCGAAGGCGGCGGTGCTGATGCTCAGCGAGTGCCTGCGGGCCGAGCTCGCCGAGCAGGGCATCGGGGTCTCGGCGATCTGCCCGGGCATCGTGAACACGGGCATCACGTCGACCGCGCGCTTCGCCGGCGTGACCGACGAGGCCGAGGAGAAGCGCCGCCAGAAGAAGGCGTCGCGGCTCTACGGGCTGCGCAACTACCCGCCGGAGAAGGTCGCGGACGCGATCCTGCGCGCGGTGCTGCGCAACGAGGCCGTGGTCCCGGTGACCCCGGAGGCCCGCGGCGCCCGCGCCCTGTCCCGGCTCGCGCCGGGCGTGCTGCGCGGCCTCGCGCGCGTGCAGCCGCCGGCGTAGGCGGGGGGCGGGCGGTCGTACGATCCCTCGACGGGTGAAGGGAGCGGTCGGTGGGAGCGGTTTTGTCGGAGCAGTCGTCGGAGCGGTCGTCCGAACGGTCGCCGGAGCATGCGCCTGAGCGGGCGGGGCATCCGGAGTACCGGATCGAGGATCTGGCCCATCGCAGCGGGGCCACCGTGCGGACGATCCGCGCCTACCAGGACCGCGGGCTGCTGCCCCGCCCGGAGCGCCGCGGCCGGTCGAACGTGTACGGGGACACGCATCTGGCCCGGCTGCGGCAGATCGCCGACCTGCTCGACCGGGGCTACACCCTCGCCTCCATCAAGGAGCTCCTGGAGGCGTGGGACGCCGGGCGCGGGCTCGGCGGAGTCCTCGGCCTGGTCGCCGAGGTCGACGGGCCGTGGACGGACGAGGAGGCCGACCGGATCTCGCGCGCCGAGCTCGACGCGAGGTTCGGCGGCGAGCCCGACGAGGACGCGGTCCGGGAGGCCGTCGAGCTCGGCGTCCTGGAGCGCATCCCGGACCGGGAGGGCGAGGAGTACCTCGTCCCGAGTCCCCAGGAGCTGGCGGTGGCGGCCGAGTTGCACGCGGCCGGCGTGCCGCTCGCCGCGATCACCGGTCATCTGCGGGAACTTCGCGGCCAGGTCGAGCACATCGCCGCCCGTTTCCTGGAGTTCACCAGCGAGCACGTCTTCGCCCGCTACCTGGAGCACCGGCCGCCGACGGACGCGGACGCGGAGGAGGCGACGGACCTGGTGCGCCGGCTCCGCCCGCTCGCCCAGCAGACCGTGGACGCCGAACTGGCCCGTGCGATGCGTCTGTTCGCCACCGCTCACCTGCAGTTCCACCTGTCCCCGGACGCACCCCCGCCGGGCGGCCGCGAGCCGCGCACGGTCGCGCTGCCGCCGGAGACGATCCGGGCCGTACAGCGGCTCGTCGGCCAGGAGAACGTGTCGGCGTTCATCACGGCGGCCGCCGAACGGGAGGTGCAGACCAGGACATTGGACATACTCGCCTCAAATGGCGCAAAAGACAGCCAAGTCGGCCAATCCCCCTGAATCCACACGGCCGTTGTCCACAGAAGCGCCAACTTACCTGTGGATAAATGCAGTTGGCTGTGGATCAAACCCGGAGCTTCAATGAATTCATGAACGACGAGAAACGCACCGTGAAGGTGTCGAAATACCTCTCGAAGCACCTGCGCCACCAGCCCGAAAGGATCGGGCTCGTGCTCGACGCCCACGGCTGGACCGAGATCGACGCGCTCCTGCGCGCCGCCGCCGCGCACGGCTTCCCGATCACCCGTGCCGAGCTCGACCACGTGGTCGCCGCCAACGACAAGAAGCGCTTCGCGGTCGAGGGCACCCGGATCCGGGCCAGCCAGGGCCACACCGTCCCGGTCGACCTCGCCCTGCCGGCGGCCGAACCGCCCGCGTACCTCTTCCACGGTACGGTCGCCGCCCGGCTCCCCGCCATCCGGGCCGAGGGCCTGCGCCCCATGACCCGGCACCACGTCCACCTCTCGCCCGACCGCGAGACCGCCACCCGCGTCGGTGCCCGCCGCGGCCGCCCGGTGGTGCTGAGCGTCGACGCCGGCGCGATGCACCGGGCCGGGCACGTGTTCCACGTCAGCGCCAACGGCGTCTGGCTCACCGACGCCGTACCGCCGCGGTTCATCCGCTTCCCCGGCTGAGGACCGCCACGGGCCCCCTTCCCCGTCCTTCGGGCATGATCGTTCCCATGGGACGACACCAGCACCCGCACCTGCCCACGACCGAATCGGCCGTCGGGGCCATCCGCGCCGTCGCCCAGGAGTTCCATCTGGAGATGCTCGTCACCGACGACATCGGCGCCGACCAGACCTCCCGCCGCACCTCCGCCGGCGCCTTCACCGTCCTCGACCCGGACGGCACCCTCCCCCACGAGGCGTTCGTCGAACTCGGCGGCACCCCCTCGGTCAGCATCCGCCTCTACCCCGAGGACGACGCGCAGATCACCGTCGAAGGAGTCGTCTTCGACGACGTGCCGCGCGACGCCGTCCCCGCCTTCCTCCGCTCCGCCTTCGGCGGCCTCGCCCACGTCAAGGGCCGCTTCTTCCCGCCCGGCTGGTGGCTGGTCGTCCCGCTCCCCGGCGACGAGACCTACAAGGAACTCGTCACCCTCCGCATGCTCTCGCCCTGGCTCTCCGGACGGGTCCGCTGACCCGTCCGGCGCCGCCTCAGCGCAGCTGGTCCAGCGCGTCCGTGGCGATCTTCTCGAAGACCGACTCGTCGGCCGCGAACACCGAGTCCGCGATCGGCATGTGGACGACCAGCTCCGTGAAGCCCAGCTCGAAATGCTTCCCCGCGAAGTCCACGAAGGCGTCGAAGGAGTCCAGCGGGCGGTCCGGGGTGAAGCCCGTGAGCAGGACCTTCTCCATCGGCTCGACGTCCCGGCCGATCTCCGCGCATGCCTTGCCCAGCTTGGCGATCTGCCCGCGCAGCGCCTCCAGGGACTGCTCCGGGGTGCCGTCCTCGAACAGCTTCGGGTCCCCCGTCGTCACCCACGCCTGCCCGTGCCGCGCGGCCAGCCGCAGCCCGCGCGGGCCCGTCGCCGCCACCGCGAACGGCAGCCGGGGGCGCTGCACACAGCCGGGGATGTTGCGGACCTCGTCCGCCGAGTAGAACGTGCCCCGCTCCGAGACCACGTCCTCGGTGAGCAGCCGGTCCAGCAGCGGCACGAACTCGGCGAACCGGTCCGCACGCTCCTTAGGCGTCCACGCCTCCTGGCCCAGGGCCGTCGCGTCGAAGCCGTTGCCGCCCGCGCCGATGCCGAGGGTGATCCGCCCGCCCGAGATGTCGTCGAGCGTGATCAGCTCCTTGGCGAGCGTGACCGGGTGCCGGAAGTTCGGCGAGGTGACGAGCGTGCCCAGGCGCAGCCGCTCGGTGGCCCCGGCGGCGGCGGTCAGCGTCGGGAGGGCCCCGAACCAGGGGCCGTCCCGGAAGCTCCGCCAGGACAGGTGGTCGTAGGTGTACGCGGTGTGGAAGCCGAGGTCCTCGGCCCGCCGCCAGATCTTCTGTCCCTCGGCCCACCGGTGGATGGGAAGGATCACCGTACTCAGACGCATACCACCGACCCTACGGGAACCGCCGGCGCATGGTCGGGGCGCTGGTGGGCGCGGCCCCGGCTCCCCGTCGGATTCAGCGCAGCAGCCAGCTCAGCAGCGTCGTGGCCGTGAACACCGCGCCCGACGCCAGACCGACCGCGCGCGGGGTCAGCAGCCCGGGGCCTTCCGAGGGCGGGGACTGCGGCACCGGAGCCAGCAGCGCGTCCGCGAAGGCCCGTGCGGTCGGCGGGCGGTCCGCCTGCTCGACGGACATCGCGGCCCGCAGCAGCAGGGCGACGTTCGCGGGGAGCTCCGCCTCGGCCGGGAGCGCCGGCAGCGTCGAGGCGGCCGGCTGGTCGGTCATCAGCGCGGTGGCCCGCCCGCCCGGGCCGAACGGCTTCTTCCCGGTCAGCAGCTCGTAGGCCACGACGGCCAGCGCGTACACGTCGGCCCTGCCGTCGAACCCACCGGTCTGGAAAGCCTGTTCCGGTGCCATGTACGCGGGCGTGCCCGTGGTCACCGTCAGCCCGGACGCGTCGGCCAGCTGCTTCGCGCTGCCCAGATCCGCCACCAGCACCGCGGCGGGCGCGGGGCCCGTGGCGAGCAGCAGGTTGGACGGCTTGACGTCGCGGTGCACCACACCCGCCTCGTGCAGGACCTGGACCGCGTAGCCCGCCTCCGCGGCCAGCCGCAGCGCCTCCTGCGGGTCGCACCGGCCGACCCGGTCCTCCAGAGTGCCGCCGCGCACGTAGTCCATGACGAAGTAGGGCCGGTCCTCCTGCACCCCGACGTCGTGCACGCGGACCACCCGCGGGCTGGCGATCCGGCGCAGCAGCCTCGCCTCCGCCAGGAACCGCTCGCGCACATCGGCGTTGGCGGCCCAGTTGTCGGCCAGCACCTTCACCGCGACCTCGGTGTCGAGCTCCGGATCGTAGGCCTTCCAGACCGTCGCGAAGGAGCCGGCTCCGAGCCGCTCCAGGAGGAGGTAACGGCCGAGCTTGCGCATGTGGCAGCATTCTGCCGGAGTCGACGGGGAGTGGGGAACTCCCGTTCGGCGGGCGGGAAGCCAAGCAGGACGAAACGGGGGATCCGGGTGTTCGAGGAAGGCGAGCTGGAACGGCTCGTGGCGGCTGCCCAGGCGGGGGACCCGGGGGCGATGGAGTACCTGCTGGCCAAGCTGCGGCCGATGGTGCTGCGACGCTGCTCGCGCTTCCTGCCCCATCACGCCGACGCGGAGGAGGCCGCGCAGGACGCCCTCCTGGCCATCAGCACGCACCTGGGCGAGTACGGCGGCCACGGCTCCTTCCTGGGCTGGGTGACGGTGATCGCCTCGAACGCCGCCCGGTCCACCTACCGCTCGATGCGCCGACGCGCCGAGGACAGCCACGCCGACCTCCCCGAGTCCGTCGACCCGCGCACCACCAGCGTCATCGCCGGAAGCCGGCTCGACCTGATGGAGGCGTTGGCCGCGCTGGAGCAGCAGCACCCCGCCCTGGTGGAGTCCTTCGTGCTGCGCGACCTGGGCGACCTGACCTACGACCAGGTGGCCGAGCAGCTGGACGCCCCGTTGGGCACGGTCAAGGACCGCATCCACCGGGCCCGCCGCTTCATGCGCGAGCGCCTGGTCGCCGGTCCGTGAAGGGCGGTCCCGCGAGGGGCGGCGGCCGCGCCGTCGTCCGGCCCCGGTCCGCCGTCGCCGCCCTGGTGGCAGCCGCCGCGCTCGGACTGGTGACCGGCCGGTTCGTCCTGCCCTCGCCGCCCGGCGCCGACGCGCACCCGCCGGAGCGGTCGGTCGCCGCGGCCGGCGGGGCATCCCAGGGCGCGTCCGCTCCCGCGACGCCCGGCGCGTCCACCCCGACGCCCTCGGCCTCCGGCTCGGCCTCGGGCTCGGGCTCGGCCTCCGGCTCCGGTTCCGGTGCGCCGGCCGGTGCGACCGGGCCGGTGACGAAGGCGAACCTGCTGGCACCCTCGGCGTTCGGCCCGGACGCCGGCATCGGGAAGATCCACGTCACCGACCGGTACGGCGACGGGCATTACGCCAACGCGGCCTGCACCGGGGAGAAGACCCTCGAGGAGACCCTGGGCGGGCCCGGTGCCCACTTCCGCGGACTGATGACCAGCCCCCGCACCAACCCGAGCGACCCCACGCTGGCCTTGGACGGCGCCGACCAGGTCGCCCGCGAGGTCGCCGCCGAGGCCCGGAGCGCTTCCCTGGCTCAGAACTTCGCCCAGCGCCTGCTGCTGGAGCAGGTGCCCTGCCAGGAGGAGACGCCAGGGCACTGGGTCTACGGAAGGACCACGACGCTGCGGCTCGCCCCGGACGTCACCGCGAGCTGGATGGGCGCCTACCAGGGAACCCTCAACACCACCGGCACGGCGCCCGAGGGCAAGGAGCCCTGCGGCGGCATCGCCGTGCTGCGCAGCGGCACCCACTACGGGGTGCTGGAGGTCAACGCCTGTCTGGGGACGGCCGCGATGGACCGCGTCGTCAGGACCGCTCTGTCACAGCTGTGAAACAGGCGGTCGGCGCTCCAACTTTCCGCTCCCCGCCGGCATCTCCCCCGGTTGTACGAGGACGCAGCAGGCGTCCCGACCAGCAGGGGGACCAGATGACCGAGAACCAGACCGTCCAGCAGAAGTCCGTCCGCCGCAACCGTTTCGCCGCCGCGGCCTGCTTCGCCGCCGCGGTGATCACGGCCACCTTCGTCGGCACCCAGTCGGCCAGCGCCGACGGTGCCGCGGGCGGCGCCACGGCCGGCGCCCGCCCGGCTGCGGTCGCGGTCGCCGCGCCCGGACTCGGCTCCGCCGACCTCGTCCAGAGCGAGGACTACGTCCGGCGGGGCCTGAACCCGGTCGGCGCGACCGTGACGCTGAACGGACGCCAGGGGCTGTCCGCGTGCTCCGGCGAGGAGACGATGCGCGACCTGACCAAGGGCAAGGCCACCGCCTACGCGTCCGTGACCTGGACCTTCGACACCAGCGGCCTGCTGACCGAGTCGGCCGCGAGTGCCCCCACCAAGGCCGCGGCCGCCACGTGGGAGAAGCAGCTCGTCGCGCTCGTCCAGGACTGCCGGCACGAGCCCGCCGGCCACTGGTACTACGGCGCGGCCCACACCCTGACCACCACCGGCGGCACCGCCCGCTGGTACCCGGCCCACAACGGCGACGGCACCGTCAGCGGCGGGGTCGCGGTGCTGCGCAGCGGCACCAAGGTCGCCGTCGTCGAGCTCAGCGGCCGGCCCGCCTACGCCCCGAACTCCTTCGCGGGCCTCGCCGGCGCGGCGCTGAACCGCCTCTCCTCCTGAACGGCCAGTCCCGCTCCGCCCGCGCCGCCGGGCGGAGCGGGACCGCGTCCCACCCCGCCGCACTCAGATGTGCGGCCCCTCGCACGCCCGTGCAGATTGTGCGGAACAATGGGCCGGTGACCTCACCCCACCTCGCGCGCCCCGAAGGCCCCGCCGTCCGGCTGATCGCCACCGACCTCGACGGCACCCTGCTGCGGGACGACAAGTCCGTATCGGAGCGCACGGTCGCCGCGCTCGCCGCCGCCGAGCGGGCCGGCATCGAGGTCTTCTTCGTCACCGGCCGCCCGGCCCGCTGGATGGACGTCGTCAGCGAGCACGTCCACGGCCACGGCCTCGCCATCTGCGCCAACGGCGCCGCGGTCGTCGACCTGCACGCGGGCGGCACGTTCGTGGAGGTCCGCCCGCTGGAGCGGCCGACCGCCCTGGAGGTCGTCCGGACGCTGCGCGCGGCCGCCCCCGGCACCACCTTCGCCGTCGAGCTCACCACCGGCATCCACTACGAGCCGCAGTACCCGCCGTTCTTCCTCGACCCCGGCGCCACCGTCGCCACGGCCGAGAAGCTCCTCTTCGAGGAGGCGCCGGGCGCCGCCGCCCCCGTCCTGAAGCTGCTCGCCCAGCACCCCGAGCTCGACCCGGACGTCTTCCTCGCCACCGCCCGCGAGGCCGCCGGCGACCTGGCCTCCTTCACCCGCTCCAGCCCCACCGCGCTCATCGAGATCAGCGGCCACGGCGTCTCCAAGGCCTCCACCCTCGCCCAGTGCTGCGCCGCCCGCGGCATCGCGCCCGACCAGGTCGCGGCCTTCGGCGACATGCCCAACGACATCGAGATGCTCAGCTGGGCCGGCCGCTCGTACGCCATGGGCAACGCCCACCCCGACGTGATCGCCGCCGCCTCCGGCCGCACGGCCGGCAACAACGAGGACGGCGTGGCCGTCGTCATCGAGCAGCTGGTCGCCGAGGCCGTGCGGAACGCCAGCTAGTCCGGGGCGGGATCGGGCCGGGAGCAGGCCGGGAGCAGAGCGGGGCTCAGGCGGCCGGGATCAGAGCGGGGCCTCCCACACCACCGTCGTACCGCCGCCGTCCTCACCGATGCCCGGGCCGACCCGGCTCGCGCCGCCGAGCGACTCGGCGCGCCGGGCCAGGTTGCGCAGTCCGCTGCGGCGGCCGCCCTCCGGGATGCCGACGCCGTCGTCGGCGACCGAGAGCCGCACGCCCCGGGTGCCGTCCGGCAGGGTGACGCCGGCGTCGACGACCACCTCGATCCGGGTGGCCTCGGCATGCCGGAAGGCGTTCGACAGCGCTTCGCGCAGTGCGGCGATGAGGTTCTTGCCGGTGAGGTCGCCCACGGACGCGTCGATCGCGCCGACGAAGCGGTGCGCGGGCTTGAAGCCGAGCGGCACGGCGGCCATGTTGATCTCCCGCAGCACCCGGGTGCGCAGCCCCGACGGCGCCTCCGCCGGGCCCTGCTGGAGCGCGAAGATCGCCGTACGGATCTCCTGGATGGTCACGTCCAGCTCGTCCACGGCCTTGCCGACGCCCTCCTGCACGGCCGGCACGACCGACTTGCGCTGCGCGCTCTCCAGCATCATCCCGGTGGCGAACAGCCGCTGGATGACCAGGTCGTGCAGGTCCCGGGCGATCCGGTCGCGGTCCTCGTAGACGGCCAGCCGCTCCCGGTCCCGCTGCGCGTCGGCCATCATCAGCGCGAGCGCCGCCTGCGAGGCGAACTGGGTGGCGAGCGTCCGCTCGGCCTCGGTGAACTGCCGGGCGCCGCGGGCCCGCGGGGTGGCGAGCGCGCCGAGCACCCGGCCGCCGCTCTGCAGCGGCAGCAGCATCGCGGGGCCGTAGGCGGCGGAGAGCCGGTTCAGCATCCGCGGGTCGGAGGAGGCGTCGGCGAGGAACACCGCCTCGCCCTCCATCAGCCGCTGCACGACGGCGCTCTCGGGCCCGATCACGACCCCCAGCCACTTGGCCGGCCCCGACGAGGAGACGGCGACGATCTCCAGGCCGCCCTCCTCCGCCGGCAGCAGCACGATGCCGGCGGCCGAGTCGGCGAGCCTGCGGGCCTGTTCGGCGACGACGGTGAGCGCGTCGTCGGCGTCGCCGCCGGACAGCAGGGCGGTGGTGACGGCCACGGAGCCGTCGATCCAGCGCTCGCGCTGCCGGGCCGCCTCGTACAGGCGGGCGTTGCCGATGGCGATCCCGGCCTCGGTGGCGAGCACCCGGACCATGTGGACGTCGTAGTCGTTGAACTCGCCGCCGCCGTTCTTCTCGGCGAGGTAGAGGTTGCCGAAGATCTCGCCCTGGACCCGGATCGGGACGCCGAGGAAGGTCCGCATCGGCGGGTGCCCGGGCGGGAAGCCGGCCGCGCGCGGATCGGCGGACAGATCGGCGAGCCGGATCGTCTGCGGCTCCCGGATGAGCGCCCCGAGCAGGCCCGCGTGCCCGTCCGGGCGGCGCCCGATGCGGCGGGCGACGTCGTCGCCGACGCCGTGGGTGACGAAGTCGGAGAGGCCGTCGCCCTCGTCGTCGACCACGCCGATGGCGGCGTAGCGGGCGTCGGCGAGCTCGGCGGCGGTCTCGCAGATCCGGTCGAGCGTGGAGTGCAGTTCGAGGCCGGTGCCGACGGACCGCATCGCCTCCAGGAGCTGCGGCACCCGCGCGGTGAGCTCGGTGGACAGGCCGTGCAGGCTGCGCGTGGCCCGGGTCGCGGCTTCGAGCGGGTCCGGGGCGTCCGGCACGGCGGCTGTCATGGGGATGAGCCTAGTAAGTCCCATTTGACGGGGAAAGTCGGCTACCTGTTCGGCTACAGGGCCGGCCGCCCGCGTCCGGCTACGGTCCGGTCGCGGGTCCGGCTACGGTCCGGTCGCGGATCCGGCCACAGGTCCGGTCGCGGGTCCGGCTAGCCGGCGGAGGCCAGGTGGAGATCGCTCGCCCGCTCCTGCTCCAGCATCCGCCGCAGCGGCCCGTCGACCGCCGCCAGCTCCGCGTACGTCCCGCGCTGCACGGTCCGGCCGCGCTCCAGGACGACGACCTCGTCGACGGCGTCGAGGCCGTACAGCCGGTGGGTGATCAGGACGGTGGTGCGGCCCTCGGTGGCCCGCAGCAGGTCGTCGGTGAGCGCGTCGGCGGTGGCCAGGTCCAGGTGCTCGGCCGGCTCGTCCAGGACGAGGACCGGGAAGTCGGCGAGGAGCGCGCGGGCCAGCGCGAGGCGCTGCCGCTGACCGCCGGAGAGCCGCGAGCCGTGCTCGCCGACGAGGGTGTCGAGCCCGTCGGGCAGGTCGGCCACCCACTCCAGGAGCCGGGCCCGGCGCAGCGCCTCGCGCAGCTCGTCGTCGCCCGCGCCGGTCCTGGCCAGGCGCAGGTTCTCGCGCAGCGTGCTGTCGAAGAGGTGGGCGTCCTGCGCGCACAGGCCGACGAAGCGGCGTACGTCGTCGCCGTCGAGCTCCGTCGCGGCCGTGCCGCCGATCCGGTACGTGCCCCGCTCCGCGTCCAGGAAGCGCAGCAGCACCTGGGCGAGCGTGGTCTTGCCGGAGCCGGACGCGCCGACGACGGCGACCCGGCGCCCGGCCTCGAGCCGCAGCCCGAAGCCGTCGAGCGCGGGCCGCTCCTGCCCGGCGTGGCGCGCCGTGAGCCCGGCCAGCTCCAGCGGGAACGGGCTCGCCGGGGGAGCGGCGGGCGTGGCCGGCTCGGCCACGGGGACGGGCGCGTCGAGCACGTCGAGGACCCGCTCGGCGCTGCGGCGCACCCGCTGGCGGTACTGGACGGCGAGTGGGAGTCCGGTGACGGCCTCGAACGCGGCGAGCGGGGTGAGCACGACGACGGCGAGCGCGACGCCGTCGAGGCGCCCGTCCCGTACCGCCTGGACGCCGACGAGCGCGGCCCCGGCGACCGTGAGGCCGCAGACCAGGGCGGAGAGCCCGGCGCCGAGGGCGGTGGCGGCGGACTGCCGGGAGGCGATCGCGGTGAGGGTGCGGTCGGCGGTCCTGGCCCCGGCCACACGGCCCTTCAGGGCGCCGGCGACGGTGAGTTCGGCGCAGCCGCGCAGCAGGTCGACGACGGCGGCGGTGAGCCTGCCGCGCGCGGGGGCGAGCTGCCGCTCGGCGCGCCGGGCGAGCGCGCCGGCGGCGAGCGGCACGGCGATCCCGGCGAGCAGCAGGCCCACGGCGAGCACCGCCCCGGCCTCGGGCAGCAGCCAGGCCGTGAACCCGACCGACCCCAGGCCGACAACGAGCGCGGCGCCCACCGGCAGCAGCCAGCGCAGCCAGTAGTCCTGGAGCGCGTCGACGTCCTGGACCAGGCGGTCGAGGAGGTCGCCGCGCCGGGTGCGGCGCAGCCCGGCGGGCGCGATCCGCTCGAGCCGCCGGTAGACGGCGACCCGCAGGTCCGCGAGCATCCGCAGCACGGCGTCGTGCGACACCAGCCGCTCCGCGTACCGGAACACGGCCCGCGCGATGCCGAAGGTGCGGGTGGCGGTGACGGCGACCATCAGATAGAGCACGGGCGGCTGCTCGGACGCCCGCGAGATGAGCCACCCGGACACGGCCATGAGCCCGACGGCCGACCCGAGCGCCACGCTCCCGAACAACAGCGCCAGTACGAGCCGCCCCTTGAGCTGCCCGGCCATGGCGCGGACGCGCCGGAGGGCACTCGACGCGGAGCCGCCCCCGGTGACGGAGCCGCGGTCCCGGTCGTCGCCCCGGCCGTCGGCTCGGTCGTCGGCCCAGTCGCCGCCCCGGCCCTCGGTCCAGTCGCCGTCCCGGCCCTCGCCCCGGCCGTCGGCCCGCGCGTCGTGCCGGTCGGCTCGACCGGCCTGCGCCGGCACGCTCCCGGCACCCGGCACCGTGCCCGCGTCGCCGCCCTGGGGATCGCGCGAGCGTCCCGCGCCGGCCTCTTCGGCCCCCTCGCCGTCCGCCGGAGCCAGCCGCACCACCCGGTCCGCCACCGCCAGCAGCGCCGGCCGATGGACCACGAGGAGGACCGTGCGGCCCACCGCCAGGCGGCGGACCGCGTCCACGACGGCCGCTTCCGTCTCGCCGTCGAGCGCGGCGGTCGGCTCGTCGAGGAGGAGGACCGGGCGGTCGGCGAGGAACGCGCGGGCGAGCGCGAGGCGCTGGCGCTGGCCGGCGGAGAGACCGGCACCGTCCTCACCGAGCAGGGTCCGGTCGCCGTCCGGGAGTTCGGCGACGAAGTCGCCGGCGCCCGCGTCGCCGAGGGCCCGGCGGACGTCGGCGTCGGAGGCGTCGGGGCGGGCCAGGCGGACGTTGTCGGCGATGGTGCCGGCGAAGAGGTAGGGGCGCTGGGGCACCCAGGCGATCCGGGAGCGCCACTGCTCCGCGTCGAGCGTGCCGAGGTCGGCGCCGCCGACCCGGACCGTGCCGCCGGCCTCCGGGACCGCGAAGCCGAGCACCACGTCGAGCAGCGTCGACTTGCCGACGCCGCTCGGCCCGACGAGGGCCACGGTCTCGCCGGGTTCGACGGTGAGCGAGGCCGCGTCGAGCGAGGGCCGCGCGCGGCCCTCGTGCCGCACCGTCACCCGGTCGAGCTCGATCCGCACGGACGGGGGCACCGCTCCCGTACCGCCGGCCGGGAGGGGGTGCTCCAGGACCGCGAAGATCTCATCGGCGGCGGCGAGCCCCTCCGCCGCCGCGTGGTACTGCGTCCCGACCTGTCGCAGCGGCAGATACGCCTCGGGCGCCAGGACCAGGATGACGAGCCCGGTGTAGAGGTCGAACTCGCCGTGGACCAGGCGCATGCCGATGGTGACGGCGACCAGCGCGACTGAGAGCGTCGCGAACAGTTCCAGGGCGAAGGAGGAGAGGAAGGCGATCCGCAGCGTCCGCAGGGTCGCCTGCCGGTAGTCGCCGGTGATCTTCCGGATGTTCTCGGCCTGCGCCTTCGCACGGCCGAAGACCTTGAGGGTGGGCAGCCCGGCGACCACGTCGAGGAAGTGCCCGGAGAGCCGGGAGAGCAGCTGCCACTGACGGTCCATCCGGGCCTGGGTGTACCAGCCGATGAGGATCATGAAGACCGGGATCAGCGGCAGCGTCACCACGATGATCGCGGCCGAGACCCAGTCCTCGGTGACGATCCGGGCGAGGACCGCCACCGGCACCACGACCGCGAGCCCCAGCTGGGGCAGATAGCGGGCGAAGTAGTCGTCGAGCGCGTCCACGCCCCGGGTCGCGAGCGCGGCCAGCGAGCCGGCCCGCTGCCCGCCGAGCCAGCCGGGGCCGAGCCCCGCGGCCCGCTGGAGCAGCCGGCCGCGCAGCTCGGACTTGACCGCCGCGCTCGCCCGGTGGGCGGCGAGTTCGGTGAGCCAGGAGACCAGTGCCCGGCCCGCCGCCACCGCGACGAGCAGCAGCAGCGGGGTGGAGAGCGCGGAAACCGACCGGCCCTGCTGGAAGGCGCCCACCACGACCTCGGCGATGAGCATCGCCTGGGCGATGATCAGCAGCGCCCCGACGAAGCCGAGGGCGACGACCGCCGCCAGGAAGAGGCGGGTGGCCCGGGCGTACCGGAGCAGTCGCGGATCGATCGGTTTCACGTGAAACATCTCCCTGAGGAGCGGGCCGGAGGAGCCGGTTGCTGGAGCTGGCTAGTGGGCGTCGGCGATGTGCCGCGTACCGATCCGCTTGCGGAACACCCAGTAGGTCCAGCCCTGGTAGAGCAGCACCAGCGGGGTCGCGATGGCCGCACACCAGGTCATGATCTTGAGCGTGTACGGGGTCGAGGACGCGTTGGTCACCGTCAGGCTCCACGCCGGGTTCAGCGAGGAGGGCATGACGTTCGGGAAGAGCGTCAGGAACAGCATCGCCACGGCCGCGACGATCGTGATGCCCGAGAGCGCGAACGACCAGCCCTCGCGTCCCATCCGGATCGCCCCGATCGCGCCGACCAGCGCCAGCACGGCGATCACCAGAGCGACCAGGCTTGCGCCGTCCCCCTTGTCGACCTGGGTCCAGACGAGGAAGGCGAGCGCCACCGCGGCGGTCACCACGCCCAGCTTCAGCGCGAGCGCCCGGGCCCGCACACGGATGTCGCCGACCGTCTTGAGCGCCGCGAACACGGTGCCGTGGAAGGTGAAGAGGGTGAGCGTGACCAGGCCGCCGAGCAGGGCGTAGGGGTTGAGCAGATCCGCGACGTTGCCGACGTACTCGTGGTTCTGGTCGATCTTCACGCCGTGGACGATGTTGCCGAAGGCCACGCCCCACAGGAAGGCCGGGAGCAGCGAGGACCAGAAGATGGCCTGCTCCCAGTTGCGCTGCCAGTTCTCCTCGGGCCGCTTCGCCCGGTACTCGAAGGCGACACCGCGGATGATCAGGCAGACCAGGATGAGCAGCAGCGGCAGGTAGAAGCCGGAGAACAGCGTCGCGTACCACTCGGGGAAGGCGGCGAAGGTCGCGCCGCCCGCGGAGAGCAGCCAGACCTCGTTGCCGTCCCAGACGGGACCGATGGTGTTGATGAGCACCCGCTTCTCGACCCGGTTCCGGGCGAGCAGCTTGGTGAGGACTCCGATCCCGAAGTCGAAGCCTTCGAGGAAGAAGTAGCCGGTCCAGAGGACGGCGATGAGTACGAACCAGACGTCGTGGAGTTCCATGCCTCGATCTCCTGAGCCTCAGTACGAGAAGGCCATGGGCCGGTCGGCGTCGTGGTCCCCGCCGATCCGGGTGGGCGGGTTGAGGTCGTTCTCGGTGAGCTCGGGCGGGCCGGCCTTCGCGTACTTGCCGAGCAGCCTCACCTCGATCACGGCGAGCACGGCGTAGAGGAGCGTGAAGACGATCATCGAGGTGATCACCTCGCCCTGGGAGACCCCGGGGGAGACGGCGTCACGGGTGCGCAGCACGCCGTAGACGACCCACGGCTGACGGCCCATCTCGGTGAAGATCCAGCCCCAGGAGTTGGCGATCAGCGGGAAGACCATCGTCCACAGGGCGGCGATCCAGTACCACTTGCCGATCCGCGGGCTGAGCGCCTTGTTCTTGAACAGGACCAGATGCGGTGCCTCGTCCTCGCCCGTCCTCAGGCCGGGGGCCAGCATGAACTTCTTGCGGGTCAGCCAGAGCCCGAGCAGGCCGAGGGCGAAGGACGCCATGCCGAAGCCGATCATCCAGCGGAAGCCCCAGTACGCCACCGGGATGTTGGGCCGGTAGTCGCCGGGCCCGAACTGCTGCTGCTCGGCCTTGTTGATGTCGTTGATGCCCGGGACGTACGAGGTGAAGTCGTCGTTCGCGAGGAAGGACAGCAGTCCCGGGATCTCTATCGCGACCGTGTTGTGGCCCTTGTCGACATCGCCGACGGCGAAGACGGAGAAGGGCGCCGGCTTCTCGCCGTCCCACAGCGCCTCGGCCGCGGCCATCTTCATCGGCTGCTGCTGGAACATCACCTTGCCGAGCAGGTCGCCGCTGACCGCGGTGAGCATGCCGGCGATGACGACGGTGATCAGGCCGAGCCGCAGCGAGGTCTTCATCACCGGGATGTGCCGCTTGCGGGCCAGGTGGTAGGCGGCGATGCCGACCATGAAGGCGCCGCCGGTGAGGAAGGCCGCCGAGAGGGTGTGGAAGACCTGGTTGAGGGTGGTGTTCTGGGTGAGCACCAGCCAGAAGTCGGTCAGTTCGGCGCGGCCGCGGGCCCCGTTGATCTTGTAGCCGACGGGGTGCTGCATCCAGGAGTTGGCGGCCAGGATGAAGTACGCCGACAGGGTCGTGCCGATCGACACCATCCAGATGGTGGCCAGGTGGATCTTCTTGGGCAGCTTGTCCCAGCCGAAGATCCACAGACCGATGAAGGTCGACTCGAAGAAGAACGCGATCAGCGCCTCGAAGGCGAGCGGAGCGCCGAAGACGTCACCGACGAAGCGGGAGTAGTCCGACCAGTTCATGCCGAACTGGAACTCCTGCACGATGCCGGTGACCACACCCATCGCGATGTTGATCAGGAAGAGCTTGCCCCAGAACTTCGTCGCCCTGAGGTACTTCTCCTTCTCGGTGCGCACCCAGGCCGTCTGGAGCCCGGCGGTGAGCGCGGCGAGCGAGATCGTCAGAGGGACGAAGAGAAAGTGGTAGACGGTGGTGATACCGAACTGCCAGCGCGCCAGAGTCTCTGGCGCCAACGCGAGGTCCACATGGTCCACGTCGTCTTCTCCTTACGTCGCCGTGGTGCACATCGGCAGTTTGCCCCTTTGATCCACCCCATTTCGGGAGGAACAAGGACACGCTTGTGAACGCGTTCACATTCACAAGCATTATGGCTCATACGAAATCCGTACCTTTGCTCGGGGGTCCCGTACCGAAGGTCACCTCTTCCCAAGGCCTTCAACATATTGTTGAATCCGGGCCATGAACCTTCGGATACGCATCTCCTGGCCGGCCGGTCACACCACGGCCACCCTCGACGAAACCCCCACGAGCAAGGTGCTCGTGGGGGCTCTGCCGATCTCCGCCACCGCCCGGACCTGGGGCGAGGAGGTCTACTTCGACACTCCGGTCTCGGTCCCGCTGGAGTCCGACGCGCGCCAGGTCGTCGCGCCGGGCACGGTGGCGTTCTGGACGGAGGGCGACGCGCTCGCCCTCCCCTACGGCCCCACCCCGATCTCCACGGGCGACGAGCCGAGGCTCGCCAGCCCGTGCAACCTCCTGGGCACGCTGGACGGGGACCCCAGGATCCTGGCCACCGTCCGGTCCGGCGACCCGATCCGGGTGGAACTCGCCGACTGACCGAACCGGCCGACCGGCCCTGACCGACCGAACCGCCGGCCGACCAGCCCTGCCTGAACCGGCCGATCAGCCCTGGCGGAAACCCTCCGCCGTCTTCAGGAACAGGTCGTTCGCCTCGGACTCACCGATCGTGATGCGCACGCCCTCCCCCGCGAACGGCCGCACCACCACGCCGTGCCGCTCGCACTCCGCCGCGAAGTCCATGGTCCGCTCGCCGAGCCGCAGCCAGACGAAGTTCGCCTGGGTGTCCGGCACGGTCCAGCCCTGGGCCACGAGCCCCGCATGGACCCGCTCGCGCTCGGCCACCAGCGAGCCGACCCGCCCGAGCAGCTCGTCCTCCGCCCGCAGCGAGGCCACCGCCGCGTCCTGCGCGAGCTGGCTCACGCCGAACGGCACCGCCGTCTTGCGCAGCGCCTCCGCCACCGGCTCGTGGGCGACGGCGAAGCCCACCCGCAGACCCGCGAGCCCGTACGCCTTCGAGAAGGTGCGCAGCACCGCCACGTTCGGCCGGTCACGGTAGAGCTCGATGCCGTCCGGGATGTCGGTGTCGCGGACGAACTCCCGGTACGCCTCGTCGATGACGACCAGGACGTCGGAGGGCACCCGGTCCAGGAAGCGCTCCAGCTCGGCCCGGCGCACCGCGGTGCCCGTCGGGTTGTTCGGGTTGCAGACGAAGATCAGCCGGGTCCGGTCGGTGATCGCCGCCGCCATCGCGTCGAGGTCGTGCACCTCGCCCTCGGTCAGCGGCACCTGCACCGAGGTGGCCCCGCTGATCTGCGTGATGATCGGGTACGCCTCGAAGGAACGCCAGGCGTAGATCACCTCGTCGCCCGGGCCCGCGGTCGAGTGGATCAGCGACTGGGCGACACCGACCGAGCCGGTGCCGGTGGCGATGTGCGAGACCGGGACGCCGAAGCGGTCGGCGAGCTCGTTCATCAGCCCGGTGCACGCCATGTCCGGGTAGCGGTTGAAGCTGGCGGCCGCGGCCAGCGTGCTCTCCATGACGCCCGGCAGCGGCGGATACGGGTTCTCGTTGGAGGAGAGCTTGAAGGCGACCGGCCCGCCCGCGGCGGCCGGCTTGCCCGGCTTGTAGGTGGGGATGCCGTCCAGCTCGGCGCGCAGCTTCGGGCCCGCCGTGCCCGTGGTGCCGACCCCGCTCGTCCCGCTGGTCTCGCTCACTGTGGGTCCTCCTCGACCGTCCGTACCACCAATACTCCTCACCTTATGAGGATTCGGCGCTCCTGCGAATGGGCTGTGGACAACGGAGCGGCAACGAGGGGAGCGCGCGCCGGGGTGGCGCGCGCCGGTGGCGGGCGCGGTGGCGCGCATCCCTCGTAGAGGTGAGTTGAGACCTCTTCGAGACCTCGCACCCTCGCCAGGTGCATGGCGGCCAGAGGTACCAGCTCCCATGATCACCCCCAGAACACCCTCTGTTTCCCAGGCTGTTGGGCATTTTTGATCATGCAGAAACGTGCCTGCTGCTGCCTGCATATGCGACCGGCCCGACCCACTCCCTTCGCCCTACTATCGGCTCGCCATGACAGCAGCAGGGAAGCACCAGGTGAGCCGGGCACAGACCCGGGGAAGCCGGCAGGGCCGGGCGGGCATTCGGGACGTGGCCGCCGCCGCCGGGGTCTCGATCACGACTGTCTCCGACGCGCTCAACGGCAAGGGGCGGCTCCCGGACGCCACCCGCCGTCACGTCCGCGAGGTCGCAGACAGGCTGGGCTACCGCCCCTCCGCGGCCGCCCGCACCCTCCGTACCGGCAAGTCGGGGCTCATCGGCCTGACCGTGACCACGTACGGGGATGAACCTTTCACCTTCACCGAGTTCGCGTACTTCGCGGAGATGGCCAGAGCCGCCACCTCGGCCGCGCTCGCCCGCGGCTACGCCCTGGTCATCCTGCCCGCCACCTCCCGTCACGACGTCTGGTCGAACGTCGCCCTCGACGGCACCGTCGTCATCGACCCCTCCGACCACGACCCCGTCGTCACCGAACTCGTCCGCCAGGGCCTGCCCGTCGTCTCCGACGGGCGCCCCGCCGGCACGCTGCCGGTGACCGCCTGGGTCGACAACGACCACGAGGCCGCCGTCCTCGACCTGCTCGACCACCTCGCCGCGGCCGGCGCCCGCCGGATCGGGCTGCTCACCGGGACGACGACCGACACGTACACCCGGCTGTCCACCACCGCGTACCTCAACTGGTGCGAGCGGGTCGGCCAGGATCCCGTCTACGAGGCCTATCCGGCGCACGATCCGTGCGCGGGCGCCGTCGCGGCCGACCGGCTGCTCGCCCGCCCGGACCGCCCCGACGCCGTCTACGGACTCTTCGACCCCAACGGCACCGACCTGCTCGCCGCGGCCCGCCGCTACGGGCTGCGGGTCCCGGACGACCTGCTGCTCGTGTGCTGCAGCGAGTCCACGATGTACGCCAACACCGAGCCGCCCATCACGACGCTCTCGCTCAAGCCGCGCCGCATCGGCACGGCCGTCGTGCAGCTGCTCATCGACGCGATCGAGGGCATCGAGACGGACGGACCGGTCGAGCAGGTGATACCGACCGAGCTGATCGTCCGCACCTCCTCGCAGCGCCGCTCGCCGAGGACAACCGTGAGCCCGCCACGGTCTCCCTCGAAGGACTGAACCGGGAACGAGGGACGGCGACCGCCCGCGAAAGCCCGGAAACAGCAGGAAGAGCCCGAGAAGAGTCCGGGAAAGTCGGGGAGAGGTCCGCGAGGGAGATCGGGAGGGGGCGGGGAGGGGAGCCCTGACGGGGGGCGGGAAAAGGAGCCGGACGGGGCGGCAGGGGCGCCGGACGGGGGCGGGAGGAGGGGCCGGGGAAGGCTGGGGGGAGGGTCGCGGAAGACCGTGGCTCTTCCGGCCGGGTCGGCGCAAACCTTTCGGTGCCCCCGGCCCGACCCTGGTCCGGACCTTCCCAATTCGGGCGAAACAACCGGTGAACCCGGAGTGGACCCGGATTCACCACCCCTGGTGCGTCACACAGGCGGACCCTCATTCCTATGATGGGCGGACGACACCGCGGACCATCACGACCAGACCGGTCCGCGATGTGCAGGGCATCGCGACGGTGGTGGAGGGGTCGATGACACAGGGGGCCGGGCAGGAACCCGTGGTGCGCACAGCGACGTTGCGTGACTTCCGTGTACCTCCGTACGCCCGGGTGCCCGTCCAGGGCCATGCCCCCGAGCCGGTTCCCACGGCCGCCGACGCCACGCTCCACCTGGGCCGGGCGCCCGAGCCGTACGAGCCCCGCGAGGCGCCCGAGCCCCGTGAGCCGTACGAGGCGCCCGAGCCGTACGACTTCTTCGCCGCCGGGTCCGTCGGACCGATCGGCACCGCCGGAGCGACCGGCACCGCAGGACCGGCCGGAGCCGTCGAACCGAGCGGGGCCGTCGGCTCCGGACACCCCGGCAACGCCTTCCCCGACGACGAGCCGCCCGAGGGGTACACGCCGACCGAGCGCGACCTCCCGGTCATCAACCGCGGCGACACCGTCCAGGTCCACGTCACCCCGGTGCCCCAGCCGGCCGCCGCGCGCCCCGACGGCCGCGGCCCGCTGTACGTCGTGGGCGACGTCCACGGCTATCTCGACGAGCTGCTCGAAGCGCTGCGCGCCCAGGGCATCATCGACGAGAACGGCGGCTGGGCCGCCGGCAACACCCGGCTGTGGTTCCTCGGCGACTTCACCGACCGCGGCCCCGACGGCATCGGCGTCATCGACCTCGTGATGCGGCTGTCCGCCGAGGCGGCGGCCGCCGGCGGCTACTGCAAGGCCCTGATGGGCAACCACGAGCTGCTCCTCATCGGCGCCAAGCGCTTCGGCGACACGCCGGTCAGCTCCGGCGCCGGCACCGCCACCTTCCAGGCCGCCTGGCTGCTCAACGGCGGCCAGAAGCACGACATGGACCGCCTCCAGGACGTCCACCTCCAGTGGATGTCCCGGCTCGACTCCATGGCGGAGGAGGACGGCCACCTGCTGCTGCACTCGGACACCACCGCGTACCTCGAGTACGGCGACACGATCGAGGACGTCAACGAGACGGTCAAGGAGACCCTCAACCGCAACGACGCCGACGAGGTCTGGGACCTGTTCCGGAAGTTCACCAAGCGCTTCGCCTTCCGCGACGAGGAGGCCGGCCCGCCGGCCGTCCGCGAGATGCTCGGCACCTACGGCGGCAACCGGATCGTGCACGGCCACAGCCCCATCCCGTACCTTCTCGGCCAGGTCGGCACGGAGGACGGCGAGGAGGGAGAGCGCCCGCAGGTCGAGGGTCCGCACCTCTACGCGGACGGGCTCGCCATCGCGATGGACGGCGGAGTGACCATGGCCGGAAAGCTGCTGGTCGTCCAACTCCCGCTGTCCGCCTGACGCATAACCGTACGCATCCGGGGAAGGCGATTTCCCGAAACACCCTGTCACCACGTGCCGTGACCGCAATACCATCGGCTCATCCGTAGCAGGCTCTCCTCCGTTTCTGCCCGAACCCGCCGTCGAAGACGGCTGGTTCCGGCCCCCACGGAGCATCGGGGGATGCACATGAACGTGGCTCCGCACCTGCTGACCGAGGACCGTGCCGAGTTCGAGCGCGTCCTCGACGAGGCACTGCGCACCGCGCACGACCATCCGGATCTGGCCGGATCCGGGTCCCGGCTGACCACCACTCAGCTGCGCTCGATGGCGCTGAACGCCACGACGCTGATCACGACCGCCGCCGCGGTCGAGTACGACCACTTCGTGAAGGTGCGGGAGCAGGTCCGCGAGCGGGCCCGCGCGGCGAGCGGCACGGACGGCGCGGACGACACCGGTGGTGCGGGCGGCGCCGGCCTCGTCGCCGTCGTCACCGTCCTCGGCCCGCTCCTCGCGGGCACCGCGGCCGTGATCTTCCTGTTCGTCGGCGCGGTCCTGAAGATGCTCGACCCGGCGCCCGCCTTCGCCGACACCCTGCTCACCGCGGGCCTCCTCTTCGGCGCCGTCGCCGCGGCCGGGCTGCTCTTCGCGGCGGCCGGACTGCTGGTCACGGCCCTGCGCAACAGCGCCACCGAGCTCCCCGCCCAGACCCCCGACGACGAGCTGACGCGCGCCCGGGAAGCCTGGTGCCGGGCCCTGACCGAGCGGGGCATCCACCCCTTCCTGCGCGACGCCCTCGCCGCGGCACCGGACGTGCCGCAGCAGTCGGCCCCGCAGTCGCCCCGGTCGCCGGCCGGCCGCATACCCAAGGTCGGCTACAGCGGCCCGGACTTCACCAGCCCGAACGAGGGCTCCCCGGCCCCGCGCCCGACCTACACGAGCCCCGGTTTCACCAGCCCGGACTTCACGAGCCCTGACGCGTGACGCGCCTGACGGCGGGTCACTCACCCCCCGATGAGCGACCCGCCGTCAGTGCCTGTCCGTGCGCGTGCCTCAGTCGGCCAGCGGCAGGTACACCCGGTTCCCGGACGCCGCGAACTCCGCCGACTTCTCGGCCATGCCGGCCTCGATCTCGTCGGCCTTCAGATCCCCGCCGTGCTCGCGGCGGATGTCCTGCGAGATCTTCATCGAGCAGAACTTCGGCCCGCACATCGAGCAGAAGTGCGCCGTCTTCGCGGGCTCCGCCGGCAGCGTCTCGTCGTGGAACTCCCGGGCCGTGTCCGGGTCGAGGGCCAGGTTGAACTGGTCCTCCCAGCGGAACTCGAACCGCGCGTCCGACAGCGCGTCGTCCCACTCCTGCGCGCCCGGGTGCCCCTTCGCCAGGTCCGCCGCGTGCGCCGCGATCTTGTACGTGATGACACCGGTCTTCACGTCGTCGCGGTTGGGCAGGCCCAGGTGCTCCTTGGGCGTGACGTAGCAGAGCATCGCGGTGCCCCACCAGGCGATCATCGCGGCGCCGATGCCCGAGGTGATGTGGTCGTACGCCGGGGCGACGTCCGTGGTCAGCGGGCCGAGCGTGTAGAACGGCGCCTCCTCGCAGATCTCCTGCTGGAGGTCGATGTTCTCCTTGATCTTGTGCATCGGGACGTGGCCCGGGCCCTCGATCATCGTCTGCACGTTGTGGCGCTTGGCGATCGTGTTCAGCTCGCCGAGCGTGCGCAGCTCGGCGAACTGCGCCTCGTCGTTGGCGTCCGCGATCGAGCCGGGCCGCAGGCCGTCACCGAGCGAGTACGTGACGTCGTACGCCGCCAGGATCTCGCAGAGCTCCTCGAAGTGGGTGTAGAGGAAGTTCTCCTTGTGGTGCGCGAGACACCAGGCGGCCATGATCGAGCCGCCGCGCGAGACGATGCCGGTCTTGCGGCGCGCGGTGAGCGGCACGTACGGCAGCAGCACGCCGGCGTGCACCGTCATGTAGTCGACGCCCTGCTCGGCCTGCTCGATGACCGTGTCCTTGTAGATCTCCCAGGTCAGCTCCTCGGCCTTGCCGTCGACCTTCTCCAGGGCCTGGTAGAGCGGCACGGTGCCGATCGGCACGGGGGAGTTGCGCAGCACCCACTCACGGGTGGTGTGGATGTTGCGGCCGGTGGACAGGTCCATGACCGTGTCGGCGCCCCACCGGGTCGCCCAGGTCATCTTCTCCACCTCCTCCTCGATCGAGGAGGTCACGGCGGAGTTGCCGATGTTCGCGTTGACCTTCACCAGGAACCGCTTGCCGATGATCATCGGCTCGATCTCCGGGTGGTTGACGTTGGCCGGCAGCACCGCGCGCCCGGCCGCGATCTCCTCGCGAACGACCTCGGGGGAGACGTTCTCGCGGATCGCGACGTACTCCATCTCCGGCGTGATCTCGCCACGGCGGGCGTACGCGAGCTGGGTCACCGCCTGCCCGGCGCGGCCCCGGCGGGGCAGCCGCGGCCGGCCCGGGAAGACCGCGTCGAGGTTCTTGAGCCCACCGCCGCGGGGCGAGGTGTGCTTGACGCCGTCGTCCTCGGGGCGGACCGGACGGCCCGCGTACTCCTCGGTGTCGCCGCGCGCAATGATCCAGTTCTCGCGCAGCGGCGGCAGTCCGCGCCGCACGTCGGTCTCGACGGCGGGATCGGTGTACGGACCGGACGTGTCGTACAGCGTCACGTCCTTGCCGTTGGTGAGGTGCACCTGGCGGACCGGCACCCGGAGGTCGGGGCGGGAGCCCTCGACGTACCCCTTGTGCCAGCCCGGCGTGCGCTCGCCCTGGCCGCTGCCCTGCGGGGCGTTCTGGTCGGAGGCAGGCGTGCGTGCATCCTGAATGGTCATGAGACCGAATCTCCCTACGCCGGCATTACCCGGTAACAGGTTCGGCGGTCGGCGCAGCGATCTTCAGCGCCCTCTCAGCCCGGTGCTCCGAGCTCCCGCGTGTGCAAAGGTGCCACCACGCTAGCGTCAACCCTGGCGTGCTGAACAGTGGGCCCCCAGCGTTCTTGCGAGGATCGAGCAGTGACTTCGACGCAGCAGACCCCCGAAACGCATGGCCACGAGGGCCATGGCGGCCACGGCCACTCCCCCGGTCCGGCCACCGGCCACTCCGGCCAGTCCCCCGGGCACGGCCATGACCACTCCGACCGCTCCGACCACTCCGCGCCCTCGGGGCACTCCCACGGACACAGCCACAGCCACGGGCCGGCCGCGCCCGTCTCCCGGCATCTGCGGAAGGTCATCGCCGCGATCCTCATCCCCTTCGGCGCCGCCGTGCTCGTCGGGCTCGTGGTGCTGTGGCCGGGCGGCTCGCCGGCGCACCAGCGCACGGGCGTCGGTTTCGACCGGCAGACCGAGCAGGGCCGGGTGGTCGCCGTCGTGCACGTCGACTGCAAGAACGGGAACGCCGAGTCCGCGACGGGCCAGTGCGAGAAGGCCACCGTCGAGGTCGGCACGGGGCGCGACAAGGGCCGCAGGTTCACCGAGATCGTGCAGCCGGACGCGCCCCGGCAGCTCCACGAGGGCCAGGGCGTGGTGGTCGCGTACGCGCCGGACGCGCCGCGCGAGCTGCAGTACTCGGTCACCGACGTGGACCGGAAGTTCCCCGTCGCACTGCTCGCCGGCATCTTCGCGCTCGCCGTCGTCATCGTCGGCCGGATGCGCGGGGTGATGGCACTGGTGGCGCTCGCCGCGAGCTTCCTGGTGCTGACCTTCTTCATCCTGCCGGCGATACTCCAGGGCTCGAATCCGCTGGTGGTGGCCGTCGTCGGGGCGAGCGCGATCATGCTGATCGCCCTCTACATGTGCCACGGGCTCTCGGCGCGCACCTCGGTCGCGGTGCTCGGCACGCTGGTCTCGCTGCTGCTGACCGGGCTGCTCGGCTCGCTCTTCGTCGGCTGGGCCTCGCTCAGCGGCAACACCGACGACAGCACCGGTCTCATCCACGGCCTCTACCCGCACATCGACATGTCGGGCCTGCTGCTCGCCGGCGTCATCATCGGCTCGCTCGGCGTGCTCGACGACGTGACGGTCACCCAGACCTCGGCCGTCTGGGAACTCCACCAGGCCGACCCGGGCATGGGACCGCGGGCGCTCTACCGGGCCGGCATCCGGATCGGCCGGGACCACATCGCCTCGGTGGTGAACACCCTGGTGCTCGCCTACGCCGGCGCGGCACTGCCGCTGCTGCTGCTCTTCTCCATCGCGCAGAGCAGCATGGGGACGGTGGCCAACAGCGAGCTGGTGGCGGAGGAGATCGTCCGCACGCTGGTCGGCTCGATCGGTCTGGTCGCCTCGGTGCCGGTCACCACCGGCCTCGCGGCCCTCGTGGTCGCGGCCGACCGGCCGGCGACCGGCCTCCCTGGGCCGGCGGGACAGCCGGTTCCGGCGGGACGGGCGGCGCGCGGAGCAGCGGCGCGAGGGGGACGGGGCGGCCGGCGGCGACGGGCGAAGTGACCTTGCTGCGCGGGGCGCCTAGCGGGCGGAACGGACGCGGGGACGTACGCGCGAGCGGACGCGGGGACGTACGCGGGGACGTACGCGAGGGAACGGACCGCATGAGCGGGCGCGGGGACGTACGCGCAGGAACGGGTGCGTAGGAATGGGCGCGCAGGAACGGACGCGCAAGAACAGGCGCGCAGGTGGACGCGGTGCGAACCCGGCAGGGGGGCCGGGCGCACGGCCGGGGCTCGGAGACCCGGCCGTGACTCAGCCCGCGTTCTCCTCCGCGAGGATCCGGCCGAGTGCCTCCTCCAGGTAGTCCTCGAAGTCACCGAGGGTCCGCTCCTGACCGAGCGGGACGAGCTTGTCCGTCCGGTCGAGGAACGCGACCAGCGGCGGTGCGCTGGCCCGGAACAGGGCGCGGTCGCCGCCGACCTGGAGCCGGATCATCACGTCGGAGAGGCCCTCGGGGTCGGTCGGCGCGATGTGCACGTCGCCGTCCCCGCTCGGCCTGTTGATCCCGTCGAGCAGCAGCTCCCGCCCGAACGCCCAGGTCACCGGGGCGTCCCCGGGCAGGTGGAAGGTCATCCGCACCGCGTACGGATCGCGGGTCTCGTATCGCAGTTCCACCGGGATCCTGAAGGAGAGCTCCTCGGAGACGAGGAAGCTCATCAGGACCTCGGCCTGAACCGTCTCTCGCATCATGTACCCCGCAGTAGTGGAAGTTTTGACGCAATCGTGCTGTAAGCCCTAGCAGATCACAAGGAGTGATTTTTCAGATACTGATAGAGAACGCGAGTGACGAGAAGAGTCTTCCGATCTCATTACGTAGCCATTCGACTGCGGGAAGCAACCGTTCTTGCTGGTGGAGCGGGAGTGAAATCGCCATCGTGGCCGCCGTGGAGCCCGCGGTGATGGGGATCGCGGCACAGACCGTGCCGAGCGCATATTCCTGACGCTCCACCAGGGGCTCCATTCGCCCCATACCGCCCAAACGCTCCAAAAGAGCACGCTGATTACGCACCGTATATGGGGTGATGGCTTCCACCGGGTGGCGATCGAGGTGGTCTTGACGGCTCTTCGGATCGAGTTGAGAGAGCAGACACTGGCCGATCGCGTGCGCGTGGCCGGTCTCCTTGAAGTTCGCCCATTCCTCGACCGCGGGATTGGACGGGGTGTCGGCGACCGAGACCAGCTCGATCTCGCCCTCGCGGTAGACGGCGAAGTAGACGGGGACACCGATGGTGTCGCGCCAGCGGGCGAGAGAGTCTTCGATCTTGGTGCGACGATTCTGCACAGCTCCGCCGCCGACCAGACGGGCGGCGGCGTCTCCGAAGACGAACACACCCTTGTCGCGGCGCAGATAGCCCTCGTGCGTCAGGGTGCGGAGCAGGTGGTACGCGGTGGGAAGCGGGAGTCCCGCCTCGCGCGCGAGCTGTTTGGCGGGGGCCCCGTCCTCGTGGGAGCCCACGGCCTCGAGGAGTCTCAGGGCCCGCTGCACCGAGCCGATCAGAGTAGGAGCAGCGGGCTGCGAAGCAGTGGCCAAAGGTCACCCCCAGGCGTGTCGACGAGTGCGTCGCACCCGCCCGCGGGGGCCGCCCCCGCGCGCCCGCCGCGGCCTGGGACCGCGGAGGTTTCGCCTGTGGTTCCCGGGGCGGCAGAGGATTTCCACTCTAATGGCAGGCCTCGGAGCCACAGGGGTTTCGACCTGCGCGTTCCCCCGGCCGGGCTAACGCCCGACGGGCAGTGCTACCAGTCCCCGCGCGAGCTGTTCGACGCCGTGACCTTCTTGACGACGTAGATCAGACCGCCGACCAGCGCCACGAAGACCAGCACCTTGAAGAGCAGCCCGAAGACGATGCTCAGGACCGTGGTGATCAGACCGCCGAAGACGGCCAGCGCGATGACGGGTATGGCGATCCACTTCACCCACCACGGCATCCCCGCGAGAATCTCCTTCACCGCCATGGCGCTTACCTCATCTCCGAAGTGCCGGGCCCAGCGGCCCGGTCGGCGCGCTCTGCGCCGGACACACTTCGATGCTAGGGGTGCACCCGGTGTCCGCGGGGGCCTCACGGCCCCCGGTCTTCCCTGATCCGACCCCTAGGGGTCCGGGCCCGCGACCGGGCCGGCCCGTCGGGGTCACGCCTCCGGCGGCGAGAACACCACGAGCACCCGCAGGTCCTCGCTGATGTGGTGGAACTTGTGCGGCACCCCCGCCGGCACGTAGACCACGCTGCCCCGGGCCACCGAGGTCGTCTCGTCCCCTACCGTGATCGAGGCCCGTCCGCTCACCACGAAGTACACCTCGTCCTGCCGGTGCGTCCCCTGCGGGTCGGTCTGTCCCGCATCGAGCGCGTACAGGCCCACCGACATGTTCCGCTCGCGCAGGAACTGCAGATAGGCGCCCTCGTTGGCGGCCCGCTCCGCGTCCAGCTCGTCCAGCCGGAATGCCTTCATCGCTCGTTCCCGTCCTTAGTCCTTGGCTGTGGCCGGATAGTGCTGCCACGATCTGGCACATGAAGAATTTCGTCCTCAAGACCCTCGCGAACGCGGGTGCCCTCGGGGTTGCCGTCTGGCTGCTCCAGGACATCACACTGACCGGTGAGAGCACAGCCAAGAAGGCATGGACGCTGATCCTGGTCGCCCTGGTCTTCGGCCTGGTGAACTTCCTGGTGAAGCCGATCGTGAAGCTGCTGACATTTCCGCTCTTCATCCTGACGCTCGGTCTGATCACCCTCGTCGTCAACGCGCTCATGCTGCTCCTGACGTCCTGGCTGGCCGACAAGCTGGACCTGAGCTTCCACGTCGAGGGCTTCTGGACCGCCGTGCTCGGCGGCCTGATCATCTCGGTCGTCTCCTGGGCGCTGAACGTCGTCCTCCCCGACGGCGACTGAGGCGGGGCATGACGTACCGCGTCTGTTTCGTCTGCACGGGCAACATCTGCCGCTCGCCGATGGCCGAGCACGTCTTCCGGGCCCGGGTCGCCGAGGCCGGGCTCGCCGGCCTCGTGGAGGTGGACAGCGCGGGCACCGGCGGCTGGCACGAGGGCGACGGCGCCGACCCGCGCACGGTCGCCGTACTGGACGAGCACGGCTACGGCTCCGCGCACACCGCCCGGCAGTTTCGTGCCTCCTGGTTCCCCGCGCTCGACCTCGTGATCGCCCTCGACGAGGGCCATGTGCAAGAGCTGCGGCGGCTCGCCCCGACCTCCGAGGACGCCGCGAAGATACGGCTGCTGCGCTCCTACGACCCGGGCGCGGTGGCCGGACTCGACGTGCCCGACCCGTACTACGGCGGCCGGGACGGCTTCGAGGAGTGCCTGGAGATGGTGGAGGCGGCGAGCGAGGGCCTGCTCGCCGCCGTACGCGACCGAGTGAAGGAGCGCACGGCATGAGCGGCGACACGACCGCCGACCGGGGCGGGAGCGGCCGGACCGGCGGCATCGGCGACGGGACCCGGGCGGTACGGGCCGGCCTGCCCGAGCCCGTGAAGTACGAGCCCACCCTGCCGGGCCCCGTCTTCGCCGCCCA
Source organism: Streptomyces sp. NPDC004327 (assembly GCF_042873935.1). NCBI lineage: Bacteria > Bacillati > Actinomycetota > Actinomycetes > Kitasatosporales > Streptomycetaceae > Streptomyces > Streptomyces sp. NPDC004327. Next base: position 477,922 of record NZ_JBIAME010000006.1, on the reverse strand, counting down.
CTTCCACCTGCCCGGCGAGCCCACCGGCCCGTACACCTACGGGCGCGACGAGAACCCCACCTGGACCCACCTCGAGCGCGCCATCGGCGAGCTGGAGGCACCGGGGGAGAGCGGCGTCGAGACACTGGTCTTCGCGTCGGGCATGGCCGCCATCTCCGCCGTGCTGTTCTCCCAGCTGAGGGCCGGCGACACCGTCGTCGTCCCGTCCGACGGCTACCAGGCCCTGCCGCTGGTGCACGAGCAGCTGCGCGCGTACGGCGTCGAGGTGCGCTCAGCGCCGACCGGCGGCGACGCCCAGCTGACCGTGCTGGCCGGGGCGAAGCTGCTGTGGATCGAGACCCCGTCCAACCCGGGGCTCGACGTGTGCGACCTGCGCCGCATGGTCGCCGCCGCCCACGAGCAGGGCGCGCTCGTCGCCGTCGACAACACCCTGGCCACCCCGCTCGGCCAGCGGCCGCTCCAGCTCGGCGCCGACTTCTCGGTGGCCAGCGACACCAAGGGCATGACCGGGCACGGCGACGTCCTGCTCGGCCACGTCAGCTGCCGCGACCCGCAGCGGGCCGCCGAGGTCCGGCGCTGGCGCAAGATCGTCGGCGCCATCCCGGGCCCGATGGAGGCATGGCTCGCCCACCGCTCCCTGGCCACGCTCCAGCTGCGCGTCGAGCGGCAGTGCGGCACCGCGCTCGCCCTCGCCGAGGCGCTCGCCGCGCACCCGGACGTCACCGGCCTGCGCTACCCGGGCCTGCCCGGCGACCCCGCGCACGAGGTGGCCGCCCGGCAGATGCGGCGCTTCGGCTCCGTCGTCTCCTTCGAACTGCCCGACCGGCAGCGGGCCGAGCGCTTCCTGGAGGCGCTGCGCCTGGTCGAGGAGGCGACCAGCTTCGGCGGGGTGCGGTCCACGGCCGAGCGGCGCGGCCGCTGGGGCGGGGACGCGGTGCCGGAGGGCTTCGTCCGCTTCTCGGTGGGCGCGGAGGACCCCGAGGACCTGATCGAGGACGTCCTGCGCGCCCTCGACGAGGCGGCCAAGGCCGCCTGACGGCCCGCCCGGCAGCCTGCCGCGCAGCGCCGCCGGACAGGGTGACAGGGGCGCTCCGAGCCTCCCCCCTCGTGGTTCGGAACGCCCCTCGCCCCCTGCGGGTGCCCTTGCGGACAACCGCGCGAACAAGGCTAGTTGACTCTGCGTCAGTGTCCAATCACGGTAGCGACAGCGACCTATCGACTTATTTATAGTTGGACGGATCTGTCGTACGGACGCAGGGGCCGGGAGGGCGCGGACATGGATCTGACCCTGCTGCGCACCTTCGTCGCCGTGCACCGTGCCGGCTCCTTCACCCGCGCCGCCGCCCTCCTCGGCCTCTCCCAGCCGGCCGTCACCAGCCAGATCCGCACGCTGGAACGGCAGCTCGGCCGCCCGCTCTTCCTCAGACGGGCCCGCGGGGTCACCCCCACCACCATCGGCGACGAGCTCGCCCACCGCGCCGCCCCGCACCTGGACGCGCTCGTCGAGATCGCCGAGACCGGCCTGGACGAGCGGAGCGGGGTGCGCACCCTGCATGTCGCCGGGCCGCCCGAGTTCACCTCCGCGCGGGTGCTGCCCGCGCTCACCCCGCTGGTCGCCCAGGGCCTCGCCGTGCGCGTCTCCCTGCTCGGCGACGCGGCCGAGACCCTGGACGGGCTCGCCGCCGGCCACCACGACCTGGCCGTCGCCACCGCCCGGCCCCGCGGCGGTCTCCTCTCCGCCACACCACTCTGCGACGAGGAGCACGTCCTGGTCGCCGCCCCGCGCTGGGCCGCCCGGCTCTCCCCCGGCGTGCTGCGGGGCGCGGGCGCGCTCGTCCTGGAGCAGCTGCCGGTGGTCGAGGTGCACGAGTCGCTGCCCTTCGTCTCCCGCTACTGGACGGCCGTCTTCGAGACCAAGCCCGCCGCCGCCGCGACCGTGATCGTCCCGGACCTGCGGGCCGTCCTGGAGTCCGCCGCCTCCGGCGCCGGCCTCGCCGTGCTGCCGCGCTATCTCTGCGAGCCGGAGCTGGCCCGGGGCCGTCTGGTGGCGCTGCTCGACCCGCCCGTGCCGCCGCTGCGCACCTATTTCCTCGTCGTCCGCACCGGCACCCTCGCCCTGCCGCACGTGGCCCGGGCCCATGAGCGGCTGCTGCGGGCCGCGGGGGAGTGGTGAGTTTCGAGCGGGCGGGCGTTTCAGGACAGCGAGGACGGGCCATTTTCCTTCCATGACCGAACGACCAGTGGTCAAGCGCACCGCACGCGCCATCCTGCTCGACGGGGACGACCTGATCCTCATCAAGCGCACCAAGCCGGGAGTGGATCCGTACTGGGTGACGCCCGGCGGCGGGGTCGAGGCCTCCGACCCGACGGTCGTCGAGGCCCTGCACCGCGAGGTCCACGAGGAACTCGGCGCCAAGATCACCGATGTGGTGCCCTGTTTCGTCGACACCGTCGAGCACATCGTCGACGGCGGCGTCTCCGGGGTGAAGGTGCAGCACTTCTTCGTCTGCCGCCTCGAATCCATGGACACCGCGCAGCGGCACGGCCCCGAAGTCGACGAGCCACTGGGCGAGTACGAGATCGTCCGGGTGCCGTTCAGCCGGGTCGGGATCGCCGCCGTGCACCTCGTCCCGCTCTCGCTGCGCCACTACCTGGACGGCAACATCGAGGGCGTTCGCGCGATGCACGCGCCCGACCTGGGCTGACGGCACGTTTCTGCAGACTTCGACGGTCTGCGCTCAGGCCGAGGCGACCAGCTCCGACACGTAGTCGTGACGGATCCGGTCGGTGGGGATGCCGGCGCCCTTCAGGGCGTCGACCCCGCTGCGGATCATGCCGAGCGGCCCCGACAGATAGGCGTCGTACTCGGCCCACGGCCCGTAACGGCACACCGCGTCCGGCAGCCGCCCCTGGTCCTCCGTGACCGGACGGACCGAGAGCCAGGGGAAGGTCTGCTGCAGCCGCAGCATCGTGTCGATGTCGTAGAGGTCGTGGCCGTTGCGGGCGCCGTAGAACACCTCGACGGGCCGCCGGTCGCCGTGCTCCGCGACGTCCTCCACCAGCGCCTTGATCGGCGCGATGCCGGTCCCTCCGCCCAGGCAGAGCAGTCCGTTGTCGGTCGAGTGGTCGACCGTCATCGACCCGGCGGGCGGGCCGAGCCGCAGTACGTCCCCGGGCCGCGCGCGGTGGACCAGGGCGTTGGACACCCAGCCCGCCGGCACGGCCTTCACGTGCAGCGAGAGCAGCCCGTCCGGCCGGGGCGCCGAGGCGAAGGAGTAGTGCCGCCATATCCGCGGCCACCACGGGGTCTCCAGGGTCGTGTACTGCCCGGCGAGGAAGGGGTACGGCTGGTCGGGCCGGAGCGTCACCACGGCGATGTCCCGGGTGCGCAGATCGTGGCTGACCACCTCGGCCTGCCACCAGGCCGGCGCCTGCGCCTCGTTCTCGGCGGCGGCGTCGATCATGATCTGCGAGATCGTCGTGTACGTACGGACCCAGGCCGCCTCGGTCTCGGCGTCCCAGACGCTCTCGGCGTACCGGGCGAGGGCACCGATCAGCGCCTCGCCGACCGCCGGGTAGTGCTCCGGCCGGGTGCCGTACTTGCGGTGCCCGCGGCCCAGGTTCTGCAGGTACTCGGTCAGCACCCTGGTGTTGTCGAGGTGCTCGGCCGCCGTGAGCAGCGCCTTGAGCAGCCGGTCGCGCTGGGTGTCCATGGCCGCCGGGAACATCTCGCGCAGTCCGGGGCTGCCGATGAACAGCAGGGCGTAGAAGTACGAGGTCACCCGGTCGGCGACGGGGGCGATCTCGGTCAGGGTGCGCCGGACCAGCACGGCGTCGGGCGAGGGATCGCCCTGACGGACGGCCGCCGGCGGTGCCGGTGGTCCGTCCGGTGACGCCTCGGCTGACGCCTCCGTCTCGTCCGGTGATGGTGCCGCTATCCGGGGCAGCGGCGCGTCCGTGGCCGCAGCCGGAGCTTCCGTCATGTGCTTGCCTCCCCGCAGTCGGCCTCCGTGTTCGCAGGATGGCAGTCCTGGGGTCGCTACGGACAGAAAGTGGGAATCCCGGCCAATAGGTGCCCTCGGAGGGCTAGGCTGCGCTCTTTCGCACCAGTGCGTATGCCTCGCGCAGGTCGGCTCCGCCGTAACGGTGGGTCGCCAGGCCGGCGAGATGGTGGTCCGCGTTCACCGCCACGCTCTCCGGGACGACCGCGAAGAGCTCGGCGTCCGACATCGAGTCCCCGTACGCCACGCAGTCGGCCAGGCCGAGCCCGAAGCGCTCGCAGAGCTCGCCGGCGATCCGCACCTTCGCCGAGGCGTCGAGGATGCCGGGCCGGTGGATCGGCTCGGTGAAGGGGACGGAGGGCCAGCGGGAGCCGTGAGCCGCGTCGAGTCCCCACTCCAGGAGCCGTTCGACGAAGAAGTCGGGCGAGAGCGAGATGACCGCGCAGCGCCCGCCCCCGGCCCGGATCTCCGCCCACACCTCCCGGATGCCGGCCAGCCAGGGCGCTCCCTCGAAGGCGGCGGTCACCTGCTCCAGCGTGAGCTCGGCCCACAGAGCATGGGCCCGCACGGCGAACTCGTCGGGTGTCATCCCGCGCAGCAGGAAATCCTGCTCCAGCCGCTCGATCTCCTCGCTCAGCCCGAGCTGCCGGGAGATCTCCACCGCGGCCGCCGAGCCGCGGATCAGCGTGCCGTCGAGGTCGAAGAGATGCAGTCTGCGCCCGTCACGGGCATGCGTCAGGTCAGCCACGTGTGCCGAGGCTAGTACGGGTGGCGCGGCGGCGACGTCGGCGGCGGTGTTTCACGTGAAACATCTCCAGGTCAGCCCCGCTCCACCGCGCCCCCGGGTCACGGCCCGTAAACCGGTGGACGTGCCCTCGGCGCGTCGGTAAGCCTGATCACCATGCCGATTTCGCAGACCTCACTCGACAAGCTCCCCATCCGGCACCTCACCTCCGACGACCTCCTCGCTTGCGCCGATCTCTCCGAGGACCGGGGATGGGACCGGGAGGAGTACAAGTGGGGGCTGCTGCTCGCCGCAGGCACCGGCTACGGCATCGACGACCCCGACGGCAAGGGGCTGCTCACGGCCTGCGTCGTCACCTCCTACGGGCCCGGGCTCGCCGCGATCGGCATGGTCCTCGTCGCCGAGCGGTACGCCCGCCAGGGCGTGGGACGCCGGCTGATGCAGCACGTCCTCGCGGAGTACGACGGCACCCCGCTGACGCTGTACGCCACGCCCAACGGGCAGCCGCTCTACGCACAGCTCGGCTTCACCGAGATCGGCAGGTCCGAGCTGCTCAAGGGCCGCTTCAACTTCGCCGAACCGGCCGCGGAGGCCCCGGCGGGCACCTCGGTCCGGCCCGCGACCGCGGAGGACCTCCAGGCGATCCTGAGCCTCGACCACGAGGTCTTCGGCGCCGACCGCACGCACCTCATCACCCGGCTGCCCGCCTTCGCCGACGTGCTGCGCGTCGCGGAGCGGGACGGCGGGCTCACCGGCTTCGGCGCCCTCTGGCCCAACATGGACACCCATGTCATCGGCCCGCTGATCGCCCGCGATCCGGCGACCGCCCAGCACCTCGTGACGGCCCTGGCCGAGGCCACCGACCGGCCGCTGCGCACGGACGTCGAGGCCGGCCACACCGCCCTGCTGACCTGGCTGGAGGCGAACGAGGTGGGCAGCGTCTTCACCACGAGCCTCATGGTCCGCTCGGCCCCCGACCTGCCGGGTGACGCAAACCGCCGCTTCGCTCCGCTGACCGTCGCCGCGGGGTGACCTCGGTGGGGCCCGGCAGTGGCCCCACCGCCGGAGCGATTAATTGCACACGCGGACTTTTGCGCCTCCTCGACTACCCTGGGGAGGAACCGCTCCGCATCGAGGAGAGACCGAGGAAGCGAGGAAAGACCCATGACCGCGACGGACCCCGCTCTGACGGCCCTCGCCCAGGGCTGGTGTGCCCTCTCCCTGCTGCACGGCAGGATCGAGTCGCACGTCGAGCGCGCCCTGGAGTCCCAGCACGGTCTGAGCGTCCGCGAGTACTCGCTGCTCGACGTCCTCAGCCGCCAGCACGAGGGCCCCGGCGGCCACCTCCAGATGAAGCAGGTCGCCGACGCCGTGGTGCTCAGCCAGAGCGCCACCACCCGGCTCGTCACCCGCCTGGAGGACCGCGGTCTGCTCACCCGGTACCTCTGCGCCACCGACCGGCGCGGCATCTACACCGATGTCACCGAGGCCGGCCTGCAGCTGCTCGCCGAGGCCCGCCCCACCAACGACAAGGCACTGCGCGAGGCGCTGGACGAGGCCGCCCGCAACCCCGAGCTGGCCCCGTTCGTCCGTGTCGTCGAGGACCTGGGCGTCCCGGCATGAGCGAGCTGACGATCCGGCCCGCGGAGCGCGGCGACCTCCCCGCGGTCGTGGCGATGCTCGCGGACGACCCGCTGGGCGCCCGGCGCGAGTCGCCCGACGACCTCACCCCGTACACCGCCGCCTTCGACCGGCTCGACGGTGATCCCCACCAGCATGTCGTCGTGGCCGTGCGCGCGGAGAAGGTCGTCGGCACCCTCCAGCTCACGATCGTCCCCGGGCTCTCCCGCCGGGGCATGACCCGCTCGATCATCGAGGGCGTCCGCATCCACGCCGACGAGCGCGGCAGCGGCCTCGGCACCCGGCTCATCGAGTGGGCCGTCGAGGAGTCCAGGACTCAGGGCTGCGGCCTGGTGCAGCTGACCTCGGACGTCACCCGCGCCGACGCCCACCGCTTCTACGAGCGGCTCGGCTTCAAGCCCTCGCACGTCGGCTTCAAGCTGAGTCTCTGACCAGGACTCCGCAAGCGCGCTGTTTCACGTGAAACAGCGCGCTTTGCCATGGCGCCGGCGCCTCGGCGGTCAGAGACCGCGCCAGCCGGCCTCGTCCACACCGCCCGGCACGGCGTCCCCCTGCTCGTACGGCTCCCGGGTGAAGACGAAGGAGCCGAGGTCGAGATGGCTCACCGAGCCGTCCGGGCGCCGCACCACGCGCAGCGTCTCGCCCTGGTAGTAGCCGTCGAGGCCGATCCAGCCGCCCTCGGGCAGCGCCCGGAAGCTCGCCCGCCGCCCCACGCCCTTCAGCGGCTCCAGGGTCACCCCGCGCCCGGCGCCGACCCGCAGCCCGTACGCGTACGTCCCCCAGTACCAGGGCCCGGTGAGCGCGAGCAGCTCGGCGTCCACCTCGGTCTCGGGAAGGGGCCGCCAGGGCTCCGGAAGACGCGGCTCGGCCTCGGCGACGATCCGCACGAGATCGGCGGCCACGAGGGACGGCAGGGGGCCGGAGGTCGCGTTCGCGAGGCATACCGCGGCCAGACCGTCCTCGACGCTCACCCACAAGGTCGCGACGAAGCCCGGCAGCGAGCCCGTGTGGCCGACGAGCGTACGGCCGTCCCGGCGCAGCAGCTGGAGCCCGAGGCCGTAGCCCCCGTCCGGGTCTCCGGCGGCCGGCGGCACCGACGGCACCCGCATCTCCTCGACGGACGCCCGGGAGAGCACCCGGTCGTCGCCCTCGGCCAGGAACGCGGCGAACCGGCAGAGGTCGCCGACCGTCGACCAGAGCTGTCCGGCGGGTGCCATGATCCCCAGGTCCTCCGCCGGCTCCGGCATCATCACATCGGCCCACGGGTGCACCGCCCAGCCATCGGCGGCCGGGGCGACCGGCCAGACCGTCGTCCGGCCGAGGCCCAGCGGCTCCAGGATCCCGGTACGCAGCGCCTCCTCCCAGGACACCCCTCGGACGGCCTCGACGAGCGAACCGAGGAGCGTGTAACCGGGGTTGGAGTAGTGGAAGAGCCGCCCGGCCGGATGCACCGACGGCCGCTCCCCAAGCACGTCCGCCAGCTCCGGCCTGGTCGTCCCCGGCGTCCGCTCCCACCACGGCGCGGGCGACTCGGCGGCGAGACCGGAGCCGTGGCCGAGGAGTTGAGCGATCGTCACCTCGCCCACGCCCGTGCCGGGCAGATGCTTCTCCAGCGGGTCCTCCAGGCCGATCAGCCCTTCGTCCCGCAGCCGCATCACCAGAACCGCGGTGAACACCTTGGTGATCGAGCCGATCCGGTACTGCGTCTCGGCGTCGGGCGCGTGCCCGTCCCCGCCGGTGCGCGACCCGGACCAGACCGTCCTCCCGTCGCGCACCACACCGGCCGCGAACGAGGGCGCCCGGCCCTCGCGCTGGGCGACGGCGATGCGGTGCAGGAGGGCACGTTCGGTGCCGGGAAGCAGGGTTTCGAAGGAGGACGTCATGTGACGATCATGCCGCGTGACCGCACCGGTGCGGGGACCGGCGAGCCCCGGTCGCGCACCGATGAGTTTCCCGGGCCACGCTGGTCTGTACGCCGGACCCCCACGGACGGAAGGCTGGGCCATGCGGAAACTGATCTACGGCATGAACCTGACTCTGGACGGCTACATCGCCGCGGCCGGTGACGACATCGGCTGGAGCGGACCGCCGAGCGAGGAGCTGTTCCAGTACTGGCTCGACCACGAGCGGGCGAGCGGCCTGACGCTGTACGGGCGCAGGCTGTGGGAGACGATGAGCTCCTACTGGCCGACCGGCGACCAGCAGCCCGACGCCACCCCGGCGGAGATCGAGTTCGCGCGGAACTGGCGGGACACGCCGAAGGTGGTGTTCTCCTCGACGATCACCCGGGTCGACTGGAACACCCGCCTGGTCACCGGCGACGCCATCGCCGAGATCACCCGGCTCAAGGCCGGGGACGGCGGCCCCATGAGCATCGGCGGCGCCACGCTCGCCGGGGCGGCCCTGCGCGCCGGGCTCATCGACGAGTACGTGATCGTCACCCATCCGGTCCTGGTGGGCGGCGGCACGCCGTTCTTCACCGCACTGGACAGCTGGGTGAACCTGAACCTGGCGGAGACGCGGACGTTTCCCGGCGGCGTGGTCCTGACCCGGTACGAGACGAGACGCTGAGCGGCTTCCCGATCAGGTCTGTGCCATGTCCACGAAGCGCGAGTAGTGGCCCTGGAAGGCCACGGTGATCGTCGCCGTCGGGCCGTTACGGTGCTTGCCGACGATGATGTCGGCCTCGCCCGCGCGCGGGGACTCCTTCTCGTAGGCGTCCTCACGGTGCAGCAGGATGACCATGTCGGCGTCCTGCTCGATCGAGCCGGACTCACGGAGGTCGGAGACCATCGGCTTCTTGTCCGTGCGCTGCTCGGGGCCTCGGTTCAGCTGGGAGAGCGCGATCACCGGGAGCTCCAGCTCCTTGGCGAGGAGCTTCAGGTTTCGCGACATCTCGGAGACCTCCTGCTGGCGGCTCTCGGCGCGCTTGGAGCCACCGGCCTGCATCAGCTGGAGGTAGTCGATGATGACGAGCTTGATGCCGCTGCGCTGCTTGAGGCGGCGGCACTTGGCGCGGATCTCCATCATCGACAGGTTCGGCGAGTCGTCGATGTAGAGCGGGGCCTGCGAGACGTCCGGCATCCGGCGGGCGAGCCGGGTCCAGTCCTCGTCGGTCATGGTGCCTGAGCGCATGTGGTGCAGCGCCACCCGGGCCTCGGCCGAGAGCAGACGCATCGCGATCTCGTTGCGGCCCATTTCGAGGGAGAAGATGACGCTGGGCAGGTTGTGCTTGATCGAGGCGGCCCGGGCGAAGTCCAGCGCGAGCGTGGACTTACCCATGGCGGGACGGGCCGCGATGATGATCATCTGACCCGGGTGCAGGCCGTTGGTGAGCGCGTCGAGGTCGGTGAAGCCCGTGGGCACACCGGTCATCTCGCCGCTGCGGGAGCCGATCGCCTCGATCTCGTCGAGGGCGCCCTCCATGATGTCGCCGAGCGGCAGGTAGTCCTCGGTGGTGCGCTGCTCGGTGACCTGGTAGATCTCCGACTGGGCGCGGTTGACGATGTCGTCGACGTCGCCGTCGGCCGCGTATCCCATCTGCGTGATCTTGGTGCCGGCCTCGACCAGACGGCGCAGCACCGCGCGCTCGTGGACGATCTCCGCGTAGTAGGAGGCGTTGGCGGCGGTCGGCACCGACTGGACGAGCGTGTGCAGGTAGGAGGCGCCGCCGACCCGGGTGATCTCGCCGCGCTTGGTGAGCTCTGCGCCCACCGTGATGGGGTCGGCCGGCTCGCCCTTCGCGTACAGGTCGAGGATCGCCGCGTAGACGGTCTCGTGGGCCGGCTTGTAGAAGTCGTGGCCCTTGATGATCTCGACGACGTCGGCGATGGCGTCCTTGGAGAGCAGCATGCCGCCGAGGACTGACTGTTCGGCGTCCAGGTCCTGCGGGGGGACGCGCTCGAACGCGGACACCCCGCTGTCCCAGCCGCCCTCGCTGCCGCGCTCGTGCTGGTCCTCGCGGCCGCGACCACGGCCGCGGCCCTCGCCGCCACCGCGGGTGCGGGTGGGCAGGCGGTCGCTGGGTCCGCTCTCGGCCCAGGGATCGTCCATGGGCTCGGGCATGCTCACCAAGCCACCTCCTCCCGTCCGCTCCGCGGACAACCGTGCCACTCTCGCGCGTCGGGCGCCGGTCCACGGTAGGCCCGCCGGGACCGTCAGCCAATCTGGTTATCCACAGGCCCTGTGGGTGAAGGCCCAGATGCTGTGGAGAACTCCCCGGAACCTGTGCACGGACCGGGGGACAGCCATGTGGACAAACTCATAACGCGACCCAACTAACGCCCCTGACCTGCTCTTTTACCATCCACGGGCTGTGGGGGAGAAAAACTTCCACCCCTGGACCAAGATCAGAACAAACGGCGCACACACGAAGACGCTCTCGCGCTAAATGTAAGGACTCTAGGAGCATTGCATCTCTTACCTGTGGACGATTAGATTGAGCGCATGCATCAGGCTCCCGCGACTCCCAAGACCGCCCGGCGGCAACACGACCGCGAGATCGTCTCGCTCGCCGTCCCGGCCTTCGGCGCACTCGTCGCCGAGCCCCTCTTCCTCATGGCCGACAGCGCCATTGTCGGCCACCTCGGCACCCCTCAGCTCGCCGGACTCGCCATTGCCTCGGCCCTGCTCTCCACCGCGGTGAGCGTGTTCGTCTTCCTCGCCTACGCCACCACCGCGGCCGTCGCCCGCCGCGTCGGCGCGGGCGACCTCCAGGCCGCCATCCGCCAGGGCGTCGACGGCATCTGGCTCGCCCTGCTCCTCGGCGCCGGTGTGGTCGCCCTCACCCTGCCCACCGCACCCTGGCTCGTCGGCCTCTTCGGCGCCTCCGACACGGCCGCCCCCTACGCCGTCACCTATCTGCGGATCTCCAGCCTCGGCATTCCCGCCATGCTCGTCGTGCTCGCCGCCACCGGCGTCCTGCGCGGCCTCCAGGACACCCGGACCCCGCTCTACGTCGCCATCGCCGGCTTCGCCGCCAACGCAGGACTCAATCTCGGCCTCGTCTACGGCGCCGGACTCGGCATCGCCGGCTCCGCCTGGGGCACGGTCATCGCACAGCTCGGCATGGCCGCCGCCTATCTGTACGTGGTCGTACGCGGCGCCCGGAAGCACGGCGCCTCCCTGCGCCCCGACGCCGCCGGAATCCGGGCCTGCGCCCAGGCCGGAGCCCCGCTCCTGGTCCGTACGCTCTCGCTGCGGGCCATCCTGATGATCGCGACCGCCGTCGCCGCCCGGCTCGGTGACGCCGACGTCGCCGCGCACCAGATCATCCTGTCCCTGTGGAGTCTGATGGCCTTCGCCCTGGACGCGATCGCCATCGCCGGACAGGCGATCATCGGCCGCTACCTCGGCGCCGACGACGCGAACGGCGCCCGCCAGGTCTGCCGCCGGATGGTCCAGTGGGGCGTTGTCTCCGGTTTCGGCCTCGGCGCGCTGCTGATCCTCACCCGCCCGCTCTTCGTACCGCTCTTCACCAACGACTCCGCGGTACAGGACGTTCTGCTCCCGGCCCTCCTGGTCGTCGCGCTCTCCCAGCCGATCTCCGGCGTGGTCTTCGTCCTCGACGGCGTCCTCATGGGAGCGGGCGACGGCCCCTATCTCGCCTGGGCCATGCTGCTCACCCTGGCCGTCTTCGCTCCGATCGCCCTGCTGGTCCCGGTGCTCGGCGGCGGACTGACCGCGCTGTGGGGAGCGATGACCGTGATGATGACCGTGCGGATGGCGACGCTGTGGTGGCGCACCCGCTCGGGACGCTGGCTGGTCACCGGCGCCACCCGCTGACGCTCCGCGCTGTTTCACGTGAAACGGTGCAGAGCATCACGACGGTGATGTTTCACGTGAAACAGCGAAAGGGCCGCACCCCGTGGGGTGCGGCCCTTCGTGCTGCTGAGATCAGCGTTACGCGGCGATGACCTCGACGCCGAGCTTGGCGACGACGTCAGCGTGCAGACGCACGGACACCTGGTGCGAGCCCAGGGTCTTGATCGGCGAGCCGAGCTCGACGCGACGCTTGTCGACGTCCGGGCCACCGGCCGTCTTGATCGCGGCGGCGACGTCGGCCTGGGTCACAGAGCCGAACAGGCGGCCGGCCTCGCCGGAGCGAACGGCCAGACGGACCTTCGTGCCCTCGAGCTGAGCCTTGACCTCGTTGGCCTGCTCGATGGTCGCGATCTCGTGGATCTTGCGGGCGCGGCGGATCTGCGCCACGTCCTTCTCGCCACCCTTGGTCCAGCGGATCGCGAAACCGCGCGGGACCAGGTAGTTGCGAGCGTAGCCGTCCTTGACGTCAACGACGTCGCCGGCGGTGCCGAGGCCGGAGACCTCGTGGGTGAGGATGATCTTCATTTTTCGGTCACCCTTCCCTTATCGCGCGGTGGACGTGTAGGGCAGCAGCGCCATCTCACGGCTGTTCTTGACGGCCGTGGCGACGTCACGCTGGTGCTGCGTGCAGTTGCCGGTCACTCGACGGGCACGGATCTTGCCGCGGTCGGAAATGAACTTCCGCAGCATGTTCGTGTCCTTGTAGTCGACGTACGCGACCTTGTCCTTGCAGAACGCGCAGACCTTCTTCTTAGGCTTGCGCACAGGCGGCTTCGCCATGGTGTTTCTCCTGTGTGATCAAGAAGTTTGGGTACGAGCTGCTTCCGGGGCGCAGGCCCTAGAAGGGAGGCTCGTCCGAGTAGCCGCCGCCGGAGTTGCCACCCCAGCCACCGCCGCCGCCCTGCTGGCCGCCGGACGGGGCGCTGGAGGCCCAGGGGTCGTCGGAGGGAGCTCCGCCGCCCTGCTGGCCACCGCCGGAGTTGCCACCCCAGCCACCGCCGCCGCCACCCTGCTGCTGACCGCCGCCGCCGTAGCCGCCCTGACCACCGCGACCGGTGGTACGGGTGACCTTGGCCGTGGCGTTGCGCAGGCTGGGACCGACTTCCTCGACATCCAGCTCGTAGACCGTGCGCTTGACGCCCTCGCGGTCCTCGTAGGACCGCTGCTTCAGACGGCCCTGCACGACGACGCGCATGCCCTTCTGAAGGGATTCGGCGACGTTCTCCGCCGCCTGCCGCCAGACCGAGCAGGTCAGGAACAGGCTCTCGCCGTCCTTCCACTCGTTGGTCTGCCGGTCGAAGGTGCGGGGGGTGGACGCGATGCGGAACTTCGCGACCGCCGCACCGGACGGGGTGAAGCGCAGCTCGGGGTCTTCGACAAGGTTGCCGACGACCGTGATGACGGTCTCGCCTGCCATGGGTGAACCTCTCGGCGGGATTGCTTACGGCTGCTTACTGCTACTCGGACCCGAGAACACGTGAGCCGAGGCTCAGTGGGTCTCGGGGCGGAGGACCTTGGTCCGGAGGACCGACTCGTTCAGGTTCATCTGGCGGTCGAGCTCCTTGACGACCGCAGGCTCGGCCTGCAGGTCGATGACCGAGTAGATGCCCTCGGGCTTCTTCTTGATCTCGTAGGCGAGACGACGACGGCCCCAGGTGTCGACCTTCTCAACCTTTCCGTTGCCCTCACGGACGACGGAGAGGAAGTTCTCGATCAGCGGGGAGACAGCGCGCTCCTCGAGATCGGGGTCGAGGATGACCATCACCTCGTAGTGACGCATGTGGAACCCACCTCCTTTGGACTCAGCGGCCACGGTCGTTCCGTGGCAGGAGGGTCGTGATGCGTGAGCATCGGTGTCGGCCGACAGTGGTCCTGGACGGACCTGGGCAGACACCGGTGCAGACCGTACAGAGTACCCGCACATCGCCCTGCGGTTGAAATCCGGCGGTGAGGGGACGCAATCTGTACACAACGGATGTCGGCGGCGTCACAGACGCCGCCGTCCGGCAGCCACGCCAGGAGGTGCCCCATGGCACAGGCAATGCGACCCGATCCCGGACACTCCCTCTTCGCCACCGACGGCAAGCCCCACCCGCTGCAGGACACTCTGATGGCCGTGACCCTCGTGCTCGGCCTCGTCTCCTTTGTCACAGGCTTCTTCGACAACCTGCACCTGCTGGCTTCCTGGACCGGTCTGATCGGGATCCTCACCGGTGCCTACGGTCAGTTCATCTCCGTCACGACCCGCGAACGCTTCGCTCTGATCGTCGGACTCGGTGCGGCCGGGGTCGGCTTCTACCTCGGCATGGCCCACGGAGGGCTCTTCGGCGGGGTGATCAGCTAGACGCGGCCATTCGGGGCGCTCCAAGGTCGCAGTAGGCTTCGGCGCGAGAGCCGGAGCCCCTGACCGATGGGGACACACCTGCCGAGGAGCGCCCCGACATGAGCCTGACCCTGAGGACCATCAGCCGTGAGCAGCATCTGGCATTCATCCAGAGCCAGCCCTCGGCGAGCCACTGCCAGGTCCCGGCGTGGGCTGATGTGAAGACCGAGTGGCGCTCGGAGAACCTCGGCTGGTTCGACAAGTCCGGTGAACTCGTGGGCGTCGGCCTGGTGCTCTACCGCCAGCTGCCCAAGATCAAGCGCTACCTGGCCTATCTGCCCGAGGGCCCGGTCATCAACTGGTACGCGCCCAACCTGGACGACTGGCTGCAGCCGATGCTCGCGCACCTGAAGAACCAGGGCGCGTTCTCCGTGAAGATGGGCCCGCCGGTCGTCATCCGCCGCTGGGACGCCCCCGCGATCAAGGCAGGCATCCAGGACCCGGACGTCAAGCGCCTGCGCGACGTCGAGGCCACCCACATCGAGCCGCGCGCCTTCGAGGTGGCCGACCGGCTGCGCAAGATGGGCTGGCAGCAGGGCGAGGACGGCGGCGCCGGCTTCGGCGACGTCCAGCCCCGCTACGTCTACCAGGTGCCGCTCGCGGGCCGCTCGCTCGACGAGGTCCTCAAGGGCTTCAACCAGCTGTGGCGCCGCAACATCAAGAAGGCCGAGAAGGCCGGCGTCGAGGTCGTCCAGGGCGGCTACGAGGACCTGGCCGAGTGGCAGCGGCTGTACGAGATCACGGCCGTCCGCGACAAGTTCCGGCCGCGCCCGCTGTCGTACTTCCAGCGCATGTGGACCGTCCTCAACAACGAGGACCCCAACCGCATGCGGCTCTACTTCGCCCGTCACGACGGCGTGAACCTCTCCGCGGCGACCATGCTCGTCGTCGGCGGCCACGTCTGGTACTCGTACGGCGCCTCCGACAACATCGGCCGCGAGGTCCGCCCGTCGAACGCCATGCAGTGGCGGATGCTGCGCGACGCCTACGCGATGGGCGCCACCGTCTACGACCTGCGGGGCATCTCGGACTCGCTGGACGAGACCGACCACCTCTTCGGCCTCATCCAGTTCAAGGTCGGCACCGG
Source organism: Streptomyces sp. NPDC004327 (assembly GCF_042873935.1). Classification (NCBI taxonomy): domain Bacteria; kingdom Bacillati; phylum Actinomycetota; class Actinomycetes; order Kitasatosporales; family Streptomycetaceae; genus Streptomyces; species Streptomyces sp. NPDC004327. Next base: position 462,242 of record NZ_JBIAME010000006.1, on the reverse strand, counting down.
CGGCGAGGCCGTGGAGTACGTGGGCGAGTGGGACTTCCCGCTCAACAAGCTCCTGCACAAGGCCCTGGACATCTACATGTCGCGCCGCTGACGCGCCCGCCGTCGCTTCGCTGACGGCGCGACGAGGCTTGCGTAGTCTCGTACCCAGCCTCGTACACACTTTTGACACACCGCAGCCACCAGAAAGGTCCCGGGCCGGCCATGGCGCTCTCCCTCTATGTCGACACCGCTCGCTGGCGGGCGCACCAGAAGACCGTCATCGACCAGTTCCCGGGACTCATCCCGGTCTGCAAGGGCAACGGTTACGGCTTCGGCCACGAGCGGCTCTCGGACGAGGCCGGCCGCTTCGGCGCCGACATGCTCGCGGTGGGCACCACGTACGAGGCCGCCCGGATCAAGGACTGGTTCAGCGGCGACCTGCTCGTCCTCACCCCGTTCCGGCGGGGCGAGGAGCCGGTGCCGCTGCCGGACCGGGTGATCCGCTCCGTGTCGTCCGTGGACGGCGTGCGCGCCCTGGTGGGCGCCCGGGTCGTCATCGAGTGCATGAGCTCGATGAAGCGGCACGGCGTCCACGAGGAGGAGCTGCCCCTGCTGCACGCGGCCATCGAGGACGTGCGCCTGGAGGGCTTCGCCCTGCACCTGCCGCTCGACCGCCCGGACGGCACCGACGCCGTCGAGGAGGTCATCGCCTGGATGGACCGGCTGCGCGCCGCCCGGCTGCCGCTGCACACCATGTTCGTCAGCCATCTGCGCGCCGAGGAGCAGGCCCGGCTCCAGCAGCAGTTCCCGCAGACCCGCTTCCGCGCCCGCATCGGCACCCGGCTGTGGCTGGGCGACCACGAGGCCACCGAGTACCGCGGCGCGGTCCTCGACGTCACCCGCGTCGCCAAGGGTGACCGCTTCGGCTACCGGCAGCAGAAGGCCGCCTCCGACGGCTGGCTCGTGGTGGTCGCCGGCGGCACCTCGCACGGTGTCGGCCTGGAGGCCCCGAAGGCGATGCACGGTGTGATGCCGCGCGCCAAGGGCGTCGCCCGCGCCGGCCTCGCGACCGTCAACCGCAACCTCTCGCCGTTCGTCTGGGACGGCAAGCAGCGCTGGTTCGCCGAGCCGCCGCACATGCAGGTGTCCATCCTGTTCGTGCCGGCCGACGCCCGGGAGCCCCGGGTCGGCGACGAGCTGGTGGCCCACCTGCGGCACACCACCACCCAGTACGACCGGCTCGTCGAGCGCTGAGCCGGCGCGGCACCTGATGCGGAAGCGGCCCCCGGGGATGTCCCCGGGGGCCGCTTCCGCGTTCAGGAGGTCATTCGCGGGGCACGCCCCACTCCACGCGCGGCCCCTCCGTCAGCGGCGCCGCGTGCCGCGCCGGGTGCGCCGCACGGCCGAACACGAAGACGTCCTCGGCGCCGTCCAGGACACCGCCCGAGGGGTCGTCCGAGCCGTCCCGCCGCACCCCGTCCCGGTCGGGCACCAGGATGTCGCGGACGACGAGCGCGCACAGGTAGAGCGTCCCGAGCACGTGCAGGACGATCGCGAACTGGTAGCCGTCGGTCGGCAGGCCCTGCTTGTTGCCGCTGGTGGTGTAGGCCAGGTACAGCCAGATGGCGAGGAAGTACATGACCTCGCACGCCTGCCACACCAGGAAGTCCCGCCAGCGCGGCCGGGCGAGCGCGGCCAGCGGGATGAGCCACAGCACGTACTGCGGCGAGTAGACCTTGTTGGTGAGGACGAACGCGGCCACGATCAGGAAGGCCAGCTGGGCGAGCCGGGGCCGGCGGGGCGCGGTGAAGGCCAGGTACGCGAGCCCGAGGGCCGCGAGCATCATCAGGAACAGCGCCCAGTAGTTGGCCGTCTCGGGGCGGATCGCCTCGCCCGTGGTCTGGCTGATGAGCAGCCACACGGAGCCGAAGTCGACGTTCCGCTCGGTGCTGAAGACGTAGAACTGCTTCCAGCCCTCCGGCGCGAGCAGCATCACCGGCAGGTTCACCACCAGCCAGGCCCCGGCCGCTCCCAGCATCGCCATGCCGAACGCCCGCCACTTCGCGGCCCGCCAGCACAGCAGGAACACGGGCACCAGCAGCAGTATCGGGTAGAACTTGGCGGCCGTCGCGAGCCCCAGGAGGACACCGAAGCCGAGCGGGCGGCCGCGCGACCACAGCAGCAGCGCGGCGGCCGTGAGGGCGACGGCCAGCAGGTCCCAGTTGACGGTGGCGGTGAGCGCCAGAGCGGGCGCGAGCGCCACGAGCAGGCCGTCCCAGGGGCGCCTGCGATGCGTCCGGGCCACACAGACCACGAGGACGGCCGCGCAGACCATCAGCAGGCCCGCGTTGACCATCCAGTACGCCTGCTGCCGCTCGGTCAGGTCGTGGGCGTCGGGCGTCAGCCAGGCGGCCACCTGCATGAACAGGCCGGTCAGGACCGGGTACTCCAGGAACGGTATGTCGCCGCCGATCCGGTCGAAGTACGGGACCAGGCCGTCCGCGAAGCCGCGCCCGGAGAACAGGTGCGGGATGTCGGAGTAGCAGGCGTGGGTGTACTGGGAGGTGGAGCCCCGGAACCAGGCCCAGTTGTAGCAGGGCAGCTTCTGCACCATGCCGAGCGCGAACATCCCGAGGGCCACCAGGGCGATGACCCGCACCGGGGTGAGCTGCCCGGTGCCGAGCAGCGCCCGGCGCCCGATCGGCCCGCCGATCAGCTCGCTTCCCTTGGCCGCCACGTCGTCCGTGCGGGTGGGGCACACCACCGGGTCCTGCGGTGCGCTCGTCTTCTGGAGGCTCGGCATGGGGGACATCCTGCCGTACGCACCTGGGAAAACGCCGAGGGCCGCCGCGCCCGGTCCCGTACGTGGTGTACGGACCGGGAGCGGCGGCCCTCGAAGGCGCCGGCGTGGCGGGCTGCGGAGCGGCCTCGATCAGCCGCCCAGGCCGCCCCAGGTGGTGCCGCCGTTGGGCTTTCCGCCTCCGCCGGCCCCGCCTGTGGTGGGGGAGGTCGGGGTGTCGGTCGGTCCCGTCGGCGGTGTCGTGGTGGGTCCGCCGTTGGATCCGCCCTGGGCGTTGCCGCCGGTGTTGGTGCCACCGGTGGTGGTGCACGGCCAGTCCCAGACGCTGCAGGTCTTGCCGGGCTTCCCCGTCTTGGTCGGGTCCGCGGTGGGCGACTCGGTCGTCGGCGTGGCGCTCGGGCTCTCGGTGGTCGCCGTCGGCGTCGGCGTCGGGCTGACGGCGCCGCCGCCGAAGACCGCCTCGCCGCCCAGGTCCTCGGGCGCCGGGAAGGTCGACGGGTCCGTGTTCTTGAGCGCCTCGGTCATGTAGTTGTGCCAGATCTGCGACGGGAACGACGAACCGTGGATCTTCGGCTGGGCACCGGTGCCGTACATGGACTCGAACTTGCGGTCCTTGAGCGTCTCGTCGTCGGCGAAGCGGTACATGTCGATGGCGGTCGACAGCTCGGGGGTGTAGCCCACGAACCAGGCCGAGTTGTTGCCGTCGGTCGTACCGGTCTTGCCGGCCGCCTCACGGTCGTCGAGCGCCGCCTTCGTACCGGTGCCCTTCTTGACGACGTCCTTCAGCACGTCGGTGACGTTGCTGGCGACGGCGGTCGAGAAGACCCGCTTGGGCTTGTCCTCGTGCTGGTAGACGACCTCGCCCTTCTGGAGCACCTTGGTGACGGAGTAGACGTCGTTGCGCTCGCCCTGGTTGGCGAAGGTCGAGTAGGCGCCGGCCATCCGGATCGCGCTCGGCGAGGAGATACCGAGGGAGAACGAGGGCACGTTGGCCTTCACCAGCGAGGACTCCAGCAGACCCGCGTCGATGGCGGCCTGGCGGACGTTGTCGATGCCGACGTCCATGCCGAGCTGCACGTACGGCGAGTTCGCCGAGTGCTCCATGGCCTCACGCAGGCTGATGTTGCCGTAGCTCGCGTTGTCGTCGTTGGTCTGGTACCACTCGTTGCCCTTCTCGTCCTGCCAGACCGTGCGGTCATAGTTCTTGATCTTCAGCTTGTTCTGACCGTTGTACCGGCTCTTGTCCGGGTCGACGATCGTGCGGCTGCTCGGGCCCTGCACCTTGCCGAGGGTCGGATTACGCACACCGTCGCGCATCGCGGCGGCCAGCACGAAGGGCTTGAAGGTCGAGCCGACCTGGGCACCGGTCTGGTCCGCGTTGTTGGTGAAGTGCTTGGTGGCGTCCGCGCCGCCGTAGAGCGCCACGATCTTGCCCGTCTTCACATCCACCGAAGCGCCGCCGAACTGGACGTGGGTGTCCGTGTCCGGGCGCTTCTTCGGGTCGATGTGCTCCTTGTAGACGTCCTTGATGGCGTTCTCGAGGGCCTTGACCTTCTTCTTCTCGAAGGTGGTGTGGATCTCGAAGCCGCCCTTGGCGAGCGTCTGCGCCGTGATGCCACGGTCGTTGCTGTTGAGGAAGTTCGCCTCGGCCGTGCGCACCAGGTAGCCGATCTGGCCGCCGAGCTGCGCGCCCTGCGTCCGGCCCTTCACCTTGGGGAACTCGGTGTACTTGGCCCGCTCGGCGGCGTTGAGCTTCCCGTCCTTGACCATCTCGTCGAGGATCCACGTCCAGCGCTTCTTGGCGCGCTCCGTGTTCGCCGCGGCCGTGGCCTGCGGGTCGATCTCGGGGTAGCCGGCCGGGTCGTAGTACGTGGCGCCCTTGAGCAGCGAGGCCAGGAAGGCGCACTGACTGGGGTCGAGCTTGCTGGCGTCCTTGCCGAAGTACGCGCGGGCCGCCGCCTGGAGACCGTAGGCGCCGCGGCCGTAGTACGAGGTGTTGAGGTAACCCGCCATGATCTCGTGCTTGTCCATGTCGTTGCCGACGCGCATCGAGATGAAGAGTTCCTTGACCTTGCGGGTCACCGTCTGCGACTGGTCGTCGAGGCGGTTGTTCTTCACGTACTGCTGGGTGATGGTCGAGCCACCCTGGGTCTGGCCGCCCTTGGCCATGTTCCACACGGCGCGGGCGATGCCCATCGGGTCGATGCCGGAGTCGTCCCAGAAGGTCTTGTTCTCGGCCGAGACCACCGCGTCCTGCATGGCCATCGGGATCTGCGCGTACGCGATGATCTGGCGGTTGACCTCACCGCCGCTCGCGGCCATCACCGAGCCGTCGGACCAGTAGTAGACGTTGTTCTGCTGCTTGGCGCTGAGGGCCTCGTTGGGGATGCCCACCATGGCGTACGCGATCGATGCCGCGCCCATCAGGCCGCCGAGGAACGTCAGGAAGAGACCCGTCGTGAGCTTCCACGAGGGCATCCAGCGGCGCCAGCCGTACTTGTCGTACCGCGGGTAGTCGATGAACCGCTTCTTGCCGGGCGGGCGGCCACCGCCGCCACCGCTGCCGCGGCCTCCGGGACCGGTGCCACGGCCGCCCCCGCCACGCCGGCCACCGCCGGCACCGCCCTCGGGAGCGCGCCTGCGTCCGCCGCGCTGGGCCGCGCGCCGGGCCTCGGCCCGTCCTCCGTAAGGACGCTGCTCCTCTCCATAGGTAGAGGGCGGCCCGTACGAAGCCGACGGGGACCCCGTGGCGGCCTCATGGCCAGGGGCCGGCCTGCGGCCCATCGGCTGCTGGGCGGCGCGCCGGGCCGCAGCGCGGCCGCCACTCGGCGGCTGCTGCTGCGGCATTTTGCGACGGTGCTCGCTCATCGAACGACTACTCCTCGGGCAGGCGTGTACGCCTGGAAGCGGCAGTTGAGTTCCGGTCCCCCCGAAATGCACACGGCGTGACCTGGGACGAAGTCCCGCCGTGCCGCAGCCGGTCACCGGGTTCACTGACGCGCTGCGGCATCGCTCGGTTCCCGGTGGTCTGCATGCCGCACAGACTACGCACGGCCAAAACCTGCCTAGAGACCGACTTCCCCCCAAATCCGGCAACTCGATTACTGAGAATTGACGATGTGACGCCGGTCACCCGCCCCCCACTTGTCGCGACCGGAGGGCCGTTCTATCGTCGGGATGTATCGAGTCGATACATCAGTACGTCACATCGGCTCGGCATAAGAGTTTTCCCACGGGGTCCGAGAGACACATCGCGAGAGCGGAGGAGGCGGCGGATGAGCAGGCGCTCAGGAATCCTCGAGTTCGCCGTCCTCGGCCTGCTCCGCGAGGCCCCGATGCACGGGTACGAGCTGCGCAAGCGGCTCAACACCTCGCTGGGGATCTTCCGGGCGTTCAGCTACGGGACCCTCTATCCCTGCCTCAAGACGCTGGTCGCCAACGGCTGGTTGATCGAGGAGCCGGGCAGCGCCCCCGAGGAGGCCGTGGCGGCCTCACTCGCGGGACGCCGCGCCAAGATCGTCTACCGGTTGACGGCCGCAGGTAAGGAGCACTTCGAGGAGCTCCTCTCCCACACCGGCCCCGACGCCTGGGAGGACGAGCACTTCGCCGCCCGCTTCGCCTTCTTCGGCCAGACCGAGCGCGAGGTGCGGGTGCGAGTGCTGGAGGGCCGCCGCAGCCGGCTGGAGGAGCGTCTGGAGAAGATGCGCGCCTCCCTGAACCGGACGCGCGAGCGCCTCGACGACTACACGCTTGAGCTGCAGCGCCACGGAATGGAGTCCGTGGAGCGCGAAGTGCGCTGGCTGAACGAGCTCATCGAGAGCGAGCGGGCGGGACGGGATCAGCGATCCAGCCCCGACGCCCCTGAGGGCACCGCTCAGCAGCACGGAAATTCTGGAGAGACGGGCGGCCTGCCCCGGCACGGGGGCAGTACCCGGCCGGATCCGTCCGACGACACCGCCAAGTGAAACCCTGCTGCCGCAGGGCTTCCACGATCACACAGGGAGCAACCGGAATGGGTTCGGTTCGCGTAGCCATCGTCGGCGTGGGCAACTGCGCCACCTCGCTGGTGCAGGGCGTCGAGTACTACAAGGACGCCGACCCGGCGTCCAAGGTGCCCGGCCTGATGCACGTCCAGTTCGGCGACTACCACGTCGGTGACGTGGAGTTCGTGGCCGCGTTCGACGTGGACGCGAAGAAGGTCGGCCTCGACCTTGCGGACGCCATCGGCGCCAGCGAGAACAACACCATCAAGATCTGCGACGTGCCGCAGACCGGCGTCACGGTCCAGCGCGGTCACACCCTCGACGGTCTCGGCAAGTACTACCGCATGACCATCGAGGAGTCCGCCGAGGAGCCGGTGGACGTCGTCCAGGTCCTCAAGGACAAGCAGGTCGACGTCCTCGTCTGCTACCTGCCCGTGGGCTCCGAGGCGGCCGCGAAGTTCTACGCGCAGTGCGCCATCGACGCCAAGGTCGCCTTCGTCAACGCCCTCCCGGTCTTCATCGCCGGCACCAAGGAGTGGGCGGACAAGTTCACCGAGGCCGGTGTCCCGATCGTCGGTGACGACATCAAGTCCCAGGTCGGCGCCACCATCACGCACCGCGTGATGGCGAAGCTCTTCGAGGACCGCGGTGTCCGCCTCGAGCGCACCATGCAGCTGAACGTCGGCGGCAACATGGACTTCAAGAACATGCTCGAGCGCGAGCGCCTGGAGTCCAAGAAGATCTCCAAGACGCAGGCCGTCACCTCCCAGATCCCGGACCGGGAGCTCGGCGAGAAGAACGTCCACATCGGCCCCTCGGACTACGTGGCCTGGCTGGACGACCGCAAGTGGGCCTACGTCCGCCTTGAGGGCCGCGCCTTCGGTGACGTCCCGCTGAACCTGGAGTACAAGCTCGAGGTGTGGGACTCCCCGAACTCCGCGGGTGTCATCATCGACGCCCTGCGCGCCGCGAAGATCGCCAAGGACCGCGGCATCGGCGGCCCGATCCTCTCCGCGTCGAGCTACTTCATGAAGTCCCCGCCGGTCCAGTACTTCGACGACGAGGCCCTGGCCAACGTCGAGAAGTTCATCAAGGGCGAGGTCGAGCGCTGACCTGACGGTCCGCCGGACCGTTCGACGGCTCGATGACGAGGGTCCCCGTGGCACTGCCCGGGGGCCCTCGTCGTATGTGAGTCTTGCTGCCATGTCCGTCGTGCGTGATCTGCGCGTCCTGCTGCGCCTGCACAACTTCCGCCGCCTGCTCGCCGTACGGCTGCTCTCCCAGTGCGCCGACGGCGTCTACCAGGTCGCCCTGGCCACCTACGTCGTCTTCTCTCCCGAGAAGGAGACGAGTCCCGCCGCCATCGCCTCCGCCATGGCCGTCCTGCTGCTCCCCTACTCGCTCGTCGGGCCCTTCGCAGGAGTCCTGCTCGACCGCTGGCAGCGCCGCCAGGTCTTCCTCTACGGCAACCTGCTGCGCGCCGTCCTGGCCGGCGGGACCGCACTGCTCATGCTGGCCTCGGTGCCCGACTGGCTCTTCTACGCCTCCGCGCTCTCCGTCACGGCCGTCAACCGCTTCGTCCTGGCCGGACTCTCCGCCGCGCTTCCGCGCGTGGTCGACGACGAGCGGCTGGTCATCGCCAACTCGCTCTCCCCGACCGCCGGCACCCTGGCCGCGACGCTCGGCGGCGGACTCGCCTTCGGCGTGCGGCTCGTCGCCGACGACTCCGACGCCGCCGTCGTCCTCCTGGGCGCCTTCCTCTATCTCTGCTCCGCCCTCACCTCGCTGCGGATGTCCCGCGAACTCCTCGGACCGGACCCGGAGCTGGTCCAGCCCCGGCTCGCCGCGGCACTGTCCTCCACCGCGCGCGGTCTGGTGAGCGGGCTGCGTCATCTCGCCGAGCGCCGTCCGGCCGCCCGGGCGCTCGCCGCGGTCACCCTCATGCGCTTCTGTTACGGCGCGCTGTTCGTCACCGTGCTCATGCTCAGCCGGTATGCCTGGAGCACCACGCAGTCACAGGGGCTTGCCGTGCTCGGCCTCGCCGTCGCCGCCTCCGGTGCCGGCTTCTTCGCCGCGGCGGTGCTCTCCCCCGCCGCGGTGGGGAAGCTCGGCCCGTTCGGCTGGATCACGCTCTGCGCCGCCGTGGCCGCCGTGCTGACCCCTGCCCTGGGCCTGACCTTCGCCCGGGCACCGTTCCTCGTGGCGGCCTTCTCGCTCGGGCTGATCACCCAGGGAGCGAAGATCGCCACGGACACGGTCGTCCAGATCTCCGTGGACGACGCCTATCGCGGCCGGGTGTTCTCCCTCTACGACGTGCTCTTCAACGTCGCCTTCGTGGGCGCGGCCGGAGTCGCGGCGCTGATGCTCCCGCCGGACGGGCGGTCGCCCGCCATCGTCCTGCTGGTGACCGCCGTCTACGCGGTGATCGCACTGGCCCTACGACGAGCGGGGCGATGTTTCACGTGAAACATCGCCCCGCTGGTTCGAAACTCCGGTGACAGTCCGCCGGTGTTTCACGTGAAACATCAGGCGTTCTGGGACGCCCACCACTCCTTGAGCGCGGCCACGGCGGCATCGCGCTCCATCGGCCCGTTCTCCAGGCGCAGCTCCAGCAGGAACTTGTAGGCGCGCCCGACGGCCGGCCCGGGAGCGATGCCCAGGGTCTCCTGGATCTCGTTGCCGTCGAGGTCGGGACGGATCGAGTCCAGCTCCTCCTGCTCCTGGAGCTTGGCGATGCGCTCCTCCAGGCCGTCGTAGGCGCGGGAGAGCGCGGCGGCCTTGCGCTTGTTGCGGGTGGTGCAGTCGGAGCGGGTCAGCTTGTGCAGCCGGGAGAGCAGCGGACCCGCGTCGCGGACGTAGCGGCGGACGGCGGAGTCGGTCCACTCGCCGGTGCCGTAGCCGTGGAAGCGCAGGTGCAGCTCCACCAGGCGCGAGACGTCCTTGATCATCTCGTTGGAGTACTTCAGCGCGGTCATGCGCTTCTTGGTCATCTTCGCGCCGACCACCTCGTGGTGGTGGAAGGAGACCCGGCCGTCCCGCTCGAAGCGGCGGGTGCGCGGCTTGCCGATGTCGTGGAGCAGGGCCGCGAGGCGCAGCACCAGGTCCGGGCCGTCCTCCTCCAGGTCGATGGCCTGGTCGAGGACGGTGAGCGAGTGCTCGTAGACGTCCTTGTGCCGGTGGTGCTCGTCGCTCTCCAGGCGCAGGGCCGGAAGCTCGGGGATGACGTGCGCGGCAAGACCGGTGTCGACGAGGAGACCGAGGCCCTTGCGGGGGTGCGCGGAGATCAGGAGCTTGTTGAACTCCTCACGGACGCGCTCGGCGGAGACGATCTCCAGCCGGCCGGCCATCTCCGTCATGGCGGTGACGACCTCGGGGGCCACCTCGAAGTCCAGCTGCGCGGCGAAGCGCGCGGCCCGCATCATGCGCAGCGGGTCGTCGGAGAAGGACTCCTCGGGCGTGCCGGGGGTGCGCAGCACCCGCTCGGCCAGGTCCTCCAGACCGCCGTGCGGGTCGATGAACTCCTTCTCCGGGAGTGCCACGGCCATGGCGTTGACGGTGAAGTCGCGGCGGACCAGGTCCTCCTCGATGGAGTCGCCGTAGGACACCTCGGGCTTGCGCGAGGTGCGGTCGTACGCCTCCGAGCGGTAGGTGGTGATCTCCACCAGGTAGCCGTGCTTCTGGCAGCCGACGGTGCCGAACGCGATCCCGACCTCCCAGACGGCGTCGGCCCAGGGACGGACGATCTTCAGTACGTCCTCGGGTCGGGCGTCGGTCGTGAAGTCCAGGTCGTTGCCGAGACGGCCGAGGAGGGCGTCCCGTACCGAGCCGCCGACCAGCGCGAGGCTGAACCCGGCCTCCTTGAAGCGGATGGCGAGGTCGTCGGCGACGGGGGACACGCGCAGCAGCTCGCTGACGGCGCGGCGCTGCACCTGGCTCAGCGCGGTGGGGGTCTCTTCATTGGCGTTCGGCACAACAGAAAAGGGTACGTGCCCCGGCTCACCGCCATGCCCTCGTTTTCCCCCGGGCGGCCGCGCCGCGGCCCCCTGCCGCGCTCCCGTGCGCGCCTTCACCTGGAGCAGTCCCCGGCACTTGCTCCCCGCGTGCCTCGTTACCATGCCTGGACACAGCAACCGGGAACCACCACACCACTGACAACGACGAGGACGGGCGACGCGTGGCCGAGGCGGCAGCTATCCAGGGGACCACTCCCTCACCTGCCCGCCGCTGGCTGCGGCGTACGGCCTCCCTCGCGGTGGCGGCCCCGCTCCTCGCCGGGCTCCTCCAGGGCCTTCCCGCGCCCGCCGCGCAGGCGGCCGAGAGCGCCGGCGGCAACGGGGGCGTGGACGTGTCGGTGGACACATTGGCCCCGAAGGCGCCTGTGGAGGGCGACACACTCACCATCACGGGCACGGTCACCAACGAGACCAAGCAGTCCGTGAGCAATGCCACGGTCGATCTGCGAGTCGGCCCGCGGATGACCAGCCGCAGCGAGATCGACGAGGTCGCCGACCGCGACGGCGTCCGCTACGGCAGCGACCCGGCCCCGCTGGGCGGGCCCTACACGGTCAAGATCCCCACGCTGGGTGCCGGGCTCAGCCGTGAGTTCACGCTCTCCGTGCCGGTGTCCAAGCTGGGCCTCGACGACGCGGGCGTCTACCAGCTCGGTGTCTCGCTGTCGGGCCAGACCGGCGGCCAGTCCTACGAGCGGCTGCTCGGCATCGAGCGCACCTTCCTGCCGTACCAGCCGGACGAGGCCGAGAAGAAGACCAAGCTCACCTACCTCTGGCCGCTGATCTCCACGTCCCACGTCTCCGCCGAGACGGGCCCGAACCTCCAGCAGACCCCGGTCTTCGAGAACGACGACCTCGCCGCCGAGCTCGCCCCGGGCGGCCGGCTGAACGAGATGGTCACGCTCGGCAAGGACCTTCCGGTCACCTGGGTGATCGACCCGGACCTGCTGGCCAGCGTCGCCGCCATGGCCGAGCCGTACCGGGTCAAGAGCGGGGCGACCGAGGTGCCGGGCCGCAACCAGGCCATCGCCGAGAACTGGCTGGACGCCCTGGAGAAGGCGGTGCAGGGCCACAAGGTCGTCGCCCTGCCGTTCGCCGACCCCGACCTGGCCTCCCTCGCCCATCACGGCAAGGAGGTGCCGGGCTCGCTCAGCCACCTCCAGCAGGCGACCGCGCTGGCCTCGACCACGGTCGAGACGATCCTGCACGTCAAGCCGTCCACCGACTTCGCGTGGCCCGTGGACGGGGCCGTCGACGCCTCGATCATGGCCGTCGCCACCTCTGCGGGCGCGCACAACGTGATCGCCCGCAGCGACAGCTTCCGCGACGATCTCTCGTACACTCCGACCGCGGCGCGCCCGGTCGGTGGCGGCACCACCGCGGTGGTCAGCGACGCCGGTCTGTCGAAGGCGTTCCAGGGCGACCTCATCAGGGCCGAGAACTCCACCCTGTCCATCCAGTCCTTCCTCGCCCAGTCGCTGGCCACGACCCTGGAGCTGCCGGAGAAGCAGCGCAGCGTCGTGGTCGCCCCGCAGCGCATGCCCACCGCGGCGCAGGCGCAGAGCATGGCGACGGCGCTGCAGGCGCTCGGCGCCAAGCGCTGGACGGAACCGGAGGACCTGCCGGCCGCCTCGGCGGAGACGCCCGACCCGGACGCCTCGACGCGGATCCCGAGCAGCCACGCGTACCCGAAGAAGCTGCGCGCCCAGGAGCTCGACACCAAGGCCTTCCTCAAGATGAAGGAGACCCGGGACGAGCTGGACGACTTCCGGGTGATCCTGACCGCCCCGGACCGTGTGGTGCCGCCGTTCACCAACGCGATCAGCCGTGAGATGTCGACGTCCTGGCGCGGTGAGGCGCCCTCGGCCGCCCTCTACCGCGAGGAGGTCCTGCGCTATCTGCGGAGCCTCACCGAAGAGGTGCAGCTGATCAAGAAGTCGGACCTCACGCTGTCCGGGCGGAGCGCCACCATCCCGGTGACCGTGCAGAACCGGCTGCTGCAGGGCGTCGACCATCTGGTGCTGCGGCTGCAGTCCGGCAACAAGAACCGCATCAAGCTCGACGGCGAGGGCACGGCCGAGCAGCCCGTGAAGATCAACGGCGGGCACAGCCAGTCGGTGAAGTTCAACGCCTCGGCCAACGCCAACGGTCCGGTCACGATGACGGCCCAGCTCTACACCGAGGACGGGACGCCCTATGGCGCCCCGATGACGTTCACCGTGAAGGTCTCCGAGATCACCCCGACGGTGATGCTCGTGATCGCCGGCGGTGTGCTGCTGCTCGTCCTCGCCGGCATCCGGATGTACTCCCAGCGCAAGCGGGCCGCCGCCCGGAACGCCGAGGCCGAAGCCGCCGCCGAGGCCACTGAAGAGGACGCGGACGAGACCTCTCACGACGCCGAAGCGGAGTCGGCCAAGGCTGCCGAGGCCGCCGAAGACGCGGGCGAGACCGCCGACGAGGGCGCCGAACCGGAACCGGACGGCAGCCCCGAGACGGCGCAGCCGAGTGACCCGACGCCAAACACCGGGCCCGAAAGCGGCGACCCGTCCGGCACGGGTGAGAAAGTGGACCGTTGAGCGATGTCGTGGCCGGTCGGCCGGGGACGATGAGGTGGGGTAACCATGAACGCGCCGTACGACGGTGACCGCGGCCAGGGCGCGGGCAACGCGCCGTCCGGTGGGACGCCCGCTGCCCCGCCGCCCGGCCCCGCGCCGGTCCCGCCGCCGCAGCAGGCCGCCGCTGACCCGCACGCGCCGCAGCAGCCGAACCCGTACGCCCCGGACGCCTACGGCCAGGACCCGTACGTCCAGGACGCCTACGCCCACGATCCGTACCAGGCGCGCGACCTGTCCGCCCAGGACCCGGTGACCGAGGCGCTCTACGACCGGGCCGCGCACCCGCCGCCCCCGCCGGGCACCTACGCGGAGCCGCAGCCGCTCTACCAGCAGCCCGCGGCCCCCGCGCACGCCCCGGACCCCCGCGTATGGGCCCAGACGCCCGCGCCCGAGCCCGACGGCCCCTCGCGCCACCTGCCGTACGGCGACGACGCCCGCACGGTCCAGTTCACCGGTGTCGACGACCTGGTGACCCGGGCGGGAGAGGAGGAGCCGGAGCCCGACGCCTTCGCCCACCTCTACCGGGACCAGCAGGCGCCCGGCCAGGTGCCGCCGCCGTCCCCGGAGCCGACCCCCATGCCCGCGCCCGCCCCGAAGAAGGCCGGCCGCGCCTCCGGGCTGCTCAAGTCGAGCGCCGTGATGGCCGCCGGCACCCTCGTCTCCCGGCTGACCGGCTTCGTCCGCAGCCTGGTGATCACCGGCGCCCTCGGCGCCGCGCTGCTCGGTGACACGTACACCGTCGCCTACACGCTGCCGACGATGATCTACATCCTCACCATCGGCGGCGGCCTCAACTCGGTCTTCGTGCCGCAGCTGGTCCGCTCGATGAAGAACGACGAGGACGGCGGCGAGGCGTACGCCAACCGGCTGCTCACCCTCGTCATGGTGGCGCTCGGCGTGATCGTCGGCATCGCCGTGTTCGCGGCACCGGTGCTGATCCGGCTGATGTCGAGCACGATCGCCGACGACGCGGCCGCCAACAGCGTCGCCGTGACCTTCGCCCGCTACTGCCTGCCCACCATCTTCTTCATGGGCGTGCACGTGGTGATGGGTCAGATCCTCAACGCGCGCGGCAAGTTCGGCGCGATGATGTGGACCCCGGTCCTCAACAACATCGTCATGATCACCACGTTCGGCCTGTTCATCTGGGTCTACGGAACCTCCGCCGAGTCCCACATGGGCGTCCAGACGATCCCCGACGACGGCGTCCGGCTGCTCGGCATCGGCACCCTGCTCGGCCTCGTCGTGCAGGCCCTGGCGATGATCCCGTACCTGCGCGAGACCGGCTTCCGCTTCCGTCCCCGCTTCGACTGGAAGGGCCACGGCCTCGGCAAGACGGTCAAGCTGGCCAAGTGGACCGTGCTGTTCGTGCTCGCCAACCAGGCCGGTGTCCTGGTCGTCACCCAGCTCGCCACCGCGGCCGGCGAGGAGTCCGGCAAGAACGGCGCCGGCTTCCTCGCCTACTCCAATGCCCAGCTGATCTGGGGCATGCCGCAGGCCATCATCACCGTCTCCGTCATGGCCGCCCTGCTGCCCCGCATCTCCCGCGCCGCCTCCGACGACGACCCGGGCGCCGTCCGCGACGACATCTCCCAGGGTCTGCGCAACTCGGCCGTGGCCATCGTCCCGATCGCCTTCGCCTTCCTGGCCCTCGGCGTCCCGATGTGCACCCTGCTCTACGCCTCCAGCGGCATCGAGGCCGCCCAGGGCATGGGCTTCATCCTGATGGCCTTCGGCCTCGGCCTGATCCCGTTCTCCGTGCAGTACGTGGTGCTCCGCGGCTTCTACGCCTACGAGGACACCCGGACGCCCTTCTACAACACCGTCATCGTCGCCGCCGTCAACGCGGCCGCCTCGGCGGTCTGTTACGTCGTGCTGCCCGCCCGGTGGGCCGTCGTCGGCATGGCCGCCTCCTACGGCCTGGCCTACGCCGTCGGCGTCGGCGTCGCCTGGCGCCGGCTGAGCAAGCGCCTCGGCGGCGACCTGGACGGCGCCCATGTCATCCGCACCTACGCCCGGCTGTGCCTGGCCTCCCTGCCGGCCGCCGTCGCGGCCGGAGCGGCCGGCTTCGGCCTCCTGAAGGTGCTCGGCGAAGGCGCCCTGGGCTCGCTCGCCGCCCTGCTCGTCGGCGGCGCGGTGCTGCTCGGCGTCTTCTTCGTGGCGGCCAAGCGCATGCGGATCGCGGAGCTCAACTCCATGGTCGGCATGGTCCGCGGCCGTCTGGGACGCTGATCGAACGACAGGTGCGCGGGGTTCGCACAACCATCGCCTGCCGACGCGTGTCGTGCATAGCGCCGGACTGTGGGCACAATTGGCATGGCTGTTGGATGTGGCGCAACGGATGGGGAGGCAGGAACGACGGTGGCGGAACGTAGCACGGCTGCCGTCGACGTGGCCGACAACAGCGGTGACGACCCGCTGACCGCCAAGGCGGACACGGCCGCGACCGACGGGGTGGCGGAAGCGCAGAAGAAGGCGGGCACACCCGCCGAGGCCAAGAAGAGCAAGGCGGTCGAACGACAGAACGGCGAACAGTCCTCCATCACCGCACCCGAACTGCACAGCGGCCACAAGCTGGCGAGACGGTACCGGCTGGAGGAGTGCGTCACCCGACTGGACGGATTCAGCAGCTGGCGTGCCGTCGACGAGAAGCTGCGGCGTGCCGTCGGCGTGCACATCCTGCCCGCAGACCACTCGCGTGCCCGCTCCGTCCTCGCCGCGGCCCGCTCCGCCGCGCTGCTCGGCGACCCTCGGTTCGTACAGGTCCTCGATGCCGTCGAGGAGAACGACCTGGTCTACGTCGTGCACGAATGGCTGCCCGACTCCACCGAGCTGACCGCGCTGCTCGCGGCCGGCCCCATGGAGCCGCACGACGCCTACCAGCTCGTCAGCCAGGTCTCCCAGGCCATGGCCGCGGCGCACCGCGAGGGCCTCTCGCACCTCCGGCTCACGCCGAGCGCGGTGCTGCGCAGCTCCACCGGCCAGTACCGGATCCGCGGGCTCGCCGTGAACGCCGCCCTGCGCGGCATCAGCGCCGAGCGCCCGCAGCGCACGGACACCGAGGCGATCGGCGCCCTGCTCTACGCGGCGCTCACCCAGCGCTGGCCGTACGAGAACGACGCCTACGGGCTCTCCGGCCTCCCCAAGGGCGTCGGGCTGCTCGCACCCGACCAGGTGCGGGCGGGCGTCCACCGGGGCCTGTCGGAGATCGCCATGCGCGCCCTGGCGAACGACGGGGCCACCGCCTCGCGCCAGGAACCGCCCTGCACCACCCCGGACGAGCTGGCCAAGGCCGTCGCGGCGATGCCGCGCATCCGCCCGCCGGAGCCGGAGTTCCCGCTCCCCACGCCGCCCGAATACCAGCGCACCACGTACCAGCAGGGCACCTACGGGCGTCCCCAGCCGCGCCCCCAGGTCACCCAGCCGGTCATGGCCCCGCCGCCCCCGCTGCAGAGCCGTACCGGCAAGGCTCTCAAGTGGGCCGTCTCGGCCCTGCTGATCGCCGCCCTCGGCCTGGGCAGCTGGCAGATCGCGGACCGGCTCCTGGACCAGGGCAAGAAGGCGGATCCCCCGCCGACCCAGCAGCAGCCGTCGAACGAGGACAACAAGCCGAAGGCGGACGGCAAGCCGGTCGCGATCGTCGGCGCCCGGGACTTCGACCCGCAGGGCAGCGACGGCAGCGAGAACCCCCGGGACATAAAGAACGCCTACGACGGTGATCCGAACACCACGTGGACGACCAGCAGTTACAAGGGGTACTCGAAGCTCGGCAACCTGAAGGACGGGGTCGGCATCATCCTCGACCTCGGCAAGGTCCAGCAGGTCGCCAAGGTCGAGGTCATGTTCCACGGCGTCACGACCGTCGAACTGCGCACGACTCCGGAGAACTTCTCCTCGGAGCCCAGCGCGCTCGGTGACTTCACCAAGCAGGCCACGAGCACGGGATCCCAAGTGGGCCTCGTCCCCGGCAAGCCGCTGATGACGCGCTACGTGCTCGTCTGGCTGACCGATCTGCCGGCCGGCGGAGACGGCTACCGGGGCGAGATCTCGGAGATCAAGGTCACCAGCTGACGTCACCCCGGGGGAGGGGCTCACCGTTGGACGACGTCCCGCACGACGAGCGGAGCGACCAGGATCTGCTGGCCGACCATGTGGCCGGCGATCCTGACGCCTTCGGCGAGCTCGTACGGCGTCACCGCGACCGGCTGTGGGCGGTGGCCCTGCGGACCCTGGGGGACCGCGAGGAGGCCGCTGACGCCGTCCAGGACGCCCTCGTGTCGGCATTCCGGGCCGCCCACACATTCCGGGGCCAGTCGGCCGTCACGACCTGGCTGCACCGCATCACGGTGAACGCCTGTCTCGACCGGGCCCGGAAGGCGGCCTCGCGCCGCACCTCGCCCATGGACGACACCGCACGGTTCGAGCAGCTCCTCGAACCGCACGAGTCGGCCGAGGCACCCGCCGAGCGTCAGGATCTGCACCGCCAGCTCCTGGCCGCACTCGCCACGCTGCCGGCGGAGCAGCGGGCGGCGCTCGTCCTCGTCGACATGCAGGGATACCCGGTGGCCGAGGCCGCTCGTATCCTCGATGTTCCCACCGGGACCGTGAAGAGCCGCTGTGCGCGGGGGCGGGCGAAGCTGCTGCCGATGCTCACTCATCTGCGCGGGGACACGGTGGGTAACGAAGGCCCCGACGGGGGAAGGAACCGGACGCCGGGGGCATCCGTCCCACCGGTGCCGGGACCGACGGATACCGGACCGAGCAATCCAGCTGCTGTGAAGGGCGGAGGTGGGCGCGCGTGACTTCCACGGCCGACACGACTCAGCACCCGGACGTCTCGGAGATCTCCGATCTCACCGAGGGCCTGCTCTCCCCCACGCGCGGCGCGGCCGTGCGGCAGCACGTCGATGCCTGTTCCCTCTGCGCGGACGTACGGACCTCCCTGGAGGAGATCCGGGGGCTCCTGGGCACGCTTCCCGGCCCGCCCCGGATGCCCGCCGAGATCGCCGGGCGGATCGATGCCGCCCTCGCCGCCGAAGCGCTGCTGAACGCGACCGCGCCGGACTCCGACGCGCATGTTTCACGTGAAACAACGCACACCCGCCCCGAGTCGTCCGTCCCGGCCGACCGACCCGCGGCCCCGGCCACGAACCGGCCCGCGGACCGTCCCGCCGGACGCCCCTCCGCCGCCACCGGCCCCGGCCGGCCCCGCCGCTCCCGGCGCCGGGTCGCCGCGCTGGGCGCGGCCTTCGGCGCAGCCGCCCTGGGTCTGGGCCTGTTCTTCACCCAGTCGGGTGTGCTCGGCGACGGCACTGCGGCCGGCGACAAGAAGGCCGATGCCGTCGTCGCCGCGAGCGCGGCCTCGTTCGACGGCCGGCCCGTCGAGTCCACCGTGCAGAACCTGCTGCACCGCAGCAGCCTCAAGACCACCCAGAACCGCAGCAGCGCTCCCGAATCGCTCTCGGCCGAGAGCGGCGGCGACGGACAGGCCCGTACGACGAACGCCGCCCTCCCCGACTGCGTCAAGGCCGGCACCGGCCGCACCGACCCGGTCATCGGCTTCCAGCAGGGCGACTACCAGGGGACGCCCGCCTATCTCGTCGTCCTCCCCGACACCGAGGACGGCGGCCGGGTGCAGGTGTTCGTGGTCGATTCCTCCTGCGCGTCCGGCGGCGGGAACGGCAAGGCCGAGGTGCTTCTGAACGAGTCCGTCCCCCGCTCCTGACCTGCGCCCCGTCTCGACGCCGGTCTCACCATCCGTCTCGCGCCGCGCCGGGTGGCCGTCTCGGGAATGCTCGCCCCTTAGGATCCGTTGGGTGGGGTGAGAGTCACCGAGCCGCCCCGTAGGCAGTAGGCAGTCTGCAGAGACGAGGAAGAAACCCGTGAGCGACGTCCGTAACGTGATCATCATCGGCTCCGGTCCCGCGGGTTACACCGCGGCGCTGTACACCGCCCGTGCGTCGCTGAAGCCTCTCGTTTTCGAGGGTGCCGTCACCGCCGGTGGCGCCCTGATGAACACGACCGAGGTGGAGAACTTCCCCGGCTTCCGTGAGGGCATCATGGGCCCGGACCTCATGGACAACATGCGCGCCCAGGCGGAGCGCTTCGGCGCCGAGCTCATCCCGGACGACATCGTCGCCGTGGACCTCACCGGTGACATCAAGACCGTCACGGACACGGCCGGCACCGTCCACCGCGCCAAGGCCGTCATCGTCACGACCGGCTCCCAGCACCGCAAGCTCGGCCTGCCGAACGAGGACGCCCTCTCCGGCCGCGGTGTCTCCTGGTGCGCCACCTGCGACGGCTTCTTCTTCAAGGACCAGGACATCGCCGTGGTCGGCGGCGGCGACACCGCGATGGAGGAGGCCACCTTCCTCTCGCGCTTCGCCAAGTCGGTCACGATCGTCCACCGCCGTGACACCCTGCGCGCCTCCAAGGCGATGCAGGAGCGTGCCTTCGCCGACCCGAAGATCAAGTTCGCCTGGGACAGCGAGGTCGCCGAGATCCACGGCGACCCGAAGCTCTCCGGTCTGACCCTGCGCAACACCAAGACGGGCGAGACCAGCGAGCTGCCGGTCACCGGTCTCTTCATCGCCGTGGGCCACGACCCGCGCACCGAGCTCTTCAAGGGCCAGCTGGAGCTGGACGAGGAGGGCTACCTGAAGGTCGACGCCCCGTCCACCCGCACCAACCTCACGGGTGTCTTCGGCGCCGGCGACGTCGTCGACCACACCTACCGCCAGGCGATCACCGCCGCCGGCACCGGCTGCTCCGCCGCGCTCGACGCGGAGCGCTTCCTGGCCGCCCTCTCCGACAGCGAGAAGCTGGCCGAGACCCCCGCGGTCTGACCCCTCCGCCTTCCTCACCCCACACCCCGCCAACCAAAGGAGGACGCCGTGGCCGGCGCCACCGTTATCGCCACCGACGCTGACTTCGACGAGAAGGTCCTCAAGAGCGACAAGCCCGTCGTGGTGGACTTCTGGGCCGAGTGGTGCGGCCCGTGCCGCCAGATCGCCCCGTCGCTCGAGGCCATCGCCTCGGAGCACCCCGAGATCACCATCGTGAAGCTCAACATCGACGAGAACCCGACCACGGCTGCCAAGTACGGCATCATGTCGATCCCGACGATGAACGTCTACCAGGGCGGCGAGGTCGTGAAGACCATCGTCGGCGCCAAGCCGAAGGCCGCGCTCCTGCGTGACCTGGACGGCTTCATCGACGCGAAGTAACGCTCTCGCTGTTTCACGTGAAACAGCAGCGGCCCGCCCCCTTCCCGAGGGGGCGGGCCGCTGTCGTCTGTCCGGCGGCCTCCGTCAGAGCGGCCGCAGCACCGGCTCCTTCTGCACGGCCCCGAGAAGCCGGTCCAATGCCATCTCGACGTCCTCCTTCCAGGAGAGCGTCGTCCTCAGCTCCAGCCTCAGCCGCGGAAAGCTCGGGTGCTGCCGCACCGTTTTGAAGCCCACGGCGAGCAGATGGTCGGCCGGGAGCACACAGGCCGGCTCCTTCCAGCGGGCGTCGCCGAACGCCTCGATCGCCTTGAAGCCGCGCCGCAGCAGGTCCTTCGCCACCGTCTGCACCATCACCCGCCCGAGCCCCTGCCCCTGATAGCCCGGCATGATCCAGGCCGTCATCAGCTGCACCGCGTCCGCGGCGACCGGACTCGTGGGGAAGGCGGTGGAACGAGGCACATAGGCCGGAGGCGCGTAGAGCACGAAGCCGACGGGCACGTCGTCGACATAGACCACCCGGCCACAGGAGCCCCACTCCAGAAGCACGGCGGAGATCCAGGACTCCTTCTCCAGCTCCGGGCGGCCGGCCTTGACGGCGGCCTCCCCGCTCACCGGATCGAGCTCCCAGAACACACAGGAGCGACACCGCTTGGGGAGATCCGGAAGGTTGTCCAGCGTGAGCGGTACGAGCCGACGCCCCACGGCTGCTCCTCGCTTCTCTCGGCCTTCGCTGTACGCATATGCCTTTTCAGAATCGTAACGAGGGGCCGAGAAGGGCGATACCGCGGAGAGGCAAAGGGCGGAGCGCGTTCCGATGAGTGCCGGAACACGCCCCGCCCGGGACGAAAACGAGGGCTCAGCCCGCCGATTGACTAGTCGTCCTGCTCGTCCTTGCCCTGGTCGAGAACCCGCCCCTCACCCGGGGCCAGCGTCGAGAGGATCCGCTCCAGATCCTCCATCGAGGCGAACTCGACGACGATCTTGCCCTTCTTCTGGCCCAGGTCGACCTTCACCCGGGTCTCGAAGCGGTCGGAGAGCCGAGTGGCGAGCTCGCTCAGAGCCGGGGAGACCCGGGCGCCGGCCCGCGGCCCCTTGGGCTTCACCGACGAGGAGGGCTCCGAGCCCATCAGCGTGACGATCTCCTCCACCGCCCGCACCGAAAGCCCCTCGGCGACGATCCGGTAGGCGAGCTTGTCCTGGGCCTCCGGGTCCTCCACGGAGAGCAGGGCACGGGCGTGACCCGCCGAGAGGACGCCCGCGGCGACCCGGCGCTGCACGGGCGGGGAGAGGCGCAGCAGACGCAGCGTGTTGGAGACCTGCGGACGCGAGCGCCCGATGCGGTCGGCCAGCTGGTCATGGGTGCAGTTGAAGTCCTTGAGGAGCTGGTCGTAGGCGGCGGCCTCTTCCAGCGGGTTCAGCTGGGCCCGGTGCAGGTTCTCCAGGAGGGCGTCGAGGAGCAGCTTCTCGTCCTCGGTGGCCCGCACGATCGCCGGGATCCGCTCCAGGCCGGCCTCACGGCAGGCCCGCCAGCGGCGCTCGCCCATGATGAGCTCGTAGCGCTCGGGACCGATCTGGCGGACGACGACGGGCTGAAGCAGACCGACCTCCTTGATGGAGGTGATCAGCTCGGCCAGGGCGTCCTCGTCGAAGACCTCGCGCGGCTGACGTGGGTTCGGCGTGATGGAGTCCAGCGGCAGCTCGGCGAAGTGCGCCCCGGCGGGGGCCTCCGGCTCGGGCTCGGCCACCGGCACCACGGAGTCCGGGGACTGAGGGCTCGCGGGAAGCGTCGCCAGCTTCGCGGCGGCCACACCCCGCTCCGAGCCGAGCGCCGGAAGGGCACCGGTGGTGGCCGTGACGGTGGTGGTGCCCCCGCCGGCCGCGGGGAGCTGTCGTTCCTGGGGAGCAGCCGGGATCAGCGCACCGAGCCCACGCCCCAATCCCCTACGTCGCTCGCTCACTGGATCCCCTCCGACATTCGCTGGTTGTTCTGGTGGCCCGGGTGCGGGTGTCCGCCATGGGCCTGACTGGCGTCGTAGGCGAGATCGACGCCACGCAGCGCGATCTCACGCGCCGCTTCGAGATACGACAGGGCACCGCTGGAGCCCGGGTCATAGGTGAGCACGGTCTGCCCGTAGCTCGGCGCCTCCGAGATGCGCACAGACCTCGGGATGCTGGTCCGCAGCACCTCCTCGCCGAAGTGCGTGCGCACCTCGTCGGCGACCTGCGAGGCGAGCCTCGTCCGGCCGTCGTACATGGTGAGGAGGATCGTCGACACATGCAGCGCGGGGTTGAGGTGCCCGCGCACCAGATCGACGTTCCGCAGCAGCTGACCGAGGCCCTCCAGCGCGTAGTACTCGCACTGGATGGGGATCAGCACCTCTGCTCCGGCCACCATCGCGTTGACCGTCAGCAGGCCGAGCGAGGGCGGGCAGTCGATGAGGATGTAGTCCAGCGGCTGCTCGTACGCCTGGATCGCCCGCTGCAGCCGGCTCTCGCGAGCCACCAGCGACACCAGCTCGATCTCCGCACCGGCGAGGTCGATGGTGGCGGGCGCGCAGAAGAGTCCTTCGACGTCCCTGACGGGCTGAACGACCTCGGAGAGCGGCCTGCTCTCCACGAGGACGTCGTAGATCGACGGGACCTCGGCGTGGTGGTCGATGCCGAGCGCGGTGGAGGCATTGCCCTGTGGGTCGAGATCGATGACCAGGACCCGGGCGCCGTGCAGCGCGAGAGAGGCGGCCAGATTGACGGTCGTGGTGGTCTTGCCCACGCCGCCCTTCTGGTTGGCGACCACCATCACGCGGGTCTGGGCAGGCCGGGGAAGTCCTTCTCCGGCACGGCCCAGGGCCTCCACGGCCAGTTGGGCCGCACGGCCGATGGGGGTGTCGTCCATCGGAGGCGGTGTTTCACGTGAAACATCCGCCCCTACCGATTCGGTTCGGGGACCGGGGACCGGTTCGGTCATCGGTCCCGCGATGTTGGCGTCGGACCGCAAGGACTCACTCTCCTCGGCTTCAGACTCGCGATGGAGAGAGCCTGCCATGCCTTCGGGGTCCTGAACCAGCGAGGCCCGTGGTTCTGTGGATGAATCCACCTCTGTGGACAACCCCCTCACCCTCACGGAGGGTTTCGCCGGAGGTTGACGGTCCCGGGGCGTGGCAGCCGCGCGGCCACGGCTGATGATGCCCTGCAGCAGTGAACGACGTTTCACGTGAAACACGATGCACGCGCCGCAGGGCCGGGACCGCCCGACACTCCGAAATCAGCCCGTATCGCAGCAGCCCGACAGATCGGCGGGGCCGGATCGACGTGGCCAGATCGACGGGGGCCCGATCAGCAGTGCTGGATCAGCGGCAACGGATCAGGGCAACGGATCAGCGGCTGCGGCGACGGGGCCGGCTGGTCCGGGCCGCCTTGGCCCGCTTGGCGGCGAAGCGCACACCGCCGGGGCTCTCGCCGACCTCGACCCGGACCACCGTGGTCAGCGGGTCGACGATCCCCTCGCCCGCGTGCAGCACGGACGCCTCCACGACACCGAGCTTGGCGAGCGCGGCGCGGGCGCCGGAGATCTCCTCCTCGGCGGTGTCGCCCTTGAGGGCCAGCATCTCGCCGTAGGGACGGAGCAGCGGCACGCCCCAGCCGGCGAGCCGGTCGAGCGGTGCCACCGCCCGGGCGGTCACGACGTGCACGGACTGGAGCTTGCCCAGCATCTCCTCGGCGCGGCCGCGGACGACGGTCACGTGGTCGAGGCCGAGCAGCTCGACGGCCTCCTGGAGGAAGGTCGTCCGGCGGAGCAGCGGTTCGAGCAGGGTGATCTTCAGGTCCCGGCGGACCAGGGCCAGCGGGATGCCCGGCAGGCCGGCACCGGAGCCGACGTCGCAGACCGTGACGCCCTCGGGGACGACCTCGGACAGCACGGCGCAGTTCAGCAGGTGGCGCTCCCACAGACGGGGGACCTCACGCGGGCCGATGAGGCCGCGCTTGACCCCGGCGTCCGCCAGGAGCTCGGCGTACCGGACCGCCTCCGGGAAGTACTCGCCGAAGACTGTCCGCGCCTGCTCCGGCGCCTGGGGAAGCTCCGTTGCCTCCGTCACGGGGAACCGTCCTTCCGTACCGCGCGCGTACCGTCCGAGCGCAACTGGGTGCTGACTATCAGGCTGACAAAACGCGGCCCCGTCTGCGAACAGACGGGGCCGACTTCAGATGAGGGTTCAGGCAGGGAGCACGACGACGAAGCGCTGCGGCTCCTCGCCCTCGGACTCGCTGCGCAGACCGGCGGCGGCGACCGCGTCGTGCACGACCTTGCGCTCGAACGGCGTCATCGGGTCCAGCTTGACCGGCGCGCCGGTGGCCTTGACCTCGTCGGCGGCCTTGGCACCCAGCTGGGCGAGCTCCTCGCGCTTCTTGGCACGGAAGCCCGCGATGTCCAGCATCAGCCGGCTGCGGTCGCCGGTCTCCCGGTGCACGGCGAGCCGGGTCAGCTCCTGCAGGGCCTCCAGCACCTCTCCGTCACGGCCGACGAGCTTCTGCAGGTCGCGGCCGCCGGAGTCGCTGATGATCGAGACCGAGGCCCGGTCCGCCTCGACGTCCATGTCGATGTCGCCGTCGAGATCGGCGATGTCGAGCAGGCCCTCGAGGTAGTCGGCCGCGATCTCACCCTCCTGCTCCAGGCGGGTCAGGGTGTCGCCACCCTCGGCGGCGGAGGTGGTGCCTTCCGTCACGGATGGACTCCTTCTAGCTTCGTCGAGGCTTACTTCTTGGAGGAGGGGTGCTTGGGCCGCTGCTGGCCCTTGCGCTGGCCGGAGTTGGCGCGGCTCGGCCGGGCCGGCTTGTCGCCCGCGGCCGCACCGCCGGCCTTGGTGCCCTTGGCCGAAGACTGCGGCTTCTTCTCCAGCGAGGGAGCGGCCTTGTCCTCGGTCCCGGCGTCGGAAGCCTGCTCGTCCGAAGCCTGCTCGTCCGAGGACTTCGACTCCGCCTGCTGGCCGCCCGCGGCCTGGCGCTGGGCCTTGGTCTGGCGCTTGGGCTGCTGGCGCCGGGTGGCGGCACCGCCCTCCGCCTCGACGGAGACGCTGTCGCTCTTGATCACGGTGCCGTCGGCCTGGGCGGCGAAGCCGGCCTTGGCCAGGCCCGCGAAGAAGCGGCGCTCGTTGTCGTTGCGGTCGGCACCCTTGGCGACGATGGCCTTGACGATGTTCTTGCGGCGGCGGCCGCGGACCTCACCGTGCTGACCGACGTTCTTGAGCAGGCGCTGCAGGTAGGCGTCCTGGGCCTTGCTGCCCGGGGTCGGGTTCTGGTTGATCACGTACATCTGCTGGCCCATGGTCCACACGTTGGTGGTCAGCCAGTAGACGAGGACACCGACGGGGAAGTTGATGCCCATGCCCGCGAAGATCAGCGGGAAGATGTACATCAGCATCTTCTGCTGCTGCATGTACGGGGTCTTCACCGACAGGTCGACGTTCTTCATCATCAGCTGGCGCTGCGTGTAGAACTGCGAGGCCGACATCATCACGATCATGATCGCGGTGACGACGCGCACATCGGTCAGCGAGGCACCGAGGGAAGCGACCTTCTCGGCGCTGTCCGTGAACTTCGCGGCCAGCGGGGCGCCGAAGATGTGGGCCTTACGGGCGCTGGCCAGCAGGTCCTCGTTGATGACGCCGATCGTCTGACCGTTGGCGATGCTGGAGAGCACGCGGTACAGGGCGAAGAAGAACGGCGACTGGGCCAGGATGGGAAGGCACGAGGAGAGCGGGTTGGTACCCGTCTCCTTGTACAGCTTCATCATCTCTTCGGACTGACGCTGCTTGTCGCTCTTGTAGCGCTCCTGGATCGCCTTCATCTTCGGCTGGAGCGCCTGCATGTTCCGCGTCGACTTGATCTGCTTCACGAAGAGCGGGATCAGGCAGATGCGGATCAGCACCACCAGGGACACGATGGACAGACCCCAGGCCCAGCCCGTGTCGGGGCCGAAGATCGCCCCGTACATCGAGTGGAACTGGACGATCACCCAGGAGACGGGTGTGGTGATGAAGCTGAACAGACTGGCAATCGTGTCCACTAATCAGGCTCCTTGAGCATTGGGCGAGGTCTCTGCGGCAGGGCTTGTCTCGCCGGAGAACCCGCCCTTGTCGCCACGAAGGGCGGCGCGCAGCATCTCGTGCCAGCGCGGCCGCTTGCGCGGGGGGACATGGTCCACGCCGCCGGGCGACCACGGGTTGCACCGCAGGATGCGCCAGGCGGTCAGGGCTGTGCCCTTGATCGCGCCATGCCGGTCGATGGCCGTGAATCCGTAGCGGGAACACGACGGGTAGTACCGGCAGACGGGGCCCAGAAGCGGGCTGATCGTCCACTGGTACAGCTTGATGAGAGCCAGCAGCGGGTACTTCATCGCGTGCCCCCTCCCAGCAACCGCTGGAGAGCGGCATCCAGGTCTCGGGCCAGCTGTGCGTGGTCGGCGTCGCCGGCTCCGGGCAACGCCCGTACGACCACCAGGCTACCGGGGGGCAGCTGGGTGATGCGGTCGCGCACGAGATGGCGAAGACGGCGCTTCACCTGGTTGCGGACGACCGCTCCGCCAACGGCCTTGCTCACGACGAAACCCGCACGCGTCGGGGGAGCGCTCTCCCCAGGCGCGTGCGGGTCCGTTGCACCGCTGTTGCGTAGATGGACGACGAGGAGCGGGCGGCCGGCCCGGCGTCCTCGGCGTACCGCGGTCGCGAAGTCCTCGCGCCGCCTCAGCCGATTCTCGGTAGGCAGCACGTCATGACCTGTTTAGACAGATCAGGCGGACAGGCTCGCGCGACCCTTGGCGCGGCGGTTCGCCAGGATGGCGCGGCCGGCACGGGTACGCATGCGCAGGCGGAAACCGTGGGTCTTCGCGCGACGACGGTTGTTCGGCTGGAAGGTGCGCTTGCTCACTCGGGGGCTCCAGAAATGAATCGTTGGTGGCGGGACATCGCCTGGCTGTCACCGTGCGCCCACGATTAGCTCGCATACGCTCGAGTGCACCGCTTCGCGATCACATAGAGTGATCTTCGCCCATCGGTAGGCAGGCGGCAGCAGCCATCGACAACTCGACCTGGTTACGGTACGCGCGGCTACGCCATCCGGTCAAACCGGCTGGTCGTGGGGGCATCCTTGTACACAGGCTGTGGACAACAACTTGAACCACGTCAGCCGCCCCGACTACCGTGGCTGAACTCCACAATCTTTTCCGATCTGTCCTTACCTGTCCTTACGGACTCCGACCGACCGTCCCCGAGAACCACACCTTCGTGGGACCTGCGAGGAAGCGTGCCCCGTGGCTGACGTACCTGCCGATCTTGCCGCAGTGTGGCCGCGTGTCCTCGAACAGCTCCTCGGCGAAGGCCAACAGGGCATCGAGTCCAAGGACAAGCAGTGGATCGAGCGCTGCCAGCCGCTCGCGCTGGTGGCCGACACCGCACTGCTCGCCGTGCCCAACGAGTACGGCAAGCAGGTCCTCGAAGGCCGGCTCGCCCCGCTGATCAGCGACGCGCTCAGCCGCGCCTGCGGCCGGCCGATCCGGATCGCGATCACCGTCGACGACTCCGTCGGCGAGCCGACGCCGCCCGCGCCGCCGGCCCAGCCCATGCGGCCGGCCCCGCAGCCGTACGGCCAGCGCGAGACGTACGACACGTACGAGAAGTACGACGACTACGGGCGGCCGATGCCGGAGGACGGGCTGCCGACGGCCCGCCCCGCCTACCCCGAGTACCAGCAGCAGCGCCCCGACCCGGGCGTCTGGCCGCGCGCCCAGGAGGACGTCACCTGGCAGCAGCAGCGGCTCGGCGGCTTCCAGGAGCGCGATCCGTACGCGACGCCCCGCCCGCAGCAGCCCCAGCCGCCGCGGTACGACGAGCGCTCCGCCTACGAGCAGCCGCAGCGCCCCGAGCGGGCGGAGCTGCCGGAGCCCGAGGGCCGTGGCGCGGGCCACGGGCCACGTCCCGGCGTCCCCGGCGGCGGCGTCTCCGGCTCGTCCGGCCAGGGCGGCGGCACCGGCGCGCCCGGTGAGCAGCACGCCCGCCTGAACCCCAAGTACCTCTTCGACACCTTCGTCATCGGTTCCTCGAACCGCTTCGCGCACGCGGCGGCGGTCGCCGTCGCCGAGGCGCCGGCGAAGGCGTACAACCCCCTCTTCATCTACGGCGAGTCGGGGCTCGGCAAGACCCATCTGCTGCACGCGATCGGTCATTACGCGCGGAGCCTCTACCCCGGCACCCGGGTGCGGTACGTGAGCTCGGAGGAGTTCACCAACGAGTTCATCAACTCGATCCGCGACGGCAAGGGCGACGCGTTCCGCAAGCGCTACCGGGACGTGGACATCCTGCTGGTCGACGACATCCAGTTCCTCGCGAGCAAGGAGTCGACGCAGGAGGAGTTCTTCCACACCTTCAACACGCTCCACAACGCCAACAAGCAGATCGTGCTCTCCTCGGACCGGCCGCCCAAGCAGCTGGTGACCCTGGAGGACCGGCTCCGCAACCGCTTCGAGTGGGGCCTGACCACGGACGTGCAGCCGCCGGAGCTGGAGACGCGCATCGCGATCCTGCGCAAGAAGGCCGTGCAGGAGCAGCTCAACGCCCCGCCGGAGGTACTGGAGTTCATCGCCTCCCGGATCTCGCGGAACATCCGTGAACTGGAGGGCGCGCTGATCCGGGTGACAGCGTTCGCGAGCCTCAACCGGCAGCCGGTGGACCTCGGACTCACCGAGATCGTCCTCAAGGACCTGATCCCGGGCGGCGAGGACACGGCGCCGGAGATCACCGCCGGCGCCATCATGGCGGCGACGGCCGACTACTTCGGCCTGACGGTGGAGGACCTGTGCGGCTCCTCGCGCAGCCGGGTCCTGGTCACCGCCCGTCAGATCGCCATGTACCTGTGCCGGGAGCTCACCGACCTGTCGCTGCCGAAGATCGGCGCGCAGTTCGGCGGCCGCGACCACACCACGGTCATGCACGCGGACCGCAAGATCCGCGCGCTGATGGCCGAGCGGCGCTCCATCTACAACCAGGTCACCGAGCTGACCAACCGCATCAAGAACGGCTGACGACGCCCCCTCGCAGGGCGGGCACGAAGGGCGCTCCGGACACCTCCGGGGCGCCCTTCGGCATTCCCGGACGCCTCATGCCGCCCCTCGCGACAGCCTCCGACGGCCCTCCGTGACCCCCTCCCGGCATCCCCAGAGGCGCTCGCAACGCCCCTGCGAACCCGTCCCGACGCCCTTCCGGACAGCTCCCGGCGCCCCTCAGAGGCCCTCCCGGCACCCCTCCGGCCCTCTTCCGCCACCGCTCCGGCCGCTCTCGGCGCCAGCCCGCTGTTCGATTACTCCGTTCCGGTGGCGGGTTCTCCACAGATTGGGGGATGATCTCCCGTCCACAGGGTGGGGACTTCCGAGTTATCCGGATTGCATCCACAGGCAGCCCTGGTGACAGAGCATCACCCCAGCTCAGAGCCTTGTGGAATTGTTGGCAACCGATCTCCACAGCCTGTGGATGAAAAATCTGTCCACAGGGGTCCCGCGCGGTTGTCCACGGGCAACCCACAGGGAGGCGGCGGTTGCCCACAGCTTCTCCACACCGCTGTCCACTGTTCGGCAACGAAACGCCCGGGCTCACTGGGGCGAGTGAAAGCGGTCACACCAAGGGAGACGTTTGGGCTGTGGGGAACCTGGGGAAAGCTGGGGACAGCACTGGGGAGAACTCCCCATGGCCTGTGAATCGGGTGTGCAGAACTTTGCTGTGTCCACAGCGCACCCCGGTTGTCCACCGGTGCCATGCACAGGGGCAGTGGACAAAAAACCGGCTCTGACCTGCGTGGACGGCGTTATCCACGGTTTCCACAGCCCCTACTACTACTCCCACTCATAGTTAGCCCGGAATCCGCTTCGAAGTGGGGTGTGTGGACAACTCGAGCCCGGAGCCTCGGCGAGCTCTTGTCGCGACTTGACCCCGAGCCGCACCGAGTGTCGGCGGCGTGCGTCAGACTGGTTCCCGCAGTCGACGAAGAGCCAGCAACAAGCAGGAGGCGGTTCCGGTGAAGATCCGGGTGGAGCGCGATGTACTCGCGGAGGCGGTGGCATGGGTGGCCCGCAGCCTTCCGGCCCGTCCGCCGGCTCCCGTCCTCGCGGGCCTTCTGCTGAAGGCCGAGGACGGCGCGCTGAGCTTCTCGAGCTTCGACTACGAGGTCTCGGCCCGCGTCTCCGTCGAGGCCGAGGTCGAGGAGGACGGCACCGTCCTGGTCTCCGGCCGCCTGCTCGCCGACATCTGCCGCGCCCTGCCGAACCGTCCGGTGGAGATCTCCACAGACGGTGTACGGGCGACCGTGGTCTGCGGCTCCTCCCGCTTCACCCTCCACACCCTGCCTGTGGAGGAGTACCCGGCGCTGCCCGAGATGCCCACCGCGACCGGCACCGTCCCCGGTGAGGTCTTCGCCTCCGCCGCCGCGCAGGTGGCCATCGCCGCCGGCCGTGACGACACGCTGCCCGTCCTCACCGGTGTGCGCATCGAGATCGAGGGCGACACGGTCACCCTGGCCTCCACCGACCGCTACCGCTTCGCGGTCCGCGAGTTCCTGTGGAAGCCGGAGTCCCCGGACGCCTCCGCCGTCGCCCTGGTGCCCGCGAAGACCCTCCTGGACACCGCCAAGGCGCTCACCAGCGGCGACACGGTGACCCTGGCGCTCTCCGGCTCCGGCAAGGGCGAGGGCCTGATCGGCTTCGAGGGCGCGGGCCGCCGCACCACCACCCGCCTGCTCGAGGGCGACCTGCCGAAGTACCGGACGCTCTTCCCCACCGAGTTCAACTCAGTCGCGGTGATCGAGACCGCCCCCTTCGTCGAGGCCGTCAAGCGCGTCGCCCTGGTGGCCGAGCGCAACACCCCGGTCCGGCTCAGCTTCGAGCAGGGCGTGCTCATCCTGGAGGCCGGCTCCAGCGACGACGCACAGGCTGTGGAGCGCGTCGACGCGCAGCTGGAAGGCGACGACATCTCGATCGCCTTCAACCCGACCTTCCTCCTGGACGGCCTGAGCGCGATCGACTCCCCGGTCGCCCAGCTCTCCTTCACGACCTCCACCAAGCCGGCTCTCCTGAGCGGCAAGCCCGCGGTCGACGCCGAGGCGGACGAGGCCTACAAGTACCTGATCATGCCGGTACGCCTGAGCGGCTGACCCCACAGGTGTGCACAGGGGTCCGGGCGTAGGCTCGGACCCGGGTACACCGCACACGACGCTTAAGGAATCTCTGATGGAGCTCGGTCTCGTCGGTCTCGGCAAGATGGGCGGCAACATGCGCGAGCGCATTCGCCGCGCCGGCCACACCGTCATCGGATACGACCGCAACCCGGACCTCGCCGATGTCCACAGCCTGGAAGAGCTTGTGGGCAAGCTCAAGGGTCCGCGCGTCGTGTGGGTCATGGTCCCCGCCGGTGCCGCCACCCAGTCGACCATCGACGAGCTGGCCGACCTGCTCTCCCCCGGCGACATCGTCGTGGACGGCGGCAACTCCCGCTGGACGGACGACGAGAAGCACGCGGAGGAGCTCGCCGCCAAGGGCATCGGGTTCGTCGACTGCGGCGTCTCCGGCGGCGTCTGGGGCCTGGAGAACGGCTACGCGCTGATGTACGGCGGCGACGCCGAGCACGTGGCCCGCGTCCAGCCGATCTTCGACGCGCTCAAGCCCGAGGGCGAGTTCGGCTCGGTGCACGCCGGCAAGGTCGGCGCCGGCCACTTCGCGAAGATGGTCCACAACGGCATCGAGTACGCGATGATGCAGGCGTACGCCGAGGGCTGGGAGCTCCTGGAGAAGGTCGACTCCGTCACCGACGTCCGCGAGGTCTTCCGCTCCTGGCAGGAGGGCACCGTCATCCGCTCGTGGCTGCTCGACCTCGCGGTCAACGCCCTCGACGAGGACGAGCACCTGGACAAGCTGCGCGGCTACGCGTC
Organism: Streptomyces sp. NPDC004327; assembly: GCF_042873935.1. Classification (NCBI taxonomy): domain Bacteria; kingdom Bacillati; phylum Actinomycetota; class Actinomycetes; order Kitasatosporales; family Streptomycetaceae; genus Streptomyces; species Streptomyces sp. NPDC004327. The sequence continues at coordinate 429,665 of NZ_JBIAME010000006.1, read as the reverse complement.
GGACTCCGGCGAGGGCCGGTGGACCGTCGAGGCCGCCATCGACAACGCCGTGCCGCTGCCGGCGATCACCGCGTCGCTCTTCGCGCGGTTCGCCTCGCGGCAGGACGACTCGCCGCAGATGAAGATGATCGCCGCGCTGCGCAACCAGTTCGGCGGCCACGCGGTCGAGACGAAGAAGTAATCCACAGGCTGTGCACCCCGCGGTGCACAGCAGCCGCGGGGAAGGTCGGCGCCCACCATGCACGTCACGCATCTGTCGCTGGCCGACTTCCGCTCGTACGCCCGGGTCGAGGTTCCGCTCGATCCGGGCGTCACCGCTTTCGTGGGCGCGAACGGCCAGGGCAAGACCAATCTCGTCGAGGCCGTCGGCTATCTCGCCACCCTCGGCAGCCATCGTGTCGCCTCCGACGCCCCGCTCGTGCGGATGGGCGCGGAGCGGGCGGTCATCCGGGCCGCCGTCACCCAGGGCGAGCGCTCCCAGCTGGTCGAGCTCGAACTCAACCCGGGCCGCGCCAACCGCGCCCGCATCAACAGGTCCTCGCAGGTCAAGCCGCGTGATGTGCTCGGCATCATCCGCACGGTGCTGTTCGCGCCGGAGGACCTGGCGCTGATCAAGGGCGACCCCGGCGAGCGCCGGCGCTTCCTCGACGAGCTGATCACGGCGCGCTCGCCGCGCATGGCGGGCGTGCGCTCCGACTACGAGCGGGTGCTCAAGCAGCGCAACACGCTCCTCAAGTCCGCCGCCATGGCCCGGCGGCACGGCGGACGCGGCATGGACCTGTCCACCCTCGACGTCTGGGACCAGCACCTGGCCCGGGCCGGCGCCGAGCTGCTCGCCCAGCGGCTGGACCTCATCGGCATGTTGCGGCCGCTCGCCGACAAGGCGTACGAGCAGCTGGCGCCCGGCGGCGGGCCGGTCCAGCTGGAGTACAAGCCGTCCGCGCCCGGCGACGGGCACACCCGCGAGGAGCTGTACGGCCAGCTGATCGCCGCCCTCGCCGACGTGCGCAAGCAGGAGATCGAGCGCGGCGTCACGCTCGTCGGACCGCACCGCGACGACCTGCTGCTGGGGCTCGGCGACCTGCCGGCCAAGGGGTACGCGAGCCACGGCGAGTCCTGGTCGTACGCGCTGGCGCTGCGGCTCGCCTCGTACGACCTGCTGCGCGCGGAGGGCAACGAGCCGGTGCTCGTCCTCGACGACGTCTTCGCGGAGCTGGACGCCCGGCGCCGGGAACGGCTCGCGGAGCTGGTGGCGCCCGGCGAGCAGGTGCTGGTCACGGCGGCGGTGGACGACGACGTGCCGGGGATCCTGACCGGGACGCGGTACGCGGTGTCCGCCGGAGAGGTGGAGCGCGTATGAGCGAGAACCCGTCCGCTTCCCCACAGCCTGTGGACAAGGTTGCGACTCCCGCGACCCCCGAGCCCTCCGGCGTCGACCTCGCGCGGGTCGCGCTGCGCGCCGCCAAGGAGCAGGCGCGCGCCCGGGGCGCCGCCGCGGCGCAGAAGAAGCAGGCCCGGCGCGGCGGCGGCCTGCGCTCCGGCGCGCGCGCCGACGGACGCGACCCGATGGCGCTCGGCGCCGCGATCAACCGGCTGATCACCGAGCGCGGCTGGGAGACGCCGGCGGCGGTCGGCGGGGTCATGGGGCGCTGGCCGCAGATCGTCGGCGAGGACCTCGCGAAGCACTGCGTACCGCTGAAGTACGACGAGGACCCGGAGGAGCGGGTGCTGACCGTGCAGTGCGACTCGACGGCGTGGGCGACGCAGCTGCGGCTGCTGGCGCCGCGGCTGGTGGCGCGGCTGAACGAGGACCTGGGGCACGGGACGGTGCGGATGATCAAGGTCCTGGGGCCGGGTGGGCCGCGGCGAGGGTACGGGCCGCTGCGGGCGCCCGGGTCCACGGGGCCGGGCGACACGTACGGGTAAGCGCGCCGGCGGGTCCGTCGGGGCGGGAGTCCAGGCGGGAGGGGCGCCGTGCGCGTGGGGTTTTCGTGTCCGCCCTCTCCCGGACTCCGTCCGGGGAGACCCCCGGCCCGGCGGAACGCATGCCCGCAAACCGACGACGTCGCGACGGGCCGCCACTACGCGCTACGACCCGAAGCGCTAGGTGGCCGCCAGGGGCGCCTGGAGCCCCTCTCCGGATATGGGGAGTCGTCTGATGCCCGGCTAGGGCGGCACATGAGCATTCAGGGACCGGCAAACCCCCATGACTGTCAGTGGTACCGGTAGACTGGGAGACAATCCCGCCACCCTGCGGAACATGTCGAACGACGCAGCCGCTCCCGTATGCCCGGAGAACGGCCTGTGCTGTGCCAGAAAGGGCGCTTCGTGGCCGATTCCGGCAACCCCAACGAGAACAACCAGTACACCGCCAGCAACATCCAGGTCCTCGAGGGTCTGGATGCGGTGCGCAAGCGCCCCGGCATGTACATCGGCTCGACCGGTGAGCGCGGTCTGCACCACATGGTGCAGGAGGTCGTCGACAACTCCGTCGACGAGGCCCTGGCGGGCCACGCGGACACCATCGACGTGACGATCCTGGCCGACGGCGGCGTCCGCGTCGTCGACAACGGCCGCGGCATCCCGGTCGGCATCGTCGAGTCCGAGGGCAAGCCGGCCCTCGAGGTCGTGCTGACCGTCCTGCACGCCGGCGGCAAGTTCGGCGGCGGCGGCTACGCCGTCTCCGGCGGTCTGCACGGCGTCGGCGTCTCCGTCGTGAACGCCCTGTCCACGAAGGTCTCCGTCGAGGTCAAGACCGACGGTCACCGCTGGACGCAGGACTACAAGATGGGCGCCCCGACCGCGCCCCTCGCGAAGCACGAGGCCACCGAGGAGACCGGCACGTCGGTCACCTTCTGGTCCGACCCGGACATCTTCGAGACGACCGAGTACTCCTTCGAGACGCTCTCGCGCCGCTTCCAGGAGATGGCCTTCCTCAACAAGGGCCTCACGATCCAGCTCACCGACGAGCGCGAGTCGGCGAAGGCCACGGTCGGCGCGGACGACCCGGACGCCGAGGCGGCCGCCGAGCCGACCGCGCGCACGGTGAAGTACCACTACGAGGGCGGCATCGTCGACTTCGTGAAGTACCTCAACTCGCGCAAGGGCGAGCTGATCCACCCGACCGTCATCGACGTCGAGGCCGAGGACAAGGAGCGCCTGCTCTCGGTCGAGATCGCGATGCAGTGGAACTCCTCGTACAGCGAGGGCGTGTACTCGTTCGCGAACACGATCCACACCCACGAGGGCGGTACGCACGAGGAGGGCTTCCGCGCCGCGCTGACGACGCTCGTCAACAAGTACGCGCGCGAGAAGAAGCTGCTGCGCGAGAAGGACGACAACCTCACGGGTGACGACATCCGCGAGGGTCTGACCGCGATCATCTCGGTCAAGATCGGCGAGCCGCAGTTCGAGGGCCAGACCAAGACGAAGCTCGGCAACACCGAGGCGAAGACCTTCGTCCAGAAGGTCGTCTTCGAGCACCTCACGGACTGGTTCGACCGCAACCCCAACGAGGCCGCGGACATCATCCGCAAGGGCATCACCGCCGCCACCGCGCGCGTGGCCGCCCGCAAGGCCCGCGACCTGACCCGCCGCAAGGGTCTCCTGGAGTCGGCGTCGCTGCCGGGCAAGCTCTCCGACTGCCAGTCGAACGACCCCACCAAGTGCGAGATCTTCATCGTCGAGGGTGACTCCGCCGGCGGCTCGGCCAAGTCCGGCCGCAATCCGATGTACCAGGCCATCCTGCCGATCCGCGGCAAGATCCTGAACGTCGAGAAGGCCCGGATCGACAAGATCCTGCAGAACACCGAGGTCCAGGCGCTGATCTCCGCCTTCGGCACCGGTGTCCACGAGGACTTCGACATCGAGAAGCTCCGCTATCACAAGATCATCCTGATGGCGGACGCCGACGTCGACGGCCAGCACATCAACACCCTGCTGCTGACCTTCCTCTTCCGCTTCATGCGCCCGCTGGTCGAGGCCGGTCACGTCTACCTGTCCCGTCCCCCGCTGTACAAGATCAAGTGGGGCCGGGACGACTTCGAGTACGCCTACTCGGACCGCGAGCGCGACGCGCTCGTCGAGCTGGGCAAGCAGAACGGCAAGCGGATCCGCGAGGACTCGATCCAGCGCTTCAAGGGTCTCGGCGAGATGAACGCCGAGGAGCTGCGCGTCACCACCATGGACGTCGAGCACCGCGTGCTCGGCCAGGTCACCCTGGACGACGCCGCCCAGGCCGACGACCTGTTCTCGGTGCTGATGGGCGAGGACGTCGAGGCGCGGCGCTCGTTCATCCAGCGCAACGCCAAGGACGTTCGCTTCCTCGACATCTGAGTCGGTCTCAGCTGACCGTACGAAAGGACTGACGACCAGCAATGGCCGACGAAAACACTCCTGTGAACACCGAGACCCCGGAAGAGGAAGAGCCGCAGCTGCGGATCGAGCCGGTCGGGCTCGAGACCGAGATGCAGCGCTCGTACCTCGACTACGCGATGTCCGTCATCGTGTCCCGCGCGCTGCCCGACGTCCGTGACGGTCTCAAGCCGGTGCACCGCCGCGTGCTCTACGCGATGTACGACGGCGGCTACCGGCCCGAGAAGGGCTTCTACAAGTGCGCCCGCGTCGTCGGCGACGTCATGGGCAACTACCACCCGCACGGCGACTCCTCGATCTACGACGCCCTGGTCCGCCTCGCCCAGCCCTGGTCGATGCGGCTGCCGCTCGTCGACTCCAACGGCAACTTCGGCTCCCCGGGCAACGACCCGGCCGCCGCCATGCGCTACACCGAGTGCAAGCTGGCGCCGCTGTCGATGGAGATGGTCCGCGACATCGACGAGGAGACCGTCGACTTCACGGACAACTACGACGGCCGCTCCCAGGAGCCGACCGTCCTGCCCTCCCGCTTCCCGAACCTGCTGATCAACGGCTCCGCCGGCATCGCGGTCGGCATGGCGACCAACATCCCGCCGCACAACCTGCGCGAGGTCGCCTCCGGCGCCCAGTGGTACCTGGAGAACCCCGAGGCCAGCCACGAGGAGCTGCTCGACGCGCTCATCGAGCGCATCAAGGGCCCCGACTTCCCGACCGGCGCGCTCGTCGTCGGCCGCAAGGGCATCGAGGAGGCGTACCGCACCGGCCGCGGCTCCATCACCATGCGCGCGGTCGTCGAGGTCGAGGAGATCCAGAACCGCCAGTGCCTGGTGGTCACCGAGCTGCCCTACCAGGTCAACCCGGACAACCTCGCGCAGAAGATCGCCGACCTCGTCAAGGACGGCAAGATCGGCGGCATCGCCGACGTCCGCGACGAGACCTCCTCGCGCACCGGCCAGCGCCTGGTCATCGTGCTCAAGCGGGACGCCGTCGCCAAGGTCGTCCTCAACAACCTGTACAAGCACACCGACCTGCAGACGAACTTCGGCGCCAACATGCTGGCGCTCGTCGACGGCGTGCCGCGCACCCTCTCCCTGGACGCGTTCATCCGCCACTGGGTGACGCACCAGATCGAGGTCATCGTCCGCCGGACGAAGTTCCGGCTGCGCAAGGCCGAGGAGCGCGCCCACATCCTGCGCGGTCTGCTCAAGGCGCTCGACGCGATCGACGAGGTCATCGCCCTCATCCGGCGCAGCGAGACGGTCGACGTCGCCCGCACGGGCCTGATGGACCTCCTCACGATCGACGAGATCCAGGCCAACGCCATCCTCGAGATGCAGCTGCGCCGGCTCGCCGCCCTGGAGCGCCAGAAGATCGTCGCCGAGCACGACGAGCTCCAGGCGAAGATCAACGAGTACAACGCGATCCTGGCCTCGCCCGAGAAGCAGCGGGCGATCGTCAGCGAGGAGCTCGCCGCCCTCGTCGACAAGTTCGGCGACGACCGCCGCTCCCAGCTGGTGCCCTTCGACGGTGACATGTCCATCGAGGACCTCATCGCCGAGGAGGACATCGTCGTCACCATCTCGCGCGGCGGCTACGTCAAGCGGACGAAGACCGAGGACTACCGCTCGCAGAAGCGCGGCGGCAAGGGCGTGCGCGGCACGAAGCTGAAGCAGGACGACATCGTCGACCACTTCTTCGTGTCGACCACCCACCACTGGCTGCTGTTCTTCACCAACAAGGGCCGGGTCTACCGGGCCAAGGCGTACGAGCTGCCGGACGCCGGCCGGGACGCCCGCGGCCAGCACGTGGCCAACCTGCTGGCCTTCCAGCCGGACGAGCAGATCGCCCAGATCCTCGCGATCCGCGACTACGAGGCCGCGCCGTACCTGGTGCTCGCCACCAAGGCCGGCCTGGTGAAGAAGACCGCGCTGAAGGACTACGACTCGCCGCGTTCCGGCGGTGTCATCGCGATCAACCTGCGCGAGCGCGAGGACGGCAGCGACGACGAGCTGATCGGCGCCGAGCTGGTGTCCGCCGAGGACGACCTGCTGCTGATCTCCAGGAAGGCGCAGTCGATCCGCTTCACCGCGACGGACGAGGCGCTTCGCCCGATGGGACGCGCGACCTCCGGCGTCAAGGGGATGAGTTTCCGCGAGGACGACGAGCTTCTCTCGATGAATGTCGTCCGCCCGGGTACCTTCGTGTTCACCGCGACCGACGGTGGCTACGCCAAGCGCACCGCGGTCGACGAGTACCGCGTCCAGGGTCGCGGCGGCCTCGGCATCAAGGCCGCCAAGATCGTGGAGGACCGCGGTTCGCTCGTGGGCGCGCTGGTGGTGGAGGAGACCGACGAGATCCTCGCCATCACCCTGTCCGGCGGTGTGATTCGTACGCGAGTCAACGAAGTCAGGGAGACCGGCCGTGACACGATGGGCGTCCAGCTGATCAACCTGGGCAAGCGCGACGCCGTCGTCGGCATCGCCCGCAACGCCGAGGCCGGCAGCGAGGACGATGACGCCGAGGATGGCGTCGACGTCGTGGAGACGGCTGAGTCGGCTGAGTCGGCCCTGGGCACGGAGCCCACGGCCGGGGAGTAACGAGGAGCAGAGCGTGAGTGGAGCCACGGGCACCGGTCCGGTCGACGGACGGTCCACAGGATCGGGCGGTGCCCGTGGCTCCGCCACGGACTCCCAGGGGGTTACGGTGACGGACACTCGGGGGCAGCGGCCCTACGACACGTACAACGGGCCGCTGCCCGGCGAGCGGGCGGGGGCGGCCCAGCAGGGCCCGTACCACCCTCCGCAGGCGTACGGCACGCCGGCGCAGGGCACGCCCGCCCAGGGCGGCCAGGCGGCCGGTCACACGGCCGGCGGGCAGAACGGCGCCGCCGCCGCGCGCAAGCCCCGCACCGGGGCGCGCACGACCCCGCGGACGCGCAAGGCGCGGCTGCGGGTGGCCAAGGCCGATCCGTGGTCGGTGATGAAGGTGAGCTTCCTGCTCTCCATCGCGCTCGGCGTCTGCACGGTGGTGGCCGCGGCCGTGCTGTGGATGGTCATGGACGCCATGGGCGTCTTCTCGACCGTCGGTGGCACGATCAGCGAGGCGACCGGCTCCAACGAGTCGAACGGCTTCGACCTGCAGTCCTTCCTGTCGCTGCCGCGCGTCCTGATGTTCACGTCGGTGATCGCGGTGATCGACGTCGTCCTGATGACGGCGCTGGCCACGCTCGGCGCGTTCATCTACAACCTCTCCGCCGGTTTCGTGGGCGGTGTCGAGCTCACGCTCGCCGAGGACGAGTAGGGCGCCGGGGGCCGGTCCCGGGATCGGATTTTGGGACTGGCCCCCACGTGCGCTAATCTTCAGGAGTCAGCGAGCGGGACACACACCGCGAAGCAACGGCGGGGCTATAGCTCAGTTGGTTAGAGCGCATCCCTGATAAGGATGAGGCCACAGGTTCAAATCCTGTTAGCCCCACACAGAAGATCGGCCCGGACGGTTCACCCGTCCGGGCCGATTGCTTTGTCGGCGCTTACCCATGTGTAGAGTGGGCGTCAGAAGTCTCCTACGTCAACGAAAGACGAGGTCGCGCGGTGAAGAAGCTTCTCCTGGTCGCACTGGCCGCCATCGGCGGGCTCCTCGTGTACCGCCAGATCCAGGCGGATCGCGCCGAGCAGGATCTGTGGACGGAGGCGACCGACTCCGTGCCCGCAGGTTCGGGTGTGTGAGACGAAACCGTCCGGGCGAGGCCCCGGCCGCGAAAGCGGCCGGGGCCTCGCTCTGTTCGCGGCAGTGAACGTTCTGATTGCTTTTGTGAAGCCTAGGCCGCGATGAGCGCCCAGATCCCCACGGCGAAGCACACCAGCGCGGTGAGCAGCACCGGCACCGCGACCTTCGCGGGCGGCCCCAGGCGGCGCACGGGGACGGCCGCGGTCGGTGCGAGCGGCACGGCCGGCGTGGTCGGTGCGGTCGCCTCGTAGGGCAGCGGGGCCGTGGGGGCGTACGCCGGGGGCGGCGGAGGCAGCGGCGGCGGTGGCGGTACGGGTACGGGCGCGCGTACGGGCTCCGGAGCGTGCGCCGGGGCCGCCGGCGTCCCAGTGGCGGCCTCCGGGACGGTGGCCTCCGGGGTGGCGGCCTTCGCAGCGGTGCCCTGCGGGCCGTCGGGGCCGAAGCCGGGCGGCAGCGGGCCGATCTGGTCGAAGATCTCGACCGGTTCCTCGCCGGCCACCGGCTCGGGCAGCAGTTCGAGCGCCGCGTGCAGCGCCTTGCGCGCCCCCGTGGCCGTACGGAACCGGTTCCGCGGATCGGGCTGGAGCAGGCCCGCCAGGACCTGCCAGAGGGGCTCGGGGACGCCCTGGGGGGCGCCGGGGGTGCCGCGCTCCAGGAAGACGCGTACGACGGCCTGGGAGTCCGGCTTGCGGCCCTCCAGGAGATAGAGGCCGACCAGGCCGACCGCGAACAGGTCGGCCGTGAAGTCGGGTTCGGCGCCGGTCAGTTGCTCGGGCGCGAAGTAGCCGGGCGTCCCCATCACGTGGTCGGTCTCGGTGAGCCGGGGCTCGCCCTTGCGCATCGAGATGCCGAAGTCGGAGAGCCGCAGGTGCGGCCGGCCGCCGCCGGTGGCCTCCAGGAGGATGTTGGCCGGCTTGACGTCCCGGTGCACGACCCCCTCCGCGTGCACCGCGGCGAGCCCGGAGAGCAGCTGGTCGAGCAGCACGCACACCAGCCGGGGCGGCAGCGCGCCGTAGTCGCCGATGACGTGGGCCAGGGAGCCACCCGCCACCAGGTCCATGGTGAACAGGACCTTGTCGTCGTCCGCGGCCCAGCTGGCCGGGGCGAGGACGTGCGGGTGGTCGATCCTGAGCGCCTGCTCGCGCACGAAGCGCAGCAGGGTGTGGGCGTCGCTCTGCTGGAGCACCTTCGCCGCCACGTAGCGGCGGCGCCGGTGGTCCCAGGCCCGCCACACCGCGCCGATCCCGCCGCGGCCGATCGGGTCGACCAGCTCGTACCGGCCCGCGAACACCTCACCCATCGCGCTGCGCCCGCTCCCCGCCCCGTACTACGGCGTCAGTTCCGGTGTCGGTACCCGTGCCGGTACCGGTGTCAGTTCTGGTGCGACTCGTAGTGGGCGACCGCGTCCGCCGTGCGCCCGGCGCCGTACACCCGGAGGAACTCTGCCAGTTCGGGGTGGGCGGGCGCGAGGGTGTCGGCCGCGTCGAGGATGTCGCCGGCCGCGGCCACGGAGCGCAGCAGGGACTGGATCTCACGGACCACCCGGCGCACGGTGGGCGCGCCGCTGGTGCCGGTGGTCTGGCTGTTGGCGGTGAGCACCGAGCCTCCCTGGGACTTCTTGATCTCGTCCATCCGGTCGCCGGCCTCGGCGGCGCTGACGCTGCCGTCGGCGACCTGGCCGGCCAGCTCCTGCAGGGCCTGCACCCGCTGCACGACGGCGGGGTTGCCGATCTTGGCCCGCTGGCCGCTCATCAGCTGGGAGAGCATGGGCGCCGAGAGCCCGAGCACGGCCGCCAGCCTGGCCTGGTTGAGCCCGAGATCGTCGATGAGCCGGCGGAAGAGCGCCCCCAACGGCTCCCCGTACCAACTGCGCTGAAGCTCCCGGGCTCTGGCCGTGGCTTCCTGCTGCGCTGTATCCATTACCACTTCTCCCCATCCCTGGGTTCACCACTGCGAACCCCGGTCAGCATCTTACGGAGCGTGGTCGTCTCGGGGGAGTCCCAATCCTTTTGCGGGATACGGGGGGTGACCCGGTACTCTGGTCTCGTTCCGGGGCCTTAGCTCAGTTGGTAGAGCGCTGTCTTTGCATGGCAGATGTCAGGGGTTCGACTCCCCTAGGCTCCACTCCGAGACGCCCTCGCTGACCTGCGGAAACGTGGTCAGCGGGGGCGTTTTTCGCGGTCAGGACCCGGCCGAGGTCGAGGACGCTGAGGCCGAACATCAGCACGCCGAGCGGGACGTGCAGCGCGGGCTGGTGCGCGATGCCGAGGACGACCTGGGCGGAGGCGAGGACCAGGAAGCCGGACGAGTAGAGGACCGGCCGGGGCGAGCCGCCGCCCGGGCGCCAGGCGAGGACCGCGGCGAGGACGTAGAGCATCGTGGCCCCGTACATCACCCGGGCTCCGACGCCGTGCAGCGTCTCGCCGTAGGAGGTGGAGAGCAGCAGGCCGGCGGTGGTGGCCTGGAGGAAGAGGGTCAGGGTCTGCAGGGCGACCGAGACCTTGACGAAGGTCCTGGTCCTTCCGGCCGCGGTCGTTTTGGCCGCCGTCGTCTGGGCCGTGGTGTCTGCGGCCGTGGTGTCTCCGGTCATCGTGGTGCGGTCCTTTCCGGTGTTCAGCGGAGGGTGAGCGGGGTCCCGGCGGTGACCCGGGTGAGCTTCTCGGGGTTGCGAACGAAGTAGATGCCGCTGATGCGGCCGTCCTCGACGCGCAGGGCCATCACGCCGTCGAGTTCACCGTCGAGGTGGACGGCGAGCGCGGGGCTGCCGTTGACGAGGGTCGGTACGCAGGTGATCGCGGCGCCGGCCCGGCGGGAGCCGCCGAGGTAGAAGCGGACGAACTTGTCGGCGCCGACGACCGGGCGCAGCGCGGCCTTCTTCAGGCCGCCGCCGTCGGCGAGCAGCACGACCTCGGGCGCGAGGACGTCGAGCAGGCCCTGCGGGTCGCCGGTCTCGATGGCGCGGCGGAACGATTCCATGGCGGCCCACGCCTCGCTCGCGGAGGCCGTCTTGCGGGGGCGGCGGGCGTCGACGTGCTGCCGGGCGCGGTGGGCGATCTGCCGGACGGTCGCCGGCGTCTTGCCGACGGCCGCGGCGATGTCCTCGTAGCCGACGTCGAAGACCTCGCGGAGCACGAACACGGCCCGCTCGGTGGGGGTGAGCGTCTCCAGGACCAGCATCATGGCCATGGACATGCTCTCGGCGAGTTCGACGTCCTCGGCCACGTCGGGCGCGGTGAGCAGCGGCTCCGGCAGCCACTGCCCGACGTACGCCTCCCGGCGCCGCTTGACCGTCCGCAGCCGGTTGAGCGCCTGCCGGGTGGTGATGCGGACCAGGTACGCGCGCGGGTCGCGCACCTGGCCGTGGTCGACGCCGGCCCAGCGCAGCCAGGTCTCCTGGAGCACGTCCTCGGCGTCGGCGGCGGAGCCGAGCATCTCGTAGGCGACGGTGAAGAGCAGGTTGCGGTGCGCGACGAAGGTCCCGGTCGCCGGGTCGGCGGTTTCGGGGGCTTCGGGGAGACCGGGTGCTTCGGGAAGATCGGGCGCTGCGGGGAGATCGGGCACTGCGGGGTCGGGATGGTCGGCGTCCACGGCAAGGTCCTTTTCCTCGGGGGCGGTCGGCCGGGTCAGAGTGCCCGCTCGGCGGCGGAATCCGCCATGTCGTTTCGTCCGCGCAGGAGTTCGTGGCGGTACGGGCCCTTGGGCCAGTGGTGCGAACCGGGCCTGCGGGCCTCGGTGACCAGGTGCTTGACGCTGAACTCGCAGGAGATCTCCTTGAGTCGGGCCCCCGCGCGGCCGCCGACGTAGAGCCGCTTCGCGGTGTCGTCCCTGTTCGCGAGCTGGAAGACCGCGGCCCGCCGGCCGAGGCTCACGCACATCGCGTTGAACGAGAGGTCGACGGGCGCCGCCGGCTCGCCCGCGATCCGGTGCAGCACCGTGTCGGCGGCGTGCGCGCCGAGGCAGCCCGCGACGTACGCGCTCATCCGGAACGGCAGGCCGGACGGCGCGGCCGAGTCTCCGGCGGCGACGATCCGTTCGTCGTCGAGGCTGGTCAGCGTCTCGTCGGTGAGCAGCCGGCCGGCCGCGTCCGTGCGCAGACCGCTGAGGCTCGCCAGGTCGGGCACGTCGAAGCCGGCCGTCCAGACGGTGACCGCACCGGCCACCTCGCGACCGTCGGCGAGGGTGACGGCGCCCTGCCGCACGGCGGTCACCTCGGTGCCGGGCCCGTCGAGCACCGTCGCGCCGAGCGCGGCCAGCCGCCGGGCCGCCGAGCGCCGCGCCTTCGGGTGCAGATACGCGCCGAGCACGCCGCCGCACACCAGCGTCACCGGCCGTCCCCGCTCGGCCAGCTCGGCGGCCGTCTCGATGCCGGTCGGGCCGCCGCCGACGACCGTCACGGGGGCCTCGGCCGGCGCCCTGTCCAGGGCCGCGCGCAGCTCCCGGGCCGTCTCCAGGGTGGCCATCCGGTGGGCGAACTCGGCGGCGCCGGGGACGCGCGGCTCGGCGCCGTGGCTGCCGACCGCGTAGACCAGGTAGTCGTAGCCGAGCGATCCGCCACCCCACAGCGTGACCCGCCGGCCGGCCGGGTCGATCCGGGTCACGTCGTCGACGACGATCCGTACGCCGGCGGCGAGCACCTCGGCGTACGGGACGGTCGCCTCGTGCGTCCCGGCCACCAGCTGGTGCAGCCGGAGCCGCGGGACGAAGAGCGGGCGTGGATTGACGAGCGTGACGTGCACGTCCGGGCGCCCGGTGAGGCGGTTGGCGGCCATGACGCCCGCGTACCCGCCGCCGATCACGAGCACCTCGGTGGTGGTGTTCCGCCTGGTGTTCCCGCTGTCGTCCATGGTCTGTCTCCTCCGTCTCCCGGCCCGTTTCCGGGGGGTCGGCCTCAAGACACCGGAGGCCCTCCCGGCGTGACACCCTGTGACCCGGATCACTTCGGCCGGGTTCGTCTCGCCGCGGTGGAGGAGGGCGCACACTGGCAGAAGGGGGCAGCTTCGGAAGAGGGTGCTCGGATGGCCAGAACGCGAACGGGGTCGCGCTACGCCCCGGACCGTGGGCTCTCGGCGCGCATGGCGACGACGATGTTCCTGATCGGACTCCTGTACGTGGTGTTCGTCGGCGTCCTGATGGTGCTGCTGCGCGGGTCCTGGCCGATCATCCTGCTGCTCGCGGGCGGCCTGTTCGTCGCACAGTTCTGGTTCAGCGACAAGATCGCCGCCATGGGCATGGGCGCGCGCGAGGTCACCCGGGAGGAGGCGCCCGAGCTGCACGGCACGGTGGACCGCATCTGCGCGCTCGCCGACATGCCGAAGCCCAAGGTGGCGATCGCCGACAGCGACGTGCCCAACGCCTTCGCCACCGGCCGAGGCGAGAAGACCGCGCTGGTCTGCGTCACGACCGGGCTGCTGCGCCGCCTGGAGCCGGAGGAGCTGGAGGGCGTCCTCGCCCATGAGATGTCCCATGTGGCGCACCGCGACGTCGCCGTGATGACCATCGCCTCGTTCCTCGGCGTCCTCGCCGGGATGATGACCCGCGTCGCGCTCTACAGCGGCCTCGGCCGCAGCCGGGACAGCAACACGGCCATCGCGATGATCATCATCCCGGTGGTCAGCGGGTTCGTGTACGTGATCAGCTTCCTGCTGACCCGGGTGCTCTCCCGCTACCGCGAGCTCGCCGCCGACCGGGCCGCCGCGCTGCTCACCGGCCGGCCGTCGGCGCTCGCCTCCGCGCTGACCAAGGTCACCGGGCAGATGGCCCGGATCCCGACCCAGGACCTGCGCAAGGCGGAGCCGTACAACGCCTTCTGGTTCGCACCGGCCTTCTCCTCGAAGGAGAGCCTGAGCCGGCTGCTCGCCACCCACCCCACGCTGGAGCAGCGGCTCGACCAGCTGGCCCGGATCTCGGCCCAGCTGGGCGAGGGCTGAGGGCGCGGTCCGATGGGACTGCTCGACAGCATCCTCGGGCGCAGCAAGCCGGTACGGCCCGACCTCGACCGGCTGTTCGCGCTGCCGGCGGCCGCGCTGACCCTCCAGGCCGGCACCGGCTACGTGCCGACCGGCGCCGGGTCGGTCTGCTTCGCGGGCGTGGAGGGAGGCGCGTTCACGCAGCTGAAGGAGGAGGTGCGGGAGCTCCTCGACGTCGACGTCGACGTCGACGCGGCAGCGGCCGCGGGCGCGGGCGCGGACGGGGGCCGGGGCGGGGCCGCCGTGACCTTCACCCGGGACGCGTACGGCTACACCTGGCTCGCCGCCCACCGTCCGGCCGGCGACCTCGTCGCGCTGGTCAACGACCTCCACGCGGTCAACACGCTCCTGGAGGAGGCCGGCTTCGGCCCGCACCTGCTGTGCTCGCTGACCGCGTTCCAGGCGCCGGAGGCCGGCCACGACCTGGCCCTCGTCTACCTCTACAAGCGCGGCACCTTCTATCCCTTCGCGCCCCGCGCGGACGGTTCCGAGAGCCGTGACAACACGCTGGAACTCCAGGTCAGAGGGCTGCTCGCGGGCGATCTGGCGATGGAGCCGGAGCTGGAGCGGTGGTTCCCGGTGTGGGGCGCGCCGGGGCTCGGCGGCACCTGAAGTGGCCCAGTGATCCAAGGGCTTAATGGACCAGGAACGGTGGGCCACTGAGCCATAAAGTCGTGTCCATGGCGAAGACTCACCGGGCGCTGCTCCTGGCCCAGCTCAGCAACTCCGTCGGCGACGGAGCCTTCTACACCACCTCGGCGCTCTACTTCTCCAAGATCATCGGCCTGTCCGCCCCGCAGATCGGCGCCGGCCTCGCCGTCGCCTGGGGCGTCGGCTCGCTCGCCGGCGTTCCGCTCGGGCACCTCGCCGACCGGCGCGGACCGCGCGGCAGCGCCGTCCTGCTCGCCCTGACGACCTCGGCGGCCGTCGCCTCCTTCCTGCTCATCCGCTCCTTCGTGCCCTTCCTGCTCGCCGCCGTCGCCTACGCCACCGCGCAGAGCGGCCTCGCCGCCGCCCGCCAGGCCCTGCTCGCCGGACTGGTCGAACCGGCCGACCGGGTCGCGACGATGGCCAGGCTCCAGGCCGTGCTCAACGCCGGACTCGCCGTCGGCGCCGCGCTCGGCGGCCTCGCCCTGAGCGAGGGCACCCGCTCCGCCTACCTCGCCGTCTTCGCCCTCGACGCGCTCGGCTTCCTGCTCTGCGCCGCACTGCTGCGCGGCCTGCCGCCGGTGCCGGGGACGGCGGCCGCGGCCGCATCCTCGTCGGGGTCGGGGTCGGGGTCGGGGTCGGGGTCGGGGTCGGGATCCGCATCGTCCGCATCGGGGTCGGGGTCCGGGTCCGGGTCCGGGCCGCGGCTCGTGGTGCTGCGGGACCGCCCGTACGCCCTGCTCACCCTTCTCAACGCGGCCCTGCTGCTCCGGCTGCCGCTGCTCAGCCTCGCCCTGCCGCTGTGGATCGCGGAGCGCACGACGGCGCCCGGCTGGACGGTCTCGGCCCTCTTCGTCCTCAACACGGGCGCGGTGATGCTCTTCCAGGTCCGTGCCGCGCGCTCGGTGACCGGGCTGCCGGAGGCGGTACGGGCGGTGCGCGGCTCCGGCTTCGTGATGCTGGTGTCGTGCGCGGTGTTCGCGGTGACGGCGGCGGCCGGCCTCGGGACCCGGACGGTCGTCGCGGTGCTCGTGCTGGGCGCGGTCCTGCAGGTCGTCGCCGAGATGCGGCACTCGGCGGGCTCCTGGCAGATCGGCCTCGGGCTCGCCCCGGCCGACCGGATCGGCCAGTACCAGGGCTTCTACGGCACGGGCGTGCCGGTCGCGAGGACGCTCGGCCCGCTGCTCGTCACCACGCTGCTCATCGGGCAGGGCGCGGTGGGCTGGCTGGTCCTGGGCGGGATCTTCCTGGTGGCGGCGCTGGCCACGGGCCCCGCGGTGCGGTGGGCGCAGTCGCGCGCCGCAAGCCGTACTGAGCCGGACGGGTGGTGTTCATCCGAAGAACTGCACGGCGACGGCGTCGTTCCGGGGCATTCCGGTCGCGCTTCCTCATGATGAGGACTGTACGAAAAGCGCGCAATCCGAAATGAACCATCCGAGAACACCCGGAACTCTCGGAACGCCCACATCGGACCACGAAAGAAAGTGAGGGGTCATGGCCGCCGCCAAGCAGTGCTGGACCGCCTTCGTCTCCGTCCTCTTCGCCCTTCTCGCCTCCCTCGGCCTCGCCACCCCGGCCGCCGCCGCCGCCCAGCCCGCGCTCACGCAGGGCGAGGAGCCGGCGCTCACCGGTGCCGCCGCGACCGCCGCCGCGCGCCCCGCCGTCCCCGTACCCGCGCAGCGCTCCCATGAATGGCGCCGCGCCCAGGGCCGCGCCCTGCCGCCCACGATGAAGCAGCGCATCGGTGCCGAGGCGCACGGTTCCTCTCCCGCCGTCCGCCACCTGCGCTCGGACGCGCTCACCGACGGTGCCGACGGTGCCGACGGCGACCTGACGGGCCTGGCCCTGGCCGCGGCCGGCGGCTCGACCGCCTCCGGTCCGACCGCCCTCGCTTCTACCGCCTCCGGTTCCACCGCCCTCGCCCCGACCGCTCGTACGGCCGCCGGCTCCGCGGCCGCGTAGGGCGTGGCGGAACGCTCCGCCGCGCCCTGCCGGCCCGTGATCCGGCGGCGTGACCCAGCGACAGCGGCACCGGCTCAGCGCCGGTCCTCGCCGCGGTCCGAGGGCCCTTCCGCCCCGGCCTCCTTGGCCTCCTTGGCCTCCACCTCGGGATCGAGGGACGCGTCGTCGTCGACCGACGACCGCGGGTTCCGCTCGTCCACCTCGGTGGGCGCGGGCGGCTCGACCAGCCAGTCGGGGTTGGCCTGCTTGTCCCACCACTTCCAGGCGACGAAAGCGCCGCCGACCACCACGCCGAGGATCACCAGACCCTTGGCGACGCGTCCGGCCCTGGCCCGGCGCTCACGCTTCCTCATGATCTTCCGGACGTCCTTCGGCGTCACCTGCCCGCGGAGCGCGGCCCAGGCGGCAGCCGAACGCGACCCGGCCTCCTCGTAGAGCTCCTCGAGGACGGGACCGGTCGCTGCGACCGCGTGCTCGACACGCGGAACGGTGTAGTCGGTCGCCTGACGGGCGGCCTTGCGGGTCACGGCCGCGGCGCGTTGCGCGGCCTCGTCGACCCGCGGCGGCACATGTGGTGCGACATGCGCGTCGTACTGCAGACGGGCCTGAGTGCGGGCCTGCGACGCCGCCTTCGAGACTTTGGGTGCGAGCCTGTCACGCGCCTCCTGCGCGTACTGCGCGGTCACCTGCGCGTACTGAACGGCCTGGTCCTTGGCCGTGCCGGCGTACGGCGCCACCACGTCCGCGGCGTGCAGGACGCTCTCCTTCGCCGAACCTGTCGCGGCGCGCACGCTCTCCATGCGGGTCACGGGCTTCCTCCTCCTCGGTGGCGATGTCGGGTTTTCACCTTTCCATCCTTTTCGGAATCATGCCTGTCCGTCCGCCGCCCGGCATGCGGGGCGGGCATCCGGGGCATGCGAGGATGCGGACGGACGTGAAGTGGTGGAGGAAGGCGGAACGTGGCCGAGCAGCTGTACGCGACTCTGAGGACCAGCCAGGGGGACATCGAGATTCGGCTGCTGCCGTTCCACGCCCCGAAGACGGTCCGCAACTTCGTCGAACTCGCCCGCGGTGAGCGCGAGTGGACCGACCCGGCGAGCGGCGCGAAGTCCACGGCCCCGCTCTACGACGGCACGGTCTTCCACCGGGTGATCAAGGGCTTCATGATCCAGGGCGGCGACCCGCTGGGCAACGGCACGGGCGGCCCCGGCTACGAGTTCGCCGACGAGTTCCACCCCGAGCTCTTCTTCGACAAGCCCTACCTGCTCGCGATGGCCAACGCCGGCCCGGGCACCAACGGCTCGCAGTTCTTCATCACGGTCGGCGCGACGACCTGGCTGAACCGCAAGCACACGATCTTCGGCGAGGTCGTCGGCGCGGAGAGCAGGAAGGTCGTGGACGCGATCGCCGCCGCCGAGACCAACCCGCGCACGGAGCGCCCGGTCGAGGACGTGGTCCTGGAGACCGTCGTCATCGAGAGCCGCTGAGCCCCTGCCGCTGAGGCACGCCGCCGAGGCACGCTGCTGAGCCGCGCCCACCGAGGCACGCTGCTGAGCCGCGGCCGCTGAGCGCCGTCCCGCATACGGGAAACTTTGCGCCCCGCCCGTCCGTATGGAGGGCGGGGCGATGTGCTGCCCCGCCGAACCGCCCTCGGAGGACCTGATGCACTGTTATCGCCACCCGGACCGCGAGACCGGCATCCGCTGCACCCGCTGCGACAGGCCGATCTGCCCGGAGTGCATGGTTCCGGCGGCCGTCGGCTTCCAGTGCCCGGACTGCGTCAGGAACGGCTCCGGTACGGGCCACGCGCCGTACGCCAACCAGCCGCGGACGATCGCGGGCGGCCGGGTGACGGCGGACGGGCGGCTCGTCACCAAGATCCTCATCGCGGTCAACCTGGCGCTCTTCATCGCGGCGCAGGCGGCCGGGAACCGCTTCGTGGACGAGCTGGTCATGATCGGCTACGCCTACAACCCGGCGCTCGGCGAGGTCGTCGGCGTCGCGGACGGCGAGTGGTACCGGCTGATCACCTCGGCCTTCCTGCACCAGGAGGTGCCGCACTTCGTCTTCAACATGATCGGCCTGTGGGTGATCGGCGGGATCGTCGAGCCGGAGCTCGGCCGCTTCCGCTACGCCGTCCTGTGCCTGCTCTCCGGGCTCTCCGGCTCCGCGCTCGTCTATCTCCTCGACGCCCCGAACCAGGCGTCGCTCGGCGCCTCCGGGATCGTCTACGGCCTGATCGGCTCCTGGGTGGTGCTGGCCCGGCGCCGGCGCTACGACATGCGGCCGGTCTTCCTCTTCGTGGCGATCTCGCTCGTCTTCACCTTCGCCCGGCCCGGGGTCTCCTGGCAGGCGCACATCGGCGGTCTGGTGGCGGGCGCTCTGGTGACGTACGCGATGGTGCACGCGCCGCGGGTCAGGCGGGACCTCGTGCAGTACGGGGTCTGCGCGCTGGTGCTGCTGATCGACCTGGGGATCGTGCTGGCCCGGACCGCTGCGCTCACCTGAGCGGGGAGGGCTGTGGACGAGCTTCCGGGAAAGCTTTCCCCAGAGTTATCCACAGTGTGTGCCGATCAGGTCACGCTGATCTGGGCATGACCAAGCCCTCCACCTCTGACCAGGTGTTATCCGTCAGAAGTGGAGGGCGAGGCAGGTGCGTGAATGAGTTCGACCGGTGATCTCGCGGTCGTACCGGCGTCAACCTGGTGCGAGTTATCCACAGATCTTCGTAAGTTATCCAGTGCTGTGCACAACGCTGTGGATAACTCAGGGCAGAGCTTTACGCGACGGTCGCGCGCGTCACTTCCACTGCGTGGAGACGCCGAACCCGGCCGCGATGAAACCGAAGCCCACCACGATGTTCCAGTTGTTGATGGCCTTGACCGGCAGCGTGCCGTCGGTGACGTAGAAGACCACGATCCACACCAGTCCGATGGCGAACATCGCCAGCATCACCGGCGCCACCCAGCTGCGGTTCGTCAGCTTGATGGACGCGGCCTGCTTCGTCGCGGGCGGCGGCGTGTAGTCGGCCTTCTTGCGGATCCGTGACTTCGGCACGAGGGACTCTCCTGTCGATGCGCTGCGTGACCGCGCAGGGAACTGTGGCTGGCCGGGACGGACGGGCGCGGGACGTGACGCAGCGAACCGCTTGGTCCCCCGGGCGTCCGTTAGCGTAGTGGTTCCACGGCACTGAAGGGGATCAGGGTACGTTGAGCAATTCCGCCGACACTCCCGCAGGGCCGGGCCGAAGCCTCAGGTGGCGACCGGTCCGGGTGCTGACCGCTGCCGTCTTCGCCCTCGCCGGACTGATCTTCGTGACCAGCTTCCTCGCGGCCAAGGGCACCAACCTGCGCACCGACGCCTCGCTGCTGCGGCTCTCCGACCTGATCGAGGAGCGCAGCCACAAGAACGCCGTGCTCGACGAGAACGCCGCCGGCCTGCGCCACCAGGTCGACGCCCTCGCCGCCCGCGACGACGGCTCCACCCGGGCCCAGGACGCCCGCCTGCGCGCCCTGGAGACCGCCGCCGGCACCACCGAGACCTCCGGCCCCGGCCTCAGCGTCACCCTCAACGACGCCCCGCCGAACGCCCAGGCCGCCCCCGGCTACCCCGAGCCGCAGGCCAACGACCTCGTCATCCACCAGCAGGACCTCCAGGCCGTCGTCAACGCCCTGTGGCAGGGCGGCGCCAAGGGCATCAAGGTCATGGACCAGCGGCTCATCTCCACCAGCGCCGTGCGCTGCGTCGGCAACACCCTGATCCTCCAGGGCCGCGTCTACTCGCCGCCCTACAAGATCACCGCCGTCGGTGACCGCGACAAGCTGAACAAGGCCCTCGCCGACTCCCCCGCGATCCAGAACTACCGGCTCTACGTGAAGGCGTACGGCCTCGGCTGGAAAGTCGACGAGCACAAGGCGGTGACTCTTCCCGGCTACTCGGGCACAGTGGACCTCCACTACGCGAAGCCCGTGGGCTGAGCCGGGGGGAGCCGGATGCGGTGACGGTTCGACTGGTCGTACGGACCCTCAGCGAGCTGTGCATCACCGCCGGCGCCCTGATCGTGCTCTTCGTCGCGTACGTCATGTACTGGACCGGGATCCAGGCCGACGGCGCCGTCGCCGGACAGCTCGACACCCTCCAGCGGGAATGGGTGGCCGCCCCCGCCGACCCCGACCCCGACCCCGCGCCCGCCCCGCCCGCCCGGCGCCCCTACGCGGCGGGCCGGGGCATCGCCGTCATGTACGTGCCCCGGCTCGGCGACGACTGGGAGTGGCCCGTCCTTCAGGGCACCGGCACCGGCGTCCTGAAGAAGGGCCTCGGCCACTACGCCGGCACCGCCCGCCTCGGCGCCACCGGCAACTTCTCCGTCGCCGGCCACCGCCGCACCTACGGCGACCCCTTCAAGGACTTCCCCCGGCTGCGCCCCGGCGACGCCGTCGTCCTCACCGACGGCACCACCTGGTTCACCTACCGGATCGACCGCGCGCCCTACCGGACCGTCCCCACCGACGTCGCCGTCATCGACCCCGTACCGCGCAAGTCCGGCTTCCACGGTCCCGGCCGCTATCTCACCCTCACCACCTGCGACCCGGAGTGGGGCAGCAGCCACCGGCTGATCGTCTGGGGGCACCTGGACGCCACCCAGCCGGTGACGGCCGGCCGTCCGCAGGCTCTCGACCGACCCTAGGTTCCGGGTTGTCCACAGGTTCGGACAGCTGACCCCTGCGCACCGCCGCGACCCGTACTCTGGTCCCCGTAACGAACGGAAGGGGCTGCGGACGTCATGTACGGATGGATCTGGCGGCATCTGCCGGGCAACGCCTGGGTGAAGGCGCTGATCTCGGTCGTGCTGGTCCTCGCGGTCGTCTACGTCCTCTTCCAGTACGTGTTCCCCTGGGCGGAGCCGCTGCTTCCGTTCAACGATGTGACGGTGGACGGCCAGTGAGCGCGCGAATTCTCGTCGTCGACAACTACGACAGCTTCGTCTTCAACCTCGTTCAGTACCTCTACCAGCTCGGTGCCGAGTGCGAAGTGCTCCGCAACGACGAGGTGGAGCTCTCCCACGCCCAGGACGGCTTCGACGGCGTGCTCCTGTCGCCCGGTCCCGGCGCGCCCGAGCAGGCCGGCGTCTGCATCGACATGGTGCGCCACTGCGCGGCGACCGGCGTGCCGGTCTTCGGCGTCTGCCTCGGCATGCAGTCGATGGCCGTCGCGTACGGCGGGATCGTCGACCGCGCGCCCGAGCTGCTGCACGGCAAGACGTCGCCGGTCACGCACGAGGGCAAGGGCGTCTTCGCGGGCCTGCCCTCGCCGTTCACCGCGACCCGCTACCACTCGCTGGCCGCCGAGCCCACCGCGCTCCCGGCCGAGCTGGAGGTCACCGCGCGCACCGAGGACGGCATCATCATGGGGCTGCGCCACCGTGAACTGCCCGTCGAAGGCGTGCAGTTCCACCCCGAGTCGGTGCTCACCGAGCACGGCCACCTGATGCTCGCCAACTGGCTGGTGGAGTGCGGCGACAAGGGAGCGGTCGCGCGGTCCGCGGGGCTCGCGCCGGTGGTGGGCAAGGCCGTCGCGTGACGCCCGGGTCGCCCGGGTCGCCGTGGTTCCGGGCGACGCCCTCGCCCGGACCGGACGGCGAGCCCGGCCCCGCACAGCAGCCGAGGCCACCACAGCCGCCGTACGAGGCGGAAGGCCCCGTCTACGGGCCGATACCCGGCCAGAGCGGCTACGGGGCCCCTGAGCGGCCCCAGGCGCCCCAGGAGGCCTCCCAGGCCCCGTACGAGCACAGCAGCGCCTACGGGTACGAGACCCCGCAGCCGTACGAGCCGCCCTACGAGCGGTCGCACGAGGCGCCGTACGAGCCGTCGCACGCGGCCCCGTACGCACCGGCCTACGAGGAGCCGTACGAGCCCGCGTACGAGACCCGCGCGTACGAGACGCCGGACGAGCCCGCCTACGAGACCCGGGCTTACGAGAACCCGGCCTACGAGGCCCGCCCGTACGAGACCGGCGCGTACAAGACGCCGGACGAGCCGGAGCCCGAACCCGAGCCCGAGTCCGAGCTCGACGAGCCCTCCGCGCGGACCGCCGGCCCGGTCTCCGAGCCGCTGCCCGGGCCCGGACGGGCCGAGCGCCGCCGCGCCGCCCGGCGCAAGGGCCGCGGCGCCGCCGGACCGGCGCCCGCCGCCACCGCACCCGCCGAGCAGCCCGCCCGGCCGCTCTCCCGCGTCGAGGCGCGGCGAGCGGCCCGCGCCGCCAAGGATTCCTTCGGCGTCGTCCTCAGCCGCGGCGTCGGCGAGCTCTTCATCACCTTCGGCGTCGTCATGCTCCTGTTCGTCACCTACCAGTTGTGGTGGACGAACGTCCGCGCCGGGCAGCAGAGCGACGAGGCCAAGCAGCAGATCGAGAACTCCTTCGACCAGGGCGGCGGCCAGCCGGGCGCCTTCGAGCCCGGCAAGGGCTTCGCCATCATGTACATCCCCAAGCTGGACGTCGTCGTCCCCATCGCCGAGGGCACCAGCAAGACCGAGGTCCTCGACAAGGGCATGGTCGGCCACTACGGCGAGGGCAGACTCAAGACCGCCATGCCCGCCGACAAGCAGGGCAACTTCGCGGTCGCCGGCCACCGCAACACCCATGGCGAGCCGTTCCGTTACATCAACCGGCTGCAGCCCGGCGACCCGATCGTCGTCGAGACCCGCGACGCCTACTACACGTACGAGATGGCGAGCATCCTGCCGCAGACCCCGCCGTCGAACGTCACGGTCATCGCCCCCGTACCGAAGCAGTCCGGCTTCAAGGGCCCCGGCCGCTACATCACCCTGACCACCTGCACCCCCGAGTTCACGAGCACCTACCGCATGATCGTGTGGGGCAAGATGGTCGAGGAACGCCCGCGCAGCAAGGGGAAACCGGCCGCGCTCACAGGCTGACACCTCACACTCAGGTCACTCAGGACGGGACGACGCAGTGGCACGTGCGCGCAACCGGATCGCCGGGATCATCAGCGTCTTCGGTGAACTCCTCATCACCGCGGGCCTGGTGCTCGGCCTCTTCGTCGTCTACTCGCTGTGGTGGACCAACGTCGTCGCCGACCGCGCCGCCGACAAGGAAGGCAGTCAGGTCCGCGACCACTGGGCCGCCGCCGGCCCCGGCGCGCTCGACACCAAGGACGGCATCGGCTTCCTGCACGTGCCCGCCATGGCCAACGGCGAGGTCCTCGTGAAGAAGGGCACCGGCAGCGACGTCCTCAACGGCGGTGTCGCCGGCTACTACACCGACCCGATCAAGGCCGGCCTCCCGCAGGACAAGCAGGGCAACTTCACGCTCGCCGCGCACCGCGACGGCCACGGCGCCAAGTTCCACAACATCCACAAGCTGAGGAACGGCGATCCGATCGTCTTCGAGACCAAGGACACCTGGTACGTCTACAAGGTCTACAAGATCCTCCCGGAGACCACCAAGTACAACGTGGACGTCCTCAAGGCCGTCCCGGAGGAGTCCGGCAAGACCCGGCCGGGCCGCTACATCACCCTGACGACCTGCACCCCGATGTACACCTCGGACTACCGCTACATCGTGTGGGGCGAACTGGTCCGCACCCAGAAGGTCGACGCGGCCCGCACGCCGCCGGCGGAGCTGCGCTGACCCCGTCCTCGACCAATGGAGCGAGCCCCGGCATCCACGGATGCCGGGGCTCGCTCCATGAGCGGGAGGAGAGGGGCTTACTGGCCGAACCAGCCGTTGCCGCCGCTCTTCTCCGTCTTCACGTTGACCGCCTGGTTCGGCTGGCCCTGCGTGCCGGGCTGCGGGTCCTGCTCCTTGACCTTCGCGTCGCCGCTGTTGGGGCCGTCGACGCTGCCGAGCTGGTAGCCGAAGGCGGCGAGCGTGGCGCGGGCCTGGTCGAGGGTCATGCCGGTGATCGGCGGGACGGGCTGCCCCGTCTGCTGCTGCGGGCCCTTGGAGACCTTCAGCGTGATCTGGACGTCCTTCGCCTGGCCCGTGTTGCCCTTGGGGGTCTGGTCGATGACGGTGCCCGCGGGCTGGTCCGAGTCGACGTCCTGCCGGGCGATGTTGGTGAAGCCGAGCGTCTGGAGCTGCTGGACGGCCACGTCGTAGCTGCGGGTGGTGACGTCCGGCAGGTTGGACTTCTGCTTCTTCGCCACGGTGATCGTGACTTTGGAGTTCTTCTCCGCCTTGGAACCGCCGTCAGGGCTCTGCTTCAGCACCCGGCCCGGCTCCTGGTCGGACTCCTCCTCCTCGATGGAGACCTGGAAGCCCTTCTCCTTGAGCAGCTCCTCGGCCTTGTCCTGGAACTTGTCCGTGACGTCCGGGACCTCGATCTGCGGAGCGCCCTCCGAGACGACGACGGTGATCGTGTCACCGACGTTCATCTTGGCGTCCTGCGCGAACACCGGGTTCTGGCTGCAGATCGCGCCCTTGGGCTGGTCGCAGCGCTGGCTGCCGTTCTGCTCGACCTTCACCTGCGAGTTCGTCGCCAGGCCCTGGGCCTCCTTGAGCGACTTGCCGACCAGCAGCGGCACGGGCACCTGGTTCGCGTTGTCGTTGCCGGAGGTCAGCGAGACGCCGATGAAGATCGCGCCGATGAGCACCAGGAGGCCGGCGACGGCCAGCAGTATCGTCGACGTGTTCGACTTCTTCTGGCGGTTCTGGCGGCGGCCGCCCGAGCGGTCGTCGTAGCCGTAGCCGCCGTCGTCCGGGTTCATCGGCGGCAGCATCGAGGTCTGCGCGCCCGCCGGATCGGCCTGGCGCAGCGCCGTCGTCGGCTGGTCCGGCGGCGGGTAGCCGCCGTAGCCGGCGCCGTAGCCGACCGCGCCCATCGCGGCGGTCGCCGCGACCGGCTGGCCGTCCAGGCACGCCTCGATGTCCGCGCGCATCTCGTCGGCGGACTGGTAGCGGTAGTCGGGGTCCTTGACCAGCGCCTTCAGGACGATGGCGTCCATCTCGGGCGTGATCTCGGGGTCGTAGACGCTCGGCGGCTGCGGCTCCTCGCGCACGTGCTGGTACGCGACGGCGACCGGCGAGTCGCCGACGAACGGCGGCCGCACGGTCAGCAGCTCGTAGAGCAGGCAGCCGGTGGAGTACAGGTCGGAGCGGGCGTCGACCTGCTCGCCCTTGGCCTGCTCCGGGGAGAGGTACTGGGCCGTGCCGATCACCGCGGCGGTCTGCGTCATCGTCATGCCCGAGTCGCCCATGGCGCGCGCGATGCCGAAGTCCATGACCTTGACCTGGCCGGTGCGGGTCAGCATGACGTTCGCCGGCTTGATGTCGCGGTGCACGATCCCGGCGCGGTGCGAGTACTCCAGCGCCTGCAGGATGCCGACGGTCATCTCCAGCGTGCGCTCGGGCAGCAGCTTGCGCCCGGAGTGCAGCAGTTCCCGCAGGGTGGACCCGTCGACGTACTCCATCACGATGTACGGGATGGAGACCTCGTCCACGTAGTCCTCGCCGGTGTCGTACACGGCGACGATCGCGGGGTGGTTCAGGGAGGCGGCCGACTGGGCCTCACGGCGGAACCGGGCCTGGAAGGACGGGTCACGGGCGAGGTCGGCCCGCAGCGTCTTCACGGCGACGGTGCGGCCGAGCCGGGTGTCGTGCGCGAGGTACACCTCGGCCATGCCACCACGGCCGAGCACCGAGCCCAGCTCGTACCGGCCGCCGAGGCGACGCGGCTCTTCCATAGCTTCTCCAGCCCTCTCCGACTGTCCCGACCGCACCCATGGGTGGTCCGGCGGTGTGTGCTGTTCGCGCATACGCTACCGGCCGCGGCGAGGCCGTTCGCCCGTCGACCGCCACCTGATACCCGACCGGTACACGGCCCCGAGCGGCCCGGAGCCCTTCCGGAACGGTCCCTTCCCAGGTCGCGGGCGGGGTCCCGGCCGAGGGCGTGGCATCGGTCACGGTTCCGCCCGGTTCGATGGGATCGAACCGTTTTCCGGCCGCTTCCCCGGCGAGCTCCCGCGGGTCTCCGCGGATTTCGGTGGGGCCCGTGGGACCGGTGGGACCGGATGCCCACGGAACCCGTGGATTCCGTGGGCATCCGGTCGGAAGGATCAGCTCTTGCTGTTGAGCACCGCCTTCATCACGGCCTTCGCGATCGGCGCCGCCAGGCCACCACCGGTGATGTCCTCACGGTCGGTGCCCTCCGAGTCCTCGACGATCACGGCGACCGCGACCGGCGAACCCTGGTCGGTCTTCGCGTACGAGATGAACCACGCGTACGGCCGCTTCGAGTTCTTCTCGCCGTGCTGCGCCGTACCGGTCTTGCCGCCGACCTTCACGCCGCCGCCGAGGGCCGCGTTCTGGCCGGTGCCGTTCTCGACGACGTTCTCCATCATCGCCTGGAGCTGCTGCGCGGTCTTCTGCGAGACCGGGCGGCTGAGCTCCTCCGGCTCCGTCTTCTTGATGACGTCGAGGTTCGGCGCCCGCAGCTCGTCGATCATGTACGGCTTCATCAGCTTGCCGTCGTTGGCGATCGCGGCCGTCACCATCGCCATCTGCAGCGGCGTCGTCGCGGTGTTGAACTGGCCGATCGAGGAGAGCGCGTTGCCACCGGCGTCGGCGTTCTTGTCGTAGACGGACGCGACGGCGCGGACGGGCACGAACTGCTCGGAGTTGAAGCCGAACTTCTGCGCCATGTCGACCATCTTGTCGCGGCCGACGTCGGCACCGAGCTTGGCGAAGACCGAGTTGCAGGAGATCCGCAGCGCCTCGTTGATGCTGGCGTTGGCGCAGCCGGTGGCGTGGTTCTTCATCGGCACCGTCGAGAGCGGGATCTTCCAGCCCTCGGGAGTGTCCGTCGGCGCGTTGATGTCGCTGATCTTGCCGCTCTCCAGCGCCGCCGCGGCCGTGACGACCTTGAAGACGGAGCCGGGCGGGTAGATCTCACGCAGCGCGCGGTTCAGCTTCGGCTTGTTCTTGTCCTTCTCCAGCGCGTTCCACGCCGCGGAGTCCTTGTTGTGGTAGCCGGCGAAGGAGCCCGGGTCGTACGACGGCGTGGAGGCGAGCGCCAGGATCTTGCCCGTCGACGGCTCGATCGCCACGACGGCGCCCGTCTTCGAGCCGAGGCCCTTGAACGCGGCCTTCTGGGCGGCCCCGTTCAGAGTGGTGACGACGTTGCCACCCTTCTTCTCCTCGCCCGTGAACATCGCGAGCGTGCGGTCGAAGAACAGCCGGTCGTCGTTGCCGGTGAGGACGCCGTCCTCGAGCTTCTCGATCTGGCTGGCGTCGAACGCCTGCGACGCGTACCCCGTCACCGGCGCCCACATGGGGCCGTCGACGTACGTCCGCTTGTACCGGTAGAACGTGTCACCGGAATCGACGGAGCCGGTGATCGGCTTGCCGTCGACGATGATGTTCCCGCGCTTGCTCGCGTAGCGCTCGATCGTCACCCGCTTGTTCTTCGGGTTGGCGTTGAGCTCTTCGGCGCGGGCGAACTGCAGCCAGTTGTCCCGCAGCAGCAGGGCGAGGACCAGCAGGCCGCAGAAGATCGCGACTCGGCGCAGCGGCTTGTTCACGGACGGACCACCTGCGTCATCTCGGCGTCGGGGTTCGGGGCGGGGGAGGGCGCGGGACGGCGCGCCGTGTCGCTGATACGGATGAGGATGCCGATCAGCGCCCAGTTGGCGATCACGGACGAGCCACCGTAGGCGAGGAACGGCATCGTCATACCGGTCAGCGGGATCAGGCCCATCACACCGCCGGCGACGACGAAGACCTGCAGCGCGAACGCGCCGGACATGCCCATCGCGAGGAGCTTGCCGAACGGGTCGCGGGCCGCGAGGGCGGTGCGCACACCGCGCTCGATGATCAGGCCGTACAGCAGCAGGAAGACCATGACGCCGGCCAGGCCCAGCTCCTCGCCGACCGTGGCGAAGATGAAGTCGGAGTTGGCGGCGAAGCCGACCAGGTCCGAGTTGCCCTGGCCGAGACCGGTGCCGAGGATGCCGCCGGAGCCGAACGACATCAGCACCTGCGTCATCTGGTCGCAGGCCATGGCCATGTTGGAGCCCTCGGGCGCCGTCTTCAGGCACTCGAACGGGTCGAGCCACGCGGCCACACGGGACTGGACGTGGGAGGCGGTCGAGCCGACGACGACCGCGCCAGCCGTCGACATCAGCAGACCCATGACGACCCAGCTGGTCCGCTCCGTCGCCACGTACAGCATGATCACGAACATGCCGAAGAACAGCAGCGACGTACCGAGGTCGTTCTCGAAGACCAGGATGAGCAGGCTGATCGCCCAGATCGTCAGGATCGGGCCCAGGTCACGGCCACGGGGCAGGTAGAGCCCCATGAACCGGCGGCTGGCCAGCGCCAGCGCGTCCCGCTTCACCATCAGATAGCCGGAGAAGAACACGGCCAGGACCAGCTTGGCGAACTCACCGGGCTGGATGGAGAAGCCGCCGATGTGGATCCAGATCTTGGCGCCGAAGACGTCCGAGCCGAGGCCCGGCACCAGCGGCAGCAGCAGCAGGACGAGGGCCGCGGCCATCGAGATGTACGTGTAGCGCTGTAGCACGCGGTGGTCCTTCAGGACCAGCAGCACGCCCACGAACATGGCGACGCCGATCGCCGAGTACAGCATCTGCTTCGGCGCGTCCGGGCTGAAGCTGTTGAACTGCGCCATCGACCGGGCGATGATGCGCGGCGACTGGTCGAGGCGCCAGATCAGCACCAGGCCAAGCCCGTTCAGCAGCGTCGCCAGCGGCAGCAGCAGCGGGTCCGCGTACGGCGCCCACTTGCGCACCACGAGATGCGCGACGCCCGCGAGCAGCGTGAGGCCGGCCCCGTACCCGAGCATGCCCGGCGGCACCTTGCCGTCGATCGCCAGACCGACGTTCAGGTACGCGAACACCGGGATGGCGACGGCGAACGCGAGCAGCGCCAGCTCGGTGTTGCGACGGCTCGGCGCCTCGATGGCGCCGATGGTGGTCGTGTTGGTGACAACGCTCATGGTGGTGAAAGGCCCCCTACGGGTCTGCTTACTGCTTGCCGCAGTTCGAGGCCAGCTTCTGCTCCTCCGCGGACAGGGTCGGTCCGGGCGACGGCGCGGCCGTGGTCGGCTTCTTGTTCGGCGAGGCGGCGCCTTCGGTCGGCGGCGGGTTGCTCGCCTTGTCCGCGGCCTCCGCGGCGGCCTTGTGCCGCTGTTCGGTCTTCCTGCAGGCGGACGCCTGCAGCCCCAGCTCGGCGATCTTCGTCTGCGCCTTGTCGAGGCTGCCGCCCGCGATGGTGTCCTCGACCTGCTTGCGCTGGTACGCCGGCAGGTACTTGAGTTCGATCTCGGGGTGGTCGGTCTCGACCTCCGAGAGCTTCACCCAGGCCAGGTCCTGGCTGATGCCCCGGTACAGCGCCACGTGCCCGTCCTTCGAGCCCACGAAGTACTGCGTCTGCGTCCAGCGGTACCCGCCGTACAGGCCGCCGCCGACGACGGCGAGGGCGAGCACGAGGAAGAAGGAGCGCTTCAGCCACTTCCGGCCGGCCGAGCGCGGCTTGACGAAGTCGTCGTCCGTGTACGCGTCGAAGGAGCCCTGAGGCGGCATCCCGCCGTACCCGTAGCCGTGCTCCTCGCCGCTGCCGGGCGGGCCGAAGCTGCCGGCCGGCGGCTGCTGGTGCGGGGCCGGCCGGCCGAGGCCGGAGGCGCGGCCCGCGGGCGTGTGCATGGCGCCGCCGTCGTGCAGCTGCGGCTGGTTCTCGGCGACCGCGCCCACGATCACCGGGGTGTCGCTGATGTGGCCGGCGAGGGTGTCGCCGCCGTCGACGTCGAGGACGTCGGCGATGATCACCGTGATGTTGTCCGGGCCGCCGCCGCGCAGCGCGAGCTGGATCAGCTCCTGCACGGTCTCCTGCGGGCCCTGGTAGCTGGCGAGGGTCTCCTCCAGCGTCTGGTGCGAGACGACACCCGACAGACCGTCGGAACAGACCAGATAGCGGTCGCCGGCCCGCACCTCGCGGATGGAGAGGTCCGGCTCGACGTGGTCGCCGCTGCCGAGCGCCCGCATCAGCAGCGAACGCTGCGGATGGGTCGTCGCCTCCTCCTCGGTGATCCGGCCCTCGTCGACGAGCCGCTGCACCCAGGTGTGGTCCTGCGTGATCTGCGTGAGCACGCCGTCGCGCAGCAGATAGGCGCGGGAGTCGCCGACGTGGACGAGACCGAGGCGCTGGCCGGTCCACAGCAGGGCGGTGAGCGTGGTGCCCATGCCCTCCAGCTGCGGGTCCTCCTCGACCATCATCCGCAGCTGGTCGTTGGCGCGCTGCACCGCCGTACCCAGCGAGGTGAGGATGTCGGAGCCGGGGACGTCGTCGTCGAGCGTCACCAGGGTGGAGATCACCTCGGACGAGGCGACCTCACCTGCGGCCTGGCCGCCCATGCCGTCGGCGATCGCGAGCAGCCGGGGACCGGCGTAGCCGGAGTCCTCGTTGCCCTCGCGGATCATGCCCTTGTGCGAGCCCGCGGCGAAACGCAGTGAAAGACTCATGCCCACCTGCCCTGTCGGCGCAGCCTGGGGGTGCCGCCGGTCTCGAGCCACACTGCCCACCCTCCGGTCGCTCCGGTCGCTCCGGTCGGGAGCCCGTACCCGCCCGGGCCCGCTGCCCGGGCTGCCGCGCGGTCCCCGGGGCGGCCCGTCGTGGGAACCGTCCCGGCGCGCTCGCTCCGCTCGCGCTCACTCATGATGTAGCACTACTTCCGAAGCTCGATGACGGTCTTGCCGATGCGGATCGGCGCGCCCAGCGGAATCGGCGTGGCCGTGGTGAGGCGGGTCCGGTCGAGATACGTGCCGTTGGTGGACCCGAGGTCCTCGACGATCCACTGACCGTCCCGGTCCGGATAGATCCTGGCGTGCCGGCTGGACGCGTAGTCGTCGTCCAGCACGATCGTCGAGTCATGGGCCCGGCCCAGCGTGATGGTCTGGCCCTGCAGGGCGACCGTCGTGCCGGTGAGGGTGCCCTCGGAGACGACCAGCTTGGTCGGCGCGCCGCGGCGCTGCCGCCCGGCCGCCGGCGCGGCGGCCGGCTGGCCGCCTCGCTGCTGCGGGGGCGCGGCCTGGCGCCCGCCCTGCTGGGGGCGCGCCTCGGCACGGCGGGAACCGCGCTGGGTGACCCGCGTGCCGAACAGGTCACTACGGATGACCTGGACGGCCACGATGACGAACAGCCACAGAACGGCCAGGAAACCCAGCCGCATGACCGTCAGGGTCAGCTCTGACATTGCCCCCGCTTCACCCTTCGGCTTGCCGGTAAACGATGGTGGTGCTGCCCACGACGATCCGCGAGCCGTCGCGGAGCGTAGCGCGGGTGGTGTGCTGCCCGTCCACCACGATGCCGTTGGTGGACCCGAGATCCTGGATCGTCGAGGGCGTGCCGGTCCGGATCTCGCAGTGCCGGCGCGAGACGCCGGGATCGTCGATCCTCACGTCCGCGTCGGTGCTGCGGCCGAGGACCAGGGTCGGACGAGAGATCTGGTGGCGGTTGCCGTTGATCTCGATCCAGCGACGCACCTGGCCGCCGCCGCCCGAAGTGGGCGCGGACGGACGGTGCGCGGGCATGGCCGGGGCGCCGGGCGGCGGCCCCGCGGGCATCGGCGGGGCGCCGGCCGGCGGGTAGCCGTAGCCGCCGCGGGGCGGCTGCGGGTGGCCCTGGCCGTGTCCCTGACCGGGGTGCGGGGACTGGCCGGCGGGCGGCTGCGGCTGTGACGAACTCGACGCGAGCGTACGGCTGCGCACCCGGTACAGACCGGTGTCGAGGTCGTCGGCCTTCTCCAGGTGGACCTTGATCGGTCCCATGAAGGTGTACCGCTGCTGCTTGGCGTAGTCCCTGACCAGGCCGGCGAGCTCGTCGCCGAGCTGACCCGAGTAGGGGCTGAGGCGCTCGTAGTCCGGCGCGCTCAGCTCCACGATGAAGTCGTTGGGGACGACGGTCCGCTCGCGGTTCCAGATCGTCGCGTTGTTGTCGCACTCGCGCTGGAGCGCGCCGGCGATCTCGACGGGCTGGACCTCGGACTTGAACACCTTGGCGAAGGTGCCGTTCACCAGACCTTCGAGTCGCTGCTCGAACCGCTTCATGACTCCCATGGGGCACCTCCTCCGTCGTTGTCGTCCTGGTACTGCTTACTGATCGTATCCACGCGTCGGGAAATCGGCTGGTTCCCCTTCTCTGCCCTGTGGACGAGTGTCACCTCTCACAGACCTTCCGCCGGGCTTTCCCCACGGATCGTAGAGGCGGCCTGTGGACAGTGTCCCGCACCGGGCGCCGAAGCAGGAGGGCCCCATGCGTCACCTGTCTCACCCTCTTCTCCCGCCGCGTCCGCTGCCGCGCTCCCCGCGGAGCTCTCCCGCCGCGCTCTCCTGCGGCGTTCCTCCTCGTTCCTCCTCGTTCCCCCTCTCTCCTTGGTCGGTCGGGGCGGGGTCGAAACAACGGATGTGAATCCACGGCCCGCGACGTGCTAATCTTCAGATGTCGCCAGGCAAACGAACCGAAAAGGTGAGGGAGCCGGGAGACCACCCAATGCGCGGGTGGCGGAATAGGCAGACGCGCTGGATTCAGGTTCCAGTGCCCGAAAGGGCGTGGGGGTTCAACTCCCCCCTCGCGCACCAGACGGAAGCCCCGTAGGTCTCAGACCTACGGGGCTTCCGCGTTGTCGTCTCCGGGTCTCTGCCTCTGTCCTCTGCCTCCTGTCTTCTTGTCTTCTTCTCCTCGGTCTTCGTTCTTCAGCGGAGGGGCTCCCGTCCGACGTCCGACGTCCGTCTTTCGTCGTCGTCCGGCATCGACCTTCGTCGGCCCGGGGAGCGACGAAAGAGGAACGCGCAGGGACCGGGCAGTTGCCTATCGTTCGGGCGTGGAAGCTCGTACGAAGATCCGGGACGTCGTGAACATCCGGACCGTCAGGTCGTGGCCGGCCGCCGCGTGGCACTGGTTCGTGGTGCCCGGGCACTGGTCGCGGCGCAGGACCGCCGGCGAGCTGGTGCTCGCGGTCGTCATGGCGCTGCTCGCCGCCGGTACGCAGGAGATGCTCGGCGGAGAGGGCTGGAAGACCGCCGCGGTCGCGGTGGCCTCCGCCGTGCTGTCGCTGGTGCGGCGCCGGCTGCCCGCGAGTGTGCTGGTCGTCACGTCACTCCTCGCACCGTTCATACCGGGCTTCATGGCGCTGCTGATCCTCATCGGCTGGTCGGCCGGCCGCTACATCGCGGGCGCCGGCAGGGCGCTCGCCGCGTTCTCCACCGCGTACGCGGTGAACATCGTGGGCACCCTCCTCGAAGCGTGGGACCAACGCACGATGCTGACGGTGTCGTTCCTCTCCACGCTGTACTTCCTCGGTACGACGCTGGCACCCGGTCTCGCCCACCGCTACTGGACCCAGCGCCGGACCCTGCTCCACGCCCTGCAGGAGCGCAACGTGCAACTGCTGCGCGAGCGGGCGATGCTCGTCGGGCAGGCCAGGATGCGGGAGCGGCAGCGCATCGCCCAGGACATGCACGACAGCCTCGGCCACCAGCTGGCGCTGATCTCCGTGCACACCGGCGCCCTGGAGGTGGACCGGGACCTGACCGACCGCCAGCGGCAGGCCGTCGCGGTGCTGCGCAACGCCTCGGTGGACGCCATGCACGAACTGCGGGAGGTCGTCGGCATCCTGCGCGACGGCGTGGCGGCCCCCGACGACGGCCTGGGCGTCCCCGTCCTGCCGCCCGGCGACGAGACGGGCAGGGCCGCGCGCGGCACCGCGGGCATCGAGGGGCTCGTGACGGCCGCCCGGCACGCCGGGACCGCGATCAGCCTGACCCGGCACGGCGACGCCCGCGCGCTCGCGCCCGCCGTCGACCACGCCGCCTACCGGATCGTGCAGGAAGGCCTGACGAACGCGTACAAGTACGCGCCGGGCGCCACGATCTCCGTCGAGGTCCGCTACGAGCCGGACGCGTTCATCGTCGAGGTCTTCAACGAGGACCCGGCCGAGCCGCCCGTCGGAGTCGTCAGCGGCGGCCAGGGCCTGACCGGACTGCACGAACGGGCCCGGCTGGTCGGCGGCATCATCCACGCCGGCCCGGCGGACGGCGGCGGCTTCCGGGTCGCCGGCGTGCTGCCGTACGGGGCGGTGGAGGCCGCGCCGTACGTGGATCCGTTCGCCGTCCCCGACGACAACCCGTACGCGGCGCCGTCCGACAACCCGTACGCCGTGCCTTCCGCCGCGCCTTTCGTCGATGCGGCCGACGACTTCCGGCAGCAGATGAAGGGGCCCCTGCGCGGCCATCGTGGCCGGGTCGCAGTCGGACCGTCCGACTGGACGGTGAGCGAGCGGGAGCTGGCGATGGCGATGCAGGCGGGCAGGGGTCGGAGCACGGGGGCCGGGATCGCGATCGGCTGCGGGATAGCGGCTGTCGTCGTGGTCCTGCTGATCGTGGCGGCGGGCTTCGCCCTGTTCTTCGGCGTGAAGAACGCGATGAGCGACGGAATGATCGACCAGGGCCAGTACGACTCGGTCACGATCGGGCAGAACGAGCAGGAGGTCCGCGACAGCCTTCCTTCGGGGGACACCATCGCCACCACCGGCCTGCACGGCAAGGGCCCCAAGGAGCCCGCGGGATCCACGTGCCTGGTGCTGATGAGCGCGGAGGTCAACGACGACGTGGAGAAGGAGCCGGTTTTCCGGTTCTGCTTCAAGGACGGCAAGCTGATCGAGAAGAAGTCGTACGACGTGGTGCGCTAGCGCGGACCGGTGGGGGGCGCGGCCAGTGGCCGCCGCCGCGGCCGGGCGCGGGGCGCGGCCGGGCGTACCGGTAGCCGGTGGGGAGTGGCTGTGGCTGGGGCAGGGCAGCGAATCAGGGTCGTGATCGCCGATGACGAGCCTCTGATCAGGGCGGGGATCCGGATGATCCTCACCTCGGACCAGGAGATCGAGGTCGTCGCGGAGGCCGTGAACGGCCGGGAGGCCGTCGACCTGGCGCGCGCGCACGCGGCGGACGTGCTGCTGCTCGACATCCAGATGCCCGTCCTCGACGGCCTGTCGGCGCTGCCGGAGCTGCGCCGGGCGGCGCCGGCGACGCGCGTGATCGTGCTGACCACCTTCGGCGAGCGGGAGAACGTGCTGCGGGCCCTGGAGCACGGCGGTGCCGGGTTCCTGCTCAAGGACACCGCCCCGGCCGAGCTGATCCGCGCCGTGCGGGCCGCCGCCGCGGGCGACGCCTATCTGTCGCCGGCCGCCACCCGGCATGTGGTCGAACGGCTCGCCTCGGGCCGCGAGGCGGCCCGCGCCGAGGAGGCGCGGGGCCGGCTGACGGCGCTCAGCGAGCGCGAGCGCGAGGTGCTCGCGCTGCTCGGGGAGGGCCTGTCCAACGCCGACGCGGGACGGCGGCTGCACATGAGCGAGGCCACGGTGAAGACGTACGTGAGCCGGATCCTGGCCAAGCTGGGCTGCGAGAACCGGGTGCAGGCGGCGCTGCTCGCCCGGGACGCCGGGCTGTAGACCTATGCCTGGGTGCCGGCGCGGGGGAGGCCGGCGTCGCCGGCCTCGTTGTAGCGCAGCAGATAGCCGGCGAAGGCGGCCAGGTCCTCGGCCGACCAGTCCTTGAGGCGCTCCTCGTACGCGGCGAGCCGGCTGGCCTGCGTCGAGGCGAGGACCTGGGTGCCCGCCTCGGTCGGGTGCAGCACCTGGACCCGGTGGTCGTCCGGGTCGGGCCGCCGCTCGACGAGCCCGAGTTTCTCCAGCGTCGCGAGCTGCCGGCTGACCGTCGACTTGTCGAGCAGGTAGTGGGCCGCCAGATCCGTGGCCCGGCAGCCCTTCTGGTCGTCGATATGGGCCAGCAGCGTGTACGAGACCAGCGGCAGCTCCGGATGGAGCCGGGCCGCGGCGGCCCGGGCACGGCGGGCGAAGGCCGTCAGTTCCCGCTGGATGGTGTCGAGGGAGTTCTCCCGCGCGCCGCCGCTCATGGTGGCTCCTTGGTGCTGCCCATGCTGTCAGTTGTATAGTACAACGGTTGTGTAGTTGTAAAAGCCAACCATGGAGGTTCAGGTGTCCGCAGGACCCACCACCAAGGGAGCGTTGCGCCACGTCCTCGGGCATCTGCTCACCCCCCTGCTGATGTGCGTCGGCATGGGCCTCGCCTACCTCGGCGCCTTCCACGCCCCCGAACCCCACGACCTGCGCGTCGACATCGTCGGCTCCGGCCCGCGGGCCCAGGTCCTCGCCCAGACCCTCCAGGACAAGGGCGCCGGCGCCCTCGACGTCCGCACCGTCCCCGACCGCGCCACCGCCACCGCCGCCCTGCGCGACCAGTCCAGCTTCGGCGCGTACATCCCGGGCGGGGCCACCGGTGCCGCTACGGGCGGGAGCGCCGGCGCGGGAGCGGGCGGAGGTACGGGCGCGGGCCCGGGTACGGGCGCCCCGGAGCTGCTGGTCGCCTCGGCCGCCTCCGACACCACCGCCATGGCCGTCGAGAAGGTCTTCACCAAGGTCGCCGCCACCCAGGGCGAACCCCTCAAGGTCACCGACGTCGCCCCCGTCTCCTCCGGCGACCCCACCGGCCAGGGCGTCTTCTTCCTCCTCGTCGCCCTCAGCATCGGCTCCTACGCCTCCGTCGCCGTCATCGGCGGCGCCGGAGCCGTCCTGCCCCTGCGCCTCCGGGCCCTCCTCGCCGCCGGCATGTCCCTCGTCGTCAGCCTCGTCGGCGCCGTCTTCGCCGGACCGCTCTTCCACCTCGTCGACCACGGCCTCGGCGGCGTCTGGGCGCTGTCCTGGCTGTACTGCGCGGGCATCCTCTTCGTCGGCGTCGGACTGCACACCTATCTGAAGCGATGGACCACGCTCGGCGTGATGGTGCTGTTCGTGATGCTCAACTTCACCAGCTCCGGCGGCATCTACCGGCCCGAACTCCAGCCCGGCTTCTTCGGCTCGCTGCACGCCTTCTGGAACGGCGCCGGATTCGTCGAGGGCGTCCGCGGCCACGTCTACTTCGACGGCCACGCACTCGGCCGCAACGTCCTCGTGCTCGCGCTGTGGTTCCTCGCCGGTCTGCTCCTCGTCGCCGCCGCCGGCCTCACCGAGAGCCGTCGCCGGGCCGCCGTCGTACCCGCGCCCCGGACCGAGAAGGACACCGCCGAGGCCGTGAAGGCCGCCGAGGCGGAGGAGGAGATGGAGGAAGCGGTCGGCGTCTGACCGCGCCGAACAGGCCGCCGAAGCCGCCCGGGAAAGTTGTCCACAGGCCGTTGTCCACAGGGGGAGACGGCCTGACGGCCCCGGCTGTACCGTCGTGCCCAGCCGACCGAGTTGATGTTGGTCAGCCGGTCGGCGGCACGACAGCGAACAGCGGGGGAGGGCGTCCGATGGACGAGACCACGACAGCGGTACCGGAACAGCGCGGACACGAGCACGCCACGGACACGGCGGGCAGCGCGGCCACCGCGGGCAGTGCCGGCGCCATCGGCGGCACCGGCCGCGGCGACAGCCCCGTCCGTATCCCCCACGTCCCCGGCTTCGTCCGCCGACGCACCGCTGATGCCGACGCCGACGCCGGTGCCGCCGACGCCACCGCCCGGCAGCGGGGCAAGACACTCCGGCACCACGTCCCCCGCTCCGCACACGCCGAGCTCACGGCCGTCAGCGGCCGGCCCGACGCCGTCGGCGCCGTCGAGGAGTCCAGCCGCGGCCGCGTACCCGAGCTCACGCCCATCAGAGTCGGCCGCATGGCGGCCAGCCCCTTCGCCTTCCTCCGCGGCTCCGCCGGACTCATGGCCCACGACCTCACCGGCTCCCCCGTCACCGGCATCCCCGCCCAGCTCTGCGGCGACGCCCACGCCGCCAACTTCGGCATCTACGGCGACGCCCGCGGCCGGCTCGTCATGGACCTCAACGACTTCGACGAGACCGTCGTCGGCCCCTGGGAATGGGACCTCAAGCGGCTCGCCACCTCCCTCGTCCTCGCCGGACGCGAGGCCGGCGCCGACGAGGACACCTGCCGCGCCGCCGCCTACGACACCGCCGGCGCCTACCGGCGCACCATGCGGCTGCTCGCCAAGCTCCCCACCCTCGACGCCTGGAACGCCATCGCCGACGAGGAACTCGTCTCCCACACCGACGCCCGCGACCTCATAGGCACCCTCGAACGCGTCGAGGCCAAGGCCCGCAACAACACCAGCGCACGGTTCGCCGCCCGCTCCACCGAAGCCGTCGCCGAAGCGGACGGCGGCGGCAGACGCTTCGTCGACGCGCCACCGGTGCTGCGCCGCGTCGGCGACGCGGAGGCAGCGGCCGTCGCCGCGGCCCTCGGCCCCTACCTCGACACCGTCTCCGAGGACCGGCGACCGCTGCTCGCCCGGTACGCAGTCCACGACGTGGCCTTCCGCGTCGTCGGCACCGGCAGCGTCGGCACCCGCTCCTACGTGGTGCTGCTCCTCGACCACCGAGGCGAACCACTCGTCCTCCAGGTCAAGGAGGCCCGGCCCTCCGCGCTGCTGCCCCACCTGCCCGCCGTCGGCTTCAGCACGCCGGACACCGGGCACGAAGGCCGGCGCGTGGTGCTCGGGCAGAAGCGGATGCAGGTCGTCAGCGACATCCTGCTGGGCTGGACCACGGTCGAGGGCAGGCCCTTCCAGGTCCGCCAGTTCCGCAACCGCAAGGGCAGCGTCGACCCCGCCGCCCTGACCGCCGACCAGTTCGACGACTACGGCCGCATGACCGGCGCCCTGCTCGCCCGCGCCCACGCCCACAGCGCGGACCCGCGCCTGATCGCCGGCTACTGCGGCAAGAACGAGGAACTCGACGACGCCATAGCCGCCTTCGCCGTCACCTACGCGGACCGCACCACCGCGGACCACGCCGACCTCCTGTCGGCCATCCGCACGGGCCGCATAGCGGCGGAGACGGGCGTCTGAGCCACGGCCGGGCCGCCGCGGGGCATCGAGTGACGCCGGTGGCGTCCGGGTAGCCGGCGACGTGGGTGTCGCAGGCGACGCCAGGCGTCGTCGGTGGCCGGGGCGTCGCTGGTGAGCGGGGCGATGTCGGTGACCGGGGCGATGTCGGCCATGCCGGTGACGCCCGGCTTCAGAGCAGGACCGAGGGGGAGGGGAGGGAGGGGGAGGGAGGGGGGAGGCCCCCCCGGAAGGACCGTAGGCTGGGGGCGACGAGCCGGAACGAGGACGTGGACGGGCGTGGACGTGAGCGTGGACCAGGGCGTGGGTGGCGAGTCCCAGGACCGGCCCGAAGGCGAGCCGGGTGCCGGTGCGGGTGAGCAGCCCGCCGGCGCGCACTTCACCGAGGGCGCGGCGGCCACGGATGACCGGCCCGAGGACGGGCGGACCGATGGCGAGCGGCCCGAGGCGCGGCTGGATCACGCCGTCCGGGTCGCGGAGCAGGCGCTGATCGAGTTCGAGATCGCGGTGGAGACGTTCCGGGTCGAGGTGGAGAACTTCTCCCGGCTGCACCACCAGCGGCTGGGCCCGGTGTACGCGCGGCTCGACGAGCTGGACGCGCAGATCGCGGAGGCGAAGGCGGCGCGTTCCGGTGACCCGGAGGACGTGCGGCGGGCGCAGGACGCGCGGGCCGCGGTCATGCCGATGCCCGGGGTCGAGGAGCTGTTCGACGACTGGGTCGACTCCGAGGGGCTGTCGCCCGAGGCGGCGGCGATGCTGACGGAGCGGTCGGTGCAGCCGCCGAAGCGGGTGCGGCCGTCGGACGAGGCGCGGAAGCTGTACCGGGATCTGGCGCGGCAGGCGCATCCGGATCTGGCCCGGGAAGAGGACGAGCGTAAGCGCCGCGAGGAGTTCATCACGCGGGTGAACGCGGCCTACGCCCGTGGCGACGAGGCGCTGCTGCGCGAGCTGGCCGCGGAGTGGGCGGCGGGCCCGGTGCCTGAGGTGCGGCTCAGCGAGAGCGAGGAGCTGTACGCGCGGCTCGAGTGGCTGTCGCAGCGCAAGGAGATGCTGTCGCTGGTCGCGCGGGAGCTGGAGGAGAGCGCGATCGGCGCGATGCTGCGGCTGGCGCCGGACGACCCGGACCGGCTCCTGGAGGAGATCGCGGAGCAGTTGCGTACGCAGGTCGCCGAGCGTGAGGCGGAGCTCGCCGCGCTCGTGCGGTAGGCGGCGTGCAGTAGGTTCGATGGTGGTGCGCCCGGGTGTGGCGCGTGGTTCGCAGAGAGAAGGCCAGGTCCATGAATTTCGCCCAGCTGCCGTCGGTCGACGTGGCCTCCGTTCCGGCTGACGCCCTGGTCCTTGACGTCCGTGAGAACGACGAGTGGGCGGCCGGTCATGTCGAGGGTGCGCTGCACGTGCCGATGAGCGACTTCGTGGCGCGGTTCGGTGAGGTGACGGAGGCCGTGGCCGACGGGCGCCGGGCGTTCGTGATGTGCCGGGTCGGTGGCCGGTCGGCGCAGGTCACGCAGTACCTGGTGCAGCAGGACATCGACGCTGTGAACGTCGACGGCGGCATGCTGGCCTGGGAGGGCGCGGGGCGCCCGATGGTGACGGACGGCGGCAGCGCGGCGTACGTGCTGTAGTTCCCGGCCGTCGGCCGGCTCCTGTCGGTCGCCGTCGGTCGCCCTTATGCCGGCCGGCTCCCGCTGGTCTTCTCGCGGCTGTCTGTTGTCGGTTGTCGGCTGTTGCCTCTCGCCGGTCAGGTGAGGGGGTGGGTGGCGAGCAGGTCGCCGAGTTCCTCTTCGTGCTGGGCGGCGGGGCCGAGGGACAGTTCGAGGTGTTTGGCCCAGGCGTGGTAGCGGTGCAGGGCGTAGTCGGTGTCGGCGCCGAAGCCGCCGTGGAGGTGCTGGGCGGTCTGTACGACGCGGCGGACGCCTTCGGCGGCCCAGATCTTGGCGACGGCGATGTCCGCGGCCGCGGGGAGTGCGGCGCCGGCGTCGGTGGTGATGCGCCAGGCGGCCTGCCAGAGGGTGACCTCCATGGCGCGCAGGTCGATGTAGCGGTCGGCGGCCTGGACGGCGACGGCCTGGAAGGTGGCCACGGGGTGGCCGAACTGTTCCCGTTTGCCGGTGTACTGGCTCGTCAGGCTGAGGACCTGTTCGCCGAGTCCGAGGGCGAGGGCGCAGGTGCCGGTGGCGAGGAGGCCGTGCAGCCATTCCCAGGCGCCGTCGGTGTCGATGACGTCGGCGTTGTCGAGGCGGACGTCGTCGAGGCGGAGTGCGGCGAGGAGTTCGCCGTGGGTGCCGTACTGGTCGGTCAGGGTGAGGCCGTCGTGGCCGCGGGGCAGCAGGGCGAGGACGGTGCGGCCGTCGGGGGTGTGCGCGGGCACGGCGATGTGGTCGGCGTGGTGGGCCCAGGGGACGGCGGCGGTGTGGCCGTCGAGGGTCCAGCCGGTGGCCTCGCGGTGGGCGGTGACGGCGAGCGGGGCCGGGTCGTGGCCGGTGCGGCCGTGGGCGGCGGCGGTGAGGACGAGTTCGCCGCGGGCGACCCGGGGCAGTAGGGCGGCGGCGGTGCCGGCGGGGGCGTACCGCTGGAGGGTGAGCGCGACGGCGCTGGTCTCGAGGAGCGGTACGCGGGCGAGGACGCGGGCGGATTCGCGCAGTACGAGGCAGAGCGCGACGGGGTCGAGTCCGGAGCCGCCGTGGGCGGGGTCGAGGACGAGGCCGAGGAGGTCGGCGTCGGCGAGGCGGGCCCACAGGGCGCGGTCGTGGTCGTCGGCGACCGCGCCGGGGGTGAGGGCGGGGCTGGGTACGGCGTCGGGGGCGACGCCGGCGAAGACGGCCTTGGCCGCCTCGACGGCGGCTTGCTGTTCCTCGGTGAAGGTGAAGTCCACGGTCCTGTCCCTTCCGGCCCTGCCCTGACGGGATCTGACGGATCGTCAAGATAGAACAGGTTCTACCGGAAGGGAATGGCCGGGCGGCGGCGGGCCGGGTCCGTCAGCGGTCGAAGTCGAGCTCGACCTCCGGGGTGGCGGGGTGGGACTGGCAGGCGAGCACGTATCCCGCGTCGGTCTCCTCGGGCTCCAGGGCGAAGTTGCGGTCCATCCGGACCTCGCCGGAGACGAGGAAGGCACGGCAGGTGCCGCAGACGCCGCCCTTGCACGCGTACGGGGCGTCCGCCCGGGCGCGCAGCACCGTCTCCAGGAGCGTCTCGCCCTGCTGGACCGGCCAGTTGCCGGAGCGGCCGTGCAGGGTGGCGGTCAGCGTGGCGTCCGCGGGGGCGTCGGCCACGACGGCCGGGGCCGGGGCGGAGCCGTCGTCGACGTGGAAGATCTCCTGGTGGATGCGGGTGCGGTCGACGCCGAGGCTGCGCAGCGCCTGTTCGGCGCTCTGCACCAGGCCGAACGGGCCGCACAGGAACCAGCCGTCGATGGCGTCGACCGGGAGGAGTGCGGGCAGCAGGCCGGTGAGCCGCTCGCGGTCGAGCCGGCCGGAGGGCAGGCCGGACTGCTGCTCCTCGCGGGAGAGCACGGTGACCAGCTGGAAGCGGTCGGGGAAGCGGTCCTTGAGGTCGGCGACCTCGTCGAGGAACATCGTGGAGGACGCGGTGCGGTCGCTGCGGACGAGGCAGAAACGGGCCTCGGGCTCGCGGGCGAGCAGGGTGGCGGCCATGGACAGCACCGGCGTGATGCCGCTGCCGCCGACCACGGCGGCGAAGTGTCCGGGGCGCGGGGGCAGCACGAAGCGGCCCATCGGCTCCATGACCTCGACGGTGTCGCCGACGGCGAGCTCCTTGAGGGCGTACGTGGAGAACTCGCCGCCGTCGACGAGGCGGATGCCGACGCGCAGGACGGGCGACTCGCCCTCGGCGGCGGCCGGGGCGCAGATCGAGTACGTCCGGCGGATCTCCTCGCCGTTCTGCCCGGTGCGGCGCAGCGCCAGGTGCTGGCCGGGGGTGTGGCGGTAGGTCTCGCGCAGCTCGGGCGGGACCGCGAAGGTGACGGCCACGGAGTCGTCGGTGAGCGGCTCGACCTCGCTCACCCGGAGCGGATGGAACCCGGCCCGTGCGGAGTTCGGGGACGCCATCTACAACTCCTTGAAGTGGTCGAACGGTTCGCGGCAGGAGACGCAGCGGCGCAGTGCCTTGCACGCGGTGGAGGAGAAGCGGCTGAGGAGTTCGGTGTCGGTGGAGCCGCAGTGCGGGCAGCGGATCGCCAGGGTGAGCGCCACCGGTGCGCCGGCCGGGCCCTGCGGGCGGGGCGGGGCGATGCCGAACTCGGCGAGCTTGCGGCGGCCTTCCTCGGTGATGTCGTCCGTGGACCAGGCGGGGCTGAGGACGGTGACGACGGAGACCTCGGGCACCCCGTGCTCGTGCAGGGCGTGCTCGATGTCGGAGGACATCGCCTCGATCGCCGGGCAGCCGGTGTAGGTGGGGGTGAGCTCGACCTCGACGCGGCCGGGGCCGTGCACGTGGACACCGCGGAACACGCCGAGTTCGGCGAGGGTGAGGACCGGCAGCTCGGGGTCGGGGACGGCGCCGGCGATCCGGGCCAGCTCCCGCTCCAGGGCGGTCGGAGCCGTGCCGGTGCCCGTCGGACCGGTGGTGCCGGCGGCGCCGGGCGCGCTCGGGGCGGTGGTCACCATGACGCCCCCGGGTGGCTGCGGTGCAGGTGCTGCATCTCGGCGAGCAGCCGGCCGAAGGACTCGGTGTGCAGGCCCTGGCGGCCGGCGCCCGCGCGCCAGGCGCCGGTGCGCGGTCCGGTGGGCACGGTGAGCGTGGCCCGGCGAAGGACGGCGGTGACGGAGTCGAGCCAGGCGCGCTCCATGGCCGCGGTGTCGATGCCGAGGCCGTCGAGGGGCTCGAACAGCTCGCCCGTGTACCGCCACAGGGCGTCGCAGGCGTGCTGCATCCGCCGGTGGCTCTCGTCGGTGCCGTCGCCGAGGCGCAGGG
Source organism: Streptomyces sp. NPDC004327 (assembly GCF_042873935.1). Lineage (NCBI taxonomy): Bacteria > Bacillati > Actinomycetota > Actinomycetes > Kitasatosporales > Streptomycetaceae > Streptomyces > Streptomyces sp. NPDC004327. The sequence continues at coordinate 385,179 of NZ_JBIAME010000006.1, read as the reverse complement.
TCCAGTGCTCGGCGTGGTCCTGGTGGTAGGCGACTTCCTTGACGGCCTTGGCGGCGAGCCCGGCGAGCGGGCTGTCGCCGGCGGCCAGCTGTGCGTACAGGAGCCGCTGGTAGGTGGAGAAGTACAGCTGGCGGGCGATGGTGTGGGCGAAGTCGCCGCCCGGCTGCTCGACGAGCTGGCAGTTGCGGAAGGCGCGCTCCTCGCGGAGGTAGGCCAGCTCGTCCTCGTCGCCGACGAGGGAGAGCAGCACCCGGGCCTGGCCGAGGAGGTCGAGCGCGATGTTGGCGAGGGCGACTTCCTCTTCGAGGACGGGCGCGCTGCCCGCCCACTCCCCCAGGCGCTGGGCGAGGATCAGGGCGTCGTCGCCGAGGGCGAGCGCCGCCGCCGGGACGGCGGTGGTGGCCACGGTGGTGGCCTCGGTGCCGGTCACAGGTGCTTCACCCCGTCCGGGATCTCGTAGAAGGTGGGGTGGCGGTAGGGCTTGTCCGCGGCCGGCTCGAAGAACGGGTCCTTCTCGTCCGGGGAGGAGGCGGTGATGGCGCCGGAGGGGACGACCCAGATCGACACGCCCTCGTTGCGCCGGGTGTAGAGGTCGCGGGCGTTGCGCAGGGCCATCTCCGCGTCGGGCGCGTGGAGGCTGCCGGCGTGGGTGTGGGACAGGCCGCGGCGCGAGCGCACGAAGACCTCCCACAGCGGCCATCCTTCGGTGGTCATGCCCGTGCCTCCCCGATCCCGTTTCCGTGCGTGTGCTGGTCGTGCTTGGCGGCGTAGGCCGCCGCGGCGTCCCGGACCCAGGCGCCGTCCTCGTGTGCCTGGCGGCGCTTGGCGAGCCGCTGCTCGTTGCACGGCCCGTTGCCCTTGAGGACGTCCCAGAACTCGGCCCAGTCGATCGGGCCGAAGTCGTAGTGCCCGCGCTCCTCGTTCCACTTCAGGTCGGGGTCGGGGAGGGTGAGGCCGAGGGACTCGGCCTGCGGGGCGGCGATGTCGACGAAGCGCTGGCGCAGCTCGTCGTTGGAGTGGCGCTTGATCTTCCAGGCCATGGCCTGGGCGGAGTGCGTCGACTCGTCGTCCGGCGGGCCGAACATCATGAGCGACGGCCACCACCAGCGGTCCACCGCGTCCTGGGCCATGGCGTGCTGGGCCTCGGTGCCGCGGGAGAGGGCGAGCAGAGCCTCGTACCCCTGGCGCTGGTGGAAGGACTCCTCCTTGCAGACGCGGACCATCGCGCGGGCGTACGGCCCGTAGGAGCAGCGGCACAGCGGGACCTGGTTGGTGATCGCCGCGCCGTCCACGAGCCAGCCGATGGCGCCGACGTCGGCCCAGGTCAGCGTGGGGTAGTTGAAGATCGAGGAGTACTTCTGGCGGCCGGAGTGGAGCTTGTCGAGGAGCTCGTCGCGGCTGGTGCCGAGGGTCTCGGCGGCGCTGTACAGATACAGGCCGTGGCCGGCCTCGTCCTGGACCTTGGCCATGAGGATCGCCTTGCGCCGCAGGCTGGGCGCGCGGGTGATCCAGTTGGCCTCCGGCTGCATGCCGATGATCTCGGAGTGGGCGTGCTGGGCGATCTGGCGCACCAGGCCGGCCCGGTAGGCGTCCGGCATCCAGTCGCGCGGCTCGATGCGCTCGTCGGCGGCGACGGCGGCGTCGAAGACCGCCTCCAGAGCGGCCTGGCTCACGGCCTGCGCCGCTGCCGACCCCTCTGTCGCTGTGGTCTCTGCCGTACCTGCGGTCACCGGAACCCCCTACCGACCGATCGTTCGGTTGAATGACTTCAATGGTCGTTCGGGGGCCCGTATGGTGTCAACCTCTGTGGATAACTCCTTAGGCCGAGCGGGAGCGGGGCGCGATGGACTCGTACGACGACACGGGTGCGGACGGGCCCGGGCCGCAGGCTTCGCCCGAACGGGTGACCGCACCCCGCGCCGCCGGAGCCCAGGCCCCCGACGCCCCGGCCGCCGACGCGCCGACCTCCGACGCACCGGCCCCTGACGTACCGGCCGCCGACGCACCGGACTCCGCCTCGTCCGGCTCCGCCGCCCCGCGCGCCGGCATCGCCGCGCTCTCGATGCCGTACCAGGTGGTCGCGGCCGTCGCCCTCGCCGTCCTCGGTGTCTTCGCCTGCGTCCACCTCGCGATGGTGTTCCTGCACGTCGCGCCGTCGAACACGCTGACCAAGCAGCACGGCGAGGCCGTGGACGACTGGATCTACCCCGAGTTCGAGCAGAACTGGAAGCTCTTCGCGCCCAACCCGCTCCAGCAGAACATCGCCGTCGAGGTCCGCGCCCAGATCGCCGGCGCGGACGGTGCCCGCCGCACCACCGATTGGATCGACCTCACCGCCCAGGACGCGGCGAAGATCCGCGGCAGCCTCGTCCCCAGCCACACCGCGCAGAACGAGCTGCGCCGGGCCTGGGACTTCTACCTCGGCTCGCACACCGACGACGACCGGCCCAACGGGATGCGCGGCGAGCTCTCCGAGAGCTATCTGCGCCGGATCGTGGTCGCCCGGCTCGACGAGCGCGAGCTCGGCGGCCGGGTCCTGAAGATCCAGCTGCGTTCCGCCACCCGGTCCGTGCCGGCGCCCGCGTGGAGCGCCGAGAAGATCGACACCCGGCCCTCGTACCGCAACTACCGCTGGTGGCGGATCACCGACGCCGACCGGCCCGCCGGAACGACCGCCACCACCGCGACGACCGCGACGACCGCGACGACCGCGACGACCGCGACGACCGCGACGACCGCGACGACCGCGACGACCGCGACGACCGCGACGACCGCGACGACCAAGACCGAGGCGGCCGCCCGATGACCCACAGCCCCGCCCCCGCGTCCGCCCCCGCGCCCGCGCCGGCTCCCGCCGTCACGCGGCCCCGACCGCCCGCGGGCCGCCCGCCCTTCGACCGCCGGCTCGCCGCCGCCGTGCAGAAGGTCACCGCGCACGCCCTCGGCCCGTACCAGACGGCGATCGTCCGGATCGGCTTCTCCCTCACCTGGCTGCTGTTCCTGCTGCGCGAATGGCCGCACCGCCTGGAGCTCTACGGGCCCGACAGCCCCTGGTCCTGGGAGATGGGGCGGCGGCTGATCGCCGACAACCGCTCCTTCAGCGTGCTGATGTGGTCCGACGGCCGGCTCTGGTTCGAGGTCGTCTACGCGCTCGCCGTGCTCTCCGCCGTGCTGCTGCTGCTCGGCTGGCACACCCGGGCCGTCTCCGTCGTCTTCATGGCCGGCGTGCTGTCCCTGCAGAACCGCGCCATCTTCATGGGCGACGGCGGCGACAACGTCGTCCACCTGATGTCGCTCTACCTCGTCCTCACCCGCTGCGCGCAGGTCTGGTCGCTCGACGCCCGCCGGGCCAGCCGCGGCAGGACGGACGACCGTGTCGTCGGGCCGCTGCTGTGGACCGTGCTCGGCGGCTTCCTGCTCGCCGCCACCTGGTTCTCCGACGTCACCGGCGAATGGTGGCTGCTCGTCCTGCTGTGGGTGCTGTGGCTGGGCCACGGCCTGTGGTGGCTGGTGAACCGCTACGCGCCCGACGAGCCGCGCACGCTCCTCGACGTCGTCGCCAACCTCACCCACAACGCGACTCTCGTCGTGATCATGGCGGAGGTCTGTCTGATCTACGCGACGGCCGGCTGGTACAAGGTCCAGGGCTCGCGCTGGCAGGACGGCACCGCGCTCTACTACCCGCTGCACCTCGACTACTTCTCCCCCTGGCCCGCCCTGTCCGGCGTGCTCGGCGGCAGCGGCACGATGGTGCTGCTGCTCACCTACGGCACGGTGATCGTGCAGGTCGCGTTCCCCTTCACGCTCTTCAACCGCAAGGTCAAGAACGTCCTGCTCGCGGCGATGATGCTGGAGCACGCCGGCATCGCGCTGCTGCTCGGGCTGCCGTTCTTCTCGCTCGCGATGATCGCCGCGGACGCCGTGTTCCTGCCAACCGGCTTCCTGCTGTGGGCCGGGGCGCGGGTGGCGCGGGGCCGGGACCGGGTGCTGGGGCGGTTCGGGCCGTCCGGCCGGACGGCCGGCGACGCGCCCGTGCCGGCGCCGGTGCCCGAGCAGAGCCGCACGGGCGACGAGGCCGGTCCCCGTACCCTCGTCGGGTGAGCACCACCGAAGAACAGCCCATCCAGTACGACGAGGGGTTCGCCCCCGAGATCGGCGTCGGGCCGCACCCGCGGCCGTGGCCCGAGGACGCCGAAGGCGGGCGCTACGACCCCGAGCTGCTCGCCGACGGCGACCGGCGCAACGTCGTCGACCGCTACCGCTACTGGACGCGCGAGGCGATCGTCGCCGACCTCGACACCCGCCGCCACGACTTCCACGTCGCGGTGGAGAACTGGGGCCACGACTTCAACATCGGCTCCGTGGTGCGCACCGCCAACGCGTTTCTCGCGAAGGAGGTGCACATCGTGGGACGGCGGCGCTGGAACCGGCGCGGGGCCATGGTCACCGACCGCTACCAGCATGTGCGCCACCACTCCGACACGGCGCAGCTGACCGCCTGGGCGGCGGCCGAGGGTCTGCCGATCATCGGCATCGACAACCTGCCGGGCGCGGTGCCCCTCGAGCGGACGGTGCTGCCGCGGCGGTGCGTGCTGCTCTTCGGGCAGGAGGGGCCGGGGCTGACCGAGGAGGCGCGGGAGCACGCGCAGATGGTGTGCTCGATCGCGCAGTTCGGTTCGACGCGGTCGATCAACGCGGGCGCGGCCGCGGCGATCGCGATGCACGCCTGGGTGCAGAGGTACGCGCAGATCGACTGAGGAGACCGGCGGAAAGGGCCTGGGCCGGGGCGGGCGGCCCCGTGGCTCCGGCCGGGTGTGGCGGGGCCCCGCCCCTCCCCGGGGCCCCGCACGTCTACCGCGTCAGGTCGGACGGCTCGCGTCAGACCTGACGGCGCACCTCCACCACGCGGAAGCGGTTGGAGACGAAGGCGCCGTCGCACAGGGCGGCGTTCGCCGCCGGGTTGCCGCCGGAGCCGTGGAAGTCGGAGAAGGCGGCGGTCTGGTTGACGTAGACACCGCCGGTGAGGTTCAGGGAGAGCTGGGCGGACTCGTCCAGGCAGACCTCCTCGACGGCGCGCTCGGTGTCGGGCGAGGTCGTGTAGGCGCCGACGGTCATGGCGCCCTTCTCGCGGACCGTGCGGCGCAGGAGCTCCAGCGCGTCGGCCGTGGAGTCGACCGAGACGGCGAAGGAGACCGGGCCGAAGCACTCGGAGAAGTAGGCGGCCTCCGCGTCGGGCTTGGAGCCGTCGAGCTTGACGATGACCGGCGTACGGACGACCGCGTCCGGGAACTCCGGGTTGACGATCTCGCGGGAGGCGAGCGCCACCTCGCCGAGGCCGGCGGCGGCTTCCAGGCGGGCCTTGACGTCGGGGTTGACGAGGGCGCCGAGGAGCGCGTTGGCGCGGGCGTCGTCGCCGAGCAGGCCGCCCACCGACGCGGCGAGGTCGGCGACGACCTCGTCGTAGGACTTGGGGCCCTGGTCGGTGGTGATGCCGTCGCGGGGGATCAGCAGGTTCTGCGGGGTGGTGCACATCTGGCCGCTGTACAGCGACAGCGAGAACGCCAGGTTGGAGAGCATGCCCTTGTAGTCGTCGGTGGAGTCGACGACGACCGTGTTGACGCCGGCCTTCTCTGTGTACACCTGCGCCTGGCGGGCGTTGGCCTCCAGCCAGTCGCCGAAGGCGGTCGAGCCGGTGTAGTCGATGATCCGGATCTCGGGGCGGACGGCGAGCGTCTTGGCGATGCCCTCGCCGGGACGCTCGGCGGCCAGCGCCACCAGGTTGGGGTCGAAGCCGGACTCGGCGAGGACCTCGCGGGCGACGCGGACCGTGAGGGCCAGCGGCAGCACCGCGCGCGGGTGCGCCTTGACCAGCACCGCGTTGCCGGTGGCGAGGGAGGCGAACAGGCCCGGGTACCCGTTCCAGGTCGGGAAGGTGTTGCAGCCGATGACCAGGCCGATGCCGCGGCCGACGGCGGTGAACTCCTTGGAGAGCTCCAGGGGGTCGCGCTTGCCCTGCGGCTTGGACCAGGCCGTACGGCCGGCCGGGGTGCGGGTCTGCTCCTCGTACGCGTACGCCACGGCCTCCAGGCCGCGGTCCTGGGCGTGCGGGCCGCCGGCCTGGAACGCCATCATGAACGCCTGGCCGCTGGTGTGCATGACGGCGTGGGCGAACTCGTGGGTGCGGGCGGAGATCCGGGCGAGGATCTCCAGGCTCACCAGGGCGCGGGTCTCGGGACCGGCGTCGCGCCAGGCGGCGAGGCCGGCGCGCATCGCCGGGAGGAGGACGTCGAGGTCGGCGTGCGGGTACTCGACGCCGAGCGCGGGGCCGTACGGCGAGGTCTCGCCGGGGACCCAGCCGTCGGTGCCGGGCTGGTCGAGCTCGAAGCGCTTGTTCAGCAGGTCCTCGTAGGCCGCGAGGCCGGCGGCGGCGTCCAGCGAGCCGTTCTCCCCGTAGGCCTTCGGGTGCTCCGGGTACGGGGACCAGTAGGCGCGGGTCCGGATCGTGGCGAGCGCCTGGTCGAGTGTCGACCGGTGCTTCTCGGCCAGAACGTCGGTGGTCAGCTGAGCGGTGGCCATGGATGGACCAACTCCTCGTCGAGCTGGGCAGGGAGACGCGTACGGAGTTAGAGTAACCGAACGATCGGTCGGGACAAGGGGGTCCGGCGATCCTGTGGAAAACCCATCGGGGAGGATCACTCCTATGAGCGCCAGCACGACCGTCCAGGGAAGCGGCGACACGGTGTCGGCCGACGGAGCCCGCCCCATCGAGCCCGGCATCGACCGGAACGGTGTCGTCGCCGTCGTCGGCACCGGGACCATGGGGCAGGGGATCGCCCAGGTCGCCCTGGTCGCCGGCCATCCCGTACGCCTCTACGACAGCGCCCCCGGCCGGGCCGCGGAGGCCGTGAAGGCCGTCGCGGGCCGCCTGGACCGGCTGGTCGAGAAGGGCCGGCTCGGCAAGGACGAGCGGGACGGGGCGGTCGCCCGGCTGCGCGCGGCCGACGAGCTCGCCGGCGTCGCGGACGCCGCCCTGGTCGTCGAGGCGATCGTCGAACAGCTCCCGGTCAAGCAGCGGCTCTTCGCCGACCTGGAGGAGGTCGTCGGCGCGGACACCGTGCTCGCCACCAACACCTCCTCCCTCTCCGTCACCGCCATCGCGGGAGGGCTCCGGCTGCCGGGCCGCTTCGTCGGACTGCACTTCTTCAACCCGGCGCCGCTGCTGCCGCTCGTCGAGGTCGTCAGCGGCTTCGCCACCGACCCGGACACCGCCACGCGCGCGTACGCGACGATGAGGAACTGGGGGAAGACGCCGGTGCGCTGCGCCGACACCCCCGGCTTCGTCGTCAACCGGGTGGCCCGCCCCTTCTACGCGGAGGCGCTGCGGATCTTCGAGGAGGGTGCCGCCGACCCGGCCACCATCGACGCGGCGCTGCGCGAGTGCGGTGGCTTCAGGATGGGCCCCTTCGAGCTGACCGACCTCATCGGGCAGGACGTCAACGAGGCCGTGACCCGCTCGGTGTGGGAGTCCTTCTACCAGGACCCCAAGTTCACGCCCTCGCTCGCCCAGCGGCGGCTCGTCGAGTCCGGCCGCCTCGGCCGCAAGACGGGGCACGGCTGGTTCGCGTACGCGGAGGGCGCCGAGCGCCCCGAGCCGCACACGGCGCCGCCGGCCGAGGCGCCGGCGCGGATCACGGTGCGGGGCGACCTCGGGCCGGCCGAGCCGCTGGTCGGCCTGTTCGAGCGGGCCGGGATCGCGGTGCGGCGCAAGCCGGGCGAGGGGTCCGTCGAGCTGCCCGGTGGCGCCCGGCTGCTCCTCGCGGACGGCGAGACCGGCTTCGAGTACCACCAGGACGAGATCGTCTCCTTCGACCTCGCGCTCGACTACGAGAAGGCGAGCAGGATCGTTCTGTCGGCCCGGCGGGGCATCGACCCGGACGCCCTCGCCGAGGCCGTCGGCCTGTTCCAGGCGCTCGGCAAGCAGGTGTCGGTCATCGGCGACGTGCCCGGCATGATCGTGGCCCGTACGGTCGCGATGCTGGCGGACGTCGCCGCCGACGCCGTGGACCGGGGCGTGGCCTCGGCCGAGGACGTGGACACCGCGATGCGGCTCGGGGTCAACTACCCGGCGGGTCCGCTGGAGTGGGCCGCCCGGGTCGGGCACGCGCGCGTGCGGGACCTGCTCGGCAACCTGCACGAGCGCTACCCCACGGGCCGTTACGCGCCCTCGCTCGCGCTCGCGCGCCGGGCGTCCGAGGAAGAAGCCGCAGAGGCGGAGGAGAGCCGATGACCACCGCGCGACGCGACACGTACACCCCCGAGACACTGCTCTCGGTCGCCGTCCAGGTCTTCAACGAGCGCGGCTACGACGGCACCTCCATGGAGCACCTGTCCAAGGCGGCCGGGATCTCCAAGTCGTCGATCTACCACCACGTCGCCGGCAAGGAGGAGCTGCTGCACCGCGCCGTCAGCCGGGCGCTCGACGGGCTCTTCGCGGTCCTCGACGAGCCGGCCGCGGGCCGCGGGCGGGCCATCGAGCGGGTCGAGTACGTGACCCGGCGCACCGTCGAGGTGCTCATCGAGGAGCTGCCGTATGTGACGCTGCTGCTGCGCGTGCGGGGCAACACCCAGACCGAGCGGTGGGCGATGGAGCGGCGCCGCGAGTTCGACCACCGGGTGGCCGATCTCCTGAAGTCGGCCGTCGTCGACGGCGACCTGCGGGCCGACCTGGACATACGCCTCGCCACCCGACTGCTCTTCGGCATGATCAACTCACTGGTGGAGTGGTACAAGCCGCAGTACGCCTCCCCCGCGGAGCGGGAGCAGCTGGTGGACACGGTCGTCCACATGGCCTTCGACGGGCTGCGGACGGCGCCCTAGGGGGTGTCCTGCCCCCTGTTACGCCGGAGCCCGTCCGTACGACCTGTCCGAGCCCGCCCGGGTGTCCCCGGGCGGGCTCGTGCGTTTCAGTCCCCCAGGTCCGTGCACGGGTCGAGGTCCGTCTCCTCGAAGACCAGCAGCGTGCGGGTCGACAGGACCTCGGGGATCGACTGGAGGCGGGTGAGGACCAGCTCGCGCAGGGTGCGGTTGTCCGGGGTGTGGACCAGCAGCAGGACGTCGAAGTCGCCGCTGACCAGGGCGATGTGGGCGGCGCCCGGCAGGGCCCTGAGCTGTTCGCGGACGGTCCGCCAGGTGTTCTGGACGATCTTGAGGGTGATGTAGGCGGAGGCGCCGTGCCCCGCGCGCTCGTGGTTGACGCGGGCGCCGAAGCCGCGGATCACCCCGTCCTCGATGAGGCGGTTGATCCGCGCGTAGGCGTTGGCGCGCGAGACGTGGACCCGTTCGGCGACCGAGCGGACCGAGGCGCGGCCGTCGGCCTGGAGCAGCCGCAGGATGTCCCGGTCGATCGCGTCCAGCGGGCGGGCCGGCGTGCCCGGGGGGATCATGACGGGAGGGCCGGAAGTCGTCCCCTGGTACGTCTGCGGCCCGCCGGCCGGCCCCGTCGGGAAGGCGCCGCCGGGGAGCGCGTTCAGGCGCTCGTCGTCCGGGCGTACCTCGATGTCGGCCATTTGTTCTTCCGCCATAGCCCCCCGCCTCTCTATCGTGGACGACCTGCACCCATCCCAGGCTGTGGAGAACCGTTTGTCCACAGGCTTGAGGCGCCTGTAGCCAAAATGCCTCCACGACCGAACAATCGGTAGGTGAGGCGCGCCACATTTCGCGCCACCCGCCTTCGGGTCTTATGCCCGCTCCCACGAGGAGGTGGACTCGTTGCAACAGCGCAGTTCGACAGTCCAAGCGCCCCCCGGTGCTTCCCGCGCCTACCGGCCCACCCCGCCCCCGGCCTGGCAGCCGCGTACCGACCCCGCTCCGCTGCTGCCGGACGCGGAGCCGCTGCGCGTGCTCGGCACGGACGCGGTGGCCGACGCCGATCCCGCGCTGCTGCGCCGCCTCTACGCCGAGCTGGTCCGCGGCCGCCGGTACAACGCGCAGGCCACGGCCCTGACCAAGCAGGGCCGGCTCGCGGTCTACCCGTCCACGACCGGACAGGAGGCCAGCGAGGTCGCCGCCGCGCTGGCCCTGGAGGAGCGGGACTGGCTCTTCCCCTCGTACCGCGACACCCTCGCGGCCGTCGCCCGCGGACTCGACCCCGTGCAGGCCCTGACCCTGCTGCGCGGCGACTGGCACACCGGCTACGACCCGCACGAGCACCGCATAGCCCCGCTGTCCACGCCCCTCGCCACCCAGCTCCCGCACGCCGTGGGCCTGGCGCACGCCGCCCGGCTCAAGGGCGACGACGTGGTGGCGCTCGCCATGGTCGGCGACGGCGGCACCAGCGAGGGCGACTTCCACGAGGCGCTGAACTTCGCCGCGGTCTGGCAGGCCCCGGTGGTCTTCCTCGTGCAGAACAACGGCTTCGCGATCTCCGTGCCGCTCGCCAAGCAGACCGCCGCCCCCTCCCTCGCCCACAAGGCCGTGGGATACGGGATGCCGGGCCGGCTCGTCGACGGCAACGACGCCGTCGCCGTCCACCAGGTCCTCACCGAGGCCGTCGCCCGCGCCCGGCGCGGCGGCGGGCCCACGCTCGTCGAGGCCGTGACCTACCGGATCGACGCCCACACCAACGCCGACGACGCCACCCGCTACCGCGGTGACGCCGAGGTCGAGGCGTGGAAGGCGCACGACCCGATCGTGATCCTGGAGCGCGAGCTGACCGAGCGCGGACTGCTCGACGACGACGCCCGGCGCGCCGCGGCCGAGGACGCCGAGGAGATGGCGGCACGGCTGCGCGAGCGGATGAACGCGGACCCCGTGCTCGACCCGATGGACCTGTTCGCCCACGTGTACGCCGAGAAGACCGCGCAGCTGCGCGACCAGGCGGCACAGCTGCGGGCTGAGCTCGACGCCGAGAGCGAGGCGGGATGACCACCCAGGCGACAGCACGGCGGGCCGCGAAGGCGGCCAAGCCCGCGACCATGGCGCAGGCCCTCCAGCGGGCCATGCGGGACGCCATGGCCGAGGACCCCACCGTCCATGTGATGGGCGAGGACGTCGGCACGCTCGGCGGCGTCTTCCGCGTCACCGACGGGCTCGCGAAGGAGTTCGGCGAGGACCGCTGCACCGACACGCCGCTGGCCGAGGCGGGCATCCTCGGCGCGGCCGTCGGCATGGCGATGTACGGGCTCCGGCCGGTCGTCGAGATGCAGTTCGACGCCTTCGCCTACCCGGCGTTCGAGCAGCTCATCAGCCACGTCTCGCGGATGCGCAACCGCACCCGCGGCACGATGCCGATGCCGCTCGTGGTCCGCGTGCCGTACGGCGGCGGGATCGGCGGCGTCGAGCACCACAGCGACTCCTCCGAGATCTACTACATGGCCACCCCCGGCCTGCACGTCGTCACCCCGGCGACCGTCGAGGACGCCTACGGGCTGCTGCGGGCCGCCATCGCCTCCGACGACCCGGTGGTCTTCCTGGAGCCCAAGCGGCTCTACTGGTCGAAGGCCGACTGGTCGCCCGAGGCGCCGCCCGCCGTCGAGCCGATCGGCAAGGCCGTCGTCCGCCGCCCCGGCACCAGCGCCACCCTCATCACCTACGGCCCCTCCCTGCCGGTGTGCCTGGAGGCCGCCGAGGCGGCCACGGCCGAGGGCTGGGACCTGGAGGTCGTCGACCTGCGCTCGCTCGTGCCCTTCGACGAGGAGACCGTCTGCGCGTCCGTGCGGCGCACCGGCCGGGCCGTCGTCGTCCACGAGTCGACCGGCTTCGCCGGGCCGGGCGCGGAGATCGCCGCCCGGGTCACCGAGCGCTGCTTCCACCACCTGGAGGCGCCGGTGCTGCGGGTCGCGGGATTCGACATCCCGTACCCGCCGCCGATGCTGGAGCGCCACCACCTGCCGGGCGTCGACCGGATCCTGGACGCGGTCGCGCGGCTCCAGTGGGAGGCGGGGAGCTGATGGCCCAGGTGCTCGAATTCAAGCTGCCCGACCTCGGCGAGGGCCTCACCGAGGCCGAGATCGTGCGCTGGCTCGTCGACGTCGGCGACGTCGTCGCCATCGACCAGCCGGTCGTCGAGGTCGAGACGGCCAAGGCGATGGTGGAGGTGCCCTGCCCGTACGGGGGCGTGGTCACCGCCCGCTTCGGCGACGAGGGGACCGAACTGCCCGTCGGCGCCCCGCTCCTGACGGTCGCCGTCGGCGGCAGCCCGGAGCAGGCCGCCGCGCCGGCGCCCGAGGCGCAGAAGGCGCCGGCCGCGTCGGACGCCGAGTCCTCCGAGTACTCGGGGAACGTCCTCGTCGGATACGGCACCACCGGGCCCGCCGCCCGGCGCCGCCGGGTCCGCCGCGAGACGCCCGTGTCCGCCGCCGCCGTCGTGGCCGCTCCGGTGGTCCCGGCCCAGGAGCCGGTCGCCGCGCCGCCCGGGCCGGTGGCCGTCATCTCGCCGCTGGTGCGCAAGCTCGCCCGGGACCGCGGGCTCGACCTGCGCGAGGTGCGCGGCTCGGGGCCCGAGGGGCTGATCCTGCGGGCCGACGTCGAGAGCGCGCTCGCCGTACGGGACCGGGCCGCCGAGGCCCCGGCCGCCCCGGCCGCCGCCCCGGCACCGGCGCCCGTCGCCGTGGCCGCCGCGGGCGGGCGAAGCGGGATGGGGGTACCCCCGGCCGAAGGCCAGGGGAGGGTCCCGCTGCGCGGAGTGCGCGGCGCGGTCGCCGACAAGCTCTCGCGGAGCCGTACGGAGATCCCCGACGCGACCTGCTGGGTGGACGCCGACGCGACCGAACTCATGGCCGCGCGGGCGGCGATGAACGCGGCGGGCGGGCCGAAGATCTCCGTCCTCGCGCTGCTCGCCCGGATCTGTGTGCACGCCCTGTCCCGCTTCCCGGAGCTCAACTCGACGGTCGACACGGCCGCGCGGGAGATCGTCCGGCTGCCGTCCGTGCACCTCGGGTTCGCGGCCCAGACCGAGCGCGGTCTGGTCGTCCCCGTGGTCAAGGGCGCCGACGGCCGCACGGCCGAGTCGCTGAGCGCCGAGTTCGCCCGGCTGACCGAGGTCGCGCGGGCGGGTTCGCTGACCCCGGCGGACCTGACCGGCGGCACGTTCACGCTGAACAACTACGGGGTGTTCGGGGTCGACGGCTCCACGCCGATCATCAACCACCCCGAGGCGGCCATGCTCGGCGTCGGCCGGATCGTGCCCAAGCCATGGGTGCACCAGGGCGAGCTGGCGGTGCGCCAGGTGGTGCAGCTGTCGCTCACCTTCGACCACCGGGTCTGCGACGGCGGGACGGCCGGCGGCTTCCTGCGCTATGTCGCGGACTGCGTCGAGAACCCCGCGGTGCTGCTGCGCACGCTCTGACCGCGGGACGGTACGACCGCACGACGGCATGACCGCACGACGGTACGGCCGCGGGACCGCACGAACGCGGTCCCGCACCGACTCCGCCGGGGCGGAAGCCGGCCGGGGCAAGGGGCCCCGCCGGCTCCCGGCGGCCTTGTCCGGGGCCCAACCCCACGCCGGGCCCCGGACCGTCGTACCGCCCGGTTGTTTCGCTCCGCGGCACCGCCCGGCCGCGCCCGGGCGGTGCCGGACCATACTGCTGGGATGACGATCGCTTACGACGCCATCGTGCTCGCGGGAGGCTCGGCCCGGCGGCTCGGCGGGGCCGACAAGCCCGGCGTACGGGTCGGGGGACGCCCCCTGCTCGACCGGGTCCTCTCGGGCTGCCGCGACGCCGGCCGCACCGTGGTCGTCGCCGCGCCCCGGGCCACCGCCCGCCCCGTCGCATGGGCCCGCGAGGACCCGCCCGGCGGCGGCCCCGTCGCCGCGCTCGACGCGGGCCTGCGCCGCCTCGCCGACCCGGCCGCCCCGGAAGAACCGGGCGCGCCGCTCGTCCTCCTCCTCTCCGCCGACCTTCCCTTCTTCGCGCCCGACACCGCCCGGCGGCTGGTGGCCGCGCTCGACGCGGAGCCCGGCGCCGACGCGGCGGTCACCGTCGACGCCGACGGGCGGGAGCAGCCGCTCGTCGCCGTCTACCGGGCCGGGCCGCTGCGGCGGGTCCTCGGCGCTCTCGCCGCCGAGCGCGGCACGCTGACCGGACTGCCGTTGCGCCTGGTCACAGGCGGTCTGACGGTGACCCGTGTGGCCGCCGACGGATCGGGCGACGCTCTGGGAGCGGCCTTCGACTGCGACACCTGGGAGGACATCGCCGCGGCCCGAGCGCGGATCAGGGAGCATGGGCACGTGCTGAACGAATGGATCACCGCGGTCAAGGACGAGCTGGGCATCGACCTGGACGTCGACACGAACGTGCTGCTCGACCTGGCGCGCGACGCCGCGCACGGCGTCGCGCGGCCCGCCGCGCCGCTGACCACGTTCCTGGTCGGGTACGCGGCGGCCCAGGCGGCCGGCGGCAAGGGCGGCCCGGAGGCCGTCGCGGAGGCCGCGCGCAAGGCGGCCGCGCTCGCCCAGCGGTGGGCAGCCGAACAGGACGAGGCCGGATGACCATGACCGACCGCGCATCCGACCGCGCACCCGACGGCGCACCCGACGGCGCCGAGACGCCCGGCGCGGAGCCCCCCGGCGCCGAGACGGCCGGTGCGCGGAGCTCTGACCTCCACCCGCCCGGCACGGAGGGATCCGCCCCCGCCGCCCCCACGTCCGACGACGGTGTCGACGACGCCCTCGCGCTCGTCGGGCGACCTCAGGCGGCTCCCTCGGCCCGCACGGCCTCCCCGGCCCCACAGGACCCTCCCGCCCCCGCCGGGCGTCACCGGGCCACCCCGTGGCCCGAGGCCCGGGCCATTGCCGCGCGGGCCGGGGCCGAGGCGGCGGGTGGGCGGCGGGGCGAGGCCGTGCCGCTGGACGAGGCGCTCGGGCGGGTGCTCGCGGGGGCGCTTGAGGCGCTCACCGATCTGCCGCCGTTCGACACCTCGGCCATGGACGGCTGGGCGGTCGCCGGGCCCGGTCCCTGGCGGATCGAGTCCGAGAACGCCGTTCTCGCCGGGCACGCCCCCGCCGGGGCCCTCGCCGACGGTGACGCCGTGCGGATCGCGACCGGCGGCCGGGTGCCGGCCGGGGCCACCGCCGTGGTCCGCAGCGAACACGCGCGCACCGAGAGCACCAAGAGCAGCAAGAGCACCGAGAGCACCAAGAGCACCGAGAGCACGAAGAGAACCCAGAGCACCAACGGCGCGCACGACACCAACGCCCCCACCCCCGGCCGCCTTCACGCCCTGCGCGACGTCGTTCCCGGTCAGGACATCCGGCCGCGTGGTCAGGAGTGCCGCAGGGGCGACCGGTTGCTGCCCGCCGGGAGCACCGTGACCCCGGCCGTGCTCGGGCTCGCCGCCGCGGCCGGGTACGACGCGTTGACCGTGCACCCGCGGCCGCGGGTCGAGGTGCTCGTGCTCGGGGACGAGCTGCTGGCCGCCGGGCTTCCGCACGAGGGGCTGATCCGGGACGCGCTCGGGCCGCTGCTCGCGCCGTGGCTGCGGGCGCTCGGGGTCGAGGTCGTCGGGACCCGGCGGATCGGCGACGACGCCGAGGCGCTGTACGCGGCGGTCACGGGCTCCGCCGCCGACGTGGTCGTCACCACCGGCGGCACCGCGGCCGGGCCGGTCGACCACGTTCATCCGGTGCTGGCGAAGGCGGGCGCCACCCTGCTCGTCGACGGTGTGAAGGTCCGCCCCGGGCATCCCATGCTGCTGGCCCGGCTCGCGGACGGCCGCCCTCTCGTCGGGCTGCCCGGCAATCCGCTCGCCGCCGTCTCCGGGCTCCTCACGCTGGCCGAGCCGCTGCTGCGCACCCTGGCCGGGCGGCCGGCCCAGGATCCGTACCGGGCGGTCGTGCGCGAGGAGGTGCACGGCCATCCGTACGACACCCGACTCGTCCCCGTCCTGGTGCGCGGTGCCGAGGCCGTGCCGCTGCGCTACAACGGGCCCGCGATGCTCCGGGGCATCGCCACCGCCGACGGCGTGGCCGTGATCCCGCCCGGCGGGGCCCGGCCCGGGCAGTCGCTCGACGTCCTCGATCTGCCCTGGCCGGCCACCGTCGCCGACGCGGCCCCCGACGGAGGGTGTTTCACGTGAAACTTCCCATGCGTGACGCGATGGCCCGCCAGGCCGACGAGCGGGTGGCGGGCGCCCGCGTCCGACTGCCCCGTCGGGTGGTCGAGAAGCCGCTGCAACAGGTCGCCAAACGCCTGCTGATGGCGCTCGGCGTGCTGCTCGCGACCGTCCTCATCGTCTATCTCGACCGGGCCGGCTACCACGACAACGCCGACGAGACGGTCGACTTCCTCGACAGCGTCTACTACGCGACCGTCACGCTCTCCACCACGGGCTACGGTGACATCGTCCCGTACAGCGACTCGGCGCGGCTCGCGAACATCCTGCTGGTCACGCCGCTGCGCGTGCTGTTTCTGATCATCCTGGTCGGAACCACTCTCGAGGTCCTGACGGAACGGACCCGGGAGGAGTTCCGGCGGAACCGCTGGAGGGCAACCTTGCGCGACCACACCGTCATCGTCGGCTTCGGCACCAAGGGGCGCTCGGCGATCCAGACGCTGTGCGCGACCGGGCTGCGCAAGGACCAGATCGTCATCGTCGATCCGGCGACGAAGGTCATCGACGCGGCCAACGCCGACGGGTTCGTCGGCGTGGTCGGTGACGCGACGCGCACCGATGTGCTGCTGCGCGCCGAGGTGCAGAAGGCCCGTCAGATCATCGTCGCCACCCAGCGCGACGACACCGCCGTGCTGGTCACGCTGACGGCCCGCCAGCTCAACAAGGGCGCGAAGATCGTGGCCGCCGTCCGCGAGGAGGAGAACGCGCCGCTGCTGCGCCAGTCCGGCGCCGACGCCGTGATCACCAGCGCCAGCGCCGCCGGCCGGCTGCTCGGGCTCTCCGTCCTCAGCCCCAGCGCGGGCACCGTGATGGAGGACCTCATCCAGCAGGGCTCGGGACTCGATCTCGTGGAAAGGCCGGTGACCAAGGCCGAGGCGGGCAGGAGCGTGCGCGAGACGAAGGACCTGGTGGTGAGCGTGCTGCGCGGCCACCGGCTGCTCGGCTACGACGACCCCGCCGCGAGCCCGCTCCAGCTCACCGACCGGGTCATCACCATCGTGCGCGCCACGCCCGTCACGCCGCTGACCACCCCCGACGAGGACTGAACGCGGCCGGCGGCTGCCGCGGGAGTAGCCTCGCCGCCATGCATGCGATCACGATTCCGGAACCCGGCGGGCCCGAGGCGCTGGTCTGGGCCGAGGTGCCCGACCCCGTCCCCGCCGAGGGCGAGGTCCTCGTCGAGGTGGTGGCGAGCGCCGTCAACCGTGCCGATCTGCTCCAGCGCCAGGGCTTCTACGACCCGCCGCCGGGCAGCTCCCGCTACCCGGGGCTCGAATGCTCCGGGCGGATCGCCGCGCTCGGCCCCGGCGTTTCGGGCTGGTCCGTCGGCGACGAGGTGTGCGCGCTGCTCGTCGGCGGCGGTTATGCGGAGAAGGTCGCCGTGCCGGCGGGGCAGCTGCTGCCCCGCCCGCAGGGCGTGGACCTGGTGACGGCCGCCGCGCTGCCCGAGGTGGCCTGCACCGTCTGGTCGAACGTCTTCATGCTGGCCCACCTGCGGCCCGGCGAGACGCTGCTCGTGCACGGCGGCGCGAGCGGCATCGGCACGATGGCGATCCAGCTGGCCAAGGCGGTCGGCGCCCGGGTCGCGGTGACCGCCGGCAGCGCCGAGAAGCTGGCCCGCTGCGCCGAGCTCGGCGCGGACATCCTCATCGACTACCGCGAGCAGGACTTCGTCGAGGAGCTCCACAAGGCGACGGACGGGGCCGGGGCGGACGTCATCCTGGACATCGTCGGTGCCAAGTACCTGGACCGGAACATCAAGGCCCTCGCGGTCAACGGCCGGCTGGTCGTGATCGGTCTCCAGGGCGGCGTCAAGGGCGAGTTGAACCTGGGCGCCCTGATGGCCAAGCGTGGCGCGGTCCTGGCGACGACCCTGCGCTCCCGCCCGCTGAGCGAGAAGGCGGCGGTGGTGGCCGCCGTCCGCGAGCACGTCTGGCCGCTGGTCGAGGCCGGCACGGTCACCCCGGTCGTGGACCGCACGGTGCCGATGGCGGACGCCGTCGAGGGCCACCGCGCCGTCGAGGCGAGCAGCCACGTCGGCAAGGTGCTGCTCGTCGCGCCCACGGCGTAGTGAGGCGGGCATGACGAGGGCCCGTCGGCCGCGGCGTACACACCGCGGCCGGCGGGCCCCTCAACTCACTGGCCCTGTCTACAGATACGGGCCCGAGCCGACCGCCCGGCCGTGGTGCGGGCCGTGGTCGTCGTCATCGTCGTGCGACGCGCCCGGCGGCAGCGCCCGGCGCATCTGCTCCAACTGGGCGCGGGCCGCCATCTGCTGGGCGAACAGCGCCGTCTGGATGCCGTGGAAGAGTCCTTCGAGCCAGCCGACCAACTGGGCCTGCGCGATGCGCAGTTCCGACTCCGAGGGGATGGCCTCGTCGGTGAACGGCAGGGAGAGCCGCTCCAGTTCCTCGACCAGTTCCGGGGCGAGCCCGTCCTCCAGCTCCTTCACCGAGCTGGCGTGGATCTCCTTGAGCCGAACGCGGCTGGCCTCGTCGAGAGGTGCCGCCCTGACCTCTTCCAGCAGCTGCTTGATCATGCTGCCGATGCGCATGACCTTCGCGGGCTGCTCCACCATTTCCGTCACCGGGACCTCGCGGGGTTCGTCGTCACCCTGAGTGCCGCCGAGTGCCATCCCGTCCTGGCCCACCACGAGGACCTTGGGGCTGCTCTCCTGCGACCTGTCATTCCTCGGCATATCCATGCCGCCATTCTCTCGCACACACGCCTCATCACACGGTGTGCCCCCGGAGGAGGGTGATCCACCCTCCTCCGGGGACAGGACATGTGTCTCAGTGCGCGGCGCGGCGGGCCAGCGCCCCGCGGGAGCGGGTCACCAGGGCCGCGAGGAGCGCGGCGCCGAGCGGTACGAACACCAGGAGCGCGGCGAGCGTCTGCCAGGGCACCACGATCGGCACCTCCGGCGGGCCGTCGGTCACGCCGCCCCAGCCGTTGTCCAGGGCCTCCTGGTAGTACGCCAGCTGCTGGCGCTCGTCGGTGAGCCGCAGGCCCATCGCGGGCAGGACGCCCGCGACCGAGCCGAGCAGCACGCCCATGGCCGCGACCACTCCGCACTGGAAGCCGCTGAGGATGCGCCGCACACGGGGCGGGGCGCCGACCGCGGCGAGCGTCTTCAGGTCGGCCTCGGCGTCGGCCTGGGCGAGGCCGGTGGCGATGCCGGCGGCACCGATGGTGACCAGGCCCGCGAAGATCGTCAGCGCGATCAGCACGATGTCGTACCTGCTGACGTAGCCCTGCTCGACGGTGAGGTCGACGCCGCCGCCGAGCTTGGCGAGCTCGGCGTCGAGCCGCTGCCGCTGCTCCGCGTTCGGCATCCGGTCCGTGCTGAAGTACGTGCCGAGCGGGACCGTGGTGATCCCGGCGGCCTTGGCGGCGGCGGGGCTGAGCAGGCCCTGCATGCCATAGGTCTTCGGCGAGCCGGGCACCTGGTAGGCGGTGAAGGTCTTGACCTCGCCCGGCGTCGGCTTGTTCTGCTCGGAGGCGCGCTGGGCGGCCTCTGAGTCGGTGACCAGCTTGACGCCGACCTTGCCGGCCTTGTCGACCTGCGGCCGGGAGAAGCTGACGTACTTCCCGTCGGCGAGCGCCTGGACGGCGCCCGGGTCGGTGATGCCGAGGACCTTGAGCAGCGCGGCGTCGGCGATCAGCAGGGAGCCCGGCGTCGAGACGGAGCCGCCGTCCTCGCCCGTGGCGCAGCGCCAGTCCTTGGCGAGCGCGTGCCGCTGTTCCTTGGTGAACCTCGACGCCGGGTCGGTGCCGTCGGCGGAGGCCGTCCACAGCGGGCACTGGTTGGCGGCCGGGATGACGATCTCGTACTGGCCGCAGCCCTTGCTGGCGTCCCAGGTGGAGCAGCCGGTCCGGCCGACGGAGATCCGGGAGACGTCGGCGCGCAGGTCGACGGGGAGCGTGCGCAGCACGGCGTCCCGGGCCGCGGCCGCGTCGCGTCCGCCGTCCTCGCCGGTGAGCACCCGCACGGCGCCGTAGGGCAGGCTGGGGTGGTACCCGGCCTCGTTCTGGGCGTCGTTGCTCGCCGCGTACGTGGAGACGGCGACGGTGCCGGCGACGGCGGCCAGGACGGCGGCGACGGCGGGCGCCGTACGGCCCCGGTTGCGCACGGCGTCGCGCAGCGCGAGCCGCGGCGACAGCGGCAGCCAGCGGCCGGTGCGGCCGAAGAGGCCCACCAGGGCCGGGGTCATGGCGACCACGCCCAGCTCGGCGATCGCGGAGCCGCCCGCGACGATGATGAACGAGTCGGTGACGACCGAGCCGTACAGGGCGATCACGGCGCCGATCAGCAGCGCGGCGAGGCCGAGCAGGGGCAGCACCCGGCTGCTCTTGCGCACGCCACGGCGGCCGGTGAGGGAGGCCAGGACGGTCTCGCGGGAGGCGGTGATCGCCGGGACGATCGCCGAGAGCAGTCCGGTGAGGACGGCCAGCGCGCCGATCGCGAGGATTTCGAGCGGCCGGACGGTGAAGCTGCCGAAGCGCTGGCCCAGGTACTCCTCCAGGTACGGCCGGAGCGCGAAGGTCAGGATCACCGCGAGGACCGTGCCGACGACGGCCGCGGCGACGCCGATGACCAGTCCGCCGCTGAGCACGATGGCCCGGATGTGGCTGCGGGCACCGCCGTTGGCGCCGACCAGGCCGAGCTGGCGGCGGGAGCGGCGGGCGCCGACGGCGAACGCGGGGCCGGCGAGCAGGCAGATCTCCAGCATCGCGAGACCGACGACGGTGCCGGCGGCGGCGAGCGCGGCGGCCTTGGCGGCCGTGCTCTCCTCGTACGCGCCCCAGCCCTCGCGCTGGTAGAGCGGCACCTCGGCGTCCGGCGGCGGGTTCAGCACCACGGCACGCGAAACGACCTGCACGCCCTTGGTGTTGATCTCCTTGACCATGTTCCACGTGAAACCACCGGAGGCCGCCCCGGGCATCCGCACCAGAAACGAGCCGGAGTAACCGGGCGCCGGCAGACCGGACTTCTCGACGGCCGCGCCGTACGGCTTCAGGAAGGCGCCCGGCAGGGCGTTGATCTGCTCCTGCTTGAGGTCGCTGGGCAGCTCGTACTCACCGGTGATCGTGTACGAGCGGTCGAAACCGCGCGCGGAGAGCGTGGAGCCGAGCCGCAGTCCGCTGGACTCCAGGAAGCTCGTGGTCACGGCGACCTCGTCGGCCTTCTCCGGGAAGCGGCCCGCACGCAGCCGCATGATGCCCTTGGCGACCGGGTCGGCGGCCTTCAGTTCGCGGACGTCGGTGGTCAGCAGGCCGTAGGCGGTGGTGAGTTTGGCGCTGCCGGAGGTGTCGGTGAGGACCGTCGCACCGGCCGGGATGGTCTTGCGGACGTCGGTCGGGCCGTCGGGCCAGGGCTTGTCGCCCTTCGAGTAGTCCTCGACCGTGGTGCTCTGGTCGCCCTTCGGGTCCTGCACGATCGGCGTGCCGTCGGTCAGGGCGTCGCTGAAGCGGGCGTCGGCGGCGCCGATGTCGCGCTCCAGCTTCTGCCCGGGGGTGAGTTCGGCGCTGCGGAACGTCAGCGAGAAGGCGCTCACGCCCAGGATCGGCAGCGCGATCATCGCGAGGACGAGGAAGCTGCGGCCCTTGGAACGCCAGGCGTCACGGCGGGCGATCCGGATCGCGGCCCGCCAGGAGTGGAACAGGTTCGTCACCGCTGCCCCGCCCGGCCGCTCAGGAGCGAGTCGGCCTCGCTGCGCACGGTCTGGTCGACGACGGCGCCGTCCCGCAGGAACACCACGCGGTCGGCCCAGGCGGCGAAGCGCGGCTCATGGGTGACGAGGATGCCGGCGGCACCCGCGTCGCAGCGGGAGCGCAGCAGGGCGAGCACGGACTCGCCGGTCTCGGAGTCGAGGGCGCCGGTGGGCTCGTCGGCGAGGACGAGGCGGCGGTCGCCGACCAGGGCGCGGGCGATGGCCACGCGCTGCTGCTGGCCGCCGGACATCTCGTCGGGGAAGCGGTCGGCGAGATGTCCGAGTTCCATCTCCGCCAGGGCGGCGAGCGCCTCGGTGCGCGCCTTGCGGGCGGAGACGCCGTCCAGCTCGCGGGGCAGGGCCACGTTCTCGGCGGCGGTGAGCGCCGGTATGAGGTTGTAGTCCTGGAAGACGTAGCCGATGCTGCGGCGGCGCAGTGCGGCGAGCTCCTTGCGGCCGGCGGTGGTGATGTCGGTGTCCTCGACGATCACCTGTCCCGAGGTGGGGGTGTCCAGGCCGCCGGCGATGGTCAGCAGGGTGGACTTGCCGGAGCCGGACGGGCCCATGACGGCGACGAGTTCACCCGGGTAGACGTCGAGGTCGATGCCGCGCAGGGCGTGTACCTCGGTGGCGCCGGAACCGTGCACGCGGGTCAGGTTCTGCAGGCGCAGCACGGGCTGTGGCTGTTGCTGTACGGACATGGGAGATCCCCCTCGGGGTACGCCTCGGACGGCCGCGTGACGGGCGGCCGTTGGCGGAGCCGGGCGTACGGTCTGGGTCTGGTCTGGTCTGGTCTGGTCTGGGTCTGTTCTGGACTCGTCTGGGACGAGGTACTGCTCTGGGACGAGGTACCGCTCTGGGACGTGGTACCGCTGTGCGACGAGGTACAGCCCTGGGACGGGCCGCTCGGGTACCGCTCCGCGGCGAGGTGCGGCCGGGGAGCCGAAGGTGCGGGTGGCTCAGCGCCGGGTGGCGGAGCCGGTGCGGGGCCGGGTCTGTGGAGCCGGCGGTGACGGTGTCGCCTCCGGTGTCGCGGCCGCGGCGGCCGAGAGGCGGATCAGCCGGGACTCGCAGTGGTCGAGCCAGCGCGCCTCCGCCTCGGTCTGGAAGATCAGCTGCTCCAGGACGAGCAGCCAGGCGACGTCGTCGCGGGCCCGGGCCCCGTTCTTCTCGACGGCGCTGATGGCCTGCGCCTTGAGCCGGGTGTAGTCCTGCATGGCCTGCACCGTGTGCCGGCGCTGGGACTGGATGACGTCGCGGATGTCGACCCCGGGTGCGCCGACGGCCATGGCGAGCTTGATGGACAGCTCGTCACGGGCCGGGCTGGTCCGGTCCACGGGCCGCTCGAACCAGGTGTGCAGCTCGGCGCGTCCGTCGTCGGTGATCGCGTAGAGCGCGTGCCCTGCCTCGTCCTCGCCGTCCTGCACGACCATGCCGTCCCGTTCGAGCCGGCTGAGCGTCGTGTAGACCTGGCCCACGTTCAACGGCCAGGTGGAGCCGGTGCGGGACTCGAACTCCGTGCGGAGCTGGGAGCCGTAACGCGGGCCGTATTCGAGGAGGGCGAGGAGCCCGTGGCGGATCGACATACTCAGTATGTATACCGAGTATGTCGTCGCTGCCAAGCGCCCTGAGACGGATGCGCCGGGTCCGACTCAAGGGGGACCCGGGCCGGTTCGGGTCCCTGGCGGAGCCGTCAGCGGCGGCGCATCCGCAGCCCCAGGAAGCCGATCCCGAGCCCCACCAGGGCGAGCCCGACGCCCAGCGTGAGCACGGGAATCCGCCGGTCGGAGAGGGACGCGGCGGCCTCGGCGCCGATCCGCGCCGCGGGTGCCGGGTCGGCCGCGGGCGTGGTCCGCGCGGCCGGGACGTCCGGCTCGGGGACGGCCTCGGCGGTGTCCTCGGACTCCGCGGCGGGCTCCTCCTCTGTTGCCGTTTTGGTACGAGCGGGGGGCGCCGGATCCGTCGGCGTGGGCGACTCGGGCGCGGCGGCGGGCCGCCCGGGATGTTCCCGGCCCTCCCCCGCCGGGCGCCCGGCGAGCGAGGCGGTCCCGTTGGGCGCGGGCGGCTCGGAGGGTTCGGCGGGATCCGCGGAATCGGCGGGCTTCGCGGAATCGGACGGCTCGGCCGGCTCGGACGGCTCGTCCGGATCGGGCGGGTCCGGCGGACCGGGCCGGCCGGAGCCCGTACTCCCGGCGCCGGAACCGCTCGGTGCGGGCGCGGGGGAGACGGTCGCGGAGGGCCGGGCGGAGACGCCGGTGGGCGAGGGCGGTCGCGGGGCGCGGGTGGCGGCCGGCGCCGTGGCCGACGGCGCCGAGGGGGCCGCGGAGGCCGGTGCCGAGACCGCGGGCGTGGCCGCGGCGCCGTACGCCGCCGTGGCCGGCGCCGGGACTGCCGCCGGGGCCGCCGCAGCGGCCGCGCAGGGCGCCCACGCCGTGAAACAGCAGGCGAGGACGGGTGCGAGCACCCGTGTCCTCGTCGCGCGGAGTTCTGGAGCCACCGGGTGACCCCCTCCCGTACCGAGCCCGTACCGAGCCGCCGAGTCGTTCGACTCAGCGTCACATGGCGGGACGGACCCGGCACCCGGGATGGTCCGCCCGGGGAGCCCCGGGGAGCCCGGGGCTACTGCTGCGGGTTGCCCGTCGACACCTGGAAGGTGAACTCGGCGTCGTCCTTGGCGATCTCCGTGCCCTGGCGCGGATACTGGGTGATGACGGTGCCCTGCCCGTACGTCGCCTCGTCGACCGACGACTCGGCCTTGACCTTCCAGCCCGCGGCCTGGATGCAGTCCTTCACCGACTGGATGTTCTTGTAGGTGAAGTCCGGGACCTCGAACTTGTTCGGGTCGGAGTCCGACTCGCTCGGCTCCGTGCACTTCTTGGTATCGATGGTCTTGGTGAGGTCCGGACCCTTGTGGCCGGGCGCGCTGCTGGCGCTCTGGCTCGGGTCGCCGCCGCCGCCCGCGTTGTCGTCCGAGTTCCGGTTCATGACCGTGATGCCCACGATCACGCCGACGACGGCCAGGAGGCCGATCGCGCCGATCAGGATCTTGTTCATGCCGTTCTGCCCGCCGCCGCCGCTCACCGGCGCCGGCTGCTGCACGGTGTACGGCCCGGGCGTGGGCGCGGGGGCCTGCGTCTGGAAGGCCGGGGGCGGGGTCTGGTAGGCCGGGGCCTGCTGCGGATAGCCGTACGAGGGCGCGGGCGCCGGCGTCGGCACGCCGTACGGGCCGGGCTGCGGGGTGGGCATCGGCGCCTGGTACGGGCTCTGCACGCCGTGCGTGGCCGGCGGCGGGGTCTGGCCGACCGGCGGGAAGACCGCCGAGCCGACGCCCGCACCGCTCTGCACCGGGCCGCCCGCGACGATCACCGGCGCGCCGGTCTGCCCGGCGGAGAGCACCCGCAGGCACTCGTCGCGCATGACGGCGGCGCTCGGGAAGCGCTCGTTCGGGTTCTTCTTCAGCGCGCGGGCGACGAGCGCGTCCATCGCCGGCGTCACCGAGCGGTTGACGGAGGAGGGCGCGACCGGCTCCTCCTGGACGTGCGCGTAGGCGATGGCCAGCGGCGAGTCCGCGTCGAAGGGCAGCCGGCCGGTGAGCAGCTGGAAGAGCATGATGCCGACCGAGTAGAGGTCGGAGCGGGCGTCGACGGCGCGGCCCAGGGCCTGCTCGGGGGAGAGGTACTGCGGGGTGCCGACGACCATGCCGGTCTGGGTCATGGAGGTGACGCCGGACTGCATGGCGCGGGCGATGCCGAAGTCCATGACCTTGACGACGCCGCGCTTGGTCATCATCACGTTGCCGGGCTTGATGTCGCGGTGGACCAGGCCCATCTCGTGGCTGACCTCGAGGGCCGCGAGCACGTCGGCGGTCACCTTCAGCGCCTTGTCGGCGGGCATCGCGCCGTAGCCCTGCACGTCCGCGGCGAGCACCGAGCCGAGCGGCTGGCCCTCCACGTACTCCATGACGATGTACGGCATCACGGCGCCGTCGAGGGTGTCCTCGCCGGTGTCGAAGACCGAGACGATGTTGGTGTGCGACAACTTGGCAACAGCCTGCGCCTCACGCCGGAACCGTTCGCGGAAGGACTGTTCGCGCCCGAGCTCGGTGTGAAGCGTCTTGATCGCGACCTGGCGGTCGAGGGCGCTGTCGTACGCCAGGTACACCGACGCCATGCCGCCCTCACCGAGCAGGTCACGCAGTTGGTAGCGGCCACCCGCGACCGAACCGCCGGCATAGCGGCCCTGTGCGCCGTCCTGGCTCATCTGTGCTTCCCCCTACGCGCGCGCGGCGGCAATGATCGGAATTTCTCGGCCAAGTCTGCCCGAGGGCAGTGACACGTCAAGCCGCGCACCGGTTCGGTGCCCGTTCCGTGACCCTCCGCACAGCGACGGGCACCGGCCGTTCCGGAAGCGCGACCGGAAGCGTGACCGGAAGCATGAGAAGAACACCATCGGATTTGCACAGGTGTACGTGTGTGGAGTGGGATGGCCGGTCCAGCACGGACCGTGATGTCGTACGGAGCCTGTAGCGTGACGACTGGACACGGCACGAGAGACGACGGCGAGGACTGATGGCACCCGAATCCGGAGCAGGCGGCGGTGTGCCGGACGCCTCGGCCGAGTCCTGGGGTTTCGGCGGCGTCGTGGGAGACGGCCGCTACCGTCTGACGCACCGTCTGGGCCGCGGCGGCATGGCCGAGGTGTTCGCGGCGGAGGACGTACGGCTCGGGCGCACGGTCGCCGTGAAGCTGCTGCGTCCCGACCTGGCCGAGGACCCGGTCTCCAAGGCGCGCTTCACGCGTGAGGCGCAGTCGGTCGCCGGACTCAACCACCACGCGATCGTCGCCGTGTACGACTCCGGCGAGGACGTCGTCGGCGACAAGCACGTGCCGTACATCGTGATGGAGCTGGTCGAGGGCCGCACCATCCGCGACCTGCTGATCAGCGCCGAGGCGCCCGGTCCCGAGCAGGCCCTGATCATCGTCTCCGGCGTCCTGGAGGCGCTCGCCTACTCCCACCAGCACGGCATCGTGCACCGGGACATCAAGCCGGCGAACGTGATCATCACGGACAACGGCGCCGTCAAGGTCATGGACTTCGGCATCGCCCGCGCCCTGCACGGCGCGTCGACGACGATGACCCAGACCGGCATGGTCATGGGCACGCCGCAGTACCTCTCCCCCGAACAGGCGCTCGGCAAGGCCGTCGACCACCGCTCCGACCTGTACGCGACGGGCTGCCTGCTCTACGAACTGCTGGCGCTGCGGCCGCCGTTCACCGGCGAGACCCCGCTGTCGGTGGTCTACCAGCACGTCCAGGACACGCCGATCCCGCCCTCCGACGTGGCCCAGGCCGCGCCGCCGGAGCTGGACGGCCTGGTCATGCGCTCGCTCGCGAAGGATCCGGACGACCGCTTCCAGAGCGCCGAGGAGATGCGCGGCCTGATCCAGTACGGGCTGCAGATGCTCCAGGACCAGGGCGGGCACACCGGCCGCTGGAACACCGGCCCGGTCGAGATGTACGACGGCGGGCACACCCCGCCCGGCGGCCACTCGCCGGTCGGCGCGACGGCCGTGATGGGCATGGGGCATCCCCTGCACCACGACACCGCGCAGGGCCCGATCCTGCCGCCGATGAACCCGGACGACGGCGCCGCCGGCGGTTACGGGGGCTACGACAGCGGCTCCGGCGGCTACGGAGGCACCGGCGGCTACGGGCCGGACGGCGGCGCGTACGGCGCGCAGGGCGGCAAGGGCGGGCGCGGCAAGGTCGTGCTGTTCCTGGCGCTCGCGCTGGTCGCGATGGTCGCGGGCGTCGTCTACGCCATCGACGCGGCCGGCAAGAAGGACGACGGCGGCAACACCAAGCAGCCCGCGGTCACCGACTCGCCGTCCACGAAGGACGAGTCGCCCCCGCCGTCCGACGAGCCGTCGGACGACTCGTCGACCCCCGACGACTCGTCGTCGGGCGGTGGCAACGACCAGCCGTGGACGCCGCCGACCAGGCACTCGTACCGGCCGACGACTCCGCCGCCGACGACGCAGGAGCCGTCGACGGACCCGACGGACACCTCGGACGGCGGCACGTCGACGGGCACCTCGGACGGCGGCACGTCGACCGGGACCACGGACGGCGGCACCTCCACGGGCACCACGGACGGCGGCACGTCGACCGGCACCACGGACGGCGGCACGTCGACGGGGACGACCACCGGGACCTCGGCCGGCAGCACGGGCACCACGACCGGATCGACCGCCGGCAGCACCGCCGGCACCGGCGCCACGCCCTGACCTGCCGCACGACCGCTCAGCCCGCGAAGGCGTCGCGCACCGCCTCGTACTCGCGGGTCCACCACACCACCAGGGCCGACACCGCCGGGAACAGCGGGTCGGCCCTGCGGTCGTGCAGCTGGTAGCGCCAGCGCAGCGTCCAGAAGTCGTTGAGCCGCTCCCACCAGACCCGGTCGACCGCGGCGGCCAGCTCGGCGCGGTCCGCGCCCGCCGCCCGCCGGTAGGCCCGCGCGTACGCCCGCACCTTGTCCAGGGCCAGCTCGCCGCCCGGCCGCACGAAGAAGATCGCGGCGGCCCGGACGGCCTCCTCGGCGCGCGGCCGCACGCCGAGCCCGTCCCAGTCGACGATCGCGGCCGGCTCGGCGCCCCGGTAGAGCAGGTTGAAGGGGTGGAAGTCGCCGTGCACCCAGCCGGTCGCGGCGGCGGCCGGCGGGCGGCGGTGGGCGTGGGCGGCGAGCAGCACCCGGCGTTCGCGCAGCCGGTGCTCGGCCAGCTCGTCGAAGCCGTCGCGGGGCCGGCGGGCGCGGACCAGCCGCAGCAGCTCGTCGATCAGCCGGAAGGTGTCCTCGGGGCGGGCGCTCTCGTGGCCGGCGTCGGCGGCGGGAGAGGGGGCCGGCGGCTCCATGACCCGGTCGAGGCAGGTGTGGACGTGCCCGAGGAGGGTGCCGAGGCGGCGCGAGCCGGCGGTGGTCAGCTGGGCACCGTCGCGGTGCCGGCCGTCGATCCAGGGGTGCAGGGCGTAGCAGTGGCCGCCGATGACGGCGACGGTGCGGCCGGTGGCGTCGGGCAGCGGCGGGGCGACGGGCAGGCCGAGGGCGTGCAGGCGCTGGGTGGCCCCGTGCTGGCGGACGATGGTGTCCCGGTCGGCGGTGCGGGCGTCCAGGTGCTGTTTGAGGAAGTAGCGGCCGCGGGTGGTGGCGAGCCGGTAGCCCCGGTTCAGTAAGCCCTGGGCGACCGGTTCACAGGACAGCGGTTCGCCCGCGTCCGTGTAGCGGCGCAGCAGGGGGCCGACCGGGGGGTGCGGGGGCGCGGAGGGGCGCGAGGCAGCGGAGCGGGATGCAGATGAGCGCAACACTCCGCAGATGTTAGATCACGCTGTGTGGTGGATTTCCTCGGTCGAACGGCCGAGCGAGTGCACCGTGACGAACCGGGGCTCGATCCGCATGAAGACCGGGTCGAAGGGCTCGCCGTCCACGCTGCGCGGGTCCGGCCCGAAGGCCGCCAGCTGCCCCTCGGTCGGCTCGACGATCCCCGCGGTGCCGGTGAACTGCACCGACCACAGCTCCGCCGCGCCGGAGTTGAGGTTGTCCGCCCCGTAGGCCACGACGCTGCCGTTGCAGGCCCGGTGGTAGCCGAGGCCCCGGTGCAGCCGGATCAGGACGTCGCCGCCGTCCACGAGGTGCCGGGCGGGCGCCACGAACGGCATCGCGCGCATGCTCGTGGCCACCCGCCCGTACGGCACGCGGGTCAGCAGCTCGATGGCGCGGAGCTCGTCGGTGGGCATGCCTCCCACTCTCGGCCACCGCCACCGGGTCGGGAAAGGGGCCCTCGCCCCGGTCCGGAGGGGACGTTGGTCCCGAAAACGTCAGTGGCTGCGCTCGGCCTGCATCCGCGCCACGTACGCCGCGGCCTGCGAGCGCCGCTCCATGCCCAGCTTCGACAGCAGGCTGGAGACGTAGTTCTTGATGGTCTTCTCCGCGAGGTGGAGCCGCTCGCCGATGGCCCGGTTGGTCAGGCCCTCGCCGATCAGATCGAGGATCCTGCGCTCCTGCTCGGTGAGATTGGCGAGCCGGTCGTCGCCCTTGCGGCCGTTGCCGTCGCGCAGCCGTTCCAGGACCCGGGCGGTGGCCACCGGGTCGAGCAGCGACTTGCCGTCGGCGACGTCACGGACCGCATTCAGGAGCTCGTTGCCGCGAATGGCCTTCAGGACATATCCCGAGGCCCCGGCCATGATCGCGTCGAAAAGGGCCTCGTCGTCCGCGTACGAGGTCAGCATCAGGCACTTGATCGAATCGTCCGCGGAGCGGATCTCACGGCACACCTCGACGCCGCTGCCGTCCGGCAGGCGCACGTCGAGCACGGCGACGTCGGGGCGGACCGCGGGGATCCGGACCAGCGCGTCGGCGGCTGTTCCGGCCTCGCCGACGACCTCGATGTCGGACTCCACGGAGAGCAACTCATGGACGCCGCGCCGTACGACTTCATGGTCGTCCAGCAGAAATACCGTGATTTTTCCTTCTTCGCGCACGGGGTCAGTCTCACATATTGGCTCTTCCCGCGCCCGGGGTGCCCGGGATAACCTCCCGGGTGTTCCGACGACGGCGTCGGGCCCGTTGTCCACGCCCTGACCAGCGGAGAGTTCCCCTTTTCTCGATTTACTTGGAAATCCAAGCAAAATCGCAGGTCAAGTGGGGTTTCGCGGAAATGTCGCGGTGTGGGTAACGTGCCTATGACGGCGCTCACCGGGACACCTGTCACGCCCGACCCGGCCGCGTCGCACCCACCCCGTGCGAAGGCACGGACAAGGCGGAGCCGCACTGGCTTCCCGGTAACCCCGGGCGCCGGACCGACGGAGGAGCACGCACGTGACCGTGGAGAGCACTGCCGCGCGCAAGACGACGCGCAGCAGCGGCACCAAGCGCACCGCAAGCAGCGCCACCAAGAAGACGACAGCGAAGCCGGCCGCCAAGGCCACCCAGGCGCCGCAGCAGCCCCAGGAGCCGGAGCTCATCCAGCTGCTGACGCCCGAGGGCGAGCGCGTCCACCACCCCGACTACGACGTCGACCTGACCGCCGAGGAACTGCGCGGTCTCTACCGCGACATGGTCCTCAGCCGTCGCTTCGACGCCGAGGCCACCGCGCTGCAGCGGCAGGGCGAGCTGGGCCTGTGGGCCTCGCTGCTCGGCCAGGAGGCCGCCCAGATCGGCTCCGGCCGCGCGCTGCGGGACGACGACTACGTCTTCCCCACCTACCGCGAGCACGGCGTCGCCTGGTGCCGCGGGGTCGACCCCACCAACCTCCTCGGCATGTTCCGCGGTGTGAACAACGGTGGCTGGGACCCCAGCAGCAACAACTTCCACCTGTACACGATCGTGCTCGGCTCGCAGACCCTGCACGCCACCGGCTACGCCATGGGCATCGCCAAGGACGGCGCGGACTCCGCCGTGATCGCGTACTTCGGCGACGGCGCCTCCAGCCAGGGCGACGTCAACGAGTCGTTCGTCTTCTCCGCGGTCTACAACGCCCCGGTCGTGTTCTTCTGTCAGAACAACCAGTGGGCCATCTCCGAGCCCATCGAGAAGCAGACCCGCGTCCCGCTCTACCAGCGCGCCCGCGGCTTCGGCTTCCCCGGCGTCCGGGTCGACGGCAACGACGTCCTGGCCTGCCTGGCGGTCACCCGCGCCGCCCTGGAGCGCGCCCGCCGCGGCGAGGGCCCGACCCTCATCGAGGCGTACACCTACCGGATGGCCGCCCACACCACCTCCGACGACCCGACCCGCTACCGCCGCGACGCGGAGCGCGAGGCGTGGGAGGCCAAGGACCCGATCCTGCGCCTCAAGGCGTACCTGGAGAACGAGGGCCACGCCGACGCGGCCTTCTTCGAGGAGCTGGAGACCGAGAGCGAGACCCTCGGCAAGCACGTCCGCGAGGTCGTCCGCGCCATGCCCGTCCCGGACCACATGGCGATGTTCGACAACGTGTACGCGGACGGGCACGCGCTCGTCGACGAGGAGCGCGCGCAGTTCGCCGCGTACCAGGCGTCCTTCGAGGGCGGAGAGGCCGAGTAATCATGGCTGTTCAGAAGCTTCCTCTCGCGAAGGCGCTCAACGAGTCCCTGCGCAAGGCCCTGGAGACCGACCCCAAGGTCCTCGTCATGGGCCTGGACGTCGGCAAGCTCGGCGGTGTCTTCCGGATCACCGACGGCCTGCAGAAGGACTTCGGCGAGGACCGGGTCATCGACACCCCGCTCGCCGAGTCCGGCATCGTCGGCACCGCGATCGGCCTCGCGCTGCGCGGCTACCGGCCGGTCGTGGAGATCCAGTTCGACGGCTTCGTCTTCCCGGCGTACGACCAGATCGTCACCCAGCTGGCGAAGATGCGGGCCCGGTCGCTCGGCACGGTGAAGATGCCGGTCGTCATCCGCATCCCGTACGGCGGTGGCATCGGCGCCGTCGAGCACCACTCCGAGTCCCCCGAGTCGCTCTTCGCGCACGTCGCGGGCCTCAAGGTCGTCACCCCGGCGAACTCCTCCGACGCCTACTGGATGCTCCAGCAGGCGATCCAGAGCGACGACCCGGTCATCTTCTTCGAGCCCAAGCGCCGCTACTGGGACAAGGGCGACGTCGACGTCGACGCCATCCCGGGCGAGCTGCACAAGGCCCGGGTCGCCCGCGAGGGCACGGACCTGACGCTCGCCGCGTACGGCCCGATGGTGAAGACCTGCCTGGAGGCCGCCGCGGCCGCCGCCGAGGAGGGCAAGTCGGTCGAGGTCCTGGACCTGCGCTCGATCTCCCCGCTCGACTTCGACACGATCCAGGCGTCGGTCGAGAAGACCGGCCGGCTGGTCGTGGTCCACGAGGCCCCGGTCTTCTTCGGCTCCGGCGCGGAGATCGCCGCCCGCATCACCGAGCGCTGCTTCTACCACCTGGAGGCCCCCGTCCTGCGGGTCGGCGGCTACCACGCGCCGTATCCGCCGGCGCGCCTGGAGGAGGAGTACCTGCCGGGTCTGGACCGCGTGCTCGACGCCGTCGACCGCTCGCTGGCGTTCTGAGGAGAGCACGATGACGATCCGCGAATTCAAGATGCCCGACGTGGGCGAGGGCCTCACCGAGGCCGAGATCCTCAAGTGGTACGTCCAGCCGGGTGACGCGGTCACCGACGGCCAGGTCGTGATCGAGGTCGAGACCGCGAAGGCCGCCGTCGAGCTCCCGATCCCGTTCGACGGCACCGTGGACGAGCTGCGCTTCCCCGAGGGCACCACGGTCGCCGTCGGCGAGGTCATCATCACGGTGAACGTGGGCGGCGGCGCCGAGCCCGAGGCGCCGGCAGCGCCGGCCGTGGCCGCGGCGCCCGCGCAGGAGCCGGTCGCCGAGCCGGCCGCCGAGGAGCCGGCGGCCGAGGGCCGTCAGCCGGTCCTGGTCGGCTACGGCGTGTCCGCCTCGTCCACCAAGCGCCGCGCGCGCAAGACGACGACGCCGGCTCCCGTGGCCGCGGCACCCGTCGCCGTCACCGTCCCCGAGCAGCTGAACGGCCACGGCCCCGCCGCCGGCGACCGCCCGCTGGCCAAGCCGCCGGTGCGCAAGCTCGCCAAGGACCTCGGCGTCGACCTGGCGTCGGTCACCCCGACCGGCCCGGACGGCGTCATCACCCGCGAGGACGTGCACCGCGCCGCGGCCCCGGCCCCGGCGGCTCCGGTGACCGAGGCCCCGGTCGTGGCCCCGGCGGCCGCGCCGGCCCCGGTGGCGGCTCCGGTCGCCGCGTCCCTGGACGCCCGCGAGACCCGTGTCCCGATCAAGGGCGTACGCAAGGCCACGGCGGCGGCGATGGTCGGCTCGGCCTTCACCGCCCCGCACGTCACCGAGTTCATCACCTTCGACATCACGCGCACGATGAAGCTGGTCGAGGAGCTCAAGTCCGACAAGGACATGGCGGGCCTGCGGGTCAATCCGCTCCTGCTCATCGCCAAGGCCGTCCTGGTCGCCGTGAAGCGCAACCCGGACATCAACGCGGCCTGGGACGAGGCGAGCCAGGAGATCGTGCTCAAGCACTACGTCAACCTGGGCATCGCCGCGGCCACCCCGCGCGGTCTGATCGTGCCGAACATCAAGGACGCGCACGCCCAGACCCTGCCGGAGCTGTCGAAGTCCCTGAGCGAGCTGGTCGCCACCGCCCGCGAGGGCAAGACCACCCCGGCGGCCATGCAGGGCGGCACCTTCACCATCACCAACGTCGGCGTCTTCGGCGTCGACACCGGTACGCCCATCCTCAACCCGGGCGAGTCCGCGATCCTCGCGGTCGGCGCGATCAAGCTCCAGCCCTGGGTCCACAAGGGCAAGGTGAAGCCCCGCCAGGTCACCACCCTGGCACTGTCCTTCGACCACCGCCTGGTCGACGGCGAACTCGGCTCCAAGTTCCTCGCCGACGTCGCCGCGATCCTGGAGGAGCCGAAGCGGCTGATCACCTGGGCGTGAAGCCGCCCGGGTGCGAAACCACCCGTGGGTGAGGCCACCTGGGCGACACGCCCCAAGTGACCGTTTCACGTGAAACATGCCGGGCAGGCCCGTCCGCGATGCGGACGGGCCTGTCTGTTGCACGCCTCATGTATCTAAGCTGTGTCCATGGCATCCGCACCCCCAGCCGCAGACCGCGTCTACATGCACGTCAAGCAAGCCGTCCTCGACCGCCGTTACGAGGGCGGCACCCTGCTCACCGAGGGCGAGCTGGCGCAGGCCGTCGGGGTGTCGCGGACGCCCGTGCGCGAGGCGCTGCTCAAGCTGGAGATGGAAGGGCTGCTCAAGCTCTATCCGAAGAAGGGCGCGCTGGTGCTCGCCGTGTCCGCGCAGGAGATCGCGGACGTCGTCGAGACACGGCTGCTCGTCGAGGAGTTCGCGGTGCGGCGGGCGGTGCCGGCGCCGTCCGCGCTCATCACCCGCCTGGAGGAGCTGCTGGAGGAGCAGAAGCGCAGGGCGGCGGCCGGGGACCTGGCCGAGGTGGCGGCGACCGACCGCTGCTTCCACGCCGAGATCGTCAAGCACGCCGGCAACCAGATCCTGGCCCGGCTCTACGACCAGCTGCGCGACCGGCAACTGCGGATGGGCGTCGCCGTCATGCAGTCGCAGCCCGACCGGATCGCCAAGAACATCACCGAACACGCCGAGATCCTCCAGCGGATCCGCGAGGGCGACGCCGAGGGCGCCGCGCGCTGCGTGCGCCGGCACCTCAGCTGGGTGAAGGTCCTGGTCCGGGGAGAGGCCCGATGAGCTCGGCAGGACTGCCCGGCGACCCGCCCGGCGGCAGGCGCGCCGCGCTCGTCTGGGGCGTCGGCGTCGCCGTCTACTTCGTCGCCGTCATCTTCCGCACGTCCCTGGGCGTGGCCGGCCTCGACGCCGCCGACCGCTTCCACGTCAACGCCTCGGCCCTGTCCACCTTCTCCATACTCCAGCTGCTGGTCTACGCGGGCATGCAGATACCCGTCGGCCTCATGGTCGACCGGCTCGGCACCAAGAAGGTGCTGGCCATCGGCGTCGTGCTCTTCACCCTCGGCCAGCTCGGCTTCGCGCTCTCCCCCTCGTACGCCATGGCGCTGGCCTCCCGCGCCCTCCTCGGCTGCGGTGACGCGATGACCTTCATCAGCGTGCTGCGGCTCGGCTCCCGCTGGTTCCCGGCCCGCCGCGGGCCGCTGATCGCCCAGGTCGCCGCGCTGTTCGGGATGGCCGGCAACCTCGTCTCGACGATCTTCCTGTCGCGCGCGCTGCACAACCTCGGCTGGACCACCACCTTCGTCGGCAGCGCGGCGGCCGGCGCCCTCGTCCTCGTCCTCCTGCTGCTGTTCCTGAAGGACCATCCGGAGGGGTACGAGCCCGCCCCCGCCACACACGCCGGAGCCGCGTTCGTCCGCCGCCAGATCGCCGAGTCGTGGCGCGAGCCCGGCACCCGGCTCGGCATGTGGGTGCACTTCACCACCCAGTTCCCCGCGATGGTGTTCCTGCTGCTCTGGGGCCTGCCGTTCCTCGTCCAGGACCAGGGCCTCGACCGGGGCACGGCCGGAGAAC
Organism: Streptomyces sp. NPDC004327; assembly: GCF_042873935.1. NCBI lineage: Bacteria > Bacillati > Actinomycetota > Actinomycetes > Kitasatosporales > Streptomycetaceae > Streptomyces > Streptomyces sp. NPDC004327. The sequence continues at coordinate 349,293 of NZ_JBIAME010000006.1, read as the reverse complement.
TGCTCACCCTCGTCGTGCTCTCCAACATGGCCGTCGGCCTCGCCTACGGGCAGATCATCGCCCGGCACCACGCCGCCCGCGCCCCGCTCGCGCTCGGCACCGTCGCCGCCACCGCCCTGCTGTGGGGCGCCACCCTCGTCTACCCCGCCGACCACGCCCCGATGTGGCTGCTGGTCACCCTCTGCGCGGTCCTCGGCGCCTGCGGACCCGCGTCGATGATCGGCTTCGACTTCGCCCGGCCCGCCAACCCGCCCGAGCGGCAGGGCACCGCATCCGGCATCGTCAACATGGGCGGCTTCGTCGCCTCCATGACGACCCTGCTCGCCGTCGGTGTGCTGCTCGACGCGACCGGCGACGACTACCGGATCGCGTTCTCCTCCGTCTTCGTGCTCCAGGCCCTCGGCCTCACGCAGATCCTCCGCCTCAAGTCCGCGAGCGCCCGCCGCGAACGCGAGCGCCTCGTCGCGAGCCGCGTGGAGGCCGTCCACGTACCGGCCTGAGACGCATGGCGGTGCCTGTGGTGCCTGGTGATGCCTGGTGACGCCTAGTTGGGCGTCACCGCGAAGTTCGCCAGGATCGCCGCGGCGAGCGCCTCGTCGCCCTCGGTCTTGATCCGGTCGGCCACGTCGGCCGGCCGGACCCGGCCGCAGGCCAGGCGGACGTACGTCTCCCAGTCCGTCGCCAGCGTGACCGCCGGGCCGAGCGAGGGCGCGCCGTCGATCGAGCCGCGGCCCTCCGCGTTCACCCGGACCGTCCGCAGGAACTCCACCGGACCGGTGATGTCGAAGACCACCGCCGAACCGGCCGGCGCGCCCGCGTCGTCGGCGACGACCTTCGGCAGCGCCTCCAGGAGCACGTCACGGGTGACGTACGCGCCGGGGGAGTCCAGGTTGCCGGGGACGCCGAGCGTGGCGCGCAGGTCCTGCTCGTGCACCCAGCAGTCGAAGGCCCGCATCCGGTAGGCCAGTTCCAGGGTCTGCTCGGCGCCGAGCGGCGCGCGCATCATCGCCTCGGGGCCACGGCTCTCGTTGCGCAGCTGGCGGGCCCGGCGGATCAGCACGTAGTCGAACTCGGCCGTCATCTCCGGCGCGGTGTGGTGCCGCCGCACGTCGACCTGCATCTCCATGTATCGGGCGAAGTCCGAGCGCACGTGGTAGAGATCGCGGGGCAGCGAGTGGATCGGGCGCGGGTCGCCGAGCATCTCGGTCTCCATGCCGATGACATGGGAGACGATGTCGCGGACGGACCAGCCCGGGCACGGCGTGGCGCGGTTCCACTCGCCCTCGACGAGCGGCTGCACCAGCTCGAATATCGCTTCCACGGAGTGGGTCCAGGCGTCGGCGTAGTTCTGGAGGCTGGGATGGAGCGTCACGGGACCCCTCGGCGGTTCTGCGGTGCGGCGCGGTCTTCAAGCGGCGGGCGGGCTGGAAGTGCTTCTGGCGGGCGGGCTGAAAACATGACTGCGTGGGCGGCTCGGACGCTAAGTTACGCTGCCCGAAGGCACCCCGGCAGTGCTTTCGTGTGACGATCGTAGGCCGGTGTTGACGGCTCCCGAGCCAGGACGGTGGTAGTGTGCGCGCCTCGCTGATCCAGATCGCGGTAGACCCGGACGAACCGGTCGAGAGCAGGCGGGCGCGCGTGGCGCGCCTGGTCCGCGAGGAGCACGGCCGCGCCGAGCTCGTCGTCCTGCCCGAGCTGTGGCCCACGGGGGCCTTCGCGTACGAGGAGTTCGCGGCCGGGTCCGAGCCGCTGAAGGGCCCCACGTACGAGGCGATGGCGGCCGCCGCGCGCGACGCCGAGGTGTGGCTGCACGCCGGCTCCGTCGTGGAGGCGGCCTCCGGCGGCGCCTCCGGCGCGGTCCTCTACAACACCTCGCTCGTCTTCTCCCCCGACGGCGAACTCGCCGCCTCCTACCGGAAGATCCACCGCTTCGGCTTCGACAAGGGCGAGGCCGTCATGATGGCGGCCGGCGAGGACCTCGTCACCGTCGACCTGCCGCAGCTCACCGTCGGCGTCGCCACCTGCTACGACCTGCGCTTCCCGGAGCTCTTCCGCGGCCTGGTCGACGCCGGCGCGCAGGCGTTCGTCGTCCCGGCCGGCTGGCCGGCCCGGCGCCTCGCCCACTGGACGCTGCTCGCGAAGGCCCGCGCCGTCGAGAACCAGGCGTACGTGCTGGCCTGCGGCACCGCGGGGACGCACGCCGGGGTCGAACAGGCCGGGCACTCGATCGTCGTCGACCCGTGGGGCGAGGTCCTGGCGGAGGCCGGCCCGGACGAGGAGATCCTGCGGGTCGTGCTCGACCCGGCGAAGGTGACGACGACGCGCGAGCAGTTCCCGGCCCTGAAGGACCGGGTGCTCTGACGTTCCCTCACGCGGCAGCGGGCCGCAGGCGCGGACGCAGGCGCGGACGCGGGCGCGGGGGCGGGGGCGGCGCGCCGCCGGGCGGCGGCACGCGCTCGACCGGGCGCCGGGACAGGCGGTCGACCGGGCGCCGGGACGGGCGCTCCGCGGCCCGAGCCCGTGGGGCCTGACCCTCCGGACCGGCCCTACTCCTCCCGCTCTCGCTCCGCCATCCGGATCACGCACACCGCGACCGCGATGAGCAGCGACGGATCGGCGTCCTCGCGGACCACGTTCACGGCGTAGGTGTCGCGGACGTGGAACCACTGGCGGGAGATGTGGGCCAGGAGTTCGCCCTCGTACTCGACGGCGAACTCCCGGTCCAGGATGCGGCCGCTGACGTCCAGTCCGGTGCCGTCGACGAGCGTGACCCGGAAGTGGTTGCGCAGGAGCGAGAGGCGCTTGCGGCGGATGGTGGCGAGCGGGCGGTCGTCGCGCTCGATCGTCATCGCGTCGCGCAGGCTGAACATCTTCTGCCGCAGCGTGATCAGGACCTGCCCGTCCGGATCCTTCAGTTCGAGCGTGTCGCGCAGCCGCAGCGCCTTGCCGTCGACGAGGAAGGCGTGGCGGCCGCGCTCGTCCTCGATCCAGTAGTCGTCGCCGATGGCGAGGAGCTTGTCCCGTACCAGGTATTTCATGTCGGAAATGCCTTCCCCGTCAGGTGCCGAAGTACCGGGTGAACGGGTCCGGGCTCGCGCCGAGCATGTCGCCGAAGGGCGCGTCGAGCTGATGGATCAGCAGCACGGTGAACGCGATGAAGCCGGCGAGGCCCATCACCATCACCACATGGGTGGTGCTGCGGCTGATCCCGAACAGGAACATGAAGGCCAGCGTCAGCAGACCGCCGATGATCAGCCCGGCCCACAGCACCGGCGACAGGCTCTCCTGCGCGGCCGACTCCCGGCTGCGGCGGGCGTCGTCCACCGAACCGATCTGCGCGAGGATCTCCTGCCCGGCGATCTGCTGGGCGGTGGTGCCGTTGCCCTGGATCTGGCCGGCGGTGCGCAGGTGCCGGAGCAGGCCCCAGCCCTCCTGGCCGAGGGGCTCGCGCGCGGCCATCCGCGGCCACTCGACGTCGACGACATGGGTGGCGTAGGCGCGGGCCGCGTCCCGCAGGGGCTGCTGCTGGGCGGCCGGGAGGGCGTCGGCGAGCAGATACGTCTGGTGCAGGGCGCTGGCCTCGGCGGCGACGGTGTCGGACGCGACGGACCGGGTGTCCCAGACGGAGACGAGGCACAGGCCGAGCACGATCGCGTAGAGGACCGACACCATCATCGCGATGTACTCGGCGACGTCCTCGCGCGGCTCCTCGTCCTCCCCGACCGGGAACAGCCTCGTCTTCAGATACACGGCGAACGCGGAGACCAGGGCGACGACGATGACGACGGCGAGCGTTTCGAACAGGGCCAACGGGGTCTCCCGGAAGATCGCTCGGAGGTGGCTCGGCAGGGGCTCGGCAGGGGCTCGGCGGTGGCTCAGATGCGGCGCGACCCGAGGAGGGCGGCGGCGACGGCGGCGGGGATGAGCAGGAGCAGCAGCATCAGCGTCATGCCGAGGTGCGGGAGCTGCCGGGCCCGCCGGTGCAGCCGCGGCAGGATGCCCTCCTGTCCGGCGGCCACGGGCGTCCGGGCGGTGGGTCGCCGGGGCTGCTGGGGCTGCTGGTTCGCCGGCGCGGTGCCGGGCGGCGGCTGGGCGGCGCTGTTCGCGGGCGCCTGCCCGGCGGGGGCCGCGCCCGGCGGCGCAGCACCGGCGGCCGCCGTGCCCGGGGCCGCGGCTCCGGGCGGTACGCCCCCGGGCAGGGCCAGCGCCTCGGCGGCAGCGGCAGCGGCAGCGGCGGCGGCCGCCTCGCCCGGGGCCGCGGCGGCACCGGCCCCTGCGGCCCCCGCGCCTGCGGCACCGGCACCAGCACCGGCCCCTGCGGCACCCGCCCCTGCGGCTCCGGCGGCGGGGCCAGCGGCGGGGCCAGCGGCCACACCGGGCGCGCCCGGAGCGGCGCCCACCGCGCCCTGCACCGCGCCCGCGCCCGCTGCCGCACCCGGAGCCGCGGCCGTCGCGCCGGGCCGGGCCGGCACCGAGGAACCGGGCCGCGCCGAGGCCGGACCCGAGGGCTGCCCCGGTGGCGGCCCCGCGGTCGTCGTGGAGGGCGCGGGGGACGGCCTGGGCCGGCTGCGGACCGGGGGAGGCGGCGGTGCGGGGAGTCGGAAGGCGGCCGCGGCGCGGGCGGTGAGCAGCGGGGCGGCGACGCGGTCTCCGTGCTCGTCCACGGTGGTCACGCGGTCGCTGCCGGAGGCCAGCCCGGCGCTGCGGTACGTGCCCGGGGGCCGCCGCACCGTCGCCGAGCACCCGGCGACGGCGCCCGGCGCGAGTTCCGCCACACACGCGACGGAGCCCGCGACGGCACCGAGGACCGGGTCGGCGAGCCGGACCGCGTACACCGTCCGGTTGCCCGGGTTGGTGACCGTGTACGTGACGGCGGCCGAGCGCAGCGCCACCGCCCGCCCGGCGCCGAGCGGCGGCCCGACCCGGACCGCCTCCGTCAGCACGAGCGCGCCGGCCACGCCCTCGTACCCGGAACGCGCGGTGGCCGTGACCCGGCTCCCGAGCGAGGGGATCGAGCCGGTGGCGCGGGCGGTCGCGGTGTGGCGCCCGGGCACGGCGCGGAAGCGGGCCGTGCACACCATCGACCGCAGCGCGCCGAGCGTCCGCCGGGGACACCCCACCCGCCCGCCGGGCACGCCCGGATCGCTGACCCCGACCCCGTACAGATCGGCCTCACCGCGGTTGACCAGCCGGTACTTCTTCACCACGAGGCCACCGGTCCGCACGGTGACGGCCGCGGCCCCGCGCAGCGTGTTCACGGTGACGCTCATCCCGAGCGCGTTCTCGCCGGCGCCGCCCGCGAGGGCGGTCTGCGGGCAGGCCGAGACGAGGAGCGACAGCAGTATCAGCGTCAGCGGCACGTGCCGAGCCCGCATGGCGTCTCCCTCTCCCGGCCGAATAGTCGGATGATCGTTCCGCAACGCCATGCTGACCACGCCGCCCCCGCCCCACCCCGCCAAGACACGCCGCCCCCACCCCACCCGGACCCCGCATTCACCCGTCCGGCCATCCGTGCGGCACAGTTGAGCCATGAACGACGTCTCTCCGCGCGCTCGCGCTCGTGTCCGCGCCCCCGAGCTCATCGGCAAGGGCGGCTGGCTCAACACCGGCGGAGACGATCTGACCCTCGCCGACCTGCGGGGCAAGATCGTCGTGCTCGACTTCTGGACCTTCTGCTGCATCAACTGCCTGCACGTCCTCGACGAGCTGCGCGAACTCGAGGAGAAGCACCGCGACACGCTCGTGATCGTCGGTGTGCACTCGCCGAAGTTCGTGCACGAGGCCGAGCACCAGGCCGTCGTCGACGCCGTCGAGCGGTACGAGGTGCAGCACCCGGTGCTCGACGATCCGGAGCTCGCGACCTGGAAGCAGTACGCGGTGCGGGCGTGGCCGACGCTCGTCGTGATCGATCCCGAGGGGTACGTCGTCGCCCAGCACGCGGGCGAGGGGCATGCCAACGCGCTGCGGGCGCTCGTCGAGGAGCTGGAGGCGGAGCACGAGGCGAAGGGGACGCTGCGGCGCGGTGACGGGCCGTACGTGGCGCCGGAGCCCGTCGCGACGGATCTGCGGTTCCCCGGCAAGGCGGTGCTGCTGCCGTCCGGGAACCTGCTCGTCTCCGACACCACCCGGCACCAGCTCGTCGAGCTGGCGGAGGATGGCGAGACGGTCGTCCGGCGGATCGGTGACGGTGGTGGGTTCAAGGAGCCGCAGGGGCTCGCGCTGCTGCCCGACGGCAAGGTCGTGGTGGCCGACACGGTCAACCACGCGCTGAAGGTCTTCGACCCGGAGAGCGGCTCCGTCGAGCGGATCGCCGGCACCGGCCGCCAGTGGTGGCAGGGCTCGCCGACCTCCGGTCCCGCCCTCGACGTCGACCTGTCGTCGCCGTGGGACGTGGCCTGGTGGCAGGACAAGGTGTGGATCGCGATGGCCGGTGTGCACCAGATCTGGACGTACGACCCGCGCACGCGGACCGTCGAGGTCGCCGCCGGCACCACCAACGAGGGCCTGGTCGACGGGCCGGCCGCCGAGGCGTGGTTCGCGCAGCCGTCCGGGCTCGCCGCGACGGCCGACCGGCTGTGGATCGCCGACTCCGAGACCAGCGCCCTGCGGTACATCGACACGGAGGGCCGGGTCCACACCGCCGTCGGCACCGGGCTCTTCGACTTCGGGCACCGCGACGGCGCCGCCGACCAGGCGCTCTTCCAGCACCCGCTCGGCGTGACCGCGCTGCCCGACGGCTCGGTCGCCGTCTCCGACACGTACAACCACGCCCTGCGCCGCTTCGACCCGGCGACGGGCGAGGTCACCACGCTCGCCACGGATCTGCGCGAGCCCAGTGACGCCGTCGTCGTCGGCGAGGACGTCGTGGTCGTCGAGTCGGCCCGGCACCGGCTCACCCGGCTGCGGCTGCCCGAGGAGGCCGTCCAGGTCGAGTCGGTCGCCCACCGCACCCGGCGCGAGGCCACCGAGGTCGCCCCCGGCAGCCTCCGTCTCGACGTGGTCTTCCAGGCCCCGAAGGGCCAGAAGCTCGACGACCGCTACGGCCCCTCGACCCGGCTCCTGGTCTCCTCCACCCCGCCCGAGCTGCTGCTCGCCGGCGAGGGCAAGGGCACGGACCTCTTCCGTGACCTGGAGCTGAACCCGGCCCTCACCGAGGGCGTGCTGCACGTCTCGGCGATGGCCGCGTCCTGCGACGACGACCCGGAGAACGAGTACCCGGCCTGCCACGTCCACCAGCAGGACTGGGGCGTTCCCGTGAAGATCACCGAAGGCGGCGTGGCCCGGCTGCCGCTGATCCTCGCGGGCATGGACGGCTAGGGCCCGTCCGGCGGACCGGGGTCGGACACCTCCTGGGAGCCGGAGGAGCGCGGCCTGGCGCGGTGTTCGCGCCAGGCCGCGAGTGCCTCGGCCCGGCCGGACGCCGGGTGGGCGGCGTGCCAATCCCGCAGGAAGCGGTTGAGTTCGAACTGGGCGCCGATCTCCTGCGGGCGGGCCGCCTCGTCGCGTGTCCCGCGCCAGTGGCGGGCGGCGTCGGCGAGGGTGCGGCCGGCGTTCTCGGCGACGTACGCGCGCATGTGCGCGTCGAAGTGGAAGGCCGGGCCGAGTTCGGCCGTGAACCAGGCGCGCAGCACCTGGCTGCAGCGCTGGCCCTCGGGGATCACGGTGTCCCCGTCGACCGGCGCGGCGAGCTGCCGGCCGGCGGCCCCGGCCGGCCTTCGCCGGGCCGGGGCGGGCGGCAGCGGGCGGCCGTCGAGCGCGGCCGCGAGCCGCTGGGTGACGGCCTGTTTGCCGCCGCCGGCGGACAGGCCCAGGGTGCGGGCCAGCGCGGTGAGTTCGGCGAGCGTCCAGTACCAGCGCAGGAGTTCCGCTCCCGTCAGCTCCGTCGTGAGCGGGGGCCGTTCCCCGTCGGAAGCCGGTACGGACACGGGTGTCAGCCCTCCAGGAACGCGACCAGCGCGTTCGCCAGGTGGTACGGGTCCTCCGCGCCGCACAGCTCGCGCGCGCTGTGCATCGACAGACAGGCGACGCCGATGTCGACGGTCGAGATGCCGTGGCGGGCGGCGGTGATGGGGCCGATCGTCGTGCCGCACGGCATGTCGTTGTTGGAGACGAACGACTGCCACGGCACGCCCGCCTTCTCGCACGCGGCCGCGAACACCGCGCGCCCGCTGCCGTCGGTGGCGTAGCGCTGGTTGACGTTGACCTTGAGGATGGGGCCGCCGTTGGGGCGCGGGTGGTGCGTCGGGTCGTGGCGCTCACCGTAGTTGGGGTGCACGGCGTGGCCGACGTCGGAGGAGAGGCAGACGGAGCCGGCGAAGGCGCGCGCCTTGTCCTCGAAGCTGCCGCCGCGCGCGTACACCGAGCGCTCCAGGACGTTGCCGAGCAGCGGGCCCTGGGCGCCGGTGTCGGCCTCGGAGCCGTTCTCCTCGTGGTCGAACGCGGCGAAGACCGGGATGTACGGCAGGTCGTCGCCGTGCGCGGCGACGGCGGCGAGCGCGGCGGCGCAGGCGTGCACGGAGATGAGGTTGTCCATGCGCGGCCCGGCGAGCAGCTCGCGGTCCCGGCCCAGGTAGGCGGGGGCCTCCAGCGCGTGCACCATCAGGTCCCAGCCGGCGACGTCCTCCGCGTCGACGCCCGCCTCCTTGGCCACGAAGTCGACCAGGTCGCCCTCGTGGACGTCGCCCAGGCCCCAGATGGGCTGCATGTGGCGCTGGCGCTCCAGCTTCATGCCCTCGTTGACCTGGCGGTCGAGGTGGATGGCGAGCTGCGGGACGCGCAGCAGCGGCCGGTCCACGTTCACGAGCCGGTGGGAGCTGTCACGGAGGGTCAGCCGGCCGGCGAGGCCGAGGTCCCGGTCCAGCCAGCTGTTGAGCAGCGGTCCGCCGTAGATCTCGACGGCCACCTGCCGCCAGCCCTCGCGCCCGAAGTCGGGCTGCGGCTTGACGCGCAGGTTGGGCGAGTCGGTGTGCGCGCCGACGATCCGGAACGGCGTGTGCGGGCCGGCGCCCTCGGGCACGTACCAGGCGATGATCGCGCCGCCGCGGACCACGTACTTCCCGCCGGTGGTCCCGTCCCAGGCGTGGGTCTCCTCGACCTTGCGGAAGCCCGCCTCCTCCAGCCGCCCGGCCGTGTTGGCCACCACGTGGTACGGCGACGGCGAGGCCGCGAGGAAGGACATGAGGTCATCGGTGTGGCCGCGGTCGAAGCGGGCGGGTGCGCTACTCATGGCGTTCACCTTACGGGGGTCCCGGAATGCGGACTCGGCCCAGACCAACGGGCCCGGGGGCCGCCCCCGGCGGACGCGGGGGCGAGTGAGCGGAGGGGCCGCGCCGCGCGAAACGCCCCGGAGGCGAGGCGGACAGAGCCCCGGAAAGGACGGAACGGCCCGCTCCCCTCCCCGGGAGCGAGCCGTTCCGCTGTGTGGACTCAGGCGTGTTCCTGTGCGTTAGAACGCGGCCTCGTCCAGGTCCATGATCGCGTTGTCGACGCCCTCGGCGATGGCGCGCTCGGTGGAGACGTTCGGCAGGATGTTCGCGGCGAAGAACTTCGCGGCGGCGATCTTGCCCTGGTAGAACGCGACGTCCTTGGCGTTGGCGCCGGCGGCGAGCTTGTCGGCGGCGACGGCGGCGGCGCGCAGCAGCAGGTAGCCGACGACGACGTCACCGGCGGCGAGCAGCAGGCGGGTGGAGTTGAGGCCGACCTTGTAGATGTTCTTGACGTCCTCGCCGGTGGCGGTGAGGTCGGTGATCATCGTGCCGACGATGGCCTCGAGGTCGACGGCGGCCTTCGCGAGCGAGTCGCGGGCGCCGGCGAGCTCCTCGCCACCGGTGCCGACGGCGAGGAACTTCTTGATCTCCTCGGCGAGGGCGTTCAGGGACGCGCCCTGGTCGCGGACGATCTTCCGGAAGAAGAAGTCCTGGCCCTGGATCGCGGTGGTGCCCTCGTACAGGGTGTCGATCTTGGCGTCGCGGATGTACTGCTCGATCGGGTACTCCTGCAGGAAGCCGGAGCCGCCGAAGGTCTGCAGCGACTGGGCGAGCTGCTCGTAGCCCTTCTCGGAGCCGTAGCCCTTGACGATCGGGAGCAGGAGGTCGTTGAGGCCGTGGAGCGCCTTGGCGTCCTCGCCGGCCGCTTCCTTGATGGCGATCTCGTCCTGCACGGAGGCCGTGTAGAGGACGAGGGTGCGCATGCCCTCGGCGTACGCCTTCTGCGTCATGAGCGAGCGGCGGACGTCGGGGTGGTGGGTGATGGTGACCTTGGGCGCGTTCTTGTCCATGAAGTTGGCCAGGTCGGTGCCCTGGACGCGCTCCTTGGCGTACTCCAGGGCGTTGAGGTAGCCCGTGGAGAGGGTGGAGATCGCCTTCGTGCCGACCATCATGCGGGCGAACTCGATGATGAGGAACATCTGGCGGATGCCGTCGTGCTTGTCGCCGATGAGCCAGCCCTTGGCGGGGTGCTTGTCGCCGAAGGTCATCTCGCACGTGTTGGAGGCCTTGAGGCCCATCTTGTGCTCGACGTTGGTGGCGTAGACGCCGTTGCGGGCGCCGAGCTCGCCGGTCTCCCAGTCGAACTCGTACTTCGGGACGAGGAAGAGGGAGAGGCCCTTGGTGCCGGGGCCGGCACCCTCGGGGCGGGCGAGGACGTAGTGGAGGATGTTCTCCTCCATGTCGTGCTCACCGGAGGTGATGAAGCGCTTGACGCCCTCGATGTGCCAGGTGCCGTCCTCCTGCTGGACGGCCTTGGTGCGGCCGGCGCCGACGTCGGAGCCCGCGTCGGGCTCGGTGAGCACCATGGTGGAGCCCCAGCGGCGGTCGACGGCGATCTTCGCGACCTTCTTCTGCGCCTCGTTGCCCTCGTTGAAGAGGATGCCGGCGAAGGCGGGGCCGGAGGAGTACATCCAGATGGCCGGGTTGGAGCCGAGCAGCAGCTCCGCGTAGGCCCAGATCAGGGAGCGCGGGGAGACGGTGCCGCCGATCTCCTCGGGGATGCCCAGACGCCAGTACTCGGACTCCATGAAGGCGTTGTACGAGCTCTTGAAGGTCGCCGGGACCGGGGCGGTGTTGGTCTCCGGGTCGAAGACCGGCGGGTTGCGGTCGGCGTCGGCGAAGGACTCCGCGAGCTCGTTCTCGGCGAGGCGGCGGATCTCGTCGAGGATGCTCTTGGCGGTCTCGACGTCCATCTCCTCGAACGGACCGGTGCCGTACACCTTGTCGCGGCCGAGGACCTCGAAGAGGTTGAACTCGATGTCGCGGAGATTCGACTTGTAGTGCCCCATGGCGACGGCTCCGTAAAGGCTCGGGGAGGGAATGTCCTCGTACGTACTGCTCACGAGTCACTACTCATGAGTAGCTCACGCTCTCTACGATGATGCTACCCACCGGTAATAAGGGCAACCCCTTTCCGGACATCTGTGATGCGGACCGCACCCCGCCCGGCGCCCCTCGATACTCTTTGACCATGTACGGCTACGACCAGACCCCGGGTGCTCAGCAGTACGCGCCGCCTCAGCAGCAGTACGCCCCGCAGGACGGGATGCAGGGCGGCATGCCGGGCATGCAGGGCGGGTACGCCCAGCAGCCCCCGCTCTACCCGGAGCCGTCGCCGCCGTCGCTCGCGGACGCGGTGCGGGCCTTCACGACCGGGCAGATGGCGGCCGAGGACTTCCAGCAGATCTTCGCGACCTCCAAGGTCTACTGCCCGCGCGGCGACAACCCGGGCTTCCTGGCGCTGCACAACACCCAGCAGCCGGTGATCCCGATGTTCACGTCGCTCAAGGAGCTGCGGCGGTACGCGGGCAAGGAGTCGAAGTACTTCGTGATCACGGGCGCGGAGGTGATCGACCTGCTGCCGACCGGCTACGGCTTCGTGCTCGACATGGAGGGCGACCACCGGATGGTCTTCGACGCGAAGGCCGTGGAGCAGATGGTCGACTTCGCGATGCGCCGGATGTACGGCTGACGCAGGCTGGACGGTAGGTGGGAACGCCCGGGAGGAATTCCTCCCGGGCGTTCCGCGTTCCGGGTAGCAAGAAGTTCAGGATTCAACTAACCTGGACGTACAACGTTCCGTCACGCGATCAGGACGCGCGAACGATGACGGACGACGAGGAGGTCCCGCCATGCCCGCCGTGACTGTCGAGAACCCGCTGACCCTGCCCCGCGTCGCCGCGCCCGCCGACGCCGCCGCCCGCCCGGTGCTCGCCGTGACCACGGCCCCCCAGGGCTTCGAGGGCGAGGGTTTCCCGGTGCGCCGCGCCTTCGCGGGCGTCAACTACCAGTACCTCGACCCGTTCATCATGATGGACCAGATGGGCGAGGTGGAGTACGCCCCGGGCGAGCCCAAGGGCACCCCCTGGCACCCGCACCGCGGCTTCGAGACCGTCACCTACATCATCGACGGCATCTTCGACCACCAGGACTCCAACGGCGGCGGCGGCACCATCACCAACGGCGACACCCAGTGGATGACCGCCGGCTCCGGCCTCCTGCACATCGAGGCCCCGCCGGAGAGCCTGGTCGTCAGCGGCGGCCTCTTCCACGGCCTCCAGCTGTGGGTGAACCTGCCGGCGAGCGACAAGATGATGGCCCCGCGCTACCAGGACATCCGCGGCGGCCAGGTCCAGCTGCTCACCTCCCCGGACGGCGGCGCGCTGCTCCGCGTCATCGCGGGCGAGCTCGACGGCCACGAGGGCCCCGGCATCACCCACACCCCGATCACGATGATCCACGCCACCCTCCGCCCCGGCGCCGAGATCAACCTGCCGTGGCGCGAGGACTTCAACGGCCTCGCCTACGTGCTGGCCGGCCGCGGCACCGTCGGCGCCGAGCGGCGGCCCGTCCACCTCGGCCAGACCGCCGTCTTCGGCCAGGGCGGGGTGCTCACCGTGCGCGCCGACGAGAAGCAGGACGGCAACACCCCCGACCTGGAGGTCGTGCTCCTCGGCGGGCAGCCGATCCGCGAGCCGATGGCGCACTACGGCCCCTTCGTCATGAACACCCAGGCCGAACTGCGCCAGGCGTTCGAGGACTTCCAGGCGGGCCGGCTCGGCACGATCCCGGCCGTGCACGGCATGGGCGAGTAATCCGGGCACCGGGCGTCACGGGCTGACGGCCGTACGAGGCAGGGGTACGGGGACGAGGGCGCGGCCCCCGTCCCCGTACCCCTGCCGTACCTGCCGTCCGTCCGGTACCTGCCGTCGGTGCCGTACGCGCCCTCCCGACGCCTGACGTCACGTCACGTCGCGTCACCCGTACGGTCCGGCAGCGCGCGACGACACGCCGACCGCCGTGGTCCGGTGGACCCATGCCCGCCGAACCGCGCCCGCTGCTGCCCGAGGGCGCCCGCCGCACCGCCGCCTGGTGCGCGGTCGCGCTGCTCGTCGCCGCGGTGGCGGCCGTCTTCGTCTGGCTGTGCATCTACTTCAAGGCCGTCGTCACGCCCGTCCTGCTCGCCCTCCTCGGCACCGCGCTGCTCGGTCCGCTCTACCGGCGGCTGCTGCGCATGAAGGTGCGCAAGGACCTGGCCGCCGGGCTGACCGTGCTCGCCGTGCTCGTGGTCGTCGGAGGCGCCACGTACATCGTCGTCGCCGCGCTCATCAAGACCGGCGGACAGATCGTCGACTCGCTCCAGGAGGTCGCCAGGGGCGTCGCCGACCACTTCGGTCCGGCCGGCACCTCGATCGCCGATCTCGCCAGGAACGCCAAGGAGCTGCTGGAGAAGTTCGGCGGTACGGCCGCCTCCGGGGTGATCTCCGGGCTCAGCGTCGTCGGCCAGGCGCTCGCCACCGCCGTCATCGCCCTGCTCCTCATCTTCTTCTTCCTGCGCGACTCCGACCGGGCCGCGGCCGGCCTGCGCGCGCTCGCGCCCCGCGCCACCGGCGACATCGTGGAGGCCATGGGACGGCGGGCCTTCGAGGCCGTCGAAGGCTTCATGCGGGGCACCACGTTCGTGGCGCTCATCGACGCCGTCCTCATCGGCACCGGGCTGCTCGTGCTGCGCGTGCCGGGCGCGGTCGGCCTCGCCGCGCTCGTCTTCGTCACCGCCTACATTCCGTACCTCGGCGCCTTCCTCTCCGGCGCCGTCGCCGTCCTCGTCGCGCTCGCCGACCGGGGCTGGGTCATCGCCCTGTGGGTGCTCGGCGTCGTCCTGGCGGTCCAGGTCGTCGAGGGCAACGTGCTCCAGCCGATCGTCCAGTCCCGGACCGTGCAGATGCATCCGGCGGTGGTCATGCTGGCCATCACCGCCGGGGCGTCCTTCGCCGGCATCCTGGGCATGCTGCTCGCCGTACCGCTGACCGCCGCGTTCTTCGGGATCATCGGCGAGCTGCGCACCCGCTACGGGGCCCCCGGGCCGGCGCCCGGGCCGGAGCCCGGGGAGTGATCAGGCCGGGGCCATGCCGCCCCGCTCGAAGGACCGCAGCATCGCTTCCAGGGCCGCCTGGTCCGGGCCGGTGAACGGGTCCGCGTCCGGGGCCATCGTGAGCGTCTCGACCATGTGGGAGGTCATCCGCACGGCCGGCGGCAGATGGGTGCTCAGCACGATCTCGGGGTTCATCTCGCGCAGCTGGTCCACCCACAGCCCGTACTTCAGCCGGTCCACGATCTGCACCCACGGGCTGTCGACCGTCGCCCACAGCAGCTGCGCGGCCCGCAGCTCCTCCGGCTTGAGGTCGTTGGCGTGGCCGCTCTCGGCGAGCTCGGCGGTCGGCATCGGGCCGCCGAAGCAGTCGGAGCTGAAGCAGATGCGGGTCTTCTCGTCGTAGAAGCCGGTGGTGGCCGGGTTGTCGAAGAGCGGCGGGCGGAACGAGTCCAGGACGCGGTCGCCGACGTCCAGGCTCTGGCCCGGGTTGAGGAAGTACACCCGGTCCATCGGCAGGGCGCGTTCGGTGGTCATGATCCCGGCGCCGACGAACGTGGTCACGACCTTGGCGTCCGGTGCGGCGTCGAGCAGGTCGAAGATCCCGCCGGTGTGGTCGCGGTCGGGGTGGGTGAGCCAGATCCAGCGCACGTCGGCCGGATCGATGACCGAGCCGAGCGTCGCGACGAAGTCACGGTCGGAGACCGACAGACCCGTGTCGACGACGACCGGTTGGCGGGAGGTGAGGACATAGGCGTTGACGGGGATGTGGCCGATCCCCGGCACGTCCAGGCTGTCGCCGATGACGGTGGTGTCGCTGCCGACCTTGTGCGTGTCCATGGCGAGCTCCGTGGTCCCCCCGGCGGCCGTACGACACCAGTCTCCGCCGCCCCGGGGACGCGCGCCCGTCAGGCGCCCCGCCGCCGGTGCGCGCTACGCGGCGGAGCCGGTCTCCGACGCCCGTACGCACTACGCGGCGGGGCCGCTCCCCGCCGGCCGTTCGTGCAGCTCGTGCAGTTCGTGCCGTTCGTGCAGCTCGAACCAGATCGCCTTGCCCTCGCCGCGCGGGTCGACGCCCCACGTGTCCGCGAGCATCTCCATCAGCAGCAGTCCGCGGCCGCTGGACGCCATCTCGCCCGGGTGCCGCTTGTGCGGCAGCTCGTCGCTCGCGTCGGAGACCTCGACGCGCAGCCGGCGGGCGTCGCCGAGGCAGACGACCTCGGCGACCAGCAGCGCGTCGCCGTCCGTGTGGACGAGGACGTTGGTGACCATCTCGGAGACCATCAGGACCGCCGAGTCGACCTGGTCGGCGTCCGACCAGTCGTGGAGCAGCTGGCGCACGTGCTCGCGGGCGGTGGCGATGCGTTCCTGCTCGGCCTGGGCGATGGTCATCATCGTGCGGCGCGGGGCCTCCCGTACCGCCGTGCCCGGCTGGCGGGAGAGCAGCAGGACGGCGATGTCGTCCTCGCGGCGGTCGGCGAGCGGGCCGGTGGTGTGGTGCGAGCCGGGCCCGTGGACGGCCTCGACGAGCCGGTCGGCGAGGGCCGCCAGGTCGTCGCCCTCGTCGGCCTCGAGCAGCTTGCGGACCCGTTCCCAGCCGCTGTCGAGGTCGTGGCCGCCGGTCTCCAGGAGGCCGTCGGTGCAGATCATCAGGGTCTCGCCGGGGCTCAGGGTGAGCCGGGTGGTGGGGTAGTCGGTGTCGGGGTCGATGCCGAGGGGCAGACCGCCGGCGGTGGGCCGGAGCAGGACCGTTCCGTCGGTCATCCGCACCGCGGGGTCCGGGTGGCCGGCCCTGGCGATGTCGACCTGTCCGGTCTCCAGGTCGACCTCCAGGTAGAGGCAGGTCGCGAAGCGCGGCCCGGCGCCGGGCCGGTCGTCGTCGTCGCTCACCTCCACCGCGTCGTTGATGCCGTAAAGGAAGCGGGAGGCGCGGGAGAGCACGGCGTCGGGGCGGTGGCCCTCGGAGGCGTAGGCGCGCAGCGCGATCCGCAGCTGGCCCATGAGCCCGGCGGCCCGAACGTCGTGGCCCTGCACGTCGCCGATGACCAGGGCGATCCGGCCGGCGCCGGGCCCGCCGGGCAGCCGGATCATGTCGTACCAGTCGCCGCCGACCTGGAGCCCGCCGCCGGTGGGCACGTACCGCGCGGCCACCTGGACGCCGGGGATGCCGGGCCCCAGGACCGGCATCATCGTGCGCTGGAGGCCCAGCGACAGCTCGCGCTCGGACTCGGCGACCCCGGCGCGGGCGAGGGCCTGCGCGAGCATCCGGGCGACGGTGGTCAGGACGGAGCGCTCGTCGGGGGTGAAGGCCACCGGGTGCTTGAAGGCGGCCATCCAGGCGCCCATCGTGCGGCCGGCGACGACGAGCGGGACGAAGGCCCAGGAGCGGCGGTTGAAGCGCTGGGCGAGCGGCCAGGTCATCGGGAAGCGGCGGCCGTACTCCTCCGGCGTCGGCAGGTAGATCGCCCGCCCCGTCCGGACGACCTCGGCGGCCGGGTAGTCGGTGTCGAGCGTCATCGACGTGAACGGCCCCTCGTCGCCGTCGCCGTGCCCGTGGTGGCCGATCACGGTGAGCCGGTCGCCCGACATGCCGAAGACGGCGAGCCCGTCGGGCGAGAAGCCGGGCATGGAGAGGGACGCCGCCACGCGCAGCACCTCGGCCGTGGACCGCGCCTCGGCGAGCGCCCGGCCCGCGTCGAGCAGGAACGCCTCGCGGGAGCGGCGCCAGTCGCCGGTGATGGGGGTGTGCGGGCCCGCGGTGCCGGGCTGCGGCTCGGCGACCTCCTGGAGCGTGCCGACCAGCTGGTAGTCGGACCCTTCGATCAGCGGCTTGGACCTGCTGCGCACGGTGCGGATCACCCGCCCGTGCTCGTCCATGATCCGCAGCCGGGCCTCGGCCAGGGTGCCCTCGGCGACGGCGAGGGCGACGACCCCGTCGATCTCGTTCCAGTCGACCGGGTGGAAGCGCGACCGCACCGCCGCCTCGCTGAGCCGTACCGGCATGGCGGGCAGCCCGACGAGCCGGGCCGCCTCGGCGTCGAGCGTGACGGTCCGCGAGGCGTTGTCCCAGCGCCACAGGCCGGTCGCGATGGCGGCCAGGACGTCCTCGGTGCGCATTGCCCCACTTTAAGAAGAGCGGACAGGTCGTCGCCACAGATCGCCACCCAGAGTATTCGAATCGCGATCTTGGGTGTCCCGGTACCCTGGGACGGCTGGACGTGTGTATGTCCGGCGGCCACCACGGATCCCGAAGAACTGGATGAACGACGATGCATCGGTACAGGTCCCACACCTGCGGCGAGCTCCGCGCCTCTGACGTCGGCACCGACGTCCGGCTGAGCGGCTGGCTGCACAATCGGCGCGACCTGGGCGGCATCCTCTTCATCGATCTCCGCGACCACTACGGCATCACCCAGCTGGTCGCCCGCCCCGGTACCGCCGCGGCCGAGGTCCTCGACAAGCTGACCAAGGAGACCGTCGTCCGCGTCGACGGCAAGGTCGTCTCCCGCGGCGCCGAGAACGTCAACCCGGAGCTGGCCACCGGCGAGATCGAGATCGAGGCCGCCGAGGTCGAGGTGCTCGGCGCGGCCCAGCAGATCCCGTTCACCATCAACACCGACGACGGCGTGAACGAGGAGCGGCGGCTCGAGTACCGCTTCCTCGACCTGCGCCGCGAGCGCATGCACCGCAACATCATGCTGCGCTCCGCCGTCATCGCCTCCATCCGCTCCAAGATGGTGGCGCTCGGCTTCAACGAGATGGCGACCCCGATCCTCACCGCGACCTCCCCCGAGGGCGCCCGTGACTTCGTCGTCCCGTCCCGTCTGAACCCGGGCAAGTTCTACGCGCTGCCGCAGGCCCCGCAGCAGTTCAAGCAGCTGCTGATGATCTCGGGCTTCGACCGCTACTTCCAGATCGCGCCCTGCTTCCGCGACGAGGACGCCCGCGCCGACCGCTCGCCGGGCGAGTTCTACCAGCTCGACGTCGAGATGAGCTTCGTCGAGCAGGAGGACGTCTTCCAGCCGATCGAGAAGCTGATGACCGAGCTCTTCGAGGAGTTCGGCGGCGGCCGCCACGTCACCTCCCCGTTCCCGCGCATCCCGTTCCGCGAGTCGATGCTGAAGTACGGCAACGACAAGCCCGACCTGCGCACCTCCCTGGAGCTCGTCGACATCTCCGACGTCTTCGAGAACTCGGAGTTCAAGGCGTTCGCCGGCAAGCACGTCCGCGCGCTCGCCGTCCCGGACACCGGTGACCAGCCGCGCAAGTTCTTCGACGGCCTCGGCGACTTCGCCGTCTCCCTCGGCGCCAAGGGCCTGGCCTGGGTGCGCGTCGGCGAGGAGGGTGCCCTCACCGGCCCCATCGCCAAGTTCCTCACCGAGGAGAACGTCAAGGTCCTCACCGAGCGCCTGGGCCTGGCCGCCGGGCACGCCGTGTTCTTCGGCGCCGGCGAGTTCGACGAGGTCTCCAAGATCATGGGCCCGGTCCGGGTCGAGGCCGCCAAGCGCGCCGGCCAGTTCGAGGAGAACGTCTTCCGCTTCGCCTGGATCGTCGACTTCCCGATGTACGAGAAGGACGAGGAGACCGGCAAGATCGACTTCTCGCACAACCCCTTCTCGATGCCGCAGGGCGGCCTGGAGGCCCTGGAGACGCAGGACCCGCTGGACATCCTCGGCTGGCAGTACGACATCGTCTGCAACGGCATCGAGCTGTCCTCCGGCGCCATCCGGAACCACGAGCCCGCCATCATGTTCAAGGCGTTCGAGATCGCGGGCTACCCGCGCGAGGTCGTCGAGACCGAGTTCGCCGGCATGCTCCGCGCCTTCCAGTTCGGCGCCCCGCCGCACGGTGGCATCGCCCCGGGCGTCGACCGCATCGTCATGCTCCTCGCCGACGAGCCGAACATCCGCGAGACCATCGCCTTCCCGCTCAACGGCAACGCCCAGGACCTGATGATGGGCGCCCCGACCGAGCTGGACGAGGCCCGCCTGCGCGAGCTGAACATCCAGCTCCGCAAGCCGGTCGAGCCGAAGGTCGTCGACGGCGGCCGCCCGGTGACCGAGTCGGTCCACCCGGACGCCGCGCGCGGCTGACGCCATAGGTGACCCGAGGGGCCCCGGAACCGTACACGTACGGTTCCGGGGCCCCTCGGCGTTCGGTTGGGCGGTGCCGGCGCCAGTGGACCGGGTGACGGGCGCAGGCAACCGGCTCAGGGCCGGCCGCACTGGGCCGCTCGGTGTCCGGCCGCGCCGGGCCGCTCAGAGCCAGCCGCGCTGGGCCGCCTTCAGGCCCGCCTCGAAGCGGCTCGTGGCGTCGAGACGCTCCATCAGGGCGGCCATCTGGCGGCGCACGGTCCGTACGGAGACCCCCAGGCGCTTGCCCGCGGCCTCATCGGTCATGCCCGAGGCCAGCAGCTTGAGCAGACCGCGCTCCGCCGACGACAGTCCCTCCTCCTCGGCGCTGCTGCGGTGGTCGGCGCCCAGCGGCACCGCCGTCTCCCAGGTCTGTTCGAAGAGCGAGACGAGCGACGCCACGATGCCGGGCGCGCTCGTGCACAGGGCGCCCCGGCGGGTGTTGGCCGGGTCGATCGGGACGACCGCCACCCGGCGGTCGAACACCAGCAGCCGCGGCGGCGTCTCGGGGCAGGTGCGGACCTGGCCGCCGAGGTCGCTGACCCAGCGGGCGTACGCGTAGGTGGCGGGGTCGTTCCGGGCGCTGTCCTGGTAGATCGTCAGCAGCTGCACGCCCCGCCCGAGCGCGCTCTCGTCCAGCGGCCGGGCGGCGTCCAGGCTCGCCTGGGACTGGGCCCCGCCCGGCTCGATGGCCAGGCATTCCTGCTCCAGCCCCCGGGTGAGCGACTCCAGGCGCCGCTGGATGGCGTCCAGCCCGATCAGCTGCTCACCACCGCCCGTGTCGGTGTCCTGGCGCTCCTCGGCGAACGCGGCCAGCGTGCGGGCCATCGCCTCCTTGCCCCGGGCGAGTTCCTGCTGCCGCCGGATCAGCTCGGCCTCGTGGCGGCGCAGGATGATCTCGAAACCCATCTCCGGGCTGACCGCCCGCAGCAGTCCCGGCCGGTCGCGCGAGGGCTGCAACAGCCCCAGGTCGACCAGCCGGTCCAGGCACTCGCCGACCTCGACCTCCGAGAGCGCCAGCCGGGCGCTCAGTTCTCCCACCCCTTCGGAGGACTGTCTCAGCAGACTCCGATAGACGGCCTCCTCGGCCAGGCTCAGGCCCAGGGCCTCCAGGCCCGCGGTCTTCTGCATTTCCCCACCCCCCAGTGGCGCACACGTTCATGGCATGTGCACGGAACGGACATGTGCCGTCATCCTAGGTGCCCGTCCCGGGCGGGTCCCAGGGGCAATCCTCGATGTGGACGGGGCGCGACCGGGAATCTGTCACCTTGGTGCCAGGCACCTTCGTGACGCCCTGAAGGTCTTCTTCCCGGCGGTCCGGTGGCACAGGATGGTCCGTGTCGAGAGGGAAACGCTCCGAAAGGAATGAACCCCCGCGGCACACACAACAGTTGTCGTCCGAGTCCCCGAGCGCCCGAGCCCCGGCTTCGTGCCCCACCGAGAGGAACCCCCGTGATCCCGTCCGTCCGCCGCCCGATCGTCCTGGCCGCCCTCGCCCTCGCGCTCACCGGCCTGGCCTCCGAGCCCGTCATCGGCTGGGACTCCCACCCCGCCGACACGGCGGTCGTCGCGGCCGGCCCGGACGGGGTCATCGGCTGGGACGCGCCGCCGGCGGACGTCATCGGCCGGGACGCGAAGTCCGCCGGCGTCATCGGCTGGGACTGACCCTCCGACGGCGGCCCCTCACGCCGAGACGCCATGTTCATCGTCCGCGCCCTGCTCAAGGGCGTTCCCGAAGCCGCGACGCCGGTCGCCCAGGGCACCCACCTGATCCACGACCTGCTGTGGGCGCACGCCGCCCCGGCCGACGGACTCGAACACATCACGGTACGACCCGCCCCCTGCGGGATGGTCGCCGTCTTCTTCCTCACGGCAGCCTCCGACGAGGCCGCGCTCCAGCGCGTACGAGGTCTGGTCGTCCGCACCCGCGACCCGATCGCCGCGCAGGGCTACACCGCCGAAATCCCCGCGTAGACAGGCCTCTTCACGAGGCCGTCGCCTTCGCCGGGTCCTGAGACCTCCCCCGGGCCGGCGGCCTCTTCGCCGCGCCCATCTCCTCCCCGAGCGCGTTTCTTCTGCCGCGCTCGTGGCGCTTGCTCTTGGCGCTTGTTCTTCCGCTCCTCCTTTCGCTCCTCCCTTCGTTTGTTCTTCCGTTTGTTCTTCCGTTTGTTCTTCCGCTTGTTCCCGCGCTCTTCCGCGCGTCCTCCGCTTCCGCAGGCCCGCCGGGCCTCGCTGCGGCCTGCCCTTCTTCTTCCTTCCCACTCACAGGAGTTACCAGCATGAACACGTCCGCTCGTGTCGCCGCCGTCGCCGCCCTCGCCGCCGTGGTCCTCGGTGTGACCACCCCGAGCCAGGCCGCGCCGGCCCCGGCGCCCGCCGCGGCCGCCACGGTCACGGCGACCTCGACCGTCGGCGGCTCGATCACCCGTACGGAGATGATCGAGCGCGCCCAGTACTGGGTCGACAAGGCCGTCCCGTACAGCCAGAGCGCCTACTACGGCGACCCGCAGGGCCGTACGTACCGCACGGACTGCTCCGGCCTGGTGTCCATGGCCTGGCACCTGCCGACCAGCGCCACCACGTGGACCCTGCCCAACTACTCCACGAAGCTGGCCGACCTGGACGACCTCCAGCCGGGCGACGCGCTCAACAACATCAACACGCACGTGGTGCTCTTCGCCGGCTGGACCGACGCCAGCCACACCACCGCCAACATCATCGAGCACGCCCGGACGGGCACCGATGCCCGCCGCAGCACGTACAGCCGCAGCTACATCACCGCCAACGGCTTCAAGCCGTACCGCTACAACAAGGTCGTCGACAGCCCGGTGACCGTGCCGGACAAGGGCATGACCAACATCACCGCGGTCGGCGACCTCACCGGTGACGGCGTGAACGACATCATCGCCGTCGAGTCCGCGACCGGTGACCTCTACCGCTACTCCGGCCCGAACTTCACGGGCGGCACGTCGCGGGTGAAGATCGGCTACGGCTGGGACGCCATCAGCGACATCGTCGGCGTCGGTGACCTGACGGGCGACGGGGTGGCCGACATCATCGCCGTGGACGCGAGCAACGGGAACCTGTACCGCTACTCGGGCCCGAACTACAACGGCGGCACCAAGGTGCAGATCGGTACCAACTGGGACTCGATGACGAACATCTCGGCGGTCGGCGACCTGACGGGCGACGGCCAGCCGGACCTCGTCGCGGTCGAGAAGGCCACCGGTGACCTGTACCGCTACTCGGGCCCGTCCTTCAACGGCGGTTCGCGCGTGAAGATCGGCAACGGCTGGAACATCTACTCGACGATCGTGGGCGTCGGGGACATCACCGGCGACGGCGTGGCCGACATCATCGCCGTCGAGACCGCGACCGGGAACCTGTACCGCTACTCGGGCCCGAACTACAACGGCGCCACCAAGGTGCAGATCGGCACCAACTGGGACTCCATGATCAACATCACGGGCGTCGGCGACCTCACCGGCGACGGTGTCCCGGACCTGCTCGCGGTCAACACCGCGACGCAGAAGCTGTACCGCTACTCGGGTCCGTCCTTCAACGGCGGCAGCGCGGTGGAGATCGGCACCAACTGGTAGTCCCGGCAGGTCCGTTGGACCACGGGTCACGATCGCGGCGAGGGCCGCAGCACCCCCCTCGGCCCTCGCCGCCCCCCTCTCCCGCGCGTTTCGCCCACGCGCCTTCTTCCCACGCGTTCCTCCCGCCCCACTCGCCCAGCTCGCCCCACTCGCCCAGCTCGCCCCGCTCTCCCCGCCCCGCCCTGCTCTCTCCTCCCCGCCCCGCCCACTCACCGAGGAACCGGTATGCCTTCCCGCGCCCGCAGGATGTTCTCCCGGGCGGCCCTCGTCGCCGCCCCGCTCGCCGCACTCACCCTCTGCCCCCTGACCGCGACGACCGCCACCGCCGCGTCCGTCTCCACCTGGGACAAGGTCGCCCAGTGCGAGTCCAGCGGCAACTGGAGCTACTACAACGCCAGTCGGCCGTACTACGGCGGCCTGCAGTTCCTGAAGTCCACCTGGGACGCGTTCGGCGGCAAGCAGTACGCCGAGTACCCGCACCAGGCCACCAAGGAGCAGCAGATACGCATCGGCGAGAAGGTCCTCGCCACGCAGGGCGAGGGCGCCTGGCCGACCTGCGGTCCCGCGGCCGGCCTCGGCAGCGACCACGCGGAGCCTTACCCGGACGAGCCGTCCGCCCCCCAGTCGAAGATGGCCCACCTCACCCCGGTCGGCGACCTCACCGGTGACGGCGTGCCCGACATGATCGCCGTCGAGGCGGCGAGCGGCGACCTGTACCGCTACTCCGGCCCGAACTTCACGGGCGGCACGTCGCGGGTGAAGCTCGGCTACGGCTGGAACGGGATGAGCGACATCGTCGGCGTGGGTGACCTGACGGGCGACGGGGTGGCGGACATCGTCGCCGTCGACGCGAGCAACGGGAACCTGTACCGCTACTCGGGCCCGAACTACAACGGCGGCACCAAGGTGCAGATCGGCACCAACTGGGACTCGATGACGAAGATCGCCGCCGTGGGCGATCTGACGGGCGACGGCAAGCCGGACCTCATCGCGGTCGAGAAGGCGACGGGCGACCTGTACCGCTACTCCGGTCCCTCGTACGGCGGTTCCTCGCGCGTGAAGATCGGCACCGGATGGAACGCGATGAGCGACATCGTCGGCGTGGGTGACCTGACGGGTGACGGCGTGGCCGACCTCATCGCCGTGGACGCGGCCAACGGGAACCTGTACCGCTACTCGGGCCCGAACTACAACGGCGGCACCAAGGTGCAGATCGGCACCAACTGGGACGCCATGACCCATCTGGCCGGCGTCGGCGACGTCACCGGCGACAAGGTCCCCGACCTGCTCGCCACCGAGATCGCCACCGGCAACCTCTACCGCTACTCCGGCCCGTCCTTCGCGGGCGGCGCGTCACGGGTCCAGGTCGGCACCAACTGGTAGCCCCCGGAACTGGCAGCCCCCGGACCCCTCCCCGTTCCTCCCCACCCCAGGACACCCCAGGAGCTTCACGTGAGACTACGCAAGGCCCTCGGTGCCGCAGGCGCCCTGCTCGGTGGCACGATCGCCGCCCTGACGCTCGCCCCGACCGCACAGGCCGACAGCGTGGCGGGCGCGGACGCCCCGCCGCTGCGGTACCTCAGCTACAACATCTGCGGAAACAACTGTTCCGACGCCAAGGGTTACGACAACCAGCGGCGCATCGACACGGTCGTCGCCGAGGCGAGCGGCACCACCTGGAACGCCGATCAGATCCACCTCCAGGAGGTGTGCCGGACGCAGTTCGACGCGCTCGGCAGCCGCCTCCAGGCGTACGGCTTCCAGGGCCACTTCGCCACGGCCCTGCCCGGCGGCAACCCCGCCGTCTGCGGCGGCGCCGACTACGGCAACGCCGTCTTCGTCAAGGGCAGCGTCGCCGAGACCAAGGTGCTCGACCTGACCGTGGGCGGCGAGGCCGAGCCCATCACGGTTCCGTGCGTGAAGACGTACACCCAGAGCCGTGCCAACTGGGCCTGCTCGGTCCACCTCTACTGGAACGACGCCACGCTCCGCGAGCAGGAGGCCGCCAAGCTCGCCGCACAGGCCAAGTCCTGGCAGGACGCCGGGCTCCCGGTCGTGCTCGGCGGCGACTTCAACACCACTCCCCGGTCCAAGACGGCCTCGTACTTCTACGAGCCCGGGATCAACGACGGCGGCCTGGGCACCTTCGTCGAGGCGGACGAGACGGACGCCGACAACTTCGTGGCGGACCCGTGCTCCGACGGCCGTACCCGGTGCCGCAGCGGCGAACCCAGCTTCAACACCTCGAAGATCGACTACCTCTTCCTCTCCGCCGCCCACTTCAAGGGCGCCAAGGCGGACGTCCTTCCGCTGGACGGCCTGGTCTCCGACCACAAGGCGCTGCGCGGCGCCGCGTACTGGTCGGACTGCGGTCCCTCCGCCGCCGGCGCCGGGGCGGTCTTCCGCCGCGACGCCAAGGGCGCCCTCTTCCGCTACGCCGGCCGCGCCAACGGGACCCTCGCGGGCGCCTGCAAGGTCGGTACCGGCTGGGGCGGCATGAAGCAGGTCGTCCGTGACGGCTCCGCCGTCGTCGCCGTCGACGCCACCGGCACCCTGTGGCGCTACCCGGCCGACCCCGCCACCGGCACCTACTCCGGCAGCACCCGCGTCCAGGCCGGCACCGGCTGGACCAACGACACGCTGCTCGCCCCCGGCGACTTCTCCGGCGACGGCAAGTCCGACCTCATCGGCCGCGACGCGGCCGGCGTGCTCTGGCTCTACCCGGGCGACGGCGCCAACGGATACGGCGCCCGCAAGAACATCGGCACCGGCTGGCAGTCCTACGACACGCTGCTCGCCCCCGGCGACTTCTCCGGCGACGGCAAGTCCGACCTGATCGGACGCGACGCCAACGGCGACCTGTGGCTGTACAAGGGCGACGGCGCCGGCTCCTACAGCCCGCGCGTCAAGATCGGCAACGGCTGGCAGATCTACACCGCGCTCGCCGCCCCCGGTGACCTCAACGGCGACGGCAAGGCCGACCTGACCGGCCGCGAGGCCAACGGCACCCTCTGGTACTACGCGGGCGACGGCGCCACGTCCTACACCCCGCGCACCCAGGTCGGCAACGGCTACCCCGACGGCGAACTGCTCTTCTGACCAAGAGCCCCCCGTTTCCCCCACCTCTGCCTCCGGGACCCACTAGGGCCCCGGAGGCAGAGGCCGTCGTCCTGCTGGGAAACCCAGAGCCGACTCCCACGCTCGTGACAGGGCGGCTGCCTGACGTCCTCGCGCATGAGCGAACACGAGAACCGGTAGGAAGCACCGCCGGACCATGACCCGGCGCTGGGACTCCTCACGGGCGGCGGCGCCGCGGTCCTGGGCGCGGCGACCGCGGTCGCCTAGGCGCCGGAGGGTTCGGCGTCGGAGGCCTCGACGGGAGAGGCTTGCTACGTCCTCACCTCGGAGACCGCCGAGGGTCCGTACTACTCACCGTGCGGCGGTACGCCTTCCGCCCGATGCAGTGATCTCGCATACGCGGGCAAGAGGCCTCAGGTGGGAAGGAGTGTGCTCACCAGGACGGTTCCTCTCTGGAGGTCGGTGAGCGGGGCGCCGGAGAGATACACCATGGCGGAATGTGGAGGATCGAAGAATTCCACAGGCTGTCGGTATCGTTCGATCCGGTCCAGGGTGAGCGGGCGGACCTTTGCGCTGCTGTCCGAGGCTTCGGGCAGGAAGACTTGCCCTACCCGGGCGACTCCGCTGATGCAGCGGACGATACAGACGCCCCCGTCCTCGTCACATTGCTCGATCGAATAGACCTGCAGACTACTGGAGTCCGGCATATCGGTATGCCTCCTTGACGAATTGGGCTATCTGGGTACGGCTCAGCTTGGGTATGTCGAATTCAAGGGCGTCACTGATGTCACCAATGCTGCGGAGATTGGGGACGTGGACATCCATCGACGCAAGCATTTTCCTGGCGACATCCGACGGGAGGGTAACGCTCGCGCGTCTGGCGAGTTCGGCGGCCGGAAGCCCGACCGCCACCTCTGCTTCGGCGCGGATGACGCCCCTCTCTAGAGGGATTCCTTCCAGGGCGCTTCTCGGGATCAGGTGAACGACGGCATCGCCGAATTGTTCGGAATGTCGAGCAAAGGCGGCTGCGACGCCAGGGTCCGTAGAGGTGGGAGTGAAGCCTGATGCGGCTGTTCCGCTGCTCGCGTCGAATCCTCGGGTTGTGCCCCGGAAAAGATGCTCCTCGTCGCACGGCGCCAGCCCCAGCGGGTCGCTCCACGTGTGCGGGTTGTCGACGTATGTCGCCGGGTTCGGGGCCGGGGCCAGGCCCAAGGGGTCCTGGGAGAGGTAGCGGCCCGGTTCGGGGTCGTAGTAGCGGAAGTAGTTGTAGTGGAGGCCGGATTCCGGGTCGAAGTACTGGCCGGGGAAGCGGAGGGGGGTGTAGGCGGTGGCGGTGCGGGTCCAGGTGGTGCTGCCCCAGAGGGTGGTGCGGGCGCGCCAGGCGAGGGTGCCGGATTCGTCGACGAGTTCCGTCGGGGTGCCGATCAGGTCCGTGACGACGGCGAAGAAACGGGTCTCGTCGGTGTCGCGGCGGTGTTCCATCTGGGTGAGGGGGCGCGGGCCCGCGTGGTCCCAGGTGAGGGTGAGGGTTTCGGTGGACTGCTCGCAGAGGGTGGCGCCGTCCCAGGTGAAGTGGACGGTCTCCGTCGGGGAGTGCTTGGCGACACGGCGGCCCAGCGGGTCGTAGACGTAGCGCCATTCCGTGCCGTCGGGCGTGGTCACCGAGGTGAGGCGGTCCTCCGCGTCCCATGCGTAGCGCCAGGTGTCGGGTTTGCGGGACAGGCGGGTCTTCCGGCGGAGGACGACGCGGCCCTGGGCGTCGTGTTCGTAGCGGACCGTGCCCGCCCGGGTGATGCGGTTGCCCGTGTACGCGCGCGGGCCCGCTGCCTCCGTGGGGGCACCGGCGCCGGGCCAGGACGCGTCGGTCTGGTTGCCGGCCTCGTCGTACGCGTAGCGCTCGGTCCAGCGGTCCGCGTGCACCGCCGTCACGCGGCCCGCCCGGTCCAGGTCGAAGCGGCGCGGGCCGGCGAGGTGGTCGTCGATGCCGACCAGGCCGCCGTCGGGCCGGTAGTGGTAGGCCCGGTGCTGGAGGCGGGCACCCCGGCCCGTCACCTCGTGCGACGTCAGCCTCCCGAGCTCGTCGAACGAGGAGGTGAACGATGCGAAGTCGCCCGTCGTACGGGCCGTCTCGCGGCCCACCGCGTCATGGGCGAAGGACAACGACCGGCCCGACGTGGTCAGTCGTGTCCGCCGGCCCGCCGCGTCGTACGCCCACTCGCTCACCGCCCCGCCCGGCGTCCGACGGCCCGTCCTCCGCCCCGCGGCGTCGTAAGCGAAGGTGAGCGTGCGGCCGTTGACCGTTTCCGAGACCAACTGCCCGTTGCGGTCCCGCAGGCGGGTCAGCGTGACGTCCGGGCCCGCCGCCAAGGCCGGTTCGTCGAAGATGTCGTACTCGTACGTCGTGACCGCGCCGTCCGCGTCCTTGCGGACGACCTGGCCGAGGGCGTTCCGGTCGAAGGCGACCGTCTGGCCGAGCGCGTTCGTGCGGGCGGAAAGCCGGCCCGCCGGGTCGTACGCGTACGCCAGCGTCCGGGCGTCGAAGTCCGTCTCGGAGACCGTGCGGCCCGCCTCGTCAAAGGCGTAACTCCAGGTCAGTCCCTGTGGGTTGGTGACCCGCGTCAGCTGGAGCGCCGCGTCGTGCGCGAAGGCGTACCGCGTGCCGTCCGGTCGGTGCGGGACGTGAGGACGTCGAAGTCGCCGTAGGTGAAGGCGGTGGTGCCGCCGAGGGCGTCCGTGTGGGTGAGGCAGTTGCCCTCGCCGTCGTACGTCCAGGACTCCGCCGACCCGTCCGGTGCGATCCGGCGGGCGAGCCGGCCCTCCTGCGTCCACTCCAGGCGCGTCTCCGCGCCCATCGCGTCCGTCATGCGGACCGTACGGCCGAAGCCGTCGCGCTCGTACACCGTCGTCGCGCCCAGAGGATCGGTGACCGAGACCGGCAGGCCCGCCGGGTCCGTACGGATACGGGTGACGGCGCCCAGCGGGTCCGCGACCGACTCCAGCCGGCCCCGGTCGTCGTAGGCGAACTCCGTCCGCGCGCCCGAGGGCTCCGTCACCGACGTGCGGTTGCCGCGCGCGTCGTACGTCTGCCGGATCCTGGTGCCGTCCGCGCGGGTGACCTTCACCGGCAGGCCGAGTTCCGGGTCGTACTCCGCCGACAGCTTCCGGCCGTCGGGGCGGGTGACGGAGGAGAGCCGCCCCTCCTCGTCGTATGCGAAGAGAGTGGTGTGCCCGAGCGGGTCGGTACGGGAAAGGACCCGGCCACGGCCGTCGTGCGTGAACCGGGTGACCGCCCCGTCCGGGCCGGTCTCCGCCGTGATCCGGGCCCGCTCGTCCACCTCGAAGCGAGTCGTGCGGCCGAGCGCGTCCGTGTACGTGGACTCACCGACGTTCCACGTGAAACGTCCGGCCATCACACCGTCGCGGCCCGACTGCCAGACACAGCGGTCGTGCTCGTCGTACACGTAGTCGTAGCGATGGCCGTTGGTGTCGGTCCACGACGTCATCCGGCCGTGCTCGTCGCAGCCGAACACCGTCGGCAGGCCCGAGGAGTCCGTGACGGACGTCAGATGGCCGTCGGTGTAGCCGTAGCGCCGGACCTGCTGGCCGTCCAGCCGCAGGGCGGTGACCCGGGCCCCTTCAGTGGTCAGACGGAGCCGGTAGCCGCCGTGGTGGACGACCTCCGTGGGCGCGCCCTCCGCGTCGTACCCGAAGGTGATCCAGTTGCCGTTGCGGTCGTCGATCTGGACCAGCGCCGCCTCTTCGCCGCCCTCGGCGGTCGCGAAATGCCGGACGGCACCCGTCTCCGGGGCCGTGACGGTGTACGTGTCGCCGGACGCATCTCGGTCCAGCGCCCAGCGGCGGGCGCCGTGCGTCGGCAGCACCGGCACCCCCGGCGCCGGGTGCGGGAAGGCGAGGATGCTGCCGTCCTCGCAGAGCAGGACGACGCCCTCCGCGTCGATCTCCAGGCGCTGGTCGAGCGTGCTCGCCCAGGTGGGGCCGAACCACCGGCCCGTGCGGCGCGAGGACTCGTAGTGCCGGGTGAACAGCAGCGGCAGAGCGCCCGGGAGGGCGATGTCCGTCTGGGGCAGCACCACCCGGCCCGTCGCCATGTCGACCGGGTCGCCCTCGCACGTCAGGTCGTTGTGCGTCCTGCCCGCGGCGTCCGGGGCCTTCTCGTGCCCTCCCCTGACCGACCCCTTGCCGCCCGGCGCAGCCTCCTCCAGCCGCTCCAACTGCTTCAGGCGCGTCAGGCTCTTCAGCCCGCCCACGCCCTTCGTCCCGATCAGCTCCGGCAGCAGCCGGCCCACGAACTCGCTCGGATCGGCCTTCGCCGATCCCCAGGCGTTCTTCAGCGCCCGGTCCGGGTGCGCGGCCGTCGACGCGAGCCCGGCCAGGGTCATGCTGAGGTTCTCGTAGTAGGCGGCCGGATGCGTGATGTTGTACGGATCCAGGGGATAGACCGACCGGACGAAGTTGGTCATGCCGACGACGCCCTTGGCGACCCCGCCCGCCAGGTGCAGCAGCTCGGTGCTCTGCGCCAGGACGAGGTCCCCGGCATCCATGCGGAGGCGGTCCTTCGCCGACGGCTCGGCCGGGGCGTGCGCCAGGGCGGCGGTGATCGCGCCCTTGGCCCGCTCGGCGGCCTCGTCGCGCTGACGGCGGGCGTCGGCGAGGATCTCGCCGGCGCGGGCGCGCTGCGCGTCGGCCGGGTCGGTGAACGCGGCGGGCTCCGGCAGCGGGTCGTCGCCGGTGCGGGCTGCCTCGTAGGCGTCGACCTTCTTCTTGTACGCGTCGGCGGCCGCCTTGGAGGTGCTCTCGGCCTCCTTGTGGAGCCCGATCGCCTCGCGCGCTCTGCCCTGTGCCCAGGTCACCGTGTGCGCGTACGTCTCCAGGGCGCCGGCGGCCGCGCCGAAGGCGTCCGCCGCGCGCAGCCAGTCCGGCGGCAGGGCCCGGAACTTCTCCCGGAAGGCCTGGGCCGCCTCGCCCTTCCACTGGTCGGCCGGCAGCCCCTTGAGGCCCTTGCCGACGCTGTCGAAGGCTGACTGGAAGTCGCGGAGGTTCCGCGCCGTGGCGTTGATGTCGCCGGCCTTGCCGTGGACCAGTTCGTCGGGCTCGTCGGTCTCGCCGAGCCGTGCCTCGCCGACGGCCGCGCCGAGCTTGGAGGCAGCCTCGTCGCCCCAGTCCTCGACCTTGTCCGCCCAGCCGGCGGCGCCCACGTGCTCCAGGCCCTCGCCGACGAGGTCGGTCGCCTCGTCGACGCCCTCGCCGACCTTCCGCGTGCCCCAGTCGATCCCGTCGCCGACCGCCTCGGCGCCCTTCTCGAACAGCTCACCCCAGCCGGCCACGGCTCAGCGATCTCCCCAGTTCGGCTCCTGCGCCCGGCGGACCGTCTCCTCCGTTGGCTCCAGCTGCTCGCGCATCCGCGCGTCGATCGCCTCGCGCGCCGCCGGGTCGAGGAGTCCGGCGTTGCGCACGGTGTCGAACACGCCGTCCCCGACGTCGTACGTGGTGTCCCGCCACGCCTGCTCGACACGGCTCTGGGCGTCGCGGAACGACCCCTCGCTCCAGTCGGCGCCGTCATACGGCGACTGGTCGCGGATCTCGGCCCAGCTCTTCTGCCCGACCTCGTCCTCGGAGAGGTGCGGGTTCCCGTTGACCCCGTTCGTGACGATCTTGAACGTGCCCTTGACGTACTCCTCCTGCTCGCCGATCGCCCCGGCCGTCAGCCCGAGCGCCGTCGTGAACACGCCCGCCTTCTGCATGAGATCCCGCACGCCCCAGCCCCACCGGTCGCAGAACGTCCCGAACTCCTCGGCCAGGCCCTGGTGCCCCAGCTGCACGCCGGTCAGCGACAGCTTCGAGAAACCCCGGCCCGAGACCGCCTGCTGCCCGACCGACAGATCCTTCAGCTCCTGGTGCGCCTTGTCGATGCCCTCGGCGATCCGCCGCAGTGCGCCGTCGCCCGCCTCCAGGTCCGGGTCCGCCCCGCTCAACGCACAACCGCCGACTCCGGTACGACACCCTCGACCGGCGGGAACAGCACCCCGTCGGCGCTTCCCGCGTCCAGCGCCACCCCGGCCGGCGCCCCCGCCGTCTCCGTCAGTGCCGGCGCCAGGACGTCGAGCAGCCGGGCCCCGAGGAGCGTCCGGTACTCCCACTCCCGTGCGGCGTCCCGCTGTGCGTACGCGAAGCGGGCCAGCGCCGCCTCGTCGGAGAACGCGCAGATCCAGCGCACCCCGCCTTGCTCGGCGGTCCACGGGCTCCCGTACGGATCGACGGGCACGAGCACCGCCGTACGCCGGAATTCGCCGAGAAGCACCGCGAACGCGCGGCGCGGGTCGGTCATCGGTTCGGCCATCTGCATGCGCGTCTCCCCCTGCTCGCCCATGGAGTCGCGATGCTCGCAGGGCGGAGTTTCCGGGTGCAACGGAGATGCGCGTCTCTGTCAGGTTCGGGACGGACCGGGGTGGTGGAGACGGCGAAGGCCGCCGGCCCGGGTGGGGCGGCGGCCTTCGTGTGCGTGCGCGCGAGGGCGCGGCGTCAGTCCTTCTTCGGGTCCTCCAGGCGCGGGAAGAGGACCGCGCCCTTCGTCACCGTGGCGCCGGCCGGGAGGAGACCCCAGGTGGCGGCGTCCTGGACCGGCTGGGCGGCGAGCGTGCCCAGGGCGGGCTCGGCGCCGAGGGAGTCCCAGAGCTTCTGGGAGGTCTCGGGCATGATCGGGTTCAGCAGGACCGCGACCGCGCGGAGGGACTCGGCGGCCGTGTAGAGGATGGTCGCCAGGCGGGCCCGGCCCTCCTCCGACTCGTCCTTCGCGACCTTCCAGGGCTCCTGCTCCGTGATGTAGCCGTTGACCTGCTTCACGAAGTCGAAGATCGCCAGGATGCCGCCCTGGTAGTCCAGCTCCTCGCCGATCTTGGCGTCGGCGGTGGCCACGGCCTTCGCCAGGCCCTCCTGGATCGCCTTCTCCGCGTCGCCGTCGGCCGTCGAGGCCGGCAGCTCGCCGCCGAAGTACTTGCCGACCATCGCCGCCACGCGCGAGGCGAGGTTGCCGTAGTCGTTGGCGAGCTCGGAGGTGTAGCGGGCGGAGAAGTCCTCCCACGAGAACGAACCGTCGCTGCCGAACGCGATCGCCCGCAGGAAGTACCAGCGGTACGCGTCCACGCCGAAGTGCGAGGTCAGGTCCTGCGGCTTGATGCCGGTCAGGTTCGACTTCGACATCTTCTCGCCGCCGACCATCAGCCAGCCGTTGGCCGCCACCCGGCCCGGGACCGGCAGGCCCTGCGCCATCAGCATCGCCGGCCAGATCACCGCGTGGAAGCGCAGGATGTCCTTGCCGACCAGGTGCGTGTTGGCCGGGAACGTCTCCTCGAACTTCGCCGGGTTCTCGTTGTAGCCGACCGCCGTCGCGTAGTTCAGGAGCGCGTCGACCCACACGTAGATGACGTGCTTGTCGTCCCACGGGATCGGGATGCCCCAGTCGAACGTCGAGCGCGAGATGGAGAGGTCCTGCAGGCCCTGCTTGACGAAGTTCACGACCTCGTTGCGGGCCGACTCGGGCTGGATGAAGCCCGGGTTCGCCTCGTAGAACTCGAGCAGCTTCGGGCCGTACTCGCTCAGCTTGAAGAAGTAGTTCTCCTCCTTGAGGATCTCCACCGGCTTCTTGTGGATCGGGCACAGCTTCGTGCCGTCCTCGGCCTCGATGAGATCGCCCGGGAGCTTGTACTCCTCGCAGCCCACGCAGTACGGGCCCTCGTAGCCGCCCTTGTAGATCTCGCCCTTGTCGTACAGGTCCTGCACGAACTCCTGGACGCGGTCGGTGTGCCGCTTCTGCGTGGTGCGGATGAAGTCGTCGTTCGCGATGTTCAGGTGCTCCCAGAGGGGCTTCCACGCCTCCTCGACGAGCTTGTCGCACCACTCCTGGGGCGTGACGTTGTTCGCCTCCGCGGTGCGCATGATCTTCTGACCGTGCTCGTCCGTGCCGGTGAGGTACCACACCTTCTCACCGCGCTGGCGGTGCCAGCGGGTGAGCACGTCGCCTGCGACGGTCGTGTAGGCGTGGCCCAGGTGAGGAGCGTCGTTGACGTAGTAGATGGGGGTCGTGACGTAGAACGCCTTCGAGCCCTGCTTCTCGGATCCAGTGGCCGCCATGGTGCGAATTTTAACGGCCGGGGCGAGTCCCTCTCACACGGATAAACCCCGGGCCGAGGGGATGCCCCCCTCGGCCCGGGGCCGGGTCGATCAGTGAGTGATCAGCGGGTGATCGGTGAGTGAGCGGTGAGTGAGCGGTACGCGGTCACGCACGCGGTCGGTACGCCGTCACGCACGCGGTCACGCACGTGGTCGGTACGCGGTCACGTACGCGGTCACAGGGACCAGTCGGCGAGCAGGGCGCCGTAGAACTCGGCGTGCGGCGTCTCGACCGGCGTCGGGCCGGCGAAGTGCACAGCCGTACGAGGGGTGGCGAGCTTACGGAGGTAGTCGAACGCCTTCGTCTCCTCCTCGCCCCACACCGTGAACCGCCAGTGCGTCGCGTACGGCCGGTCCGCGGCCTCCGTCAGCGCCTGCGTCGCCGTCGTCTTCGACTCCGGCGCGCCGTCCGTCTGGAACACGACGAGCGCCGGCCGGGACGCGTCCCCGCCCGTCTCGTGGAGCGCGAGCACCTCCTCGACCGCGCGGTCGTAATTGGTACGGCCCATCCGCGGCAGCGTCGCGTTGATCTCCTCGACGCGGGTCGGCGTGAGGTCCGCCGGGCGCAGGACGGCGGTGCCGTCGATCTCCGTCGAGAAGAACACGGTCGTGACGGCGGCGTCCTCGTCGAGGTGCGCCGCCAGCGCCACGGTCTGCTCGGCCAGGCGCTGCACCGAGCCGTCCTTGAAGTACGACCGCATCGACCCGGACCGGTCCACGACGAGGTAGACGGCGGCGCGCGCCCCGGTCAGCCCCTGCTTCCCGAGGACCTCGCCCGCGGCCTCGTAGGCGTCGACGAGGTGCGGGGCGGCGGCCTTGAGGCCGGCGAGGGAGAGGGCGGGGGCGAGCTCGGCGGGGGCGGCGGCCTCGGGCTCGGGCTCGGTGTCGCCCTCGGACTCGGCCTCCGGCTGCGCGGGGGCCTCGGCCTCCGGCTGTATGGGGGTGGTGGCCGGTTCTTCGGCTGCCGCGACGAGCGCTGCGGCCTGGGGCTCGGCGGCCTCCTCCGATGCGGGGGCGTCGTCCGCGGCGGCGGGGGCGGCGCCCTGCGGCTCCTCGGCGGGCGCCTCCTCGGCGGCCGGGGCGTCGGCCGGGGTGGTGTCGCCGGTTGCCGCGACGACCGGCTCGGCCTCGGGCTCGGGGGCCGTGGTGGTGTCGGCCGGGGCGGTCTCGGTCTCGGCGCTGTCCTCGACCGAGGTGGTCTCATCGGCGGCCTCGACCACCGGCGCCGCCGCGTCAGCGGCGACGGTCGGCTCGGCGTCGGCCTCGACGACGGTCTCCGGCTCGGCCTCGGGCGCGGTCTCGGTCGCGGACTCCGCGGCCTCCGCCTCGGCAACCTCTGCCGCCGGCTCCGTAGGGGCCTGCTCCGGCTCCCCGTCGGCTTCAGCATCGACGACCGTCGCCTCAGCCTCGGCGGCCGGCTCCGTCGCCTCGGCGTCCGCCTCATCCGCGGCCTCGGCCGTCGGCTCGGCCTGCGCCGCATCTCCGGCGTCCGCCTGCTCGGTCTCCGGCTCGGCGTCCGCCGCGGCCTCAGCCGCCGGCTCAGTCTCGGTGTCGGCCTCTACGTCGGCCACAGGCTCCGGAGCCTCGGCGGCCGGCTCGGCCTCGGCCTCTGCCACGCCCTCTGCCACGGGCTCTGCGTTCGCCTCGGCCACGGGCACCTCGGCGTCAGCCACCGGTTCAGCCGCAGCCTCGGCTACCGGCTCGGCCTCCGCCGCCAGCACCTCAGCCTCAGCCGCCGGCTCAGCCTCGGTCGTCGCCTCACCCTTGGCCTCTTCCTCAGCCACCGGCTCCGCGACTGCCTCGGCCGCCTCCTCGGCCACCGGCGCCTCGGCCTCAGCCACAGGCTCGTCGTCACCCTCAGCCTCGGCTACCGGTTCCGCCTCAGCCTCTGCCTCAACCGCGGCCTCAGCCTCAGCCTCGGCCACCGGCTCAGCCTCGGCCACGGGCTCCGCCTCGGCCACGGGCTCCGCCTCAGCCACCGGCTCCGCCTCAGCCACCACCGAGGCCTCCGCCACGGCCTCAGCCGCGGCCTCCGCCACAGCCTCGTCCCCGGCCTCCGCCTCGACCGCCGGCTCCGACCCGGCCTCTTCTCCCTGGCGTGCCTGCGGGATCAGCGGGTTGTCGAACGAGGCCGCCACCAGGTCCGCCGCCGCGCGCTCGGCCGCCGACTGGGCCGGGACCGTCGGCTGGGCGGCCGGAGCCGGTGTCTCGGTGGAGTCGGTGGCGGGCTCCGGTGCGGGCTCGGGGGCGGCGGCCTGGGCCGGGACCGACGTGGCCGGGGTCGGGGCCTGGGGTTCCAGGGTCGTCGCGGTCGTCGTGCGGTCGCGGCCGAAAACCTTGCGCAGCAAGCTCCGGATACCCATGGGCGAACCCCTTCGCATGAGTTGGGTGCGGTATGCGTCCTTCATCCCTGGCCAGGGCGGACACGTAAGGTTAGCGGCCGCCGTTCCCGGCCCCTACGACCCGGGCGGCCCCTGTCGCCCAGTGTTCATCAGCCCGCCCCCGGGGCCGCCCCCGGCCCCACGCCGAGGCCCTCCCGGAACCGCACGAACTGCTCCTCCGGATCCCCGGTGTACCCCCACGGCACCCACGCGGCCCGCGTTCCGAGCAGTCCGAGCAGTTCCCGGGCGATCTCCACCTGGCCCGCGTAACAGGCCGCGTGCGCGAGGTAGTTGAGTTCGGCGACCTCTTCCGGGGCGACGGGGGCGACCGGGGCGCCGTCTCCCTTGCCGCCGTCTCCCCTGCCGCCGATCCAGCGGGCGTGGGTGCGGCGCAGCTCGGTGACCGCGAGTTCGTGCTTCCAGTGCTGGTCGAAGCCGCGGACCGGGCCGCGGCCTAGGGCACCGTCGGCGATGTAGCGGTATTCCTCGACGCGGGCGATCTGGACGAGGACGGGGAGCGGGGAGCCGGGCGGGGCGACGCCGGCGGCGTCGCGGGCGAAGTCGTACATGGCGCCGTGGGTGCCGTGCCAGCGGGCGGACCAGTAGCGCAGGACCTGGGTGTGGCCTTCGAGGTTGTACGGGTCGCGGTGGCGCAATTCGTCGAACCAGCGGCGCAGTTCGCGGCGCGGCACCCCGCCCTCGTACAGCCGGGCGACGGAGAGCAGCGACACCCAGGGCATGGGGTCGCGCGGCGCGGCCCCGGCGGCCGCGAGGCAGGCGTCGACGGCGGCGTCGACGCGGCCGCGGTCGACGGTGGCGCCGCGGCCCGCGGCGATGGCGGTGTCGAAGACGCGGACGACCTCGGTGGCGGCCCGGAGCACGGCCGCGTCCGGGTTGCCCGGTTCGGCGGCGCGCCAGGTCTCGACGGTGGCGCTGCCGGCGGCGGCGTGCGAGAGCAGCCGCAGCCGGTGGGTGCGGCGGGCCCAGTCGTCGCCGGTGGCGGCGAGCAGGTCGCGGACGCCCTGCCAGCGGCCGATGACCATGTCGTGCCGGGCCTCGGTGAGCGCCCGGTCGCCGAAGTCCGGGTCGAAGTCCGGTACGAACCCCCGGCCCTGCCGGGCCGAGCGGCGGCGCAGAGCGGCCATCCCGGTACCCCCTCTCGAACGAAGACCGAAGACGGAAGACGGAAGCCGACGGCCGGGGACCGCCAGGAGGCGGCGCCCGTGGCCGTGGCGGAGTCAGAAGTCGGTGGCCGGGGACTCGTCCGCGCGGCGGGCGCGCGGCGAGTCCGGGGAGCTGAACGTCCCGGCGGCGGCCAGTGCCGCGACCGCGTCGAGCGGGGCCGGGCGGTAGTAGGCGCTGCCCTTCCTCACGTACACGAGCAGCGGTACGACTCCGGCGGCGAGCCCGCCGAGTCCGATGATCAGCGCGCTCACGGAGAGCTCGCTCAGCGACTCGACGAA
Organism: Streptomyces sp. NPDC004327; assembly: GCF_042873935.1. Classification (NCBI taxonomy): domain Bacteria; kingdom Bacillati; phylum Actinomycetota; class Actinomycetes; order Kitasatosporales; family Streptomycetaceae; genus Streptomyces; species Streptomyces sp. NPDC004327. The sequence goes on along the minus strand of NZ_JBIAME010000006.1, from coordinate 311,098 downwards.
CGCCCACAGCATGAACGCGGAGCCGAGCAGCGGCCACACGCCGCCGAGGACGAAGTCCTTCACGGAGGTGAGCAGCAGCTTCTTGTACGCGACGACGGCGGCGATGCCGGCGAGCGCGTAGTAGAACGCGATCTGGAGGCCGATCGCCTTCACCGCGTCGCCGAGCACCTCCTGCACCGAGTCGGCGGCGGCCGAGGCGGCGAAGAGGACGAGCGCGGCGGCGCCGACGGTCAGCACGGCGACCCACGGGGTGTTCCAGCGGCGGTGCACGAGGCCGAGGGCCGAGGGCAGGGTGCGGTCGCGGCCCATCGCGAAGAGCGTGCGGGTGACCTGGATGAGGGTGGTCTCCAGGGTGGCGACGGTCGACAGGAGCACGGCCAGGATCAGCATCTTGCCGCCGACGCCGGGCCAGATCTCCTCGCCGAGGACGGCGAGCACGTTCGCGCCGCCGTGCTCGATCTGCTCGGAGGTCAGCAGCACGTTGACGGCGACGGTGAACGTGACGAAGAGGAGGAAGACGGTGCCGACGCCGACGAGCGCGGCGAGTCCGGCCGTGCGGCGGCTGTCCCGGGTCTCCTCGCTGAGGTTGCTGGTGACGTCCCAGCCCCAGTAGTAGAACGCGGCGATCAGCGCGCCCGACGCGAAGCCGGAGGCGCCGCCGAAGTGGCCGAGCCCGAACCACGACCAGTCGAAGGCGGTGGCGTGTCCGTGGTGGGCCAGCGCGCCCAGGACGAAGACGACCAGGATCGCCGTCTCCACGCCCGACAGCAGCAGCTGCGCCCGCACGGTCAGCCGCGCGCCGCCGAGGACGACGAGCAGCATCATCAGGAACCAGCCCGCGCCGACGACGGTCGACAGGGCGGTGTTGTCGGCGTGCCGCGGCGCGAGGAGGGAGAGCGTGAGGGTGCCGGCGGGCAGCGAGCCGGCGACCATGAAGACGGTCGCGGCGAAGACCAGCGCCCAGCCGGACAGGAAGCCGAGGAACGGGTGGAGGGTGCGGCCCACCCAGGAGTACGCGGCGCCCGCGTTGACGTCGATCCGGCCGAGGCGCGCGTACGCGAGGACGATCCCGAGCATCGGTATCGCGCAGTAGAGCAGCGCGGCGGGCCCGGCGAGACCGACCGCTCCGAAGAGCACCGCGGTCGTCGCGGCGAGTGAGTACGCGGGGGCACTTCCGGCCACGGCCATCGTGATGGTGTCGAACGTGCCGAGGGCGTTCGGCTGGAGCCCTCTGCCGGGGCCCTTGCCGGGGCCTCTGCCAGGGACTTTGCCTGAAGGTGTGCGCATACGGTTCGTCCTCGGGGCGCGTGGGGGGAGGGGCGGGGAGAGCGGACGCAGGGCGAAGTGACCGTGCCACGGGGTCGCTTGGGGGGCGGCTTGTGGCCGGAACGGAGCGTGGATCACGGTGAATTCGAGCGCATCGTAGTCGTACCTGTGAGTTTCGGTAACGGCGGTGGGAGGGTTCGGTTCCGCAACCGCCGGTAAGGGCTTCCGTACGCCCCTTTGGTCGCGTTTATTTACGCCGGCACGGGCTCGCCCACGCGCCCGCGCCTACGAGCCCGCTCTCACGCACCCTCTCCCGTTCCCGTCCCCTCTCCCGCACCCGCCCCGCCCTCACTTCCGCGCGCCCGGCGTGGCGATCGCCCGGGCCGCCCGCACCTCCTGGCGCAGTGGTTCGAGCACCCCGTCCTCGTCGCCGCCGAGGTCCGCCCGCACCTCCTCCAGGACGTCGCTGGAGCGCAGTCCGTCGGCGAGTTCCCGCAACTGACGTTCCACGGCGGCGACCTCGTCCGGTTCGGGCGCGGGCGCGCCGTGGTCGACGCGGATGCGGGCGGCGGTCGTCGCGTCCACGATCCGTTCGACGGCGATGGCGAGCGGCCACCAGGCGGCGGCCAGGTCGCCGGCGGGCGGCGGCTCGGTCAGCGCGCGCTGGAACTCCGAGCGCACGGTCGACATGTCCCGGTACAGCTTGCGCCGGGCCCGGTGCCGGGCGGCCGTCCCGCTGTCGGTCACGAAGGCCAGGTGGACGTACCCGGCCGTGTCCGCGACCGCGTCCGCGAGCCGGTCGGCGACCCGGGTGTGCCAGGACTCCGGCCACAGCAGGTAGCCGGCGACGAGCGCGATGCCGCAGCCGATGAGCGAGTCGTAGAGGCGGGGCAGGACCAGGTGGAAGCCCTGGCGGTTGAGCAGGTCGGAGAGGAGCAGGATGACCGGGGTGATGGCCGCGGTCTGGAAGGCGTACCCCTTCGCGGAGAACGCCGGGATCAGCGCCGCGAGCACCATCATCACCGGCACGTCCCACCAGCCGCGCGGCACCGCGGCCAGCACCGGCGCGGCGATCAGCAGTCCGCCGGCGGTGCCGAGGGCGCGCAGCACCGCGCGCGAGAAGACGGAGCCGAAGTCGGGCTTCATGACGAAGGTGACGGTGAGCGCGACCCAGTACGAGCGGGGTACGGCGATCAGCGAGACGAGCGCCTGCGCGAGCCCGATGCACAGCGCGAGCCGCAGCCCGTAGCGCCAGGACGCACCGGACAGCAGCACTCCGCGCGTGGTGCGCCGCATCCGGACCCGCAGGGCGGCGGGGCGGCCGAGCCGGTCGTCCACGTTGTACGGCCGGGGCTCGGCCTGATGTACGACCGTCGCCGCGTGCCGTACGGCGGCGTCGACGGCCTTGTCGGAGGGGCGGCGGGCCTCGGGCAGGTCCAGGGCCGGGGTGCCGCGGCGGTCCAGCTCGACGGCGTCGGCCATGTCCCGTACCGCCGCCGGGATCTCGGGGGCCAGCGGGCGGTGGAAGCGGCGGGCCGCGAAGTGGGCGGCGGGCGCGGCCTCCAGGATCGGGATGACGGCGTTGAGCTGGGAGAGCAGCCGGACGAGGGTGGGCGCGCGGCCGTGCTGGCGGGTGCGGCGGGCGAGCACGAGGTCGTACGACTGGTTCAGCGAGTCGGTCACCACCTGCCGCTGCTCCTCGTACGCGTCGCTGCCGGCCGCTTCGAGCAGGTCGGCGATGGCGCGGTAGGTGCGGGCCACCGCCGCCCGCTCCGGCTGTTTGCCGCGGAACGGCCAGCCGAGGAGGGTGAGGGCGAGGACGACGACGCCGCCGAGGCCGAGCAGCAGCGGCGCCTTCCACCAGGGATCGGGCAGCGGCAGGCCGGCGCCGACGACGGCGTTGAGCAGCAGGAGCAGGCCGGACACGGAGGCGACCGCGCCGATCGACGAGATCATCCCGGAGACGAGCGCGACGAGGGTGAGCGCGGCGACCGCGAGCCAGCCCTGGCCGTGCACGAGGGTGCCGAGGGTGACGCCGAGCGCGCCGAACAGCTGCGGGACGGCGATGTTGAACACCCGCATGCGGTACGCGTCGGCCGTGTCGCCGATGACGCCGGACAGGGCGCCCATCGACACGAGCGCGCCGAACGCGGTGTGGCCGGTGGCCATCCCGACGGCGAGGGGCGCGGCGAGCGCGACGGACGCGCGGGCGACGGCGGCCCACGGCACGGGCGTGGGCTGCGGGCGCAGGCCGGCGGTGAGCCAGGCGGGTGGTGCGAGGCGGGCGGCGCCGGAGGTCCGTGCGTCCGGCGCGGGGCGGTCGGTCCGTGCGGGGGACGCGTGGCGCGCGTCCCTTGCGTTCCGTCCGGTCCGTGCGTCCCGTGCGTCCCGCGCGTCCCGTGCGTTCCGTGCGTTCCGTGCGTTCCGTGCGGTTCTGCCCATGCGGCCAACCTACGACGGGGGCGGGGGCGCCCGGCCGGCCAGGGGGTCAGCTGCGGTAGCCCTCCACCTCCTTCGGCGGGCGGACCGCCGCCGTGTCCGGGTCCTCGCCGAACTCGGCCTTGGCGCGGCGCTGGCGCAGCAGGTCCCAGCACTGGTCGAGCTGGACCTCCAGTTCGGCGAGGCGGGACCGCTCCTCGTCGAGGAGGCCGCCGGTGCGCTGCCGCAGCGCGCGCTCCTCCTCGACGAGGGCGCCGATGTTCTGGAGGATCTCGTCGTTGTCCATGCCCTCCAGCGTGGCCGATGGGAGCCCGGTGCGCAGTTCGGGACACCCGTCGGGGACGCCGTGCGGACGAGGGTCAGTGCCGGAGGGCCTGGGCGACCTCGGCCTTGGTGGCGCCGGACAGCGTGCGATTGCTCCGTGCGGTACCGGACTTGGCGGCGCCGGCGCCGACGCCGTCGATGTTCAGGACGACGGCGTCGAGCAGATTGCCGTTCTTGTCGCGGAAGTTGACCCAGATCGTGTAGTCGGCGGCCTTGCCGGTGGGGTTGGTCGCGGTGATCGTGGCGACGGTCCGGTCGTTGTCGGTGGAGGTGGGGCCCGCGGTGACGTCGCCCTTGGCGTCGATGCCGTTCTTGACCTCGTTCATCTTCTGCTGGGCGGCCGAGGCGACCGCGGCGGTCGCGGAGGAGACGATGCCGCCGGCCGCCTGCTTGGCCTGGTCGCAGCCGGTGAGGGCGGGGAGCCCGAGAGCGAGGGCGGCGAGCAGGGCGGCCGCCGTGGTCGTACGCCTCATGCGGTGCGGCCCTCCTTCTTCCCGTTCCTCCCGTAGGACTCGTCCGCGGCCAGCGCCCAGATGACGAAGACGGACACGGCCATCGAGAACAGCGCCCACCACGGCTGGTACGGCAGGAAGAGGAACTGGGCCAGGATGTTCAGCGCGGCGAGCGCGGTGCCCGCGACCCGGGCCCATCCGGCCTCCTTGAGGATCCCGATGCCGGCGATCGCGACGACGACGCCGAGGCAGAGGTGGATCACGCCCCAGGACGTCAGGCTGAACTTGAAGACGTAGTCGCCGAGGCGGGCGTAGACGTCGTTCGAGGCGAGGCCGGCGATGCCCTGGAAGACGTCCATGATGCCGGTGACCAGCATCAGCACACCGGCGAAGAGGGCGCCACCGGAGGCCCAGGAGGCGTGCGGCGAGGCGGTGTTCTGGCTCATGGGCCCATCGTCGGAGCGATCGTTGGGCGGCGAACCTTCTGCTGGGCCGTACGGGTGAGGGGCCGGGACCGCCGGCTGATCCACTTGCGGGGCGTGCGGGCCGGGTGTGCCCTGGAGGGTGCAGGAAAGGCGCGCTAGGCGCAAGGCGCGGGAAAGGAGTCTCCGCCATGGCCGCACACGCAGCGGTACGACCCGCCCGGAGGCAGCAGCTGAGCACGCACGGCTGGGGTCTGCCCGTCCTCCTCGGCATCTCCTACGGCCTGTACGCCCCCGTCATCGCCCGGCGCGGTGGGCCGCTGAGCTGGGGCCAGTTCTGGCTCGGCCTGATCAGCGGCGTCGCCGTCGCCGTCGGCGTCTGGGCCCTGCGCCGCTACGGCCGGACGCTGCCGCGCGAACTGCGCGCGGCGGCCTGGGGAGTCCTGGTGGGCGGCGCGATCGGCTTCCTCTTCAGCCTCTCCGACCACAGCGTCCTGTCGTCGTCCATCCTCGGCCTGATCGTGGGCGGCGGCGTCACCATGGGCTCGTACTACCTCTTCTACACGCACGAGGACGCGAAGGGCCGGCCGGCGCCCTACTGAGAAGCCGGGCAGGCGCGACGGCGGGACCGCCCGACTGAGGGGCTCGGCGACGGCGGGCCGGACCCGCCACCTCGCTCCGACGGCCCGAACGTCTCCTCTCCGACGGCCCGAACGCCTCCGCCCGCCGCGCGGCGCAGGCGTTCGGGCCGTCGTCCCTCAGCCGGCGCGCGGCGTGGTCTGCTGCACCGCCCACCGGTTGCCGTCCGGGTCCGCGAAGTACACGAACGACCCCCACGGCAGATCGGCGATCGCGCTCACCTCGACCCCCCGCGCCGTCAGCTCCGCGTGCGCCTCCTCGATGTCCGCGACGACGACCTGCATGTTGTCGAGCGAACCCGGCTCCATCTCCGTGATCCCCCGCCCGAAGGCGATCGAGCACGCCGAGCCGGGCGGCGTCATCTGCACGAAGCGGATCGCCTCGCTCACCGTCACGTCGTGATCGGCCCGGAACCCGACCCGCTCGTAGAACGCCTTGGCCCGGTCCACGTCACTGACCGGGACCCCGACCAGCTCCAGTCTGATGTCCATGCGGGCATCATCCGACGGGCGGCGCGCGGCCGCCCGTCGGAATCCGTCAGTCCAGCCGCAGGTCCGCCAGTCCCGCCAGTTGCTGTTCGAACGGGACGACCTCCTCCTCGGCCTCCTCGCGGGCCGGGCGGGCCGCGACCAGGGTGGCGAACTCGGTGCCGGCGCGGGTGATGCGGGCCGGCAGGCCCTCGGTGTACTCGTCGCCGGTGGAGCCCCAGTCCTCCGAGGCCGCGTAGACGGCGGTGGGGGAGACGGAGGCGCGGAGGTAGGCGAAGAGGGGGCGCAGGGCGTGGTCGAGGACGAGGGAGTGGCGGGCGGTGCCGCCGGTGGCGCCGAGGAGGACGGGGACGCCGGTGAGCGCGGCCGGGTCGATCAGGTCGAAGAAGGACTTGAACAGACCGCTGTAGGAGGCCGTGAAGACCGGGGTCACGGCGATGACGCCGTCCGCGCCGGTGACCTTGTCGATCGTCTCCTGGAGCTTCTCGGACGGGAAGCCGGTGACGAAGTTCTTCGCGATGTCGACGGCGAGGTCGCGCAGTTCGACGACCTCGACGTCGACGGCGTACTCCTGCTCGGCCAGCCGGTAGCGGGCGGCCTGGAGGAGCCGGTCGGCGAGCAGCCGGGTGGAGGAGGGGCTGCTGAGGCCGGCCGAGACCGCGATCAGCTTCAGGGTGCGCACGGTCAGACCTCCTTGGTGGTGACGGCGGGGTGGAGCGGGGCGGTGGCCGGGACGTCCGCCGGGCGGAGGTTGTCGAACTCCTTGCGGAGCACCGGGACGACCTCCTCACCGAGGATGTCGAGCTGCTCCAGGACGGTCTTCAGCGGCAGGCCCGCGTGGTCGACGAGGAAGAGCTGGCGCTGGTAGTCGCCGACGTAGTCGCGGAAGGACAGGGTGCGTTCGATGATCTCCTGCGGCGAGCCGACGGTCAGCGGCGTCTCGCGGCTGAACTCCTCCAGGGACGGCCCGTGGCCGTACACCGGCGCGTTGTCGAAGTACGGGCGGAACTCCCGCACCGCGTCCTGCGAGTTCTTCCGTACGAAGACCTGCCCGCCGAGGCCGACGATCGCCTGCTCGGGCGTGCCGTGGCCGTAGTGGGCGTACCGCTGGCGGTAGAGGCGGACCATCTTCTCGGTGTGCTGCTTGGGCCAGAAGATGTGGTTGGCGAAGAAACCGTCACCGTAGTAGGCGGCCTGCTCGGCGATCTCCGGGGAGCGGATGGAGCCGTGCCAGACGAACGGCGGCACGCCGTCGAGCGGGCGCGGGGTGGCCGTGAAGCCCTGGAGCGCGGAGCGGAACTTGCCCTCCCAGTCGACCACGTCCTCCCTCCACAGCCTGTGGAGGAGCGCGTAGTTCTCGATGGCGAGCGGGATGCCCTGGCGGATGTCCTGGCCGAACCACGGGTAGACCGGGCCGGTGTTGCCGCGGCCCATCATCAGGTCGACGCGGCCGTCGGCGAGGTGCTGGAGGGTCGCGTAGTCCTCGGCGATCTTCACCGGGTCGTTGGTGGTGATCAGCGTCGTGGACGTGGACAGGATCAGGTTCTCGGTGCGCGCGGCGATGTGCCCGAGGAGCGTGGTCGGGGAGGACGGCACGAACGGCGGGTTGTGGTGCTCGCCGGTCGCGAAGACGTCCAGGCCGACCTCCTCGGCCTTGAGCGCGATGGCGACGGTGTTCTTGATCCGCTCGTGCTCGGTGGGGGTACGGCCGGTGGTGGGGTCGGTCGTCACGTCGCCGACGGTGAAGATCCCGAACTGCATCGTGCTCACCTCTCGCCTTTCGATCACTACTGGTTGAATCTTAAACCATCGCGTCCAACGGTGCACCCCCGCGCCGTATTCCCCGGCCCCCTCCCGCCGGCCCGTACCCTGATGGGCATGGCCGATTTCGACATGGAGCGCTGGAAGGAGCGGGGCGTGATGCTCCGCGTCTTCGTGTACGTCTTCGTGACGCACGCCCTCGCCGGGTTCATCTGGCTGCTCTTCTACGTGGGCGAGCACGCCCCGAAGTAGCCGCGCGGCAGCCGCTCCGCAGGGGCTTGCGGGCCTCACGTAGAGTCGCCGACGTGAACGCTGCGATATCGGTCGTCGGAATCGGCGCGGACGGCTGGGACGGGCTCCCCGAGGCATCCCGCCGCACCCTGGGCGCCGCCGAGGTGCTGATCGGCGGCCCCCGCCAGCTCGACCTGCTGCCCGCCGCCGACTGCCCCGGCACCCGCGTCGCCTGGCCGCGCCCGCTGCTCCCCGCCGTGCCCGGCCTGCTCGCCGCCCACGAGGGCCGCCGGGTGGCCGTCCTCGCCAGCGGCGACCCCATGTTCTACGGCATCGGGCGCACCCTCACCGCGCTCGCCGGCCCCGGCCGGCTGCGCGTCCAGCCGCACCCCTCCTCCGTCTCGTACGCCTGCGCCCGCCTCGGCTGGCCCCTGGACGCCACCGAGACCGTCTCGCTGGTCGCCCGTCCCCTCGACACGCTCACCGCCGCCCTGCACGACGGCCGCCGGCTGCTGCTGCTCGGCGAGGACGCCGACACCCCGGCGCGGGTCGCCGCGCTGCTGCGCGAGCGCGGCTGGGGCGCCACCCGCATCCGGGTCCTGGAGCAGCTCGGCGGCCCGGCCGAGCGGATCCTCGACGGCACGGCCGACGCCCGCCCGTACGAGGACGGGGACGTCGACCCGCTCCACGTCATCGCCCTCGACTGCGTGCGCGACAGCGGCGCGCTGCGGCTCGGCACGACGCCCGGCCTGCCCGACGAGGCGTACGAGCACGACGGCCAGCTCACCAAGCGGTACGTGCGCGCCGCCACGCTCGCCGCGCTCGCGCCCGCCCCGGGCGAACTGCTCTGGGACGTCGGCGGCGGCTCCGGCTCCATCGGCATCGAGTGGATGCGCGCGCACCGCGCCTGCCGGGCGATCGCCGTGGAGAGGTCGGCGGACCGGGCGGCCCGGATCTCCCGCAACGCGGCCGCCCTCGGCGTACCCGGCCTGAAGGTCGTGACGGGCCCCGCGCCCGCCGCGCTGGCCGGCCTGGACACCCCGGACGCGGTCTTCATCGGCGGCGGGCTCACCGCCCCCGGCCTGCTCGACGCCTGCTGGGACGCGCTCCCGGCCGGCGGCCGGCTCGTCGCCAACACCGTGACGCTCGAGTCCGAGGCGCTGCTCGCCGACCGCTACCGGCGCCACGGCGGCGAGCTGGTCCGGCTCGCGGTCGCGGCCGCCGTGCCGGTGGGCGGCTTCACCGGCTGGCGCCAGGCGATGCCCGTCACCCAGTGGTCCGTAACGAAGGGTTCTACGAACGCATGACCGTCTACTTCATCGGCGCGGGCCCCGGCGCGGCCGACCTGATCACCGTGCGCGGCGCGCGGACCCTCGCCCGGTGCGGGGTGTGCCTCTACGCGGGCTCGCTCGTGCCGCGCGAGCTGCTCGCCGAGTGCCCGCCCGACGCGAAGCTCGTCGACACGGCGAAGATGGACCTCGACCAGATCGTCGCCGAGATCGCCGCCGCCCACGAGGCCGGCCAGGACGTGGCCCGGCTGCACTCCGGCGACCCGTCCGTCTTCAGCGCGATGGCCGAGCAGATGCGGCGGCTCGACGCGGCCGGCATCCCCTACGAGGTCGTGCCCGGCGTCCCGGCCTTCGCGGCCGCGGCGGCCGCGCTGAAGCGGGAACTGACCGTGCCGACCGTCGGCCAGACCGTCATCCTCACCCGCATCGCCCAGCAGGCCACCCCGATGCCCGACGGCGAGGACCTGGCGACCCTCGGCCGCAGCGGCGCGCTGCTCGTCCTGCACCTGGGCGCGCGCTACGTCGACCGGATCGTCTCCGAGCTGGTGCCGCACTACGGCACGGACTGCCCGGCGGCGGTCGTCGCGATGGCCAGCCGCCCGGACGAGCTGGTGCTCCGCGGCACCCTGGAGGACATCGCGGAGCAGGTGAAGGCGGCCGGCATCACCAAGACCGCCGTCATCCTCGTGGGCCGCACGCTGGCCGCCGCCGAGTTCCGCGACAGCCACCTGTACGACCCGGCCCGGGACCGCCACACCTGCTGACGGCCCCGGGCACCTCGCCTACGCGTTGGGCCGCTTGCCGTGGTTGGCCTTCTTCTTCTTGCGGGCCCGCTTCTTGTTGCCGCGCTTCGCCATGGGACTCCCTCTCGGTATCTCGGTAGGGGACTGCCGTGGCCAGCCTAGGTTCGGCAACGGGGGCCCGCACGCCGAATGTCAGTGCCGTCTGCTCTGAACCCGGGGTGACCGTCTACGACGTGGCCGGAGTGGCGCTCCACTCCGGCGCGATCACCGACATCACCGTCGCGTCCACCCGTTCGCCCTCCCACAGCAGTGCCCCGCGCAGCACGCCCTCCGCGCGGAAGCCCGCCTTCTCGTAGGCGCGTCGGGCGCGGGGGTTGAACGCGTACACCTCCAGCCACACCCGGTACAGGCCGAGGCCCTCGAAGGCGTGGCCGACGATCAGCCGGGTGGCCTCCGTGCCCAGGCCGCGGCCGAGGGTGTCAGGGGCCAGGCAGATGCGGAAGCCGCAGCTCTCGTTCGGCGCGTCCCACTCGTTCAGGACGGCCTCGCCGACGACCCGCCCCGTCGCCCGCTCCACCACGGCGAGGTCGAGCCGGTTGGTCTGGGCGCCCCGGGTCGCGTACCACTGCCGCAGCGCGGCCTCGGGGAAGTCGGCGTGCGAGCCGGTGAGCCGGCCGATCTCGGGGTCGTTCAGCATCGGCAGGAGGGCCGGGACGTCGTCCTCGGTGACGGGGCGGAGGGTGACGAGCTCGCCGCGCAGGGTGGGCTTGTACGCGAAGTCGGTCATCCCCGCATTCTGGGGACCCGGGTCCGCCTTGTCGCGTGCTTTACGCGCCAGGCCCCGCCACGTCCGACCGGCCCACGACCACGCCCGCCCGGTCGATGCACACCACGTCCACCGCGACCGGCGCGCCGCGCAGCACCGCGAGGGCCTCGTCGCGGGCGCGGGCGGCGACGAGGTCGCCGAGGGGGACGGAGGCGGCCTCGCAGAGGCGGAGGGCGGCGAGGCCGGTGTTGGCCGTGGCGATCTCGGCTGCGAGGGCGTCGGAGGCGCCGCCCGCGCGGGCCAGGCCGGCGAGGAAGGGCTTGTCGACCTGGGAGCGGGCGGAGTGGAGGTCGAGATGGCCGGCGGCGAGCTTGGAGAGCTTGGCGAAGCCGCCGCAGAGGGTGAGCCGGTCGACGGGGTGACGGCGGATGTACTTGAGGACGGCGCCCGCGAAGTCGCCCATGTCGAGCAGGGCGATCTCCGGCAGCTCGTACAGCTCGGTGACGGTCCGCTCCGAGGTGGAGCCGGTGCAGCCCGCGACGTGCGTCAGGCCGCCGGCCCGCGCCACGTCCACGCCGCGGCGGATCGAGTCGATCCAGGCGGAGCAGGAGTAGGGGACGACGACGCCGGTCGTGCCGAGGACGGACAGGCCGCCGAGGATGCCGATGCGGGGGTTCCAGGTGGAGCGGGCGATCTCGGCGCCGTTGTCGACGGAGACGGTGATCTCGACGTCGCCGGCGCCGCCGTGCGCGGCCGCCACCTCGGCGACGTGGTCGCGCATCATCTGGCGCGGCACCGGGTTGATCGCCGGTTCGCCGACCTCCAGGGGCAGCCCGGGCAGGGTGACCGTGCCCACCCCGGGGCCCGCGCGGAAGACGACACCGGAGCCGGGCGGCAGGAGCCGCACGGTCGAGCGGATCAGCGCGCCGTGCGTGACGTCCGGGTCGTCGCCCGCGTCCTTCACCACGCCCGCGGTCGCCGAGTCCGCGTCCCGTGACTCCACGGCCAGCGCGAAGGACGGCGTCTGGCCCTTCGGCAGCGTGATCGTCACCGGGTCCGGGAAGTCGCCGGTGAGCAGCGCCGTGTACGCGGCGGTCGTCGCCGCCGTCGCGCAGGCGCCGGTCGTCCAGCCCGGGCGCAGACCCGTGTGCTTGAGTTGGGCCGCACGCCCGCCGGAACCCCCGGGACTCCCGGAATTCATGAATGGACTCCCATGCACGTACTCATCCTCGGCGGGACGACCGAGGCCCGCGTCCTGGCCGGGCTGCTCCACGACGCCGGCCGGGTCAGGGTGACCAGCTCGCTCGCCGGGCGGGTCGCCGCGCCGCGGCTGCCGGCCGGCGAGGTGCGGATCGGCGGGTTCGGCGGGCCGGCGGGGCTGGCGGCGTGGATACGGGAGCACGCCGTGGACGCGGTCATCGACGCCACCCATCCCTTCGCCGAGCGGATCAGTTTCAACGCGGCCGCGGCGGCCGCCACCGCCCATGTTCCCCTGCTCGCGCTGCGCCGTCCCGGCTGGGTCCCGGTGGAGGGCGACGACTGGCACGAGGTGGCGTCCCTGGACGAGGCCGCGCGCGCCCTCGACGGCCTCGGCGACCGCGTCTTCCTGACCACCGGCCGCATGGGCCTCGCCGCCTTCGCCGGCTGCCCCCAGTGGTTCCTGGTCCGCTCGGTCGACGCGCCCGAGGCCCCGATGCCCGCCCGCACCGAAGTCCTCCTGGACCGCGGCCCCTTCACCCTCGAAGGCGAGCGCGAGCTCCTGGCCCGCCACCGCGTCGACGTCGTCGTCACGAAGGACAGCGGCGCCGCCGCCACCGCCCCCAAGCTCCGGGCCGCCCGCGAGGCCGGCATCCCGGTCGTCCTGGTCCGCCGCCCGCCGGTCCCGGCGGGTGTGCCGACGGCCGCCTCCCCGGGGGGGGCGGCCGCCTGGGTGCGCGCGGGGCGCGGGTGACAGGGCCGGTCACGTGCGGCCGGTCGCATCCGGCCCGTCACGTCCGGCTGGTCACGTTCGGGCGGTCGCACCCGCTCCGTCACGTCCGGCCGATCCCGTCCGGCCGGTCACTTCCGCCCGGTCCCGTCCGCCCGGTCCCGTCCGCCCTGTCTCAGCCGGCCGTCGGGGCGCCCAGCTCGGTGACCTCCACCCAGGACACGTCGTTGATGTCCGTCGCGAGGGTGTTGCCCCACTGGTCCACCGCCGCGAGCGCGTACATGCTCCGCTCGCCGTCCGGCACGGCCGGGTACAGGTGCGAGGTCGCGGCCTTGTCGATCCACTCCACCTGGCGGAACAGCCACACGCCGCCGCCGGGCTCGGTGTCGTCCGGGATCCACTCGCCCCGGTAGAGGTCGTAGCGCGCCAGGTCGGGCTCGGTGTTCGCCTGCCACTCCAGGAGGACGCCGTCCTCGCGGGCGGTCGCCTTCAGCCCGGCGACGGGAGCCGGGGCGATCTTGTCGCCGTCCGTGGTGGCCGAGGCCGCGCCGGAGGGCGCTGAGCGGTGGCCGGCCTTGTCGACGGCCTTCACCGTGTACGTGTACGTGGTGCCGTGCTCGACGGTGACGTCGGTGTACGCGGTGCCCTGGACGCCCTCGCGGTACAGCGAGCCGTCCCGGTACACGTCGTACGTGGCCAGGTCCGCGTCGGCCGGGGCGGTCCACGCGAGGGAGATGCCCCGCCCGGCCGTGAAGGCCGCCGTCAGACCGGTCGGGGTGCCCGGCGCGTAGTCGCCGCGGGCGGCGGAGACGGTGGCGCGCGCGGAGGCGTTGCCGGCGGCGTCGACGGCGGAGACCGTGTACGTGTAGCCGGTCTTCTCGGCGGCGGCCGCGTCCGTCCAGGAGGCGCCGGTGACCGTGGCGACCTGGGCCGCCGCCTCGGTCGTGCCCGTGCGCTGCCGGTACACGGCGTACTTCGCCGCACCGGGCGACGGCTGCCAGGAGAGCGCGATGCCGGCCGGGCCGTCGGTGGCCTTCAGCCCGGCGGGGACTGCGGGAGCGGTCCGGTCGACGGTGGTGACGGTGCCGTCGGCGCTGCCGGCGGACTCGCGGCCCGCCTTGTCGACGGCGCGGACCTCGTACCCGTACGCCTCGCCGGTGGGCGGCGGGGTGTCGGCGAAGGTGCGGGCGGTGAGCAGGGCGGTGCCGCTGACCCTGGTCCAGACGGCACCCGTGCGCCGGTAGACGCGGTAACCGGCGAGGTCCATCTCCTTGTTGGCGGCCCAGGCCACGGTCGCCCGGTTCGCCGCCCGGTCGTAGGCGGCGGACACGCCGGTCGGCGCCAGCGGCTTCACCGTGTCGACGGCGGCCGAAGTCCGGGGCGCGTAGGCGAACTTCACGTTCGCCGCGCCCGTCCACGTCACGAAGTCGACGCGGATGCTGTGGCGGCCGGCCGGGACGGTGAGGTCGACGGACTTCTTCTGGGTGGTGGAGACGTTGCGCCACAGGTCGATCCTGCGGACGCCGTCGAGGTAGACGCGGATGCCGTCCTGGGTCTCGGCGGCGAAGGTGAAGGGGCCGCCGGAGCCGAAGTCGCGGGTCAGGGACCAGCGGACGGAGAAGTTGTCCTTGGGGAGCGTCACGCCGGCCGGGTCGCCGTAGCCGTAGTTCTCGGCGATGGCGGAGTCGCAGGCGGTCAGCTTCGGGGTGCCGCTGAAGGTGGTGTTGGCGTAGTACTGCGCCGTCCACACCGGGGAGTTGCAGGTCACGGCCGCGGCGGCGGGCGTGGCGGTGGCGGTGAGGAGACCGCCGGAGGCGGCGAGGGTGACGAGGCCGGCCAGGGCGGCCGACACCCTCGTCCGGGTGCGCGTGATCACAGGCGTGTGGGGCCCTTTCCGGGGACCGCGTACGGGACGGACGGACAGGAGGGCGTGGGGGAAGGGCGGTGCGGGTGGGGCCGGTGGTCCGCCGCTGGGGACTCTACCGGCACCGATCGTGCGCACGACATGCCTTTCGGGCCGCCCGCCCCGCCCCTTCACCCGGGGCGGCGGCGGACGGCCCGTCAGGACCGGCGCCCGCTCAGCCGTAACGCCGCGGCGTCCACGCGATCGTCCGGCCGTCCGCCCGCTCCGTCACCCGCGTCTGGGAGGAGCCGATGAGCAGCAGCGTGCGCATGTCGACCTCGGACGGCTCCAGGGTCTTCAGGGTCAGCACGCGTACGGACTGCTCCGGGCCGCCGACGTCACGCGCGACGACCACCGGGGTCTCGGGTGCGCGCAGTTCCAGGAGGAGGTCGCGGGCCGCGGCGACCTGGTGGGTGCGGGACTTGGAGCCCGGGTTGTAGAGGGCGAGGACGAGGTCGGCCTCGGCGGCGGCGCGCAGCCGGGCGGCGATGACGTCCCAGGGCTTGAGGCGGTCGGACAGGGAGATGGTGGCGTAGTCGTGGCCGAGCGGGGCGCCGGCCGCGGCGGCCGCGGCGTTGGCGGCGGTGACGCCCGGGAGGACCCGGACGGGCACGTCGGCGTAGCGTTCCTCGGCCGCGATCTCCAGGACCGCCGTCGCCATCGCGAAGACGCCCGGGTCGCCGCCGGACACGACGGCGACGCGCCGTCCGCGCCGGGCCAGTTCGAGGGCGAACTCGGCGCGCTCCGACTCGACCTTGTTGTCCGAGCCGTGGCGGCGCTGCGAGGCCCGCAGGACCGGGACGCGGTCGAGGTAGGTGGTGTAGCCGACCAGGTCGTCGGCGTTGACGAGGGCCCCGCGCGACTCGGGCGTCAGCCAGGGCGCGCCGGCCGGGCCGGTGCCGACGACGACGACCTCGCCGACCGTCTCGCGGGACTCGGGGGCCACGGCGTCGATACGGGAGGGCAGCACGGCGACCGAGAAGTACGGGACCGACTCCGGGTCCACGTCCGTGAGGCGCTCCGTGCGCTCGCCCGCCATGAACGCCCGCTCCACGTACCGCGCGTCCTCGATCCGCCCCGCCCGCTCCAGGGCGCGGCGCACGGTCGGGAAGGTGCGGCCGAGCTTCATCACGACGGCCGAGTCGGTGCCCGAGAGCCGGGCCGTCAGCTCGTCCTCCGGCAGCGTGCCGGGGATGATCGTGAGGACCTCCTCGGCCTCGCACAGCGGCTCGCCGAGCCGCGCCGCTGCCGCGCTCACGGAGGTCACGCCGGGGATGACGGTCGTGTCGTAGCGGTCCGCGAGCCGCTTGTGCATGTGCTGGTACGAGCCGTAGAACAGCGGGTCGCCCTCGGCGAGGACGGCGACGGTGCGGCCGGCGTCGAGGTGCGCGGCGAGCCGGGCCGCGGCCTCCTCGTAGAAGTCGTCGAGCGCGCCCCGGTAGCCGCCGGGGTGGTCCGTGGTCTCCACGGTGAGCGGGTACATCAGCCGCTCCTCGACGTGGTCCTCGCGGAGGTGCTCGGCGGCGATGGAGCGGGCGATGGAACGGCCGTGGCGGGCCGAGTGGTAGGCGACGACGTCCGCCTCGGCGATGGCCTTCACGGCCGCCACCGTCATCAGGTCCGGGTCGCCGGGGCCGAGCCCGACCCCGTACAGCTTGCCCCGCTTCTGGGTGGTCGTGTCGCTCACTTCTGGATCTCCGCTTCGTGCGCGAGCGCGTTGAGCGCCGCCGCCGTCATCGCGCTGCCGCCGCGCCGACCCCGCACCACCAGGTACTCCAGGCCGAGCTCGTTCGCGGCGAGCGCGTCCTTGGACTCGGCGGCGCCGATGAAGCCGACCGGGATGCCGAGCACGGCCGCCGGCTTCCCGGCGCCCTTCGCGATCATCTCCAGGAGGTGGAAGAGCGCGGTCGGCGCGTTGCCGATGGCCACGACCGAGCCCTCCAGGCGGTCGCGCCACAGCTCCATCGCCGCGGCCGAGCGCGTGGTGCCCAGCTCGGCGGCGAGCCCGGGCACGGCCGGGTCGGAGAGCGTGCAGACCACGTCGTTGTCGGCGGGCAGCCGCTTGCGGGTCACACCGCTCGCGACCATCTGCGCGTCGCACAGGATCGGCGCGCCGCCGCGCAGGGCGGCGCGGGCGGCGGTGACGACACCGGGCGAGTACGCGACGTCCTGGACGAGGTCGGTCATGCCGCAGGCGTGGATCATCCGCACCGCGACCGTGGCGACGTCGGCGGGCAGCGCCGCGAGATCCGCCTCGGCGCGGATCGTGGCAAAGGAGCGGCGGTAGATCTCCGCCCCGTCCTTCTCGTACTCGAACATCCTCTTGCTCTCGCTCATCTCGTCGTGGCGCGGGCGCTGTGGACCGCTTCGGACAGGGAGGTACGGGGGGTGGGCACGCCGTCGACCAGGTACGTGTCGTCCCCGGTGGCGACGACGTCGATCCAGGTGCCGTGCGGGTGCCCGCAGCGCCGCTCGCAGCCGGCGAAGTGCACGGGCAGCGTCCCGGCGGGCGCGCGCCCGGCGTCGGTCCGCACGTCGGCCAGCGACTTGGCGCACCCGGGCCGGCCGGTGCAGGCGGTGACTCCGGCGCCGGGGGCGTCGGCGGTGGTGACGAGGCCGGCGGCGGCGAGCGCGAGCAGCCGGTCCGGGTCCGTGAGGACGACCGCTCCGCGCCACGGCGTCAGCCGCACCTCGGCCGCCGGCAGCAGCGCCCGCAGCTGGGCGGCGGTCAGCCGGCCGAGCGGGGCGAGGACGTGCAGGGCACGGTCACCGAGCGGTCCTGGGGCGGGCGCGGGGGCCGGGCCGGGCACTGGTGCGGACGCGGGGACGGGCCGTGCCGCGATGCCGGCGGCGGCGAGCGCGGCGGCCCAGTCCGGGGCGTGGCCGTCGGGCAGCTCGCGCAGCCGCCAGGCGCCGTTCCCGGCGGCTTCGGCCGCGTCGAGGAAGGCGAGGGCGGCGGTCAGGGCCGCGCGGACGGCGTCGCCGGCCGGCACGCGGAACACCCGCCGTCCCAGCCGCATCCTGACGTCCCCGGCCGGCCCTGCGATCAAGGTCACATCGCCGCCGAGCCCGGCCACGTCCTCGCGCCCGTCGTCCAGGACGAACAGGAACCGTCCCGAAAGGGACGCCGCCCGCGGCTCGGCGCACAGCAGCGCGTCCAGCTCGCGCGCCCACAACTGCACGTCGGCGTGGCCGAGTCCGTCGAGGCCGGCGGCG
The DNA here is from genome assembly GCF_042873935.1 of Streptomyces sp. NPDC004327. NCBI lineage: Bacteria > Bacillati > Actinomycetota > Actinomycetes > Kitasatosporales > Streptomycetaceae > Streptomyces > Streptomyces sp. NPDC004327. The sequence continues at coordinate 293,232 of NZ_JBIAME010000006.1, read as the reverse complement.
GGGGAGGCGAGGACGTTGCGGACGCGTTCGTGGGTGGGGGAGGGGAGCAGGCCGGCCCGGTCGAGGAGGCCGGCGAGGCGGTCTCCGCAGCCGTCGGGGAGGCCGCGCAGTTCGAGGTTGCCGCGTGAGGTGACGGTGACGCTGCCGTCGCCCAGGGCCTCGGCGGCGTCGGCCAGGACCGCGACCTGAGGCTCCGTCAGGCGTCCTGCGGGCAGCCGGAGTCGGGCGAGGAAGCCGTCGGCGGCGGCGTGCAGGCGAAGCGCGCCCGGGCACGCGTCGCCGCGGTCCCGTATGACGGGTTCGCCCCGTTCGGGTGCCGGGGGTGGGGTGGGCGGCATGGCGGCGAGCATACCCACGGGGAACCGCCCGGCCACCGAGTGTGATCCGGTCGACGTCCGGCGCGATCCGGCCGTCTTGTCCGGTGTGATCCGGCCGACCCCGCCGCCCCCTCCGGCCGGCCGCCCGCACGATCTAGGATGCAGATCGGCATGGGGTCCCAGGGCCCCGGGGAGGAAGCCCGGTGAGAATCCGGCGCGGTCCCGCCACTGTGAGCCGGTCCCGGGCACGTCCGGAGGCCGGTGAGTCAGGAACTCCCGCCGTCCACACGACCACCCGGGGCGCGGACAACCCCGAGGAAGGGCCTGAGCCCCGCCATGCTCCTGCTGCTGTCGCACTCCGACACCGACCTGCTCAGCGCCCGCGCGGCGAACACCCACGCCGCCACCGGTGACGAGGGCGTCGAGTGGCGTTACGCCAACCCCGCCCGCCTCCCCCACGACGACCTCGCCGGTCTCCTCGACGGCGCCGAGCTCGTCGTCGTCCGCCTCCTCGGCGGCATCCGCTCCTGGCAGGAGGGCCTGGACGCGGTGCTCGCCGCCGGGAAGCCGGTGGTCGTGCTGAGCGGCGAACAGGCGCCGGACGCGCAGCTCATGGGCGCCTCCACGGTGCCGGTCGGCGTCGCCACCGAGGCGCACGCCTATCTCGCGCACGGCGGCCCGGCGAACCTCGCCCAGCTCGCCCGCTTCCTCTCCGACACCGTCCTGCTGACCGGCCACGGCTTCGAGCCGCCGGCCGCCGCCCCCACCTGGGGCCCCCTCGACCGGACCGCGAAGGCCCCGGCGGGCGACGGCCGTCCGACGATCGCGGTGCTCTACTACCGCGCCCACCACATGAGCGGCAACACCGCCTTCGTCAGCGCCCTCTGCGACGCCGTCGAGGACGCCGGTGCCCACGCCCTGCCGCTGTACGTGGCCTCGCTGCGCGCCCCCGAGGCGGAGCTGCTCGACACCCTGCGCACCGCCGACGCGATCGTCACCACCGTCCTCGCCGCCGGCGGCACCAAGCCGGCCGAGGCGCAGGCGGGCGGCGACGAGGAGGCGTGGGACGCGGGCGCGCTGGCCGCGCTCGACGTGCCGATCCTGCAGGCGCTGTGCCTGACCGGTTCGCGCGCCGCCTGGGAGGAGAACGACGAGGGCCTGTCGCCGCTGGACGCGGCCAGCCAGGTCGCCGTGCCGGAGTTCGACGGCCGGCTGATCACCGTCCCGTTCTCCTTCAAGGAGATCGACGAGGACGGCCTGCCCGCGTACGTGGCGGACGCCGAGCGCGCCGCCCGGGTCGCCGGCATCGCCGTCCGGCACGCCCGCCTGCGCCACATCCCGAACGCCGACAAGAAGCTGGCGCTGGTCCTCTCCGCGTACCCGACGAAGCACTCCCGGATCGGCAACGCGGTCGGCCTGGACACCCCGGCCTCCGCCGTGTCCCTCCTGAAGCGGCTCATCGCGGAGGGCTACGACTTCGGGCCGGTCGAGGACATCCCGGGCCTGGTCTCCGGCGACGGCGACGAGCTGATCTACGCCCTCATCGAGGCCGGCGGCCACGACCAGGACTGGCTGACGGAGGAGCAGCTGGCCCGCAACCCGGTCCGCATCCCGGCCGCCGACTACAAGCGCTGGTACGCCGAGCTCCCGGCGGAGCTGCGCGAGCAGGTCGAGGAGCACTGGGGCCCGGCGCCCGGCGAGATGTTCCTGGACCGCTCGCGCAACCCGGAGGGCGACATCGTGCTCGCCGCCCTGCGCCGCGGGAACCTGCTCGTCCTCATCCAGCCGCCGCGCGGCTTCGGCGAGAACCCGATCGCGATCTACCACGACCCGGACCTGCCGCCGTCGCACCACTACCTGGCGGCCTACCGCTGGATCGCGGCCCGCGAGCAGGACGGCGGCTTCGGCGCCGACGCCATGGTGCACCTGGGCAAGCACGGCAACCTGGAGTGGCTGCCCGGCAAGAACGCCGGCCTGTCCGCCGCCTGCGGCCCCGACGCGGCCCTCGGCGACCTGCCGCTCGTCTACCCGTTCCTGGTCAACGACCCGGGCGAGGGCACCCAGGCCAAGCGCCGGGTGCACGCCACGCTCGTCGACCACCTCGTGCCGCCGATGGCGCGCGCCGACAGCTACGGCGACATCGCGCGCCTGGAGCAGCTGCTCGACGAGTACGCGCAGATCAGCAGCATGGACCCGGCGAAGCTGCCGGCCATCCGGGCGCAGATCTGGACGCTGATCCAGGCCGCGAAGCTCGACCACGACCTCGGCATGCAGGAGCGTCCGGAGGACGACGGCTTCGACGACTTCCTGCTGCACGTCGACGGCTGGCTGTGCGAGGTCAAGGACGCCCAGATCCGCGACGGTCTGCACGTCCTGGGCGGCGCCCCGGCCGGCGAGGCCCGGGTCAACCTGGTCCTGTCGATCCTCCGCGCCCGCCAGATCTGGGGCGGCACGCAGGCGCTGCCCGGTCTGCGCGAGGCCCTCGGCCTGGACGAGTCGGCCGCGACCCGCACCACGGCCGACGAGGCCGAGGCGAAGGCCCGCGAGCTGGTCGAGGCGATGGAGGCGGCGGACTGGGACGTGGCGGCCGTCGCCGCGGTCGCCGGCCCGTACGGCCCGGACGTCGAAGCCGTGCTGCGCTTCGCCTGCGAGCAGGTCGTGCCGCGCCTGGCCGCCACCACCGACGAGCTCACCCACGCCGTGCACGCCCTGAACGGCGGCTTCGTCCCGGCCGGCCCGTCCGGCTCGCCGCTGCGCGGCCTGGTCAACGTGCTGCCGACCGGCCGCAACTTCTACTCCGTCGACCCCAAGGCCGTGCCGTCCCGGCTGGCCTGGGAGACCGGACAGGCGCTCGCCGACTCGCTGCTGACGCGCTACCGCGACGACAACGGCGAGTGGCCGACCTCCGTGGGCCTGTCCCTGTGGGGCACGAGCGCGATGCGCACCGCCGGCGACGACGTCGCCGAGGCCCTCGCGCTGCTCGGCGTCCGCCCGGTGTGGGACGACGCCTCGCGCCGCGTGAAGGGCCTGGAGGCCATCCCGCTCGCCGAGCTCGGCCGCCCGCGCGTCGACGTCACGCTGCGCATCTCCGGCTTCTTCCGCGATGCGTTCCCGCACGTCATCGGGCTTCTCGACGACGCCGTCCGGCTCGTCGCGGGCCTGGCGGATGAGTCGGCCGAGGACAACTACGTCCGCGCCCACGCCCAGGCCGACCTGGCCGAGCACGGCGACGAACGCCGTGCCACCACCCGTATCTTCGGCTCCCGGCCCGGCACCTACGGCGCCGGTCTGCTCCAGCTGATCGACTCGCGCGACTGGCGCACGGACGCCGATCTGGCCGAGGTCTACACGGTGTGGGGCGGCTACGCGTACGGGCGCGGTCTCGAAGGCCGGCCGGCGCGCGCCGAGATGGAGTCCGCGTACAAGCGGATCGCCGTCGCCGCGAAGAACACGGACACGCGCGAGCACGACATCGCCGACTCGGACGACTACTTCCAGTACCACGGCGGCATGGTCGCCACCGTGCGGGCGCTGCGCGGCACGGCCCCCGAGGCGTACATCGGCGACTCCACCCGCCCCGAGACCGTCCGCACCCGCACCCTCGTCGAGGAGACCTCGCGCGTCTTCCGCGCCCGCGTGGTCAACCCGCGCTGGATCGAGGCGATGCGCCGGCACGGCTACAAGGGCGCGTTCGAACTGGCCGCGACCGTCGACTACCTCTTCGGCTACGACGCCACGACCGGTGTGGTCGCCGACTGGATGTACGACAAGCTGACGCAGGCGTACGTCCTCGACCCGGAGAACCAGGCCTTCCTCAAGGAGGCCAACCCGTGGGCCCTGCACGGCATCGCCGAGCGGCTCCTGGAGGCCGAGTCCCGCGGCATGTGGGAGAAGCCGGACGCCGAGACCCTGGCGGCGCTGCGTCAGGTCTTCCTGGAGACTGAGGGCGACATCGAGGGCGCGGCGGATTCCGCGGGCGGGGAGGACTGACCACATGACGGCGGTGCGGAGAGCGGCGGTACGGCGGGCGGCGGGGGCGGCGGCCGCGCTGCTTGGCCTGGGCCTGGCCCTGGGGGCCTGCTCGGGCGGCGGCGCCGACGACGGCGGTACGAAGGGCGGCACCGGCGGCGCCACGGCGCCGGAGCCCGGTGCCACCACGGCCCCGGCCACGCCCGGCGAGACGGCGCCCGCGAGCCCGTCCGCGCCGCCCCCGGCGCCGTCCTCCGCGACGGACGCGCCGGGGTCGACCCCGGCCGCCACGCCGTCCCGCGTCCACATCAGCCCGCGGGCCGGCACCGGCTGGAAGGTGAAGACCTTCCCGCCGGTCACGCAGCCCACCCCCTAAACCACGCCGACCGGGTCCGGCCACGGCTCCAGTTCGAGCCGGCGGCCCCGGAAGCCGTCCCGCAGCCGGCGGTCGTGGCTGACGACCACGAGCGTGCCGGGATAGTCGGCGAGGGCCGCGTCGAGCTCCTCCACCAGGCCCGGGGCCAGATGGTTGGTGGGCTCGTCGAGCAGGAGCAGGTCGACGGGGCGGCTGACGAGGCGCGCGAGGTCCAGCTTGCGGCGCTGGCCGACCGACAGCCGCCGGACGGGCACGCCCAGGTCGCGGGCCGTGAACAGGCCGAGGGCGAGCAGTTCGTCACCGCTGTCCCGGCCGCCGTCCCGGCCGTCGGCGAAGGCCGTCGCCAGCGGCCGCGGGTCGGTCGGTGGCGCCGTGTCCTGCCGGAGCAGGCCGACCCGGCCGGGGCCGGGCGCGGTCACCTTGCCCGTGTCCGGGGCGAGTTCGCCCGCGAGGAGCCGCAGCAGGGTCGTCTTTCCGGCGCCGTTGGGACCGGTGACCAGGAGCCGTTCGCCCGGTTCGAGGCGCAGCGCGTCGAGCCGGAGCCGCCCCTCGACCCGGATGTCCGCCAGCTCCACGGCCGCCGCCGCGCCGTCGATCCGCGCGGTGAGGCGCAACGGGTCCGCGGGCCGGGCCACCGGGTGCTCGGCGAGCTCCCGGAGCCGGGTGCGGGCGGCGCGGATGCGGCTCATCGCGCCGTGCGTCCGTGACCGGGCCCTGAAGGCACCCGCGCCGCTGAAGCCGCGGGGCACCTTGCGCGGGATCGCGGCGAGGTGGTCGGTGTGGGTGTCGGCGAGCGCCGCGTACCGCGCCCGCTCGGCCCGCCACTCCTCGTACGCCCGCTCCCTGCCCGCCCGTTCGGCGGCGCGCCCGGCCAGATAGCCCGTGTACCCGTTGCCGTACCGGCGCAGGCTCCGGGTCTCGTGGTCGACCTCGACGATCGCGGTGGTGACCCGGTCCAGGAAGGCCCGGTCGTGGGTGACGGCGACGACCGTGCCCCGGTGCGTGCGCAGCCGCTCCTCCAGCCAGGCCACGGCCTCGTCGTCGAGGTCGTTCGTCGGCTCGTCGAGCAGCAGCAGTTCGGGGTCGGCGGCGAGTGTCGCGGCGAGCGCGAGCCGGGAGCGGCGGCCGCCGGACAGGGTGCCGAGCGGGCGTTCCCGGTCGAGCGGGGCGCGCTCGCCGAGACGGCGCAGCACCGTCGCCACCCGCAGGTCGGCGTCCGCGCCGCCGCGCGCCTCGTAGGCGGCGAGCAGGGCGGCGTACGCGTCGAGGGTGCCCTCCGCGCCGGGGCGGTCCCGGCCGCCGGGCCGGTGACCCGCGTCGGGACGGCCACTCGCGCCGAGCGTCGCCTCGGCCTCGCGGATGCGTCGTTCGAGCTCCCGGATGTCCGCGAGCGCGTGGTCGATCGCGTCGCCGACGGTGGCGGTGCCGGGCAGGTCGAGGGTCTGCGGGAGGTGGCCGGTGCCGCCGGGGGCTTCGACGGTGACGGTGCCGTGGTCGGGGGCCTCCTGGCCGGCGAGGAGCCGCAGCAGGGTGGACTTGCCGGCGCCGTTCTCGCCGACGACGCCGACGCGTTCGCCGGACCGGACGGTGAGCGAGACCCGGTCGAGGACGAGCCGGTGGTGGACGTGCCGGTCGTCGTAGAGCTTGGTGACGTCGGTGAGCTGGAGTCGGAACAGGGTGACCTCCGGGGTCGGGCGACAGGACTGGTCCGCGGCGAGACGTGTCGTCTCGCCGTGACCTGCCCTACCGTACGGCGACGTTCCACCATTGGCAAGACGCAACGTCTCGTCTTGCAAAGAGGGGGATGGTCGCCGTCCGGCGTCGCGCGGATCCGCGCCGGACCTCTGCACCCTTCCCACTTGTTCTAGTAGAGTGCGAACAACTAGAACCAAGGGGGTTCCATGAAGCGTCTCCGCGCGCTCACCGCCGCGCCGTTCGTCCTCGCACTCACCACCCAGCTGCTGCTGTCCGCCCTCTGGCGCGACCGCCTCCCGGACCCCCTCGCCACCCACTTCTCCGGCACCGACGGCCGCCCCGACGGCTACACCGGCCGCGCCCTCTTCCTCGCCGTCGGCGCCGGCCTGGTCCTGGCGCTCGGCGCCGGCTGGACCCTGTTCGCGCGGCGCCGGGTGCTGTGGGGCGCCTGGGCCACGGCCGGGTTCACCGGCGCGCTCCTGGCCCTGCTGCTGCGCGCCAACCTCGACGCCGCGCAGGGCGCCGACGCGCGCTACCCGCTCGTCGACCTCGCCCTCGCCGCTCTCACGGCCGCCCTCGCCGCGCTCGCCGGACTCGGCCTCGCCCGGCTCGTACCGCCCGAGCCCGCACCGCCCGCCGTCCCCGCCGCCGGCGCGCCCCGGATCGAGCTCGCCGCCGGCGAGGCCGCCGGCTGGTCCCGCGTCACCGGCTCCCGCCCGCTGACCGCGCTGTCCGCCGGCTTCCTGCTCGCGGGCGCCGCCGGCCTCGCCCTGGCCCCGCTCCTCGGCCCCTGGCCGTACCTCCTGTTCGGCCTCGTCGGCCTGGTCGTCGGCGCGCCCGGGCTCGCCTGCGCCCGGGTCCGGGTGACCGTCGACCGGCACGGCCTGACCGTCGCCCCGGCCGGCCTGCCCCGCCCCCGCACCCGCATCCCGCTCGACGACGTCGCCGAGGCGGAGGCCGGCACGGTGAACCCGCTGGGCGACTACGGCGGTTGGGGCTACCGCACCCGCCCGCACCGGTCCGCGCTCGTCCTGCGCTCCGGCGAGGCCCTCGTCGTACGGCGCCGCTCCGGCTTCGAGTTCGCGGTGACCGTCCCGGACGCCGAGACCGCGGCCGCCCTCCTCAACGCCCTGGCCACCCGCCCGGACGGGGCCCCGGGACCTGAGAGGATCTGACCGTGCTCTTCCGGGTCGACCCCGCCTCCGCCGTCCCGCTCGGCGACCAGATCGCCGCCTGCGTCCGCGGCGCCCTCGCCGACGGCTCCGCCGCGCCCGGCGAACGGCTGCCCGCCGCCCGCGAACTCGCCGACTCCCTCGGCGTCAACGTCCACACCGTGCTGCGCGGATACCAGCGGCTGCGCGAGGAGGGCCTGATCGAGCTGCGCCGCGGCCGGGGCGCCGTCATCATGGCGGGCGCCGAGGCGCCCGACCGCGCCCAGCTCGTCGAACGCCTCCGCGTCCTCGTCACCGAGGCTCGGCAACTCGGCATCACCGACGCGGAGTTCCTCGACCTGGCCCGCACGAGCCTGGGCTGAACCGGCATCCACCGGTACGAGCCCCCGCCTCAGCCGACGGGGCCGCCCAGGCGCACGTTCCAGCGACCCGATCGTCCCGACAGTTCGACCCGCGCCAGCGGGCGCACGTCGAGGCGCCAGAAGGCCGTCTCCGGCGCGCCGAGCGCGTGCGCGGCGGCCGCGCGGATGACGTCCGGTTCGGCGATCGCCCAGACCGTCCCCGACTCCAGCGCGTCCATCCAGGCGGCGACCCGGGCGCGCAGCTCGCGCAGCGACTCGCCGCCGTGCGGGGCGGCGTCCGGGTCGCCGAGCCACGCGGCCACCGACTCCGGCTCCGCGGCGGCGAGTTCGTCCAGGGTCCGGCCCCGCCACCGGCCCATCGCGCAGCCCGCGAGCGCCGGTTCGACCTCGTACGCCGCCGTGTCGACGCCGAGCGCCCCGGCCGTCGCCCGGCAGCGTCCGGACGGCGAGCACACCACCCGTACCCGCGCCGTGGGGCACAGCGGATCGTGGGAGACCGGCTCCACCGGCCCGTCGTCGTCGAACCGGGCCTCGCGCAGGGCCCGGCTCATGGCGGGCGCGATCAGGGAGAGGTGCACGGTCATCGGTGATTCATCCCTCAGCGTTTCAGGCGGTCTTGGCGTGGTGTGAGCGGCGCGGTACCGTCAGTCGACATTTCCGAATGAACGACGACGGCGAGACGGAAGTCCGGTGCAAATCCGGCACGGTCGCGCCACTGTGAGCCGCTCCCAAGCCCCGGGAGCGGTGAGTCAGACCCGACGACCGTCGTCGCGCACCACCGTATGGGACGCGAGTTCCCGAGGAGGTTCCACCATGGCCGAGGCCATTGCGTCGCCCGCCGTTCCCACCACCCCCGCCATCACCGCTCCGGTCTCGCTGCCGGTTCGCGCGGTGCTGCCGTGGGCGGCGTTCGCGGGCATCCTGATGCTCGTCGCGCTCTACTTCGTCGGTGCCGAGCAGGGCGCCACGTCCCTGTTCGCGGGCGCCGACGTGCACGAGTGGGTCCACGACGGACGCCACCTGCTCGGTTTCCCCTGCCACTGAGCCGTCAGGCACCGAGGCAAAGGGCATCCGAGTACATGTCATCCCCCACCACACCCACGAGCGCGCCCACCGGCTCGCTCGTGGGCAGGCTTCTGGTCCGCGGCATGCTCGCGGGCCTGATCGCCGGGCTGTTCGCCTTCGCCGTCGCGTACGTCGCGGGTGAGCCGTCCGTCAACGCGTCGATCGCCGTCGAGGAGGCCACGGCCGCCAAGGCGGAACACGCGGCGCACTCCCACGACCACGGCTCGAACGGTGCCAACGGGGCGGCCACCCAGGCCGACTCCGAGGAGGAGATCGTCAGCCGGGACCTCCAGTCCACGGCCGGCCTCGCCACCGGCGTCCTCGTCTACGGCGTGGCGCTCGGCGGCATCGCGTCCCTGGCGTTCTGTTTCGTCCTCGGCCGGGTCGGCCGGTTCACGGCGAGGGCGACGGCGGCGCTCGTCGCGGCGGCGGCCTTCACCACGGTCTATCTCGTGCCGTTCCTGAAGTACCCGGCGACGCCGCCGGCCGTCGGCAACCCGGACACCATCGGGCAGCGCACCACGCTCTTCTTCCTGATGATCCTGCTGAGCGTGCTGCTCGGCATCGCCGCGGTCATCGCGGGCCGCCGGCTCGCGCCGCGCCTCGGCAACTGGAACGCGACCGTGCTCGCGGGCGCGGGCTACGCCGCCGCGATCGTGATCGCCTGCGTGTTCCTGCCGGACAACACGGACGCGGTGCAGCCGGAGTTCCCGGCGGCCGTGCTGTGGGACTTCCGGGTCGCGACCCTGGGCATCCAGGTGGCCCTGTGGGCGGCCTTCGGGCTCGCCTTCGGGTGGCTCGCGGAGCGGCTGCTCGCGCCGAAGGAGCAGCCGGATCCGGCGTCCGCGCCCGTGGCCGCCTGAGCGCGGGCGGCCGGGCTCCGGCCACCCGGGCGTCGTGCCTCCGCCCCCGTACACCTCGGTGTGCGGGGGCGGACGTGCGTTCACGCCAGCTCGCGCACCGGCCCGCCCGCCAGGAAGGCCTCGATGTCCTCGACCGCCTGGCCGAAGTAGCGGTCGTAGTTGCCCGCCGTCACGTACCCGAGGTGCGGCAGCGCCAGCACGTTCGGCAGCGTGCGCAGCGGATCGTCCGCGGGCAGCGGCTCCGTCTCGTACACGTCGAGGCCGGCCCCCGCGATCCACCCCTCGCGCAGCGCGCGGAGCAGCGCCGGGCCGTCGACGAGGCCGGCGCGCGAGGTGTTGACCAGGTACGCGCCCGGGCGCATCGCGCGCAGTTCCCGCTCCCCGAGCAGGCCGCGGGTGCGGTCGGAGAGCACCAGGTGGAGCGAGGCGAAGTCGGCGGCGCCGAGCAGTTCCGGGAGGCTCTCCGCGCGCCGTACGCCGTGCTCGGCGGCCCGCTCGTCGGTGAGGTTCGGGCTCCAGGCGACGACGTCCATGCCGAAGGCGAGCCCGATCCGGGCCACCCGCCCGCCGATCTTGCCGAGCCCGACGAGGCCGAGCGTCCGGCCCGCGAGGTCCGTGCCGAGCGTCGACTGCCAGGGCCCGCCCTCGCGCAGCGCGCGGCTCTCGGTGTGCAGCTGCCGGGCGAGGCCCAGGATCAGCGCCCACGTCAGCTCGGTGGGCGGCTCGGAGGCGCTGGCGGTGCCGCACACGGTGATCCCCTGGGCGCGGGCGGCGGCCAGGTCGATGGAGGCGTTGCGCATCCCGGACGTGACGATCAGCCGGAGCCGGGGCAGCCGGGCGAGGAGTCCGGCGCCGAGCGGGGTGCGCTCGCGCATGACGACGAGGATCTCGCAGTCCTCGACGGCGGCGACCAGCGCGTCCGGGTCGTCGAGGTGCTCGCGCAGCACGCGCACCTCGACGCGGCCGTCGAGGCGGCTCCAGTCGGCACGGGTCAGGGCGACGCCCTGGTAGTCGTCGAGGATCGCGCAGCGCGGCGTCATGGTGATGTCCCCGCTCACTTCCAGTTGATGCGGCTGCGGACGGCGCGGGCGGCCTTCCAGCCGAAGCTGAAGGCGTACGCGGAGACGGCGGACGGCGCCGGCTTCAGCTGGAGCACCAGCTTCCCGTCGCGGGGCCCGACGCGCACGGTGTGCAGCTTCTTCGCCTTGCCGCCTCCGGCGCCCGCCAGGGAGACGGCGTGCTCGTCGGCCCGCTTGCTGACCTTGCCGCCGAGCGCCGTGCCCAGCTCGCCGCGGGCGGTCAGGCCCTGGGCGGTGCAGCGCAGCGCGACCTGCCAGTCGCCCTTGGGCAGCGCGCCGCCCTGGTCGGCGGTGGCCAGGTCGATCGAGACGCGGAAGCAGGCGCGCCCGTAGTCGTACGTCTCCTTGCCGCGGCTGACCGTCATGTGCGGCGACGGCACGTGCTCGACGGGCACGGCGATCTCGCGGCCGGTGCCGGCGTGCTTGAGGACGACCTCGGTGACCAGATCGTCGGTGTCGACCATGTCGATGTACGCGTAGCCGGTCAGGTCCAGGGCGGTGCCGCGCCACGCCATGCTGTCGACGCGGCGGCGCGGGCTGGCGCCGAGCGCCGCGCCGGTGATGTCGCACAGCTCCTCGTACACCGGAGAGTCGGCGGCCGGGAACGGCGGCGTCGCGAAGATCCTGCCGCCGCGCACCAGGGCCTTGCCCGGCCGGCCGGCGAGCTGCCAGGCGACGACCTCGGCCAGCTCCTCCACCAGCCCCTCGCGCAGGCAGTGCGCGACCAGCTTCTCGTTGACCGGCATCTTCGCCAGGATCGCCGGCGTGATCCACTTCTGCGCGTACGGGCCGGCCAGCCGGGCCATCGCCGTCCGCTCCTCGGCGTCGGCGTCGAGGAACCGCTGGTCGAAGCGGCGGATCATCTCGACGTTGACGTGCCGCCCGATCAGGTGGTCGCGCAGCGCGCCCGGCTCGGTCAGCCCGGTGACCAGCGCGACCATCTCGTCGGCCTGCTCCAGGGCGATCGTGAAGTCGATGCCGTTCGCGGTGATGTTGCCCTCGTCGCCGCGCTTGACGACGTAGTAGCAGTCGTAGTCGCCGACGGTCGAGACGACCTTGCTGTGCAGATAGGCGCGGGCCACGAAGTGCTGGTCCTCGCTGATCCGCATGTGTTCGGGGAAGCGGATCGCGTGCTTCTCGATCATCTCGCGCCGGAACAGCTTGAACGGCATCAGCGTGTAGTACGCGTCGCCCTTCGACAGGTCGACCTTGTCGACGTTCTTCGCGAAGACCGCCTTCGGCACCCGCCGGCCGACGCCGACCAGCTTGGCGAGCACGGTGTCCGCGCCGTTCTTCTCCGCCATGGCGACCAGCCGCTCCAGCGCCTCGGGCCCCAGGCAGTCGTCGCCGTCGACGAAGAACACGTACGTGCCCGTCGCGTTGTCCAGTCCCACGTTCCGCGGCCGGCTCGGCCCGCCCGACGCCTCCTGGTGGATCACCTTCATGACCCCGGGGTGCGCCTTCGCCCACGCGTCGAGCGTCTCCCCGCTGCCGTCACTGCTGCCGTCGTTCACGGCGACGACCTCGATGGCGTCGAGACCGATGGTCTGCTGCTCGATCGACTGCAGCGTCAGCTGCAGGTACGGCATCGCGTTGTAGACGGGGATCACGAGCGAGACCGTGGGCGTGCGCGGGACGTTCATCTGTCGGATCCCCCAGTGCAGATCTTGTGAAAGGGCTGGTCGCGATGGCGCATCGTATCGCCCAACCGGCGGTATGCGGGAAGCCGGGAGAGGGGCGGGGGCGGTCGCGGATCCCGGAGCTCAGAGCCGCAGCAGCACTCCCCGCCACGTCCAGCCCGCGTCCAGCACCGCCTGGCGCAGCGGGTCCTTCATCGAGCGGGTGTCGAAGCGGAAGGTCTCGACGCGGCGGGGGCGGCCGTCGGGGCCCGGGGTGATGCCCCAGACGCGGTAGACGGTGTTGGCGGGGCCGCGGGAGTACTCGGCGCGGGTGGCGGTGGACGGGTTGAGCTCCACGCGTTCGTCGAGGGCGCGGACCTCGTGGGTGTCGGGGGCCAGCCGCATCCGGGTGAGGAGGCGGACGCGGAGCTGGGGGAGGCGGCACTCGGCGACCAGGTCGCCTTCCGGGCCGGTGCCCGCGCGGACGAGGAAGGGGACGCCCGTGCCGTTGAGGGCGAGGAGCGCCCGGTGGACGTCCGGGGGCGGGAGGGGCGCGGTGGCCCCGTCGGGGTGGCGGGTGCCGAGGTAGTCGTTCCAACGGCCCATGGCGGGCCCTCCCTTCGCCGGTGCTGACGGCACCATGGTGGGGCCTGCGGGCCGTACGACGGCACCATGGTGGGGCCTGCGGGCCGTGTGACGGCACCATGGTGGGGCCTGCCGGGCCGTTTGAGGAGTGTCAGCCGTCGGACAGCTTCGTCGCCACCGCCAGGAACCAGGCGCCGTACGAGAACGGCTCGGGCGGATCGACCTCCAAGCCGAGCTCGGCGGCCGCGAGCGCGTAGTCCGCCTCGTCGAGGGGGAGGGCGAGCAGCTCGTGGAGTTCGCCGACGAGGCGGGCGCGCAGCTGGGGGTGGGTGGTGGCGGCGTAGTCGGCGACGGCGGCGTCGTGGTCGGGGAACTCGTCGACGACGTCCTGCGAGAACCAGCCGCCGAGCAGCTGCGCGGTCTCCGGGAAGCGCACGTGCCACTCCCAGTGCGTCTGCGGCGAGGCCGGCTCGGGGACGTCGCCCTCCTCGATGCTCCGCTTCAGGTGGTCGGCGAGGACCATGAGCCAGTCGCCGATCGCCGCCTGGGGCATCCCGGTGTCCGGGATCGAGTAGAACTCGCCGAGGCTCTGGCGCAGCCGCCCCGGCGGGTTGCGGCTGTACGCGCGCAGCTGGCGCTCCGCCTCCGCGACGGCCGAGGGGCGGGTGTGCCAGGTGTGGCGGAGGTACGCGTCGAGGGCGCGGCCGCGGCGCTCCGGGGTGTCGTCGGCGGGCTGGCCCAGGTACGCGCGCATCACCTGGTCGAGCTCGCCGTACCGGCGGTCGTGTTCGAGGGGCTTCATGGACATGTGCGGACGTCCCCTACAGGTAGAACGGAACGGTCGTGTGGACGACGAAGCCGTGCGGGCTCGACGGCTCGCGGCGCAGCACCACGCGCGCCGCGCGGACGTCGACGGGCCCGAGCCCGGCCAGCAGGTCGCCCGCCAGCTGGACCCGGCCCACGGGCTCCTCGCGGGACGGCCAGGCGGCCTCGATGGTGAGGCGGGCGCGGGTGCCCTGGGCGAGCCAGCGGTGGATGGCCTGCTCGTTGGCGGTCACCACCTGCTGGGTGGCCCACTGGGCGGTCTCGCGGTCGGGGTAGGAGGCGGAGCGGGTCAGCACCTGCGAATCCTGTCAGTAGTCGGAGAAGTTCCAGAACACGGCGACCTCGGTGTCCGTGACGACGACCAGGCCGTAGTCCTCCGAGTAGACGCTCAGCGGGCTGTACGCCCAGTCCCGCGTCGTGAAGTCCAGAGTGCCGGGCCCGCGGCCGGGCCTGTCGACGTTGGTCAGGTACACGGCTCCGTCCCCGTACCGCGCGAGGACCGTGCGCGCCATCGCCCGCAGCTCCTCCTCGCTCTCCGTGAAGCGTTCCAGGCCGGCGAGGGTGCAGCCGTCGTCCGTGAGGGCCAGGAGCAGGTTCTCCGCGCTCTCCCGGTCGATCTCCTTCAGGCGCGCCGCGACGTACTCGGGCGGGTGGCCGGCGAAGGCGGCCCCGTCGTCGAGGCCGGCCCAGCCGCGCGGGTCCGGGACGGCGCGGGCCATCACGGCGAGGACGTCGAGGACCCAGTCGTCGTGGCGGCGCGGGCCCGTGGCGTCGTACGGGTACGCGTCCTCGTACAGGTGGCGTACCGCGGCTTCCCAGGCGGTCTGGTCGACGGACATGGAGGGCCTTTCTAGGACTTCGACGGCATGGACGTCATGACGGTGAACGGAGGCGTACGACTGCTGTCGTACCGGATCCGCGTGTCGATGCCGTACACGTCGGACGCCTTCGCGGCCAGTCCGCCCTGCTTGTACCCGGACAGCGGGTCGTTCGGGTCCAGCGGCTGCTTGCTCACGCTGCGCCCGCTCGGCTGGTTGTCGGGCGTCGTCGCGTAGAACGACTTGACGTCGCCGTCGGCCGCCGGCGGCGGGCCCTTGATCCAGGCGTCGATGTCGGCCTTGTTCTTGTTGAGGTTGTACTCGGTCAGATCCTCGGCCCGCTGGTAGTCCGGGAAGGCCGAGGAGCCGCTGGGCATCGGCTTGCCGTACGGCCACGCCTGCGTCGGCCCGTTCGACTGCTGGTCGCGCAGGCGCTGCGCGAGCTGCTCGTCCGTCTTGCCGACGTGCTTGTCGAGGGTGTGGCCGTCCGCCATGTACTCGTTGGCGGCCAGGTTCAGGTCGTAGTTCCCGTTGGAGTCGACCTTCAGCCAGACCTTCGAGTCCTTGAACTCCTCCAGGGCGCGGGCGCCGAAGCCGTACGCCCGGGCCTCGCCGGCCTCGAACTTCGGCGCGCTCAGGAACGCCTCGTCCAGCGGCTCCTTCAGCGCCTCCATGCGGGTGGTCAGGCCGCCGAGCTTGCCGGTGTACGTGTCGACGATGCCGTTCAGCTTCGAGGTGTCGAGGTTGAAGACGGTCTTGACGTCGAAGGAGAGGAGCAGGCCCGCGCCCTTGCCGATGACGTTCGTGACGGCGCCCAGGAAGCTCTTGGGGTCCTTGGGCTTGGCCAGGTCGTCGACGATCTCCTTGGCGGCCTTGAGCATGGCGCGTTCGAGCTCGTCGTAGACGTCGCGGTTCAGGTCGACGGCGGCTTCCGCGTACTCGCGCAGGATGGTCGCGACGTTGTCGGCCGTGTCCTTCAGGACGGCCAGGACGGGCTCGCTACCGGTGGGCAGCCGGGGTGTGCCCGGGCCGGAGTTGGCGGTCTGTCCCCACTGGTAGCCGACCCGCTGCTGGCCCCAGGCCGTCGCGCCCCACAGGGCGCTGCAGAAGGTCCGCATGGCGGCTTCCCAGTCGGCCTGCTGGTGGTTGGTGATGGTGCCGACGGCCTGGGTGAGCTGGTCCGCGACCATCGTGCCGACGACGGAGACGTCCATCCAGCTGTGGCACAGCGAGTTGAGGTAGTGCTGCTGGGGGAAGGGGTAGACGTCCGCGACCTTGCCGACCCGGAACACGTGCTTGCACAGCGGGTGCAGGATGTCCCGGACGACCTGCGGGAGGTGTTCGAGCAGGCCGCGCAGGAGGTCGTCGCCGCCGTCGTCGTCGCCCCACTTGATGTCGGGGACGGCGCCGAAGTGCGGGGCCTTGTCGACGACCGCGGGCCGCGGCCGCTGCTCGGGCGCCTTGCCGGGCTGCGGGTGGGAGGCGGCGTCCGCCTTGGAGTACGCGTTGGCCGTCTCGGTGAAGCCGACGGCGACGCCGCCGACGCTGAGCACGCTGCGGCCCCAGACCTCCAGCCAGCGGTCGCCGATCTTCTTGTACGCCTGTGCGAACTTCTCGGCCTCGGTGCCGGCGCCGCCGGCGTCCGGGTACTTGCCCAGCTCCTGGAGCAGCTTGTTCGCGCCGCGCATCAGGAGGTCCTGCTGCTCGGCGACCCGCCCGGAGACCCGCCAGAGGTCGCTCGGCTTGACGTCGATGGTCCCGGAGCCGCCGGGGGACGGGGTGGGAGTGCCCATCAGGCGCCGCCTCCCCAGCCCTGGAGCACGGACCTGTTGGCGGCGGCGTAGTTGAGGTGCCCCTTGGTCACGACCTCGTGCAGCCACGCCTGCGCGGCCTTCAGGTCGTCGGCCTGGTGGCTCCACTTGTCCAGCTCGTCGACGAAGGTCTCGCGGGCCTCGCCCTCCCAGGTCACGACGACCTTGGCGACCCGCCCGTAGAGCGTGTCCAGCTTCTCGTTGAGGGAGCGGAGGATGTCCTCCAGGTCTCCCGAAAGGCGTTGCAGAGTGGCGAAGTCGACGGTGATCCGGTCGTCTCCCGGGCCCTGTTCCGACATGTGCTGATCCCCCGTGATGTCGCTTCGGATGCGGTCCGGTTCAGAGGTCTTCGAGGCGGCTCTTGGGCGCGGGCGCGGGTGCCGGGTCGGGCACGGTGAGCTCGCGGGCGGCGGCGGTCACGTCCTCGCCCCGCTGCACCTGCCGCATCTGCGCGAGCACGTCGAGCTCCTGCTCGGTGAAGCCGTCGCGCGAGGCGCGCATCGCCGCTTCGAGGAGTTCGAGCACCTGCCGGATGCGTACGGCGTCCTCGGCGACGCCGCGGTGCAGCGAGCGGTACGCGGTCGCGGTGGGGCCCTGCCAGCCGGCGGCGATGGTGTCGACGACCTCGTCCATGCGGCGGGTCTGCCGCTCCAGGTAGCCCTGCATGGCGTCGAGGTCGTCGGCCAGCCTGGTGAGGTTGTCCTCGGTGTACTTCAGGCCGGCGTTGCCGCCCGGTCCGTTCGCGTTGTCGGCGTCCGCCATCCTGAGCCCCCGCTCGTCGCGCCGTCCGTACACACGTTCCTGCGTACGGCAGTTCACTTTAGCAAGCGGGAAATCGGCCAGGCCACGGATCGCCGACCCGGGGCCGGGGCGTGCTGGTGGTCGTCCGTGCCGCGTCGGGGGGTGTCAGGGACAGGCTGTGGAGCGGCTCCTGACGGGCTGGCATACTGCACGCGTAGCCCTTCGCGCATCCCCCGTCGCGAAGGGCTACATACGTAGTGCGCGCCGGGGGGCACCGGCGCACGAAGTTTTCACACGGTCAGGGGACTCCCCTGTGGCCCCCTGGCCGTGTTTTTTGTAGTTAACAGTGACGTAGAGTGTTTACGCAAGCCCGGCACTTGCGCCGGTGCATGATGCGAACGTAGGTAACGGGATGGACATCGGCGAAGAGCACGTACCTGAACTGCACACGCTGCGGCAGAAGGTCGAGTACATGCTGGAGAAGACCTTCCCCGGCCAGAAGGTGTCCGGACGGACCTTCGCCGAGCTGGTCAAGGAGCGCGGCGGCTCCCTCTCCCACAGCTACTTCTCGAACATCCTGGCCGGCAAGGTCACCCAGCCCTCCGAGGAGATCCTCAAGGCGCTCGGCCTCGGCTTCGGCGTGGACTGGCGTTTCTTCAAGGAGGAGTCGGAGGTCGTCGGCGACGTGGTCGCCGGACTGAAGTTCCTCGCCAAGCGGCGCACCGGCGAGATCAGCGGCGTGGCGGGCCGCGGCGTCGACGACGACGGGCTGCCGGCGGAGCTGCTGGAGTTCGCGCTCTCTTTGCTCGCGGACACCAAGGACGGGCAGCAGCGGACCGACGGCGCGGCGGACGGAGCGGCTGACGGCGGCGGCGGACGGACCGGCTGACGGCGGCGACTGACGGCGGCGGCGAAAGGGAACCCGGGCGCCGGCGGAAGCGTCTTTCGTGGGCGTGACGGGCGTTGGCTAGACTCGCCGAGCGCATGTCACACACGCGTGACGACGACCAAGAGGCCCCCATGTCCCTGCGCGAACTGCGCAAAGAATGTGAAGCCGGACTGGCCGACCTTCCCATACCGGCCCCCTTCACCATCGAGGGCCTGGTGGCGAACATGGAGGCGGCCCGCGGCCGGACCATCGTCCTCCAGGAACTGCCCGAGCGGCTCGCGCGCGTCAACGCCGCCTGCGGCCTGCGGCTCAAGTCCGGCACCACCAGTTACGTGCTCTACCGTCGCCGCCCCACCGCGTACCAGACCCAGCACGTCATCCTGCACGAGCTGTGCCACGAGTGGTTCGACCACGGCACCAGCCTCGACGCCGACCAACTGCGCATGCTGCTCCCGGTGTTCGACACCTCGCTGATCAAGCGGGTGCTCTCCTCCGACACCGTCCAGGCCCGCGCCCAGTACGACACCCACGACGAGCGGGTCGCCGAGTTCGGCGCCTCCCTGATCCCCCGCATGGCCAGGGACGTGACCAGCGACGACATGGTCGGACGGCTCGCCAACTCGCTCTCCCGGCCCGTCGCCCACCGCCGCCGCTCGCTGTTCGGCCGCTCGTTCTTCCGCCGCTCGTAGCACCACCGACGATCCCCCCACCCCGAGGAACTCACGTGACCGCGCTCGACCTCGCCGGCTACCTCATCGCCGGTCTGATGACTGCCGTCGCCCTCTGGCGCATGCCGGCCGCACTATGGGGCGACGAGGAGGACAAGCGCCGCCGCGCCCTGTGGGGCTGCTACGCGGGCTTCGCCATCGCCCTGTGGACCAAGACGCGCGTGGTCCGCATAGGCCTCAACAACAGCCCCGTCGTGGACCTCGCGGTGCTCATCAAGCACTACACGGCCACCATCGCCATCCTGGCGATCCTCAGCTACATCGTCGCCATCTACGGGCACTTCCCGGAGGGCGGGCCGATCCCGCGCCACGTCCGCTTCGCCCGGCTCGTCCAGCAGGTGGCCGCCAAGGCCTCCGTGGTCACCCTCGTCCTGCTGACCGTGCTCTTCTTCACGGTCGTGGACCGCTCGGTCCCCGCGGACCGCTTCGTGGCCGAACACGCCGGCCAGTGGGGCGCCACGCTCTACATGAGCGTCTTCTACGTGTACTTGGGCGCCGCGTCCGCCGTCTGCGCCTACCAGTGGGCCCTGGCCACGGCCGACGCCAAGCTGCTCCACCTCCGGGTGGGCCTCGGCATGATGACCTTCGCGATGTTCATCGGCGTCGGCTACACCCTCAGCCGCACCCTGTTCCTGTGGATCAGCGTGATCGACCAGCCCAGCGAGAGCTTCGCGCTGGCCTTCGACGAGGCCACCGAGGCCGCCCAACTGGTCCTCTTCGCCTTCTTCGCGCTCGGCGCCTCCATCCCCGCCTTCAGCAAGGGCTGGCGGCGGGTCCGGCTCTGGCGGGCCCAGATGGACCTCCACCCGCTGTGGCGCGAGCTGATGACGGCCTTCCCCGACCAGCCCTTCGCCCCGCCGGCCTCCCTCACCCGCGAACTGACCCGCTTCGACACCCCCGCCGACCTGCGCGTCGACCGCTGGGCCGCCGACATCGCGGACGCGGTCGAGAAGCTGCGCCACTACGTGCCCGACAGCCTGCTGACCGCCGCCAAGGACGCCGCCGCGGGCCAGGGCTCGGACCCCGGGAAGGCCGGCGCGCTCGCCGACGCCTACTGGATCAAGGCGGCCCTGCTCGCCAAGGCCGAGGGCGCGCCCGCCGGGAAGGCCGCCGCCTTCGACACCAAGCACGCCACCGACCAGGACGGCGAGGTCGCCTGGCTGCAGCGGGTGGCCGCCGCGTACAAGGCCATCCCGGAGCAGCGAAGCCGGGCCGTCCTGAACTCCTGCCTGGAGGCGAGCGCGTGACCGGCACCGAGCACACCGACACGACGGACCCGACGTTGACCACCGATGCGGCCCCGACCGCCGGTACGTCCCCGACTGCGGGTACGCCCGTGGGCGCCGGGTCGCCCGTGCCTGCCGATACGCCCGTCCCCGCCGGTACGCCCCTGACCGCCGTGGCCCGCGTCGTCACCGACGTCCTGCAGCCCCGCAACGTCCTGCTCGCCGGCATGCTCGGCATGGGCCTGGCCGCCGCCGGCCACTGGACCGGCCTGCTGTGGGGCTTCCTCGGCGCCCTGTGCGCCGGGCTGATACCGGCCGGCTACATCGAATGGGAGCGCAAGCGGGGCACCTGGGGCGACCGGCACGTCGTCGACCGCACCCAGCGCGCGCCGATCTTCTTCGTCATCCTCGGCTCCATCGGCACCGGATCGCTGGTCATGCTCCTCGGCGGCGCCCCCACGGCCATCCTCGTCGCGATGCTCGCCCTGTGGGTGATGACCATCGGCCTCCTCGCGGTGAACACCGTCTGGAAGATCTCGGTGGACTCCGCCGTGGCCTCGGCGGTGGTCGCCCTGCTCGCCGCGATCCACTCCCCGTGGTGGCTGCTCGCCTTCGTGCTCACGGCCGCCGTGTGCTGGTCGCGGGTCGCCCTGACGTACCACACGGTGGCCCAGACGCTGGCCGGAGCGACGCTCGGCGCGGCCACGGCCACCGCGTTCCTCTTCTAGCCGCCACTCCCACTCCGCTCCCGGCTCCGGGCGTTCACGAAGGCTTCTCGGCCAGGACGCCCGAGCCGCGGTTCCCGTAGGAACCTACGAAGTGCCGTTCACGGAACGATCAAGGTTTCATGGTTTCAACGCCTGCCCGGAACAAGCCAGTTGGCGATCTACTCCAGGGACAAGCCGAACCAACGAACGGGGAAAGCCTTGTCCGAGAAGCTGCCTGGCCGTCAGATCGAGATCTCCTGGCCCGACCTCGGCATCACGGTCACCGCCGACCTTGACGGCCGCAACGCGGCACTCGCCGACGCCCTGTGGGAGTCGCTGCCGTACCGGAGCCTCCAGGGACACGCCCTCATCGCGGGCGAGCACCTCTACCACGTGTCGCCGATCCCCGCCCTGCTGCACACCTCCCACGACACCCGGATCCCCGACCGGCGCGAGGCCCCCGACGGCACCGTGTTCTGCTCCGGCCTGCAGCACCTCGGCATCAAGTACGGCACCCTGACCGAGCCGATGCCCGCCACCCCCGTCGGCCGGATCCGCGAGGCGGACATGCCCGCCCTGCTGGAGGCCGGGGCCGCGATCTGGGACGCCGTCTACTCCACGAAGAAGCAGATCATCGCCGAGGTCCGGCGCGCCGGCGAGCCGGGCGGCCACCGCGTCCCGATGCTCCACGCCGGCCACGCCGTCGCCGACCGGCTGATCGCCGACATCCACGCCGAGACCGAGCGGATCTGGCTCGCGCCGCCCGCCGAACTCGACGGCCTCCACCAGGGCGTCATCCCCTCGCGGGCGGGCAACTTCGGCACCGTCCTGCCCACCCTGCTGTTCGTCAACGGCGAGACCAGGCCGCTGGGTTACGCGGCGTACGGCGGACTCGTCCGCGCCGCCGTCCAGGGCATGGCCATGGACTCGCTCGTCCACATGACCCGCCTCCTGGTCGGCGTGCCCGCCGAGTTCCTCGGCTACTGCGGCCTGGAGAAGCTGTGGGCGTTCACCCAGCGCTTCCTCGACGTCCTCGACGACCTCGACCGCGAGGACTTCTACGCCGTCACCAGCCAGATGGCCCTCTACATCAACTGCCTCGGCGGCTGGAACCTCCAGCTGTACCCGTGGGAGACCGGCGACCACCTGCGCCAGCAGGCGGCCGTCCAGGACGCCGCGTAACCCACGCCCGCGGCCCCGCCCCACAGGACAGACACAGGAGAGGACCACCCTTGAGCGCCCTGCCCGCCCGCGCCGGCGCCGTCGTCATCGGCGGCGGAGTGATCGGCACCTCCGCCGCCCACCACCTCGCCGAAGCCGGCGTGGACACCGTGCTCCTCGACCGCGGAGGGCTCGGCGGCGGGGCGTCCGCGCACACCGCGGGCATGGTCCGCACCTACTTCCCCGGCAACCCCGACACCGGGCGGCGGGCCGTGCGCAGCCTGGCCGCCTACCAGGACTTCGCCCGCCGCACCGGAGCCCCGCTCGGCCTGCGGCGGCTCGGGTTCATGGCGCTGTTCACCGACGAACGGCAGATCGCCGACTTCGAGGCCGAACAGCCGGCCCAGCGGGCCGCGGGCGTCGGCGTCGGCCTGATCAGTGCCCGTGAGGCGGCCGCGCTCAACCCGCTGATCGACGAGCGCGCCGTCCTGGCCGCCGCCTGGTCCCCGGAGGCGTACCACGTCGACGGCCTCGACATCGTGCGGGGCTACGCGGCCGCCGCCCGTGACCACGGCGCCCGCCTGTTCACCCACACACCCGTCACCCGCATCGACGACGACAACACCGTCCACACGCCGCGGGGCAGCATCGCGGCGGACGCCGTCGTGTGCGCGGCCGGGCCCTGGTCCGGCGAGGTGGCCGCCCTGGCCTCGGTCGACCTGCCGCTGGCACCGCGCACGATGGAGATGCTGTTCACGGACGCCCTGCCCGCCCTGGCCGTCCCGTCCGCCGCCGTGCCCGCCTCGTCCGACGCGCTGGCTGCCTCGTCCGACGCCCTGCCCGCCTCGACCGCCTCGTCCGCCGTCCCGCGCGGCGAGCTGCCCATGACGATGCACGCCGCGTCCGGGCTGCGGATCCGCTCCTGGAAGGACCGCGTGCTCCTCGCCATGGGCGCGCCGCGGCCCGGCGAGACGCGCGACGCCTGGCTCGGCCGGATCGCCGGCCATCTCGGCACCCTGTTCCCCGCCCTGGCCGGCACCGGCCTGCACCGCGCGTGGAGCGGCGACTTCGACGCCAGTCCCGGCAACGGTCCCCTCATCGGGCGACACCCCACCCGCCGCTTCGTGTACGCGGCCGGATTCACCGGTGCCGGCCTGTGCCAGGCGCCCGCGGCCGGGGAGCGGCTCCGCGACCTGCTGATCGCCCCGTAGCCGGCCCCCTGCCCCCATGTCCCATGACAGGAAAGACCGCTGTGATCGTTCTTGGATGTAATGGCTTCAGCCGGGTCGCGGAGTTCTTCTCCGAGCGCCTCGGCGCGACCGGCATCAACAAGCACTACCTCCTGGGCCACGACGCCGCCGCCGCACTCCTCGTCGACGGCCGTCTCGTCGCCGCCGTGGAGGAGGAGCGCCTCAACCGGGAGAAGAAGACCACCGACTTCCCGGCGCGGGCCGTCGACTGGTGCCTGGAGGAAGCCGGGATCACCTTCGACGACGTCGACCTCTTCGCCTTCCCCTGGAACTGGACCCCCCAGGTCCTGGACGAGCTCCTCGACGGCATCCGCGGCTCGTCGCTGGCCGAGGACGCGAAGCGCCGCCTCCTGGGCGACATGGCCGACCTGTTCGACCAGGTCGTCAGCCACGAGGCGATCCTCGCGGACTTCGAGGCCCGCACCGGGCACCGCCCCGACCCGGCCAAGGTCCGCTTCGTCCCGCACCACCTGGCCCACGCCACGACCGGCTACTACCTCGCCGGCATGAAGGACTCCGCGTTCCTCGTCAGCGACGGCCGCGCCGAACGCTTCTCGACCCTGACCGGCGAGATCCGCGACGGCAGGATCACCGTCTTCGACGACACCGCCACCGGCGCCCAGTACTCCATCGGCACCCTGTTCTCCTCCATCACCCGCTTCCTCGGCTTCGTCCCCAACAACGACGAGTACAAGGTGATGGGCCTGGCCGGATACGCCGAGCCGCCGGCCCCGAACCCGTTCCTCGAACACCTGCTGAGGCTCCACGACGACGGCCGCTACAGCTTCACCACACCGTTGCGCACCGACGACCTGCACAGCCACGACGCCCTGTTCGAGGAGTACTTCGGACCCTTCGAGGACACCCTCGCGTACACCTCACGGGTCGCCGCCGCCGCGCAGCAGATGCTGAACGTCGCCACCGCCCACCAGGTCGCCCACCTGGAGAAGCGGACGGACCTCGACCGGCTCCTCTTCGAGGGCGGCGTCGCCCTCAACTGCCTCAACAACACCCCGCTGTTCGAGGGCTCCCGCTTCACCGACATGCAGGTCAGCTTCGGCGCCTCCGACACCGGCATCACCATCGGAGCCGCCGCCCACGCCTGGCTCGACCACCCCGGCACCGGCCCCGCGGACATCCTCGCCGCCTCCGCGCCCGTCACCCCCTACCTGGGCCCGGCCTACGACGACACCGCCATCGAGGAGGCGATCGAGGCCTTCGCCGGCCGTGTCACCGCCACCCGCCTGACCGACGAGGAGGTCGTCGGCAAGGTCGCGGAGCTGCTGACGGAGAAGGTCGTCATCGGCTGGTTCGAGGGCCGCGTCGAGCACGGGCCGCGCGCGCTGGGGCACCGCAGCATCATCGCCAACCCCGGCTTCGACGACATCAAGGACATCATCAACACCCGGGTCAAGCACCGCGAGCCCTTCCGCCCGTTCGCCCCCCTCGTCCTGGAGGAGCGGGCGCCGGAGATCTTCGACATGGGGCGCAAGACCAGCTCCCCGTACATGACGTTCGTCTTCCCCGTCCGCGACGCGTACCGCGACCGCATCCCCGGCGCCGTACACGTGGACGGCACCTCCCGGATCCAGACCCTGACGGACGAGGGGACGCCGCGGCTCACGGCGCTGCTGCGGAGGTTCACCGAACTCACCGGCACGCCCTGCCTGATCAACACCTCGTTCAACGTCGCCGGCGAACCCATCGTCTGCACCCCGACCGACGCCCTGAACTGCTTCATGGGCGCCGAGATCGACTACCTGGTCCTCGGAAACCACCTCGTCACCAAGGCCGGCGGCGCCGACTAGCCGCCCGCGAAAGCCGGAAGAACAGCCAGCCACAAGGAGCATCCGTGTCGATCCAGATCCAGCGCAAGCACACCATGTACCACTCCACCGTCCTCGACGCCGACCCCGAGACCGTGTGGGCGACCGTCCGCGACGCCATGCAGATCCTGGAGATCGTCTCCCCGGGCGACCTCGACATCCACACCGACGTCACCTGGACGGACGGCGGCTCCGTCGACACCGTCCCGGCCCGCTACGACTTCAGGCTCACGCTCAACGGCGGCCTCGTCCAGCAGGAGATCGCCGCCCGCGACGAGATCAACAAGACCCAGTCGTACCGCGCCGTCGCCCCCACCAGCGGCGTCCAGAGCTACCAGGCCACCATCCGGGTCCTGCCCGTCACCAACGACCCGGCCCGCAGCTTCTTCGACTGGTCGCGGGTCCTGGAGATCGCCGAGGACGCCGACCTGAACGTCGTCGAGCGCATCATCGACGTCATGGAGAAGCAGACCGACGCCGTACGCGACCACTTCGCGCGGTCCGCCCACTGAGCGGCCGGGACACAGCGGCAGGCCCAGGTCACCGACCTGGGCCTTCGCGCTGTGCGCGGGTGCGCATGTGCGCTGGTGCGCATGGGCTCACCGGCTCACCGGCTCACCGGCTCACCCGCTGACGTGCTCGCGGGCTCATGTGCTCACCGGCCGGGCGCGGGCCGGAGGGTGTCGAGGGTGTCGAGGGTGGCCTCGAAGCCGCGGATGAGGGCGGCCAGGCCCGCGTCGAACGCGATGTCGCGGTAGTCGGGCGGGGGGTTCAGGAACGGCTCCAGGCCCGGGGGGAGTTCCTCTTCCGGCGGAGGCGGCTCGGTCGGTGCGTCGACCAGGGCGAGGGCCGAGCCGGTGAGGAAGTACTCGACCGACCGCACGAGGGGCATCAGGTGCTCCTCCGGCCATCCCGCCGCGCGCAGCAGGTCGAACGCCGCCGCGTAGCCGCGCAGGGCGGAGAGTCCCCGCGCGGGCCGTCCGACCAGCAGCGGGATCGCGTGCGGGTGAGCGGCGAGCGCGGCCCGGTAGGCGCGCGCCCAGCCGTCCACCGCCGCGGTCCACGGGCGGACGGTCATGTCGAGGTCCATCTCGCCCAAGATCAGCTCGCGGATGCCGTCGAGGATCTCGTCCCGGCCCGAGACGTGGTTGTACAGGGAGGGCCCCTTGACGCCCAGCCGGGCGGCGAGGCGCGGCGTCGACAGCGCGGCCGCCCCCTCCTCGTCCACCAGGTCGAGGGCGGCCCGCATGATGCCGTCCCGGCTCAGCGCGGGGCGGTGCGGCCTGCCCATCTGCCCGTCCTCTCCCCGGCTGCTCTCCGGATGCCGCGCGTGGCCTGAAGTCGACGGTCAGGCAAGGGTGTTGACCGCGCTTTTTCATCTGCGGGTGCCGGTCAGTGTACGGTCCCCCAAGAAACTACAGGCTCTAGTCCCGGCGTACGGCGGATGCGGCGCCGACGGGTGTCCGCGCACCGGGGCGCAACCGGTGCGCACCGGCGGCGGACCGGGGACCGCCCCGTCCGGGCCACCTCGTGCGGCCGCTCGGCGGGACGTCATGAGCCTGCTTTCTCCCGGCCCGGGCCCGAGTCCGCGCCCGCCGCCTCTCTCCCACGCATCGAATCTGACCAACTCGACGTCGAAGGTGACCCCCCACATGTCCATACGCACCCGAGGGCTGACCGTGCTCACGGTGACCGTCGCGCTCGTGCTCACCGGCTGCGGCTCGACGGCACCGGCGGCCCGGCCCGCCGCCGCCGACGACGCTCCCGTCGCCTTGGCCGCACCCACCCCGGACGGCGACGGCCCGCCCTACGACCCGGCCGCCACCGCCGCCGCGACGGCACCCCGGCACACGCCCGGCCCGGGCGGCCGGCCCGTCACGCCGGTCACGCCGGTCATGCCGGTCAGGCCCGTGGCCAAGGGGAAGTCCAGGCTGGCGCTCGCCACTCCCGACAAGAAGGGCGGGCCCGCCAAGGCCACCACACCCGCCCTCGCGCTCACGTCGTACGACCGAGGGACCGGCCGGGCCGTCCTGGCCCCCGCCAAGGACGCTTCCGCGCCCGCCGCCGACGCTTCCGCCCCCGCCAAGGCCCCTTCCGCGCCCGCCGCCGACGCTTCCGCACCCGCCCACCACGGCGACACCAGCGGGACGCGGATCCGGCCCGGACAGCTCATCGACAGTCCGCCCACACCGGCCGCGCCGCGCGGCGCGCTCCTCGCGGTCACCGACGTGCAGCCGTCCGACGACGGGAAGACGGTCGTCCACACCCGCCCGGCCACCCTCACGGAACTCCTCGGTGAGAGCTCCGCGAGCCTGCGCACCGCCCTGGATCCGCGCAACATCGAGGTGAAGCCGCAGGTGAAGGACCTGAAGGTGTCCTTCACCAAGGGCCCCGACGGCGGCGCGGGATCCGCCTCCGCCGGCCTGCGACTGGACGCCGACACCACGGTCCCGCTGCCCCACGGGGCCTCGGCGAAGCTGGACGGCTCGATCGAACTCGACCCGACGCTCGGCTTCTCGTACCAGGGCTCCGCCCTCCGTCCCCAGCAGGCCGGCGTCGGCTTCGATCTCGGCGCGCACGCCACCTGGCACGTGGGTGCCGCGATCACCGACCCCGCCCAGCCGATCCGGATCCCTCTCGCCACGCTCACGGCGAGCCCTGTGGTGATGGTCGGTCAACTGCCCGTCGTCATCCACCTGGACCTCACGCTCTACGCGACGGTCGACACCGACGGCAAGGTCACCCTCGACACCGAGCAGCGGATCGACGGCAGTTGGGGCGTCCACTCCGCGTACACCAGGAGCGGCGGCTGGCACACGGACACCAGGCCCGGCACCCTGACCGTCTCCCCGGTGAAGGCCACGCTCGCGGGCACCGCTTCCGTCCGCACCGGCCTGGACGTCGAGGGTTCGGTCGCCCTGTACGACGCGGTGGGCCTGAAGGCGACCGTCTCGCCGTATCTGCGGACGGCGGTCGAGGGGCAGGTCACCGTCGACACCAGCGGCGCCGCACCGGTCGTCACCGGCACGGCCGGCCTCTACGGCGGGCTCGACATCAGGGGCGCCCTGATGGCCCGTATCGCCGTCTTCGGCACCCCGCTCTTCGAGAAGGAACTGCCCTTCCCGGCCTACCGGCACGAATGGCCCCTTGCCGCGTACGGCACTCCCGGCGGCGCCACGGCACCGCCCCGGCCGAGCGGCCGCTGAAGCCGGAGCAGGCGGTCAGTCCTGTCGCGGGAGCTCGATGTACTCGAAGACCGCGCCGTCCGGATGCCGGGCGATCATGCGCGGTCCGGAGGGGCCGGGTGCCGGGCCGTCGAGGACCTGACCGCCTGCCCGCCGCAGGGCGCTGGTGACCGGAGTCAGGTCACGGACCACGAGCGTGGCGCGGCGGTCGGAGAACTCCGCGGCCCGGTCCCCGGAGAGCAGCAGGAAGGGGCTGACCGAGGCGAGGTGGACGCCCGCGTACTGGAAGGTCGAGGCGGCCTCGGCTCCGCCCAGCTCCTGGTAGAAGGGGACGGCGGTGGAGAGTTCCGGCACGGTGACGCGGGCGATCACCTGGACGATGTTGCTCAACGGGGCCTCCGTTGCGTGGGTTGGCGTGGGGCGGGTGGCGTGGCACGGGGCGGCGCACGGGTGCCGTCCGGTGCGGTGCTCACCAGGTGAGGGGCAGGGCGTGCAGTCCGTAGGTGACGTTCGACCTGCGGAAGGGGACCTCGCCGTGCGGCACGGCGCAGCGCATGCCGGGGAACCGGCGCAGCAGCGCGGGCAGCGCCACCCGGAGTTCGAGCTGGGCCAGCGGGGTGCCGACGCAGTGGTGGACGCCGTGCCCGTAGGCCAGATGCGGGCGCGGCGGGCGGGTGAGATCGAGGACGTCGGGCGCCTCGATGCCGTCGGGATCCCAGTTGGCCGACGGCAGTGAGACGAGCACCTGCTCACCGGCCCGCAGCAGGACGTCGCCGACGCGCACGTCCTCGGTGGCGGTGCGCAGCTCGCCGTGGTGCGGGATGGTGACGTAGCGGACCAGCTCGTCGATGGCCGAGTCGCACAGCTCCGGCCGGTCGCGCAGCACGTCCGCCTGGTCGGGGTGGTGCAACAGCGCCAGCACGCCAAGGCCCAGCATGTGCGCGGTCGTCTCGTGGCCCGCGACCAGCAGGAGGTTGCCGATCCCGACGAGTTCCTCGTCGGTCACCGACGCCCCGGAGTCGCGGATGACGCGGCCGAGCAGGTCGTCCCCGGGATCGCGCCGCTTGCCGCGTACGACCTCGCGCATGCCCGCCCTGAGCGCGTCGCGCGCCTCGATGAGCTCGGGCAGCGGCGACATGACGTCCGTCATGACCCGGGTGTACCCGGCGAAGTCGTAGGTGTTCCCCTCCGGCAGTCCGAGGATGGCGCAGATGATCCGGGACGGGACGGGCAGGGCGAAGGCCGCCATCAGGTCGACGGGGTGCGCGGCGGTGGCCATCGTCGCCAGATGCTCCTCCACCACCGTCTCGACGTACGGCCGGAGCAGGCGCATCCGCCGGGTCGTGAACTCCCGGGTCACCAGGGCCCGCAGCCGCGTGTGCTCGGGCGGGTCCTCCTCGATGAACGTGCCCGGCTGGCGGGACTGCAGCGCCGCGCTCAGCCCCTGGTCCTCGGACGGGGGCACCACCACGCCGATGGGCGTGAGCCGGCTGCTGAACCGGGGGTCGGCGAGGACCCGGCGGGCGTCGGCGTACCGGGTGACCAGCCACGCCTCCGACCCGCCGGTGAGCCGGATCCGGGAGACGGGTTCCTCGCGGCGGAGCCGGGCGAACTCCGGGTCCGGAGCGAACGGGCACACCGGGTCCCTGCGGTAGGGCAGGGGAGCCGGGTCGCTGCGGCAGGGCGGGGGCGCCGGGTTGCTGCCGTAGGGCAGGGGAGCCGGGTCGCTGCGCACCGGCGCGCTCAT
Organism: Streptomyces sp. NPDC004327; assembly: GCF_042873935.1. NCBI lineage: Bacteria > Bacillati > Actinomycetota > Actinomycetes > Kitasatosporales > Streptomycetaceae > Streptomyces > Streptomyces sp. NPDC004327. The sequence continues at coordinate 263,216 of NZ_JBIAME010000006.1, read as the reverse complement.
CCGGTCGCCCCGGCCCGGTCACGGGACGCGTCACGGGATGGGTCACGGGATGCGTCAAGGGATGCGTCACGGGATGCGGAGGGCACCGGCACCGTCCAGTGGCAGCCGCGTTCCGCCAGTTCGACGCCGGCGCTGATGCCGAGGTGCGCGGCGGTGCGCTGATGCAGATCGACGCAGAACTCGCAGGGCCGGTCCAGCGTGAGGGTGACCCCCCGCCGTGCGGCCTCCTCCCGGTAGTCGAAGATGCCGCAGCGCCGCACGGTGAGTTCGGTCGACTCCGCCGAGGCGCGGGTCTCGGTGTCGGAACCGTAGACACCGAGCATGGCGCGCAGCCCGGAGAGCAGGTCCCTGGACTGGTCGTCCCTGTCCGGCAGCCGGTGCCGCATCGCGTCGGAGTTGATCCTGGCCACGTGCTCGGTCCACTCGGGGAGGTTCTCGCGCCCCATGTACCGCTCGATGGCGGCCTGGGTCCGGAAGTACACCCCGAGGACGAACTCGGCCTTCTCCTTGTCGGTCATCGTGTTCTCGGTCATCACTGTCCTCGTCTCTCTCAGCGTGCCATCGCGGGGTGGGCCGTGAGCCGTTCGATCTGGCTCAGGGACTGCTGGACCGCCTCCTGCAGGGGAGGCGGGAGGCAGCCGTGCAGCGCCGGGTCGTCCAGGTCGACGAGCCGGGAGAGCTTCCAGCCCACGTAGGCGCCCATGGAGGCCAGCGGCGGCAGCGCGGGCACCGTCCGGGCCACCACGTGGTGCTCGGTGAAGAGGGGATCGAGGCGCCGGGCGAGGTCCTCCTCCCACGCGGCGGTCGTCCCGCGGTCGGTGATCACGAGGCACACGACCGAGTCGCCCTTGATCACGAGCATGTAGTTGAGCACGACGGGTTCCCGATCGTCCCGGGGCGCCCACAGGACGGCCTCGCACTCCTCCTGCCGCACGCCGTCCCGGGCCAGCTTCGCCGCGTCCTGCTGCCGGCCCAGCGGCCGCAGCACCGGGGTGCGGACACCGCACGGACAGGGAACGCCCTCGACCTCCACGAGATCGCCCGTCCGGTAGCGCACCAGCGGCCGGGCCGGCAGATCCAGCGTCGTCACCACCAACTCCCCGGCATCCGCCCGGCCTTCCGCGACCGGACGGGTCCCCGCCTCGTCGTGCACTTCGAGGAGGTAGCTCTGGGGCTGCGTGTGCAGCGCTCCGAACTCGCACGTCACCGCGACGGTCCCGGTCTCCGAAGAACCGAAGGTGCCGACGCGCGCGGTGGCACCGGTCAGGCCCTCCAGATGCCTGAGGAAGCTGGCGCCGGTCTGCTCCGCGATCAGCAGCAGCTTGGCGAAGTCGGGCGCCGGCTCCCCCTTCGACAGGGCGTACTGCAGCAGCTCGGTGAGCCGGGACGGAGCACCCACGTACGTGTTGATGCCCAGCTCCCGGATGATGCGCAGCACCCGTGAGTAGTCGCCGGTGACCTGATCCACCCACAGCCGCACCGACGTCAGGCCCAGGTACTCGAGGACCTTCTCGAACTGGTACCCCGCCGGCGCGAACGGCCCGTTGATCAGAACGAGCGCCGAATCCCCCTCGTGCAGGACGCGCCCCCACATCTCGCCGATGTTCATCGTGTTGACGATGAGGTCGTCGACGGCCTTGGGGGCGGCGACCGGGTCCCCGGTCGTGCCCGAGGACTCGTAATAGTGCAGGAAATGCCGCATGGGCCGCGTCAATGCCCCCAGCGGGGACCGGCGCAGGGTCGAACGCGAAAGAAGCGGAATCGCCGGAAAGAATTCGTTCAGCAGACGGTCGGGGGTTTCGCCGAGCATCTTCCGGAAGAATTCGCTGTCGCGCCATTCTTTCAGATTCTCGCCATGAATTTCGGAGCCGGCGGCCTCTCTCAGGATCCGCACCAGTTTTCTCGCCTGAATTCCCGGAAGGTCGCTCCGACCGGCCAGTGTCGAACGTACGTCGGCCAAGTGGACCCGCATGAGGTCCGAGGCCGCGACGGCAGACGTGCCATCACGCATGAGCAGCATGGGTCTTACCTCCTGCCTGGAATCTAGAGCACCGGACCGGTCGAAAAGCAAATCGCTTCCGACGGCCTCACGGCAAGAGTCGAGCGTAATTTCAGGACGTCACACCGTCGCCTCGCGTGTTGATCGGGAAAGATGATGTGGCGCCTGTCCTACCGATTTTCGGCGGCCTGTTCCGGTTGGCTGAAAAACGGGCGGCGGCGTTTCGTCGAGTTGATCTCCGGTTAGCTAGCCTCGGGGCGAGGGCGGGTCTGGTGTTTGGTTATTCACCTGCGCCGCCGTTCTCGTTCCGCCCCAAAACCCCGAGCAAAAGGAGAGACCCATGGCCACTGCCACCGCCGACCCGTTGGCCCGCAAGTACAAGCGCGTCTTCGAGCACCTCGACGCCGACGGCAACGGCTACATCGAGCGGTCCGACTTCGCGTCCTTCGTCGACCGCCTGGCGAAGGAGTACAAGCTGACCAAGAAGGACCAGAAGGTACAGGCCATCACGGCGGCGTTCGACATGCTCTGGAACGAGCTGGTGCGCCACGCGGACACGAACCACGACAACCGCATCTCGGAGGAGGAGTACATCGCCTCGGTCCGCGTGACGGTCGACGACACCACCCGCTTCAACGCGACCGACGCCCTGGCCAACGCCCTGTTCGACATCATGGACGTCAACGGCGACGGCCAGATCAGCAAGGAAGAGTTCACCCGGCTGCAGCAGAACGTCTGGGGCATCAGCGCTCCCGACGCCCTCGACACCTTCACCGCCCTCGACACGGACGGCGACGGCCACCTCTCCCGCGAGGAGTGTGTGAGGGGCTGCCGGCAGTACTTCAACTCCAACAGCCTCGACGAGCCGGGCAGCTGGTTCTTCGGCCGCTTCTGACCGCGGCCGTGACCGTGCCCGGGCGCTGAGCCCGGCACGGGTCTGCACGACGAAGCCCCGGGTCACCGACCCGGGGCTTCGTCGCTTCCGCAGTCGCTCCTGGCGCTGTGACGCAGGGCACATCCTCCGGGGCGATGACTCCGTCCGCTGCCGTCGGTCATATCAGCGACAACGCCGACGCGAGGAAGGCCCGTTCATGACCCACACGCTCAACGCACCCCAGCACGTCGTTCCCGCCGGGTCCGCATCCGGCCTCGCGGCTCGGTGGGCGGTGGCCGGCGGTGTGGTGGCGGGGCCGTTGTTCCTGGCGGCCGGAATCGCCCAGGGCCTCACGCGCGACGGCTTCGACTTCACCCGGAACGCGATCAGCCAGCTCGCCCTCGGCGAGGCGGGCTGGATCCAGACCGCGAGCTTCCTGCTCACCGGCGCGCTGCTGGCCGCCGGTGCGGCCGGACTGCGGCGGGCGCTGCGGGGAGGCCCCGGCGCGGCGTGGGGGCCCGCCCTGGTCGGCGTCTTCGGCGTCTCCTTCTGGGCCGCGGCGGCCTTCCCGGCCGACGCCGGTGCGGGCTTTCCGGCCGGGGCGCCCGCGACCACCGGGATGAGCGGGCACGGGGCCGTCCACATGGCCGCCGGCATGCTCGGCTACCTCGCCCTGTGCGCCGCGTTCCTCGTCCTGGCCCGTCCGCTCGCGGCACGGGGCCGGCGCGGCTGGGCCGTCGCGTCCCGCGTCGTACCCGTGCTCGTCCTCGCCGGTTTCATGGCCTCGGCCGCCTCCGTCCTGGCGTTCACCGCGGGCGCCGGCCTCGGGCTGCTGTGGCTGAGCGCGGTGACGGCCCGCTTGGCCGACGCACCGGCCGACCGGTAGCCGACCGCCGGACGACCTCCGGAGCACCGCCGGACGACCTCCGGACCGCGGCTGGACGCTGGACGACCGCCGGTCCGGCGTGGAAGATCGACCTGACCAAGATCATGACGATAGGAAACGGGGCACCCCATGACCGACGCGGTGAAGGGTCCTGCCAGCTACTTCCCCTCCATCGAGAAGAAGTACGGCCGTCCGATCGCCGAGTGGAAGGACCTCATCCGGTCCTCCCCGCTGGCCAAGCACATGGAGCTGGTGAACTGGCTCAAGGCCGAGCACGGGCTCGGCCACGGCCATGCCAACGCCCTCGTCGCCCACACCCTCGCCGAGGACACCGCCAAGTGATCACGGCTCCGATGCGCGAGCGCTGGACGCGTCCGGACGAGGCGAAGTAGACGTAGGAGACGTAGGAGACGTAGGAGACGTACACACGCCGTGGCCCGGTGCCGAAGCCGGGCACGGCGGCGGCCCTACAACTTGCTCATCTTGGCGTACGGGCTCAGGATCCGCTCTTGCGTCGAGCCGAAATCCACGAACGCCGCGATCCCGCCCTCGATGCCGATGACCCGGCCGAGGCCGTACACGTCGTGCGTGACCTGGTCGCCCACGGCGAACTGCCGGGGAGGCGGCGTGACCGGGGCCTTGAAGGGGCTGGTGGGCAAATGGCGCTTCGGTGCACTGGGCTTTGTCATTGCTGCCAGTATGCGCCCCGCGGGCGTCGGTTCGCTGCGTCCGTTCACGTCCGCAGCGCGAGGCAGCCGGGAAGGGTCTCGGCGAAAACAACAACTCCAGGTCGATGACCAGCGGTTTTCAGATTTTCCGTACGGTGCGGGCCAGGGGGGCGGCAGGGGAACGACCCGGAGGTCACCGAGGTCATTCCGCGCCTCCCGTGCCCGGCGGGGCCGAGGCGGCCCCGCCTCAGTCCGAGTCCGGTGGCGGGGCTGATTCCGCGGCGCGGCGGTACTCGGCGTTGATGCGCTGGGCTTCTTCGAGTTGGTCTTCGAGAATGATGATGCGGCAGGCGGCTTCGATGGGGGTGCCCTGGTCGACGAGTTCCCGGGCACGTGCGGCGATGCGCAGCTGGTAGCGGGAGTAGCGGCGGTGGCCGCCCTCGGAGCGGAGCGGCGTGATGAGGCGGGCTTCGCCGATGGCGCGAAGGAAGCCCTGAGTGGTGCCGAGCATCTCGGCAGCCCTGCCCATGGTGTAGGCGGGGTAGTCGTCGTCGTCGAGACGCCCGAATGAGTCGTCTGCTGTCATTTGCACCTCTCTGTGAAACGCGTCGAGGGGCCCTGGTGCCGTACGGCACCAGGGCCCCGAAGGAACTACTACACCACCTGTCGGCCCTGATACTGCGCCGACCTTCTCTGTCCGCCGACCCGACCCACTGGCTGCCGGGTGTGCGGGGATCGCGGTTGCTTGACCGGAGACCACCTCACTATCGATGTCCTGCGGTACCCGGACTCGAGAACTTCCGGCCGGGCGATCCTGATGGCGCTGCGTTCCTCCGTTCTTCCTTCGGTGATCAATTTCCTACCACGGGGGTACCGCGTACCGCTGGTGCTGCTGCACCGCGGGTTGTCGAACTGCTCGGTGGCCTGGGTGAGCGCCACCGAGCGGGTACTGCGCACGGCGGCCCCTGATCACTGCGGGCCACCCGGTCCGGCCGTCAGTTCCGTCGCCATCCTGCGAAAGCCCCGGCTTCGAAACTCCACTGCCGCACCGTCCTGCGACTTCCTCTACTGCTGGTACTGCTTGCCGGCAGTTCATGTCTGCCAGGCCACACTGTCTCTCTTGGCTACAGAAGAAAGCATAAGCAGGCCACCACCCAATGTCTACTCCGGCGAGAGTAGATTTTCATGTGTCCGGCGATCAGGTAATCGACCTCGCCGAGCGATGCGGGACGGTCGCGGAGGGTCGCGGAGGGGTCGCGAAGGCGCGCTGAGCGATCATCGCCAGGTTGACCACCGCGCATCCGTGCACAGGGCGCGGCCGTCCACTCGATACGCGAGAGGGCCCGACCGGCGTGTGCCGGTCGGGCCCTCTGAGCTGACCGCGGTCAGTTCACGGTCGTTCGCGGATGACGGTCAGGGGTGACGGTCATGGATCACGGTCATGGGCGACGGTCAGGGATGACGGTCAGGCCGCCGCCGCGGCGGGACCGCGCCGGCCGCGGGAGGGCGTGCCGCGCCCGCGTCGCTCGGCCGGTGGCGCGGTGATCGTCACGGGCACGCCCGACGGGGCCTGGGCGCCGGTGATCCTGCGGAGCGCTTCCTCGCCGGAGCGGACCTGGGTGGTCTTCGGCACGATGCCGGCGTCCCGCAGGAGCCGGGCCATCCCGCGGCGTTGGTCGGCGGTGACCAGGGTGACGACGGTGCCGGACTCGCCGGCTCGCGCGGTACGGCCGCCGCGGTGGAGGTAGTCCTTGTGGTCCGCCGGCGGGTCCACGTTGACGACGAGGTCGAGGTCGTCGACGTGGATGCCGCGCGCGGCGACGTTCGTCGCCACCAGGACGGTGACGTGCCCGGTCTTGAAGCGGGTGAGGGTGCGGGTGCGCTGCGGCTGCGACTTCCCGCCGTGCAGGGCGGCGGCCGGGACACCGCAGGCGAGGAGGTCCTCGGTGAGGCGGTCCACGGCGTGCTTGGTGTCCAGGAACATGATCACTCGACCGTCGCGTGCCGCGATCTGTGTCGTCAGCCGGTGCTTGTCGGCGCCGTGCACGTGCAGGACGTGGTGCTCCATCGTGGTGACCGTGCCCTGGGAGGGGTCGACGGAGTGGACGACGGGGTCGGTGAGGTAGCGGCGGACCAGCAGGTCGACGTTGCGGTCCAGGGTCGCGGAGAACAGCATCCGCTGGCCCTCGGGGCGGACCCGGTCCAGGAGCGCGGTGACCTGAGGCATGAAGCCCATGTCGGCCATCTGGTCGGCCTCGTCGAGAACGGTGATCGCGACCTGGTCCAGTCGGCAGTCACCGCGGTCGATGAGGTCTTTGAGACGGCCGGGCGTGGCCACGACGACCTCGGTGCCGCGGTGCAGCGCGTTCGCCTGTCGGCCGATCGGCATGCCGCCGACGACGGTGGTCAGGCGCAGCTTCACGGCGCGGGCGTAGGGGGTGAGGGCGTCGGTGACCTGCTGGGCGAGTTCCCGGGTGGGGACCAGCACCAGTGCCAGCGGCTGACGGGGCCCGGCGAGCCGTCCGGCGATGCGGGCCAGCAGGGGCAGACCGAAGGCGAGGGTCTTGCCGGAGCCGGTCCGGCCGCGCCCCAGGACGTCACGGCCGGCGAGGGAGTTCGGCAGCGTCGCGCCCTGGATGGGAAACGGGACCGCCACTCCCTGCGCGGCGAGCGCGGCCAGGAGGCGCCGGTCCAGAGCCAGGTCGGCGAAGGTCTCGACGGCGGGCAGCGCCGGAGTGATCGTCTTCGGAGGGGTGAACTCCCCCTGCACGGTGGCGGGACGCCTGCCGTGTCCGCCCGACCGGCTCGGGCCTCCCGACCGGCTCGCGGCGGGCGAACCGGGACGACCGCCCCGGTCCGTTCCGGCGGAGGAGTCGTACGTGTGGCCGCCGTTGCGGCGGGTGCGGGAGGTACGGCCGTTCGTGCGTGTGGGGTTCATTCAGAACCTTCCTGGATACGGCACCTACCGAAGAATCCCGGCAGCGGATGAACAGCTTTCGGAATCACGAGGACGGCCGAATGGAATGACGAAGAGGGCGGCTCGGCAGGGTGACTCATTGGCGGCATGTCATCGGGCCGGCGAAATGAAGGAGGGTGGCGCGGGGCGGTGAGACCCTGCCGAATGAATACAGCTGGGGCCCGCACCCCGAGGGATGCGGGCCCCAGCTGTGTAGGGAGCGTCAGCGTCAGGCGCGAACGATGTTCTCCGCCGTCGGGCCCTTCTGGCCCTGCGCGATGTCGAAGGAGACCTTCTGGCCCTCCTGGAGCTCGCGGAAGCCCTGCGCGGCGATGTTCGAGTAGTGCGCGAACACGTCAGGGCCGCCACCGTCCTGCTCGATGAAGCCGAAACCCTTTTCCGCGTTGAACCACTTCACGGTGCCAGTAGCCATGTCATTTCTCCTCTGGGCAAGTACGACGGAATCCGTACCGTACGGACTCCGTGTCGCTGTGATGATGCCCTGCCGGGAAAATGACCGGAAATACAAAGCGCTTCCGTGGGGCACGCGGCCGACGGGAGGCGCTTGAAGTCTTTGGGTACCAAAACTGCAACTGGCTTCGACCGTAGCACGTCGCCGCGGTCCGTGCGTTGCGAATAATTCTCCCTGTGTGTCGCCGGTAAAAACTCTGTCCGCGGCGGCCGTCAAAATCTCAGGCCGCGAACACAGGTATTCGTGTACTCCGAATGCAGCGTTTCGGAAGCGAGGTGGCCGACCAGCTGGGGCGCCGGCGGTCGTCGTCCGTCATCAGCCGTCATCGGCGGTCATCGTCCGTCATCGGCGGTCAACGGCGGTCAACGGGGTTCGGCACCATGCCCGCGCCGCACCGGCCACCAGATCCCCCGCCCCACCAGCGCCGCGGCCGACGGCACCAGCAGGAGGGACACGACGAAGGCCGAGAGCAGGATGCCCAGCGCCGTGGCGAAGCCGATCTGCCGGGTGGACGGCTCCGCGTTCACGGCGAGGCTGCCGAAGGAGGCGGCGAGGACCACGCCCGCCGTGGCGATCGCCGGCGCCGTGTGCCGTACGGCGCGGGCCACGGCGGCTCGAACCGTGCCCGCCCGGGCCATCTCCTCGCGCAGCCGGTCGCTGACGAGGATGTTGTAGTCGGTGCCGAGGGCCACCACGAACAGGAACAGCACCAGCGGCAGGACGAAGTCCACCCCGGGCCGGCCGCCCAGATGCTGGAAGACCAGGGCCGAGGCGCCGAGCGTCGCCGCGAAGCACAGCCCGACCGCGAGCATCAGCACGACCGGGGCCGGCACACTGCGGAGCAGCACCAGCAGGATCAGCGCGATCAGTGCCGCCGCCACCGGGAAGACCCTCCGCAGGTCCTCGTCGACCGCCGCGGCCACGTCGGCGAACACGGCCGCCGTGCCACCCACATGAGCGGTAAGCCCGGAGGGCGTCGCCTTCCGTACGGCTTCGCGCACCGGTCCCGCCACGAGGTCGCGAGCGGCCTGGCTCTGCGCGTCCGCTGTCAGATACGCGTCCAGCCGTGCGGCGGTCCGGTCGGCGTTGAACACCGGAGAGCCCACCTTGCCCACGCCCTCCACCCCGGCCAGCGCCCTCGGCAGCCCGCCCAGCGCGGCGGTGTCCAGCGCGCGGCCGTCCGCGGCGGTGACGTACACGGCCGTCGGGTCGGACACCCCGCGCGGCAGCGCGCGGGCGATCTCCCGCGCCGTTGCCTCGGCCGCCGTCCCGTGCGCCGTACCGCCGGTGCCGAAGTCCATGCGGACTCCCTTCACACCGGCCGCGAGCGCGCCGAGGAGGACGACCGAGGCCATGAGCACCAGCAGCGGGCGGCGCGCCACGAGCTCTCCGGTACGCGCGGCGAGACCGGGCCGCTCGGCCCTCGTCAGGCTCCGCGACGGCCAGAACATCCGCCGCCCCGTCACCGCGAGCAGAGCCGGCATCAGGGTCAGGCTCGCGACCAGCATCACCAGCACCGAGACCGCCACCGACGGTCCGAGCACGCGGAACTGGCCGAACGTCGCCGTGCCCAGCGTCGCGAACGCGGCCACGATCGTCAGCGCGGCCGACGTCACCGCGGTGCCCACCCGGCCGGCCACCTGCGCGGCCACCACCCGGTGGTCCGCCTCCGGGTGCCGCCGCAGTTCCTCACGGAAGCGGAACAGCAGGAACAGGAAGTAGTCGATGCCGATGCCGACCAGCACGGTCCCGATCAGGCTCGGGGTGCCCGGGTCGAGGTCGAAGCCGGTCAGCAGGGCGGCCGCCACGACCGTGCCGGCCGCCGCGCCGCCCACCACGGACACCGCGAACAGCGGGACGAACGCCGCCAGGACACTGCGGAACACCAGGACGTTGATCAGCACGATCAGCCCGACCATCACCAGCCCCACCACCATCTGCGTGGTTCTCTCCGCGTCCGCGCGGTCCACCACGTCCGCCACGCCGCCGGTGAACCCGGTGCGCAGCCCGGCCGCGCCGAACTCCGCCTCGACGCGGTCGTGGAAGGCCCGGTACAGCGCGTGCATCCCCGGGTCGGTCACGTTGCCCCGCAGCCGCGCGTCCAGCAGCGCGAAGGACCCGTCCGGCGCGGTCATCGCCGGCGCCACCCGCGGGACCTGGGAGTAGTCCTTGGACAGCCCCGGTATGTGGTCTTCGTCCCGGGGCATCTCCACGCGCCGGGCGCTCAGTTCGCGCGCGGCCCCGGCCACCCGGTGCCGGTCCGCACCGGACAGCGGCCTGCCGTCGCGCCGCGCCACCAGCACCGTCACCGTGGCGGCGTCGGGCTCCGCGCCGAACTCCTCCTCGGCGACCCGCAGCGCCGCGGCCGCGTCGTACTCCGAGGGCAGGAACCCGGCGCTGTCGGTCTGTGTCACGCGGAAGACGAGAGCTTGGCCCATGACGGACAAGAAGATGCCGATCACCGCCCACGAGGCGATCACACGCCAGGGTTTGCGGGTCGAGAATCCGGTCAGAGCGCGGATCACGGAATTCCTCCGGTGCGGGTGCGGGTGCGGGTGCGGGTGAGGGATGAGGGTGCGGGTACGGGTGAGGGCGACGGTGCGCGCGAGCGATGGCGCAGCGGGCAGTTCCCGGTGAGCGATGGCGCACCGGGCGGTTCCCGGTACCCGTCCAGGACATCAGCGGTGACCGGCCCGGACCTCGGCGCCGGGAACGAGAAACCGCCCGGGACCACGGCCCTCCGGCCGCCCCTCGACTGGGAGCCTGCTCCCAGTCCCCGCTCCTCCCTGCTCCCGGCCCGGAGCCGCGTACCGCGCTGACAGAATGAGACGCACCGCGAGACGCACGGCGGACGAGCCGCGGCCCGGCAGGCTGCCGCGGTGATCCAGGAGGAAGGGCCCGGGGGGCGACATGAAGCGGCACGAGGACGAGAAGCGCCTGTGCCACGTACCGGGCACGACGGACTCGCGTTGGGGCGGCGCGGATCCGCGGCGCCGGGGCTCCGGACCGTGGAGCCGGCACGACGGGCTCGTCGCCGCCGGCGCCGCCGCCGTCGACCTCGTCGGATTCACCGTCGCCAGCCAGATGGACCAGGGCCACGTCCCGGCGGCCGGCTGCCTGGTCGTGGTCGCCTCCGCGCTGCTGCTGCTCGCCCGCCGCCGCGCACCGCTGTGCGCCCTGGCCGGGGTCCTGGCGGTGAACGTGTCACTCGACTGGTTCAGCGCCGTCGGCCAGCACTACGGTGCCGCCACCGTCGTCGCGCTCTTCACGGTCGTACGCCGTCACCGTGCCGCCGTCGGCGCCGCCGCCGTCGCCGGCTGCGTCGCGGTGCTTCAGTTCGTACACCCGGTACTGCCCGCGCCGTCCCTGCTGGAACTCGCCGCCAACGTCTCGTCCGCGCTGTTGGTTTCCGGGGCCGCCGTCGCCGTCGACCGCTGGCAGCGCAACGCGGAGACCCACCGGCGGCTCCTCGCCGACCGGGCCGTCGCCGACGAACGACGCCGCATCGCCCGCGAGCTGCACGACATCGTCGCCCACCACCTCACCACCATGCAGTTGCTGGCCGGCGGCGCCCGCGCCAATCTCGACCGGTCACCGGAGACCGCCCGCGAGGCCCTCGTCACGCTGGAAGGCTCCGGGCGCACCGCCCTGCGCGAGATGCGCCACCTGCTCGACGTGCTGCGGGCCGGTGACGAGAACGACGACGAGGGCGAGGCGGTCGCGCCGCAGCCCGGCATCGGCGACCTCGACCGCATCGTCGAGGACAGCCGCCGCGCCGGCCTGCCCACCACCCTCACCACGGAAGGCGACCCGCGGACCCTGCCGTCCAGCGTCGCCCTCGCCGTCTTCCGCATCGTCCAGGAAGCCCTCACCAACGCGCGCAAGCACGCGGGCCAGGGCACGAAGGTGGACGTCCGCCTCACCTACGAGCCCCACGAGGTACGCGTCAGCGTCACCGACGACGGCCCCTTCGCCGACCACCACCGCCACGCCACCCGCACCCCCGGCTACGGCCTCCTGGGCATGCGCGAACGGGTCGCCCTGCACGGCGGCACCCTGCACGCAGGCCCCGGGGAGAGCGGTTTCACCGTCCGCGCCGGCCTGCCCCTCCCTGTGTCCTCCGACCACCGGCAGGCATACGCGTGACCCCGCCCATCAAGGTCCTCATCGCCGACGACCAGGCCCTCGTCCGCCGCGGCCTCGCCCTGATGCTCGCCCCGGAACCTGACTTCGAGGTCGTCGCCGAAGCCGCGGACGGCGACGAGGCGGTACGCCTGGCCCATGAGCACCGGCCCGACGTGGTCATCATGGACATCCGCATGCCCGTCCTCGACGGCATCGCCGCCACCGAGCGCCTCGCCGCGGAACAGCCCGGCTGCCGCGTCCTCGCCCTGAGCACCTTCGACATGGACGAACTCGTGGTGGCCGCCCTGCGCGCCGGCGCCTGCGGCTTCCTCCCCAAGGACATCTCGCCCGAGGAACTCGTCACCGCCCTGCGCGTGGTCCACGCCGGCGAGGCGATCCTCGCCCCCAGACTCCTCACCCGTCTCATCTCCCGGCACGTCACCGCGCCCGGCCACCGTGCGACACCCCCGGCGCCCTCCCACGCCGACGGGCTCACACCGCGCGAGCGGGAGGTGTGGCGGCTGATCGCCACCGGCCTGGACAACACGGAGATAGCCGACCGGCTCGGCGTCAGCGCCTCCACGGTGAAGAACCACATCACCGGCCTCTTCGCCAAACTCTCCGTCCGCGACCGCGCCCAGGCGGTCATCGCCGCATACGAAACGGGCCTGGTAGCGGCACGCCGCGAAGCGTGATCCGGCCGGGAGGGGTGACGGGTAGTGAGCCATGCGCCCTCAGGGCCGGCGCTTCCTTGCAGACGCGGCGCTTCCTGGCCGTGCTCGGTGGACGGTGATCAGTCGTCGGGCGGGCCGGCCGCTTCCTGGATTCTCTCGGCGATGTCATCGGCCCACTCCTGAGCCCACTGGCGCAGCTCGATGGTCTGGTGGTCGTCGAGTCCGTACGCGGCGAACTCGGTGTCATCGATCCAGTCCGCGCCGGTGAGCCGGGCCTGGAGTTCGGAGAGGTCGAAGGCATCGCGGGCGTGGCGACGGCCGAGTTCTTCGAGCTCGATGTGACTCCATCGGTCGGCGGCTGCTCGGACGTCGATCAGATCACGCGCCAGGCCGCGGTCTGCCAGTGCACGGACCTTCGTGCCGACCACGTCCTCCAGGGAAAGCACCAAGCCGTGCCGAGTCTTCACGGGCGGACGCCAGAGTGCTTCCTTGAGGACGTCGACCTCGCACTCCTCACCGGTGGTTGTATCGGTGACGATCAGCCGCGCGGACAGCGGGTCGGTTTCCAGCGCTCGCACCTGCCAGCCGCGTTGTTCCAGCCCAACGCGCACGGCGGCGGCGATCTTCTCTAGCGGCTCCGGGTTCTCGGTGGCGACATCGAGGTCCTTGCTGAGCCGGTTGACCAGTCCGTGTGCCTGGACGGCGTAGCCACCCGTGAGCACGAGCGGGTAGACCTCACCCACGGCGAGAACATCCGCGAGGAGCCGTCGGTGCAGTTCCGTGAGATTCACGCAGCGGCCCGGGCGTCGGGCGTCAGTTCGCTGAAGGCGTCCTCCCAGACGTCGCGGATGTCCCGGCTGATCAGCGTGCGCAGGACAGGCCACATGGCGACCAGCAGGTCCTGGTTCAGATAGTGGGCCAGGTCGTCGTGCTGTCCCTCGGCCAGGACGATCCGGTAACAGCTCATCCGCAACCGGGGCTGGTCGAGGTCGAACCGGGACAGCCCGGACCACGCGAGGTGCAGCGGAAGGTCGACGTGACCGTGGGCAGGGCCGCCGAGCTCCGAGAGCTTGGCGGGAAGCCGCCTGGCGAATCTGGTGCGGCGGAGCTCGGGGACGCTGGGCGTGGCTGCCATGCCTTGATTATTCCGTAGAAGGGCGAGGCGGCTGGTGATTCCGGAACAGGCAACACCTGGCCCAGGGCTTCTACCTGGCCGTAGTGGCGGTTGATGCAGGTCAGGGGCTCATCTGTGAGCCGGCGAGACGCTGCGGGGTTCGTGCCCTCCACGTGCCCCGTCTCGCGGGACTCCAGGGTGTGCGGGCGGCGAGACTCGTCTGCCAACGAACAAGGCCCAGGTCGCTGACCTGGGCCTTCGTTCAAGAGCGGATGACGGGAATCGAACCCGCGCTATAAGCTTGGGAAGCTCATGTTCTACCATTAAACTACATCCGCAAACATGCCGCCCTGATGATCAGTGCCGCATCGTTGCACACGATACCCCATCCCGCATGTCAGGCGAAGCGGCCTTCCGCCGGCCGGCCCCCGGAGTGCCCTCCGCGGAGTGGGGGTGCGGATCCCCTAATGTGGCTGTCTCGTCCACCACTTGTCGGGGAAGGGACTTGATGGGTTCGATGGAGCGCACCGTCGTCCGTTGTGCCGAGGGGCACGTGTTCAGTACCGCTTCGTTCCCGCTGGCGCATCTCGGTGCCGGGCGGATCGGGCCCGGGCGGCTGCTCAGGTGTCCGCGGTGTGCGCGGTTGCGGCAGGCGGTGCCCGTGGAGATCGGGCAGCGCTGACGGATCGCGGGTACCGCGGTGTACTGAAGGGCGCGGGGTCTCCCGATTGGGGGAGCTTCGCGCCCTCTGCGTATCGTGGGAGGGTGCTTCTCTCAGACAAGGACATCCGGGCCGAGATCGACGCCGGACGGGTGCGCATCGACCCGTACGAAGAATCCATGGTGCAGCCCTCGAGCATCGACGTGAGGCTTGACCGCTTCTTCCGGGTGTTCGAGAACCACCGCTACCCGCACATCGACCCCGCCATCGAGCAGGCGGACCTCACGCGCGAGGTGGAGCCGGAGGGTGACGAGGCGTTCATCCTGCACCCGGGCGAGTTCGTGCTGGCCTCGACGTACGAGGTCATCACGCTGCCCGACGACATCGCCTCCCGACTGGAGGGGAAGTCCAGCCTCGGGCGGCTCGGGCTGGTGACGCACTCGACCGCCGGGTTCATCGACCCCGGTTTCTCCGGGCACGTGACCCTGGAGCTGTCGAACCTCGCCACCCTGCCGATCAAGCTGTGGCCGGGGATGAAGATCGGACAGCTGTGCATGTTCCGGCTGAGCTCGCCGGCGGAGTTCCCGTACGGGAGCGAGCGCTACGGCTCCCGGTACCAGGGCCAGCGGGGGCCGACGGCGTCCCGTTCCTTCGTGAATTTCCATCGGACCCAGGTGTGAGGCGGTAGCCGGCATGAGTGAAGTACGCGAGAACCTGACGTACGAGGGCTTCGGCCGCGCGATCCGCGAGCTCGCCCAGACGATCGCCGACGACGGCTACGAGCCCGACATCGTGCTCTCCATCGCCCGCGGTGGCGTCTTCGTCGCCGGTGGTCTGGCCTACGCGCTCGACTGCAAGAACATCCACCTGGTGAACGTGGAGTTCTACACGGGCGTGGGGACCACCCTCGAGATGCCCGTCATGCTCGCGCCCGTCCCCAACGCGATCGACTTCTCCGACAAGAAGGTCCTGATCGCCGACGACGTCGCCGACACCGGCAAGACCCTCAAGCTCGTGCACGACTTCTGCGTCGACCACGTCGCCGAGGTCCGCTCCGCGGTCGTCTACGAGAAGTCGCACTCGCTCGTGAAGTGCGAGTACGTCTGGAAGAAGACCGACGACTGGATCAACTTCCCGTGGTCCGTCGAGCCGCCCGTCGTGCAGCGCGAAGGACAGATCCTCGACGCCTGACCCCTAGGGTCCCGGCCCATCCGGAGTCGAGAAGGGCCCCCGCCGGAGTGTTCCGGCGGGGGCCCTTTTCCGCGTCCGCGCGTCCGCGGCTACAGCGTGCCCAGCTTGATCAGGCTCAGCAGCGCCACCAGCTGGATCGCCGACGCGCCCAGGGCCTTCGGCCACGGCAGGTCGTGCGAGCGGCTCACCATCACCGTGAAGAGCGCGCCCGCCGCCAGCCAGGTCAGCCAGCCGACGACCTGGACCAGGCCGTTCTCGCCGCCCAGGAAGAGGGCGAAGAGGAGACGCGGGGCGTCCGTGACCGACATGATCAGCATGGAGAGGCCGACGGTCGGCTGCCAGGAGCCGTCGCCGCCGAGCTGGCGGGCCACGGTGTGGGTGACCGCGCCCAGGATCAGGCCGCCGAGGACGAAGCCGACGCCGGTCAGCAGGACGTACGGGACGGCCGCCGACAGCGTCGCGTTGATGGCCTGCTCGCGGGCCTGGTCGAAGCCGAAGATCGCGAGCATGCCGTAGAGGAACGTGACGACCAGCGCCGGGCCCCAGACGGCGTGGTCGCGCATCCGCAGGAACGTCTCCGCGGGGCGCAGCACGATGCCGCTCAGCAGGGGCTTCCAGGGCAGCCGCGGGCCCACGGGGGCCGCCGGGGCGGCGCCGGCCTGGTACGGGGCGCTCTGGGCGTAGGGGTCGTCGTGGACGCTGAAGACCTGGGTGTGGCCCGGGTTGTTCGCGGCGTAGTGCTGCTGCGGGTGCCGGTCCTGCGGCGCGTTCGGGTCGCCGAAGTACTCCGGCTCGCCGTACGCCTGCTCGCCGTACGCCTGCTGCTGCGACCACTGCTGCTGCGGGTGCTGCCGCTGCCGGCGCTGCTGCTGCTGCGGGTACCCCGGCGGGGGCGCCTGGTACCCGTACGGCGCCTGCTGCGGTTGTTGTTGCGGGGGGCCACCGGCCCGGCCGCGTCCGTTCCTGAATCCAGCCACGTCAATGAACGTACCCGGTCCTGACGGTGTATCGCCTCCCAGGGGCAGAGTGCGGCAGAGCTGTGACATCCCCTAGGGGACCGCCAGGGGATCCCTAGGGGGCCGCGGGAGACCCTTGAGGGACGGACGAGGGACGGACGAGGGACGGAAAAGGGCCGCCCCCGCGCATCCGCGGGGGCGGCCCTTCGTCACGTACCGGTGGCGATTACGCCGCGGGCTCCGGCTCCGGCTCCGCCGTCTCGGCCTCCGGCTCCGCCGGGGTCTTGACCGAGTCGAGGAGCAGCTGGGCCACGTCCACGACCGTGACGGACTCCTTGGCCTTGCCCTCGTTCTTCTTGCCGTTGACCGAGTCGGTCAGCATGACGAGGCAGAACGGGCAGGCGGTGGAGACGATGTCCGGGTTGAGGGAGAGGGCCTCGTCGACGCGCTCGTTGTTGATGCGCTTGCCGATCCGCTCCTCCATCCACATCCGGGCGCCGCCGGCGCCGCAGCAGAAGCCGCGCTCCTTGTGGCGGTGCATCTCCTGCTGACGCAGGCCCGGGACGGCCGACATGATCTCGCGCGGGGGCGTGTAGACCTTGTTGTGGCGGCCCAGGTAGCACGGGTCGTGGTAGGTGATGAGGCCCTCGACCGGGGTCACCGGGATCAGCTTGCCCTCGTCGATGAGGTGCTGGAGCAGCTGGGTGTGGTGGATGACCTCGTAGTCGCCGCCGAGCTGCGGGTACTCGTTGGCGATGGTGTTGAAGCAGTGCGGGCAGGTGGAGACGATCTTCTTCGCCGACTTCGGCTTCTTGGTCGCCTCGTCCTCGTCATCCTCGCCGAACGCCATGTTCAGCATCGCCACGTTCTCCTGGCCGAGCTGCTGGAACAGCGGCTCGTTGCCCAGGCGGCGCGGGGAGTCACCGGTGCACTTCTCCTCGCCGCCCATGATCGCGAACTTCACGCCCGCGATGTGCAGCAGCTCGGCGAAGGCCTTGGTGGTCTTCTTGGCGCGGTCCTCCAGGGCGCCGGCGCAGCCGACCCAGTAGAGGTAGTCGACCTCGGTGAGGTCCTCGATGTCCTTGCCGACGATCGGGACCTCGAAGTCGACCTCCTTGGTCCACTCGACGCGCTGCTTCTTGGCGAGACCCCAGGGGTTGCCCTTCTTCTCCAGGTTCTTGAGCATCGTGCCCGCCTCGGACGGGAACGCGGACTCGATCATCACCTGGTAGCGGCGCATGTCGACGATGTGGTCGATGTGCTCGATGTCGACCGGGCACTGCTCGACGCAGGCGCCGCAGGTGGTGCAGGACCACAGGACGTCCGGGTCGATGACGCCGTTCTCCTCGGCGGTGCCGATGAGCGGGCGCTCGGCCTCCGCGAGCGCGGCGGCGGGGACGTCCTTGAGCTGCTCCTCGGTCGCCTTCTCCTCGCCCTCCATGGTCTTGCCGCCGCCGGCCAGCAGGTACGGGGCCTTGGCGTGGGCGTGGTCCCGGAGGGACATGATGAGGAGCTTCGGCGAGAGCGGCTTGCCGGTGTTCCAGGCGGGGCACTGCGACTGGCAGCGGCCGCACTCGGTGCAGGTGGAGAAGTCGAGGATGCCCTTCCAGGAGAACTGCTCGACCTGGGAGACGCCGTAGACGTCGTCCTCGCCCGGGTCCTCGAAGTCGATCGGCTTGCCGGCGGAGGTCATCGGCTGCAGCGCGCCGAGGGCGGTGGAGCCGTCGGAGTTGCGCTTGAACCAGATGTTCGGGAAGCCGAGGAAGCGGTGCCAGGCGACGCCCATGTTGGTGTTGAGCGAGACCGTGATCATCCAGGTGAAGGACGTGACGATCTTGAGCGCGGCGAAGAAGTAGGTGAGGTTCTGGATGGTGCCGAGGTCGGCGCCGTCGAGCAGGCTGATCAGCGGGTACGAGGCGAAGAAGCCCGGCTCCCAGCTGGTCACGTGGTGCTGGACGCCCTCCAGCGCGCGCAGCGTCATGATGCAGACGCCGACGATGAGGATGACGGCCTCGACGAAGTACGCCTGGCCGGTCTTGGAGCCGGCGAAGCGGGACTTGCGGCCGGCCTGGGTCGGCTTGCTGAGCTGGCGGATCACGATGAGCGTGACGATGCCGAGGACGGTCATCAGGCCGAGGAACTCGGTGAAGATCTCGTACGGCAGCCAGTCGCCGATGATCGGGATGAGCCAGTCGGCCTGGAAGAGCTGGCCGAAGGCGTTGACGATCGTGAGCAGCAGCGAGAAGAAGCCCACCGCCACGAACCAGTGCGCCACACCGACGACGCCCCAGCGGTTCATCCGGGTGTGGCCGAGGAACTCCTTGACCAGTGTGATGGTGCGCTGCGTGGGGTCACCGGTGCGCGTTCCCGCGGGCACCGGCTGACCGAGCCGCACGAAGCGGTAGATCTGCGCGATGGCGCGGCCGAACAGCGCGACGGCTACCACCGTGATGACGATCGACACGACGATCGCGGCGAGTTGCATGTGGGGCTCCTCGGGCGGGCCTCAGCTCAGGGCCTACTAAGCGGTAACTTATTTAGTCCGTGCTGAGATTACCCGTTGGGGCTGCCGCGCTGTAAGCGGAGCTTGCGGTGATCTGTGTCGCTCAGGCAACCCTTGCCGTGCGGGCCGGCGTCCGGCCCGCCGTGCCGCCTGCCCTGCGACGTCGACGGACTGCTGGCAGCGTACGCGCCAGGATCACCAGATCCATCCCCAGCCAGTGATGGTCCACATAGTGGAGATCCAGGAGCTCCCGCTCCTCCCACGGTAGCTCCGAGCGCCCGCTGATCTGCCACAGTCCGGTCATCCCGGGCCGTACGGAGAGCCGCCGCCGGCCGTCGCCGGTGGACTCCCGGTGGCCGGGCGCCAGCGGGCACGGCCCGACCAGCGACATCCGCCCCCGTACGACGTGCAGCAGCAGCGGCAGCGAGGCCAGCGGGCTCTTCGTGCGGAAGGTCAGCAGTGTGAACGTCGTCCCGCCGCGGCCCGCGACCGGGCGGCGGCGCAGCACCGCGCCGTCGCCGGCGGCGGCGAGCAGGAGGGAGACGGCGGCGATCAGCGGGGACAGCAGGACGAGGAGCGCGAGCCCGGCCGTGACGTCCAACGCGCGCTTCGTCGTCATGTACCCACACTTTCCGGTTCCGGGCGAGAACATGGCATAAGGGACAAGGGGTGTGTGCGGACCCTCTCACGGGGCGGTCCCGGGAACCCGGAATGACGCGCGTTCGTCCTTCTGGTGAGCCCTATTGAGTGGATCGCAGGACGAAGAGTTGAGTCGGGCACGCTCAGGTCTGTTGACTCCAACCCGTCCCTCGTGCATCCTTGAGTCAGTTCCACTCAAGTCAGTCAGCTGGAGGAATCGAAATGGCACGTGCGGTCGGCATCGACCTGGGTACGACTAACTCCGTCGTCAGCGTTCTGGAAGGCGGCGAGCCCACCGTCATCACCAACGCCGAGGGCGCCAGGACCACGCCGTCCGTCGTCGCCTTCGCCAAGAACGGCGAGGTGCTCGTCGGCGAGGTCGCCAAGCGTCAGGCGGTCACCAACGTCGACCGGACCATCCGGTCCGTGAAGCGTCACATGGGCACCGACTGGAAGATCGAGCTGGACGGGAAGAACTTCAACCCGCAGCAGATGTCCGCCTTCATCCTCCAGAAGCTGAAGCGCGACGCCGAGGCGTACCTGGGCGAGAAGGTGACCGACGCGGTCATCACCGTCCCGGCGTACTTCAACGACTCCGAGCGCCAGGCCACCAAGGAGGCCGGCGAGATCGCGGGCCTCAACGTCCTGCGCATCGTCAACGAGCCGACCGCCGCCGCCCTGGCGTACGGCCTCGACAAGGACGACCAGACGATCCTCGTCTTCGACCTCGGTGGCGGCACCTTCGACGTGTCCCTCCTGGAGATCGGCGACGGCGTCGTCGAGGTGAAGGCCACCAACGGTGACAACCACCTCGGTGGTGACGACTGGGACCAGCGTGTCGTCGACTACCTGGTGAAGCAGTTCCAGTCCGGTCACGGCGTGGACCTGTCCAAGGACAAGATGGCCCTGCAGCGTCTGCGCGAGGCCGCCGAGAAGGCGAAGATCGAGCTGTCCTCCTCCACGGAGACCTCGATCAACCTGCCCTACATCACGGCGTCCGCCGAGGGCCCGCTGCACCTGGACGAGAAGCTCACCCGCGCCCAGTTCCAGCAGCTGACCGCGGACCTGCTCGACCGCTGCAAGACCCCGTTCCACAACGTCATCAAGGACGCGGGCATCAACCTCTCCGAGATCGACCACGTCGTTCTCGTCGGTGGCTCCACCCGTATGCCGGCCGTCGCCGAGCTCGTCAAGGAGCTGACCGGCGGCAAGGAGGCCAACAAGGGTGTGAACCCGGACGAGGTCGTCGCCATCGGCGCCACGCTCCAGGCCGGTGTCCTCAAGGGCGAGGTCAAGGACGTCCTGCTCCTCGACGTGACCCCGCTGTCCCTCGGCATCGAGACCAAGGGCGGCATCATGACCAAGCTGATCGAGCGCAACACCACGATCCCGACCAAGCGCTCCGAGATCTTCACGACGGCCGAGGACAACCAGCCGTCCGTCCAGATCCAGGTCTACCAGGGCGAGCGCGAGATCGCGGCGTACAACAAGAAGCTCGGCATGTTCGAGCTGACCGGTCTGCCGCCGGCCCCGCGCGGCGTCCCGCAGATCGAGGTCGCCTTCGACATCGACGCCAACGGCATCATGCACGTGACCGCGAAGGACCTGGGCACGGGCAAGGAGCAGAAGATGACCGTCACCGGCGGCTCCTCGCTGCCGAAGGACGAGGTCAACCGCATGCGCGAGGAGGCCGAGCAGTACGCGGAGGAGGACCACCGCCGCCGCGAGGCCGCCGAGACCCGCAACCAGGGCGAGCAGCTCGTCTACCAGACGGAGAAGTTCCTCGCGGACAACGCGGACAAGGTCCCGGGTGAGGTCAAGACCGAGGTCGAGACCGCCGTCGCCGAGCTGAAGGAGAAGCTCAAGGGCGAGGACACCGCGGAGATCCGCACCGCCACCGAGAAGGTCGCGGCCGTCTCCCAGAAGCTCGGCCAGGCGATGTACGCCGACGCCCAGGCCGCCCAGGGTGCCGCCGGCGCCGAGGGTGCCCAGCAGGCCCAGGCCGACGACGACGTCGTCGACGCCGAGATCGTCGACGAGGACAAGCCGAAGGGCGGCGCTGCCTGATGTCGGAGGAGACCCCGGGCTTCGAGGAGAAGCCCGACGTCCCCGCCGACGGCACGCCCGAGGAGCCGAAGGCCGCCGACTCCGCCGCGGAGGCGGAGGGGGCGGCCCCGGCCGGGGACGCTACGGACGTAGCCCTGCTGGCGCAGCTGGACCAGACCCGTACGGCGCTCGGTGAGCGCACCGGTGACCTCCAGCGGCTCCAGGCCGAGTACCAGAACTACCGCCGCCGCGTGGAGCGGGACCGGGTCACGGTCAAGGAGATCGCCGTCGCGAGCCTCCTGACCGAGCTCCTTCCCGTGCTCGACGACATCGGCCGGGCCCGTGAGCACGGCGAGCTCGTCGGCGGGTTCAAGTCGGTCGCCGAGTCGCTGGAGACCGTCGCCGCCAAGATGGGCCTCCAGCAGTTCGGCAAGGAGGGCGAGCCCTTCGACCCGACGATCCACGAGGCCCTGATGCACTCGTACGCGCCGGACGTCACCGAGACGACCTGCGTGGCGATCCTGCAGCCGGGGTACCGGATCGGCGAGCGCACCATCCGCCCCGCGCGGGTGGCCGTCGCCGAGCCCCAGCCGGGTGCGGCGGGCAAGGCGGAGGAGTCGGAAGACTCCGAGAAGGACAACGATTAAGAGCCGGACCCGCGAGCGGGAGGAGGGACGTCGATGAGCACGAAGGACTTCGTCGAGAAGGACTACTACAAGGTCCTCGGCGTCCCCAAGGACGCCACCGACGCCGAGATCAAGAAGGCGTACCGGAAGCTCGCCCGCGAGAACCACCCGGACGCCAACAAGAGCGACACCAAGGCCGAGGAGCGCTTCAAGGAGATCTCCGAGGCGGCCGACGTCCTCGGTGACCCGAAGAAGCGCAAGGAGTACGACGACGCGCGTGCCCTCTTCGGCAACGGTGGCTTCCGAGCGGGCGGCCCGGGTGCGGGCGGCTCGTTCAACTTCGACCTGGGCGACCTCTTCGGGGGCGCCCAGGGCGGGGCCGGTGGCGCCGGCGGCTTCGGCGGCGGCGGTCTCGGGGACGTCTTCGGCGGCCTGTTCAACCGGGGCGCCGGCGGCGCGGGCACGCGCACGCAGCCGCGGCGCGGCCAGGACGTCGAGTCCGAGGTGACGCTCAGCTTCACCGAGGCCATCGAGGGCGCCACCGTGCCGCTGCGGATGTCCAGCCAGCAGCCCTGCAAGGCGTGTTCGGGCACCGGCGACAAGAACGGCACCCCGCGGGTGTGCCCGACCTGCGTCGGCACCGGACAGGTCTCGCGCGGCAGCGGCGGCGGCTTCTCGCTGACCGACCCCTGCCGGGACTGCAAGGGCCGCGGCCTGATCGCGGAGAACCCCTGCGAGGTCTGCCACGGCAGCGGCCGCGCCAAGTCGTCCCGCACCATGCAGGTGCGGATCCCGGCCGGCGTGTCCGACAACCAGAAGATCCGACTGCGGGGCAAGGGCGCGCCGGGCGAGCGCGGCGGACCCAACGGCGACCTGTACGTCGTCGTGCACGTCGACGCCCACCCGGTGTTCGGCCGCAAGGACGACAACCTCACCGTCACGGTGCCCGTCACGTTCGACGAGGCGGCACTCGGCGGCGAGGTCAGGGTGCCGACCCTGGGCGGCCCCGCCGTCACCCTGAAGCTGCCCGCGGGCACGCCCAACGGCCGCACCATGCGAGCCCGGGGCAAGGGCGCGGTCCGCAAGGACGGCACCCGCGGCGACCTGCTGATCACGGTCGAGGTCATGGTGCCGACCGACCTCGACGACAAGGCGCGTGAGGCCCTCGAGACGTTCCGCGAGGCGACGTCGGGCGAGGACCCCAGGGCAGAGCTGTTCCAGGCCGCGAAGGGAGCATGAGCATGGACCGCCGCCGCAACCCCTATGAACTGACGGACGAGACACCGGTGTACGTCATCTCGGTGGCGGCCCAGCTCTCCGGTCTGCACCCGCAGACGCTCCGTCAGTACGACCGTCTCGGCCTGGTCTCCCCGGACCGCACCGCGGGCCGGGGCCGCCGCTACTCGGCCCGCGACATCGACCTGCTGCGCACCGTCCAGCAGCTGTCGCAGGACGAGGGCATCAACCTGGCCGGCATCAAGCGCATCATCGAGCTGGAGAACCAGGTCGCCGCGCTCCAGGCCCGCGTGGCCGAGCTGTCGACGGCCGTCGAGGGCGCGGCGCAGGCGATGCGCCAGCGCGAGGCCCAGGTCCACGCCTCCTACCGGCGCGACCTGGTCCCGTACACCGACGTGCAGCAGGCGAGCGCGCTGGTGGTGTGGCGCCCGGGGCACAAGCGCGGCGAGTGAGCCGTCCGGTTCCCGCTTCTCGTGACGAGGCCCCCTCCGCAGTGGCGGAGGGGGCCTCGTCGCACGATCCGTGGGTGCGGGCCTCTCAGCAGTCGCGGTCGTCCAACAGGCCGGACTGGGCGATGAGAAAGCCGAGCTGGGCCCGGCTGCCGCTGCCGAGGGCGGCGGCGAGCTTGGCGATGTGGGCGCGGCAGGTGCGGACGTTCATGCCGAGGCGGCGGGCGATGGCCTCGTCGACGTGGCCCTCGACGAGGAGCCGGGCGATGGAGCGCTGGACGCCGCTGATGCCGTTCTTGGGCAGGGCGCCGGGGACCTGTTCGCCGAACGGGGTGGCGCGGGCCCAGGACTGCTCGAAGACGGTCGCGAGGTATTCGACGAGACCGGGGTGGCGCAGTTCGAGGGCGACCTGACGGTCCTGGCGGGCCGGGATGAGCGCGACCGTGCGGTCGATGATGATGAGCCGCTCGATGCTCTCCTCCAGCGTGCGCACCTGGAGCCGGTCCATGCCGGCCTGCTCCAGATAGACCTGCATGCCGGGGCTGTGGCGCACGGTGTGCTGGTAGAGGGTGCGGACGCGGACGCCGCGGTCGAGGAGTGGCTGGATGCGGTGCAGGGCGGTGTTGAGGGTGTGTTCGCTGCGTCCGCCGCCGGGCTGGACGGTGAGCAGCTCCTCGGAGCACTCGGCGGTGGCCCGGCTGAGCACGGCGTCGATGCGGTGGATGCCCTCGAGCACGGTGATGGCGTGCGTGGTCGAGGGGTCCTGTGCGCTGATCGCCATGAACGGCTCGAATGTGCTCGACAGGTCCGTGGCCAGGGCGCGGCGGTCCTGGATCTCCCGCTCCAGCGGCTGGACGAGCCGGGCGAGGGCGGCCGACGGAGGCACCGGACGCAGCCATGACGGGTCGTCGGGATCCGGGTGCAGCAGGTCGAGGTCCATGAGGCAGGGCGCGGCTTCTGCCTCGGTCCTGGTTATTCGTCCGATCCGCAACGCACTTGCGTACAAGTCCGATCCGGCTGCACAGAGGTCGACATGCCCGTGGGGATGTGTCGTTTCTGTCTGTTTTTGCGGCATTTGCACACCCCCCAGGATCCTGTATTTCAGGAACATGATGCATTGCCTCAGTGGTGCGAGCGCAAAGACTGAGCCATCGTTTTGTGCGCGGGGGTAGAGGAAACCATCAAGTGAGGTCGAAGCCGCTCATGTCCAGGAAAATGCTTCGCTCGATACTTGCTTTCGTCTTCATGGGGGCGGCAGCAGTAGGAGCGCTGGCCGTCAACGACCCGGTGTGGGACAGCACGCCGGCGCACGTGGTCGCCGCTCCGAACGACCCGGTCTGGGACGTCGCTCCGGCCGGCAAGCGCGACCCGGTCTGGGACGCCGCTCCGGCTGCCAAGCCCGACCCCGTGTGGGACCTGGGTCCGGCGGGCGCGGGAGCATGACCGTGCCGCCGGACGACCGGTCCTTCCGACGCGAGATGGCCTCGGCGTACCGCTCCGGGTGGCACTTCATCGATCTCGTCACGGCCATCCCCCACCGTGGTGACTCGCTGATGGTGACCCTCTTCGGAGAGCCGATCGTCGTCGCTCGCGAACAGGACGAGGACGTCCGTGCCTATCGGTGTCTGCGTCGCCCGCGCGGTGCGCCGCAGCCCGTTCGCTGTGCCATCCGGTACGGCATGATCTTCGTCAATCTCGATCAGCGTGACCATCAGCTGCTTGAGCCCCAGCTGGTCGACACCGAGACCATCACCGCCACCCCCCGCAGTGCCTGAACGATTCCCCCGTCGTTGTAGATCGTTCGGGCGCTTCCCCCACACAGCGGCGCCATCGCGGACCTGAAACGCGATGGCGCCGCTGTGCTTTTGCGTGCGTGCATGCATGCGTACACGCCGGCGTGCCGTGGGTGCGTACGCGTACGGGTCAGGCCCGGCCCATCGCGCGCGTGAGCGCGATCTCGATGACGACCCGGTCCGGGTTCGGCGTCGGGACCCGGTTGTAGCGGGCCGCGTAGCGCTCGACCGCGTCGGCCACGGCCTCCGCCTCGGTGCGGATCCGCGCCACGCCCTCCAGCGTCGCCCAGCGCCCCTTGTCCACCTGGCAGACCGCCACCTTCGCGCCGTCCGGGCCCGCCGCCAGGACGTTGGCGACCTTGCGGCTGTGCTTGTTGGTGATCACCCGGGCGATGCCCTTCTCGCCGCCCTCCGGGTCGTACGTGACGCCGACCGCCACGACGTGCGGCGTGCCGTTCGGGCGCGGGGTGGTGAGGGTGCACATGTGGTACTCGCGCCAGAAGCTGAGGTACGAGTCGCTGGGCTTGCTCGGGTCGATGGCCATGCCCGGAAACTACTCCCGCGAGGGCTCCCGCCGATACCTTGAGCGGAATAGACTCAACTTTGTGTACGTTGGATGAGTCATAGCAGTCGTAGACCCTCACGCTCGCCGAGGAAACAGGAGGAGAACTCGCACGTGGACGCCGAACTGACCAACCGGAGCCGGGACGCGCTGAACGCGGCCAGCAGCCGCGCCGTGTCCCAGGGGCACGCCGATCTGACCCCCGGGCACCTGCTGCTCGCACTGCTCGCCGGTCAGGACAACGAGAACATCACCGACCTGCTCGCCGCCGTCGAGGCCGACCAGGCCGCCGTGCGCTCCGGCGCGGAGCGGCTGCTCGCCGCGCTGCCCAGCGTCACCGGGTCAACGGTCGCGCCGCCGCAGCCGAACCGCGAGCTGCTCGCCGTCATCGCCGACGCCGCCGAGCGCGCGAAGAAGCTCGGCGACGAGTTCCTTTCCACCGAGCACCTGCTGATCGGCATCGCCGCCAAGGGAGGCCGGGCCGGCGAGGTCCTCGACCAGCAGGGCGCCACCGCCCGCAGACTCCAGGACGCCTTCGAGAAGGCGCGCGGCGCCCGCCGGGTGACCACCGCCGACCCCGAGGGCTCGTACAAGGCCCTGGAGAAGTTCGGCACCGACTTCACCGCCGCCGCCCGCGAGGGCAGGCTCGACCCGGTCATCGGCCGTGACCACGAGATCCGCCGCGTCGTCCAGGTCCTGTCCCGGCGCACCAAGAACAACCCGGTCCTGATCGGCGAGCCCGGCGTCGGCAAGACCGCCGTCGTCGAGGGCCTCGCCCAGCGGATCGTGAAGGGCGACGTCCCCGAGTCGCTGCGCGACAAGCGGCTCGTCTCGCTCGACCTCGGCGCGATGGTCGCCGGCGCGAAGTACCGCGGCGAGTTCGAGGAGCGCCTGAAGACCGTCCTCTCCGAGATCAAGGAGAGCGACGGGAAGATCATCACCTTCATCGACGAGCTGCACACCGTCGTCGGCGCGGGCGCCGGCGGCGACTCCGCGATGGACGCCGGCAACATGCTCAAGCCGATGCTGGCCCGCGGCGAGCTGCGCATGGTCGGCGCCACGACCCTCGACGAGTACCGCGAGCGGATCGAGAAGGACCCGGCCCTGGAGCGCCGCTTCCAGCAGGTCCTGGTCGCCGAGCCGTCCGTCGAGGACACCATCGCCATCCTGCGCGGCCTCAAGGGCCGCTACGAGGCCCACCACAAGGTGCGGATCAACGACTCCGCGCTGGTCGCCGCCGCGGCACTCTCCGACCGCTACATCACCTCCCGCTTCCTGCCCGACAAGGCCATCGACCTCGTCGACGAGGCCGCGTCCCGGCTCCGCATGGAGATCGACTCCTCGCCGGTCGAGATCGACGAGCTCCAGCGCTCCGTCGACCGGCTGAAGATGGAGGAGCTGGCCCTCTCCAAGGAGACCGACGAGGCCAGCCGGCAGCGCCTGGAGAAGCTGCGCCGCGACCTCGCCGACCGCGAGGAGGAGCTGCGCGGCCTCACCGCCCGCTGGGAGAAGGAGAAGCAGTCCCTCAACCGGGTCGGCGAGCTGAAGGAGCGCCTCGACGCGCTGCGCGGCCGCGCGGAGCGCGCACAGCGCGACGGCGACTTCGACACCGCCTCCAAGCTGCTCTACGGGGAGATCCCGGAGCTGGAGCGGGAGCTGGAGGCCGCCAGCGAGGCCGAGGCCGAGCACGAGGCCGCCATGGGCTCCGGGGACGCGAAGGACTCGATGGTGAAGGACCAGGTCGGTCCGGACGACATCGCGGACGTCGTCGGCTCCTGGACCGGCATCCCCGCCGGACGCCTCCTGGAGGGCGAGACGCAGAAGCTGCTGCGCATGGAGGACGAGCTGGGCAAGCGGCTCATCGGCCAGAGCGAGGCCGTGCGGGCCGTCTCCGACGCGGTGCGCCGCACGCGCGCCGGCATCGCCGACCCCGACCGGCCCACCGGCTCCTTCCTCTTCCTCGGCCCGACCGGTGTCGGCAAGACCGAGCTGGCGAAGGCGCTCGCCGACTTCCTCTTCGACGACGAGCGGGCCATGGTCCGCATCGACATGTCGGAGTACGGCGAGAAGCACTCCGTCGCCCGGCTCGTCGGCGCCCCGCCCGGCTACGTCGGCTACGAGGAGGGCGGCCAGCTGACCGAGGCCGTGCGCCGCCGCCCGTACAGCGTGGTGCTCCTGGACGAGGTGGAGAAGGCCCACCCCGAGGTCTTCGACGTCCTGCTCCAGGTCCTCGACGACGGCCGGCTCACCGACGGCCAGGGCCGCACGGTCGACTTCCGCAACACGATCCTGATCCTCACGTCCAACCTGGGCAGCCAGTTCCTGATGGACCCGCTGACCGGCGAGGACGAGAAGCGGCGGCAGGTCCTGGAGGTCGTCCGGGCGAGCTTCAAGCCCGAGTTCCTGAACCGGCTCGACGAGATCGTGGTCTTCTCCGCCCTCGCGGGCGACGAGCTGGCCCGTATCGCCAGGCTCCAGATCGACCGCCTGGCCCGCCGTCTCGCCGACCGCCGCCTCACCCTCGACGTCACGCCCGAGGCGCTGGCCTGGCTGGCGGAGGAGGGCAACGAGCCGGCGTACGGCGCCCGCCCGCTGCGCCGTCTGATCCAGTCGGCCATCGGCGACCGCCTCGCCCGCGAGATCCTGGCCGGCGAGGTCCGCGACGGCGACACGGTACGGGTGGACCGCTTCGAGGACGGCCTGATCGTGGGCCGGGCGGAGTAGCGGACGGAGCGGGAAGGGCGTCCCCACGGCCGATCGTGTCAGCCGGTAGCTGATCGCGGCCGTGGGGACTTGCCACCCCCCGCCCGCCATGGGAGAGGATGGCGGCATCCGTACGAAGGGAAGAACCCGGTGAGCATCGACCCGTCCTCGATTCCTAATTTCGGGGCCCAGCCCCAGCCGCAGGCAGGACCGGCGGGCCCCGTCGTTCCCGACCAGGACCTGGTCAAGCAGCTCCTCGAGCAGATGGAGCTGAAGTACGTCGTCGACGACGAGGGTGACCTCGCGGCGCCGTGGGAGGAATTCCGCACGTACTTCATGTTCCGCGGCGAGGGGGAGCAGCAGGTCTTCTCGGTGCGGACGTTCTACGACCGCCCGCACGCCGCCGACGACCGCGCCCGCATCCTCGACGCGATCGACGACTGGAACCGCCGCACCCTGTGGCCCAAGGTCTACACCCACCTGCACGAGGAGGAGGACGGCTCCGCCACCCTCCGTCTCATCGGTGAGGCCCAGATGCTGATCGGCACGGGCGTCGCGCTCGAGCACTTCGTGTCGTCGACGGTCAGCTGGGTGCGCGCGTCGATCGAGTTCGACAAGTGGATCGTCGAGCAGTTCGGCCTGGAGTCCCCGGAGGACAAGGAGCCCGGCGAGGGCGACGCCTCCGCCGAGTAGTCCCGGAGCCCGAGCCGCACCGGCTCACAGCGCCGCACCGCTCACAGCGCCATCCGCGCGAGCGTCAGCGCGTACGGCGCGTAGGCGAACGAGAGCCCGGCCATGCCCGTGATCACCGTGATCGCGGCGCGCGGCCGGGCTCTCGTCAGTGCGCGGGCGAGCGGCAGCAGCAGCGGGAACGCGGGCAGCAGGAAGCGCGGCTTCGACTCGAAGAAGCCGGAGCCGCCGACCGTGATGAGCACGAGCACCCCGGTGTAGACGAGGACCGGCAGCGGCGGCCGTTCGTCCGGGTCGAGCAGCAGCAGCGCGAAGAGCAGCACGCCGATCCCGGTGACGACGAGCGCCATGACGTAGCCGAACTGCGTCGGCCCCTTCAGCATGTCCCGGACGAAGTGGGCCGCGCCCGCCCCGAAGTCGAAGCGGCTCGTCCAGCCGTCCTGGACGGCGAAGTAGCCGCCGAAGAGGTCGCCGCGCCGGGCGCCGACCCACAGCAGGTACGAGGCCCAGCCGAGCGGTGCGAGCGCGGCACCAGCCCAGACGCGCCGGCCGGCCCGCCCGCGCCGCCGCCACAGTTCGAGCGCCGCGGCGGCGAGGACGGCGGCGGCGATGGCGACCCCGTTGGGCCGGGAGAGCCCGGCCAGCGCGGCGAGGGTGCCCGCCCACAGCCAGCGGCGGGTCAGCACCGCGTACAGCGCCCAGGCCGCGAAGGCCGTCATGACCGGCTCGGTGTACGCCATCGTCAGCACGAACGACGTCGGCAGCAGCGCCCAGAGCAGCACGGTCAGCGAAGCGACGCGACGCCCCGCGAGCCGCTCCGCGACCAGGTAGACGCCCCAGGCGGCCGCGCCGGCCGCCAGCCACGACAGCAGCAGCCCGGCCGTCCCGTACGCGATCGGCAGCACGCCGGTGACGGCCCGGATCAGCCCCGGATAGAGCGGGAAGAACGCCAGGTCGGACATGGGCGCGCCGTCGGGCCAGTGGAGGGTGCGGCCGTAGCCGTTGGCCGCGATGCGCAGATACCAGTCCGAGTCCCACGAGGTCGCGAGCAGCGCCCGCGGCGAACGCCCGATGTGCCACGCCCACAGCGCGAACACCAGCGTCCCGGTCAGCCGCGCGGCGGCGAACAGGCCGAGTGCGGGCGCCGCCCGGAGCAGCGCGGCCCGCAGCCGCGGCAGGGGCCGCCGGTCGGGCGCGACGGCGGGGGCGGGGGCGGCGTCGGCCGTCGGGCGGTCGATCGTCTCGGCGGACAGGGGGTACCTCCGGTGCGCGCGGGAATCCGGCCTGCTCAAGGATCTTGGATCTTGGATCCAGGAGCCCGGATCCAGGAGCCCGGATCCAGAAACCTGCATCCAAGATCCAAGATCCAAGCTTCAGAAGCCAGGATCCAGGGCCTGGATCCGATCCTGAAGACAGGCACTAGCCGACAGTCGGTTTACCCGACAATCCCGCCGCGGCGCGCGGGGGCGCGCCGCACGCGCCCCACCCGGCCCTAGCCGAGCTTCCGCAGCCGCTCCACCGCCTCCTCCAGCACCTCGGTCTTCTTGCAGAACGCGAACCGCACGAACGGCGCGCCCTCCTCGCGGTGGTCGTAGAAGACCGCGTTCGGGATGGCGACGACCCCGGCCCGTTCCGGCAGCGCCCGGCAGAAGGCGAAGCCGTCGTGCTCGCCGAGCGGGCGGATGTCGGTGGTGACGAAGTAGGTGCCGGCGGGCCGGTGGACGCCGAAGCCGGCCGCGGCCAGGCCCGCGCTCAGCAGGTCGCGCTTGGCCTGGAGCTCGGCGCGCAGGCCGTCGGTGTACGTGTCGGGCAGCCGCAGCGCCTCGGCGACCGCGTACTGGAACGGGCCGGAGGACACGTAGGTGAGGAACTGCTTCGCGGAGCGCACCGCGCTGGTCAGCTCGGGCGTCGCGGTGATCCAGCCGACCTTCCAGCCGGTGAACGAGTACGTCTTGCCGGCCGAGCCGATGGTGACGGTGCGCTCGCGCATGCCGGGCAGTGAGGCGATCGGCAGGTGCGCGGCGCCGTCGAAGACCAGGTGCTCGTACACCTCGTCGGCGACGACCAGCAGGTCGCGCTCCTGGGCGAGTTCGGCGACGGCGGTCAGCTCGGCGCGGCTGAGGACGGTGCCGGTGGGGTTGTGCGGGGTGTTGAGCAGGATCAGCCGGGTGCGGTCGGTGACCGCCGCGCGCAGCTCGTCGAGGTCGAGGACGAAGGCCCCGTCGTGCGGGCGCAGGGTGACGGGGACGCGGGTGCCGCCGGCCATGGCGATGCAGGCGGCGTACGAGTCGTAGTACGGCTCCAGGGCGATGACCTCGTCGCCCGGCTCGACGAGCGCCAGCAGCGCGGCCGCGATCGCCTCGGTGGCGCCCGCCGTGACCAGGACCTCGGTGTCGGGGTCGTACGCGAGGCCGTAGCGCCGCTGCTGGTGCTCGGCGATCGCGGAGCGCAGCTCGGGCACGCCGGGGCCGGGCGGGTACTGGTTGCCGCGGCCCTCGCGCAGGGCGCGGACGGCGGCCTCGCGGATCTCCTCCGGCCCGTCGGTGTCAGGGAAGCCCTGGCCCAGATTGATCGCGCCGGTCCGGGTGGCGAGCGCGGACATCTCGGCGAAGATCGTCGTCCCGAATTCGGCGAGCCGGCGGTTCAGCAGCGGACTGGTACCCATCGATGCTCCTCAAGGCTCGTCGTCAGGGGGCCATCCTCTGACGACGGGCGAGGAACGGACAAGCGGGCACCGGCATTTCGGCCGGGCCCGGCCGGGGGCTCAGCGCCGGCGCTGCCGGGGCACCCGGCGGGCGGTGTGGCGCGGCGAGGGGCGGCGGGCGCGGGAGGCGGCGGTGAGCTGCCGCACCAGCTGGTGCAGGCAGGCGGCCGCGGTGATCGGCGGCAGACCTGCGACGACGACGTCGACCAGGTCGACCGGGGTCCGGCACGCCTCGAAGACGCACAGCCCCGTCGCGATGCCGGAGAAGACCACCACCATGGCCCAGGCGTGGGCGAGCCGGCGCGCCTCCAGCGCGCTGCGCAGCACCGAGAGGCTGCCCACGAGCCACGGCGCGTAGACGATCGCCGGCCACAGGAGGTCGAGCCCGTGCGGCACCCGGGACTGGGCCAGGTCGCGCAGCGGGTTGTAGCAGAGCAGCCAGTCCAGGACGCAGACCCCGGTGACCGTGACGATGGTCAGCAATCCGAACAGCGAGCGGAAGAGCAGCGGCCAGGACGTCACCGGAGGCAGGTGGCGGCGCCGGGCGGGGCGCGCGGGCTCCGGCGCCGGCGGGTGCGGCACGGCGTCCAGGGACATCGTGTCGAGGGACATCATCTCGTCGAGCGGCACGGTGTGGAGCGGCATCGAATGGAGCGGCACGCCGTGGAGGGCCGCGGCGTCGTCCAGGGGCGGGTGGTGGAAGTGGAGAGGCCCGGTCCGGTCGTCGTCGGGCCAGCCGTCCCAGCCTTCGGTGGCGGGGACGCCGACGATCCCGTTCCCGTACTCGGACCAGGTGAAGGGGTCGTTCATCGACTCGTACACGCCCGACCCTCACGCCCGGCGCGGGCGAGGCCCGCCGCGAAGCCCTCTTCCAGCTGGCGGATCCGCAGCAGGAAGTCGGCCAGCAGCCGGGAGGTGTGCCGCAGCACGACCCGCTCTCCGTCGCGCGACAGATAGCCGCTGCGCATCTCTCCGGTGGCGTCCCGGCGGTCGGGCACGAACAGCCAGCCTCCGGCGGGCCAGACGGGGCCCCGGTCCGTCCGGGGCAGGACATTCGGTCGGCTCATTGCACTCATGCCCCGGTCAACGAAAAACCCCACGAACCGAATGTCCGCAATACGGGCGTCCTTTCATATTCCATTCCGGGAGTGCTCGGGAGAATTCCTCAGCGGGTCCTCGACCGGTCCACAAGAGGGCGCCCGGCAAAGACTTTATATAGTGCTCCGGCAAATTCCCCACCCCCCGGAGCGGTGGTCGTATTGTCACAACACGCCGCGCCTGCTTGGCGATTTTCCCCGGGTGGCGCGTTGGGTGGCGCACTTCGCGAGGGTGCGCTGCGCGAAAATCCGACGCCCCGTCAGGGAATATATTTGGCCAGCTTCGCAAATTCATGCTTCTCGGGTATGGTCTCTGGGCGAAATTGTGAGACGACTTCGGCGAGGGGGCTGGAATGCTCACCAGGGGCGAATACCTGGAGATGCGGGAACTGCGCCGCAAAGGCTGGTCGATCTCGGCGATCGCCCGGCACCTGGGGCGCGACCGCAAGACGGTGCGCTCCTATCTCGGCGGCGACCGGGTCGCCGGCGTGCGCAGCCCGGCGCTGGACGTGTCCCTGCTCTTCCTGCCCTACTGCCGGCAGCGGCTGGCCGACGACCCGCACCTCCTGGCCAGCCGGCTGTTCGCGGAGGTCGTCGAACTCGGCTACCCCGGCGGCTACTCCACCTTCACCCGGGCGCTGCGCCGCCATCTGCTGCGCCCGCCGTGCGCGGAATGCCGGCCCGACGCCCACCCGGACGGACCGGCGGACGTGCCGGAGGACGCCGGCCAGGAGATCCGCTTCGACTGGCTCCGGCTGCCCGCCCCGCCGCTGCGCTGGGGCTGCGGCACGCACGCGCGGCTGCTGGTCGGCACCGAGACCGCTTCGGGCCGCTGGCGCGGCGTCCTGAGCGACGGCGACGACCTCCCGCACCTGACCGAGGCGATCGACCGGACGCTGCGCCGGCTCGGCGGCACCCCCCGGCGCTGGCGGCTCGACCGCACGCCGGTCGTGTGCACCATCGCGACCGGCTGGCCGAATCCCGCCTTCGCGCAGGTGGCCCGGTACTACGGCGCGGCGGTCCGGCTCGGTCCCGCCGACCCGGCCGATCCGCCGGACGAGGCCAGGGGCGCGGCGCTGCGGGACTGGTGGAACGCGATCGGGCACGACAGCCGGCTGGCCGGCGCGCAGGACGAGCTCGACCGGCTCGCGGCCGGGCAGGAAGCCCCGGACGGCCCTCGGCCGGCCGCCCTGCCGGCGCTGCCGCCCACTCCCTTCCCCGCCTGGCTGCGGGCCCGCCGGATCGTCGGACCGCAGGGGCTCGTGCCGTACCGCGACAGCTACTACGCGGTCCAGCCCGACCTCGCCGGCTCGCGGGTGGAGGTGCACCGGCGCCTGGACAACCCGTACCTCTCGATCGCCACCCCCAAGGGCGCCGTCATCGCCCGGCACCGGCTCGCGCCGCCCGGGACGGCCCGGACGCTGGCCGACGGTGCGGGCGCGTGCGCCCTGGAGCGCCCTGTGCGCCCGGCGCACTCCCAGGGTCCCGCCTGCCGGGGCGGCCGGGGCGTCCGGCCGCCCTCCCGTCAGGCGCTGGCGGAGGCACGGGCGCTGCGCGCACGCCTGGCGGCGGACGGGGCTGTGGAAGCGGCCGTGGATGAGGCGGCCGACGAGGCGGTGGATGAGGTGGGGGACGAGGCGGCCGACGAGGCGGTGGATGAGGTGGGGGAGGAGGCGCTGGACGAGGTGGGGGATGTGAGGGGGGACGGGAGAGTGGGCGCGAGGGAGGCGGCCGGCGCCGGCCCGGAGTTCGAGGTTCCGGAACGTTCGTGAGCCGTACGCGCGGGCGAAGCTCTGGACTTGCTCAAGTGCGGGCCCGGCGCGCTTCGAGCCCGGCCGGGGCGGGAATCCCCCTCGCACAGCCACTCGGCTGATGTGCACGCTCGAACGCACGGGGGATTCACCATGGGCGCACTCATCGTCATCGGACTCGTCATTCTCGTGGTCGTCGGATTCGCGGCGGCGACCAGCGGCAGCCGGTCCCGCAAGCGGCGCAAGCGCCGGGGCGGCTGGGCGAGCGGCGGCTCCTCCTCCTCTTCCTCCTCCTCGGGCGGCGGCTGCGGCTCGTCGTCCTCCTGCGGCTCCTCTTCCTGCGGTTCGTCCGGCTGCGGCTCGGGCTGCGGCGGGGGCGGCTGCGGCGGTGGCAGCTGACGGGCGTCCGGCGGGGGACAACACGCGTCTGTCACCACTCTGTTGAGCGATTGTGGGAATCACGCGATCGATTCCGATTGAACAGTTGAACCGTGGGGCCCCCGAGGGGATGGAAACCACGCCAAGTTGGGCAAAAACGCTGCGACTCGGCCACGGTTCATGATTCCCTCGTTGTCGAGAACATCCAGCCCTCGGACCGTGTGTGGACCCGAGCCGGCGATCCCCACTCCCGGTCGAAACCCTTCACCGGGACGCCTCCGGCCCACCCGCCAACCGTGTTTGCGGAGCCGATCCATGCTCACGACCCTGAAAACCTCCTACACCGATACCCGCGCGGCCGACCTGGCCTGGGCGCTGGGGCGCGACCCGCTGCCCGCGCTCGCCGTGCTCGACCTCGAACTCGCCGGTGCCAAGCTGCAGTTGCGGCTGCTCGGCGCGTCCCATCAGGTGCTTCTCCAAGAGGAGGACCGCAGTTGCTCGGAGACCGTCGCCTGCATGCCCGGCAGCAGCACCCCGCTGCCGCTGGGCGTGTCCAAGCGGGTCGGCGAGTGGGAGTACGAGTTCGCCGCCCGCGTCGAGACCCTCACCCAGGGCTCGTTCGCGGGCCGCGCGCAGGAGTTGCTCGCACTCGTCGCCGACCATCCGCACGGCCTCGCGGGGACCTTCCCCGGCTCGCCGCACGCCTTCACCGCGATGCTGGCGCAGCGCCACGAGGGCCAGGTGCGCTGGCGCACCTGGCACGCCTACCCGCAGGAAGGGCAGTTGGTGGTGACCAGAACGCGGATCGGCGCCCGGATGCCGGCCGTGCTCTGACGGTGCCGGCGGCCGGGCGCCGCACCGTCGCCACCCTGACGCCGCACATATGCCTCGGATGCACTCGCGCGGGTGACGCTCCGCGGAACAGGTGTGACGTAGCGTTACGGGCATGATCGACCCGCCCGTGACCATGCCCCCGCCGACCGAGCGGGCCGGCGTCGCCGCGGTGCGGCGGCCCGTCCGGCCGGGCGCGGTGCGGTATCCGGTCCTGGCGACGGTCTTCGTCTGCGCCGCCTGCGGCCTGGTCTACGAACTCGAACTGGTCGCCCTGGCCTCGTACTTGATCGGCGACTCGGTCACCCAGGCGTCCGTCGTGCTGTCCGTCATGGTCTTCGCGATGGGCGTCGGCTCGTTGCTCGCCAAGCGGCTGCGCTGTCGCGCCGCCGTCGGCTTCGGCCTGGTCGAGGGCGGGCTCGCGCTGATCGGCGGCTGCTCGGCGATGGTGCTGTACGCGGCCTTCGCCTGGCTCGGCCAGGCACAGTGGGTGCTCGTGACGTTCGCGCTGGCCATCGGCGTGCTGATCGGCGCCGAGATCCCGCTCCTGATGACGCTCATCCAGCGGGCCCAGTCGGCGCGTTCGCCGTCGAGACCCGTCGCGGGAGCGCGGGTCGTCCCGGGCGGCACCCGGCGCGGGCGGGCCCGGGCGCAGCGGGATCCGTACGACGCCGCCGGGACCGTCGCCGACCTGTTCGCCGCCGACTACGTGGGCGCGCTGGTCGGCGGGCTCGCCTTCCCGTTCCTGCTGCTGCCCTGGCTGGGCCAGCTGACCGGCGCGCTGGTCACCGGCGCGGTCAACGCGGTCGCGGGCGGCACGCTCGTCCTGTGGCTGTTCCGGCACGACCTGACGGCCCGTTCGCGGGCGCTGCTCATCGGCGCGAACCTCGCCGTGCTCGCCGTCCTCGCCACCGCGACCGTCCTCGCCGGCGACTTCGAACAGGCCGCGCGGCGGGCGGTGTACGGCGACAGCGTCCGCGTCGCCCTGCGCACCGACGTCCAGGAGGTGGTGGTCACCGGCGCGCGCGGCGGGCCGCCCGACCTCTTCCTCGACGGCCGGCTGCGGGTCGGCGGCCGCGACGAGTACCGCTACCACGAGGCCCTGGTGCACCCCGCGATGAACGGCCGGCACGCGCGCGTGCTGATCCTCGGCGGCGGCGACGGGCTCGCCGCCCGCGAGGTGCTGCGCTACGGCGACGTGCGCTCCGTCACCGTCGTCGAGCTCGACCCCGGCGTCGCCCGGCTCGCCCGCACCGACCCCGACCTGGCCAGGCTCAACGGGCAGGCGTTCCGCGACCCGCGGGTGACGGTCGACTACGGCGACTCCTTCGGCTGGCTGCGCGGGCACCGCTCCGTGCAGGAACGGTACGACGTGGTGATCTCCGACCTGCCCGACCCCGGACCCGGCGGCACCGCCGGCGCCACGCTCTACTCCGAGGAGTTCTACGGGCTCGCCGCCGACGTCCTCGCCGACGGCGGCCGCCTCGTCGTCCACGCCGGCCCGGCGACCGGCCGCCCCCGTACGTACTGGACCGTCGACGCGACCCTGCGCGCCGCCGGCTTCACCACCCGCCCGTACGCCGCGGCCTCGGGCGGGGGAGCGGAGTGGGGTTTCCTGCTCGCGGCCCGGGGCGGCCGGCCGCCCGTCCTCGGCCTCGCGCCCGGCGCTCCGCGGCTCCGCTCGGTCACCGCCGCGGCCCTCACCGAGGCGGAGAGCCGCGTCGAGCGCACCCGCACCGGCGGCCCCGCCGGCCTGCCGCCGTCGACGCTGGTGCATCCGCGCTACTGACGGCGCCGCCGAGCCGCCCGGGGGCCCGCAAACAGGCGACGAGCGGGCCCCGGCTGAGTAGGCTCGGCTCCCATGGAGCATGAGGTGTTCGTCCCGGTCCCGGCC
The DNA here is from genome assembly GCF_042873935.1 of Streptomyces sp. NPDC004327. Classification (NCBI taxonomy): domain Bacteria; kingdom Bacillati; phylum Actinomycetota; class Actinomycetes; order Kitasatosporales; family Streptomycetaceae; genus Streptomyces; species Streptomyces sp. NPDC004327. Next base: position 224,738 of record NZ_JBIAME010000006.1, on the reverse strand, counting down.
GAGGTCCTGCGCGCCACGCTGACGGACCCCGCGCGGGTCGCACGCTGCGTGCCCGGCTTCCAGCAGGACGCGGACGCGGCGGCCGGGCCGCTCGCGGGCCGGCTGAAGGTCCGGGTCGGCGGCAACACCATCACCTACCGCGGCACCCTCACGATCTCGGAGCGCGACGGCGGCACGGGCTTCGCCGTCGCGGGCGAGGGCACCGAGGTCCGCGGCAAGGGCACGGCGTCGATCGCGCTGGCGCTGACCCTCACCCCGGTGGCCGAGGGCACCACCATCCGCTTCAGCGGCGCGGTGCGGGCGGCCGGACGGCTCGCCGACGCCGACGCGGCGGCCCGCGGCACGGTGGGCGCGCGGCTGCTCGACCGCTTCGCGGAGGCGCTGGTCGCGGTCGCGGACGTGGAGGCCGAGATGGCCGCGGCGGAAGCGGCCGAGCACGACGAGCACCCCGAGCACGACGAGCACCCCGAGCACGACGAGCACGACGAGGGCGAGGAGAGGGCGGAGCCGGAGGAGCCGGAGGAGCCGGAGGAGCGCACCTCGGTGTTCGACACGCCCGTGCCGCCGCCGTCCCTCGATCCGCTCGCCGACGAGGACTTCGAGGCGCCCGCCACCGGTCAGCCCGCCGAGGCCGCGCACGCCCGGCGCACCATGATCGGCCGCAGCGCCGAGGAGGTCGACCACGCCCCGCCGCGCGGCCGCTACGCCCCGGTGCCCGCCGCCGAGTCCTCCGGCGCCGGCGCCAGCCTGCGCTGGATCGCCCCCGCCGCCGCGCTCGCCCTCGCCTCCGCCGTCGTCGTCACCCGCGCCCTGCGCCGCCGCCGCTGAGCCGATGCGCCCGCCGAGCCGATGTGCCCGCCGAGCCGCTGAAACGCTTCCGCCCGGCAGGAGATCGCCTAGGGTCGGACCGTGAGCAATCTGACGCGACTGACGGCCGGTGACGCCGAGCTGACCATCGACCCCGAGCACGGCTGCCGCATCACCGGGCTGCGCGTCGGGGGCACCGAACTGCTGCTCCAGGGCGCGCACTTCGGTTGCTTCGTGATGGCGCCCTGGGCGGGCCGGACCGAGAACGCCCGCTTCCGCAACGGCGCGACCACCCATGAACTCCCCGTCAGCGAGCACGCCGCCCCGCACGCCATCCACGGCACCGTCCGCGACCTCCCGTGGAAGACCGCCCACGTCACCGACACCGCGGCCGCGTTCACCTCCGAACTCGGCTCGCCCTGGCCGTACGCGGGGAAGGTCACCCAGATCGTCGAGCTGGGCGAGGGCTCGCTCACGCTCACCCTCGGCGTCGAGACCGCGTCCGACTCCTTCCCGGCGCAGGCCGGCTGGCACCCCTGGTTCCGGCGCTCGCTCGGCGGCGCGGACGTCGAGCTCGGCTTCCACCCGGCCTGGCAGGAGGAGCGCGGCGCGAACCACATCCCGACCGGCCGCCGCATCGACCCGACCCCGCGCCCCTGGGACGACTGCTTCGGCATGCCGGACGGCGTCGACGTCACCCTCACCTGGCCCGGGCAGCTGGAGCTGCGGATCACCAGCCGGGCCGAGTACGTCGTCGTCTACGACGAGCCCGAGGACGCCGTCTGCGTCGAGCCGCAGACCGGCCCCCCGAACGGCCTCAACACCCTCCCGCGCCTGGTCACGCCCATCGACCCGCTGGAGGTCTCGACGACCTGGACCTGGCGCCGCCTGTGAGCGGCGGGCCCGAGGGCAGGCCCTAAGCTCGTGAGCATGACTGACGTACGCGCTGAGCTGCTCCAGCAGATCAAGGACAAGGCCGTGGTGCACGGCAAGGTGACCCTCTCCTCGGGTCTTGAGGCCGACTACTACGTGGACCTTCGCCGGATCACGCTCGACGGCGCGGCCTCCCCGCTCGTCGGCCAGGTCATGCTCGAACTGACCAAGGAGCTGGAGTTCGACGCGGTCGGCGGTCTGACCCTGGGCGCCGACCCGGTCGCCACCGCGATGCTGCACGCCTCCGCCGCGCGCGGCGCCCGCCTGGACGCCTTCGTGGTCCGCAAGGCCGCCAAGGCGCACGGCATGCAGCGCCAGGTGGAGGGCCCGGACATCAAGGGCCGCCGCGTCCTGATCGTCGAGGACACCTCGACCACCGGCGGCTCGCCGCTGACCGCCGTCGAGGCGGCCCGCGCGGCCGGCGCCGAGGTCGTGGCCGTCGCCACGATCGTGGACCGGGCGACGGGCGCGGGCGAGAAGATCGCCGAGACCGCGGGCGTGCCGTACCTGTACGCGTACGCGCTGGACGAGCTGGGCCTGGCGTAACCGCCGCGAAGTCGTGACGTAGCTTCCGGGCCGGTCGCGCATCGGCTCTGACCTGCGGTTTTGCGAGAAGGCGGGGTGTTTCACGTGAAACACCCCGCCTTATCCATGCCGTGCCCGTGGGACCCCGGACCGGAGTCTGGAAGGATGGGGGGCGACGATGACGTCGCCCCCCAGGTCAGGGACAAGCAACGCACCTACCCGCACATCACAAGGAGCGGACGAATGCCCATCGCAACCCCCGAGGTCTACAACGAGATGCTCGACCGGGCGAAGGCAGGCAAGTTCGCCTACCCGGCCATCAACGTCACCTCGTCCCAGACCCTCCACGCCGCCCTGCGCGGCTTCGCGGAGGCCGAGAGCGACGGCATCATCCAGATCTCGACCGGTGGCGCCGAGTTCCTGGGCGGCCAGTACAACAAGGACATGGTCACGGGCGCCGTCGCCCTGGCCGAGTTCGCGCACATCGTCGCGGCGAAGTACGACATCACGGTCGCGCTGCACACGGACCACTGCCCGAAGGACAAGCTGGACGGCTACGTCCGCCCGCTGCTCGACATCTCCGCCGAGCGCGTGGCCCGTGGCGAGAACCCGCTGTTCCAGTCGCACATGTGGGACGGCTCCGCCGAGACCCTGGCCGACAACCTGGCCATCGGCCAGGAGCTGCTCGCCAAGGCCGCCGCCGCCAAGATCATCCTTGAGGTCGAGATCACCCCGACCGGTGGCGAGGAGGACGGCGTCACCCACGAGATCAACGACGAGCTGTACACCTCCGTCGACGACGCCATCCGCACCGCCGAGGCCCTGGGCCTGGGCGAGAAGGGCCGCTACCTGCTGGCCGCGTCCTTCGGCAACGTCCACGGCGTCTACAAGCCGGGCAACGTCGTGCTCCGCCCCGAGCTGCTCAAGGACCTCCAGGCGGGTGTCGCCGAGAAGTTCGGCAAGGTCTCCCCGTTCGACTTCGTCTTCCACGGCGGCTCCGGCTCGACCGCCGAGGAGATCGCCACCGCGCTCGACAACGGCGTGGTGAAGATGAACCTCGACACCGACACCCAGTACGCCTTCACGCGTCCGGTGGCGGACCACATGTTCAAGAACTACGACGGTGTCCTGAAGGTCGACGGCGAGGTCGGCAAGAAGTCCACCTACGACCCGCGCACCTGGGGCAAGCTCGCCGAGGCGGGCATGGCCAAGCGCGTCACCGAGGCGTGCGCGGCGCTGCGCTCGACCGGTACGAAGCTGAAGTAAGCGCCACAGGCGCTGTTCGTCGGGCCCGGCACCACGAGAGTGGTGCCGGGCCCGACGGCGTTTGCCGTCCCGGCTGCGCGGCCGGGCGGATCGCGGGACGATGCAGGCATGGTCAACGCGGAAGGAGCCGCCGCGGCGCCGGGCGCCGGGATCCGGCTCGCCTCCGGGACCGGGCGGTGGGTCGTCTTCACCACCGTGCTCGGCTCGGCGATGGCACTGCTCGACTCCACCGTCGTCAACGTCGCCCTGCCGCACATCGGCGAGGATCTCGGCGCCGACATCGGTGCCCTGCAGTGGACCGTCAACGCCTACATGGTCACGCTCGCCGGGCTGATCCTGCTCGGCGGCTCGCTCGGCGACCGGTACGGGCGGCGGCGGATCTTCGTCATCGGCGTGGTGTGGTTCGCGGCGGCCTCGCTGCTGTGCGGGCTCGCCCCGAGCGCGGGCATCCTCGTCGCCTCCCGAGCCCTCCAGGGTGTCGGCGGCGCCCTGCTCACGCCCGGTTCGCTCGCGCTGATCCAGGCCAGCTTCCACGCCGACGACCGGGCGAAGGCGGTCGGGCTGTGGTCCGGTTTCGGGGGCGTCGGCGCGGCGATCGGGCCGTTCGTGGGCGGCTGGCTGGTCGACGGGCCCGGCTGGCGGTGGGTGTTCCTGCTGAACGTGCCGCTCGCGCTCGTCTGCGTGCCGGTGGCCCTGCGGCACGTCCCCGAGTCCCGCGACACCGCCGCGCACGGCCGCTTCGACGTGCTCGGCGCGGCGCTCGGCGCGCTGGCGCTGGCCCTCGTCACCTACGCGCTGATCGCGCGGGTGTGGTGGGCCGGTGCGGCGGGCCTCGCGACCGGCGCGGGCTTCGTGTGGGTGGAGCGGCACCGCGGCGAGCGGGCCATGGTGCCGCCGTCGATCTTCCGCTCGCGGATGTTCACCTCGGTCAACCTGGTCACCCTGTGCGTGTACGCGGCGTTCAGCGGCTTCTTCTTCCTGGCCGCGCTCCAGCTCCAGGTGGTCTCCGGCTACTCGGCGCTCGCCGCCGGAACGGCCATGCTGCCCACGACCGTGCTGATGCTGCTGCTCTCGGCGAAGTCCGGCGAGCTCGGCGAGAAGACCGGGCCGCGGCTGCCGCTGACGGTCGGGCCGCTGCTGTGCGCCGCCGGGATGCTGCTGATGCTGCGGGTCGGCGAGGCCCCCTCGTACGTCGCGGACGTGCTGCCCGCGATGGTCGTCCTCGGCCTCGGCATGACCACGCTGGTCGCGCCGCTCACGGCCACCGTGCTCGCCTCCGTCGACGTCTCCCGGGCCGGGCTCGCCAGCGGCATCAACAACGCGGCCGCGCGCGCGGCGGGCCTCGTCGCGGTCGCCGCACTGCCGCTGCTCGTGGACATGGGCCCGGAGGCGTACCGCTCGGCGACGGAGTTCGACGCCGCCTTCGACCGGGCGATGCCGATCCTCGCGGGCGTCCTGGTCGCGGGCGCGGTCCTGGCCTGGCTCACCCTGCGCACCCCGGCCGAGGTGCGCCCCGCCGGCTGCCACCCCGAGTGCAAGGTCCACTGCGGGGTGGGCGCGCCACCGCTGGACCCGGGGGCGAAGCGGGGCGAGCGCGCCTGAGCCCTACGCGGGCCGCGCGCGCGGGCGCTCGCCGCCGGCGGCCGTGCCGTCGTGGGCGGTGGCCCGGCCTCGGGCCGGGCCGGGTACCCGCCCGCACCGCTGAACGAACAGGGGTGCGGGCGTCCCCGTGCCGGCCGCTCGCCGCGGCCTGCCGCTAGCCGCTGCCGGCCGCGGGCCGGTGCCAGGTCCTAGCGGTGCAGCTCCGTGTACGCCTCTTCGCTGCTGTCGCGCAGGAACTGCCAGCAGCGCTCCTGCTCGTCCTTCTCCTCGATGTCGCCCGCGGCGCGGGCCAGGGCGGCCAGGCAGCGGAGGAAGCCGCGGTTGGGGCGGTGGGACCACGGGACGGGGCCGTGGCCCTTCCAGCCGGCGCGGCGCAGCGCGTCGAGGCCGCGGTGGTAGCCGGTGCGGGCGTAGGCGTAGGACTCGACGACGCGGCCGGACTCGTAGGCGTCGTCGGCGAGCATGGCCCAGGCGAGGGAGAAGGTGGGGTGCTTGCGGGCGACCTCGACGGGGGCGAGGGACTCCTCGGCGAGAAGACGGTAGGCGTCCTCGTTCTCCGGGAGGAGCGTCGGGCCGGGGCCGCCGAGCAGGTTCTGGTGGGTGTGCGTCGTCATGAGGGCAGTCTGCCACCGGCCTGTCGGATCGCCGTCAGATCCGGCCCCGCCGCCGCTCCGGGCGCGCGGCCGCGCGCGAGGATCTCGGAACCCCCGTCTCCGTTCCGCCGTCCTGAGGGTGGGGACACCTGTTCGAAGGTGTACGTGGGTGGGGCGAGGGGGCTCTGGTGGGGCGACGGCGAGCGGTGCGGCGGCGCGGGTGGCCGTTGCTGTGTCTGGTCCTGGCGGTGCTCGGGTGCGTGGCCGCGGCCGCCCACTACCAGGGCCGGGACACCGCGGCCGCACCCGCCGCCCCGGGCCCGGGGCGCACGACGGCGCCACCGGCCGGCACCACCGCGCCACCGGCCGGGACGACGGCGCCACCGGCCGGGGCGACGGCGCCGACCACGCCGCCGGCGCGGGCCGCGACGCCCGGATCCACGCGCGGGCCCGCTCCGGAGAAGGCGCACGACAAGAAGCCCCGCGTCCCGCGGTCCGGCCCCGGCACCTTCACCACCGCCCGGGCCACCGGCGCCCCCGTCGGCTCCGGCGGCACCCTGCGCCGCTACCGCGTCCAGGTCGAGGACGGCGTCGACGTCTCCGCCCGCGAGGCCGCCGAGGAGATCCAGCGGATCCTGGCGCATCCGCGGGGCTGGGCCGCGCACGGCCGGGGCCGCTTCCAGCTGGTCACCGACCACGCCGACTTCGTCATCCGGATCGCGACCCCGGACACCGCCGACCGGCTCTGCGCGGCCAACGGCATGAACACGCACGGCGAGCTGAACTGCGAGACGTCCGCCGGTGTCGTGGTCAACCTGAAGCGGTGGATGCTGGGCTCGCCGACCTTCGCCGGACCGCCCGCCGAGTACCGGAACCTGATCATCAACCACGAGGTCGGACACGAGCTCGGCATCCGCCGGCACCTCGGCTGCGCGGGGCCCGGGCGGGCCGCGCCGGTGATGATGCAGCAGATCAAGGGCCTGGACGGCTGTCATTCGAACGCGTATCCGTATGACGAAGAGGGGATCTACATCACCGGTCCGGTCGTGTCATGATGCGCTTGGGAGGGCGTGCGACGAAGCGCGCCTCCCGAGGGGACCGGGGCTCCCGTGCCGGATGGGCCGGAGGAGAGGAGCGGACCGCTACCCGGTGTTACGTATCGAGGAGACAGAAATGTCCACCTTCCCCGATGCCCCCGGAGCCGGTGCGGTCGCCGACGCAGTCGCCGACACGCCGAACCTCGACTTCGCGGGCACGACACCGTACGAGGACTACGTCCAGGCGGACGTCCTCACCCACCTCCAGCACCTGCGCTCCGACGATCCGGGCGAGATGGTCTTCCTGGTCACCACCCAGGTCATGGAGCTGTGGTTCACCGTGATCGTCCACGAGTGGGAGACCGCGAGCCACGCCCTGCGCCGGGACGACGTGCCCGTCGCGATGGACGCGCTCAAGCGCTCCGTGCGCGAGCTCGAAGCCCTCAACCACTCGTGGCGGCCGCTCGCCCAGCTCACCCCCGCCCAGTTCAACGCCTACCGCGGCGCGCTCGGCGAGGGCTCCGGCTTCCAGTCGGCGATGTACCGGCGGATGGAGTTCCTGCTCGGCGAGAAGTCGGCGTCCATGCTGGTGCCGCACCGCGGCGCGCCCCGCGTCCACGCCGAGCTGGAGAAGGCGCTCCAGGAGCCCAGCCTGTACGACGAGACGCTGCGGCTGCTCGCCCGGCGCGGGCTGCCCGTGCCGGCCGCGGTCCTCGACCGCGATCCGGCGCTGCGCTACGAGCCCTCCGCGGAGGTCGAGCGGATCTGGGCCGGGATCTACGCCGACGCCGACCAGAACGCCGAACTCGTCCGCCTCGGCGAGGCGCTCAGCGACGTCGCCGAACTGGTCTGGCGATGGCGCAACGACCACCTGGTCGCCACCCGGCGCGCGATGGGCGCGAAGACCGGCACCGGCGGCTCGGCGGGCGTGGCCTGGCTGGAGAAGCGGGCGCAGAAGAACGTGTTCCCCGAGCTGTGGACGGCGCGCAGCCATGTCTGAGATCTCCCGCACCCACGCCGAGCGCGCCCAGGCGCTCGACGCCGCCGACGAGCTGGCCAAGCACCGCGAGAAGTTCGCCCTCGACGACGACGTCGTCTACCTCGACGGCAACTCGCTCGGCGCGCTGCCCGCGCACGTGCCGGCCCGCATGGCCGATGTCATCACCCGCGAGTGGGGCGAGCTGCGCATCCGCTCCTGGGACGAGTCCGGCTGGTGGACCGCGCCCGAGCGGATCGGCGACCGGATCGCCCCGATCGTCGGTGCCGCCGCCGGGCAGATCGTGGTCGGCGACTCGACCAGCGTGAACGTCTTCAAGGCGGTCGTCGCGGGCACGCGGCTGGCCGGCGACGGACGCGACGAGATCCTCGTCGACGCGACGACCTTTCCCACGGACGGGTACATCGCCGAGTCCGCCGCGCGCCTCACGGGTCACCGGATCGTGCCCCTCGACCCGGCCGACATGGCGGGCGCGGTGACCGACCGGACGGCCCTCGCGCTGGTCAACCACGTCGACTACCGCAGCGGCCGGCTCCGGGACCTGCCCGGTCTCACCGCCGCCCTCCACGAGGCGGGCGCGCTCGCCGTCTGGGACCTGTGCCACAGCGCGGGCGCGCTGCCCGTCGGCCTCGACGCGCACGGCGTGGACCTGGCGGTCGGCTGCACGTACAAGTACCTCAACGGCGGCCCCGGCGCGCCCGCGTACCTGTACGTCGCCGAGCGCCACCAGGGTCGCTTCGACTCGCCGCTGCCCGGCTGGAACTCGCACGCCGACCCCTTCGGCATGACCCCGGGCTACCGGGCCGCCGAAGGCGCGCTGCGCGGCCGGGTCGGCACGCCCGACATCCTGTCGATGCTGGCCCTGGAGGCCGCCCTCGACGTGTGGGACGGCGTCGCGGTCGAGGCCGTGCGCGCCAAGTCGCTGGCCCTGACGGACTTCTTCCTGGAGTGCGTGCGGGCCTACGTCCCGGCGGGCCGGGTCGAGTCCGTGACGCCCGCGGCGCACGCGGAGCGGGGCAGTCAGGTCGCGCTGCGCTGCGCCGGGGCGCCGGACGTGATGGCGGAGCTGATCCGCCGCGGAGTGGTCGGCGACCTGCGTCGTCCGGACATCCTGCGGTTCGGTTTCACGCCGCTGTACGTCGGCTTCGCGGACGCCGAGCGGGCGGCGCGGGTGCTCGCCGACGTCCTCTCCTCCGACGACGGCCGATGATCGGTTGATCACCTGATCTGCGGGGGCCGTACTCCTGATACGGTCCCCGCAGGTCAGGCCAATCGGCCTGGTTCCAGGAGAGGTTGGAAGCAGCATGCCGGACCCCGCCGCGCGCGACGCCGCCGAAGAAGCATCGGCCTTCTCGCACCCGGCCGTCGCCCCGGACGCCTCCGCCGCGTACGGCGCGCACCCCGATCAGGTCGTCGACTTCTACGCGCCGCGCGACGGGCGCACGGGCGTGCCGCTCGTCGTCGCCCTGCACGGCGGCGCCTGGCGGGCGGCGTACGACCGGCGGCATCTGACCCCGTTCGTGGACTTCCTCGCCCGGCGCGGCTTCGCCGTGGCCAGCGTCGAGTACCGGCGCGGCGGCGACGGCGAGGGCGTCGCCGGGCGCTGGCCCGACACCTTCGACGACGTGGCCGCGGCGCTCGACGCGGTCGCCGGCCTGGCCGCCGAGCACCTTCCGCAGGCCGATCCGCGCCGTCTCGTCCTCACCGGCCACTCCGCCGGCGGCCACCTCGCCCTGTGGGCCGCCGCCCGGCACGTCCTGCCCGCCGGCTCCCCGTGGCGCCTGCCGGCCCCGCCGGCCCTGCGCGGTGTCGTCGCGCTCGCGCCGATCGCGCACTTCGAGCGGGCGGCCGAGCTGGACGTCTGCGGCGGTGCGACGACCCAACTCCTCGGCGGGGAAGCGGACTTCAAGGCCCGGGCGGCCTTCGCCGACCCGGCCGTGCTGCTCCCCACCGGCATCGCCACGACCGTCGTCCAGGGCCGCGCCGACATCGTCGTCCCGCCGGCCGTGGCGGAGGCGTACGTGGACGCGGCGGCCAGGGCGGGCGAGACCGTCGGCTTCACGCTCCTGGAGGACGTCGGCCACTTCCCGCTGATCGACCCCGTGGCGGACGCGTGCGCGGTGGTGGCGGAGGAGATCGCCCAGCTGGCCTGGTGACGGTGACCGGTGACGCGTGACCGGTGGCGGGTGCCCTGGTGACGAGTGCCGGTGACGGGTGCCCGGTGAAGGGTGGCCTGGTGCCTGGTGCCTGGTGACGGGTGGCCGCGGGTAGTACTCAAGGCGGACCCCGAAGGATCCGCATCCAGCCGGACGACCCGCGCCCGGCCCGCCCGTACGGTGGTCCGGTGACCTCGACGACCCGGACCACCGAAACGAGCCGCAGCCCCGAGCTCCGCCTGACGCTGAAGGCGCTCGGCGGTCTGCGCGCGGACCTCATCACGGACGCCTTCGCCTACCGGCCGCTGCCCCGCATGGACACCGACCGGGGGCTCGTCCGCTTCCTGCCGGAGCGGATACGGAAGCACGCGACCCTGCTTCCGCACGTGGTCGTCGTGTTCATCGCGTTCTGCGTGTTCCTGGTCGGCTACCAGGACTCCTGGGACCTGCTCGCCCCGTTCGCGTTCCTGTACGCGCTCCTGCCGGCCGCGATCGTGCTCCTGACGCTCGTCCGTCCGGTCCTCGCGTTCTGGGTGTCGCTCGTCACCGCGCCCTTCGTCGCCTACCTGGGTCCGTACGACGACGGCTGGCCCTGGGCGCCGAATTCCGTCCTCGCGCACCTCGCCGTCCTCGTCGTCGTCGCCCTGCGCACCCGCCCGCGCACCGCCGCCTGGATGTGGGTGGTCACCGCCGTGTACGCCGTGCTCGCCTCCGGGGTTCGGGGTGCCGCGTACGACAACGACGGGCCGCAGGTCGTCTTCGTCGCCGCGCTGCTCCTGCTCGCCGTCTCGGTCGGCCAGGTCCGCCGCGAGGCGGCCCGCGAGGTCACCGCCCAGCAGTCGGTCACGGCGGTCGAGCGGTCGAAGCGGACCCTGCTCGAAGAGCGCACGACGATCGCCCGCGAGCTGCACGACGTCGTCGCGCACCACATGTCGGTGGTCGCGATCCAGGCCGAGGCCGCCCCGTACCGCGTGGAGAACCCGCCGCCGGAGCTGGAGCAGGCGTTCGTGACGATCCGGGAGAACGCGGTGGCCGCGCTGACCGAGCTGCGCCGCATCCTCGGCGTCGTCCGGGCGGAGGACTACGAGGCGCCCGACGCCCCGCAGCCCACCCTCGCCGATCTGGACGGCCTCGTCGCCAACGTCCGGGAGGCCGGGCTCGACGTGGAGCGGACGGTGACCGGCGCGGTGCGCGAGCTGCCGCAGGGCGTGGAGCTGTCGGCGTACCGGATCGTCCAGGAGGCCCTGTCGAACGTGCTGCGGCACGCACCCGGCGCGCCCGCGAAGGTGGAGGTCTCGTACGTGCTCGGCGGCCTCGGCCTGCGGGTCGCGAACGAACCGGCGCGCGGGCTCGTGAAGCCCTCGCCCGGCGCGGGCCACGGCATCACCGGCATGCGGGAGCGGGTGACGATGCTGAACGGCGAGATGACCGCCGAGCCGACGGACGACGGAGGCTACGAGGTCGCCGTGTACATCCCCGTGCCCCGTGAGGAGCTTCAGCCGTGATCCGCGTCCTGATCGTCGACGACCAGATCATGGTCCGCGAGGGCTTCTCCGTCCTCCTGAACGCCATGCCGGACATCGAGGTCGTCGGCGAGGCCGTCAACGGCCGCGAGGCCGTCGCCCAGGTCGCCGCCCTCCGCCCCGACGTGGTCCTGATGGACATCCGGATGCCGGAGCTGAACGGCATCGACGCCACCCGCGAGATCGTCGCCGCCGACGCCGCGGCGAAGGTGCTCGTCCTGACCACCTTCGACCTGGACGAGTACGTGTACCAGGCGCTGCGCGCCGGCGCCTCCGGCTTCCTCCTCAAGGACGCCTCGGCGCGACAGCTCGCGGAGGGCGTCCGGGTGGTCGCGGCCGGCGAGGCGCTGCTCGCGCCGACCGTGACCAAGCGGCTGATCAACGAGTTCGCGAGGTCGGCGGCGACCGCGCCGCGCCCGCCCGCGATGGCGCAGATCGGCGAGCTGACCGAGCGCGAGACGGAGGTCCTGGTGCTCATCGCGCAGGGCCTGTCGAACCAGGAGATCGCCGACCACCTGATCGTCGCCGAGTCGACGATCAAGACGCATGTGAGCCGGATCCTGGTGAAGCTCGGCCTGCGGGACCGGACGCAGGCGGCCGTCTTCGCGTACGAGGCGCGGTTGGTGCAGGTCGGCGGGTAGAGGCCGGCGGGGATCGGCGGGTAGAAGCCGGCAGGGATCGGCGGATGGAGACCGGCAGGGATCGGCGGGTGGAAACGGGTAGGGAAGGGGGCATGGATTTCGACCCCTGGTCCCCGGAGTTCGTCGCCGATCCCCATCCCGCCTACGCGCGGCTGCGCGCCGCCGGCCGCGCCCACTGGTACGGCCCCACCCGCCAGTGGCTGATCCCGCACCACGAGGACGTGTCGGCGCTGCTCCGGGACCGCCGACTGGGGCGTACGTACACCCACCGCTTCACCCACGAGGAGTTCGGCCGCCCGGCGCCGGACGCCGCCCACGAGCCGTTCCACACGCTCAACGACCACGGGCTGCTCGACCTGGAGGGCGCCGACCACACCCGGATCCGGCGGCTCGTATCCCAGGCGTTCACGCCGCGGACGGTGGAGCGGCTCGCGCCGACCGTACGGCGGCTCGCCGCCGGGCTGGTCGGCGGGCTGGTCGCGGACGGCGGCGGCGATCTGCTCGCGCGGGTCGCCGAGCCGCTGCCGGTGGCGGTGATCGCCGAGATGCTCGGGGTGCCGGACGACGACGAGGAGCGGGCGCGGCTGCGGCCGTGGTCGGCGGACATCTGCGGGATGTTCGAGCTGAATCCGTCGGAGGAGACCGCCCGCCGGGCCGTCCGCGCCTCGGTCGAGTTCTCCGGCTACCTGCGGGAGCTGATCGCCCGGCGGCGCAAGGACCCGGGCGAGGACCTGATCTCGGGCCTGCTCGGCGTCGCCGAGCGGGGGGACGGGGAGCGGGGGGACGGTGAGCGGGGCGGCGCGGCGCTGACCGAGCAGGAGATGATCTCGACCTGCGTGCTGCTCCTCAACGCGGGCCACGAGGCGACCGTGAACACCGCCGTCAACGGCACCTGGACGCTGCTGCGTCACGGCGTCCGCCCGGATCCCGGCCCGCGGGCGCTGGCGACCGCGGTGGAGGAACTCCTGCGCTACGACACCCCGCTGCAGATGTTCGAGCGCTGGGTGCTCGACGACATCGAGCTCGGCGACGTCGTCATCCCGCGCGGAGCCGAGGTCGCCCTGCTCTTCGGCTCCGCCAACCGCGACCCCGCCCGCTTCGGCCCGACCGCCGACCGCCTCGACCTCACCCGCGCCGACAACCCGCACGTCAGCTTCGGCGCCGGCATCCACTACTGCCTCGGCGCCCCGCTCGCCCGCCTCGAACTCACCGCCCTCTTCGGTGAGTTGCTGAGGCAGGCGCCGGGGCTGCGGCTCGCGGCGGAGCCGGTGTGGAAGCCGGGCTATGTGATCCGGGGCTTCGAGGAGCTGCTGGTGGAGGTGTGAACTCCCCGCCGCGGCAAGGCACTCAGCTCTGGATGTCCCTGCGGCGCAGCCCCGCGAGGCCCGCCGCCGTGAGCGCCGCCGCCAGGGCCGTGAGCGCGAGCACCGGGGCCCAGGACATCTCCCCGCCCGGCAGCTTCGGCAGATGCCCGAACGGCGACACGTCGAGTACGGCCTGCGGCAGGTCGAGCGCGGGCCCGATCCAGCCGAGCGCCAGGCACACCCCGGCCACGCCCCACGCGGCCGTCGCGGCCTTCGGGACCGCGCCCCACAGCAGCACCGCCAGGCCCGCGAGCGTCCACACGGCCGGCAGCTGGACGAGCGCGGCGGCCAGGATCGGGCCGGGCTCCTTGCCGTACGACAGCGCGAGCCCGGCCCCGCTCAGCAGCAGCACCAGCGCCGAGCCGGCGAACGTCACCACGAGGTGCCCGGCCGCCCAGCGCAGCCGGCCGACGGGCGCGGCGAGCAGCGGTTCGGCGCGCTGCGAGGTCTCCTCGCCGTGCAGGCGGAGCACCGAGCCGACCGCGAACAGCGCCGCGATCATGCCGAAGAGCCCGACCATGGTGGCGAGGAAGGCGTCGGTGAGGGCGCTCTGGCCGCCCATCCGCTCGAAGATCTCCCGGGCCCGCGCGTTGTCGCCGACGATGTCCGCCGCGCCGTCGACCATCCCGCCGAAGACCAGGCCGCCGGTCAGGAAGCCCAGCGACCAGCCGAGCAGCGTGCCGCGCTGCAGCCGCCAGGCCAGCGCGCCCGCCGTCGCCAGCCGCCCGACGGCCGGCCCGGGCCGGGTGGGCAGGAAGCTCATGCCGACGTCGCGCCGGGCGGTCAGCCCGTACGCCAGGGCCGTCTGGACGAGGACGGCGCCGGCGGTCAGCGCGAGGACCCACCACCGTTCGCCCGCGAAGGCGCGGACGTGCACCGCCCAGCCGACGGGCGAGAGCCAGGTGAGCACGCTGCCCCCGCCCGCCGTGCCGGCGTCGCCCGCCGACCGCAGCACGAAGGCGAGGCCGAGCAGTCCGGCCGTCAGGCCCTTGGCGAGCCGGGCGCTCTCGGTGAGCTGGGCGACGATCGCGGCCGTCGTCGCGAAGACCATGCCGGTGCCGCCGATGGCGAGTCCGAGCGCGAGCGCGCCGGCCGCGCCCTGCCCGGCCAGTCCGGCGACGACGACGAGGGCGACGGCGGTGTTGGCGGTGAGCGCGGCCAGAAGGGCGGCGGTCAGCGGGGCCCGGCGGCCCACCGCACCGGCGGACAGCATCTCCTGACGGCCCGTCTCCTCCTCCTCGCGGGTGTGCCGGACGACGATGATCAGGCTCATCACGCCGGCGAGGACGGCGGCGAAGGTGCCGAACCGCCAGGCGACGAGTCCGCCGAGGGAGTCGTCGAAGACCGGGCCGTAGAGCGAGCGCATCGAGCTGTTCGCGTTCATGGACGCGGCGAGTTCGGCGCGCTGTGCGGCCGTCCCGTACAGGCTCTGGAGCGAGCCCGCGCCGCTCGCCACCAGACCGCCGGTGACCAGGGCCCAGACGGGCAGCATCAGCCGGTCGCGGCGCAGCGCGAGCCGGGTCAGGGAGCCGGTGCCGGCGAGGCTGAGCGTGCTCATGACGCGGCCACCTCGTCCGTGGCGTAGTGGCGGAGGAACAGCTCCTCCAGGGTGGGCGGGGTGCTGGTGAGGCTGCGCACGCCGGACTCGGTGAGCGAGCGCAGGACGGCGTCGAGCTTGTCGGTGTCGACCTGGAGGCGTACCCGGTGCGCCCGCACCTCCAGGCCGTGCACGCCCGGCAGACGGGCCAGTCCGTTGGGCGGGCCCGCGAGTTCGGCGACCACGCTGGTGCGGGTGAGGTGGCGCAGTTCGGCGAGCGAGCCGGACTCGACGGTGCGGCCCTTGCGGATGATGCTGACCCGGTCGCAGAGCTGCTCCACCTCGCTGAGGATGTGCGAGGAGAGCAGGATGGTGCACCCCTGGGCGCGGGCCTCGCCGACGCACTCCTGGAACACCTCCTCCATCAGCGGGTCGAGTCCGGACGTGGGCTCGTCGAGCACGAGCAGGTCGACGTCGGAGGCGAAGGCGGCGACCAGGGCGACCTTCTGCCGGTTGCCCTTGGAGTAGGTGCGGCCCTTCTTCGTCGGGTCCAGCTCGAAGCGCTCGATCAGCTCGGCGCGCCGCGTGCGGTCGAGGCCGCCGCGCAGCCTGCCGTACAGGTCGATGACCTCGCCGCCGGAGAGGTTGCGCCAGAGGGTGACGTCGCCGGGGACGTAGGCGATCCGCCGGTGCAGCTCGACGGCGTCGGCCCACGGGTCGCGGCCGAGCAGGCGCGTGGTGCCGGAGTCGGCGCGCAGCAGACCGAGGAGGACGCGGATGGTGGTGGACTTCCCGGCGCCGTTGGGGCCGAGGAAGCCGTGGACCTCGCCGGTCTCGACGGCGAGGTCGAGGCCGTCCAGTGCGTGCGTGCGGCCGAACGACTTGTGGAGTCCGGCGACGCTGATTGCCTTCGTCATGCTTCAGAACGTACGCTCATTTCACAAACTTGTGAAGTTAAGGAATCGTGGAAAGTGGGTGAGATAGTGGAAGGCATGACAGACGGCATGACAGACGGCGTGACGACGACCCCCGGGGCGGCGGCCGACGGCGAGGCGAAGGCCGGCGACGAGACGACGGCGGGCGACGGGGCGACGGCGGGCGGCGAGGCGACGGCGCGCTTCGTCGAGCGCTTCGCGGCCGCGATGACCGCCGCCGGCATGCAGCGCATGGCGAGCCGTGTCTTCGCCGCCCTGCTCGCCTCCGAGACCGCCTCGATGACCTCGGCCGAGCTCGCCGAGGCGCTCAAGATCAGCCCGGCCGCCGTCTCCGGCGCGATCCGCTACCTCTCCCAGGTCGGGATGGTCAGCCGCGAGCGCGACCCGGGCACCCGCCGCGAGCGCTACGTGCTCCACAACGAGCTCTGGTACGAGACCTTCACCCGCCGCGACCAGGTCCTCACCCGCTGGGAGGCGCTGCTCCGCGAGGGCTCCGCCACCCTCGGCCCGGACACGGCGGCGGGCCGCCGCACCGCCGAGACGGCCGAGTTCTTCGCCTTCCTGCACGGCGAGATCGGCGGGATCATGGACCGCTGGCGGGCCCTCAAGGCGGCGGAGAAGGCCGCCGGGGGGACTACCGCCGGGCGGTGACCGCGGGCGGGACGAGCGGCGCCATCACCTCGGCGAACTCCGGCGTCCCCGCCTCCAGATAGGGCTCCGTCGGCCACAGCGGCCGGCCGTCCACCCACGGGACGACGAGCGGATGCCCGTCGGTGGTCCGGTCCAGCCAGCCCCGCAGCTCCACCTCGCCGACGGACGAGTCCGGGGCGTCCTCCGGCCACACCGGCAGCACGCCCTCGGGCCGGTCCTCCGCGCCGCCGTGCGCCGGGAAGACCACGAGGAGGGACGAGTGGCCGCGGGGCGCGCCGAGGAGCACGTACCGCTTCGGTACGGGCACGGGGGCGACGGCCGCGCGGGCCAGGAGCGGCGCGACACGGCGGCCGTAGGCCAGGAACCGGTAGCCGCCGGTGACGGTCAGGAACAGCGCGCCCACCGCGCCGAGCACGGGCTGGAAACCCGGCTCCCACCACCACATGCCGGCCATCAGGAGGAGCATCAGCAGGCCCCCCGCGAGCGGGTGCAGCCCGGACAGCTCCCGCAGCCCGCGCACCCGCCACCACGGCACGTCGCGCACGTCGGCGCCGGGGCGGCGGCGCTTCGCCCTGGCCTTGGCGTCCGGCGTGCGGCTTCGGGCGTGCGCGGCGAGCACGGCGTACGTGAGCCCGGCGGACGTGCGGCGCGGCCGCGTGTGCATCGCGGCGAGTGCGCCGGACGGCACCGCGACGTGACGCCTGCGGCGGCGCAGCACGAAGCCGACCGTACCGCCGACCAGCCCGACGGGCAGCAGGGCCAGTCCGAGGAGGCCCGCGAAGGCAGTGGTCTCCGCGGCGTCGGAGTCCTCCCGGAGCGGGTTGTACAGCTCGCCCTTCCACGGCCCGTACGAGACGACATAGGCGCTGTCCCAGCCGTCGAGGCTCTTCGGCAGATCCGTCGTGCACCGGTACGCGCCGGTCCGCCGGGTCCCGTCGAACGGGTCCCTCCACGAGACCGTGCAGCCGTGGTCCGGCCGCAATTCGAGCACCGTGAGGTCGATCTGCGGATCGTGCTCCGCCGCCCGATCACCGGCGACGGCGATCCCGATCCCGATCGCGCCCAGCAGCACGACCCACCGCCACGCCCCCAGGCGCCGCCGCCCGGGCCGCCGCGCGGGCGTCCGCGGAGCCCTCTGCGCGGGCACCGTCACCGGCCCCAGCGTCTGCGGCTGTACCGGCACCGGCCGGCCGAGCAGCCCCTCGTCCGCCGCCTGCCGCACCAGCCTCGCCCGTGTGCCCGCCCCGCGCACCGGCGCCGCCCAGACCAGCACCCCGCCGCCCGGCTGGGCGAGCACCCCGCCGCGCGCCGGGTCGCCGCACCACCACAGCACGCCGGAGGCGCCCGGCTGCGCCAGGTGGTGGCGCTGCTGGACCGCCCGCACGGCCAGCGGCCACGCCTCGCCCGTGGCCGGGTCGCTCAGGACGACGGCGGGCCCGCGCATCCCGTACGGCGGGACGACGGCGGGGTGCGCGGACCAGGGCCGGGAGGTCAGCGCGCGGCGCATCCGGCGGGCGGTGACGAGGGTGCCGAGGCCGATGCCGGCGACGATCAGACCGAACATCAGGAAGCCCGCTCCCGCGTCCTGGCTCCACATGCCGTCCGCCGACTCGGCGAAGAGGAACCCGCCGGCGGCGGCCGAGCCCAGCCCGACGGCCGCCCAGCCGCGCGCCCGCGTCCGGTACCGGTCCAGTGCGCCTGCCGTTTGCGGCACGTCGAGCGCGCTCGCCAAGATCCCCACCCCGCCTCGTATCGGCCCCGGCGGCCGAGCCTAGTCCCGGCCCGCCGGCACCGTGAGGCCCCAGGCCCCCTCCCGTACCGTCCAGGTCCGCCGCCGCACCGGCCCCGTGACCTCCGTGTCCGCGCGGTAGCGGAAGTCGGGGCCGGTGACGGTGAGGGTGCGGGCGGTGGTGCGCAGGGCCGGGGCGCCGGCCGGGATCAGGGTCAGCGCGGCCCGGCCGTCCACGGCGCGGGCGGTGAGGCTCTCCACCGGCGTGCCGACGTCGCACAGCAGCTCGCCGTCCGCCTCGATCCGCAGCCGGTGGGTGCGGACCGCGAGGGCAGTCGGGGCCGGGCGGACCAGGGTGCGGACGAGGGAGCGGCAGGTGTCCCAGACGGTGGGCGGCGCGGGCGCGAACTCGCGGGCGGCGGGCACGTCGAGGCGGGCCAGGACGACGCCGTCGCTGTCGTCGACGAGCAGGTCGAGCCGGCGCACCGCCCCGTCGAGGACCGCCCGGGCGGCGGCGACCGTGTCCTGCGGCACGCCGAGCGTGCGGGCGGTCCCCAGCCGGTCGGGCGCGCCGATCGGGACCATCGCGACGGCCGCCGCACCGCCCGTGCCGTCGGGGTGCCGGTCCCGCTGGAGCAGGGTCACGGTGCGCAGCAGCGCGCGGTCGTCGCCGAGGACGACGGGGCGCCGGGAGCCGCGCCGGGCCAGGGCCCGGGAGAATTCCTCCGGACCGTCCGGCAGGCAGATCTTCGCTTCCGCGCCCGCGGACAGCACATCCTTCGCGATCCGTACGGACTCGCCGTCCATTCGGCGGGCGACCGGGTCGACGATGACCAGCAGCTGGTCGTGATCCGACACCTCGGTCCTTCCTCGGGTAGTCTCTTTGTGCAAGAGCCCCTTGCGCTATTGCGCCAGGGGCTTCGTCTATTCCGGGGCACACCGGTGAGGCGGCGTCGGCCCCCTGACCTTGGTCTTGCCCCGCCCGGAAGGGGTGTACGCCTGTGCCCGCACTTGTGCTGCTCGGTGCTCAGTGGGGTGACGAGGGCAAGGGAAAGGCCACCGACCTGCTCGGTGGGTCAGTTGACTACGTGGTGCGTTACCAGGGCGGCAACAATGCCGGCCACACGGTCGTCGTCGGCGACCAGAAGTACGCGCTGCACCTGCTCCCGTCCGGCATCCTCTCCCCGGGATGCACCCCGGTCATCGGAAACGGCGTCGTCGTCGACCCGGCGGTCCTGCTCTCCGAGCTGAGCGGGCTGAACGAGCGCGGCGTCGACACCTCCAAGCTCCTGATCAGCGGCAACGCCCACCTGATCACGCCGTACAACGTCACGCTCGACAAGGTGACGGAACGGTTCCTCGGCAAGCGCAAGATCGGCACCACGGGCCGTGGCATCGGCCCGACGTACGCCGACAAGATCAACCGCGTCGGCATCCGGGTCCAGGACCTGTACGACGAGTCGATCCTCACCCAGAAGGTCGAGGCGGCGCTCGAGGGCAAGAACCAGCTGCTCGCGAAGCTCTACAACCGCCGCGCCATCGAGGCCGAGCAGATCGTCGAGGAGATGCTCCAGTACGCGGAGCAGATCAAGCCGTTCGTCGCGGACACCACGCTGATCCTCAACAACGCGCTCGACGACGACAAGGTCGTGCTCTTCGAGGGCGGCCAGGGCACCCTGCTCGACGTCGACCACGGCACGTACCCCTTCGTCACCTCCTCGAACCCGACCGCCGGCGGTGCCTGCACCGGTGCCGGCGTGGGCCCGACGAAGATCAGCCGCGTCATCGGCATCCTCAAGGCGTACACGACCCGCGTCGGCGCCGGCCCGTTCCCGACCGAGCTCTTCGACGAGGACGGCGAGGCCCTGCGCCGCATCGGCGGCGAGCGCGGCGTCACCACCGGCCGCGACCGCCGCTGCGGCTGGTTCGACGCGGTCATCGCCCGCTACGCGACCCGCGTCAACGGCCTGACCGACTTCTTCCTGACCAAGCTCGACGTGCTCACCGGCTGGGAGCAGATCCCGGTCTGCGTCGCGTACGAGATCGACGGCAAGCGCGTCGAGGAGCTGCCGTACTCGCAGACCGACTTCCACCACGCGAAGCCGGTCTACGAGATGCTGCCGGGCTGGTCCGAGGACATCACCAAGGCCAAGACCTTCGCCGACCTGCCGAAGAACGCGCAGGCGTACGTGAAGGCCCTGGAGGAGATGTCCGGCGCCCCGATCTCCGCGATCGGCGTGGGCCCGGGCCGCACCGAGACGATCGAGATCAACTCGTTCCTCTAAAGGCCGTGCGAAAGGGCCCGCATCCCGGCTTCGGCCGGGGTGCGGGCCCTTTGGTCGTTTCCTGCCCGGCCGGGGTGCGGGCCCTTCGGCCGTTTCCGGCTCGGCCGGGGTGCGGGCCTCTCGGCCGTTTCCGGCCCGGCCAGGGGTGCGGGCCCTTCGGCCGTTTCCGGCTACGCGTCGAACCCGGTGTCCCGGCCGACCTTGTCCCACGCGGTCAGGTCCGCCCGGACCTGGTCCAGGTGGGCGTGGATGGTGTCGATCGAGTCGGCCCCGAGGGCGAGCCGCAGCGGCGTCTCGTCGGCGTTCAGCGCGGCGAGGACGGCCGCCGCGGCCTTCGCCGGGTCGCCGGCCTGGCCGCCGTCGCCGCCCTCGACGAAGGCGCGGGTGGCGCCGACGGTGTCGGCGTAGTCGGCGATCGTGTCCGCGCTGAGGCTCTTGCCGGTGCCGAAGAGCGAGGTGCGGAAGGCGCCCGGCTCGACGATCAGCACGCGGATGCCGAGCGGGCCGACCTCGGCGGCCAGTGCCTCGGACATGCCCTCCAGGGCGAACTTCGTCGCGCTGTACGCGCCGAAGCCGGCCATCGACATCTGCCCGCCGACGCTGCTGAGCTGCACGATCGCGCCGGAGCGGCGGGCCCGCATGTGCGGCAGGACGGCCCGGGTGAGGGCGGCGGGACCGAAGACGTGGACGTCGAAGAGCGAGCGCAGCTCGGCGTCGCCGGTCTCCTCGACCGAGCCGACGTGGGTGCGGCCCGCGTTGTTGACCAGGACGTCGATCCGGCCGTGCCGCTCGGCCACCCCGGCCACCACGCGGTCGATCGCGGCCGCGTCGGTGACGTCGAGGGTGACGGCCTCGACCTGGTCGGGGTGGGCGGCGACCAGCTCGTCCAGGGTCCCGGCGCGGCGTGCGGCGGCGACCACGACGTCCCCGGCGCCGACCGCGGCCTCGGTGAAGGCGCGCCCGAAACCGCTGTTGGCGCCGGTGATCAGCCAGACCTTGCTCATGTTCGTGGATTCCCCTCGTTGGTTGTGCAAGTAGCGTGCGGCCGAAGGGAGTTGTCTGTCCAAGATCCGTCGTGATAGCCCACGGTTATGACCACGGACGTGCACGGCCGCGACCTGCGCTACTTCCTCGCCGTCGCCGAGGAACTCCACTTCACGCACGCCGCCGAGCGCCTGTACGTGTCCCAGCCCGCGCTCAGCAAACAGATCCGGGCCCTGGAACGCCAGCTCGGCGCGCCGCTCTTCGACCGCGACCGGCACGGCGTGCGCCTCACCGAGGTCGGTACGGCCCTGCTGCCGCACGCCCGCGCCGTGCTCGCCGCCTGGGCGGAGGGCGAGGAGGCGGTACGGGCCGCCCGTGCGGCGGCGGACGGCACCCTGGTCGTCGGGATGAGCACCAGCCCGGGCCGCGGCGGCCTGCTGCCCGCGATCCGCTCCCGCTTCACCGAGTCGCACCCGCGCGCCCGGACCCGGCTGCGCCAGGTCGGCTGGGAGGACCCGACGGCCGGGCTCGCGGACGGCAGCAGCGACGTGGCCTTCGTGTGGCTGCCGCTCACCGGCGCCGAACGCTTCCGCTGGGTCGTCGTCGCCACCGAACCCCGCCTCGTCGCCCTCCCGGCCGCGCACCCGCTGGCCGGCCGCGACCGCCTCGCCTTCGCCGACCTCCTCGACGAGCCCTTCCTCGCCCTCCCGGCCACCGGCCCCGAGCTCCGCGACTACTGGCTGGCCGTCGACGCCCGCGCCGGCCGCGCCCCGATCGTCGGCGCCGAGATCGCCAGCGCCGACGAGACGTACGAGGCGCTCGTCGGCGGCCTCGGCATCTGCCTCGTCGCCACCGGCAACGCCCCGCTGCTCGCCCGCGACGGCGTCGTCACCCGCCCCGTCGACGGCATCTCCCCGTCCCGCTTCGCCCTCGCCTGGCGCGCCGACGACACCCGCCCGCTGGTCCAGGACTACGCGCGGGCGGCCGCGCAGGTGGCGGGACCTTCCTAGGCCGGGCTCCGGGGCGGGCCCGCAGGCCGGCTCCGGGGCCGGGGTTCGCAGGCCGGGCTCCGGGGCGGCCTCCGGAGCGGGGCCCGCAGGGCGGGCTACTCGCGGACGAACTCGCCCGGCTCGCTGTCGCCGCCCATGCCGTAGAACTGGAGCAGCTCCCTGCCCTTGTAGTGCACGATCCGGAGGTTGCCGGAGCCCTCCTCCACGCACTCCGGGTCCCAGGTGTCCGGGTCGCGGGTCTGCGGGCCGACGACGAGCAGCCCGCCGGCGCCGCCGACGAGGGCGGTGGCGGTGCAGTCGACGTCGTCGGAGGTGAGGTTGCCGTCCTTGTCGGTGCGCGGATACGACTGCTCGAAGCGGACCAGCGGGGCGCCGGCCGGGCCCTGGGTGACGGTGAGGCGGTAGATCCAGCGGTCGGCCTCGGGCTGGGTCACGGTGGCCGGGTTCTGCTTCCAGGTGCCGAGGAGCGCGGCCGGGACGACGGCCGGCCCGGTCCTGGCGCGCTGGAAGGTGGACGTGGCGACGCCGGAGCTCCATTCGACGACGTCGGCGGAGCGCAGGGTGAGGGTCTGGCGGGCGGCGGGGGTGCAGCGCCGGCCGGGGACACTGGCGGTGATCTCGGCCTCGCCGAGGACGAGTTCGGTGTCGGTGGCGGAGACGAGGGCGGCGCGGCCCATGCACAGCTGCGTTCCGGTGACGTGGGTGTAGACGGCGGTCCTCGCGCCCGCAGCGCCCTGCGTGATCTCGATGCGGCTGGTCTCGCTCGGTGCGTCGGCCGAGCCCTGGAGGACGCCTTCCCAGGCGCCGAGGAAAGCGGCGGGGACGATCCCGGCGCGGGTCTTGGCGCTCTGCTCGCCGCCGCCGGGCTTGCCGTCCTGCCCGTCGTGCGGCCAGGAGGTGTACGCGAGTCCGGCCGCGGCCGCCGCGACGGCGAGGCCGGTCACCGCGGCGAGCAGGGCGCGCCGGGGCCGCCGGGGGCGGCGGGGCGGCGGCGGGGTCGCCGGGGCGGGGTCCTCGGGCGGCGGCGGGCCCTGGTCCTCGGTGTCCAGGAGCCGGGCGGCGTGCCGGCCGAGCCGGGCCAGGACGTCGGCGGGCAGCCACGGGTCGATGACCTGGAGGGTGTCGACGAGCTCGGTGGCGGCGGGGCGCGCCGCCGGGTCCTTGCCGAGGCAGGCCCGGATCAGCCCGGCGAGTTCGGGCGCGAGCCCGGTGAGGTCGGGTTCGTCGTGGGCGATGCGGAACATCGTGGCGTGCACCCCGCTGTCGGCACCGCCGAACGGCGAACGCCCGGTCGCCGCGTACGCGAGCACCGAGCCCAGGCAGAACACGTCGGACGCGGGGGTGAGCTTCTCCCCGCGGACCTGCTCGGGCGACATGAAGCCGGGGGAGCCGACGACCGCGCCGGTGGTGGTCAGGCCGCCGTCGGTGACGGTGTCGAGGGCGCGGGCGATGCCGAAGTCGATGATCTGCGGGCCGTCGACGGTGAGCAGCACGTTGGACGGCTTGAGGTCGCGGTGGACCAGGCCGGCGGCGTGGATGTGGGTGAGGGCCCGGGCGAGCCCGGCGGCGAGGGTGCGCACGCTGGCCGGCGGCAGCGGCCCGTACTCGTCGGCGACGACCGTGCGCAGCGAGGGACCCGGTACGTATCCGACGGCCACCCAGGGCAGTTCGGCCGCGGTGTCGGCGCCGAGCACGGGCGCGGTGCCGGTGCCGCCGACCTTCTCCAGGGCGGCGACCTCGCGGGCGAAGCGCAGCCGGAACTCCTCCTGCGCGGCCAGCTCCGGGTGCACGACCTTCACCGCGACGGCCCGTCCGCCCGCCGAACGGCCCAGGTACACCCGGCCCATGCCGCCGGTGCCGAGCCGTCCGATCAGCCGGAACGGCCCCATGACGACCGGGTCTTGCGTGCTCAAGGGATCCACGAGGTCAGAGCATGCCAGAGCGGGAATCGGCACGGACCCCGTCGGATCGGCGGCGGATCCTCATCCCTCGCCGCAGATCTTCAGGCCCTTGGGGGTGGCGCAGGGCAGGTGGCCGTGGGTGGAGATGATCGCCTGGCCGCCGCCGTGGGTGAGGTAGGTGAGGAAGCTCGAGGTCAGCGAGTCGGCGGGCGGCTGGCCGTAGGTGTAGGCGTACTCGATCTCCCGGTACGGGTAGGGCGAGGTGCCGATCTCGTCGACGTTCGGGCGGCGGCCGTCGATCGCGATGCGGTGCAGGCCCTTGAGGCCGGTGCCGGAGCGCAGTTCGGTGTAGCCGATGGCGCCGGGCAGCGCGGCGACGGTGGTCAGGACCTGCTCGGTGCTGTCGAGCTCGCAGCGCACCACGGGCGCGTCCGGGTCGTCCTTGTGCGCGCAGTCGCGGGAGGAGTTGGCGGGCTCGTTGCGGCCGAGGACGCGGCGCTGGAACACCTCCCGGGTGCCGGAGTTGGCGTCCCGGCTGACCAGGCGGACGGGCAGGTCGGGGCCGCCGAGGGTCTTCCAGTTGGTGATGTCGCCGCGGTAGAGCCGGCGGATGTCGGCGAGCCGGAGGTTCTCCAGGTGGATGCCGTCGTTGAGGACCAGGGTGTAGAGGGAGACGGCGACCATGTTCTCCCGCAGCTGTGGATAGCCGCCGGGCTTGCGGCCGTCGGAGAGGGCGACGAGCGCGGGGGAGCCCTGGGCGGTCTTGGCACCCTTGTCGGCCAGCTCGCGGATGCCGGCGGTGGAGCCGTGCGGGTCGACGACGACGGTGGCGCCGTCGCAGTCCTCCTCGTACTGCTTGGCCAGGTCCTGGACGACGGGCGCGAAGGCGGTGGATCCGGTGACGGTGAGCGTGCCGGTGGTGCAGCCCATGGGCGGCGGGGTGTCGTCGCGGACCACGATGATCGAGGCGAGGGCGATCACGCAGGCGGTCAGGGTGACGGTGACCGCGCGGGCGGCGCGGCTGAACGTCGGCGGCTTGTCGTCGAAGGTCGTGGAGTGGTTGGGGTGGACGTCGCCGTCGCGGATCCCGCCGCTGACGCTGACGGGGCTGCCGACGCCGCCGCCGGTGAGCAGGACGAGCAGTTTGAAGTACTGGCCGCGGTTGAGCGCGACTTTCGGGAGCAGCACCTCGGAGCCGCGGTGGTCGACGGTGGCGGCGCTGAAGGGCGCGTGGGTGAGGGCCACGGCCCGCACGGCGCGGGTGGTGAAGTCGATGGTCAGCCCGTGGGTGTCGAGGTTGTAGTCCTCCCGGCCTATCGAGACGGCGCCGTCGTTCTCGATCCGCAGCAGGACGAGGGTGGCGTCGGCCATGTCCTGCTGCTCGTTGAACAGCCCGAGGCGGGCGTCGTCCCGCTCACCCACCGGGGTGTCCAGCTGCACGCGGTAGCCGATCCGCTTGCGGCGCGGCACCCGGCGCTCGATCAGGAGCACGCCGAAGGTGACGGCCACACCGAGCAGCGCGGTGAGCACGGCGATGACGTTCTCGGGGCTGACCCAGTCCACGGATGCCACCGTACGGACGTGTGTGCGGTTCCGGGCGGGGGCTGGAATCCCGCCACGTGGAGTTCTCCCTTCCGACAGCTCGCCCGAGCGTTCCCCCGTGCCTCCTTCAGCTGTTGCCGGGGGTGGCGGGCATGGGTGTAATGGCGACGAGGGGGCCGCCGCACGAGGAGAAACCCCATGCGTGTCGTCGAAGTGACCGCCTACGGCGGACCCGAGGTCCTGAACATGGCCCGCCGCCCCGAGCCCGAGGCCGGGGACGTGCCCGGACGGGTCAGGGTCCGGCTGAAGGCGGCCGGTGTGGCCGTCGCGGACATGAGGATCCGGGCGGGCTACTACGCCGACGAGCTCGAACCGCTCCGACCCCCGTTCGTCCTCGGCACGGACTTCGCCGGCCGGCTCCTCGACCCGGCGCCCAGCCCGGCGGGCACCCTTCCGGCCGGTACCCGGGTGGCCGGCTTCGTGCCGTGGTTCACCGAGCGGACCGGTGAGGGCACCTACGCGGAGGTCATCCGGGTCGACCCGGACTGGCTGGCGCCGATCTCGGACGACATCGACTTCACCCAGGCGGCCTCCGTCCCCCTCGCCGCCGTCACCGCCCAGCAGGGCCTCGGCGTGCTCGGCCTCGCCGCGGGCTCCACCCTCCTCGTCACCGGCGCCAGCGGTGTCGTGGGCCGCTTCGCGGTCCAGTTCGCCTCCGCGGCCGGCCTGGAGGTCGTGGCCGTCGCCCACGAGGGCGACGAGAGCGAGCTCAAGCTCCTCGGCGCCAAGCACTGCGTCACCCGCGGCGAACCCGTCCACGTCCTGGCCCAGGTCCTGGCGGCCGTCCCCGGCCGCGTCGACGGTGCCTTCGACGGCGCCCTCGTCGGCGCCCCGATCCTCGCCGCCGTCAAGGACAACGGCGTCCTCGTCGCCCTCGCCAAGGATCGCACTCCCGCCCCCGAACGCGGCATCCGCGTCGAGACCGTCTTCGGCCGGCCCGACCCCGCCGAACTCGCCGCCATCTTCAAGATGGTCGCCGACCGCGAGCTCATCACCCGCGTGGCCGACGTCATGCCCCTCGAAGAGGTCGCCGAGGCCCACCGCCGCGCGGAGGCGGGCCGCCGCCCCGGCCGGATCATCCTGATGATCTGAACCGCGTCCGGCCGTCCGGTCTCCCCGGCCGTCCGGTCTCCCCGGCCGTCCGGTCTCCCCGGCCGTCCAGGCCTCTCCGCCGTCCGGTCTCCTCAGCTGTCCGGTCTCCTCAGCCGTCCGGTCTCCAGCCGTCCGGTCTCCCCGGCCGTCAGGTGCTCCCCGCCGTCAGGCCGTCAGCGCCGCGAGCTCCGCGTTGGCCCGCTCGGTCACCAGCGCGAGCACGCGGCCGGCGGCGGCCAGGTCCTCCTCGGCTATGCCGCCCCAGACGCGGGCCGAGATCGGGGCGGTCTCCGCGGCCAGCGTGGCGAGCAGCTCGCGGCCCGCGTCCGTCGGGCGGATGTGCGCCCCGTCCATGACGAGCAGCCCGCGGGTGCGCAGCTCGTCGAGCGTGGCGTGGACCTCGGCCGGGTCGGCCTTGAGGGAGCCCTGGACCTGGGCGACGAGCTCGTCCGGCGTCCGCGGGGTCTCGGCGGTGACGGCGGCGCGCAGGGCGATCTGCTGCTGGAACGTGGTGCCGTACCGGCCGAGGACGTGCTCCAGGACGCCGCGGGCGGCGTAGTGGGCGAGGCCGAGGGCGCGGGCGTCGGCGAGGGGTGCGGTGGTGGTGGCAGCGGTGGCGGTGGCGTTCACGGACATGCTCGTTCACTCCTCTAACGTTCAGGCGACTAACGTTTGTGGCACTAACGACAGTAGATCGTTCGTGCCACTAACGCAAGGGGTAACCTGCACCGCATGAGCGAGACTCCCGAGTCCCCCGAGATGTCCGAGGCCGTCGACGTCCCCGACCGCCTGCGCGGCCTGCCCAGCCGCCTGCTCGCGCTCACCTCGGCGCGAGCCGACCGCGTGGTGAGCGAGCGCCTCGCCGCCGAGGACGCCCGCAAATGGCACTACGCCGCGCTCGCCTCACTCGCCGAGTACGGACCCACCAGCCAGGCCGGTCTCAGCCGCCGCACCGGCATCTACCGCAGCGACCTCGTCGCCGTCATGAACGAGCTGGAGGCCCAGGGCCACGTCGCCCGCACCCCCGACCCCGCCGACCGCCGCCGCAACGTCGTGACGATCACCTCGCAGGGCCGCCAGCACCTCCGGCGCCTCGACAAGATCCTCGCCGACGCCCAGGACGAGCTGATGGCCCCGTTCTCGGTCGCCGAACGCTCGCTGCTCGTCAGCCTGCTGGAGCGGATGCTCGCGCGCTGAGCCTCAGCTGCCGCCGCCGCTGCCGTCGAAGAGTGCGACCAGCAGGCTTCCCAGCGCCACGACCGGGACCCCGAAGCCCGTCAGGTACTTCAGGACCCCGGTCTCCGAGCGGTACTTCGCCAGCACCGTCTTCTCCGTCCCGACCATGGCCCGGTTGGGCCGGCGCGGGTCGTACACCACCCGCGCGACGGAACCGACCGGCTCCGGCTGCGTCACCTGGAGTTCGTAGAAGTCGCCGCTCCGGCCGCCGTCGAGGTCGATCCGGTAGTGCACCCGGTACTTCTTGTTCATCCAGTCGTGGTGATACGACACCGCGTCGCCCTCCACGCCGCGCCGGACCAGCGCGCGCAGCTTCAGGCACAGCGCGATGCCGCCGATCGTGACGAAGAGTGCGAAGCCGCCGACCACGATGAGCAGGGCGCCTATGACGGCGAGGGCTCTGGCCATCAGCCCTGCCAGGCGAGGAACGCGGCCCAGGCCGCGGGGGCGACGGCGAAGGTCGGGCCGTGGTCCTGGAGCTTGGAGTCGCGGAGGTGGACGGTGGTGCGGGGGCAGGTGGCCGGCTCCGCGAAGGCCACTTCGACGCACTCTCCGCCGCCGGCGTTGCTGTACGAGGACTTGCGCCAGTCGAAGGCCACCTCGACGCAGTTGCCGCCACTGTCGCTGCTGTACGAGGACTTGAACCAGCTCAGGGTGGTCTTGCTCATCATCCTTCTCCCGCCAACCGCTCGATGAGCGCCAGTGATTCGCGAGCACTCAGGGCCTGTGCTCGGATCTTCGCATAGCGATGTGCGTAGGTAGTCACCTTGGCCGGCTCGGTGATCAGCACGCTCTCGTCCTGGATCTCCAGGTAGACGATCGGGGAGTGGTCGTCCGTTTCGACCAGGTTCAGCTCGCCCCTCGCGCCCGCGTTCTCGCCGGTCAGGCCGATGTCCAGAGAGAGGACCTGAAGGGTCACGTTCTTGTAGCCGGCGCACTCGGCCAGGTAGCGGTACTGCTCGCGCATGATCTCTTCGCTGCCGAACTTCCGCCGCAACGCGGACTCGTCGAGGATCAGCTCGATATGACGCATCGGCTCCTTGTTGAAGATCGCCTTGCGTCCAATGCGCGCCCGGACCAGCTCCTCGACCCGTTCCGGCGAGGGCGGCGGGTAGCCACCGGCGATCTGCGCCCGCGCGTACGCCTCCGTCTGGAACAAGCCGTGCACGTTGGGCAGCGCGTACAAGTAAAGGCTCAGGGCCTGTTGCTCGATCAGCAGGTAGTCCCGGAACTGTTCCGGCAGCTTCTCCAGCCGCACAGGCAGCCGCATGTCGTCGAAGATGCCCGTGCCCTCACCCAGTACCTCCTCCAACTTCACCAGCATCTCGTCGCTCACCGGGTGGACAAGGCGCTCCAGCGCGCTGATCGCCGCGCCCGAGTACCCCATG
Source organism: Streptomyces sp. NPDC004327 (assembly GCF_042873935.1). Taxonomy (NCBI): domain Bacteria; kingdom Bacillati; phylum Actinomycetota; class Actinomycetes; order Kitasatosporales; family Streptomycetaceae; genus Streptomyces; species Streptomyces sp. NPDC004327. The sequence goes on along the minus strand of NZ_JBIAME010000006.1, from coordinate 194,944 downwards.
AGCGCCCCCTCCTGCTCCTGAGTGAGCCCCTTCAGCAAACGCAACTTTTTCGCCACCAGCGCCACCATCCGTGCCGCCGGACCCACCGATTCCCTGTTTTCGTCTCGCGCCACCGCGATCCCCATTCGGACTCAACCGATCTCAACCGGTCTCAACTGCTCCCCGCCGAATTCGACTGCGCACAAGGCCCGTTGGCGCAGGTCAAAGGGTTGCCGACGCGCCCGCTCAGTCGTGGAAAACGCTAGCGTCGACGCGGGAACATGTCCCCGTGAATGCATCAAAACCAGAGCCGAACACGGCCTCGTGTGATTGGATTCCCCATTCCGGTTTCCAGCTCCGCAAGGCCGGTGTGCAATTCGACGCCATCCGCGTCGACGGCGATCCCGGCCGCCGGCTCGCCGACTGGATGGCCGTGCTCACGGGCGGCGAGCCCGGGCCCGTCGTGATGGAGGAGAACGGGCGGCGCGGCGTCTACTTCCTCCTCCCGGCCGGGACGACGACGCACCGCTCGTGGCCGCGCGGGGTGACGCGGTTCAACGCCGCGCCGGGCCAGGTGAGCTATGTCCCGGTGCCCGCGCTCACGGGCAAGACGTGGCCGCTGACGTGGCGCTTCCCGCCGACCGCGCCCGGCCGCTTCGTACACCCGCTGCTGTTACGGAGCGCGGTCACGGAGCTCATGACGTAACGACGCGGCTCCCCGCCCAGCACTCTGTCTCGTCCGCCCCGGTCTCGGTGGACAAGATGGTCATGGCCCGCCCCACCTGGGCTTCCTTACCCTCGACCCATGACCCCTCATGTCGAACCCGACCCCCAGGCCGGTGCGGCCGTCAAGGCCGCCGACCGCGCGCACGTGTTCCACTCCTGGTCCGCCCAGGGCCTGATCGACCCGCTCGCCGTCGCCGGCGCCGAGGGTTCGTACTTCTGGGACTACGACGGCAACCGCTACCTCGACTTCACCAGCGGCCTCGTCTACACCAACATCGGCTACCAGCACCCGAAGGTCGTCGCCGCGATCCAGGAGCAGGCCGGGAAGCTCGCGACCTTCGCGCCCGCGTTCGCCGTGGACGTGCGCTCGGAGGCCGCGCGGCTCATCGCCGAGCGCACGCCGGGCGACCTGGACAAGATCTTCTTCACCAACGGCGGCGCCGAGGCCGTCGAGAACGCCGTCCGCATGGCCCGGCTGCACACCGGCCGTACGAAGGTGCTCTCCGCCTACCGCTCGTACCATGGCGCCACCTCCACCGCGATCAACCTGACCGGTGACCCGCGCCGCTGGCCGTCCGACACGGCCTCCGCCGGTGTCGTGCACTTCTGGGCGCCGTTCCTCTACCGCTCGCCGTTCTACGCCACCACCGAGGCGGAGGAGTGCCAGCGCGCCCTCGCCCACCTCGAGGACACCATCGCCTTCGAGGGCCCGGCGACCGTCGCCGCGATCATCCTGGAGACCGTCCCGGGCACGGCCGGCATCATGACCCCGCCGCCCGGCTACCTGGCCGGCGTGCGCGAGATCTGCGACAAGTACGGGATCGTCTTCATCCTGGACGAGGTCATGGCGGGCTTCGGCCGCACCGGCAAGTGGTTCGCCGCCGAGCACTTCGACGTCGTGCCGGACCTGATGACCTTCGCCAAGGGCGTGAACTCCGGTTACGTGCCGCTGGGCGGCGTCGCCATCAGCGAGAAGATCGCCGCGACCTTCGAGACCCGTCCGTACCCCGGCGGTCTGACCTACTCCGGGCACCCGCTGGCCTGCGCCGCCGCCGTCGCCACCATCCACGTGATGGAGGACGAGAAGGTCGTCGAGCACGCCGCCCACATCGGCGAGACCGTCCTCGGCCCCGGCCTGCGCGAGCTGGCCGAGCGCCACCCGTCGGTCGGCGAGGTGCGCGGCATGGGTGTCTTCTGGGCGCTCGACCTGGTCAAGAACAAGGAGACGCGCGAGCCGCTCGTCCCGTACAACGCGGCCGGCGAGGCCAACGCGCCGATGGCCGCCTTCGGCGCCGCGGCGAAGAAGCAGGGCCTGTGGCCGTTCATCAACATGAACCGCACCCACGCCGTCCCCGCCTGCAACGTCAGCGAGGCGGAGGCCAAGGAGGGCCTGGCCGCCCTCGACGCGGCGCTGAGCGTCGCCGACGAGCACACGGTCTGACGGACGCGGTATGACGCGCACGGTGCGTCGTAGGCGGTGTACGCGCACGGTGTGGCGCTCACGGTGTGATGCACGCCGTGACGCACACCGTGTGACGTACGCGCCGTGACGCACACCGTGTGACGTTCGTCCGTCATCGAACGGTGATCGGCCCCCTCCCCGCCCTGGACTAGGGTGTCCCGGAACCCGGACGGAGGGGGCCGAACACATGCCCGCGAGCGGAGCTGTCACCCGCAACACCCTGCGACAGCAGATCGCGGACGCGCTGCGTGACGAAGTCCTCGCGGGGCGTCTCCAGCCCGGCCAGGAGTTCACGGTCAAGCAGATCGCCGAGCAGTACGGCGTCTCCGCGACGCCCGTGCGCGAGGCCCTCGTCGACCTCTGCGCGCAGGGACTGCTCGACTCCGACCAGCACCGCGGCTTCCGCGTGCACGAGTTCTCCGTCGACGACTACCGGGGCATGGTCGAGGCCCGCATGCTCGTCGTGGACGGCATCTTCCGCCGGCAGCCGCCCGCCTCGGAGGCGTCCGCCGAACCCGACCTCTCCTACGGGGTCGCGCTCGTGTCGATACGGCGCCGGGGCGAGGCGGCCGCCCGCGCGGCCCGGGCCGGGGACCTCGACATCCTCGTCGGCTACGACATCCGCTACTGGCGCGAGCTGGGCCGGCTCATCGCCGCCAACGACCACATCGCCGACTTCCTGCACCGGCTGCGCGTCCAGGCCTGGGTCTTCTCCGTGCCCTACCTGCGCTCCGACCGCGAGCCGGCCGGCTGGCTGTGGAGCGGGCACGTCGACCTGGTCGACGCGATCACGCGCGGTGACGCGGCCGGCGCGGTGGCGGTCGTACGGGAGTACAACGCGCGCGCCCTGGAGTGGGCGGACCGGCTCGACCGGCGCGGGCGCCCGGCGGGTTGAGAAGGGGTCTCCACGGGCAGGCACCCACCGGGTAGGCGGGGCGGCGCGCCCCTAATACCCTGGCCACCCCTGCGAACGACCCTCGCAACTGACGGAGAGCGAGCCTCCCTTGGCCTGTGACCTGTGGCTGGTCCCCCTCGTCGACGTGCTGTGCCACAGCCCCGACAACCCCTTCGCCCAAGAGATAGCCGTCTTCGACCAGGCCCTGACCGAGGCCGGCATGCCGACCGTGCCCGTCTACGCCTACATGCCGGGGCTCTCCGGCGACGTCGCCCCGGTCGCGGGCTTCGACTACGAGGCCCTGCACTTCCTGCGGCGCGTCTATCTGCTCCAGATGTGCGGGCTGCCCATCGAGCCGGTCGGCGAGCTCGGCGGGGACTACGAGCAGCTCCTGGAGATGTTCGAGGCGACCGCCCAGCAGTCGCACCTGGTGTGGCACTACGACCACGCCGGCGCCTACGTCCCGGTCGACTTCCCCGTACCGCTCTCCAACGACGAGCTCCTGGAGGGCGGCGGTCCGCTCGGCTCCTCGTACGGGCTCCTGCGCGAGCTGGAGTTCGTCGCGCCCGCGATCGGCATCAACCCGGCGAACCCGCCGGCCGCGCCCGCGCCCCCGGACCGGCCCACCAGCCTGGAGGAGCCGGCCGCCCCCGCCCCGTACCAGGACGACAGCCCCTTCGCCCGGGAGCGCCACGTCTGGCTGGGGCTGCACGCGGCGGCGACGCGCAGCCTGGCCCAGGGCTCGATGATCATCCTCAGCTAGGACGGTCGGGCGTACGGGGGCGCGTACGGGTACGGGTACGCGGTACGGGCCTGGGCACGGGTACGGGCACGGGCACGGGTACGGGTACGGGTAGGCGTACGGGGCGGGGGCCCCGTACGTACGACGCTCAGCGCGGCTCCGGCGGGCGCTGGCGCGGCATGTTGGGCCGGGTGCCCGGCGGCAGCGGGAAGCGGCCCGAGGAGTGGCCGGTCTCGGTCCGGGCGCCCGGGGCCGGGCCGACCGACTGGAGGGCCAGCGGCGCCGGGCCGGAACGGAACTCGACCATCCAGTCCGCCGTCTCCGCCCGCACCAGCTCCGTCACGTCCTCCGAGAAGCGGCGCAGGATGCCCAGACAGCGCTCGGCGGCCTCGCTGGCCGTGCCCTCCGTCGGGCCGAGCACCTCGCGCACGCTCTCCGAGGCCCAGTCGAACTGGAGCGCCTGGAGCCGGCGCTGCACGGCCTGGGCCGTGGCCACGTTCCTTATCCAGCCCGAGGTGATGCCGAAGTAGCGGTCGCAGGCGAAGCAGGCGGCGCCGACGAGCAGCGCGAGATAGCCCCAGCCGGCCAGGCCGTCGCCGGCCCCGGCCAGGTCGAGCAGCGGCAGTGCGGCGCCCGCGATCGCGCCGAGGGCCGTGCCGAGGCGCAGCAGGCGGGCGCAGCGGCGCTTCCAGACGCGGTCGGAGAGATACCACTCGGCGGTGCGCAGCGCGTTGGACTCCACCCAGCGGTAGAGCTCGTCGAGGCGCTCGGCGGGCTCGCCCCAGTCGCCCAGCGGGAAGGGCGCCCCGGTCAGGTCCGCGGCCCGCTCCCCGGTCCTGTCGCCGGCCCTGTCCGCGGCCCGGTCTCCGGTCTTGTCGTGGTGCGCGTGCGCGGCCGGACCTCCGGGCTCGCCGGGGTTGCCCGGGCCATCGGGGTTCCCCGGCTGCGGCTGCATGTCCGGCTGCTGGCTCACCGGGGGACTCCTCTGTTCAGCTCAGTGCTCGTGTCCTTCTGTGACGTGCGGTGCACGTGGTGCCTGCCCTTCCTACCGCCGAATGGTGGGCTGTGGGCCCGGAATCCCGGGATTTCCGCCCGCAAGAGGGTGTTGATCAGGTAGAGGAGCCCGCAGTTTCTCACTCGAAAGAGTTGCGTCGGCGTAGGGGTCGACGACCACGTAGGCTCGTTTGCACCAAGTTCTTGAACCTGAGGAGTGACCGTGATCCCCGGTGGTGGCCAGCCCAACATGCAGCAGCTCCTCCAGCAGGCCCAGAAGATGCAGCAGGACCTCGCCCGCGCCCAGGCGGAGCTCGCGGCGACCGAGGTCGACGGGCAGGCGGGCGGTGGCCTGGTCAAGGCCACGGTGACCGGCTCCGGCGAGCTGCGCGGCCTGGTCATCGACCCGAAGGCGGTCGACCCGGAGGACACCGAGACGCTCGCCGACCTGATCGTGGCCGCCGTGAAGGCCGCCAACGACAACGCGCAGCAGCTCCAGCAGGACAAGCTGGGCCCGCTCGCGCAGGGCCTGGGCGGCGGCGGCCTGCCGGGCCTGGGTTTCTGAGACCCGGTCCCGCCGGGCCTGGGTCTTCCGGGCCCCGCCATCCCTCAGGCTCTCCGGCCCGTACATCTTCTGTGGCCGGATTCCAGCCACTACCGTAAGAATCAAGCACTTCCGAGAAGGGCGCCGGCATTGTACGAAGGCGTGGTTCAGGACCTCATCGACGAACTGGGCAGGCTGCCCGGCGTCGGTCCCAAGAGCGCCCAGCGGATCGCCTTCCACATCCTCCAGGCCGAGCCGACCGATGTGCGGCGGCTCGCCCAGGCGCTTCTGGAAGTCAAGGAGAAGGTCCGGTTCTGTGCGGTCTGCGGCAACGTGGCACAGCAGGAGCACTGCAACATCTGCCGTGACCCGCGCCGGGACCAGACCGTCATCTGTGTGGTCGAGGAGCCGAAGGACGTCGTGGCGATCGAGCGGACCCGCGAGTTCCGCGGCCGCTACCACGTGCTCGGCGGCGCGATCAGCCCGATCGAGGGCGTCGGCCCCGACGACCTGCGGATCCGCGAACTGCTCGCGCGGCTCGCGGACGGCACGGTCACCGAGCTGATCCTGGCCACCGACCCGAACCTGGAGGGCGAGGCCACCGCGACGTACCTGGCGCGGATGATCAAGCCCATGGGCCTGAAGGTGACGCGGCTCGCGAGCGGTCTGCCCGTCGGCGGCGACCTGGAGTACGCCGACGAGGTCACCCTGGGGCGTGCCTTCGAGGGGCGGCGACTGCTAGATGTATGACGACGACCGAGTCCGTGCGCACGACGGCGCACTCCCAGGGAGGCTCCTCGATGTCTGACGCCACGCTGCACTCCATCACCCAGGACCCGGACGACTTCGCGGTGCAGATCGCGGACTCGATCGAGAGCTTCATCGTCGCGACGGCGGAGGTCGCCAAGGGCGACGAGCCGGACAGCGCGGTGCCCTTCCTGCTCCTGGAGGTCTCGCAGCTGCTGCTCGCCGGCGGGCGGCTCGGCGCGCACGCGGACATCGTCCCGGACGAGCAGTACGAGCCGGACGCGGGCCCTGACGCGGACGTGGACGACCTGCGCGAGCGCTTCGCGGTCATGCTGGAGCCGGTCGACGTGTTCTCCGAGGTCTTCGACCCGTACGAGCCGCGCAAGGCGCCCGTACCGGCGCGGATCTCCGACAGCCTCGCCGACATCGTCACGGACCTGCGGCACGGCCTCGCCCACTACCGGGCGGGCCGGACCAGCGAGGCGCTGTGGTGGTGGCAGTTCTCGTACTTCTCGAACTGGGGCCCCACCGCCTCCGCCACCCTGCGCGCCCTCCAGTCGCTCGTGGCGCACGTGCGGCTCGACCAGCCGCTCGCCGACCTGGCGGGGCTCGACACGGACGAGGACCTCGCGGACGACGACCTCGCCGAGGAGGCGGGGCGCGTGATGATCGAGGAGATCGCGGGGCCGCTGGGCCTCGGCCGACCGGCCAAGGGCTGAGCGCAGGAGCCGAGCGGGCCGGATCACGGATCCGGCCCGCGTTTCGCGATCCGGGCCTGAAGTGATCCGGGCTTGCCGTCGGCCCGGCTTCACAATGCGGCCCGTCTTCGCCTCGCGGGCCGCTCCGGCGATCCGGCCCTACAGCCGGCCCGCCTCCACGATCCGGCTCAGGAACCGGCGCGTGCGCTCGTGCGCCGGCGCGCCGAAGACCTCGGCCGAGGTGCCGCGCTCCAGGACGACACCGTTCTCCAGGAAGCAGACCTGGTCGGCGACCTCGCGGGCGAAGCCCATCTCGTGCGTGGCGATGACCATCGTCATGCCCTCCTCCTTGAGGTCGCGCACGACGTTCAGGACCTCGCCGACCAGCTCCGGGTCGAGCGCCGCCGTGACCTCGTCGAGCAGCAGCAGGCGCGGCCGGCTCGCCAGCGCGCGGGCGATCGCCACGCGCTGCTGCTGGCCGCCGCTGAGCCGGTCCGGGTACTCGCCCGCCTTCGCGCCGAGCCCGAGCCGGTCGAGCAGCTCCCGCGCCCGGTCCTCGGCCTCGCGGCGCTCGGCCTTGTGGACGCGGCGCGGAGCGAGCGTGATGTTGTCGAGCACGCTCATGTGCGGGAACAGGTTGTACGCCTGGAAGACCACGCCGATCCGGCGCCGCACGGCGTCGGCGTCCGCGCGCGGGTCGGTGATCTCCTCGCCGTCCAGGAAGATCGCGCCGTCGTCGATCTCCTCCAGCAGGTTGGCGCACTTGAGGAGGGTCGACTTGCCGGAGCCGGAGGCGCCGATGAGCACGGTGACGGTGTGCTGCGGGACGGTGAGGTCGACATCGCGCAGGACGACGGTGGCGGCGGAGCCGTGGCCGTAGGTCTTGCGGACCGATTCGAGCCTCAGGACGGCCTGGGTCCCGGTCATACCGTGCCTCCCTGCGACTGACGGCGGTTCATCCGGGCCGTGACCCAGTCAGTGAACCGGGTCATCGGGATCGTCAGGACGACGAAGACGAGGCCCGCGACGACGTACGGCGTGTAGTTGAAGGTCTTGGACGCGAGGATCTGCGCCGCGTACACGGCGTCCACCGCGCCCGCGATCGAGACCAGGCCGGTGTCCTTCTGGAGCGAGACCAGGTCGTTGAGCAGCGGCGGCACCACCCGGCGTACGGCCTGCGGCAGCACCACGTACCGCATCGTCTGCGCGCTCGACAGGCCGAGCGAGCGGGCCGCGGCGCGCTGGCTGGGGTGGACGCTCTCGATGCCGGCCCGGAAGACCTCCGCCATGTAGGCGGAGTACGTGAGGACCAGCGCCGCACCGCCGAGGACGACCGGGTCGGTCGGGACGCCCTGGAGGCGCAGCGCGGGCACGCCGAAGATGACGGCGAGCAGGCAGATGATCAGCGGCAGGCCGCGGAAGAAGTCCACGTAGGCGGTGGCGAGCGCGCGCAGCGGGAAGAGCGCCGGGCCGCGCAGGGTGCGGGCGACGGCGAGCAGCAGGCCGAGGACGAGCGTGACGGCGCCGCAGACGACGAGCAGCCGGAGGTTGAGCCACAGACCGTCGATGACCTGGGGGAACGCCTGGCGGGCGTACTCCGCGTCGAAGAAGGTCTCCTTCGTGCGCGGCCAGCCCGGGGAGCCGGTGATGACGAAGTAGAGCACCGCCAGGGTCGCGGCGGTGCTCAGGGCGGCGACGGCCGTCGCGCGGCGCGTGCGGGAGCGCTTGTAGCGCTCGCGCTCGATCCGCCGCCGCGACGGCCGGTACATCTCGCCCGGGACGTCCTCCTGGGGCGCGTCCTTCGCCGTGGCGGTCTTCGTGACGCCCTCCGGGACGGCCCCGGTGGCGGCGTCCGAGGCGGCGTCCGCGGTGGCCTTCGTGCCGGCCTCCGTGACGGCCTTCGTGACGGGCTGCATGTCGGTCACTTCAGCACCGGCGCGCCCGCCGCCTCCGACAGCCACTGCTTCTCGATGGCGGCGAGGGTGCCGTCCTTGCGCAGCGCGTCCACGGCCTGCGAGACGCAGGAGGTCAGCGCGGAGCCCTTGTCGAGGACCAGGCCGAACTGCTCCTTGGCGCCGCCCGTGGTCTCGAACTGGCCGACGACCTTGGCCTCGGGGACCTCGGCGCCGGTGATGTAGAACGCGGTCGGCAGGTCGACGACGATCGCGTCGACCTGGCCGTTCTTCAGGGCGGCCTTGGCGAGGTCGTTCTTCTGGAAGACGGCGGGCTGCTGCTCCGGCTTGATCTGCTCGTTGATCACGTCGAGGCTGGTCGTGCCGACCTGCGCGCCGAGCTTGGCGCCCTTGAGGTCGGCCAGGCTGGTCGCCTTCGCGGCCTTGGAGTTCTTGAGCGCGATGACGGCCTGGCGGACGTCGTAGTAGCCGGAGGACAGGTCCACGGCCTTGCGGCGGTCCTCGTTGATCGACACCTGGTTGACGTCGAGGTCGAAGCTCTTCTCGCCGGGCGCGAAGGCGTTGTTGAAGGCGACCTTCTGCCAGACCACGTCACCCTTGGCGAAGCCGAGCTTCTGCGCGACCGCGTACGCCACGGCGGACTCGTAGCCCTTGCCGTTGGCCGGGTCGTCGTCCTGGAACCAGGGCGCGTAGGCGGGCGTGTCGGTGCCGACCGTCAGCTTGCCCTTCGCCTTCGTGGCGAGCGCGTCCTTCGCGCAGGACGCGGGGGCGCTGTTGGCCGGCTTGCCGCCGGCCGCCTGCTCCGGGGACTCCTCGGGCTGCGGCGCGCATGCGGACGCGGCGAGGGCGACGAGGACGGAGGCGGTGGCCAGGGTGGCGGTGTGACGTGGGCGCATGGCGGGAGCGTGACACCGGTCCGGGCATCTGTCCAGGTCACGCGCGTGTGGTCTCGCATGGCGGACGTTTGTGACGGTGGTGTTGCGGGTGTGGGATGGGTGGTCGGGAGCGCGCCCGGCGGGGCCGGGGTGCGGCCGCCGTATATCCCAGTGATCACTCCGCGAGCAACGAATCTCATCAGGTGATATCACCGTGGTGTTTTTCCGCTGCTCGTTAAACTGAGCCGACCGCAGCGGCTAGCTGCGGCAACGACTGAGCGAGGAGCGCACGTGGGCCTTGTCGTGCAGAAGTACGGAGGCTCCTCCGTTGCCGATGCCGAGGGCATCAAGCGCGTCGCCAAGCGAATCGTGGAAGCCAAGAAGAACGGCCACCAGGTGGTCGTCGTGGTCTCCGCGATGGGCGACACGACGGACGAGCTGATCGATCTCGCCGGGCAGGTATCCCCGATGCCGGCCGGCCGTGAGTTCGACATGCTGCTGACCGCCGGAGAGCGGATCTCCATGGCCCTGCTGGCCATGGCGATCAAAAACCTGGGCCACGAGGCCCAGTCGTTCACGGGCAGCCAGGCGGGTGTCATCACCGACTCGGTCCACAACAAAGCGCGCATCATCGATGTCACGCCGGGCCGCATCCGCACCGCGCTCGACGAGGGCAACATCGCCATCGTCGCCGGTTTCCAGGGCGTGTCCGCGGACAAGAAGGACATCACCACCCTGGGCCGCGGCGGCTCCGACACGACCGCCGTCGCCCTGGCCGCCGCGCTCGACGCCGAGGTCTGCGAGATCTACACGGACGTCGACGGCGTCTTCACCGCCGACCCGCGCGTGGTGAAGAAGGCGAAGAAGATCGACTGGATCTCCTTCGAGGACATGCTGGAGCTCGCCGCCTCCGGCTCCAAGGTGCTGCTGCACCGGTGCGTCGAGTACGCACGCCGCTACAACATCCCGATCCACGTCCGCTCCTCCTTCTCGGGGCTGCAGGGCACGTGGGTCAGCAACGAACCGACAGGGGATCTGAAGGTGGAGCAGGCCATCATCTCCGGTGTCGCGCACGACACCTCCGAGGCCAAGATCACGGTCGTCGGCGTGCCGGACAAGCCGGGCGAGGCCGCGGCCATCTTCCGCGCCGTCGCGGACGCCGAGATCAACATCGACATGATCGTGCAGAACGTGTCCGCGGCCTCCACCGGGCTCACGGACATCTCCTTCACGCTCCCCAAGGCCGAGGGCCGCAAGGCCATCGACGCCCTGGAGAAGACGAAGGCCACGATCGGCTTCGACTCGCTGCGCTACGACGACCAGATCGGCAAGATCTCCCTGGTCGGCGCCGGCATGAAGACGAACCCGGGCGTCACCGCGGACTTCTTCAAGGCGCTGTCGGATGCGGGCGTCAACATCGAGCTGATCTCCACCTCGGAGATCCGCATCTCGGTCGTCACCCGCGCCGACGACGTCAACGAGGCCGTCCGCGCCGTCCACACCGCCTTCGGTCTGGACAGCGACACGGACGAGGCCGTGGTCTACGGCGGCACCGGCCGCTGACCACCCGGACATCCTGATGAGCGGCAAACCGACGCTCGCGGTCGTGGGAGCGACCGGGGCCGTCGGCGCCGTGCTGCTCCAGACGCTCTCGCACCACGCGGACGTCTGGGGCGAGATCCGGCTCCTCGCCTCCCCCCGCTCGGCCCGCGGCAAGCTGACCGTCCGGGGGGAGGAGACCGAGGTCCGCGCCCTGAGCGAGGAGGGCCTGGAAGGCGTCGGCCTCGCCCTCTTCCTGGTGCCCGACGCCGTCGCGGCGCGCTGGGCGCCCATCGCCGCCGCCAAGGGCGCGGTGGTCGTCGACACCTCGGCGGCCTTCCGGGCCGACCCCGACGTGCCGCTCGTCGTCCCGGAGATCAACGGGGCCGCCGTACGGATGAGGCCGCGCGGCATCGTCGCCAGCCCCGGCTGCTCCACCCTGGCCCTGATCGTCGCCGTGGGCGCCCTGCACGCCGAGTACGGGCTCACCGAGCTCGTCGTCACCGTGCAGCAGGCCGCGAGCGGCGCGGGCCGGGCGGGCACCGCGGCGCTGCGCCACCAGCTGGCCGTCGTCACCGGCGGCGAGCTGGGCACGCACCCCGGCGACGTGCGCCGGGCGGTCGGCGACGCCACCGGCCCCTTCCCGGGCCCGCTCGCCCTCAACGTGCTGCCCTGGTCGGGCGAGCTCGCCGACGGCGGCTGGTCCACGGACGAGCTGGCCGTGCGCGAGGAGAGCCGCAAGATCCTCGGCCTGCCCGGGCTGCGCGTCGCCGCGACCTGCGTCCGGGTCCCGGTGGTGACCGGGCACTCCGTCTCCGTGCACGCCCGCTTCGAGAAGCCCGTCACCGTCGCCCGCGCGCACGAGATCCTCGCCACCTCGCCCGGCGTGGTCCTGTACGACGATCCCGGCGCCGGCGACTTCCCGACGCCCGCCGACGTCGTCGGCACCGACCCCACCTGGGTCGGCCGGGTGCGTCGCTCGCCGGACGACGTCCAGGCCCTGGACCTCTTCGTGTGCGCGGACAACCTGCGCAAGGGCGCCGCGCTCAACGCCGTGCAGATCGCGGAGTCGATCGTGGGGACGATCTCAACTTTGTAGGATCTGTGAACGCCTTGTGAGCAAATCGGCGTCAGCGGGCTCTTGATCAGGTCAGATGTCCTGGACGACGATGCTGTTCCCTCCCCGCTGCAACCAGCGGTCGGGCGGGAGCGTCTTCGCGTGCACCCAGGACCATGTGACGCGGAGCACGCCCAGAGCAGGGCATCGGGGGAGAACGGGTACGCATGAGGGCAAACGACGCACCGTCAAAAGCGGTGGCGTACGCGTACAACCCTGACGGGGGGAAGCGTGTCCAACAGGCGTGGCAGAGGTACTCGACATCGCGGCGGTCATCCCGCTGCGCGGCACCGGGCTGCGACCGCTCGGGCGGCCGCGCCCGGCCGGCGGCATGCCGGTGATCGCGCCCATGCCCCTGAAACCCCGACCCACGCGGTCCACACACCCCGCCGGCCCGGCCACGCCGCCGACCGTGAGCGGTATCCCGGCGCCCCGCGGGGGCGCTGACGACACGATGGCTGCCGGCACCACCGTCGACCACCTCACCGAGACCTACCGCGCCCACTACCGGTCGCTGCTCGGCCTCGCCGCGCTGCTCCTCGACGACACCGCCTCCTGCGAGGACGTCGTGCAGGAGGCGTTCATCCGGGTCCACTCGGCCCGCAACCGGGTCCGCGACCCCGAGAAGACCCTGGCCTATCTGCGCCAGACCGTCGTCAACCTCTCGCGCTCCGCGCTGCGCCGCCGCATCCTCGGCCTCAAGCTGCTCTCGAAGCCGATGCCGGACATGGCGAGCGCCGAGGAGGGCGCGTACGACCAGCTGGAGCGGGACGCGCTGATCAAGGCGATGCGCGGGCTCCAGCGGCGCCAGCGCGAGGTCCTCGTGCTGCGCTACTTCGCGGACATGACGGAGGCCCAGGTCGCCGAGACCCTCGGCATCTCGCTCGGCTCGGTCAAGGCGTACGGCTCCCGCGGCATCGCGGCGCTGCGCGTCGCCATGGAGGCCACGTCATGAGCGGGCGGCAGTACGGGCGGCATGATGGGCGCGACGGTGACCGGGACGACCTGAGTGGATTCGGTTTGGTGAACGAAGCGCCGGAGGGCAACGGCTCGGGCGGTACGAGCGGTCCGGGTGCCCCGGTCGGCGCGGGCGGTACGGGTGCCCCCGTCGGCGCGGACGGCTCGGGCGGTTCGCTCGGTTCGGACGGCTCGGTTGACGAACTCGCGCTGCGGCGGCTGTTCCAGGGCGCCGTGTCCGGGCTCGAACCCTCCGCGGACGCGCTCGACCACCTGCGCCGGGCCGTGCCCGCCCGCCGGGCCCGCAAGCGGCAGGCCGTCGTCGGCATGGCCGCCGCGATCGTCCTCGTCGGCACGGCCGTGCCGGCCCTCGTGCACGTCGCCACGTCGGACGGGATCAGCACCGACAAGGCCGTCAACGCCGGACACGGCGAGCAGGCCCAGGGCGGCACCGGCACCGAGACCGGCATCGAGGGCGGCCAGCAGACCGCCGCCCCGTCCCCCGGCTCCACCGCGCCCAGCCAGGGCGGCGCCGAGGGCACCACGGGGAAGCCGCCCACCGCCACGGCGCCCGGCACGGCCGCCGGCACCGGCGGCAAGCCCACCCCGTCCGTCGCCCCGGACGCCCCGCCGACCTGCCTGGCCGGCCAGCTCGGCGTCGTCTCGGCCCAGGCCGGCGCGCCGGACGGGTCGGGGAAGGTCTACGGCACCTTCCGGATCGCCAACGTCTCGCCGCGCGACTGCGTGGTCGGCGGCGCCGGGAAGGTCGCCTTCGAGGCGCACGGCGCGGCGGACCGGACGAAGATCGCTGTCGTGGAGCACACCGCGGGCGACGCGGCCGCTGGACTGCCCGACCCGGCACAGGAGTCGGCGCGGCTGCTGCTCACCCCGGACAACGCCTACGAGGTGAAGTTCGCCTGGGTGCCCAGCGAGACCTGCCCCACCACCGGCACCACGCCGACGCCGACCCCGACCGACCCGTCGAACGGCGGCGGCTCGACCACCGGCGGCGGCACCACGGGCGGAGCCGGCACGGACCCGTCCGCCAACACGCCCGCCACCCAGATGACGGACGGCACCACGGCCGACGGCAGCGTCGCCGTGACGCACACGGCGGACCCGGGCGGCCCGGCGGCCGAGACGACCATCCCCAACGCCTGCGCGGGCACCATCTACCGGACCGGGGTCCTGGACGCCTCCTGAGGCCCCAGACCTCGGACTCTGGGTGCCAGGCCTCAGCCCCTGGAGCCGGGGCCTGGGTCCCAGACCCTGGATCCCAGGCCCCGGCAGATGCCAGGGCCTGTCCGGCGGATCGGATCAGGGGTGCTCAGGCCCTAGACGATGCCGAGGGCCGCGTCCCGCTGGGCCTCCACCTCGCGGCGGACGAGGCGGAACCACATGAAGGCCACGAAGCCCGCGAAGACGAACCACTCGGCCGTGTAGCCCAGGTTCTGGAACGACTTCATGTCCAGGCTCGTGCCCGCGGCGGCGGCCGCCGGCACCGGCTTGAGCCCGGCGGGGGAGTCGGTGAGCGTGATCCAGGCGTCGTAGACGTCGCCCGGCACCACGTTCACCAGCGCCGCGGCGCTGATCATGCCGAGCTGCCCCGAGGGCAGCCCGCCCGCCGTGCGGACGCCCTTGGTGCCCGGGCCCTCGGACGCCTGGAGGGCGCCGGTGACCGTGACCGGGCCGGCCGGCGGGGCCGGTGCCTCGGCGCCCGCGGGCAGCCAGCCGCGGACCACCGGCAGCGCCTTGCCGCCTTCCGTCTTCAGCAGCGTCAGGACGTACGAACCGGTGCGGCCGTCCAGCTCGCGGTCCGGGACCAGGAACTGCTCCCCGTACCGTCCGGCGGCCCGCGCGAGCCGGCCCGAGGTCTCCTGGTCCACGGGCAGCAGCGAGGCCAGCGGCTCCGCCTTCTGCGTCGCCACCTCGACGGACTGCCGCTCGGCCGCCTCGTGCGAGGCGACGCGGGCCTCGAATCTGCTCAGCTGCCAGGTCCCCATGAACACGCAGAACGGGATGGCGAGGAGGACGAAGACGTTGATCCCCCACCAGCGGGGCGTTCTCAGGAACCGGTACACACCCCCACGGTACGGGGGGCCGCTCAGCCCACCTCCTTCCGGGGTCCGCAAGCCGGGGGCGTCCCCAGGTGCCGTGCCGCGAAGTCGAGATCGAGCGCCACCTGCTTGATCCGCTCGTCCACGACCAGCGAGCCGTGCCCCGCGTCGTACCGGTACACGTCGTGCACCGCGCCCCGGGCGGCCAGCCGGTCCACGTAGTTGTCGATCTGGCGGATCGGGCAGCGCGGATCGTTGACGCCGGCCGTGATGTGCACCGGGGCCCTGACCGCGTCCACGTACGTCAGCGGCGACGAGGCCGCGAAGCGCTCCGGGACCTCCTCCGGCGAACCGCCCAGCAGCGTGCGGTCGAGCGCCTTCAGCGCCTCCATCTCGTCCTCGTACGCCGTCACGTAGTCCGCGACGGGCACGGCGGCCAGGCCGAGTGCCCAGGCGTCCGGCTGGGTGCCGAGGCCGAGCAGGGTGAGATAGCCGCCCCAGGAGCCGCCGGCCAGGACCAGCTTCGCCGGGTCGGCGAGGCCGCTCGCCACCGCCCACTCGCGCACGGCGGCGATGTCCTCCAGCTCGATCAGACCGACCCGGTGCTTCAGCGCGTCCGTCCACTCCCGGCCGTAGCCGGTCGAGCCGCGGTAGTTGACCCGCACCACCGCGTACCCGTGGTCGAGCCAGGCCGCCGGGCCGGAGGCGAAGGCGTCGCTGTCGTGCCAGGCCGGACCGCCGTGCACCTCGAAGACCGTCGGGAACGGGCCCTCGCCCTCCGCCGGACGCTGCACCAGGGCGTGCACCCGGCCGCCCGGACCCTCCACCCACACGTCCTCCACCGGCACCGACGGCGGCGCCTTCGGGCCGGGCGGGTCCAGGACGACCGAGCCGTCCGTGGAGCGGACCACCGGCGGCTGGGCGGCGGAGGACCACAGGTACTCCACGGTGCCGTCCGGGCGGGCCGTCGCGCTCGACACCGTGCCCGCCGGGGTCTCCACCCGGACCAGGGCGCCGGTGGCGATGTCGTACCGCCACAGCTCGCTGCGGGCCTCGAAGCCGTGCACGATCAGCAGGCCCGAGCCGTCCGCGAACCACTCCGCCGACACGTCGCCCGGCAGGTCGAGCCGCAGGTCCGTCTCGGTGCCCGTGGCCACGTCCCACAGCATGGGCTCCCAGCGGCCGCGCCGCTGGTGCCCGACGAGCAGCCGGGTGTCGCCGGCCACCGGCGCGAAGCCCAGGACGGTCAGGCCCAGCTCCTCCGTACCGCCCTTGGTGTCGTCCAGCTCGGCGACCACGGCGCCGCCGGCACCGGAGGCGTCCGCCGCCCGCAGCACCCGGATCGCCGAGTGCATGGCGTCCCCGTGCTCGGTGTGCTCGATGGCGATCAGGGAGCCGTCGTACGACAGGTCACCGACGCCGGCCGACTCCCGGTGCCGGTAGATCTCCACCGGCTCGGCGGCGCCCGGCCGCAGCAGGTGCACCGTCGAGCCGTCCTCGTCCGTGGAACGGCCCACCACGACCGTGCCCTCCCGGCCGAGCGCCAGACCGGCCGGATAGGAGGCGTCGAGCCCCGGCACCGCCGGCTCGTCCGCGCCGCCCGCGAAGGGCTGGCGCATCCACACGCCGAACTCGTCGCCGTCGGTGTCCGCGAACCACCAGATCCACCGGCCGTCCGGGCTGAGCGTGCCGTCCGTCGTCCCGTTCGGCCGGTCGGTCACCTGGCGCTGCGCGCCGGTCGCCCGGTCCCACGCGTACAGCTCGAACGTGCCCGTCGCGTTCGACACGAACAGCGAGCGGTCCGGGGCCTCCTCGGCCCACTCGGGCAGCGAGACCCGCGGCGCGCGGAACCGCTGCTGCCAGGCCGGCGCGTCGGCGAAGTCCGTGCCGTCCGCACCCTGCTTGCTCTCGTCGGTCACGTCGGTCACGTCGGTCACGTCCGTCACGTCGGTCTCGTCGGGTTCGCCAGCGTGCTGGTCAGTGGTCTCGGTCATGAAGCCATGATGCTCCGCGCCGCCGACAAATTGTTCGCCTCGCCCCCAGGCTGTGGATAACCTCGCAGGCATGTACGCACCGACCCCCGACGACTGGCACGAGGCCAACCGCGCCCGCTGGGACGAGCGAGTGCCGATCCACGTGGCCAGCGACTTCTACGGCCTCGACGACTTCCGCGCCGGCAAGGACCCGCTGCGCGACTTCGAACTGGCGGAGGTCGGCGACGTCACCGGCCGCTCGCTCCTCCACCTCCAGTGCCACATCGGCCTCGACACCCTCTCCTGGGCCCGGCACGGCGCCGCGCACGTCGTCGGCCTCGACTTCTCCGAGCCGGCCGTCGAGACCGCCCGCGCGCTCGCCGCCGACCTCGGACTGACGCCCGAGCGGGCCGCGTTCGTTGCCGCCGACGCGTACGACGCCGTGGCGGCCGTGCCGGACTCGGCGTACGACATCGTCTACACCGGCGGCGGCGCGCTGAACTGGCTGCCCGACCTGGACCGTTGGGCCGAGACGGCCGCCGCGCTCGTCGCGCCCGGCGGCTTCCTCTACGTCGCCGAGTTCCATCCGATGGCCGACTCCTTCGACGACGCGACCGCGACCACGGTGATCAACGACTACTTCGTGCGCGAGCCGTGGGTGGACACCTCGTCCGGCACCTACGCCGACCTGGACGCCGCCACCGTCAACAACCGCAGCGTGGAGTGGGTGCACACGGTCGGCGAGGTCGTCACGGCCCTCGCGAAGGCGGGTCTGCGCATCGAGTTCCTGCACGAGCACGACATGACGCTGTTTCCGCGCTTCGAAACGCTCCTGCGGCAGGACGACGGCTACTACCGCTTCCCGGCCGACCGGCCGAGGATCCCGCTGATGTACTCGATCAAGGCGTCACGCCCGGCCCTGTGAGCCGTTCAGCCTGATCACGGCGCGCCCGCCCGCCAGATCCACCGTGGAGTGGTGCGGCGGGGCGCCGTCCTCCTCGTCGTCGCGCAGCAGGAGCGAACTCTGCCGCTGCTTCAGCTCGTTCTGCTTGCCCGGCGAGAACGTGGCGTGCAGCTGCTCGAAGCCGGTCGCGGAGACCTGGCCGCCACGCCTCCCGCGCCCGCTCGCGCGCAGGAGCTGATCACCGAACGCGATCAGCGTCAGCACGATCACCAGTCCCGGCAGCGTCACGAACACGGCGAATCCCATGCCGCCATTGTGACCCGGTCCCGTGAACCGGCGGAAGCCGTCGACCCGTTGTCGGTGGTCCTGTCTACGATTGCGGCATGGAGTTCGCCCTTGTCGTCGCCGCAGTCTTCCTCCTGCTCTTCGGGGCCGGTGTGCTGCGCGACCGGCGCCGCTTCAGCAATGCCGTCCATCTCGGCCTGGCCGTCACCTTCCTCGGCCTCGGCCTGCTCGCCGGCATCGACAAGGCCCCGCCCGGCGTCGGCGTCACGGTGATGGTCGTCGTGCTGCTCGTGCTCTCGCTCGGCCCGGTCGTGCTGGCCGGACTCCTGTGCGCGAACGGCGTGAAGATGGTCCGCAAGGAGGGCCGGCGCCCCGCGAACCTGCTGTCGCTGCTCGCCGGGCTCGGCATGTTCGGCGTGATGGCGCTGATGGCGGTCGCGGTCGTCACGCACTCGGTGACCCTCGGCGTCGTCGTCGGCACCCTCCTGCTCGTCGTCGGCTACGTCTCCTTCCTCTTCCTCTGCTTCATCGGCTACGCCTTCCTCTACGGCCGCATGGGCATCCGCCGCGACGCGGACTACGTCGTCGTGCTCGGCTCCGGCCTGCTCGGCGGCCGCCGGGTGCCGCCGCTGCTCGCCAGCCGCCTCGACCGGGGCCGGCAGGTGTACGAGAAGCTCGCCGCGCTCCGCGAGGTGGACCGGACGCCGGTGCTCATCACCTCCGGCGGCCAGGGCCCCGACGAGCAGTTGCCCGAGTCGCACGCCATGGCCGACTACCTGGTCGAGCGCGGCTTCCCGGCGGACCGGGTCGTGCGCGAGGACCGCTCGCGCACGACCGAGGAGAACATGCTGTTCAGCAAGGCCCTGATGGAGGCGGAGCGGCCCGGCGCCGAGTGCGTGATCGTCACCAACAACTTCCACGCCTTCCGGGCCGCGCTGCTCGCCCGGAAGACGGGCGTGAAGGGCCAGGTGGTGGGCTCGCCCACCGCCGCGTACTTCTGGCCGAGCGCCACGATCCGCGAGTTCGCCGCCGTCTTCCTCCAGTACAAGGCGGTCAACCTGGGCATCTGCGGGGCGCTGATATCCCTGGGCGCCCTGGCCCTGCTCCTCGCGCTCTGACCTCTGCCGCCGGCCTTCGCGCTGTGACCGCTGACCGCTGACGGTTGCCCGTTGCCCGTTGCCCGTTGCCCGTTGCCCGTTGCCCGTTGCCCGTTGCCCGTTGCCCATTGCCCGCTGACCGCTGACCGTCCCGCCCGTCACGGAGTGACGATCGGGAACTGCGGGTCCGGCTTCGTCACGTACGACAACAGGCGGGTGAGCAGCGCCGGGTCGCCCTCCACGACGATGCCGAGGCCGTGCGGGTCCCCGCCCGCGAGCAGGCCGAGCAGCTGCGGCTTGCCGAGGGTGAGGGTGAGCCCGGCCGGGGAATGGGGCGGGGCGGCGAGCGCCCGATGGGTCAGGACGCCGTTGCGCAGGGTCAGCCGGCGCGGCTCGTCGGGGGCGGTGAGCCGCAGGTCGATGGTGATCTCGTCGTGCCACGCGCGCGGTCCGTCGATGCGGACGGCGACCGAGTCGACGAGCATCGGCACGGTCAGCGCCGCCGCCATCTCGGGGTTGGTCATGTCGACGAGTTCGCCGCCGACGCCCTCGCGGAGCTCCTGGGCACCGGTCAGGTAGAAGTTGCGCCAGGTCCCGTTCTCCGAGCCGTGTCCGAGGCGGGTGTAGACGCCCGCGAGGGCCTGCCTGGCCCCGGTGTTCTCCGGGTCGGCGAAGACCACGTGGTTGAGCAGGGTCGCCGCGAAGCGCAGGTCCCCGCCGTCCGCGTACGCCCGCGCCTTGGCGACCGCCTCGGCCGGGCCGCCGGCCACGTCCACGTACCGCTGCGCGAGTTCGACCGGGGGGTGCTCCCACAGGTGCGCCGGGTTCCCGTCGTACCAGCCGAGATAGCGCTGGTAGACGGCCTTGGCGTTGTGGCTGAGCGAGCCGTAGTAGCCGCGCGCGTGCCAGCGCTTCTCCAGGGCGGGCGGCAGCTGGAGCCGCTCGGCGATCTCGGGCCCGGTGAGGCCCTCGTTGAGCAGCCGCAGCGTCTGGTCGTGCAGGTACGCGTAGAGGTCGCGCTGCTCGGAGAGGAAGGCCACCACGTTGTCGTGGCCCCAGGTGGGCCAGTGGTGGGAGGCGAAGCCGACGTCGTACCGGCCGTGGAAGTACTCGATCGCCTCGTCCAGGTAGCGCGCCCAGATCCGGGCGTCGCGGACGACCGCGCCGCGCAGCGTGAGCACGTTGTGCAGGTTGTGGGTGGCGTTCTCGGCCAGGCACAGGGCGCGGTGGTCGGGGAAGAGGAAGTTCATCTCGGCCGGTGCCTCGGTGCCCGGGGTGAGCTGGAAGACCATCCGGACGCCGTCGACGGTCTCCTCCTGCCCGGTCCGGGTGATGTCCACGGTCGGCGGGATCAGGCTGATGGTGCCGGAGGAGGCGGTGGCGCCCAGACCCACGCCGATCTGCCCGTCCGGTCCCTTGGGGATGTTGTTGCCGTACATGTAGCTCGCCCGCCGGACCATCGCGTTGCCCGCGTACACGTTCTCGCTGACCGCGTGCTCCAGGAAACCGGCCGGCGCGAGGATCGGCACGCCGTCCTCGGTGCCGTGCGGCAGCACGCCGCGGGCGCCGCCGAAGTGGTCACCGTGCGAGTGGGTGTAGACCAGGCCGGTGACGGGCCGGTCGCCACGGTGCTCACGGTAGAGCCCGAGGGCGGCCGCGGCGGTCTCCGTGGAGATCAGCGGGTCGATGACGACGATGCCGCGCTCGCCCTCGACGACCGTCATGTTGGAGATGTCCAGGCCGCGCACCTGGTAGATGCCCTCCGTGACCTCGTAGAGCCCCTGCCGGACACAGAGCTCGGACTGGCGCCACAGGCTGGGGTGGGCGGTGTCGGGGCACTCGGCCTTGAGGAAGGCGTAGGCGTCGTTGTCCCAGACCACCCGGCCGTCGGCAGCGGTGACGACGCCGGGGACCAGGGCGCCGAGGAAGCCGCGGTCGGCGTCGTCGGAGTCGGTGGTGTCCTCGAAGGAGGGCAGTGTGGTCATGCCGGCACTCCGTTTCGCGGTGTCGCGCGCGTGAGCCCGCCGCTGTCGCGCGTGGGCCCGTCCGGGCTCGTCCGGACGGCGTACCGGTCCATCGGACCATCGGGGACGTACCACCGCATGTCGGATTCGGTCGGCCGTCCTACGCTGGAGGAGGCCGACACGTGCGGCCGATACGTGCGGAGGCGACGTCATGAGAGCTCGGCACCACTTCCACATCGACTACCGGGGCCACTCGGTGAGCGCCACCGTGCAGACCGGACACCACCCGGTCGTCGAGATCCTCGTGGACGGCAAGGAGACGGGCCACGCCACGACCCGGAACGACCGCCCGGTCACCCTGCACGTCGAGCTGCCGACCGACCCGCCGACGCCGGTCACCGTCCGCGCGACCCCGGGCCCGGGAGTGCCGCGCTGCATGCTGCTCGGCCCGGAGGAGCAGGATCCGCACGTGATGGCGCCGCGCATCTACTGAGGCGCGCGAAGCCCGGCCGGAGAGCCCGGTCAGAGCCCGGCTCGCGAGCCCGGTGAGGGCCCGGTCAGGGCCCGTTCCTCTGCGCGCCGAGCCCGGTCAGAGCCCGGCCCCGGCGCGCCGAGCCTGAGCCCGGTCCCGGCCGGCCGAGCCCGGTCAGCTGAGCCAGGCCATCCCGATCAGCAGGAAGACGACGAAGGCGATGGCCCCGGCGACGGCCGCGGTACGGCGCGGGCGGCGCCGGGAGATCGCCGCGATCGGGTTCTCGGCGGGCGGGGCCGCACGCCGCGAGCGCGGGCCGGGCGACGCGGGGACGGGCGCGGGGGCGGACCGAGGCGGTGCGGAGTGCGGGGGGTGGTGCGGGGCGTGGTGTGGGGCGTGCTGCGGCGCGCGGCCCGGCCCGGGGTGCGACACCGGGCGCGGCGCGGAGTGCGGCACGGGCTGGGGGTCGGGTACGGCCTGCGGCAGCGGCTGCGGCTGGTCGCGCCACGCCCCGGAGGCGAACCAGTCGGCGATCGCCTGGGCCTGCGGCCGCTGCTCGGGCTGCTTGGCGAGCAGCGTGAGCAGGAAGTCCTCGAAGGCCACCGGGATCGGCACGCCGAACTGCCGCGGCGGCGCCGGCGGGGTGTCGATGTGCTGGTAGAGCAGCGCGGTCGCGGTGTCGGCGCGGAACGGCGGCTGCCCGGTGAGCAGTTGGTAGAGCACGCAGCCGAGCGAGTAGACGTCCGAGGCGGGCGAGG
The DNA here is from genome assembly GCF_042873935.1 of Streptomyces sp. NPDC004327. NCBI lineage: Bacteria > Bacillati > Actinomycetota > Actinomycetes > Kitasatosporales > Streptomycetaceae > Streptomyces > Streptomyces sp. NPDC004327. Next base: position 172,247 of record NZ_JBIAME010000006.1, on the reverse strand, counting down.
CGGGCTGCCCAAGGGCCCGCTCGGGCGCCAGATACAGCCCCGTGCCGACGATCTGGCCGGTGGTGGTGAGCGCGGCCGACGGGTCGTCGACGAAGCGCGCGATGCCGAAGTCGGCCAGCTTGACCGTCCCGTGGGAGTCCATCAGCAGGTTGCCCGGCTTGATGTCCCGGTGCACCACGCCCTGCCGGTGCGCCGCCGAGAGCCCGGCGGCCGCGTGCGCGGCCACGGTCGCGACCTGCTCGGCCGAGTACACCGTGGAGTGGGACCGGTCCCCGGCGAGGCTGTCGCCGTCCACCAACTCCATGACGAGGTAGAGCTTTCCGTCCCACGTGCCGAAGTCGAAGACGCCGACGACGTGCGGGTGGCTCAGCCGCGCCGCGGTCTGCGCCTCCATGCGGAAGCGGTCTGCCGCCGACGGGTCGTGCTCGTGACCCAGCATCAGCTTGACGGCCACGTCTCGCCCGAGCACCTCGTCGGTCGCCCGCCAGACCTCGCCCATGCCGCCACGGCCGACACACACCTGGAGCCGATATCGGTCCGCGACCAGCACCTGAGACCCACCCTTCTCTTGACGACTCATCGTAGAGCGGGTTCACCTCGGCGTTGCCTCAAGCCCCGGACTCGCGGGCCCTGGACGCTCCTGCGCGGGCTCCCGGGCCCGGGACTCTCGGGCCCGGGACTCTCGGGCCCGGGACTCCCGGGCCCAGGACCATCCCGCCCGGCCCGCCCCCTCAGACCCCGCGCTTGGGGAAGCCGTGGGTGCGCGCGCCGACGACCACCAGCAGCACCGGCACCAGGAGCAGCAGCACGCTCCACGGGAAGGCCGCCGGGCCGAGGGTGCCGAGGAGGACGCCGCCGGTCACGCCGCCGCCCGCCATCAGCGTGTTCCAGACGGTGACGAGCAGGGCCTGGGCCCGGTCGCCGCCCGCGTCCGTGACGGCCGTCTGCACCAGGGTGGCGAGCCCGCCCCAGCCGAGGCCCCACAGCACCATGGAGGCGTACACGACGGCCGGGCGGTCGGCGAAGGGGATCAGGAGCGCGGCGGCGAGCAGGAACAAGGCCGCGCTGGCGATGGTGAGTTCGCGCAGCCTGCGGTCGATCAGGGCGCCGGTGACGAGGATGCTCACCATCGACGCCAGGCCGAACACCAGGAGCACCAGCTCGCGTTCGCCGCCCATGCCGTACGCGTCGAGGAACGAGGCGATGTACGTGTAGAAGGTGTTGTGCGCCAGGACGTAGGCCGCGACGACGAACAGGACGGCGGCGACGCCGGGCAGCCGGACCGCCCGCAGCACCGGCTCGCGCCGGCCCGGCTGCCGGCCCGGGTGGTCCGGGACCGAGACGAGGATCCACACCAGCAGGAGCACCGACACCACGGTGACGAGTCCGAAGGTCGCCCGCCAGCCGATCAGCGAGCCGAGGAAGGTGCCCGCGGGGATGCCGAGCGAGAGGGCGAGCGGGATGCCCGCCATGGCGATGGCGATCGCCCGGCCGGCGAGGTGGGGCGGGGCGAGCCGGCGGGCGTAGACGACGAGTTCGGCCCAGACGGCGGCCGAGGCGACCCCGGCGACCAGCCGGAACGCCATGGTCAGCGGATAGCTGGCGGAGACGGCGGTGACCGTGTTGGCGACGGTGAACACCGCCACGGCCGTCACGAGCAGCCGCTTGCGGCGCCAGCCCCCGGTGACGACGGCCAGCGGCACGGCGGCGAGCCCGGAGGCGAGCGCGTACACGGTCAGCGCCTGGCCTGCCGCCGACTCGCTGACGGACAGGCCGCGGGCCATCTCGGGCAGGACACCGGCGGGCAGCGCCTCCGTGAGGATCACCATGAAGGCGGCGGTGGCGAGGGCCAGGAGGGGCGAGAGGGGGAGTCTCCGCTCCGCCTCGCCAGGACGCATCGCGGATGAAGCGGATGACACGGACGAAGAAGAAGAAGACGAGGTCGAGGACGAGGTCGAGGACGAGACCGAGGACGCGGTCGAGGACGAAGTGGAGGATGAGGCCGTGGTTGCCATGCCCGACATCGTCAAAGACTGACATTGATGTGAAGGTCAAGCGGGGACGAAAAGCGGGGCCGCGCCGCAGGTCAGACCGGCATCCGCGCGCTGACGCAGACGGCGTACGGGGAGGCGGTGGTACGGGTCGCGAAGCCGTACGCCGTGAGCGCGGCCGCCGTCCGGGCGGCGACCTGCGCCGACCGGTCGGCCGGCCCCTGGCCGTACCCGAAGAACAGGTGCAGCGCCCCGCCCGGCACCAGGACGCGCTCCAGGACGGCCAGCTCGCGGTCCGGTGACCGGGTCCACAGGACGTTGACGTTGAAGGCGAACGCCGCGTCGAACTCGTGCCGTTCGGCCAGGTCGAGCAGGGGCAGCGTGCGGACCTCCGCCCGCCCGGCGGCGATCCGCGCGGCGAGCCGGCGGCGCGCGAGCGCGGTGGCCCTGGCCGAGCGGTCGATCGCCACGATGTGCCCGCTGCCGCCGGAGAGCCGCTCGCACACGAGCGCGGCGGCCGCGCCGCTGCCGCAGCCTATCTCCAGGACGCGGTCGTCGGGCCCGAGGTCGAGGACCGTCAGCGCCCAGGCGAAACGCGGGGGGATGGCAGCCATACGGCCACCTTACGGCGGCCGCCGGCCGGGTGACCCGCGCGCGGAGCGCCGGCGCCCTCACCGAGGAGCGGCGCGCTGGCGCGTCTTACGAGGCGACTGAGGAACGGAGTGCCGTCGCTCTCGCCGAGGAGCAGTGCTCTGGCGCCTCTTACGCGACGACCGAGGAAATGACCGACAGGCTCGGCGTGTTCCCCTGCACGACACCCTGGCATCGCGGACTGTTCACGGCCCGCTCCTAGCGTCCCCATTACCCGGCTCTTCCGGGTGCGTCGCGCCCGGCACACGACGGGGTCGGGGAGTGACGCCCAGCGTCTAGGAGTATCCGCATGCGCAGATCCGTCAGGATCCTGACGGTCGTCGCCACGACCGGCGCCCTCGCCGCCGGCAGCGCCGTGGCGGCCAACTCGGCGCCCCAGCACGGGGGCCACGGCACCGAGATACGCAACGTCATCTACCTCCTCGGCGACGGCATGGGCCGCACCCATGTCACCGCCGCCCGCGAGCGCTTCTACGGTGCCACCGGCAAGCTCAACATGGAGCGGCTGCCGAACTACGGCGCCGTCGCCACGTACGCCGTCGAGAAGGACAGCGACCAGCCCTCGCTGGTCACCGACTCCGCGAGCTCCGCCACCGCTTGGTCCTCCGGCGTGAAGACCTACAACGCGGCCATCGGCGTCGACGCCTACGAGAACAAGGTCGCGACCCTGATGGAGCAGGCCCACCAGGCCGGCTTCGCCACGGGCAACGTCTCCACCGCCGAGGTCACTGACGCGACCCCGGCCGCCGAGTTCAGCCACGCACTGCTGCGCGGCTGCCAGGGCCCGGTCTACTCGGACGCCTCCTGCCTGCCCAAGAAGGCCGACGGCACCTACGAGAACAAGCCGGCCGACCAGACCCTGATCACGCCGATCGCCGAGCAGATCGCCCGCAACGGCACCGCCGACGTCATCCTCGGCGGCGGCCTGGCCCGCTTCGAGCCGGACGACCAGAAGGCGCTGCAGGCCCAGGGCTACCAGGTGCTCGGCAGCTTCGGCGACCCGGCGCTGCCGGCGCAGACCGCCGCCACCCAGAAGGTCGCCACCAAGGACGACCTGGCGAACGTCAAGCGCGGCAAGGTCGTCGGCCTCTTCAACCGCGGCAACCTGACCATCGAGAACGCCAAGGCCAAGCTGCCCGCCGACGCTCCGCAGAAGCAGGAGCCGACGCTCGCGGAGATGACCAAGAAGTCCCTCTCGCTGCTCGACGGCCGCTCCAAGAAGGGCTTCCTGCTCCAGGTCGAGGGCGCGCAGATCGACAAGCGTTCGCACGCCAACGACGCCGCGCAGGCCCTCGACGAGATCAAGGCGTTCGACGACGCCGTGAAGACCGCGGTCGACTTCGCCAGGAAGGACGGCCACACCCTGGTCGTCGTGACGGCGGACCACGAGTGCGCCGGCTTCAACATCATCGAGAAGGGCACCTTCACCAACGCCGAGGCGGCCGCCCCGCCGGCCAACACGGACGCGGGCAACCCGGCGAACAACTCCACGCCGTCGCGCTCCTCCTCGGCCAACGTCAAGGACCCGGCCCGCTCCTCCGGCATCGTCAACGGCGCCGGCGCGAACGACCCGAAGAACTTCGGCCCGGCCACCTTCCGTACGCCCGACGACCCGGCGGACGTCAAGGACGGCACCCCGGAGGCCAGCCTCTGGCTGTCCTACCTGTCCGGCAACCACACCGGCGCCGACGTCCCGATCTACGCGTACGGCCCGGGCGGCAAGCGCTTCGCCGTCAGCCAGAACAACGTGGACCTGTACGGCAAGCTCTACCGCCAGCTGTTCGGCGCGGCTCCGCGCACCAACTGAGCCCGCAGGCGGGGCCGGGGCGCGCCGCCAACGCGGCGCCCCGGCCCCGCGCCCGTCGCCACCCGCACCGACCTCCACCGGGAGTACGCCGATGAGCCCGCTCACCCGCACCACCAAGGCCGCCGTGCTCGGCCTCCTCGCCCCGGCCGCCCTCCTGGCGCTCACCGGCTGCGGCGGCCCCTCGGCGGACGCCGGGCAGGACAAGGCCCCCGAGCCCGCCGCGACCGCGGCCGCCCCGGTCACCTTCCCGGCCCCGCGCACCGCCCCGCCCGCCGCGCCCACCCTCGCGCCGGCCCCGGCCAAGGGCGAAGTCCGCATCGAGCAGGGCCCCTTCACCGACCGCGTCCGCCTCACCCGCCTGACGCTCCCGCCCAAGCCCGCGGTGACCGGCCACCTCACCATCACCTCCGACGTCAGCGACGTCCTGGCCCTCGAACTCCGCGCCGCCTTCTACGACGCGACCGGCCACCTCCTCGGCACCGGCTCCTTCCAGTACCAGGAAGAGGGCGAGGCCGCCCACGCCGGCGACGTCCACAAGGGCCCGCGCGCGGTCGGCGAAGGCATCGACTTCACCATCCCGGCGAAGAACCTGAAGGGCACGCCGGCGTCCGCCGTGATCTCGGTACCCGTACTGGTGAACGAGTAAGTCAGCCTGTGCCGACCTTCTGCATCAGATGCAGAAGGTCGTCCGGGGTGAAGTCGGGCTCGACCGCGGACAGTACGCGCCCGCGTGAGTCGCGCGAGGGCCAGCGGGCGTGCCATGTGCATCGCGTCCCCCGCGACTTGACCTTGGTCCGAAGTGAATATCCCTTGGAACGGGCATCGTTCAAGGAGTCAAAGGTCAGGCGTCTCCGCGCGCGAGACCGCGGCAGCTTGTTCAGCGTGGACCTTGAAAACGAACCTGTGCCGCAGTTGAGACCACGTGAATCACCGACATGACAAACGATGCGAATTCATGTTGCGCTGCGGTGTCTTTTCGAATAGGTCCCTTCTGGTATGGTGAAATTCTGCCAAAGTGTGCTGAATCTTGCCTCGCGAATGGGATCAAACGCGGATGAATCGGAAATAAATCAGCGGAACTTTGGCCAAAAGCTTGGTCGGCGTAATTTTCCTTCCTGTTTCGTAGGTAGCCTCTTGTAGGTGTAGAGCCACCTCGGGGTGGTCTGCACCTGATCGAGAGGAATGAAAATGCTGAAGAAGGCCTTAGCTGTAGGTGCGGCGACCGCGCTCCTGGCCATCTCGGGGGGATCTGCATTTGCGGCCTCGAAGAGCACACAGCTCAGCAACGGTGTTCTTACTGTCACAGCGGAAGACGGCTGCACCGTGAGCGGAAATTGCGGCCTCTACTACTCGGCCACGATCTACAAGAAGACCGGTGGCGACACCAAGGTCACGGTTCAGCTCGCTCTGGCCGCCGATAACTGGAACATCTACGACACGCAGAAGACGATATCCAAGGGTCAGACCGTTTCGAAAAGCTGGGGCGGCCGAGCAAAGGCCGACGCGGGCGGGTGCCGCGTCGCTGGGTATATGAAGGCGTCCACGGGTAACTACTACACGCCGACCATCGACGTGTGCTGAGCTAATCTTCCTGATGGCCGGGGCGGAAGATCGCCCCGGCCATCAGGTGTAAGGGTTTCGCGGTGATTGAAGCTTCTGTTTCCGCCCTGCCAGGCCTGGTTGTGTCCTTCGTGCTGCTCGCAGTTCTTTTTGGCGGGGTAACCGCCCTCATCGCGAAAGCTCGATCCAAGCCACTCGCGCCCAGGGTTGCGATAGCTGTCTATCTGAGTGGCGTATTGGCCGTCACGCTCATGCCGGGGAATGCCGGCCTGTCTTCGTGGGAGTGCGACACCGGGCTCCCCGAGCACCTCCTCGATTCCACCAGTTCTCTGCTGAATATCGCTCTCTTCGCACCCGGCGCTGCATTGGTCGTTCTTGTGCACCGGCGACCGCTCGTTGCTGCGTCCTCGTTCATTTTTCTGAGCGGGATTGTGGAACTCGTTCAGTCCAGCCTGAGTTTTGGGCGCTCATGCAGCGTGACCGACCTCGCTGCGAATGCCTTGGGTTCCACCCTGGGAGCCGCGCTCGGATTTTCCCTTCTTAAGCTGCGCCGACTGGGAATCAACCGACCTCGAAAGGACTTCCTTTACGGGGTTGTTATTTTCGTGATCGGCGCGGCAGTGGTCGGTATGTCATTCCATTCCTGGGTCAAGCCCGTGGACATCGTCGCCAAGGACGATCAACTGCATGATCTTGCAGACGCCTCATCTGGGGCCGACGTCTGGATATCTGGTGCTGCGACGGAAGTGTTCGGACGCAATGCGCAAGTCCAGCAGGTTACCGTTGAGAAGTCCGGGGGTTCTCAGAAGGTTACCGCCGAGACGGATCTGGGCAAGATTTCCGGTTGGTGGCCCCAAAAGGAGCTCGATAGCGCCTGGTCTTCGAACACGCTTGGAGACAAGGGCGGCCTTGATGCGAACGGTGCCGCAGTCGTCGGGGAGAAGTTCGCTCAAAAGTGGTTCGCCAAGCATCTTGCTCGGAGCGAACGCAAGGTAAGTCCGATCGGTGAGGGCGCCACGCAGGCATACAACATCAGCTATCGACGCCACGTGGGCAAAGTGATGATGCCTCTGCGTCTCGACATCACGGTCACCAAGTCAGGTCGCATCATGGGCTTCACTGCCAGAACCATACGAGACCCGGAACTTTCCCCTGTGACAGTGAGCGAGGCGCAGGCAAAGAAGGTCGCCGAACAGTCATCGGGACACGCGCCCGGGGCGACGATGCTCCTTGCGGCACGGCTCCACGAGGGATGGCGCCCGGTGTGGCTGGTTGAGGTCGATGGGAAGGATATCGCTGTCGACGCGGCATCAGGTGCACGCGTACTTGAGGAGATCAAGCCCCCGACGGGGCCTCCCAGCGAATAGCGGCAACGCCAGACGGCCTGGCCCCCAAGCATCGGGGCCAGGCCGTCCGCAGTGCTCTGACTGTCAGCCGCATGCCGCCGTCGGCAGACTCGGGCCTTCCCTGCCGTCGTCGCGTCGGCAGTCGGTGCCCGCGGCTCTCAGTTGCACGAAGGGTATACGGAGCGCGCTGGGCAGAGCGTCGGCCGCCAGATCGGGATGAGCGCGCGATCGCTGGTGGTCGTGCTGACGTTTGATGGATCCGAACGCCGTCAGAGGACCACAGTGGGAGACGTCCATTCCTTCCAGGCGATGTCGTCAGCGACGAACGACTTGGCCTGGACGGCATGACCGCTGGCGCCGGCCCGAGTGGCGTTGAAACAGACAGACCGGCCGGCAGGACGAGTCTCGACGTTGCACTCCTTGCTCGGGAAGGTTTCGTTGCCGGCTTCCCAGGTCCTCGTCGATCCAGCGACAGTCGTCGCCGAGGCGAGGTTGATGATGGTCGCGCCCTGGTAGCTGGTACCGCTCACGACGATGCAGGACTGCGCCTGGACGCCCTGCCGGATCGTCACGGTGGCACCGCAGTGCCAGTTGGAGTTCGTGCCGGTGTACGGATTCCACGGGCCATCGACGGCGCTGGCGGGCGTTGCCGTGAGCAGGGCGATCGCTGGTGCAGCGGCAAACAGGAATGCGGCGACCTTCTTCACATCGTCTCCTAGTTCAGCCTGGGCTTCTGGCATGGGCGTGTCATAGACCGCGGCATCGTAAGAGTGGAATGCTGGTGCCGGTAGGGAGCCTGATGCCCGATGGCTGGTCTTCGACTGCACAAGCAGGGAAGTGGTAGCGGTCGCCGGCAGCGTGCACCCGCAGCCGACTCACTTTGGGGACACGGGGGCTCGGCAAGTGCGCTCGCCACCTCCATGGGGGACCAGGCCGTTGGGCCGTGCCCGAGGATGCGGCTTCCATGGGCTGCTGTGCCTCTCACCTGCGCTGATGGTCGCACTCGTCCGCCGCTGTTCGTCGGCGTTGTCGCGCAGTTAGACACTCACCGCTCAACGACCCTTCACGGGCAGGGCCGTTGTCAGTGGCGGCCTCTAGGGTCTCAAGCGCGCGGCCGGCTTCCGGGGCTCCAGCTTTGAAAAGAATGGTTGCATCCTTGGCCTGTCTGGGGGCGGACCGGATACTCGTCCGGGACCTAACCGACGGTCGGGCTTCGTCGATGGCCAGGAGTGACCTGCCAGCGCCGACCGCGCACCACCTCTCGCACTATGCTCACGCGCGTCCGGGGATCAGCGCGGTTTATTGGACTCTCGCGCCCACGCGTATGGCATGGGCTCGTTCGTGTCCAGCACCCAGGGGTTGGGGTACCTGGCGTGACACCCCGTGCACCGAGCGACGAACGTCCCGATCTCGGGGTTCGTCATGATGCTGTAGTTCGATGACGGCAGCGCGCTCATCACGTAGCCGTTTGCAGTCGTTTCAAGGGCCGGCCACTCGGGTGAGCACTCGCACGGCCTGTCCTTCGCGAACGTCTGATCGCCCGGTGCGTCGTACGTGCTCCGGAGCGTCTTAAAAAGCTTCCTCAGTGCCCCCACGACGTCCCTCTGTAATCCCCTGATGCGTTGAACGCGGCCCCCATGAGGCGATCAGGCTACCGCTGGCGCCGACCCCACCATTCACCCCAACTCCCATCCCGTCTGCCGTCGGCCCACACGTGTGTGGAGCGGGCCCGGTGCTGTGGCTGCTCGGCTTGTCCTGGGTCGATGGCAGGCGGGATGGGAGTTCCCCGCCTCAGCACCGCACCGGCCGGCACTCGCGTCCGGTGCCTCCGCCATCGCGGAGTCGGAGCCCCCCGCCGGAGGCATGTCGGTGACCGTGGGAACCCGGCGGCCGTTGGGGCTCGGACTCATGCCCTTGGGCCTGTCCCGTCTTGCAGGGGCGGGCGTCGGCTCAGCGCGCGCGGAGCGGGTGCGATGAGGTAGAGAAACCTGTAACAGGTCCCTAGAGGTGGATCGTTGCGTCGTCGTGCCGCTGGCTCGGGGGGCAGTTCAAGGCGGGGTCGGACCGCTCCGCTTCGCGGATTCGGCGGATCACGTCTTCGGGGCTGCTGTGGCGAGTGGACCCAGATAGCCCCGCCAGTCGGTTCTCCTGGCCCTCGCCTTCGCTTCCGGCGGCTCGATGCCTGCCGCGCCTTCCGCCAGACACTCAAGGACATGGACGGGATCAAAGCCGACGATTGGACGCCTCGAGAGCTCCGGCACAGCTTCGTGTCCCTGCTCTCCGACGGTGGCGTCCCGCTGGAAGTGATCTCGCGTCTCGTCGGGCACTCCGGGACAGCGGTGACTGAGGAGGTCTACCGGAAGCAGATCAGGCCCGTGATCCAGACCGGGGCCAGCCGTGGTCATGGACGGGATCTTGGGCGCCGACGCGCAGCGGCCGTAGACACGCGGGGAGCGGTAGTCACGCAGATAGACGCGCATGCAGAAACAGGTCAGGTAGGTACGGATATCCGTACCTACCTGACCTGCTGTTTCGGCTGTCGGGGTGGCGGGATTTGAACCCACGACCTCTTCGTCCCGAACGAAGCGCGCTGCCAAGCTGCGCTACACCCCGATGTCGCTGCTTCGGTGCTCCCTCTCGGGTCTCCCTCGCGGCGACATCGCTTACTTTAGCCCACCGGCGCCCAGAGACGAAATCCGGTTCTCGCGGCGCCCCACCGCAGGTCGGAAGCGGTCGGCCGTGACGAGGGCGAGGCCGAGGGCGTAGAAGGCGAGGCCCAGGACCAGGGCGTTGGTGAGGACGGCGGGGTAGCCGTGGGCCGGGACGTCCAGGAAGGGGTAGGGGTAGCGGGTCGGGGTGTCGGGGGAGACGAGGGCGCCGCGGACGAGGGCGAAGGCGAAGTAGGCGGCGGGGGCGGCGAGCCACTGGGCGGCGTGGCGCGGGCGGAGGGCGGCCGGGCGGGTGAGGAGGAGCCAGTCGAGGAGTACGCCCACCGGGGTGACGGTGTGCAGGAGCTGGTTGGCGACGGCCCGGGCGCCGGTGAGGCGGGCGAGGGCGGCGGCCTGGTTGAACTCGCTCGACGCGTTGTCCAGGACCAGGTGGAAGACGAGCCCGACGACCGTGATGCAGAGCAGTACCCCGCCCGTCCACAGCGCCGGCAGCGGTGGCTCGCGCCGCCAGGCCCGGACGGCGCCCAGGCCGAGGACGACGGCCACGGCGGTGTTCGACCAGACGGTGAAGAAGCTGAAGACGACGAGGGGGCTGCCCTCGGCGCACTCGAGCGCGATGCCGGTCGCCGCGGCCAGGGCGATCAGCGCGCGGAGGACGGCGGTGAGGCGATACGGCATGGGCCTCACCGTACGGCCCGAAGGCCGCCGGCGAGGCCCGTACGGGTCCCGGCAGGTTCAGTGGTCCCGGGCCGTCAGCGTCAGCAGCGTCGCCTCCGGCGGGCAGGCGAAGCGGACCGGGGTGTAGCGGTTGGTGCCGCAGCCGGCAGAGACGTGGAGGAACGAGGTGTGGCCGCCGGCCGTGTGGGTGGAGAGGCCCTTCACGCGGTCGGTGTCCAGGTCGCAGTTGGTGACGAGGGCGCCGTAGAAGGGGACGCACAGCTGCCCGCCGTGCGTGTGCCCGGCGAGGACCAGGTCGTAGCCGTCCGCGGTGAAGGAGTCGAGGGCCCGCAGGTAGGGGGCGTGGACCACGCCGAGCGTGAAGTCGGCGTCGCGGTCGGGGCCGCCCGCGACCCGCTCGTAGCGGTCGCGCTTGATGTGCGGGTCGTCGATGCCGGTGAAGGCGAGGTCCAGATCGGGCAGCTTGAGCCGGCCGCGGGTGTTGGTCAGGTTGACCCAGCCGGCCGCGTCGAAGGCGTCCCGCAGGCCCTCCCAGGGGTTGTGCACGACGCCGACCGCCGGCGGGTTGCCGTTCAGGCCGTGCTTGCCCTGCACCTTCTCCTTCAGATAGAGCGCGGGGTTGCGCAGCCGCGGCCCGTAGTAGTCGTTGGAGCCGAAGACGTACACCCCCGGGAACTCCATCAGCGGCCCGAGCGCGTCGAGCACCTCCGGCACCGCCTCCGTGTCGGAGAGGTTGTCGCCGGTGTTCACGACGAAGTCGGGGCGCAGCCCGGCGAGCGACTGCAGCCAGGCGCGCTTCTTGCTCTGGCCGGACACCATGTGGATGTCGGAGACCTGGAGAACCCGCAGGTCACGCATGCCGCGGGGGAGCACCGGGATGGTCACCCGGCGCAGTCGGAAGGAGCGGGCTTCGAAGCCCGCCGCGTAGACGAGTCCGGCCGCGGCCGTCGCCGCGAGACCGGCCGTGATCTTCAGGGGGATCCCGTACCGTGCGCGCATCCCCTTATCGTCGCAGACCCGGTGAGCCGAAATGCGTGGGCGGTCCGGGCCCGGCACCTGACACACTTGACCCCATGACCACGCTCAAGGCCAAGCTCCAGGACGACCTCAACGCCGCGATCAAGGGACGCGACGAGCTGCGCTCCTCGACCCTGCGGATGACCATCGCCGCGATCCAGAAGGAGGAGGTCGCCGGCAAGACCAAGCGCGAGCTCTCCGAGGACGAGGTGCAGAAGGTGATCGCCAAGGAGGCGAAGAAGCGCCGCGAGGCCGCCGACGCCTTCACCCAGGGCGGTCGCGCCGAGTCCGCCGAGCGCGAGCTGGCCGAGGGCGAGATCCTCGACGCGTACCTGCCCAAGCAGCTGAGCGACGAGGAGCTGGAGGCCGTCGTGGCCGGCGCCGTCGCGGAGGCCAAGGCCGGCGGCGCCGAGGGGCCGCGCGCGATGGGCGCCGTCATGAAGATCGTGAACCCGAAGGTCGCGGGCCTGGCGGACGGCGGCCGTGTCGCCGCCGCCGTGAAGAAGCTGCTCGCCGGCTGACGCACCAGCGCTGACGCACCAGCACGGACGAGGGCGCCCCTCCCGGACCGGATCCGGGAGGGGCGCCCTCGTTCATGGCCGGGTACGGCGCTACCGGCCGTTGCCGCCTCGGTGGCCGCGGCCCGTCGTCCCGCCGATCATGTTCGGCGGGAGGGTGACGCCGCCGGGGAGCGTGGTGCCCGGACCGTCGCCCGGCTTGTTGTCGGGCTTCTTGGCCGGGTCCTTCGTCTTGTCCTCGGGGTTCGCGCCGCGCGGCACGTCCACCGGGACGAAGCTCGGGATCTGACCGGACTCCAGCGCGCCGGTCATGGCGATCCGCCAGATCGGGCCGGGCAGGCAGCCACCGCAGACCTTGTCGTAGTACTGGCCGCCGATGGTGATGTCGTACATCGAGCGCTTCTCGCCGACGTCGTCACCGACCCACACCGCCGTGGACAGGTTCGGCGTGTAGCCGACGAACCAGGCGTCCTTGCGGTCGTTGGTGGTACCGGTCTTGCCTGCGTTGTCGCGGTCGCTCAGACCGGCGCGGGTACCGGTGCCGTCCTCGACGACGCCCTTCAGCATCTGGTTGACGGTGTCGGCGGTCTTCTCGCTCATCGCGCGCGAGCACTCGGTCTGCGGGACCTTCAGCTTCTCGCCGGCCGCCGTCGTGATCGACTCGATGATGACGGGCGTGCAGTACGTGCCGCGGTTGGCGAAGGTCGCGTAGACCGAGGCCATGTCGAGCGGGGTCGCCTCCTGGCCGCCGAGGGTGATGGAGGGCAGCTCCTTGAGCTTCTTGCCGAGCTCGCGCTCGTACCCCATCTTCTGCGCCATGGTGACCGTGTCGCACAGACCCGTCATCTGCTCCAGCTGCGCGAAGTACGTGTTGATGGACTTGCCGAGCGCGCTGGTCATGTCCCAGCTGCCGGCCTCGGACTGCATCTCGTTCTGCGGGTCCCAGGTGCCGCTGCCGGCCGGGCCGCCCGCGCAGGTGGTGTACGAGCTCATCGGCACCGAGATCTTCCACGGCGTCGTGAACGACTGGGCCGGGCTCAGGCCCTTCTCCAGGGCCGCGGCCGCCGTGATCGGCTTGAACGTCGAACCGACCTGGAAGCCGTAGGTCGTTCCGCCCATCTTCTTGCCGACGGACAGGTTCAGCGTCGTCTGGTGCAGCTTCTGGTCGAGGCCGTACGGGCGGGACTGGCCCATCGAGACGATCTTGCCGGTGCCGGGCTGGACCTGGACCACCGCGGCGGCGACCGGGTCGTCGTTGTCGACCTTGGCGATCGCGGCCTCGTTGGCGGCGGCCTGCGCGCGCGGGTCGAGGGTGGTCCTGATGGTCAGACCGCCCAGGTTCCACAGCTTCTGGCGCTCCTCGGCGGTCTTGCCGAAGACCGGGTCGTTGAGGATCGTCTTGCGGACGTAGTCGCAGAAGAAGCCGGCGCCGTCGACGGCGGTGATGCAGCCGTTCTTCGGCGACTTCACCTTCAGCTTGATCGGGGTGGCCTTCGCCTTGTCGGCCTCGGCCTGACTGATGTCCTTCACGTCGGCCATGCGCTGCAGCACGATGTTGCGGCGCTTGGTGGCCTCCTGGATGTCGTTCACCGGGTCGAAGCGACTCGGCGACTGCACCAGACCGGCCATCATGGCGGACTCGGGGAGGGTCAGGTCGGCGGCGTGCTTGGAGAAGTAGCGCTGCGAGGCGGCCTCGATGCCGTACGCCTGCTGCCCGAAGAACGTGATGTTGAGGTAGTTCTCCAGGATCTTCTTCTTGCCCAGCTCCTCCTCGACCTGGATCGCGAACTTCAGCTCGCGCACCTTGCGGCCCATGGTCTGCTGGGTGGCGAGCGCGACCTTCTCCGGGTCGTCGCCGGCCTCCTCGACGAAGACGTTCTTCACGTACTGCTGGGTGAGCGTGGACGCGCCCTGCGCGACCCCGCCCGACTGCGCGTTGCGGTTGATGGCGCGCAGCACGCCCTTGAGGTCGATGGCGCCGTGCTCGTAGAAGCGCGAGTCCTCGATGGCGACGATCGCCTTCTGCATGTACGGCGAGATCTTGTCGATCGGCACGACCTTGCGGTCTCGCGAGTACACGGTGGCGATGTGGCCGCCGTCGGAGTCGAGGATCGTCGTCCGCTGACTCAGCGGGGGCGTCTTCAGGTTGGACGGGATCTCGTCGAACCCCTCGACCGTGCCCTTGGCGGCCAGCCCGAGCACCCCGGCCGCGGGCAGGGCGATGCCCGCCAGCACGGCTCCGGAGAGCACACTGACACCGAGGAACTTGGCGGCTTGCTGGGTCCGGGTGAGACCACCGCCCGAGCGCTTCTTTGCCATGGGGGCAGCCTAATCCGTAGTGATGAGCGATCCGCAGACGCAGGGGCTTCTCGGAGCGTTCGAGTACCAGACCGTGACATCCAGGTGCAGCCGGGCCGTGGAGGCCTCAACGTGGATCGGTGCGGGGTCCGGTCAGGGTGGTGGCGGCCAGGCGGGCGCTGAAGGGAATGTCTTCGAAGGACCGGGTCCTGGAGGCCTCATCTTCGCTTGCCGCGGCAACGGCAGCCCGACCAGCCGAGACGCCTTGCCCGCAGTGACGGAGGCAGACGATCATGCGCGCATGAGACCCGAAGCGCAGACGTTCGTCGCCGACGGCCCGCTCCCCGACTGGGACTCGACCGAAGAAGAGATCGACAGGCGTTACGACCAGCTCTGCGCGATCGCCAGGCCGGTCACGGGAGAGGAAGCGAAGGCGCTCGTCTCCTGCTTCGGCCCGGACGACTGCTACGGCGTCGCCTGGACGCTCCTGCACCTCATCGAGACCGGCCCCAACCCCGTCCTGGCCGCCGACCCCGGACCGGACGCCAACGAGTGGCACCAGCGGCTCTACCTCCGCGCCGTGAACGGAGGACTCGTCCCCTGAACTTGACGGCATAGCAACGTGAGGCGTCTACGTTCTCATTCGCCGGACACACGTATATGCCTTGGCCTAAGCTGCTCCCAACTGTCACAGCAGTGGGGTCCCGCATCAAGACCCGTGCGTGACATCCGCGTGAAAACCGGCCATGACCGGCCTGATCGGCGTGAGATTCCGCGTACCCGAAGCGCGGGAAGTTCATGCCTGAATCCGACTCATGTCCGAAAAGAGAGCTATGTCCTTCGATCACTCCCCTGGGTGATCTCGCAGGCACGCATAGTCCGTTCGGGCCATTCAAGATTGGGCCCGAAGGGGGTGTTGCGCTGTCGCCACCTTCCGTAACGTCCCAACTGGCAGCGGTGAATATGCCGCTACCGCCGTGGGGGAGCCTCGATTCGGGAGAGGACGGCGCCGGTATGGGCTGGGTAGCTGACTGGAGTGCGCAGGCGGCCTGCCGCACTACCGATCCGGATGAACTTTTCGTGCAGGGCGCGGCACAGAACAGGGCGAAGGCGGTGTGCACCGGATGCCCGGTGCGGACCGAGTGCCTCGCCGACGCCCTCGACAACCGGGTGGAGTTCGGCGTGTGGGGCGGCATGACGGAGCGCGAGCGACGCGCCCTGCTGCGCCGACGGCCGACCGTCACCTCGTGGCGCCGGCTCCTGGAGACCGCGCGCACGGAGTACGAGCGGGGAGCGGGCCTGCTGCCCGTCGCGATGGACGACGACGCGACGTACGAGACGTACGCGGCGGTGTCCTAGCCCCGCAGGGGCCAGGACAGGGCCGGAAGTAGGGCTACGGCCGCGGTATGCGGCCGGCCGTCAGACGATCACCGATGGCGCGCAGTCCGTCGAGATCGTGGACGTCACCGGGCAGGGCGGCCACTTCGGCGACCGCCACCTCGGGATGAAGCGCGGTGAAGCGATCGCGCGTGCGCTGCTCACGCGCGAGCACCTGCATCCGCTCGGCGTGCAGTCGGAGCAGGCCGGCGGTGAGCTCCCTGATGTCGGGGTGCTCGACGTCCTGGGCATCTGCGTCCGGGTCGGCTGTGGGGGCAGCCTGGGGATCGGACGGCTGGGGCGGTACGGCGGCGGTGGCGAGGTCTGACGACTCGGGAGAGGTGGCCAAGGGGCCACGCCCAGTAGTCTTCCCGACCCCCTGATCCACAATGCGGCCCTCGTCAAGATTTTCTGCGGCGGCCCGCGCCCGCTCGGCCGACAGCCGGGCGGCGCCGCTGCCATGGACCCGGTTGAGGACGAGACCGGCCAGCGGCATCTCCTCCGCGGCCAGCCGCTCCACGAAGTACGCCGCCTCGCGCAGCGCGTCCCGCTCCGGCGTGGCGACCACGAGGAAGGCCGTGCCCGGCGCCTGGAGCAGCTTGTACGTGGCGTCCGCGCGGGTCCGGAAGCCGCCGAACATCGTGTCCATCGCGGCCACGAACGTCTGCACGTCCTTCAGGAACTGACCCCCGAGCAGCTTCCCCAGCGTGCCCGTCATCATCGACATGCCGACGTTCAGGAACTTCATCCCGGCCCGGCCGCCGACCTTCGCCGGGGCCATGAGCAGCTTGATGAACTTCCCGTCCAGGAAGGACCCGAGCCGCTTCGGCGCGTCCAGGAAGTCGAGGGCCGACCGGGACGGGGGCGTGTCGACCACGATCAGGTCCCACTCGTCCCGGGCCCGCAGCTGGCCCAGCTTCTCCATCGCCATGTACTCCTGCGTGCCGGCGAAGCCGGCCGACAGGGACTGGTAGAAGGGGTTCTCCAGAATCGCCCGGGCCCGGTCGGCGTCCGCGTGCGCCTCGACGATCTCGTCGAAGGTCCGCTTCATGTCGAGCATCATCGCGTGCAGTTCACCGCCGTCGCTGCCCTTGATGCCGTCCACCTTGCGCGGCACGTTGTCGAGCGAGTCGATGCCCATCGACTGGGCGAGCCGGCGTGCCGGGTCGATGGTGAGCACCACCACCCGCCGGCCGCGCTCGGCCGCCCGGACGCCGAGCGCCGCCGCGGTCGTCGTCTTGCCGACGCCGCCCGCGCCGCAGCACACGATGATGCGGGTGGCCCGGTCGTCGAGCAGCGGGTCGAGTTCCAGGACGGGCGCGACGTCGAGCCCGCCCTGGACCCCGCTCCCCGCCCCGGCCGCCGCCCCGTGCTTCGTCCCGCTCTCCCCGGTCGCCGTCACGCGCCCACCCCTTGTCCCCGCAGCTCCTTCGCCAGCCGGTACAGGCCGGCGATGTCCGCCCCGTCCCCCAGGAAGGGGAGTTCGTACGTCGGCAACCCGATGCCGTTCAGCGCCTCGCGCTGGGCGCGCTCCAGCTCCACCCGCTGGGCGTGCTCCGCGGCCTGCTCCAGGAGCGGTTCGACCAGGCGCGTACCGCCCTTGATGCCGGCGGACGCCAGCGCCCCCGCGACGGCCTCCCGGTGGTCGCCGGAGGCGGCCCGTACCGCCGCCTCGTCCAGGACGTGCGGGCGGACCATGTTCACGATGGCGTGGCCGACGGGCAGTCCGGCCTCGCGCAGCTCCGCGACGCCGTCCGCGGTCTCCTGGACCGGCATCTCCTCCAGGAGGGTCACCAGATGCACCGCCGTGTCCGGGGACTTGAGGAAGCGCATGATCGCCTGGGCCTGGTTGTGTATCGGGCCGATCCTGGCGAGCCCGGCCACCTCGTCGTTGACGTTGAGGAAGCGGGTGACGCGGCCGGTCGGCGGCGCGTCCATCACCACGTAGTCGTACGTGAACCCGCCGTGCTTCTCGCGGCGGCGCACCGCCTCGCACGCCTTGCCGGTCAGCAGCACGTCCCGGACGCCCGGCGCTATGGTCGTCGCGAAGTCGATCGCGCCGAGCTTCTTCAGGGCCCGGCCCGCGCCGCCCAGTTTGTAGAACATCTGGAGGTAGTCGAGGAGGGCGCGCTCGGCGTCGATGGCCAGCGCGAACACCTCGCCGCCGCCCGGCGCGACGGCGATCTTGCGTTCCTCGTACGGCAGCGCCTCCGTCTCGAAGAGCTGCGCGATCCCCTGCCTGCCCTCCACCTCGACCAGGAGGGTCCGCTTGCCCTCGGTGGCGAGGGCGAGCGCGAGTGCGGCGGCGACCGTCGTCTTACCGGTACCGCCCTTGCCGCTGACGACCTGGAGCCTGCTCACGCCTTCGAGCCTAACCACTGGCGGCCCGGACCAATCAGAGGGCCGCCCCGGAGAAGCCCCGGAGTCAGCCCCTACGGGAAATGGGCCCGGGGGAACGGGACGCTCCGCCGCAGCGGCTACAGTCGGCTCATGACCAAGTGGGAGTACGCGACTGTGCCGCTTCTGGTGCACGCGACGAAGCAGATTCTTGACACCTGGGGCGAGGACGGCTGGGAGCTCGTCCAGGTCGTGCCCGGGCCCAACCCCGAGCAGCTCGTGGCCTACCTGAAGCGGGAGAAGTCCTGATGAGCGGGGCCGTCGAGGCGAAGCTCGCCGAACTGGGCCTGACCCTGCCGGACGTCGTGCCGCCGCTCGCCGCGTACCAGCCGGCCGTGCAGTCGGGCGTGTACGTCTACACGTCGGGCCAGCTCCCGATGGTCGGCGGCAAGCTCCCGGTGACCGGCAAGGTCGGCGCCGAGGTGACGCCCGAGCAGGCCAAGGAGCTCGCCGCCACCTGCGCGCTCAACGCGCTCGCGGCCGTGAAGTCGGTCGCCGGTGACCTGGACCGGATCAAGCGGGTCGTGAAGGTCGTCGGCTTCGTCGCCTCCGCCCCCGACTTCACCGGCCAGCCCGGCGTCGTCAACGGCGCCAGCGAGCTGCTCGGCGCCGTCCTCGGCGACAAGGGCGTGCACGCCCGCAGCGCCGTCGGTGTCGCGGTCCTCCCGATCGACGCCCCCGTCGAGGTCGAGGTCCAGGTCGAGCTCGTCCAGGACTGAGCCCCCGCGGCCGTTCCACGAAGCCGGTTCCTCCCGTCGGGGAGAAACCGGCTCTCGTGCATTTCGATGCTTGCGCATAGCATCCGGCCATGTCGAATGGTCAGTCGAACGGCTCGAATGGTCAGTGGTACCCACCGGAGTGGCCGGACCGCATCCGCGCCCTCGCCGCCGGTGAGCTCGTCCCCGCGACACCCAAGCGGGCCGCCACCGTGCTGCTCCTGAAGGACGGCCCGGACGGCCCCCTCGTCCACATGCTGCGCCGCCGCGCCTCCATGGCCTTCGCGGGCGGCGCGTACGCCTACCCCGGCGGCGGTGTCGATCCGCGCGACGAGCACCCGGTGCGCTGGGCGGGCCCGTCCCGCGAGGAGTGGGCGGCCCGGCTCGGCCTCGCCGGCCCGGCCGAGGCGCAGGCCGTCGTCTGCGCCGCCGTCCGGGAGACGTACGAGGAGGCGGGCGTCCTGCTCGCGGGCCAGACGCCGGACTCGGTCGTCGGCGACACCACCGGCGACGACTGGGAGAAGGACCGGGAGGCGCTCGTCGCCCGCGAGCTCTCCTTCGCCGACTTCCTGGACCGTCGCGGGCTGGTGCTGCGCTCCGACCTGCTGGGCGCGTGGGCCCGCTGGATCACGCCCGAGTTCGAGCCGCGGCGCTACGACACCTGGTTCTTCGTGGCGGCGCTCCCGGCCGGCCAGCGCACCCGCAACGCCTCCACCGAGGCCGACCGCACCGTCTGGATCCGCCCGGCGGACGCCGCGGCCGGCTACGACCGGGGCGAGCTGACGATGATGCCGCCGACCATCTCCACCCTGCGCGCCCTGCAGCGGCACGGCACGGCCGCCGGGGCCCTCGCCGCGGCGCCGGAGCAGGACCTGGTCCCCGTGCTCGCGCAGGCGCGGCTCGACGGCGACGAGGTGATCCTGAGCTGGCCGGGGCACGACGAGTTCACCAAGCACGTTCCCTCGCGGACGCCCGGGGCGGGACGCGCGCCGGGGCGCGAGGGCGAGGGAGGAACGGCATGAGCGACGCCCACGCCCTTCCGGGGCAGCCGCGCGGGGCCGTGGTCTCCGGGCCGGCGACCGTGCGCGCGGTCAACGTCCTGGCGCCGAACCCCTCCGCGATGACCCTGGACGGCACCAACACCTGGATCGTCGCCGAGCCGGACGCCGACCTCGCCGTCGTCATCGACCCCGGCCCGCTCGACGAGGGCCATCTGCGGCGCGTCGTGGAGGCCGCCGAGAAGCTCGGCAAGCGGATCGGGCTCACCCTGCTCACCCACGGCCACCCGGACCACGCGGAGGGCGCGGCGCGCTTCGCCGAGCTGACCCGGACCTCGGTGCGGGCGCTCGACCCGGCGCTGCGGCTCGGCGACGAGGGCCTCGCCGCCGGCGACGTGATCACCACCGGCGGGCTGGAGCTCAGGGTCGTACCGACGCCCGGCCACACCTCCGACTCGCTCTGCTTCCACCTGCCGGCCGACCGCGCGGTGCTGACCGGCGACACCATCCTGGGGCGCGGCACGACGATGGTGGCCCATCCGGACGGGCGGCTCGGCGACTACCTGGACTCGCTGCGGCGGCTGCGCTCGCTCACCGTCGACGACGGCGTCCACACGGTGCTGCCGGGCCACGGGCCGGTCCTGGAGGACGCGCAGGGGGCCGTGGAGTTCTATCTGGCGCACCGCGCGAGCAGGCTCGCCCAGGTGGAGACCGCCGTGGAGGCCGGCTACCGGACGGCTCCCGAGGTGGTGGCGCACGTGTACGCGGACGTGGACCGCTCGCTGTGGCCGGCGGCGGAGCTGTCCGTACGGGCGCAGCTGGACTATCTGCGGGAGCACGGCCTGATCTGACGGAACCCCGGAACCCCAGGGCTACGGCGCGTGTCTTACGCTCCGCTTACATTCGGCCGTAGCTCCCGGGGGGAAGCCCGTGTTCGTCATAGCCATCCTGTTGGTCATCACCGCGGCGGTGCTCTACTTCATAGGCCGCTCGAACGACTCCCGCGGTCTCAAGCTGGGCGGGCTCGGCGCGCTGATCGCCGGTCTGTTCTCGCTGGTCGCGAGCATGACGTACGTCGTCAGCGCGTACGAGGTCGGCGTCCCGGTCGCCTTCGGCAAGGTCGGGACGCCGCTGTCGTCCGGTCTGCACGTGGTGTCGCCGTTCACCAGCGTGACGACCTTCTCCACCCGCCCGGTGGACCTCAACCTCTCCGACAAGGACGTGGTCGAGGTGCGTTCCTCGCAGGGCGGCGTGATGTACGTCGAGATCACCGTGAAGTGGGCGGTCCACCAGTCGCAGGCCGTCGAGCTCTACAAGCTGGCCGGCAGCGAGGACGCCATCCAGCAGCGGCTCGTCTACCCGGACAGCCGCGAGATCGTCCGCAACGTCTTCGCCAAGCACACGAGCGAGGAGGGGTACGCCTCCGACCGCGAGGGGATCAACTCCGAGATCGCGACCCTGATCAAGCAGCGGCTCGCCCCGCGCGGCATCCAGGTCACCACGGTCAACCTGCGCAACGTGAAGCCGTCGAACGCCCTGCAGGACCAGATCGACCGCAAGATCCAGCAGCAGCAGGCCACCGAGCGCGCCCTGGAGGCCGCCCGCACCGCGAAGGCCGAGGCCGACCGGCGCCGCATCGAGGCCGAGGGCATCGCCCGCGCCAACAAGATCCTCAACGACTCGCTGACCGACAAGGTCCTGATGAACCAGTGCATCGACGCCTACCGGGAGGCTTCGGCGAAGAACCCGGTCTACGCGGTGCCCTGCGGCGGCGGCAGCTCGAACCCGCTGATCGTGGACGGTTCGAAGCGCTAGGACCGTGGAGACGCGGAAGGGGGCCGCCCGGATCGACCGGGCGGCCCCCTTCTCGTGCGTGCGGGAGCCGCGGCTCCGCTCAGCGCGAGCGCTTCGCGAGGCGCTCCACGTCGAGCAGGATCACGGCACGGGCCTCCAGACGCAGCCAGCCGCGCTGGGCGAAGTCGGCGAGCGCCTTGTTGACCGTCTCGCGGGAGGCGCCGACGAGCTGCGCCAGCTCCTCCTGGGTGAGGTCGTGGACGACGTGGATGCCCTCCTCCGACTGCACGCCGAAGCGGCGCGACAGGTCGAGGAGCGCGCGGGCGACACGGCCCGGAACGTCGGAGAAGACCAGGTCGGACATCTGGTCGTTGGTCTTGCGCAGGCGGCGGGCGACGGCGCGCAGCAGGGCGCTGGCCACCTCCGGGCGCGCGTTCAGCCAGGGCTGGAGGTCGCCGTGGCCGAGGCCGAGCAGCTTGACCTCGGTCAGCGCGGTCGCGGTAGCGGTGCGCGGGCCCGGGTCGAACAGGGACAGCTCGCCGATCAGCTCGCCGGGGCCGAGGACCGCCAGCATGTTCTCGCGGCCGTCGGGCGAGGTGCGGTGCAGCTTGACCTTGCCCTCGGTGACCACGTAGAGCCGGTCGCCCGGGTCGCCCTCGTGGAACAGTGCGTCGCCACGGGCGAGCGTCGCCTCACTCATCGAGGCGCGCAGCTCGGCGGCCTGCTCGTCGTCGAGCGCCGCGAACAGCGGCGCGCGTCGCAGAACGTCGTCCACGAGTTCTCTCCTATGTCGACCTGAGGTGCGATCAATCACAACAAGTTTGACTCACCGGCGGGCCTTTCCGTACGTCAGGGGCCCGATTGGGTCGTGATCGGGTGCGCGCGGGGCGGATGTCGGCCCCGGCCCCTAGGCTGGCCGGGTGTCCAACTCGCCGGTGAGAGCACAGGCCAAGGGGGCTGGAAGAGTGCGGGACGAAGGTAATTCCGCCGTGGGCGAACACGGCGTGTCGAAACGGGCGAATGCGACTAAACGCGCATCGCGGGGCGCGGCTGGCACGTCGAAGAAGACGACGGCGGCCACGAAGAAGGCGACGGCGGGTGAGGCGGCCGCCGCCTCGAAGACGGCTGCCGAGAAGCCTGCTGCGAAGGCTGCCGCGAAGAAGGCCACCGCGAAGGCCGCAGCCAAGCCCGCCGCGCGGCCCGAGTCGCACCTCGCCATGGTCCGCCGGGCCCGGAAGATCAACCGGGAGCTCGCCGAGGTCTATCCGTACGCCCATCCCGAGCTCGACTTCCGCAATCCGTTCGAGCTCCTGGTCGCCACGGTCCTGTCCGCCCAGACCACCGACCTGCGGGTCAACCAGACCACCCCGGCGCTCTTCGCCGCGTACCCGACCCCCGAGGACCTGGCCGCCGCCGTCCCCGAGGAGGTCGAGGAGCTGATCAGGCCGACCGGGTTCTTCCGCGCCAAGACCAAGTCGATCATGGGCCTGGCCGCCGCCCTCCGGGACGACTTCGGGGGCGAGGTCCCCGGCCGCCTGGAGGACCTGGTCAAGCTGCCCGGAGTGGGCCGCAAGACCGCCTTCGTCGTGCTCGGCAACGCCTTCGGCGTGCCCGGCATCACCGTCGACACGCACTTCATGCGCCTCGCGCGGCGCTGGAAGTGGACCGAGTCCGACGACCCCGTGAAGATCGAGGCCGAGGTCGCCGGGATCTTCCCGAAGAGTGACTGGACGATGCTCTCGCACCGGGTGATCTTCCACGGCCGCCGCATCTGCCACGCCCGCAAGCCCGCGTGCGGCGCCTGCCCGATCACCCACCTGTGCCCTTCGTACGGGGAGGGCGAGACCGACCCGGAGAAGGCGCAAAAGCTCCTGAAGTACGAGAAGGGCGGCTTCCCGGGCCAGCGGCTCAACCCGCCCCCGGACTACCCGGGGCAGCCGGCGCCCCCGCTGGGCGCGAGCCCGGCCGGCGGCCGGGGCCCGGGCTCGTGAGGGAACGAACGACGACTCCGACGGCGTTGTGAACACGGGGGTGCCTATGACGCGCACTGGTGAAGAGATCCACGGAGAAGAGCTCCGCGGCGGCGGAGGCCTGCTCAGCCGGGCCGGGCTGCCCGACTGGCTGGGCCCGGTCGACCGGGCGGCGCGCACGGTCGAGCCCGAGCAGCTGAGCCGCTTCCTGCCGCCCGAGGACGGCGCGGGGCGGCAGTCCGCCGTGCTCGTCCTCTTCGGCGAGGGAGAGCGCGGCCCCGAGCTGCTCCTGATGGAGCGCTCCGGCAGCCTCCGCTCCCACGCCGGCCAGCCGTCCTTCCCCGGCGGCGCCCTGGACCCCGAGGACGGCGACCCGGCCGACGACGGCCTGCTGCGGGCCGCGCTGCGCGAGGCCCGGGAGGAGACCGGGCTCGACCCGGCCGGCGTCCAGCTCTTCGGCGTGCTGCCCCGGCTCTACATCCCGGTCAGCGGCTTCGTCGTCACCCCCGTGCTCGGCTGGTGGCGCGCCCCCAGCCCGGTCGGGGTCGTCGACCCCGCCGAGACCGCCCGGGTCTTCACCGTCCCCGTGGCGGATCTCACGGACCCCGCGAACCGCGCCATGGCCGTCCACCCGCTCGGCCACGAAGGCCCCGCGTTCCTGGTCGCATCGGCACTGGTCTGGGGTTTTACCGCCGGTGTGATCGACCGGCTGCTGCACTACGCGGGCTGGGAGCGGCCCTGGGACCGGTCCAGGAAGGTCCCGCTCGACTGGAGGGCATGACAGGCTGGCCCCCGGGGCGATTGAAGACGAATCTGCGAGGCTCTTGACGGTGAACGTGCTGGACATCCTGTTGCTGCTCCTCGCCGTGTGGTTCGCGATCATCGGCTACCGCCAGGGCTTCGTGGTCGGCATCCTCTCGGTGATCGGCTTCCTCGGCGGCGGTCTCGTCGCCGTTCTGCTGCTGCCGGTCATCTGGAACCAGCTGACCGACCACAGCGAGGTCTCCACGGTGGCCACCGGCGTCTTCGTGATGGTGGTCATCGTCTGCGCCTCCGTCGGTCAGGCCTTCACCACCCACCTGGGCAGCAAGCTGCGCCGGCACATCACCTGGACGCCGGCCCGCGCCCTGGACGCCACCGGCGGCGCGCTGGTGAACGTCGTCGCGATGCTCCTGGTGGCCTGGCTGATCGGCTCCGCGCTCGCCGGCACCGTGATGCCCACCATCGGCAAGCAGGTCCGCAACTCCAAGGTGCTGCTCGGCGTCTCCCGGGTGATGCCGGATCAGGCGCCCGGCTGGTTCTCCGACTTCACCTCGGCGCTCGCCCAGAACGGCTTCCCGCAGGTCTTCAGCCCCTTCGCCAACGAGCCCATCACCGAGGTCAGGCCGCCGGACCCGGCGCTCGCCGGCAGCCCCGTCGCCGACCGCGCCCGGCGCTCCATCGTCAAGGTCGTCGGCACCGCGCCCAGCTGCGGCAAGGTCCTCGAAGGCACCGGCTTCGTCTTCGCCGACCGCCGGGTGATGACCAACGCCCATGTCGTCGGCGGCGTCGACGAGCCGACCGTGCAGATCGGCGGCGAGGGCAAGCTCCACGACGCCAAGGTCGTGCTCTACGACTGGAAGCGCGACATCGCCGTCCTCGACGTGCCCGACCTGGACGCCCGGCCGCTCCAGTTCACCGACCATGACGCGAGCAGCGGCGACAACGCCATCGTGGCCGGCTTCCCGGAGAACGGCTCGTACGACGTCCGCTCCGCCCGCGTCCGCGGCCGGATCGCCGCCAACGGGCCCGACATCTACCACCGCGGCGAGGTGCGCAGGGACGTGTACTCGCTCTACACGACGGTCCGCCAGGGCAACTCCGGCGGCCCGCTGCTCACCGAGGACGGCAAGGTCTCCGGCGTGATCTTCGCCCGCTCCCTGGACGACGCCAGCACCGGCTACGCGCTCACGGTCGACGAGATCCAGCACGACATCGCCCAGGGCCGCGCGGCCAACCAGCAGGTCGACAGCCAGGGCTGCGCACTCTAGGAACCGTCCGGCGGACCAGGGCCGGACAGGCCCTGGGAGCGGATCAGAGTCGGACGGGTCCCGGGATGTCCCGGCGGTGATGTGACGTACGGGACCGGTGGCTACGTACGGGTGTGGCGCAGCCGGGCCGAGACCCAGCGGGCGCGGCGGCGCAGGATACGCGAGATCCCCACGGCCGGCGCCGAGCGCGCGTGGCCCTGGTCCTGCGTCCCGCCCCGCTCCGGGGCTCCGGAGCCGCCCATCGAGCGGCGGTCGCGTGCTGTGTCACCGTAGTCGTGCGTCCAGCCCATACCGGGACGTGTGCCCGGGGCCCAAGGTCGGTAACCGCCCCGGGGCCCGCCAATTGGCGTATGCGCGAGGCACATGGCAGTTCGGCGGACGCCTGTGCGCCGCCACGGGCCGGACGCCCGCCCGACGGCCCGTCACCGATCGGCCGGGGGCCGGTCAGCTCCCGCCCGACGGCCCGTCATTGACCGGTCCGGGGTCCCGGCAGCGCTCCTGCCGCAACCCTTGAGGGCCCGTCAGCGGTCCGGCTCGGGGTCCTTCAGCCAGTTGACGAGCTCCGTGGTGAACGCGACCGGGTCCTCCTCGTGCGGGAAGTGCCCGAGCCCGTCGAAGAGCCGCCAGCGGTACGGGGCCTCCACGTACTCCCCGGAGCCCGCCGCGCTGCGGGTGCGCATCACCGGGTCGAGCGAGCCGTGCAGATGCAGCGTGGGCACCCGCACCGGCCGCTTCATGCGCCGGTTGAACTGGATGCCGTCGGGCCGCGCCAGGGAGCGCACCATCCAGCGGTACGGCTCGATCGAGCAGTGCGCGGTCGACGGGATGCACATGGCCCGCCGGTAGACCGCCAGGGCCTCCTCGTCGGCGGCCGAGCGGGGGTGCGGGCCCGACCACTCCTCGATCAGCTTCCCCACGAGCGCCGCGTCGTCCGCGACGAGCTGACGCTCCGGCAGCCAGGGCCGCTGGAAGCCCCACACGTGCGAACCGGCGCGTGACTGGGAGAAGTCGGAGAGCATCGCCGAGCGCCAGCGGCGCGGGTGCGGCATCGAGGAGACCACCAGCCGGCGCACCAGCTTGGGCCGCATGACGGCGGCCGTCCAGGCGAGATAGCCGCCCAGGTCGTGGCCGACGAGCGCCGCGTCCGGCTCGCCCAGCGAGCGGACCACGCCGGTGATGTCGAGGGCCAGGTTGGCCGGGTCGTAACCGCGCGGCGTCCGGTCGCTGCCGCCCACGCCCCGCAGGTCCATCGCCACGGCCCGGAAACCGGCCTCGGCGAGCGCCGGCAGCTGGTGGCGCCAGGTCCACCAGAACTGCGGGAAGCCGTGGAGCAGCAGCACGAGCGGGCCGTCACCCATCTCGGCGATGTGGAAACGGGCGCCGTTGGCGGCCACGTCGCGGTGGGTCCACGGTCCGTCGATGCGGACCGGGCCTCCGCCGTTGGCGTTGCTGCTCTCAGGGACGGTCATGCGGACGAGCGTGCCACAGTCTCGCCCTTGTCCAGGGCGAGCCGCTCCGCGGGGGCGGGCTCGGGGCGCGGGTGCGGCTTGACGTTCTCCATGATCGCCGCGGTCTGCTTGATCGAGGCCAGCGACTTGGACTGCTCCGGCGCCTTGATCTTCTTGAACTTGCGGACCGCGATCAGCACGAACACCGTCGCGACCAGGACGTTCGCGGCGAAGGAGAGCAGGAAGCACCAGACCATGTTCCAGCCGCCGTTGCCGTTGTGCCCGCCGGTCCAGGTGTTGATGGCGTAGGCGAGCGCGAAGCTGAGCAGCGGCAGCGAGAAGAGCAGCACCACGCCCGCGGCGATGCCGGCCGCGCCGCCGATCGCCCCGCGCTTGACGTCCTGCCTGAGCTCGGCCTTGGCCAGGGCGATCTCGTCGTGCACCAGTGCGGACATCTCGGCGGTCGCCGAGGCGACCAGCTGGCCGAGGCTGCGCTCGGTTCCGTCGAACGGGTCGCTCATGGCTGCTCCCTCTTCTCCCCTTACGGGCCGGTTAGTGGCTCTCAGATCATGCCGGACGGTCGGCCTCGTCGCGCGATGCCCCCGCCAGTTGGGCGCGCTCGCGATGCTCGGCGGCCTTGCGCTCGTAGATCTCGGCCATCCTCAGGTGATACTCCGGGTTCTGCTCCTCGTACACATCGGGGATGCCGTCGTGGTCCTCGTCACGCTCCTCCTCGGCGCACAGCGCCTGGTACCTGCGCACCCGCAGCTTCAGCAGCACCGAGGCGAGCGTGGCGGCTATCAGCGAGCCGATGAGGACCGACGCCTTGACCTCGTCGGTGAGGATGGGGTCGCCCGCGAAGGCCAGCTCGCCGATGAGCAGCGAGACGGTGAAGCCGATGCCGGCGAGCGAGGCGACGGCGAAGACGTCCGGCCAGGCCAGGTCGGGGTTGAGCGAGGCCCGGGTGAAGCGGGCGGCGAGCCAGGTGCCGCCGAAGATGCCGATCGCCTTGCCCACGACGAGTCCGAGCACCACGCCGAGCGTCACGGGCTGCGTGAAGACGTCGGAGACGGCTTTCCCGGAGATCGTCACGCCGGCCGAGAACAGCGCGAACAGCGGCACGGCCAGACCGGCGGAGACCGGCCGCACCAGGTGCTCGACGTGCTCGCCGGGGGAGTGCTCCTCGCCCTCCCGGGTGGTGCAGCGCAGCATCAGGCCCATGGCGACGCCGGCGATGGTGGCGTGGACGCCGCTGTTGTACATCAGGCCCCAGATGATCAGGGCCAGCGGCACGTACACGTACCAGCCCTTGACGCCCTTGCGCAGCAGCAGCCAGAAGACGGCGAGGCCGACGACGGCGCCGCCGAGGGCCGCGAAGTTCAGGTCGCTGGTGAAGAAGATGGCGATGATCAAGATGGCGAACAGGTCGTCGACGACGGCCAGCGTGAGCAGGAAGGCCCGCAGCGCCGAGGGCAGCGAGGTGCCGATCACGGCGAGGACGGCGAGCGCGAAGGCGATGTCCGTGGCCGTGGGCACCGCCCAGCCGTCGAGCGAGCCGCCGCCGATCACGTTCACCGCCGTGTAGACCACGGCGGGCATGGCCATGCCGCACATCGCGGCGATGACGGGCAGGGCGGCGGCCTTGGGGTCGCGCAGCTCGCCCGCGACCAGCTCGCGCTTGAGCTCGATGCCGGCCACGAAGAAGAAGATCGCGAGCAGTCCGTCCGCTGCCCAGTGCTGGATCGACAGGTCGAGCCCGAGGGCGGCCGGGCCGATGTGGAAGTCCCGAATCGCCGCGTAGGAGTCCTTCAGCGGGCTGTTGGCCCAGATGAGCGCGGCGATGGCGGCGACGAGGAGCAGCACGCCGCCGACGGTCTCGGTGCGCAGCGCGTCCGCGACGTACCGGCGCTCGGGCAGCGAGAGGCGGCCGAGGAACCTGCGGTCACTGGTGGGCTTGGGCGCGGTCGTGGGCGCGGGCACGGGGCGAACCTCCGGTCGGTGGGCAGCACTGAGTACTTGCCGACCAGACTTCCCGGCGCACCTCGTAAACCCTTACTTTACCTAAAGATGCCCGGTGGTGTCCGGTGATCTTCACTTTAGGTGCGTAACGGGCAACGGGCACCCCCTGTGGACAACGGCCTGTGGACAACGCGGAGGCGCCCGTCCCGGATGCTCCGGGACGGGCGCCCACCTGTGCTTTCGTGGACTCTGCCCGCGGCTCAGTCCTCGCTCGGCGCGGCCGGCAGCCGCGTCTGGATGAGGTCCATGACCGACGAGTCCGTGAGCGTCGTGACATCGCCCAGCTCACGGTTCTCGGCGACGTCGCGGAGCAGCCGGCGCATGATCTTGCCCGAGCGGGTCTTCGGCAGCTCGGCCACCGGCAGGATCCGCTTCGGCTTGGCGATCGGGCCGAGCGTCGCGCCCACGTGGTTGCGCAGCTCGGCGACGAGGGCGTCGTCCTCGCTCGCCGTACCGCGCAGGATCACGAAGGCGACGATCGCCTGGCCGGTGGTCTCGTCGGCGGCGCCGACCACGGCGGCCTCGGCGACGGACGGGTGCGAGACCAGCGCGGACTCGACCTCGGTGGTGGAGATGTTGTGGCCCGAGACGAGCATGACGTCGTCGACGCGGCCGAGCAGCCAGATGTCGCCGTCGTCGTCCTTCTTGGCGCCGTCGCCCGCGAAGTACTTGCCCTCGAAGCGGGACCAGTAGGTGTCGATGAAGCGCTGGTCGTCGCCCCAGATGGTGCGGAGCATCGACGGCCACGGCTCGGTGAGGACCAGGTAGCCGCCGCCTCCGTTCGGGACCTCGTTCGCCTCGTCGTCGACGACGGTGGCGGAGATGCCGGGCAGCGCGCGCTGCGCGGAGCCGGGCTTGGTCTCGGTGACGCCGGGCAGCGGCGAGATCATCATCGCGCCGGTCTCGGTCTGCCACCAGGTGTCCACGATCGGGCAGCTGTCGGCGCCGATGTGCTTGCGGTACCAGATCCACGCCTCGGGGTTGATCGGCTCGCCGACCGAGCCCAGGATCCGCAGCGACGACAGGTCGAACTTGGCGGGGATGTCGTCGCCCCACTTCATGAACGTACGGATCGCCGTCGGCGCCGTGTAGAGGATCGTGACGCCGTACTTCTGCACGATCTCCCAGAACCGGCCCTGGTGCGGGGTGTCCGGGGTGCCCTCGTACATGACCTGCGTCGCGCCGTTGGCCAGTGGCCCGTACACGATGTACGAGTGGCCGGTGACCCAGCCGATGTCGGCGGTGCACCAGAAGACGTCGGTCTCCGGCTTGAGGTCGAAGACGGCGTGGTGGGTGTAGGCGGCCTGGGTGAGGTAGCCGCCGGAGGTGTGCAGGATGCCCTTCGGCTTCCCCGTGGTGCCCGAGGTGTAGAGGATGAAGAGCGGGTGCTCGGCCTCGAACGCCTCCGGGGTGTGCTCGGCGGACTGGCGGGCGACGATGTCGTCCCACCAGACGTCCCGGCCCTCGGTGAAGTCGGTGTCCTGGCCGGTGCGGCGGACCACCAGCACGTGCTCGACCTGCGGGCACTTGGCGACCGCCTCGTCGATCGCGGGCTTGAGCGCGGACGGCTTGCCGCGGCGGTAGCCGCCGTCGGCCGTGACGACCAGCTTCGCGTCGGCGTCCTGGATGCGGGAGGCGACGGCGTCGGCCGAGAAGCCGCCGAAGACGACCGAGTGGGCGGCGCCGATGCGGGCGCAGGCCAGCATGGTGACCGCGGCCTCGGGGATCATCGGCAGGTAGACGGCGACGCGGTCGCCCTTGCGCACACCGAGCTCGGTGAGGGCGTTGGCGGCCCTGGACACCTCGTCCTTGAGCTCGGCGTAGGTGATGGCGCGGCTGTCGCCGGGCTCGCCCTCGAAGTGGATGGCCACCCGGTCGCCGTGGCCGGCCTCCACGTGCCGGTCGACGCAGTTGTACGCGACGTTCAGCTCGCCGTCGGCGAACCACTTGGCGAACGGCGGGTTCGACCAGTCGAGGGTCTCGGTCGGCGCGGTGGCCCAGCTCAGCCGCTTGGCCTGCTCGGCCCAGAAGCCCAGCCTGTCCGCCTTGGCCTGCTCGTACGCCTCCGCCGTCACGTTGGCGTTCGCGGCCAGCTCGGCGGGCGGCGCGAACCGGCGCTCTTCCTTGAGCAGATTGGCCAAGGATTCGTTGCTCACGACATCTCCCTTTCCCAGGGCGTCCTATGTGCCTGTGTGTCCCGCGTCATAGCTCATCAGGCGGATGCCCGGGTGACAAGAGCCTCCGGACAATTGGTTTAGACCTGTGAGGCGCCATGCGCGGGTGGCGCCCGCTCCCCGAGCGGAGGGGAGCGGACGCCACACACTTACACGCGCGAACGGAACGGAAGGTTCGCGCCGGGCACGCCGTGCGGGCGCGGGGCCGTACCGGCTCAGGCCCGGGCTACGTCCAGGACGGGCACCGTCCGCCCCGGTGCCGTGCGCCCCGGCGTCCCCGGGGCGGGCGGCACATGGTTGAACACGTCGTCGTAGCTGTGCACCTCGTCCGTGCCGGCGAGCAGATACGCCTGGGCCTCGCCCACGTGGAAGTACATCCCGTGCAGGGTCAGGGTGCCCTCGGCGAGCCGCCGCGCCACCGGCTCGTACCGCCGCAGATTTTCCAGCTGCTGCACCACGTTGGTCAGGCACAGCTGCTCGACCTCGTCCGCCGGCAGCCGCCCGGAGATCCGGGCCCAGGCGTGGCGGCGGCTCGCCATCCGTTCCAGGCTCGGCCGGCCGTGCCGCAGCCAGCGCCGCAGTGGGGTCGTCGGGTCGTCGGCGCCACCGCCGAGCAGGGCCTGCATCGCCCCGCAGCCGGAGTGGCCGCAGATCGTGATCGACTCGACCCGCAGCACCTCCACCGCGTACTCGATCGCGGCCGCCACCGAGTCGTCCCCGCTCTCCTCGCCCGGCAGCGGCACCAGGTTCCCCACATTGCGCACGGTGAACAGGTCCCCCGGGCCACTGGACGTGATCATGCTCGTGACCACCCGGGAGTCGGCGCAGGTCAGGAACAGCTGCGAGGGCCGCTGTCCTTCCCTCGCCAGCCGCGCCAGCTCGTCCCGGACCAGCGGCGCCGTGTCCCGCTGGAACGCGCCGATGCCGGTCGCCAGCCGGTGCCCGGTGCCGCTCCGGGTCTCGCCGGCCGGCCGCTGCTCACCGCACTGGTGGTTGCGCCACGGCGTCCAGGGGTGGCAACAGGAGTGCGCGGAAGGGGAGCCGGCGGCGCCGCCGTCCTGGTCCTGCGCCCTGTCGACGATCAGGCCGCCGCCCGGCCCGGTCGTCCGCACGCTGCCGCCGTGTGCCAGGTGCGTGGCCTGCCAGTCGTGCAGCGTCTCGTACGCCGCGTGGTCCATGAAGGAGCCGTCGAGCTCCACGACGGCATCCGCCCCCGCCGGGATCTGGTGCAGGGCCCGGCTCAGCCGCGGCACCGCGAGGAAGGTCAACTGGCCTCGGATCCGGACCAGATGCCGGCCCTCCCGCTCCTCCCGGGTGATCCGGGTGCGGGCCAGCCGGTGCATCGCGACGGCCACCGCGAACGCGATCCCGAGGGCCACGCCCTCCAGGATCCCGGCGAACACCACGCCGGCCAGCGTCACCACGTAGACGAGGACTTCACGATGACGGGTGACGGTCCTGATGTGCGTGATGCTGACCATCTGTACGCCGACCACCATCACCAGGGCGGCCAGCGCCGGCAGCGGGATGAGCTCCAGGACCGGGACGAGGAAAAGGGCGGCGAGCGCGATCCAGACGCCGTGCAGTATCGCCGAGTGACGGCTCACGGCCCCGGCCGACACGTTCGCCACGCTGCGCACCGCGACCCCGGCGACCGGAAGGCCGCCGAGCGCGCCGGACACCACGTTCGCCGCGCCCTGGCCCGCGAGTTCGCGGTCGAGCCGGGAGCGGACCACGGCGGAGGAGCCGGTGGCCCCGTCGCCCGTGGCGCGCCGGGCGGCCAGCTTGTCGACCGCGACGGCGGAGAGCAGCGACTGCACGCTGGTGACCAGCGTGATGGTCAGCACGCCGGCCGCGATCCCGAGGACCGGGCCCTGCGGAAGACCGGGCAGCGCGTGGCTGCTCCATGACGGCAGGTCGACCCGCGGCACCCGGAGCCCGGCGAGCTCGGCGAACGCCGTGGCGGCGGCCACCGCGACGAGCGCGGCGGGGGCCGCGCGCAGCAGCCGTCCCGTACGGCCGGGCAGGCGAGGCCACACGAGCAGCAGTGCGACGGTGAGGGCGCTGACGGCGAGTGCGGCTCCGGAGACGTGCGCCAGCTGGGTGGGCAGGCCGAGCGCGTTGTCGACGGTGGAGCTCTGGGGGGTGCCGCCGAGCACGATGTGGAGCTGGGCGAGGGCGATGGTGACGCCGATGCCGGCGAGCATCCCGTGCACGATGGCGGGCGAGACGGCGAGGGCCGAGCGGGCCACTCGCAGGGTGGCCAGGCCGAGTTGGGCGAGACCGGCGAGGACCGTGATGGCGCAGGTGGTGCGCCAGCCGTAGCGCTGGATCAACTCGGCGGTGACGACGGTCAGTCCGGCGGCCGGGCCGCTGACCTGGAGCGGCGAGCCGCCGAGCCGGCCGGCCACGATGCCGCCGACGGCGGCGGCCACCAGGCCGGCCTGGAGCGGGGCTCCGGTGGCGAGCGCGATGCCGAGCGAGAGCGGCAGCGCGATCAGGAAGACGGCGACGGAGGCGGAGAGGTCCGCGCCGGCGATGCGGAAGCGGTGGCGGCGGCCGTCCGGCGGGCCGTGGGGCCGCTGGAGGCGGGGCCTGGTGGTCGGGCAGGTGGGGCGGTAGAGGGGCATGTTCCCGTCTCCTCCGGGTGCAGTGGCGGGGACACCGATCAACGCTCAGTAAATGGATAGTAATGGAGAGTAAAGACTCTGGCATTATTTTCGGGGCAAATAGGGCAATGATTCACCGGATCTGGTGACGGAACGTAGGCATGCCGCTTGTCGTTGCGGCTCTCCCATCGCTCGGGTGCGACGTTTACGCCGCTTGTAAGGAAATCCGAGGATCCGAGGAGAGGTGGGCGGAATGTCAACCGCCGGGAGTAGCACCGGGAGTGGGACCACTGTCCAGCGGAGGGTGCTCGCCGCCGGCGCCCTCGTCGTCGCCCTGACGGCCGGCCTCGCCGGGTGCTCCGGCTCCGACGGTGCCGGTCCGAAGGGCACGCCGGGCGCGGGCGCCGCGAAGAAGGGCGCCGCCGCCGCCCCGCGGAGCGCGTTCCGGCTGATCGGCGACGGCTCCACCGCGTTCACCGGCGCCCAGCCGCGCCAGCCCGCCTGGCAGCGGCTGAAGCCAGGTCAGGAGCCGCCGCAGTTCGTGGTGTTCTCCTGGGACGGCGCCGGCGAGGACAGCCAGAAGCTCTTCTCCCACTTCCGCACGGTGGGCAAGAAGTACGGCGCGACGATGACGTACTTCCTCAGCGGCGTGTACCTGCTGCCGGAGGAGAAGCGCGACCTCTACGACCCGCCGCAGCACTCCCCTGGCCGCTCCGACATCGGCTTCAACGACGTCGAGGGCATCCGCGACACCGTGCGGCAGCTGCGCGGCGCGTGGGAGGAGGGCAACGAGATCGGCACCCACTTCAACGGCCACTTCTGCGGCAAGGACGGAGGTGTGGGCACCTGGTCGGTCGACGAGTGGAAGAGCGAGATCAACCAGGCCAAGTCCTTCGTCAAGCACTGGAAGACCAACGCCGGCCTGAAGGCCGAGCAGCCGCTCCCGTTCGACTACGACAAGGAGCTCGTCGGCGCCCGCACGCCGTGCCTGGAGGGCCGCGAGAACTTCGTCAAGGCGGCTTCCCAGATGGGCTTCCGCTACGACACCAGCGGCGTCAACGACCAGATCTGGCCCAAGAAGGACCAGGGCCTGTGGGATCTGTCCATGCAGCTCGTGCCGGTCCCCGGCCGCGCCTTCCAGACGCTGTCCATGGACTACAACTTCCTGGTCAACCAGTCCGGTACGACGCAGGGCGACCCCTCGCAGCACGAGTACTGGGGCAACCAGATGCGCGACGGCCTCGTGCAGGCCTTCGAGCGCTCGTACCGGGGCAACCGGGCGCCGCTGATCATCGGCAACCACTTCGAGTCCTGGAACGGCGGCACCTACATGCGGGCCGTCGAGGACACCATCGCCACGGTCTGCGTGCAGAAGGACGTCAAGTGCGTCTCCTTCCGCCAGCTCGCCGACTGGCTCGACGCCCAGGACCCGGCCGTCATCGCCAAGATGCGCACCCTGAAGGTCGGCGAGGCTCCCGGGGCGGGCTGGCAGTCCTTCCTGACCTCCCGGCCGGCCGCTCCCGCGGGCGCCCCCGCCGCCGCTCCGGCCAAGCCGGCCGCACGGCACTGAGCCCTTCGCCGTACGGCACTGACACCTTCGCCGCACGGCGCTGAGCCCTTCGGAGGGGCCGAGTCCTTCCGACGGCACGCATCGCCCGGGGCCGACCTGCACCGCCAGGTCGGCCCCGGCCCCTTTTCCTCCCGCCCGCCGGGGCGCCGGCCGTCAGAACGGCTGCGGCACGGCGGCCCGTTCGTCGAGTACGAACCCGGGGTCGACCTGTGCCGCCAGGTCGGCCCCCGTCTTGGCGTTGCCCCAGCTCTCCGCGTTGCGGAGGTGGAAGTGGACCATCTGCCGGGTGTAGCGCTCCCAGTCGCGGTGGGCGTAGGAGTCGTCCGCCGCGCCCTGGAGGGTGCGCAGGGCCGCGCGGTTGGCGGCCTCCAGGGTGTCGAAGCGGGGCGGGCGGCCCTTCTCCATGGCACGGACCCAGTCGGAGTGGCCGACCGTGACCAGCAGGTCGTCGCCGACCTCGGCGCGCAGGAAGTCGACGTCGTCCGCGCCCTGCACCTTGTTGCCGACGACCTTGAGCGCGACCCCGAAGTCCCGCGCGTACTCCTTGTACTGCCGGTAGACGGAGACGCCCTTGCGGGTCGGCTCGGCGACCAGGAAGGTCATGTCGAAGCGGGTGAACATGCCCGAGGCGAAGGAGTCGGAGCCCGCGGTCATGTCGACGACCACGTACTCGTCCGGCCCGTCCACCAGGTGGTTCAGGCACAGCTCCACCGCGCCGACCTTCGAGTGGTAGCAGGCCACGCCGAGGTCCGACTCGGTGAACGGGCCCGTCGCCATCAGCCGGATCTCTTCGCCGTCGAGTCGTACGGGCCGGGCGCAGGCCGCGTAGACCGGGTTCTCCTCGCGGACCCGGAGCAGCCGCGAACCCTCCCCGGGCGGTGTCGTCTTGATCATCGTGTCGGGGGAGGCGATCCGGGGGTTGTCGCCCCGCAGGTACTCCTTGATCAGGGGCAGATGCGCGCCCATCGCGGGCAGCGCGGCGGCCTCCTCGTCGGAGAGGCCGAGCGCCGCCCCGAGGTGCTGGTTGATGTCGGCGTCGACGGCGACGACCGGGGCTCCGGTGGCGGCGAGGTGTCGGATGAAGAGCGAGGACAGCGTGGTCTTCCCGCTGCCGCCCTTCCCCACGAAAGCGATCTTCATGTTCACCTAGCGTAGCGGCATGATTGCGGCACGTGGTCGAGATGCGTGAAGAAGACCACTCCAAGGTGGGGCGGGCCCGCCGGGCGCGTAGCCTCCCTACTTATGAGTACGCACGCCTCTGACCCCCTGGCCGCCCTCGGCTCCCTGCCGGGCGTCGCCGACTCGGTGGACTCCGTACGCAAGGCCGTCGACCGGGTCTACGGCCACCGTGTGATGCGCCGCCGCAGCAACGAGATCACCGCCGAGGCGGCGCTGCGCGGTTCGCGCGGATCGGCCGCGCTCTCGGGTGCGGACTGGGCCCTGGAAGAGGTCCGCCGGCGCACCGACTTCAGCGCCGACGCGGAGGCCCGTACGCTCGGCGCGGCCCTCCGGCTGACCGCCGAGTGCGGGCAGTTGCTGTCCATCTGGCGCCAGTCGCCGGTGCGGGTGCTCGCCCGGCTCCACCTGGTCGCCGAGGGCCAGCCCGTCGACTCCACGGGCCGGCCGCGCCAGGCGGGCGAGACGGTGGACGAGCCGCTGATCGAGGCGCCGCTCCCGGCGCCCGCGGAGGTCTCGGCCCGGCTCGACGGGCTCGCGGAGCTGATCATCGCGGGCGGCGACGCCCCCGCCCTGGTCACCGCGGCCGTCGTGCACGGCGAACTGCTGGCCCTGCGCCCCTTCACCTCGCGCAACGGCCTCGTCGCGCGGGCGGCGGAGCGGATCGTGCTGATCGGCAGCGGCCTCGACCCCAAGGCGATCTGCCCGGCCGAGGTCGGCCACGCGGAGCTGGGGCGGGCGGCCTACGTGGCGGCCTTCGAGGGGTATCTGTCCGGCACTCCGGAGGGCATGGCCGCCTGGATCGCGCACTGCGGGCGCGCGGTGGAACTCGGCGTCCGCGAGTCGACGGCCGTCTGCGAGGCGCTGCAGCGGGGCGCGGCCTGAACGTCCCGTAGCGGGGCCCGAGAAGTCCCCGTACAAGGGTTGCGGCGGTACCAGACTTCGGTACCGCCGCTGGCACGTCTACCCAGTTACCAAGCGTCCTCGATATGTGCCCATCAAGCGGGGAACTTTGCCCTGCGCCTGGTGCGGCTGGCCCTTAATCGAAGGGTCGACGTCGCGTGGGTGCCAGGTTTCTGTGCGTTAGGTCCGTGGGGCCGACTTGCTCAACAGGTGATCCTCTCGGATGTCCCAGGTCTCGCGGGCCTGATTCCTTTCTACTCCTGTCCGCCAGGAAGCGAAAGTGCTGACTCCGCTTCTTTGCTTTCGCCTCAAATCCGGGCAAAGTGATCGGCAAGGCGGAGGGGCCGTGCGGCCCGGGCGAGCTCGGTGGCCTAGGCGAGCGCGGCCGCCTGCCGGCGCCGGCTGGCGTACCAGACGAGCGCGGCGGTGGCGGCGGCCGCTCCCACCGCCGCCGCGGCGACGAGCGCCGGGCGCGGCGGCATCCTGAACTCCGGCAGCCGCTGCTTCAGCCGGACCGGCTTGTCGAAGACGAGCACCGGCCAGTCCCGGGCGACCGCCTCGCGCCGCAGTGTCCGGTCCGGGTTCACCGCGTACGGGTGGCCCACGGCCTCCAGCATCGGCAGATCGGTCGCGGAGTCGCTGTACGCGTAGCAGCGCGCGAGGTCGTACCCCTCGGACTCGGCCAGCTCCCGGACCGCGTCGGCCTTGGTCGGTCCGTACGCGTAGTACTCCACCTCGCCGGTGAAGCAGCCGTCCTCGCCGACCACCATCCGCGTGGCGACCACCCGGTCGGCGCCCAGCATCTCGCCGATGGGCTCGACGACCTCGGCCCCGGAGGTCGAGACGATCACGACGTCGCGGCCGGCGGCGTGGTGGTCCTCGATGAGCGAGGCCGCCTCGTCGTAGATGATCGGGTCGATCAGATCGTGCAGGGTCTCGGCCACGAGCTCCTTGACCTGCGCCACGTTCCAGCCTTTGCAGAGCGCGGAAAGATATTCGCGCATCCGCTCCATCTGGTCGTGGTCGGCTCCGCCCGCCAGGAACACGAACTGGATGTACGCCGTCCGCAGTGCGGCGCGGCGGCTGATCAGTCCGCCCCGGTAGAAGGACTTGCTGAAGGTCAGCGTCGAGGACTTCGCAATGACCGTCTTGTCCAGGTCAAAGAAGGCGGCTGCGCGCGGCATCGAGTGGTTTTCCACGAGCCCGAGCATAGGTGCCCGCCATTCGGCGTACGCTGGGGCGCGTGGGTTTGCCTGAGAAGGCTCTCGGGTACACCATGGAAGTCACGGATCGTTCGCGACCGTGCTAACCCGGACCGGCTCCTCCCCCCCCGAGTCGGCCGGAGAGACGACCCCCGCTCTCCCCCCCGGCGGGGGTCGTCGCATGTCCGGACGTGTTTTCGGCCGTCGAACCCGCATCGCCCTCACTCCTTTCGTCCCGCGCCCCGGCGTCGCCCGGGAGGTCGTGCGGCACCCCATTTCGTCACTCAGCGTAGTCGCCGGGCTGCTCTCCGGGCAGTCCCTGTTTGGGTGGCGAAGTTATTCACAGACGGCGGGTTATCCACAGTTTTCGAGCAAGATCCACAAGATTTCCCGGATGGCTGCACGGTGATTCCGGCCGCGAAGTTCGCGGACCGCGGGAATCGCATGAGGAGTGTGTGCCGTGCACGGATCGATCACTTCCGGAAGGCCGGTGCGAGGCGGGGCGACCGCCCGCCGGGACAGGGACGCGAGCTCGGGCGCGGGTTCGGGCGCAAGCCCGGGCGTTGGGGAGGAAGGGGTGGTGCGGACGGCCCGGCCGCTGATCGTCACCGAGGACCTTGACCTCCTCGACGACCTGCTGCGGCTGTGCGCCGCCGCCGGAGCCGAACCCGAGGTCCACCACGCCGTGCCCGAGCGCAGGCCCGGCTGGACCGACCCGCCGCTCGTGCTCGTCGGCGACGACGCGGCGGCCCGCTGCCGGGGCGCCACCCGCAGGCCCGGCGTGCTGCTCGTCCGCAGGGAGCCGGACGACCCCGGCGTCTGGCGGCGCGCCGTCGAGATCGGAGCGGAAGGCGTCCTCGTCCTGCCCGGCGAGGAGAGCCGGCTCGTCGACCTGATCGCCGACGCCGTCGAAGGGACCGGCCGGCAGGCCCTCACCGTCGGCGTCATCGGCGGACGCGGCGGCGCCGGCGCCTCCACCCTCTCCTGCGCCCTGGCGCTCGCCGCCGCGCGGGCCGGGCAGCGCACCCTGCTCGTCGACGGCGATCCACTCGGCGGCGGACTCGACGTGCTGCTCGGTGGTGAACGCGCCGAAGGCCGGCGCTGGCCCGACTTCGCCGCCTCGAAGGGGCGGGTGGCAGGCGCCGCCCTGGAGGAGTCGCTGCCCGCCGTCCGGGGCGTGCGCGTGCTCAGCTGGGACCGCGGCGACCCGGTCCAGGTGCCGCCCGAGGCCATGCGCTCGGTGCTCGCCGCCGCCCGCAGGCGCGGCGGAGTCGTCGTGGTCGACCTGCCCCGCCGGGCCGACGGCGCGGTCACCCAGGCGCTGGCCCAGCTCGACCTCGGGCTGCTGCTCGTCCCGGGCGAACTGCGCGCCGTCGCCGCCGCCCACCGCGTGGCCGGAGCGGTCGGCACGGCGCTGCGCGACCTGCGCACGGTCGTCCGCGGGCCGTACGCGCCCGGGCTCGACGAACGGTGGATCGCCGACGCCCTGCGGCTGCCCCTCGTCGGTGAACTCCCCGCGGACGAAGGCCTCTCGGCCGCCGGTGACGGCGGCCCGCCACCCGGCGCCGACGCCCGCGGCGGACTCGGCCGCTTCTGCGATGCCTTCTGGGAGCAGGTCCTCGCCCCGGAGCGTGCGGCATGAGCGGCGCGGGGCTGCTCGACGCGGTGCGGCAGCGCCTCGCCGAGAGCGGCGCCGAACCGACTCCGGCCCGCGTCGCCGCGGCGCTGCGCGCCCAGGGCCGGCTGCTCGGCGACACGGAAGTCCTCGGGGCGGCCGAGGAGCTGCGCTGCGAACTCGTCGGCAGCGGACCGCTGGAGCCGCTGCTCGCCGACCCGCAGGTCACCGACGTCCTGGTCTCGGCGCCCGACCGGGTCTGGGTGGACCGCGGCGCCGGGCTCGAACCGACCGGGGTGACCTTCCCGGACGCGGCGGCCGTACGGAGGCTGGCGCAGCGCCTCGCGGCCGTCGCGGGGCGGCGCCTGGACGACGCCCGGCCCTGGGTGGACGCCCGGCTGCCGGACGGCACCCGGATGCACGCCGTGCTGCCGCCGGTCGCGGTCGGATCCACCTGCCTCTCGCTGCGGGTGGTGCGGCCGAGGGCCTTCTCCGTGGCGGAGCTGACCGAGGCCGGCACGGTCCCCCACGGCGGCGAGCCGCTGCTCCGGGCGCTGATCGAGGCCCGGGTCTCGTTCCTCGTCAGCGGCGGCACGGGATCCGGCAAGACGACCCTGCTCTCCACGCTCCTCGGCCTGGTGGGCGAACGGGAGCGGATCGTCATCGCCGAGGACTCCGCCGAACTGCGCCCCGACCACCCGCACGTGGTGCGCCTGGAGGCGCGCCCGCCGAACCAGGAGGGCGCGGGCCTCGTGACGCTGCGGGACCTCGTGCGGCAGGCGCTCCGGATGCGGCCGGACCGGCTGGTCGTCGGCGAGGTCCGGGGGCCCGAGGCGGTCGATCTGCTCGCCGCACTCAACACCGGCCACGAAGGCGGCTGCGGGACGGTCCACGCCAACACGGCGGCCGACGTGCCGGCCCGCCTGGAGGCCCTGGGCACGGCGGCGGGGCTCGACCGGGCCGCCCTGCACAGCCAGTTGGGCGCCGGGCTCTCGGCGGTGCTGCACGTGGTGCGCGACCGCTCGGGCCGCCGGCGGATCGCCGAGGTGCACGTCCTGGAGCGGGACCGGGAGGGGCTGGTGGTGACGGTGCCCGCGCTGCGCTGGGCGGCCGGCGGGTTCGAGCGCGAGCAGGGCTGGGGGCGGCTGCGGTCGCTGATCGGAGGGGAGCGGTGATGACGACGACGGTCGCGGCGGTGGTGATGTGCGCGGCGGCGCTGTGGTGGACGGCCGAGCGGGCGCGGGCGCTGCGCCGGGCCCGTCTGGTCCTGGCGCTGCCCGCCGGGACGGGAGTGCTGCTCCGGCCGGCGGCCGCCCGGCGCTGGTGGCACGTGGTGCGCGGCCGGCGGGAGTGGTGGTGTCTGCCGGTGGCGGCGGTGTGCGCGCTCCTCGGGGCGTCGCCGCTCCCGCTGCTCGCGGGCGCGGTGGCGGTGCCGCTGGTGGGGCGCGGGCTGCGGGGTGCCCAGAGGCGCCGTGAGCAAGAGGCGCGGGCGGCCCGGGTGGTGGACCTGTGCGGGGCGGTCGCCGGGGAGCTGAGAGCCGGGTGGCAGCCCGCGCCGGCGCTGGCCTTCGCCGCGCGGACGACGGGGGCGCTGGGCGGCCACGAGGCCGCGGTCCTCGCGGCGGCCCGCTTCGGCGGGGACGTGCCGGAGGCGCTGCGCCGGGCCGCCCGGCGGGACGGGGCCGACGGGCTCGCCGGGATGGCCGCCTGCTGGCAGGTCGCCGTGGACGGCGGCGCGGGCCTCGCGACCGGCCTCGACCGGCTGGAGGCCGCGCTGCGGGCCCACCGGGACCGGCAGGAGAAGCTGCGGGCCCAACTGTCCGGGGCCTGGGCCACGGTGGCCGTCCTCGCGGTGCTGCCGGTCGCCGGACTCGGTCTCGGCGCGGCGCTCGGGGCCAGGCCGCTGTGGGTGCTGCTGCACACCCCGGCCGGCCTGGGATGCCTGCTCGTCGGCGGCGCCCTGGAGGCCGTGGGGCTGTGGTGGGCGGCCCGGATCGTGCGGGGCGGTGAGCGGCTGTGACGGCGGTTCTCGCGGCGCTGTGCGCGCTGGCCGCGGCAGCCGTGGCGCTTGCCGGCCGGCACCGGGACCGGCGGACACGCCGAAGGGCCGTTCTGCTGCTCGCCGTGGAACCGGCACCCGAGCGCCGGCGTAGCCCCGAGCTTTCCGCCCGCGTGCGGGCCTTGGGCGTGCCATGTGCGGCGGGTCTCGCGGGATGCGTACTGGTCGGCGGGGTGCTGGGGCTGCTCGTCGGGGCCGGGGCCGCCGGGGCCGTGTGGTGGTGGCGGGCGCGGCGTCCGCGCGAAGAGCCCGAGATCGCGAAGGAGCGGGCGGAGGCGGAGCGTCAGCTGCCGCTCGCCGCGGATCTGTTGGCGGCCTGCGCCTCGGCCGGGGCCGCGCCCGGCGAGGCGGCGGAGGCGGTGGGCCGGTCGCTGGGCGGGCCGGTCGGCGAACGGCTGATGCGGACGGCGGCCGAGCTGCGGCTCGGCGGCGAACCGGCCGAGGTGTGGCGGAGGTTCGGGGAGATACCCGGAGCGGCGGGTCTGGCCCGCTGCCTGGAGCGCGCGGCCTCCTCCGGGGCTCCCGCGGCCGAGGCCGTGGCGCGGCACGCCGAGGGCCTGCGCTCGGCCCGCGCCCGCGCGGCGGCCACCCGGGCGCAGCGGGCGCAGGTGCTCATCACGGCACCGGTCGGGCTGTGCTTCCTGCCCGCCTTCCTGGCGGTGGGGGTGGCCCCGGTGGTGATCGGCCTGGCGAGCGGACTGCTCGGCGGCAGATGAGGAAGCGGCAGGCGGAGAAACAACCGCCCGGTGTGCCGGCGGGCGACTCGGCAGACAGCCGAAGTCAGCAGGCGGCTGACCGTGACGGACGGCCGAAGGCGGACAGCCGAAGTCAGCAGGCGGCTGACCGTGACGGACGGCCGAAGACGGAAAGCGGCTGATGGTGACGGACAGCCGAGGACAGAAGACAGCCGAAGGCGACCAATCGAACGAGGAGTTGGACATGAAGGTCGGGAAGTGGACGTCCCTGAAGAAGTGGTGGCGGGCCCGGATGGCGGCGGTGAAGCGCGACGCGGGCATGAGCACCACCGAGTACGCGATGGGCACGATCGCCGCGGCGGCGTTCGCGGCCGTGCTCTACAAGGTGGTGACCAGCGGCACGGTCTCGAAGGCGCTGGAGTCGGTGATCGGGAAGGCCCTCGATGCGCCGTTCTGACCGGGGCTCGGTGACCGCGGAGGCGGCGGTCGTGCTGCCCGCTCTCGTCCTGTTCACGGCGGCGCTGCTGTGGGCGCTGGCCGCGGCGGCCGCGCAGATCCGGTGCGTGGACGCGGCCAGGGCCGGGGCGCGGGCGGTGGCCCGGTCAGAGCCGGTGCCGGCCGCCGAGGCCGCGGCCCGGGCGGCGGCTCCCGAGGGCGCCCGGGTGACCGTGGCGCGGGAGGGCGAGCTGTGGCGGGTGACGGTGGAGGCGACGGCGCCCGGTCCCGGCGGCCTGGGGCTGACGCTGCGGGCCGGGGCGGCGGCGCTCGCCGAGGAGACGGTGGGGGAGGCGGCGCCATGAGCCGGCGGCGCGCGGACCGGGGATCGGCGACCGTGTTCACCGCGTTCGCCGCGTGCGCCTTGTGCGTGGTGTTCGGCGCCGTCCTCGCCCTCGGCCAGGCCGTCACCGCCCGCCACCGGGCGGGTGCGGCCGCCGATCTGGCGGCGCTGGCCGCCGCCGACCGTGCCCTGTGGGGCGAGGCCGACGCGTGCGCGGCCGCCGGCCGGGTGGCCGCCGCGCAGGGGGCCGCGCTGACCCGCTGCCGGGTCCGGGAGGACATCGCTGATGTCGGCGCACGCGTCACCCTCGGGCCCTGGTCGGTGGAGGTCAGGTCGCGGGCGGGCCCTCCGGGGCCCCGGGGGCTTCCGGGTCTGTCGGCAGGGGAG
This sequence comes from Streptomyces sp. NPDC004327, assembly GCF_042873935.1. Lineage (NCBI taxonomy): Bacteria > Bacillati > Actinomycetota > Actinomycetes > Kitasatosporales > Streptomycetaceae > Streptomyces > Streptomyces sp. NPDC004327. The sequence goes on along the minus strand of NZ_JBIAME010000006.1, from coordinate 127,795 downwards.
CCTCGCGGAGGAGTTCCGTGAGGAGGCGGACCGCGCCGCGCTTGTGGAGGGGGTCGTTGCCGTTGCCGCACTTGGGGGACTGGATGCAGGAGGGGCAGCCGGCGTCGCACTCGCAGGAGGCGATGGCCTCGCGGGTGGCGCTGAGCCAGGCGCGGGCGGTGTGGAAGGCGCGTTCGGCGAAGCCGGCGCCGCCGGGGTGCCCGTCGTAGACGAAGACGGTCGGCAGCAGGGTGTCGGGGTGGAGCGGGACGGAGACGCCGCCGATGTCCCAGCGGTCGCAGGTGGCGAAGAGGGGGAGCATGCCGATGGAGGCGTGTTCGGCGGCGTGCAGGGCGCCGCCGAGGATCTCCGGGTTGATCCGGGCGGCGTCGAGCTGGTCCTCGGTGACCGTCCACCACACGGCCCGGGTGCGCAGGGTGCGGGGCGGCAGGTCGAGCTTGGTCTCGCCGAGCACCTCGCCGGTGATCAGACGGCGGCGGAGGAAGGAGACGACCTGGTTGGTGACCTCGACGGAGCCGTAGCAGAGGCGGCCGGCTCCCCAGGGGATCTCGGTGTCGGTGGACAGGACGGAGATGGAGGTGGTGTCGCGGGCGGTGGTCGAGTACGGCGGGTTCGCCTCCTCGACCAGGGCCACGGAGTCCTTCAGGTCGAGCTCGCGGACCAGATAGGTGCGGCCCTGGTGGAGGTGGACGGCGCCCTCGTGGACGGAGGCGTGGGAGGCGGCCTCGTCGACGGTGCCGAGCAGCCGGCCGGTGCCGGCCTCGACGATCCGGACCGGGCTGCCCCCGCCGCCCCGGATGTCGGTGAGGTCGGCGGCCCGCTCACGGCGGGTCCAGTACCAGCCGCCGGTGCGGCGGCGCAGCAGCCCGGCGGACTCCAGCTGGGGCAGAAGTTCGGGCACGGCCGGGCCGAAGAGTGTCAGGTCGGCCTCGGTCAGCGGCAGCTCGGCGGCCGCCGCGCACAGATGGGGGGCGAGGACGTAGGGGTTGTCGGGGTCGAGGACGGTCGACTCGACGGGCTGCCGGAAGATCGCCTCGGGGTGGTGGACCAGGAAGGTGTCCAGCGGGTCGTCGCGGGCGACCAGGACGGCGAGGGCGCCCTCGCCCGATCGGCCGGCGCGGCCCGCCTGCTGCCACAGGGAGGCGCGGGTGCCGGGATAGCCCGCGATGACCACGGCGTCCAGGCCCGAGACGTCGATGCCCAGCTCCAGGGCGGTCGTCGCGGCGAGGCCGAGCAGTTCCCCGGAGTGCAGGGCCCGCTCCAGGGCGCGCCGCTCCTCGGGGAGGTAGCCGCCCCGGTAGGCGGCGACCCGGCGGGCGAGGGAGCGGTCGACCTCGGCGAGGCGTTCCTGGGCGATCACGGAGATCAGTTCGGCGCCGCGCCGGGAGCGGACGAAGGCGACCGAGCGGACGCCCTGCACGGTCAGGTCGGTCAGCAGGTCGGCGGTCTCGGCGGTGGCGGTGCGGCGGACCGGGGCGCCCTGCTCGCCGTGCAGCTCGGTCAGCGGCGGCTCCCACAGGGCGAAGACCAGTTCGCCGCGCGGGGAGGCGTCGTCGGCGACCTCGGTGACCGGCAGGCCGGTGAGCCGGCCGGCGGCCAGGGCGGGCTGGGCGGAGGTGGCCGAGGCGAGCAGGAAGACCGGCTCGGAGCCGTACCGGGCGCAGATGCGCCGCAGGCGGCGCAGCACCTGGGCGACGTGGGAGCCGAAGACGCCCCGGTAGGTGTGGCACTCGTCGACGACGACATAGCGCAGGGAGCGCAGGAAGGAGGACCAGCGGGGGTGGGAGGGGAGTATGCCCCGGTGCAGCATGTCGGGGTTGGTGAGCACGTAGTTGGCGTACTGCCGGACCCACTCGCGCTCCTCGACCGGCGTGTCGCCGTCGTAGACGGCGGGCCGGATCCGGTTGCCGAGCGGGGCGGCCAGTTGGCGCACGGACCGCCGCTGGTCGGCGGCGAGGGCCTTGGTGGGGGCCAGGTAGAGGGCGGTGGTGCCGCGGCCGTTCGGGGCCTCGGCGCCGTCCAGGAGGGTGGACAGGACCGGGGTGAGATAGGCGAGCGACTTGCCCGAGGCGGTTCCCGTGGCGATCACCACGGAGGTGCCGTCCAGGGCGTGCTCGGCCGCCTCCGCCTGGTGGGCCCAGGGGTGGTCGATGCCGGCCTTCTCGATGGCGGCGATCACTTCCGAGCGGATGCGGTGCGGCCACACGGCATGGCGGCCCTCGCGGGCGGGCAGATGCTCCGTATGGGTGATGCGCGCGGCCCGGCTCTCGCCTCGCGAGAGCCGGTCGAGCACCTCGCTCGGGGAGGGGCGGCTGCCCGTCTCTGCGGCGGGTCGGCTGGGGCGGTGATTCTCGGCCATCGGCTCCGAGTGTGTCACCGGCGTGACGGACAATGCTCCCAAGGCGTCGTGCATGGCTGCCGGTAAGTGATTGAATGCCATCGCGGCCGGCGTCCGTCCCGTGGCTCCGCACGGGAGTCCAGAGGGACGGCCGCTCGATAGCTAGGTGCTGGAGGACCCGTGGACCTGTCTCTGTCGACTCGCACTGTGTCCGGCCCCAACGGCGACCGAACGGTCGTCGAGGTCGGTGGCGAGATTGATGTGTATACCGCGCCCAAGCTGCGCGAGCAGTTGGTCGAGTTGGTGAACGACGGCAGCTACCACCTGGTTGTCGACATGGAAGGCGTGGACTTCCTCGACTCGACTGGCCTCGGCGTGCTTGTGGGCGGTCTGAAGCGCGTGCGCGCGCACGAGGGATCGCTGCGCCTGGTCTGCAACCAGGAGCGCATTCTCAAGATCTTCCGGATCACCGGTCTCACCAAGGTGTTCCCGATCCACACCTCGGTGGACGAGGCCATCAACGCTGCCGACTGAGGCCCCGCGCAGCCGTCGCGCGGCCCTCGCCCTCGTGCATCCGTCGAGAATCCCAGGGGGATCGCATGGCCACCGTTGAACTGCTCTTCAGTGCCCAGCCCGAGCACGTCCGCACGGCCCGTCTCGTGGCCGCGGCGGTCGCCCGCCGGGCCGGGGTCGACGAGGCGGTCCTCGACGAGGTCCGGCTCGCCGTGGGCGAGGCGTGTTCCCGCGCGGTCGGGCTGCATCGCAGCAACGGGGTCACCACCCCGGTGCGCGTCGTGCTGACCGAGGAGGAGAAGACCTTCTCCATCGAGGTCGGCGACGAGGTGCCCGGGGCGGGTGTGGCCGCGGCCGACGCCGCCGGGGTGCCCGGCGAGCGCGACGCGGCACCGGCCGAGGACTTCGACGACGCGAACGGCGAGGACGAGATGGGCCTTGCGGTGATCCGCGGGCTCGTCGACGACGTCGAGGTGAGCGCCGGCGAGGACGGCGGCACCATCCGGATGAGCTGGCCGGCCGACCCGGACGCCCCGCTCGCCTGACCCGTGGCCGCGGCTCGGCCGTGGCCGGCCGGAGCGGTGGACGCGCCGGAGTGTGAAGAGAGAGGCCCTGCCCTGCAGGGCCTCTTCTCGTTGCTCCGGGTCGTTGCTCCGGGACCCGAACGGTCGCGTTTTCCTTCGTCCCGTTACCGCATTCGGCGGTACTTGCGAAGTATTCGCCCTTTACAAATGCGGCGCCCTGTTTTGAGCTGGTTTCCGTCCTTACAATCCGCCTTGTCCTGACCTCGCGACGTCAAGGAGGACGAAATGGCGGGTCTCGCAGCCGCGGTGCTCACCCAGGAGAACCGCGTGATCGTGGTCGCCGTCGCGGCCGTCGCGCTCGCGGCGCTGGTCGTGGCCCAGCTTCTCGTCCGGCAGGTACTGCGGGCGGGCGAGGGCACGGAGAAGATGAAGGAGATCGCGGGCGCCGTCCAGGAGGGCGCGAACGCCTATCTCGCCCGGCAGCTGCGCACCGTCGGCGTCTTCGCCGTCGTCGTGTTCTTCCTGCTCTTCCTGCTGCCCGCCGACAACTGGTCGCAGCGGGCCGGTCGCTCGCTGTTCTTCCTGGTGGGAGCGCTTTTCTCGGCGGTCACCGGCTATCTCGGCATGCGGCTCGCCGTCCGCGCGAACGTGCGCGTCGCCGCCGCGGCCCGGGAGGCCACGCCCGCCCCGGGCGAACCGGAGCGGGACCTGACGACCGTCGCCCACCGGGCCATGAAGATCGCGTTTCGCACCGGTGGCGTGGTCGGCATGTTCACCGTCGGCCTCGGGCTGCTCGGCGCCTCCTGCGTGGTGCTCGTCTACGCCGCCGACGCGCCGAAGGTCCTGGAGGGCTTCGGCCTCGGCGCCGCGCTCATCGCCATGTTCATGCGCGTCGGCGGCGGCATCTTCACCAAGGCCGCCGACGTCGGCGCCGACCTGGTCGGCAAGGTCGAGCAGGGCATTCCCGAGGACGACCCGCGCAACGCCGCCACCATCGCCGACAACGTGGGCGACAACGTCGGAGACTGCGCCGGCATGGCCGCCGACCTCTTCGAGTCGTACGCCGTCACGCTCGTCGCCGCGCTGATCCTCGGCAAGGCCGCCTTCGGCGACCTCGGGCTCGCCTTCCCGCTGATGGTGCCGGCGATCGGCGTGGTCACCGCGATGATCGGCATCTTCGCGGTCGCCCCGCGGCGCGCCGACCGCAGCGGGATGAGCGCCATCAACCGGGGCTTCTTCCTCTCGGCGCTGATCTCGCTCGCCCTCGTCGCCGTCGCCGTCTTCGCCTACCTGCCGTCGTCCTACGCCGACCTCAAGGGCGTCACCGAGCCCGGCATCCCCACCCACCCCGGCGACCCGCGCGTCCTCGCCCTGGTCGCGGTCGCCATCGGCATCGTGCTCGCCGCGCTGATCCAGCAGCTCACCGGCTACTTCACCGAGACCGGCCGGCGTCCGGTCCGCGACATCGGCAAGTCCTCCCTGACCGGACCCGCCACCGTCGTCCTCGCCGGCATCTCGCTCGGCCTGGAGTCCGCCGTCTACACGGCCCTGCTCATCGGGCTGGCCGTCTACGGCGCGTTCCTGCTGGGCGGCGCCTCCATCATGCTGGCGCTGTTCGCGGTCGCCCTGGCCGGTACCGGGCTGCTCACCACGGTCGGCGTGATCGTCGCCATGGACACCTTCGGACCGGTCTCCGACAACGCGCAGGGCATCGCGGAGATGTCCGGGGACGTGCGGGGCGCGGGCGCGCGGGTGCTCACCGACCTCGACGCCGTCGGCAACACCACCAAGGCGATCACCAAGGGCATCGCCATCGCCACCGCCGTCCTCGCCGCGGCCGCGCTGTTCGGTTCCTACCGGGACGCCATCGCGACCGCCGTCGCCGACGTCGGGGCGAAGGCGAGCGCGACGAACCTCGCCATGGACATCTCCCAGCCCAACAACCTCTTCGGCATGGTCCTGGGTGCCGCCGTCGTCTTCCTCTTCTCCGGGCTCGCGATCAACGCCGTGTCCCGGTCCGCCGGTGCGGTGGTGTACGAGGTGCGGCGGCAGTTCCGCGAGCACCCGGGGATCATGGACTACAGCGAGAAACCCGAGTACGGGCGGGTCGTCGACATCTGCACCAAGGACGCGCTGCGCGAGCTCGCCACGCCCGGCCTGCTCGCGGTGATGGCCCCGATCGCGGTCGGCTTCACCCTCGGCGTCGGCCCGCTCGGCGCGTACCTCGCCGGCGCGATCGGCACCGGCGCCCTGATGGCGGTCTTCCTCGCCAACTCGGGCGGCGCCTGGGACAACGCCAAGAAGCTGGTCGAGGACGGTCACCACGGCGGCAAGGGCAGCGACGCGCACGCCGCGACGGTCATCGGCGACACGGTCGGCGACCCGTTCAAGGACACCGCGGGCCCATCGATCAACCCGCTCCTGAAGGTGATGAACCTGGTGGCGCTGCTCATCGCCCCGGCGGTCGTGCAGTTCAGTTACGGGGCCGACGCGAGCGCCTGGCTGCGGGCGCTGGTGGCGGTCGTCGCGCTGGCCGTCATCGTGGCGGCGGTCCGCGTCTCCAAGCGGCGCTCGGTGGTGGTGGGCGACGACACGCCCGAGCGGAACGGTTCGTCGACGGACGCCGCGGTCCCCTCGTAGCGCTTGTTGATGCACCGCCAAAGGGGCGGTGCCGGGCGGGGGACGATGTCAGGTTCCGACGTGATGTCCGCCCCTGTTCGCTTGGGGCAAAAGGCTGCAATATCGGATGAACCGGTCGCACGATCGGTGGATCCTCCGCGTCCGGCGTGTATGTTCCGGGGCCGAGAGCCTTGGAAGGGACCGATCCGGTGAACAAGAAGCTTGCGGCCGCACTGTCCGGCGGCACGGTACTGATGCTCGCGCTGTCGGGTTGCAGCAACGACGAGGGCAACAAGGTCGACGACTGGGCCAAGACGTTCTGCGACCAGGCGCAGCCGCAGATCCAGAAGCGGGCCAACGCCAACCAGCTGATCATCTCCACGGCGGCCGACAGCAAGCCGGCCACCATCCAGGCCGCCGACTCCAAGGCCTTCGCGGACATCGCCGCCGCCGACCGGGCCCTCGCCAAGGCCGTCGAGAGCGCCGGTGCGCCTCCGGTCGACAACGGCCAGAAGATCCAGCAGGACGCCGTCAAGGAGCTCAACGCCACCGCGGTGGCCTACGACGGGCTGAAGAAGCAGGTCGACGCGCTCGACACGACGAACCAGCAGAAGTTCGCCGACGGGCTCAAGGTCGTCTCCGACAACCTGGCGAAGATCCAGAACATGGACCAGGACGCCGTGGCCAAGCTCCAGGCCGGCGAGCTCGGCCAGGCCATGGCCAAGCAGCCCGGCTGCCAGACCCCGAAGGCGTCCGCGCCGCCGGCCGCGTCCCCGAAGGCGGGCGCCCCGGACGCCAAGCCCTCCGGCTCGGCGAAGCCTTCCGCCTCCGCCAAGAGCGAGTAGTCCGCACCGGGCTCCGGTACGGGCCGGCCGGGCGTCATCGCCGGGCCGGCCCGCCCGTCGTCGACAGGGCCACGGGTGGCGGTGGCGCCCGTTGTCGGTGGCGGCCGTCACAATGGGGCACGTGAGTACGACCAGCACGACCCCCAGCCTTCCGGTGCCCACGCACGCAGCCCGACTGCGCGAGGCACTGCTCGCCGCCGACTTCACCGCCGACGGTCTGCTCGACCTGCTCGGCGCCCAGGCGTACGCCGCCCTCGCCCGCAGCGAGGTCGTGCCCGCCCTCCGCGCCACCCGCGGGGACGCCCCGCTGGACACCCTCGTCCGGCTGTTCCTGCTCCAGCGGCCCGTGGAGCACAAGCGGGCTGCCGCCGCGCTGCCCCTGGACGAGGCGCTCGCCGACGGCTGGGTGGTGCGGGAGGACGACGCCGTGCTCGCCACGGTCGACGTCCGGCCGTACGGCGGCCCGGACGGCGAGGACTGGTTCATCGTCTCCGACCTGGGCTGCGCCGTCGGCGGCGCCGGCGGCATCGGCACGAAGGACGAGGGCGTCGTCCTCGGTGTCGGCGGGGCCTCCACCACCCTCGCCGGCATCACCGTCCGCACCCCCGTCGCCACCGCCCTCGACCTCGGCACCGGCTCCGGCATCCAGGCGCTGCACGCCGCCCAGCACGCCACCCTGGTCACCGCCACCGACCTCAACCCGCGCGCGCTCGACTTCACCCGGCTCACCCTCGCCCTCTCCGGGGCCCGCGGCGCCGAGCTGCTCCAGGGATCGCTCTTCGAGCCGGTCGACGGGGACACGTACGACCTGATCGTCTCCAACCCGCCGTTCGTGATCTCGCCCGGCGCCGGTCTCACCTACCGCGACGGCGGGATGAGCGGCGACGACCTGTGCCGCACGCTGGTGCAGCAGGCCGGCGACCGGCTCAACGACGGCGGGTACGCGCAGTTCCTCGCCAACTGGCAGCACGTCGAGGGCGAGGAGTGGCAGGACCGGCTGCGCTCCTGGGTGCCGCGCGGATGCGACGCCTGGATCGTGCAGCGCGAGGTCCAGGACGTCACGCAGTACACCGAGCTGTGGCTGCGCGACAGCGGCGACCACCGCGGCGACCAGGCCGAGTACCGCCTCGCGTACGGGCGTTGGCTCGACGAGTTCGAGGCCGCCAAGACCAAGGGCGTCGGCTTCGGCTGGATCACCCTGCGCAAGAACGCGGCCGTCGCCTCCGGCGCCGTCGAGCCGTCGATCGTCGTCGAGGAGTGGCCGCACCCGGTCGAGCAGCCGCTCGGCGACACCGTGCGGGCCCACTTCGAACGCCAGGACTATCTGCGCGGCCACGACGACGCGGCCCTGCTCGCCGGCCACTTCGTCCTCGCGCCCGAGGTCGTGCAGGAGCAGGTCGGCATGCCCGGCGCCGAGGACCCGGAGCACGTGCTGCTCCGGCAGAACCGCGGGATGCGCCGCGCCACCCGCGTCGACCACGTCGCCGCCGGCTTCGCGGGCGTCTGCGACGGCACCCTGAGCGCCGGGCAGATCCTGGACGCCATCGCCCAGCTCACCGGAGAGGACCCGGTCGTGCTGCGGGACCGCACCCCGCAGGCGATCCGCAGCCTGGTGGAGGAGGGCTTCCTGCTGCCCGCCGCGGACGGGCGCACCGCCTGATACGGATCGCTGGACGAGGCCACGCGGCGCGACCCGGATCGCGCTGAGCCCGCTGCGGGACGCCTTCTGCGCCCTGTACCTCCAGCTGAGTTGCCCTGGCGCACCCCCTCCTGGCCGAAACAGGAGTGGGTGGGCCACGCCCGGGGCGGTGTGGGCCGGGGACGACCGGCTGCGGCCGCTGTGGGACCTGTTCGCCGAAGGGCGGTACGACGTCTCCGACTTCCTGCCGCCCCGGCCGACCGGCACTCCCGACGTGTACGAGGAGCTGGACGCGCTGCGGGCCACCGACCCGGGTTTCGCGCGTGTCCGGGTCGCCGTCTGCTACCCGGGCCGGGCCGAAGCGCCCTTCCTGCGGCCCTATCTGACGGATCCGCAGGCTGCCCGCTGGCCGCCTGCGCCGCGCTCGCCGATGCGTAGGCCGCCTGGTGGGAGGAGGCCGTCGCCCCGTACTGGACGGTGATGCGCAGGCTCGTCGAGGACGAAGTCCTGGTCCGCGCCAGGACCTTCGCCGGCCTGCTCCTGGCCGCCACCCTCGCCCTCGTCCGAAAAGCCGCCAGAGAAGTTCCACTTCCGTGCCCGCGCACGGCTGCTCGTGGTCGGCGGGGCAATGTCGTACCGAGCCCTGTCCAACTGGACGGCCCCGTCCATGTTCATCGGAACGCTGCTGGTCGGACCGCTGCTCCAGGTCTTCTTCCCCGTCTTCCTCGGACGGGAACCCGGGGTCGCGGACGACCGTTTCCATCGTGTCGGGAACGCCGTCCTCGCAGCCTCCGCCACCTGCGTGTACGGCGGCACGACGGCCGTCGCCAACGAGCGCCGGTACGGCATGCGCGGCGCCGTCCCGCTCTCGCCGCCGGGCTGCGCTTCCGGGACGTGCTCCTGGTGTCGAACGTGGCGAGCTCGCCGCTGCTGCTCCTCACGGCGCCGCCGTGCCCCGGGACACGCTGCCCGGGCTGGATGTGCGCGGCCGGGGAACCGCTGTCGCTGACCCATGCGGCGGAAGCGGCGCGCCGGCTCGCCGTGGGCGGCGGGCTCGACGGGCGGCTGCTCGGGGCCGAGCTGCTCGTGGCCGCGGGGTACGCGGTGGCGGCGGTGGCGCTGCTCGTGCCCTTCGAACGGGGCAGCCGGCGGCGCCACGCTCGATGTGATGTGACGAAGAGCGCCGCGGGGAGAACCGGGGAGAAAGAGAGGAAGAAGGAGGAAGGGAGGGGAGGGAGGGGAAGGGGAGTACCGGCCATCCTCGTGAAACCGTTCCGGCCCGTGCGCGTCGTTCACCGGGAATTCGCCCTGCTGACGCCGGGAGGTGCCAGCCTCGGCCGTGGGGGCTGAAGAGCCATGGGCGAGTGAACGGGGCAGGGGCATGGAGAGCGGGCCGGCGATCTTCGCGGGGGCGGCGTTCACGCTGTTCGGGGCCGCGCTGCTGCTGTGGACGGGGGTCCGGGTCCGCCAGGGCGAGCCGGTCGCACTCGGCGTGGCGCCCCGCCCCGCCGCCGCGCTCACGACGCTCTTCGGCGCGGCCTTCGTGCTGCTCGGGATCTGGTGCTTCGGCAGGCTGTGACGCGGACCCGCCGGAGGGGCTGTCCGGGAGTCCGGGCGGCAGGATGGGCCGGAGTCGGGTTACCGTTCGAGTGGCCGTTGCGGGCTTTCCCTGTTTGACACGGGGGCGGGTTGTACCGTCACACTCCGCAGCGACGGCAGTGTCACCGTACGTGCCGCTGCCGTGCGTACCAGCGCCGTACGTACGCCGCGACCGCGTAGGTACGCGGTCGGTACGTGCCAGAGAGCGTCGACCGGAGAGAAGAGCGAAGTTGTCCCCGACCAGCGAGACCGCACACGGCGGCCGCCGACTCGTCATCGTCGAGTCGCCTGCCAAGGCGAAGACGATCAAGGGCTACCTCGGCCCCGGCTACGTCGTCGAGGCGAGCGTCGGGCACATCCGCGACCTCCCGAGCGGCGCCGCCGAGGTGCCGGAGAAGTACACGGGCGAGGTGCGCCGGCTCGGCGTCGACGTCGAGCACGACTTCCAGCCCATCTATGTCGTCAACGCCGACAAGAAGGCGCAGGTCAGGAAGCTCAAGGAGCTGCTCGCCGAGTCCGACGAGCTCTTCCTCGCCACCGATGAGGACCGCGAGGGCGAGGCCATCGCGTGGCACCTCCAGGAAGTCCTGAAGCCCAAGGTCCCGGTCCACCGGATGGTCTTCCACGAGATCACCAAGGACGCGATCCAGCAGGCCGTGCGCAATCCGCGCGAGCTGAACAAGCGGATGGTCGACGCCCAGGAAACCCGCCGCATCCTCGACCGGCTCTACGGCTACGAGGTCTCGCCGGTCCTGTGGAAGAAGGTCATGCGCGGCCTGTCCGCGGGCCGCGTCCAGTCCGTCGCCACCCGGCTCGTCGTCGAGCGCGAGCGCGAGCGCATCGCCTTCCGCTCCGCCGAGTACTGGGACCTGACCGGCACCTTCTCCACCGGCCGCGCCGGCGACCCGTCCGACCCGTCCTCGCTGGTCGCGCGGCTCGCGACGGTCGACGGCAAGCGCGTCGCGCAGGGCCGTGACTTCGGTGCCGACGGGCAGCTGAAGACCCAGAACGTGCTCCACGTCGACGAGGCGAACGCCCGCGCGCTCGCCGCCGCGCTCGCCGACACCCGGTTCGCCGTCCGCTCGGTCGAGTCGAAGCCGTACCGCCGCTCCCCGTACGCCCCGTTCCGCACCACCACCCTCCAGCAGGAGGCCAGCCGCAAGCTCGGCTTCGGTGCGAAGGCGACGATGCAGGTGGCGCAGAAGCTGTACGAGAACGGCTTCATCACCTACATGCGTACGGACTCCACGGTGCTGTCCGACACGGCCGTCAGCGCGGCCCGTGCGCAGGTCACGCAGCTGTACGGCGCCGACTACCTGCCGGAGAAGCCGCGCGTCTACGCGGGCAAGGTCAAGAACGCCCAGGAGGCGCACGAGGCGATCCGCCCCTCGGGTGATCGTTTCCGCACCCCGGCGGAGACCGGTCTGACCGGCGACCAGTTCAAGCTGTACGAGCTGATCTGGAAGCGGACCGTCGCCTCCCAGATGAAGGACGCGACCGGCAACTCCGTCACCGTCAAGATCGGCGGCACCGCGGCGGACGGCCGCGACGCCGAGTTCTCGGCCTCCGGCAAGACGATCACCTTCCACGGCTTCATGAAGGCGTACGTCGAGGGCGCCGACGATCCGAACGCCGAGCTCGACGACCGCGAGCGGCGCCTGCCGCAGGTCGCCGAGGGCGACGCGCTCGCCGCCGAGGAGATCACCGCCGACGGCCACGCCACCAAGCCGCCGGCCCGCTACACCGAGGCCAGCCTGGTCAAGGAGCTGGAAGAGCGCGAGATCGGCCGCCCGTCGACCTACGCCTCGATCATCGGCACCATCCTCGACCGCGGCTACGTCTTCAAGAAGGGGACGGCGCTCGTGCCGTCGTTCCTCTCCTTCGCCGTCGTCAACCTCCTGGAGAAGCACTTCGGGCGGCTCGTCGACTACGACTTCACCGCCCGCATGGAGGACGACCTCGACCGCATCGCGCGCGGCGAGGCCCAGGCCGTGCCGTGGCTGAAGCGTTTCTACTTCGGCGAGGGCGGCCCCGAGGGCTCCGGCGCCGCCGATGCCGGCAACGGCGACGGCGACCACCTCGGCGGTCTGAAGGAGCTGGTCACCGACCTCGGCGCCATCGACGCCCGGGAGATCTCGTCCTTCCCCGTCGGCAACGACATCGTGCTGCGCGTCGGCCGCTACGGCCCGTACGTCGAGCGCGGCGAGAAGGAGCAGGAGGGCCACCAGCGCGCCGACGTCCCCGACGACCTGGCGCCCGACGAGCTCACCGTCGCCTACGCGGAGGAGCTGCTCGCCAAGCCGAGCGGCGACTTCGAGCTGGGCGCCGACCCGGTGACCGGCCACCAGATCGTCGCCAAGGACGGCCGCTACGGCCCGTACGTGACCGAGATCCTCCCCGAGGACACCCCGAAGACGGGCAAGAACGCGGTCAAGCCGCGCACCGCCTCGCTCTTCAAGTCGATGGCCCTGGACACCGTCACCCTGGAGGACGCGCTCCGGCTGATGTCGCTGCCGCGTGTCGTCGGCACCGACGCCGACGGCGTCGAGATCACCGCGCAGAACGGCCGCTACGGCCCGTACCTGAAGAAGGGCACGGACTCGCGGTCGCTCACGGAGGAGGAGCAGCTCTTCACGATCACGCTGGAGGAGGCGCTGGCGATCTACGCCCAGCCCAAGCAGCGTGGCCGCGCCGCCGCCAAGCCCCCGCTGAAGGAGCTCGGCACCGACCCCGTCAGCGAGAAGCCCGTGGTCGTCAAGGACGGCCGCTTCGGCCCGTACGTGACCGACGGCGAGACCAACGCCACCCTGCGCACCGGCGACAGCGTGGAGACGATCACGCCCGAGCGCGGCTACGAGCTGCTCGCCGAGAAGCGGGCCAAGGGCCCGGCGAAGAAGGCGGCCAAGAAGGCGCCGGCGAAGAAGACGGCGGCCAAGAAGACGACCGCCAAGAAGACCACGACGGCAGCGGCGAAGAAGACCGCGGCCAAGAAGACGACGACGGCGAAGAAGACCACGACGGCGAAGAAGGCGGCTGCCGCCAAGCCGGAGTGACGTTCCTGACATGACGGGCGGGGGCACGGGCCGTGGGGCCGGTGCCCCCGCCCGTTCGTCCCGCCCGTTTGTTCGGTCGAAGGCCGCGGGGAGCAAGGCCGTCCGGATAGGGTGGACGGATGACGCGAGCAGAGCAGCCATCCACCGACGCCGCACTCGTCGCGGATTCCAGGGAGCGTGCCGTACGGGCCCTCTTGCGCCATCAGCCGCTGCGCAGGCTGTGGAGCGCCCAGCTCGTCGGCGGCACCGGCGACGCCCTCGCCGTCCTCGTCCTGATCCTGCTCGGATTCCAGGCGGCCGTCACCCAGAACATGCTCGGCGGCGGTTACCGCGGTGCCGCGCTCGCCGTCGCCGCCGTCATCGGCGCGCGGCTGCTCGCCGCCGTCCTCTTCGGCGCCGTCCTGCTCGGTCCGCTCACCGCGCTCACCGCGTCCGGCGGCCCCCTCGACCGCCGCTGGACCATGATCGGCGCCGACGCGCTGCGGCTCGCGCTGCTCGTCGTCGCCCCGCTGTGGATCGACTGGACCCCCGGCAAGGCACTGTGGTTCCTGATCGGCACCGTCTTCGTCTGCGGCGCCGCCGAGCGCCTGTGGACCATCGCGAAGGAGGGCGCGGCGCCCGCGCTGCTGCCCGCCCCGCCGATCGAGGGCGCCGCCGTCCGGCCGCTGCCCGACCACCTGGGCGCGCTGCGCACCCTGAGCCTGCGCACCGGCTTCGTGGCGGTGCCCGCCGCCGCGGCCGCGCTGCTGCTCGCGACGCTCGTCGGCAACCTGCTCGGCGCCGGCGTCGACTGGTTCGGCGAGCACCAGGCCGCCCTCGGCTCGTACGTCGCCGCCGGTCTCTTCTCGGCGTCCGTCTCCGTCCTGTGGTTCCTCACGCTGCCCGGCGGCCAGACCCCGCGGCCCCGCTCGCCCCTGGAGGGCCTGCGCCGGCCGGCGTCCGGCGAGCCCGGTGCCGACAAGCGCCCCGAGAAGGGCCGCACGGGCGCGCTCGGACTGCTCGTCCTGGCCTGCGCCACCGTCGCCGGTGCCATCGCCGCCGCCGCGGCCGTCGCCGTCCTGCACGCGTACGACCTGGGCGGCGGGCCCGTCACGTACGCCCTGCTGATCCTCGCGCTGAGCGGCGGCACCGGCGTCGGCATCCGCACCGCCGGATCCGTCCTCACCGTGCTCTCCCGGCGCCGGCTCTTCGCCCTGGCGATCGCCGTCACCGGCATCGCGCTGCTCGCGATGGGCCTCGTGCCGGACACCGCGACCGTGCTGATGATCGCCGCGCTCGCCGGTTACGCCGCCGGGGTCGCCGCCCGCACCGGGCACAGCCTCGTCGACCAGGAGACCGAGGAGGCCCGCCGGGCCCGGGTCACCGAGCACCTCCAGGCCGTCGCCCGCGTCGGCATGGGCGTCGGCGCGCTCGCCGCGCCGCTGCTCGCCGCCGCGATCGGCCCGCACCGGCTCGCCTCCGGCAGCTTCGTCTTCGCCCACGGCGGCGCCGGCTTCACCCTGATGCTGGTCGGCGCGCTGCTGCTGCCCGTCGCCGCGCTCGTCCTCGCCAAGACCGACGACCGGGCGGGCGTGCCGCTCCGCCGCGACCTGCGCGACGCGCTGCGCGGCGCCGACCCGGTCCAGGCGCCCTCGCCGACCGGCTTCTTCATCGCCCTGGAGGGCGGCGACGGTGCCGGCAAGTCGACCCAGGTCGAGGCGCTCGCCGAGTGGATCCGAGCCAAGGGCCACGAGGTCGTCGTCACCCGCGAGCCCGGCGCCACGCCGATCGGCAAGCGGCTCCGCATGATCCTGCTCGACGTCTCCAGCGCCGGCCTGTCCAACCGCGCCGAGGCGCTGCTGTACGCCGCCGACCGCGCCGAGCACGTCGACTCCCTCGTCCGGCCCGCCCTGGAGCGGGGCGCCGTGGTGATCTCCGACCGGTACATCGACTCGTCCGTCGCCTACCAGGGCGCCGGCCGTGACCTGTCCGCCACCGAGATCGGCCGCATCAACCGCTGGGCCACCGGCGGCCTCGTGCCGCACCTGACCGTGCTCCTCGACGTCTCCCCGGAGACCGCGCGCGAGCGCTTCACCGAGGCCCCGGACCGGCTCGAGTCCGAGCCGCCGGAGTTCCACGCGCGCGTACGCGCCGGTTTCCTCGCCCTCGCCGCCGCCGACCCGGGCCGCTACCTGGTCGTCGACGCCGGCCAGGAGCCCGCGGCCGTCACCACCGTCGTCCGCCACCGGCTCGACCGGATGCTGCCGCTCTCCGAGGCCGAGGTGAAGGCCCAGGAGGAGGCCCGCCGCCAGGCCGAGGAGGACGCCAGGCGCAAGGCCGAGGAGGAGGCCGCCCGCAAGGCCGAGGAGGAGCGCCTGGAGCGAGAGCGCCAGGAGCAGCTCGCCAAGCTGCGCGCCGAGGAGGAGGCGCGGCGCAAGGCCGAGGAGGAAGAGGCCCGGCGCATCGAGGCCGAGCGGCAGGCGGAGGAGGCCAGGCGGCGCGCCGAGGAGGCCCGGATCGCCGCCGAGGAGGAGCGCAAGCGGCGCGAGGCCGAGGACAAGGCCCGCCGCGAGGAGCAGGAGCGGCTCCGCAAGGAGGCCGAGGAGGAGGCCCGGCTGCGGGCCGAGGCCGAGGAACGCCGCAGGGAGAAGCAGCGCAAGGCCGAGGAGGCGCTGCTGCGCGCCGAGGAGGCCCGCAAGCTCGCCGAGGCCGCCGCGGCGAAGGCGGCGGAGGAGGCCGCGCGCAAGTCGGCGGAGGAGGCCGCGCGCAAGGCCGCCGAGCACGAGGCCGAGGTGGCGCGCGCCGCCGCGGAGGCCGAGCGCAAGGCCGCCGAGGCGAAGCGCCTGGAGAAGCGTGCGGCGGAGTCGGCGAACGAGATCACGGTGGCGACGCCGGTCGTGCAGCCGGACGCCGGGCCCGCGGACGCTCCCACCGTCTCCCCGAACGAGGTCACCGTCCCCACCCCGATCGTGAAGCTCGGCGACGACGAGACGACCGTGATCCCGCGGATCAAGGACACGAAGAGCGCCCGGGACGCGGACGAGACGGCCGTGCTGCCCCCCGTACGGGCCAAGGACCCCGCCGACCGGGTGCCGCAGGACTTCTTCCGCGAGGACGAGGCCGCCGGGTCGAACGACCGCACGCGCGAGCTGCCGCAGCTCGACGAGGAGGGCCGGCCGCGCCGCCGCTCCGACTGGGCGGAGGAGACGCCGCTGGACGACCTGCCGACGCTCGCGGACGAGCTGCTCGGCGGGTTCGGGGACGAGGACCGGGACCAGGACCGCAGGCGCCGCAAGGGCTGAGTCCGGCTGTCAGTGGATTGCCCCACAATGGAACGCGTACCTGAGGAGGGGCATCGGACATGGCCGTATGGGACGACCTGGTGGGTCAGCCGCGGGTCGAGGAGCAGCTGGCCGCCGCCGCGCGTGACGCCGACGCCCTCGTGACCGCGCACGCCGCCGGCGAGCCCGCCCCGGAGGCGTCGAAGATGACGCACGCCTGGCTGTTCACCGGGCCGCCCGGCGCCGGCCGGGACACGGCGGCCCGGGCGTTCGCGGCGGCGCTGCAGTGCGTGAGCCCCGACCGGGCGCTCGGCGGGGCGCCGGGCTGCGGCTTCTGCGACGGCTGCCACACGGCCCTCGTCGGCACGCACGCGGACGTCGAGGTGGTCCGTACGGACCTGCTCTCCATCGGCGTCAAGGAGACCCGCGACCTGGTGCGGCGGGCCCAGCTGTCGCCCGCCGTCGGCCGCTGGCAGGTCATCGTCCTGGAGGACGCCGACCGGCTCACCGAGGGCGCGGCGAACGTGCTCCTGAAGGCCGTCGAGGAGCCCGCGCCGCGCACCGTGTGGCTGCTGTGCGCGCCGTCCCTGGAGGACGTGCTGCCCACGATCCGCTCCCGCTGCCGGCACCTGACGCTGACCACGCCGTCCGTGGACGCCGTGGCGGACGTGCTGATCCGACGCGACGGCATCGAGCCGGAGCTCGCGCACTCGGCCGCCCGCGCCACCCAGGGCCACATCGACCGCGCCCGGCGGCTGGCGACCGACGAGCGGGCGCGGGCCCGCCGCTCCGTGGTCCTCAAGCTGCCGCTGCGGGTCGGCGACGTCGGCGGCGGCCTCAGGGCCGCCCAGGAGCTGATCGACGCGGCCGCCGAGGACGCCAAGCAGATGGCCGAGGAGGTCGACGTCAAGGAGACCGAGGAGCTGAAGGCGGCGCTCGGCGCGGCCCAGGGCGGCCGGATGCCGCGCGGCACGGCCGGCGCGATGAAGGAGCTGGAGGAGCGCCAGAAGCGGCGCCGCACCCGCACCCAGCGCGACAGCCTCGACCTCGCGCTCACCGACCTGACCGGCTTCTACCGCGATGTGCTCGCCCTGCAGCTGCGCGCCGCGACGCCGCTGGCCAACGAGGACGTGCGCGACTCCCTGGAGCGGATCGCCGGCGACACCACCCCGGAGCGCACGCTGCGCCGCATCGAGGCGATCCTCGGCTGCCGCGAGGCCCTCGACCGGAACGTGGCGCCGCTGCTCGCGGTGGAGGCGATGACGATGGCCCTGCGCGACTGAGCCCTCGCCGTCCACAGGGGCGGGGTTGTCCACAGGGGCGATTGGACACGTTGTGTACCGGTCCCGATACGCTCCGGGAATGGACTCCAGGCGCCTGCTCCGCATCACCGCCACGGCCCTCGCGGTCGGTGGCCTCGTCCTCTCCGGCTGTACGGGCGGGAGCGGCGCCGCCGCGCCCTCGAAGAGTCCGTCCGGCGCGTCCGGCACGGCCGCGCTCCAGAAGTTCTACGCGCAGAAGGTGACCTGGCGGGACTGCGGCGTCGCGAACTTCCAGTGCGGCACCGTCCGCGCCCCGCTGGACTACGCCAGGCCCGGCGGCGAGGAGGTGAAGCTCGCCGTCTCCCGGGTCCGCGCCACCGGCCCCGGCAAGCGGCTCGGCTCCCTCCTGGTGAACCCGGGCGGCCCCGGCGGCTCGGCGGTCGGCTATCTCCAGGGATACGCGGGCATCGGCTACCCGGCCCCGGTCCGGGCGCGGTACGACCTCGTGGGCGTCGACCCGCGGGGCGTGGCCCGCAGCGAGCCGGTCGAGTGCCTGACCGGCAAGCGGATGGACGCGTACACGCAGGTCGACCAGACGCCGGACGACGCGGCCGAGCAGAAGGCGCTGGCGGACGCCTACAAGGAGTTCGCGGCGGCCTGCCGGCAGAAGTCCGCCGCGGTGCTCCCGCACGTGTCCACGGTGGAGGCGGCCCGTGACATGGACATCGTGCGGGCGGTGCTCGGCGACAAGAAGCTGACGTACGTGGGCGCCTCGTACGGCACCTTCCTCGGCGCCACGTACGCCGAGCTGTTCCCCGAGCGGGTGGGGCGGCTCGTCCTCGACGGGGCGATGGACCCGTCGCTGACCGCCGAGGAGCTCAACCGGGACCAGACGGCCGGCTTCGAGACCGCGATCAACGCCTTCGCCGCCGACTGCGTGAAGCAGACCGACTGCCCGCTCGGCACCACCTCCACGGCCGCGGCCCTGGACAGGCTCCGCGCCTTCTTCCGCGAGACCGACGCCAAGCCGGTGCCGACCGGCGAGAGCCGCCCGCTCGGCGAGTCCCTGGCCACCACCGGCGTGATCGCCGCGATGTACGACGAGGCCGCCTGGCCCGAGCTGCGCGAGGCCCTCACCCGGGCCATGGGCGGCGAGGGCTCCGCGCTGCTCGCCCTCGCCGACAGCTACTACGAGCGCGAGGCGGACGGCACCTACGCCAACCTGATGTCCGCCAACGCGGCCGTGAACTGCCTCGACCTCCCGCCCGCCTTCCCCGGTGGCCCGGCGGACGTCGTCAAGGACGTGCCGGCCTTCGAGAAGGCGTCCTCGGTCTTCGGCCGCAACCTCGCCTGGGCCGCGCTCAACTGCACCTACTGGCCGACCCCGGCCACCGGCCACGCCCACCGCATCACCGCGCGGGGCGCCGCCCCCATCGTCGTCGTCGGCACCACCCGCGACCCGGCGACGCCGTACAAGTGGGCCCGGTCCCTCGCCGGCCAGCTCTCCTCCGGCACCCTGCTCACCTACGAGGGCGACGGCCACACCGCGTACGGCCGCGGCAGCGACTGCATCGACACCGCCATCGACACCTACCTCCTCGACGGCACCCCGCCCGCCGACGGAAAGCGCTGCTCATAGCCCCTGAACGGCCCGCAGCCGGGGGTGGTCGGAGCACCCCCGGAAACTGTGTAGACTTGGCGACGCTGCTGCACCCACCATGGGAACGCAGGGCGCGCCGCCTTAGCTCAGTTGGCCAGAGCAACGCACTCGTAATGCGTAGGTCTCGGGTTCGAATCCCGAAGGCGGCTCCATGAAGACCCAGGACGGATGACCTCCGGACTGGGTCTTTTTCGTTGCGGGGTGCGGGAGTAATACGCCGTGGACACACGCACCCCTGGCGTATGACCAAGAGTTGTCAAAGAACAGCGGACGGTGCCCACGTTTCCTGGTCAAGCCGCCCTGATCAGGAGAGTCTCATGCGTGTAGTGGCAACGCATCGAGACCGCGTCGGCGTGCCGGGAGCGAGCGGCAAGCTTCCCGATGAGGGTGCCTCACGTTTCCCGTGCGTCCAGGTCCGTGCCACACGATGAGCAGGCCGCCGGGGGGCGGCAGGAGGGGAGCACATCCTGTACACCATCAGCAGTCAGTCGCCGAAGGCCCAGAACGCGCCACCACCACCGGTGATCCCGTCGGTGGCAGCACCGGACGACCTCGCTCCGGCGGCGCGCCGCCGCTCCACGGCGAAGGACCGACGCCGCACGGAGCTGCGGGACTTCCTGGTCAACCGGCGTGGCCGGCTGACCCCGGCGGACGTGGGGATCCCGAACTACGGCCGGCGCAGGACGCCGGGGTTAAGGCGGGAGGAAGTCGCCTTCCTGGCGGGAGTCAGCGCCTCCTGGTACCAGTGGCTCGAACAGGGCCGGGACATCTCGGTGTCCCCGCAGGTGCTCGACGCCATCGGGCGGGCGCTCCGCCTCGACCAGGCGGAGCGCAGCTACCTCTACGCGCTGGCCGGCCTCAATCCGCCGGTGCCGCTCGGTTCCGAACCGGTCGAGGTGGACGTCATGCTGGCCCGTCTCGTGGAGAACAACTCCCCGTACCCGGCCTTCGTCGTCGACCCGTACTGGAACCTGGTGATCGCCAACGAGGCGACGTACGACATCCTCGGGTACCGCAGGACCTACCGGAACTCCCTGGTGGCCTTCTTCACCAGTGCCCGGCTGCGCGAGCGCATCGTGAACTGGCGCGAGCTCGCGCCGTGGATCGCCGCGCAGTACCGGTACGGGATGATCAACAGGCCGCAGGACCTCGGATACGAGATCGTCGTCGGCGAACTGATGAAGCAGAGCCCGGAGTTCGCCGAGCTGTGGTCGCGGCACGACGTGCGGGCCGAGGGCGTGAACTTCAAGATCCTCGACCATCCCGAGCTCGGAGAGCTGCACTTCGATGTCGCACGCATGCGCATCCCGCAGTTCGCCGACCTGCTGATCGTCCTCTACACGCCGCGGCCCGAACGGGAGACCGGCGTGGACACCCAGGGGATCATCCAGCGGGCCCGCGCCTGACAACGGGAGTGCCGGTACGCGAGTGCCGGCGGTGTGCCCCTGGGGAAGAGGGGCACACCGCCGGCACGTCCGTGTCAGCCGTCGAGGTCAGCCGTTGAGCGTGGCCATCATCGGGGCCGGGTAGCGGTCGCCGACGGCGGTGCCCGCGGCGAAGACCGCGGACAGCTCCTCGGCCTCGGTGTCGGTCAGGACGATGTCCAGCGCCGCCGTGTTCTCGTCCACGCGCTCGGGGCGGGTCGTGCCGGGGATCGGCACGACCGACTCGCCGGCCCGCAGCACCCAGGCCAGCGCGACCTGAGCGGGCGTCACGCCCCGGTCCGAGGCGATCTCCTGGAGACGGCCGAGCAGCTTGCGGTTGGCCGCGAGGTTGTCGCCCTGGAAGCGCGGGGCGATGCGCCGGAAGTCGTTGTCGGCCAGGCCGTCGACCGAGGAGATCGCCCCGGTGAGGAAGCCGCGGCCGAGCGGGGAGTACGGCACGAAGCCGATGCCCAGCTCCGCGAGGGTCGCCAGGACCCCGTCCTCCTCGGCGTCCCGCGTCCACAGCGAGTACTCGGACTGCACCGCGGTGATCGGGTGCACCGCGTGGGCGCGCCGGATCGTCTGCGCCGACGCCTCGCACAGGCCGAGGTAGCGCACCTTGCCCTCGGCCACCAGCTCGGCCATCTCGCCGACGGTCTCCTCGACCGGGACGCGCGGGTCGACGCGGTGCTGGTAGTAGAGGTCGATGTAGTCGGTGCCGAGCCGCTTCAGCGAGCCCTCGACGGCCCAGCGCACCGTCTCGGGACGGCCGTCCGGGATCCGCGGCGGGGTCTCGCGGGAGTACGTGCCGAACTTGGTGGCCACGACCACCTCGTCGCGGCGGCCGGCGATCGCCCGCCCGATCAGCGTCTCGTTGGTCTCCGGGCCGTAGTGGTCCGAGGAGTCGAGGAAGTCGACTCCGAGCCCGAGGGCCCGCTCGATGGTGGCGATCGAGCGCGACTCCTCGACGGAGCCGTACCCGAAGGTCATGCCCATGCACCCGAGACCCACCGCCGAGACGGTCAGGCCCTGGCTTCCGAGCTGTGTCCTGCGCATTGTCTTCCCTGCTTCCTGCTGTGTGTGCGTGTGGGGGGATCAGATGGTGACGGCGGTGCCGTCGAAGCGGGTGAAGGAGAAGCCGCCGCCCTCGTTGAACAGCGGCTTCTGCTCCCGCATCACCTCAAGGGCGATCGACTCGCCGAGCCGGAACGCCTCGGTGTTGTCGCTGCGGTAGTGGACGCCCGCGGAGGCGCGGCCCGCACCGATGTTGGCCGCGAGCTTGTTGAGCTCGCCGCCGATGGTCAGGGAGCCCTTGTCGGCGCCGGTGTACGGCACGAGGGTCGTGCCGTCCGCGCTCGGCACGACCGGGGCGTCGAGGACGTACGACTCGTTGAACCACGCCTTGAGCACGGTCGTGCACGCGCCGGCGACGGTCCCGTGGCCGCTCTGGTACGACGGGCTCATCGGCGAGCCCTCGGGGAAGGACTGGGGCAGCAGGTAGGAACCGTGCGCCGCCAGGGTCCGGTCGAGCACCTCGGACCGCAGGATCTCCTCGTGGAGCATCCCCGCGTAGCGGCCGGGGGCGCGCCGCAGGTGCACCTCGATCCGGCCGCCGAACGCCTCGGGCCGCAGCCGCCGGTGGACGTAGAACTGCTGGTACTCGGTGTGCTTGATGGCCCGCACGGCCACCTCGGCGAGGAGCGAGACCAGGTGCGGCGTCCCGTAGGTGGGGAAGCCCATCTGGTTCTTGGAGGCCAGGTACGGGTTGCCCGGGTCCTGGGCCTTCGCCTGCGGCAGGGCCAGCATGATCAGCGCCGCGTTGAGGTAGGCCTGGTAGAGGACGTCGAAGTGCGTGTAGTGCGCCATGTCGCGCGGCGTCTGCACGTAGCGGGTGCGGGTGAAGTCCCGCTGGGTGGCGCGCGCGGCGCCGCGCTGGAGCGCGAGCCACTCCCCGAACTCGGTGCCGTAGTCCACGCCCGGCTGGACGGTGTCGTGCAGCTGCGGGACGTGCAGGGTGCCGTACGGGACGGTCTGCAGCAGGAACTGCGAGACGAACGGGCCGGTCAGGTCGGCCGGGGTGTTGCCGCGGAAGAGCGTGTGCGGGGTGACCTTGCCGTCCTGCGTGGCCATCCGGCCGTCGGAGTACGTCGACAGGTCGGCGGCCGCGGCGGCGGCGAGCGCCGAGTCCTCGAAGTCGGTGAACCGCACGTCGCGCAGCAGCGCCAGCCAGTACAGCTCGGCCATCTCGGCGGCCGCGTGCGCGCTGCCCATCCGGGGCGCGGGCGGGACGACCAGCTTGGCGTAGTCGGGCCCGGCGAGGTCGTAGGCGAGACCGCCCTGCGGGCCGAGCTGCTTGCGCTCGCCCGCCATCGGGATCGCGTCGAAGTCGGCGGGGTTCCCGCTGGTGAGCGCCTTCAGCATCAGCGCGTAGGCCGGGACGTCGACCTCGCCGATGTCGGTGTGCGGCAGGCCCTTGGAGTAGCTGCCGATCCGGCCGGGCAGCGACGACTCGTCGCCGTTCACCGGGTGGTCCGGCAGCGTCGCCGGATAGTCCCGCTCGGCGGCCTGCCGGCGCAGCGCGCGGCCGATCCGGGTGCGCTCGCTCAGCTGTGCCTTGTCGGCGACGACCTCGTCGGCCGCGTAGGAGGGGGTGGAGACGCCGGCTTCGGCCGCGGTGAGGCCGAGGGCGGCGGACAGGGCCGCGGTGGATCTGAGGAGGGTTCTGCGGTGCATCGGTGTTCCCCGTTTCTCGCGTGTGGCGTACGTGCCCGGGCGGGTCAGGCCCGTTCGGTCTCGAGGCGGAAGTCCTGGGCGTCGTAGTCGCGCTTGCCGAGTTCCAGGGCACGCTCGATGCTCATCACGGGAGTGAGGCCGAGGACGGCGGTGATCTTCTCCATGCGCTCGGGCATGGTGCCGCTGACCCGGTGCAGGGGTATCCCGAACTCCTCGACGGTTTCGAGGAGCATGCGGTCGATCGTGTCGCGGAAGCCCTTGTTCATGGGGCGGTGGCCGTCCGAGGTGATCTCCAGCTCGTGCTCGAGGTGGATGAACACGTCGTAGGTCTGGCGCACGTGCGCGCGGAACGCCTTGCCGTACTCGTCGACGACCTCGCCGAAGAAGCGCATCTCGTCGCTGGTCTCGGGGGCCAGGCCGCCCTCGTTGGCGGCGGTGGCGCTGGGGTTCATGCCGTGGGCGACGCGGGCGGCGCCGTAGAGCCACTCCTGGAGGGAGGAGCCGTCGGACAGGAAGGTGTCGCCGAGCTTGGCCTCCTCGACGGCCCGCCCGCAGTGGCGGCGCAGCATCAGGTGGAGGAACTCGGCGGGGGTGACCTCGGCGAGCGCCTTGCCGGGCACGGCCTCCGGGAGGATCTCGCGGATCGTCCTGGCCAGGGTGCGCGGAACGCCCAGGTAGTGCGAGAGGGCCATGACCGTGGAGGTCTTTCCGGCCGAGTAGGTACCGGATACGGAGATCTTCATGTCAGGCCCTCAGGGTGGTCTGGCCGGCGGCGAACGCGGCGGCGTTCGACGGGAGTTCATGGGCGAAGGAGCACTGCATCTCGTAACCGCCGAGCCGGGCGCCGATCGTGACGTCGCGCCACAGTCCGCCGCGCAGCGGCACGAGCGCCTTGTCGGTGAAGGCGACGTGGGCGGCGGTGGGTTCGGCCGCGGGGAGGTCGGGGCCGACGGCGGTCAGGACCGTCTGCTGCATCCACAGGGTGTTGCTGTCCTGGCGGCTGATGCCGTCGAGCTCGTACAGGAGCACCTGGATGAGCTGCAGGTTGGTGACGAAGCAGTCGATGGCCGAGAGGCCGTCCGTCAGGCGGTCGCCGTCCAGGCCGTCGGTGACGGCCTCGTAGCCCGGCAGGCTGCGCGTGGTGACGGTCGCGGTGGCGGTCGAGGCGTCCACGTCGGCGCGGACGTCGCCGATGGTGTGCTCGCGCAGCTTGAAGCCCTCGCCGTAGTAGCGGCCGGAGGCCGGGCCGAGGACCGTGTCGAGCGAGTCGTAGGAACCGTCCTCGGCGACCTGGGCCGGCGAGGCGTGCTCGATCTCGTACCGGGCCGTCATCACGCCGACGTGCGCGGTGAAGGTCGACACGTGGCCGCCCTCGGCGGCGGGGTCCTGGAGGGTGCGGCGGAGCTCGGCTCCGGCGGGCAGGCCGGTCAGCTCCTCCTGCGGGGTGGTGCCCGCCCGCAGGGTGATCTTCCGGACGCGGGTCCGGCGGCGCCGGTCGGCGTCGAGCCCGTGGGTGTGGACGAGGTACGCCTCGCACAGCTGGAGGCCGAGCACCAGCATGTCGACGGTGCTGACGTGCGGGAACAGGTCGGTCGACGCCTTCTTCTTCGACCAGTCACGCGGGTAGGAGAGGGAGACGGCGGCGGTGACGCCCGGCCGGTCCCCGGTGGTGACGCGGACGTCGTGGACGGCGTACTCGGCCCGCCGGTAGCCGGCGGAGAAGAAGCGGGTCTCGCCGGGGCCGAGGTAGTCCTCGACGGAGGGCAGGCGCAGCAGGGTCGGTGTGGACATGGTTCAGGACTCCTCGCGCGATCTCAGCGCCTGCTCGTACGACCGGACCAGCGCGCCGACGGTGCGCAGGGTCACGAAGTTGCCGTCCTCGCCGAAGGGGTCGACGCCGACCTTGGTCTCGAGGCGGATGATGAGCCGGGCGAAGGCGAGCGAGTTGAGGCCGAGGTCGCTCAGCTCGGTCTCGGCGGTGACGGCGCCGAGGTCGTCGGCGATGTCCTCGTCGAGGACCGCGGTGATCTCCTCGACGACCAGGGCCTGTACGTCCATGGTCAGCATGTGATTCCTCCATCGATGACGAGTCGCTGGCCGGTGACGAAACCGGCCCGCGGTGAGGCGAGAAAGAGCACGGCGTCGGCGATCTCCTCGCGGTCGCCGAGCCGGCCGAGCGGGGTGCGGCGCTGGATGCGCTCGCGGTACTCCGGGGTGACCACCTCGGTCATGTCCGAGTCGAAGAAGCCGGGCACGACCGTGTTGACCCGGATGCCGGCGGGACCGAGCTCGCGGGCGAGGCTGTGGGTCAGGCCGTCCAGGCCCGCCTTGGCGGCGCTGTAGGCGGCCACGCCCCGGTAGCCGCGGACGGCGTTGACCGACGAGACGTTGATGATCTGGCCGCCGCCCGAGGCCACCATGGAGCGGGCGACCGTCTGGGCCAGGGCCACGGGCGAGGTCAGGTTGGCGGTGATGAGGGCCTCGACCTGCCGCGGCGGCATCGTCACGAACAGGCCCTGGTCGAGCACGCCCGCGTTGTTCACCAGCAGGTCGACCCGGCCGAAGTGCCGGATCGCGGCCTTGGCGGCCGCCCGTACGGTGCCGGGTTCCTGCAGGTCCGCCCCGGTCCAGAAGAAGCGGTCGGGCTCGGCCTTCAGCGTCTCCTCGACGAACTCGCCGGCGCTCCGGCTGAAGGTGGCCACCTTCCAGCCCTCCGCGAGCAGCCGGGTGACCAGGGTCCGGCCGAGGCCGCGGCTGCCGCCGCTGACCAGTGCCACGCCGCTCATGCCGCGCTCCTGGTCTTCTTGAAGCGGTCCGAGTGCTGCTCGGCCTCGGAGACCGTGACGACGAGGGGCACCTTGTAGGGCTCCAGGCGGGCGGCGCAGTGCTCCTGGACGCGGGCGGTGACGGTCTGCTCGTCCTCCGGTCGCACGAGCTTGACCGTGGCCTGGACGATCATGCCGGTCACCGCGTTGCGCCGGCCGGAGACGGTGACGTCGGCGATGTTGTCCACTTCGAGGACGGCGTTCTCGACCTCGGCCGGGTAGACCTTCTCGCCGCCCACGTTGATGATCTCCGAGCGGCGGCCGAGGATCTTCACGTACTCGCCCTCGCACACCACGACGTCCTGGGTGTTGAAGTAGCCCTCCTCGTCGAAGGGGGCGGGGGCGTTGAGGTAGCCGAGCATGGCCATCTCGGAGCGGACCCACAGCACGTCGTCGACGATCTTGTAGTCGAAGCCGCTGCCGCTGCCGAGCTTGACCCACAGCGAGGAGTCGTCCTTCGACTTGGTCGGCAGGATGCCCAGTTCGGACAGGCCGTAGGTCTGCTTGAGCCGGACCTCGGGCAGCGCGTCGTGGAAGGCGCGCAGGGTCTGCTCGGGCATCGGCTCGGTCCCGTAGGAGACCAGGCGCAGCGAGGAGGCGTCGTGCCGCCGGCAGGCGCCGGAGACCAGGGCCATGGTGAGGAAGGTCGGCGTGGTGGGCAGCACCTCCACCCGGTGGGCCTCGATGGCCGCGAAGACGCTGTCCGGGGTGCGCTCGGCGACGGTGACGACCGCACCTCCGTGCACCAGGGTGTGCAGCAGGGTGTTGATGCCGCCGATGTGGTCGAGGTTGAGGAAGGAGAGCGTGCGCGCGGCGCGGCCGCCCTGGTAGCGGGCGAGGACCTTGGTGAAGTCCAGGACGGACGCCTTGCTGCGGCCCGTGGTGCCCGAGCTGAACAGGACGAGTCCGGGCGCCTCGTCGCGGCGCAGCGCGGCGAACAGCTCGTGGCCCGCCGAGCGCCCCGTGCTGCTGATGCTCAGGCCCGAGTCCGTGCCGTCGAGGGTGATGACGGTCTCGACCTCGGCGATCTCGTGGAACTCGGCGCGCTTGGCGTCCGGCAGCGTGACCAGCGGGACGATGATCGCGCCGGCCTCGATGAGGGCGACGAGCGCGGCGCAGGCCTGCGGCGAGTACGCCGACTCCAGCGCGACGACCCGCCCGGCGCGGATGCCGTGCTCGTCAAGCCGGTCCCGCCACTGCTCGACGGCGCTCAGCAGGGTCCGGTAACTCGTGGCCTGACCATGGAAGATGATCGCCTCTCGGTCGCCGTGCGACCGCAGCGCCTCTGTCAGTGACTGGATCATGCACCGATCGTGCGGCCGCGCCGAACGGACAGAAAGGTGGGAGCTGGTCCTGGTGTCACGGGCACCAGCCAGCGCTTCCGCTCAGCACCTACGTTGAACTGGCTGTCCCCTCAGGACATTTCCTCCGCGGCGTCTTCCGCGACCGCTTCCGCGATCCTTTCCGCGGTTCCTGCCGCGGAACCCTCCGCGGTCTTCCCGACAACGATCAGGAGCGCCATGCGTGCGATCAGCCAGCAGGACGTCTACGGCGGCCCGGAGGTCCTGAAGGAGGTGGAACTGCCGGTGCCGAAGCCCGGTCCCGGTCAGGTCCTCGTGCGGGTGCGGGCCGCGGGGCTCAACCCCACCGACTGGAAGGGCCGGGCGCGGCAGAACTGGTTCGAGCGGCCGCCGAAGGTCCTCGGCTGGGACCTCTCCGGCACGGTGGAGGAGGTGGGCTTCGGGGTCGCCCTCTTCCAGCCCGGCGACGAGGTGTTCGGCATGCTGCCGTACCCGCACGGGGTGGGCTCCCACGCCGAGTACGCCGTCGGCCCGGCCCGCGCCTTCGCCCGCAAGCCGGCCGGGATCGACCACGTCCAGGCGGCCGCCCTGCCGCTGGCCGCCCTCACGGCCTACCAGGCCCTCGTCGACACCGCCGGCGTCGGGCCCGGACAGCACGTGCTGGTCCACGCCGCCGCCGGAGGCGTCGGCCACCTCGCCGTCCAGCTCGCCAAGCACCTCGGTGCCCGCGTCACCGGTACGGCCAGCGCCGCCAAGCACGACTTCGTGCGCTCCCTCGGCGCGGACGACGTGATCGACTACCGCACCGTGGACTTCCGCGACGCCGTCCGGGACGTCGACACGGCGCTCGTGCCGCTGATGGACGACACCCGGATCCGTACGGTGGACGTGCTGCGCCCCGGGGGCACCCTGGTCGCCCTGCTGCCCGGCGCCACCGAGGAGGAGCTCGCCGCCGCCGCCCGCCGCGGTGTCCGCTACGCCGCGATGCTGGTGGAGCACGACCACACGGGCATGAAGGCCGTCGCCGAACTGGCGGCCAAGGGAGTGCTGCGCGCCCATGTGCAGGAGGCCATTGCGCTGTCCGAGGCCGCCCGCGCCCACGCCCTGGGCGAAGAGGGCCGGGTGACCGGCAAGTTGGTACTGGTCCCCTGACCGGCCGCTACGGCGCCGGGGCGATGCCCGGCTGACCGAAGGTGTCCGGGACCGGGAGGGTGGCCCAGTGGCCGACCGGCCAGGCGAGGACGACGGCGCGGCCGACGACGTCGCCGACCGGGACCATGCCGCCGTGCGGGTCGGTCTGGTGGTAGCGGGAGTCCAGGGAGGACTGGCGGTGGTCGCCCATCACCCAGATCTCGCCGCTCGGGACCTTGACCTTGAACTGGCCGGGCGCGTCCGGGCTGCACGCGGTGTTGCCGGCGAAGACGTACGGCTCGTCGAGCGGCTTGCCGTTGACCTTCAGGGGACCGGTGCCGGAGCACTCGACGGTGTCGCCGGCGATACCGATGACGCGCTTGATCAGGTGCTGCTCGCCGGCCGCGGGCATCAGTCCGATGAAGCCCAGGAACTTCTGGGCCGCGTTGGGCTCCGCGACCGGCCGGCCGGCGAGCCAGCCGGCCGGGTCGCGGAAGACGACGACCTCGCCGCGCTCGGGCTCGGAGCCGAACCACGGCGTGAGCTTGTCGACGAGGACGCGGTCGTCCTTCTGGAGGGTGTTCTGCATCGAACCCGAGGGGATCAGGAACGCCTGGAGCAGGAAGGTCTTGATCAGGAAGGCCAGGGCCAGCGCGAGGGCGACCAGGATCGGCAGCTCCTGCCACAGGGGCCGCTTCTTCTTTCCGCTCTTCCTGCCGCCGTGCCCGCCGTCGCCGGCGGCGGTGCCCGCCTCCTCGCCGGGGCCGCCCTCCGGGCGCTCCCGTTCGGGCTGCGCGTCGATCGCCACGTCCCCCACGTCCACCGCTCCTGACTCCGTCGGGCCGGCCGGCTCCGCCGGACGCGCGCCGAAAACTCCTGCCGTCTGACCGGACTTTATGCCGCATGATGCCGTCGGGGTGCCCGCCGGCCCACTCTCGCCACGTACGAGTGACCCGGCGGGCCCCGGCAGTGATTTCCGGTCTTTGTTTCTTGACGAGGGGGATGGCATGAGCGGCGACGGCGAGGAGTTCGAGGTCACCGAGCGGACCCGGCTGCGGCGGATGCGGGAGAACGGCAGCCACCGGCGAGCTGATCTGGACGCGGTGCTCGCGGCGGGCTTCCTGTGTCACCTCGGCGTCGTGGTGGACGGGGCGCCGATGGTGGTGCCGACGGTGTACGGGGTCGACGGGGACCGGTTCTACCTGCACGGGTCGGTCGCGAGCCGCAGCCTGGTGCGGGCGCCCGACGGGGTCGTCTGCGTGAACGTCACGCACGTCGACGGCCTCGTGCTCGCGCGGTCCGTCTTCGAGCACAGCGTGAACTACCGCAGCGCGATGATCTACGGCGTGCCGCGGCTCGTCACCGACCCGGAGGAGAAGCTGCGCGGACTGCGGGCGCTGAGCGAGCAGTCCGCGCCGGGGCAGTGGGAGTACGTACGGCAGCCCAGCCGCAAGGAACTGGCGGCGACCGCGCTCGTGGCGCTCGACCTGACCGAGGCGTCCGTGAAGGTCTCCAGCGGCTTCCCGGACGACGGCGACGGGCCCGACGCCGCGCTGGGCGTGTGGGCCGGGGTGCTGCCGATGGTCACCCGCTTCGGCGAGCCGGTCGCCGATCCGCTGCTCCCGGCCGGGATCGCGCCGCCCGCGCACATCGCCGAGCGGGCCGGGACCGTGTTCGGAGGCTAGGGCCTGTCCGACCCTGGTCCGCCGGACAGGCCCTGGCCGCGCTCCTGCGCCATCCGGGTGAGCGTCAGCCGGGCCAGGTGCTCCCCGTCCGACAGCGCGTCGACGGCCGTGATCCGGTCGTCGAGGACGGTGAAGCGGAAGACCGTCTCCGGCCGGCCGTCCGGTGCCGTGCGCAGCAGGCCGGCGGCGCCGTCGACCAGGGCCGGCAGCGTCGCCCGTACGCGTTCGGCGAGGGCCCGGGCGACCGCCGGCGCGCCGTGGGCGGGGGGCGTGGCGGAGGTGTCCGAGCGCAGTACGGCGTCCGGGTCGAGGAGGGCGCGCAGGGCCGCCGGGTCGCCGCCGCGGGCGGCGGAGCGGAAGGCGAGGACGGCCTCGCGCTGGCGCGCGGGGTCGGGGGCGGGCATCTCCTCGGTGCCCTCCAGGCGGTGCCGGGCGCGGCCGGCGAGCCGGCGGGTGGCGGCGGGGGAGCGGTCGAGGACCGGGGCGATGTCGTCGTAGGGGATCGAGAACTCGTCGTGCAGCACGAAGACGACCCGCTCGGAGGGCGTGAGGACGTCGAGGGCGTCCCGTTCGCCGCGCCTGGGCAGCGAGCGGTCCCACGGGTCCTTCAGGACCGGGCGCCGGGCCTCGCGCGAGCGCAGCAGGTCCAGGCAGGTGCGGGCGACGTCCTGGGGCGTCGCCCCCACCCGCAGCGCCTCGGCGGCCTCGCCTGACGGGCCGAGGAGGCGGGACGCCATGGCCGCCCGCAGGTCGGCGGGCGCGGCCGGGCCGGCGTCCGGGGCGTTCACCGTGCTCCCCGGCCGGTCAGTCGCCGTGGCCCGGGCCGCCGCTGCCGAAGCCGCCGCTGGAGATGCCGCCCCACTTGCGCTTCTCCTCGGTGGGCGGCTCGTCCTGGGTCTCGCCGCCGTCCTTCAGCTGGTACGGCATGAGCCGGTGCTCGCCGTCGGTCTGCGGCATCTCGGAGGGCTTGCGGTACTCGGACGACTCGCCGGGCAGGGTGCCGTCCTCCGGCCGGTGCGGCTGGGTCTCCGGATCCGGTGGCGGCAGCTCCTTGTTCTTGACGCGGATGCCGTACATGAACGCGCCGATGAGGACGCCGACGACGATCAGACCACCGAGGACCTGCGCCAGGCCGGACTGCCAGACACCGGCCGCCGTGGTGACCTGAGCGGATGCCACGAGGAAAGTGTTCATATCGTCATGAATACCCCTTTTCGGATGGTTCGGACAGTCCGCGTCCGGGTTGCGCGCGCGGAGATCCCCGGAAGCCGGGAAATCCGCGGAATCCGCGCTGAAACATTTCCCGGGGGCCATCGCGTCAGTGAGGTGTGAGCGCGAAACGAGCGCTCGCGAGCGAACTCGTGACAGCGACGGAGGGGAGGGACATTGAGACAGTCCCGCGCGGACGAGTTCCTGGAGTTCGCCGCCGCACGGTCGGGACATCTGTTCCGCTCGGCATGCCTGCTGACCAGCGGCGACACCCATCTCGCGGAGGACCTGACGCAGGAGACGCTGGGCCGGATGTACGCCCTGTGGGGGCGCGCCAACCGGATCGGCAACCCGGCCGGCTACGCACAGACCGTGCTCGTACGGACCTTCCTGAGCCACCGCAGGCGCCGCTCGGCCACCGAGCGCCCCCTCGGCGAGCTCCCCGACCGGGCGCCCGACAACGGCGAGGACCCCGCCCTGCGGATCGCCCTGCTCGACGCCCTCGCCGGGCTCGCGCCGAAGGACCGGGCGGTGGTGGTGCTCCGCTACTGGGAGGACCGCAGCATCGAGGAGACCGCGCACGCCCTGCACGTCAGCTCCGCAGCGGTGCGCACCCGCTCCACGCGGGCCCTGGCGAAGCTGCGCGAGCGGCTCGGCGCCGGAATGACCGAACTCGTCGCCCGCTGACCCCGATTTTTTTCGAGACCTTCGAGACCTTCGAGATTTTCTCCACCACGGACCGGAACGGTGATCCCGCCATGCCTCAGCACGAGGAGCACGACGTGACGAACGGACGATTCGAGGACGAACTGGGCGCGGTCCTGCGCGCCACCGGCGAGGGCTTCGCCGTCGACGACCGGCGCGAGCTCGCCGCCGGCGGGCTCGCCCGCGGCCGCCGCCGGCTGGTGCGCCGGCGCGTCGCCACGGTCGGCGGCGCGCTCGCGCTCGCCGCGATCGGTGTGGGCGGGGTGTACGGGGGTTCGCTCCTCGGCGGCTCCGCCGGCTCCGGCGGCATCGAGCAGACCTCGGTGGCCGGCCCGGCACCGGCCGGCGACGGCGGGCAGGGCGCCGGCCAGAAGGGCGGCGCCGGTCCCGGCACGCCGTCGATCCCGGTCGCCGAGCTCGCCGCCGTCCTCAAGGCCAACACCCCGGCCGGCACCTGGCAGATCGACAACGAGCAGGGCACCGGCCAGAGCGTCACCGGCGTCTACGACGACGGCAAGGGCAAGTCGGGCGTCTCCGTCGGCCTCTACCGGGCGGGCTCCGACGGCGAGTCGGGCACGTCCCAGGTGACCTGCCCGGACCAGGTGGCCGTCCCGTACGACGCCTGCACGACCGAGCGCCTCGCGGGCGGCGCGAAGCTGATGGTCTTCCAGGGCTACGAGTACCCGGACAAGCGGGTCCTCACCAAGAACTGGCGGGCGGTGCTGCTCACCAAGGACGGCTTCCTCGTCGACGCGAGCGAGTACAACGCGCCCACCGAGAAGGACTCGGCGATCACCCGCCCGAACCCGCCGTTCGACCCCGCGCAGCTGAAGAAGCTGGTCACGGCCGACGGCTGGCGCCCGCTGCTCGCGCAGCTGCCGGCCCTGAAGAAGGCGGAGCGCGCCGGGGCGCCCAGCGCCCCCGACGCCCGGGTCTCCGGGCCGACCGGCGCCCAGGTCCGGTCGACGCTGACGTCCCTGCTGCCCAAGGGCCTGGGCCTGCGGGTCGTCGGCAAGGGCGGCGAGGGCGAGCACGGCTACGTCGTCGTCGACGACGGCCATGGCCGCAGCCTCGTCCAGGTCAACGTCCAGCCCGACATGGGCGGCGTCCGCAAGGAGCTCTTCGACGGCCCCGGCGTCACCACCGAGCCCGACGGCACGATGGTGAAGCTGGAGAAGAAGGCCGGCGAGAAGGGCGGCGCGGGCGTCGTCTGGTGGAGCGCCGACACCATGGACAAGAACGGCTTCCGGGTCATCGTCTCCGCGTTCAACTCGGGCACCCAGCACGACGCCGCCACGCGCACCGACCCGGCGCTGACGACGGAGCAGCTGAAGGAGATCGCGCTCAGCTCGAAGTGGCACCAGCTGGTCAAGTAGGTCGGGGGGCCAAGCCCTTGACCGGCTCCTGAGCGTGCGGGTCCGGACCTCGGCGGAGGCCCGGGCCCGCACCCGTATTCGCACCCGTGCCCGTTACTTCGCGTCCGTGCCCGTGCCCGTCACTTCGCGTCCGTGCCCGTACCCGTCAATTCACTTCGCGTCCGAGTACCGCTCCACCGTCGCCGTCGTGAACGGGAAGCGCACCGGCGTCTCGCCGAACGCGATCCGGCCCGCCTCGTCGCCCGCCGCCGCGATCGCCTCCGCCACCGCCCCGGCCTCCTCCGCCGGGCAGTGCACGATCACCTCGTCGTGCTGGAAGAAGACCAGCTCGGCCCGCATCCCGGCGGTGGCGCGGCGCAGCGCCGCCAGCATCAGCAGGGCCCAGTCGGCGGCGCTGCCCTGCACGACGAAGTTCCGCGTGAAGCGGCCCCGGGCGCGGGCGTCGGTCGACGCGTACCCCGGCACGTAGCCGTCGGAGCCGTCGGCGGCCGCGGACCCGCCGTCCGCGGGCAGGCCCTGCGGCAGCCCCGCCTCCCCGTCCTCGTCCGCGCCCGCCGCGCGCGGGCTGGTGCGGCCGAGCCAGGTGCGGACGAGCCGGCCCTCCTCGCCGGCCCGGGCCGCGTCGTCGACGTACGCCACCGCGCGCGGGAAGCGGCGGCGCAGCGCGGCCAGGTTCTTCAGGCCGTCGCCGCTGGTCTGCCCGTAGATCGCGCCGAGCAGTGCCAGCTTGGCGTGGTCGCGGTCGCCGGCGAAGGCGCGGTCGGACAGCCGGGTGTAGAGGTCGTCGGGGTGCCCGGCGACCTCCATCAGGCCCGGGTCGCGGGAGATCGCGGCCAGCACCCGCGGCTCCATCTGGTCGGCGTCGGCGACGACGAGCCGCCAGCCCTCGTCGGCGACCACGGCCTGCCGGATGACCTTGGGGATCTGCAGCGCGCCGCCGCCGTTGGTGGTCCAGCGGCCGCTGACCGTGCCGCCCGGCAGGTACTCGGGCCGGAAGCGGCCGTCGCGGACCCACTCGGCCAGCCAGGACCAGCCGTGCGCGGTCCAGATCCGGTACAGCTTCTTGTACGCGAGCAGCGGGGCGACCGCCGGATGGTCGATCTTCTCCATCTCCCAGCGCCGGGTGGAGCGCACCCGGATCCCGGCCTGCGCGAAGGCCCGCACGACGTCGGCGGGCAGCTCGGGGCGGACCCGGCGGCCGAACGCGGCCGAGATCTCGTCGGCCAGCTCCGCGAGCCGGCGCGGCTCGCCGCCGCCCGCGTACCGCTCGCCGAGCAGCCCGTGCAGCACCTCCCGGTGCACGTCGGCCCGCCAGGGCAGCCCGGCCCGGTACATCTCGGCGGCGACCAGCATGCCCGCCGACTCGGCCGCCGTGAGCAGCCGCATCCGGCCCGGGTGCGCCGTCAGGTCATGGCGGCGCTGCTGCTCCGCGTACACCTCCAGGAGCGCCTCGAAGGGCAGCGGGGCGGCCGTCGCCGCCGGCTCGAACAGCGAGTCCTGGGCCGCCGGGCCCCCGGCTGGGCGCAGCGGCGGGTCGGGCGGCACCGGCGCGTTCCGCAGGCGGGCCCAGGCGGCGGCGGCCGAGCGGGGCTCGCCGAGCCGCCCCTCGTGGCCGAGGAGCAGCTGCTCGGCGTCCTCGATGTCGTAGCACCGCTCGACCCGCACGCCCGCGGCGAGGAGCCGCGGATACACCTCGCCGGTGCTCCGCCACACCCAGCGCCCGACCCCCGGCCGGGCCCGCACCGCCGCCACCAGGTCCGGCTCGCGGCGTACCGCCCCGGCGGGCCGCCCGTCGCCCCCGAGCGGCACGAGCAGCGCCCCGTCCCCCTCCGGCTCGGGCGCCAGTGCCCACTTCTCGTTCACGGGTGCGAGTCTGGCACCCGGCACTGACAATCGGCCGGTTCGGCCCGCTATGCCGCCTTGTGGAAGAGGGCGGCGGCCTCGCCGCGGGTGCCGACGCCCAGCTTGGTCAGGATCTTGGCGACGTGGAACTTCACCGTGGACTCGCTGATGTGCAGTTCCTCGGCGATCTGGCGGTTGCGGTGCCCGAGCGCCAGCTGGGTCAGCACCTGGAGCTCGCGCTCGCCGAGGTCGCGCAGCGGGTTCAGGGTGCCGGCGGGCGGGGCGTCCGGCAGGGCGAGCGGAACGGTGGCGGTGATCGTGGTGCCCCAGTTGGGCACCGCGTCGACGTCCAGGCGGCCGCCGAGCACCTCCAGGCGGTCGGAGATGCTGCCCGCGCCCAGCGGGCAGACGTCGAGGAGGCCGGGGCCGTCGTCGCGGACGGTGGCCCGGAGCTCGTGCTCGGTCAGCGTCCAGCCGACGTGCACCCGGCCGACCGCGTCCTGGTCGAGGACGACGAGGAGCAGCGCGCGGACCACGGCCCGCACGCCGTGCGCCACGTCGGCGGGCAGGCTGCGGGTGGCGTCCGGGCCCTCGGGCGGGCCGAGTTCGAGCCGGACCGGCGTGTGCCGGAGCATCGGGCGCAGCCCGTCCGCGAGCCGCGCGAAGGCCTCGAAGGCCGGCTCCTCGGCGATCGTCCGGTCCCTGCGCGCCTCGGCCCGCAGCTCGATCAGCGCCGACACCGCGAGGTCGGTCGCGGTCGCCCGGGCCGCCGCGTCGTCCAGGGCCCGGCTGCGCAGCACCCCGAGCACCCCGGAGAACGCCGCGGCGTGCGCGGTGCTCAGCTCGGCGATCACCCGCGCCCGGGTGTCGGCCGCCGCCCGCGACCGGGCGAGCGCGCCCGGCATCGCCTCGGTCGCGAACCGGTCGAAGTGGCTGGTCACCAGGTCCCACAGGTGCTGGGCCAGGGCGAGTTCGGCCTCGCCGGCCGGCTCGGCGCCGGCGTCCCGCACGAGCACCAGGACCGAGCCGCGGGCCGTCGCGTCGCTCCGTACCGCCACCACCTCGCGCTCCGCCCCGCCGACGCCCGCCCGGCCCTGCCACGGCCGGCCGGCGACGCCGGCGGCGAGCAGCGGTGCCAGCTCGGCGGCCGTGACCGGGACGCCGGGGTCGCCGGTGTGCTTGAACGGGGAGTGCGCGCAGTGCGTGGACAGCTCGGCCGCCGACCGGTGCGGGATCAGCGGGGCGAGCGCCTCGGACAGGCGCGGCAGGATCGCGCCCAGCGGTTGGCCGATGATGTCGCGGGCGGCCAACAGGGCGCCGGTCGCGGTGAGTTCCATGGGGTCAAGGGTAGGGACACCGGTCGCCGGACGGCTGTCCTTTCGGCCAGGTGCCACTGGCCGTTCGGATGGCGGGGACAGGTGGGTGCCGGGCGGAAGCTTGATCACATCAAGCGGATGACTCAGCGGATGACTCATTGGGGGAGCGGAATCATGGAAGCGATCGTGTACGAGGAGTTCGGCGGCGCGGACGTGCTGCGTCACGAGACCGCCGTGGCCGTGCCGGAGCCCGGTCCGGGCGAGGTGCGGGTGAAGGTGGCGGCCGCCGGCGTCAACCCGGTGGACTGGAAGCGGCGTTACGGCTGGGTCGAGCAGTTCTTCCCGACCACCTTCCCGGCCGTGCCCGGCCTGGAGTTCGCGGGCACCGTCGACGCGCTCGGCGAGGGCGTGAGCGGACTCGCCGTCGGCGACGAGGTGTTCGGCTGGACGGCGACCGGCGCCTATGCCGAGTACGCCATCGCCGGCACCGTCGTCCCCAAGCCCGCCGAGCTCTCCTGGGAGACGGCCGCGAGCATCCCGGTCGCCGGCGAGACCGCCCAGCGCGTCCTCGACCTGCTCGGCGTCCGGTCCGGCGAGACCCTGCTGCTGCACGGTGCCGCCGGCGCGGTCGGCGCGGTGGCGGCGCAGCTGGCGGTGGCGGCCGGGCTGACCGTGATCGGCACGGCCTCGGAGCGCAACCACGACTTCCTGCGCGACCTCGGCGTGACCCCGGTGACGTACGGCGACGGGCTCGCCGACCGGGTCCGCGCGGCCGCCCCGCAGGGCGTCGACGCGGTCTTCGACGCGGCCGGCCACGACACCCTGCCGGTCTCGATCGAACTCCTCGGCGGCGAGAAGTCCCGCATCGTCACCATCGCCGCGACCGACGCCGCCGAGCACGGCATCGTCTTCTCCGGCCTGACCGCCGATCCGGACGCGGTCCGCGGCTGGCTGACCGACCAGGCCCGCCTGGTCGTCGAGGGCCGGCTCCGCCTCGACATCGCGGAGGTGCTCCCGCTGAAGGAGGCCGCGCGGGCGCAGGAGCTGAGCGAGACCGGGCACGTGCGCGGGAAGCTGCTCCTGGTGCCGTAAGGCGCCGCGCGGAGCGGGTCGGGGCCGCGTCGCCGGTACGGGGGTCCGGCGGCGCGGCCCTCTGCGCGCCCGGAGGCCGTGCGCGGGGCCGCAGGCCGTGTGCGGGGCCGGTGCCCTCACCGCAGGCCGCCCTCGGCACCGGCCCGCCGTCGCCGCCGGGTGCCGGACGGACGGGCCGGGACGGGGACCCGGCTCCGACCCCGGTCCCCGTCCCGACTTACCAGCGTCACCCCTGAGCGGGGTCTTTGCACCCGGGGAGCCACCCGGACCGCTCACGGGCTCGCTCACGGGATCGCTCACGAGTTCGGTGTCCACAGGCTGTGGACGAAGGGCTGTGGACAGCCCGCCGACCCGGCCCCGCCCCGTTCCTGCGACCATCGTGTCGGGACGGTCGCGAGCACGGAAGGAGACGTCCGTGACGGGCACGGTGGGCGAGGCGTTCAAGGCGCTGTACGGGGACGACGAGCACGCCGTCGACACGGCCGCGTCGCTGCTCGCCGCCGACCGCGGCGCCGACGCGGAACTGGTCAGGCGCGGCGAGGAGTTCCTCGGCACCCTCTGGGCCCGTGGCTGGCAGCCGGCCGACGTCGTACGGATGGCCCGCCGCGAGCTCGACGACGAGCACGTACGGCTCCTCGTCGGCCTCGTCCGCACCGAGACGGCCCGCTACGAGCGCCTCCCGCACCGCTGGCAGGCCCAGCTCGACGCCCTCGACGCACCGGGCGACGGCCCCGCCCGGCCGGCGCCGGACCGCTTCTCGCACGCGACCGCCGTCCTGGAGCTCTACCGGCTGCTCGTCCGGCTGCCGCGGCTCGACGCCGTCGGGCCGGTGCCCGGGGAGGCGCTGCCGCCCGCC
Organism: Streptomyces sp. NPDC004327; assembly: GCF_042873935.1. Lineage (NCBI taxonomy): Bacteria > Bacillati > Actinomycetota > Actinomycetes > Kitasatosporales > Streptomycetaceae > Streptomyces > Streptomyces sp. NPDC004327. Next base: position 88,988 of record NZ_JBIAME010000006.1, on the reverse strand, counting down.
GTCGCCGGCGAGCCCAAGCAGCTGACCCGGATCAGGGCGCTGCTCGCGAAGGCCGAGGCGACGAACTACGCCGAGGAGGCCGAGGCGCTGACCGCCAAGGCGCAGGAGCTGATGGCCCGCCACAGCCTGGACGAGGCGACGCTCGCGGCGGGCGCGCCGTCGCCGGAGACACCGGGGGCGGTACGGATCGGGGTGGAGCCGCCCTACGAGCAGGCCAAGGCGATCCTGCTCGACGCGGTCGCGGGCGCGAACCACTGCCGGGCCGTGTGGAACGAGTCCTTCGGCTTCTCGACCGTCGTCGGCTTCGAGGCCGACCTCGACCCCGTCGAGCTGCTCTACACCTCGCTCCTGGTCCAGGGCACCGCGGCGATGACCCGCGCCGAGGCCGAGCAGCGGGCCGGCGGCCGCAAGCGCACCAAGTCCTTCCGGCAGTCCTTCCTCCTCGCCTACGCCAACCGGCTCGGCGCCCGGCTCGCCGCCACCAGCCGCCGCGTCGCCGCCGAGGCCCCGACGCTGCTCCCGGCCCTCGCCTCCCGCGAGGTCGCGGTGAGCGCCCGCACCGACGAGCTCTTCCCGGAGACCCGGACCAGCCGGGTGCGGGCCGCCTGGGACGAGGCGGGCTGGACGCACGGCACCTCGGCGGCGGACCGGGCCGGCCTGCGGGCGCCGGGAAGCCGCGGCGAGATCCGCTAGGCGGCCTGTCCGACGCCGGTCCGCCGGACACGACCAGCTCAGGACACGACCCAGCCCCGGAGGCGACCCGGCCCCGGGCCGCGTACGGGTCGGCCCCAGCCCCGGAGACGACCCGGCCCCGGGCCCGTACGACCCGGTCCGGGCCCGTACGACCCGGTCCGGGCCCGTACGACCCGGTCCGGGCCCGTACGACCCGGTCCGGGCCCGTACGGGCCGGCCCCGGGCCCGTACGGGTCGGCCCCAGCCCCGGAGGCGACCCGGTCCGGGCCCGCACGGGTCGGCCCAGCCCCGGACACGACCCAGCCCAGGGCCCGTACGGGCCGGATGCCCGTTTCGCCCCGTATCGGCGGCTAGGCTCATGGTCATGAGCTGGCTCCGGGCGCTGAGGGAGACCGCGCGCTCGGGGCTCAGCGTCGAGCGGCAGCGGCTCGAACCGGCGATCGCGGCGCGCGGGGCGCTCGGGCTCGCCCTCGTCGTCGGGGTGACGCTCGCCCGGTTCGGGCCCGCGGTGGCCGCGTCGTCCGCGTTCGGCGCCTACCAGGCGGCGATCGCGACCTTCCAGCGCTCCTACCGGCCGCGCCCCACCCTCGCGCTCGCGTCCGGCCTGAGCCTCGCGATCTCCACCTTCCTGGGGTATCTGACCGGCACCCACCTCCTCGCCTTCCTGGCGCTCCTCGCGCTGTGGACGTTCCTCGCCGGGCTCTCCTGGGCCGTCGGGCCGACCGTCGGGATCATCGCGTCGTCGAACGTGGCGATCATGCTGGTGACGGTCACCCTGCCGACCTCCGTCGCCGCGGCCGCCGGCCACGCCGCGATGATCGCGGTCGGCGGGCTCGTGCAGGCCGCGCTGATCGTCGTGTTCCCGGTCCGCCGCTGGGGCGCCCAGCGCGACGCGCTCGCCGACGCGCTGGCGGCCGAGGCCGACTACGCCCGCCGCCTGCGCCACGACCCGACCTGCGTCTTCGACCCGGTACCGCTGATGACGGCCCGCAGCGCCGCCGCCGTCACCGCGCGCCAGGCCCGCAGCCGCCCCGCCGAGCTGCACGGGGCGCGCGGGCTCGCCGAGCGGATCCGCCCGGTGCTCGCCTCGCTCGCGGACCCGGCGGTCGGCGCGCCCGCCGAGGGCCCGCAGCGGGACCGGGTCCGCGAGCTGCTCGCCGCGGCCGGGCAGGTCCTGGACGCGGCCGCGCACGCGATCCGGCACGGCGAACGGGTCGACCTGCCGCCCGCCGCCCTCGCCGCGCTCCGCACCCCCGACACCGGCGCGATCCTGACCGGCGCCCCGCGCCGGGCCGCCGTCCGGCTCGCCGCGCTGCTGGAGGACGTCGTGGAGACGGCCGAGCCGCGCACCGAGACCGAGCTCACGAAGGATCCGGCCGTGGCCGCCGCCCGCCGCCGCCCCGGCCTCCTCCGGCTCGTCCCGGTGGCGCTCGGCAGGATGCGGGCCGAGCTGCGCCACGAGTCGCCGGTCCTGCGCCACGCGATCCGGGTCACGGCGGTGGCCACCGCCGGCTACGTCCTCGGCACCGCCCTCCCGCTCGGCCACGGCTACTGGGCGCCGATGGCCTCCGTGATGGTGATGCGCCCGGACTTCACGCAGACCTACGCCCGCTCCGTCGCCCGCTTCGGCGGCACCCTCGTCGGCGTGGCCCTCGCCACCGGCATCGTCCAGGCCGCCCACCCCGGCACCTACCTCTCCGCCGCGCTCGCCGTCGTCTGCGCCTTCGCCATGTACCTCCTCATGCGCACGGGCTACGCGGCCGGCCAGGTCTTCGTCGCCGCGTACGTCGTCTTCCTGCTCGGCATGGAGGGCGCGGGCGTCACCCAGACCGTCCGCGAACGCGTGCTGCTCACCCTGCTCGGCGGGCTGCTCGCCATGCTGGCCTACGCCGTCTACCCGGCCTGGGAGACGCCGCGGCTGCGCGGCCGGCTCGCCGACTGGCTGAAGGCGGACGGGCGGTACGCTGCCGCCGTCGTCGCCCACTTCGCCGCACCGGCCGGCCCGGCGAGTCCCGACGTCCGCGAGGCGCTGCTCGCCACCCGCACGGCCCGGATCGCCTGGCGGGACGGCGTGGCCAGGGCCACCCACGAGCCGGTGCGCCACCGGGGCCTGTCCCGCGCGGCGGCGGACGAGGCCGAGGAGGCCCTGGCCCAGTTCAGCCGGGTCGCCATGCTCCTGGAGGCGCACCTGCCCGAGCGCGGCGCCGAACCCGTACCGCAGGCCGCGGCCCTCGCGGAGGCGCTGCGCCGGGCGACGGAACGGGGTGCCAAGGCCGTACGGGAGCGCAGGGCGCCGCGCTGGGACGAGCTGCGCACGACGGTCGCCGCCTGGGCGAAGGGGGACGGGGCGCCGGACCACTTCCTGCTGCGCACGGGCGCGGTGCTGCTCCTCGACGCGCTCGACGGGCTGACCGAGGCGCTGGGGCACTGAGCCCGGCCGCCCGGGCCGCCGGGCCTCCCGGTCGGGTCCGCTCGGGTCCGCTCGGGTCCGATCCGGCCCGGTCCCGACGTCGCCGGAAAATTCTCGGCGGTCCGTGTCATCCGCCGAAGCGGTGGCGGGAGTTGGAAGAGGTGAGGGGCCCTCACCGGATGCCGGATTCCAGACTTCAGACCCCAGGAGCACACGTATGAAGAAGTACCTCGTGGCCGCCGCCGTGGTCGCGGCGGCCGCGCTGACCGCCACGCCGGCCCTCGCCGCCACCTCCGCGACCCGTGCCGCCGCCTTCGCCACGCCCGCCGTCGCGGCCGCCGCCGCTCCGCACGCCGCCGAGCCCGCCGTCGCGGCCGCGCCGGTCTCCGCCGTGCGCGTCGTCCGGTCCGGCGAGCGCGTCGACGCCGGCGGCGGATTCACGGTGTGGCTGACGCCCGACGGCAAGCACTGGGCCGGCGCGGACGGCTTCGAGAACTTCCGCAGCGTCGTCGACGGCAACATCGACCCGTCCCAGCCCGGCGTCAGCCACCAGTCCGAGGGCGACGCCACCGGAAGCTTCCACTCCGGCCTCTACTACGGAACCAGGAAGGCCGGGAAGGTCGTCCTGACCGGTGCGGACGGCCGCAAGACCACCGCGACCCTCCTCGAACTGCCGGGCCACCCGGGCTGGGGCGTCTGGTACGCCCACCGGGACGGCTCGTCCAAGGGCGTCGGCGTGGCGCTGTACGACCGCAACGGCCGGCTGCTGACCGAGCTTCCGCCATTCTGACCGGCGGATTGGCAGGGCCCGGCACGGGGCGGGCCCTGCCCCTTTCTTCCGGAACGAGCGCGAGGTCCGTCACGGTGTCGCACGAACCAGCGCCCCTGGCCAGAGCCGACAGAGCCGACAGAGCCGACAGAGCCGACAGAGCCGACGGGGACGACGGCTTCGCCGAGTTCGCCGCGGCCGCCTGGCCCCGCCTGGTGCGCACGGCACAGCTGCTCACGGGCGACTTCCACGAGGCCGAGGACCTGGTGCAGACGACCCTCGCCAAGGTGTACGGCCGCTGGCGGCGGGTGCCGCGCGCGGAGATCGACCTGTACGTGAAGCGCGCGCTGGTGAACAACAACCTCAGCCGGCTGCGCCGCAAGCGGGTCGCGCACCTGCTGACCCCGGTCCTCCCGGAGTCGCTGCGGCACGCGTACGCCGGGCACGCCGAGGCGGTGGAGCGGCGCACCGCGCTGATGGGCGCGCTGGCGGACCTGCCGGCGCGGCAGCGGGCGGTGATGGTGCTGCGCTACTGGGAGGATCTGAGCGAGCAGGAGATCGCCGCCGTCCTCGACTGCTCGATCGGCACGGTCAAGACGCACGCCCGGCGCGGACTCACGGCCCTGCGCAACCATCCCGGCCTCACCACTCCCATGAACCCCACCGGAGCGCGACGATGACCCCCGATTCCGAAGCGGACGTGGACGATGCACTGCGGGCCGTGTTCGCGCGGGCCGTCGGGGACATCACGCCGGGTCCGGTGCCGCTGGCGGCCGTCCGGCGCCGGGGCCGGGCGATCAGGCGCCGCCGGACGGCGACGGTCGCGGCCCTCGCGGCGCTCGCGGTGTCGGGCGTGGTGACGGTGACGGCCGTGTCCCTGACCGGATCCGGCCGCCCGGCGACGGCGGCCCCGCCCGCCCCCGTCACGGCCGCCGCCACCTCGCCGGTCGCGCCGCCGGCCACGTCGCCGGTCACGCCGGTCCGTGTCGTGCGGGCGGGGGAGCGGGTGACCGTCCGGGGCTGGACGGTGTGGCTGACGTCCGACGGCAAGCACTGGAAGGACCCCGACGGCGTCGAGAACTTCCGCAGCGTCTCGGACGGCAATCTGGACACGGCCCAGCCGGGCATCTCGCACCAGTCGGAGGGCAACGCCGCCGGCGCCTTCCACTCCGGCCTCTACTACGGCACGCGGGACGCCGGCCGCGTCGAACTCCGGGGCGCGGACGGGCGCACGGCCGTCGCGACCCTCCTCGAACTGCCGGGCCGCCCGGGCTGGGGCGTCTGGTACGTCTACACCGCCCTCACCGATCCGGGCGTGGACCTCTACGACGCCAGGGGCGCCCGGCTGGCCGGCTATCCCGGAACACCGACCGGCCGGTAACACGTTGAGTCGCGTAGTCGATACACCACCCCTCGTGCACGTGCATCTGCCCGTGCGTCTGCTCATGCAGACGCATATGAACACAGCTATGATCCGAGGAAGTTGACACCTGCACCAGTGAACTCGGGGAGCTACCAGTGCATCACGCGCACCACGCGTACAACGGCATGGCGGCCACGGAGCTTCATGGTGTCGTGTGGCAGAAGAGCCGGGCCAGCAACTCCCAGGGCGCCTGCGTGGAGTTCGCGAAGCTGCCCGGCGGCGACGTCGCCGTGCGCAACTCGCGGCACCCCGAGGGTCCCGCGCTCGTCTACACGCCCGCCGAGATAGAGGCGATGCTGCAGGGCGTGAAGGACGGGGAGTTCGACCACCTGGTGTGAGCCGGAACGTGACGAGAGGGCCCCGGTGGCGATCGCCACCGGGGCCCTCTCGTGCGTCTGCGCCGTCTTCGCCGCCGCTACTCCGGGCCCAGCCGGAAGAGCGCCCACACCACCTTGCCGTGCAGCGTCCCGGCGAGCGGGTGCCAGCCCCAGCTGTCGCTGAACGACTCGACCAGGAACAGGCCGCGGCCCGACTCGGCCGCGAAGTCCTCGCCGCCCTCGCGGGCCTCCGGGCTCTCCTGGCTGGGGTCGCGCACGGCGCACACCAGGCGCGAGGCCCAGCGCATCAGGTGCAGCCGCACGGGCGGGTTCAGGCCTTCTTCCGGCGCCGGCTCGGCGCCGTGCGGCACGGCGTGTCGCAGCGCGTTCGTGACGAGCTCGGACACCACGAGCGCCACGTCGTCGAAGCGGTCGTCGAGATCCCAGTTGCGGAGCGTCCGGCTGGTGAACTTCCGGGCGCCGCGCACCGCTTCGTAACGGGGCGGGAGCGCGCAGGAGGCCGAGTTGGAGACGGTCGCGGGATCGATCGGCGGAAGCCCCTGCCGTAACGGCTCGAGCATGGTCGATGTGTTCGTCCCCATGCGAGGCACTCCCGGGAATCGCGACGTGTGGTGCGACAACTGGTGCGACAACGGTGCGGCAACACGAGCGAGTACGCGGCTGCGCGAGCACCATGGTTCCGAATGCGCCGAAGGGATGCAAGGGCAGATGCACGTGCACGCGCCGGACCTGTCCTGCCACGTGCCGATTCTGTGCATAAGTCGTCCACCCCTTCTGCTGAAGCTGCCCGGAACCGGTCCCCTATCCGTAATCGAATGTGTACGCGCTGAAGCGTTTAGTGGCAGAATCCGGGGCTCAGCGGGGACTCGACGAGGACTCCACGGGGGCTCGACAGCGAAAACAGCATCAGGGCAGCACCGTGAAGGGGAGGCTGGAGCCGTGACGGCAGGCGAATCGAGCGGGGCGAACGGGAGTGTGGTGCGCCGCATCCTGCTGGGCTCCCAGCTGAGGCGACTGCGCGAATCGCGTGGCATCACCCGGGAAGCCGCCGGCTACTCGATCCGGGCGTCCGAATCCAAGATCAGCCGTATGGAGTTGGGAAGGGTGAGCTTCAAGGCAAGGGACGTCGAGGATCTGCTCACGCTCTACGGAGTCACCGAGGAGACCGAACGCGGCGCGCTGCTCGGACTGGCCCGCGAGGCCAACCTGGCGGGCTGGTGGCACAGCTACGGCGACGTGCTGCCGGGCTGGTTCCAGACGTACATCGGTCTGGAGGGTGCCGCCTCCCTCATCCGCATCTACGAAGTCCAGTTCGTCCACGGCCTGTTGCAGACCGAGGCGTACGCCCACGCCGTCGTGACCCGCGGCATGCCCGGCGCCGCGCACGCCGAGATCGAGCGCCGGGTCGCGCTCCGCCTGGAGCGCCAGAAGGTCCTCGTCGCCGAGAACGCCCCGCATCTGCACGCCGTCCTCGACGAGGCCGCGCTGCGCCGGCCCTACGGCGACCGGGCCGTGATGCAGGGCCAGTTGCGGCACCTCATCGAGATCTCCGAGCACCCCAACGTCACCCTCCAGGTCATGCCCTTCAGCTTCGGCGGGCACGCCGGCGAGAGCGGCGCCTTCACGATGCTCAGCTTCCCCGAGTCCGACCTGTCCGACGTCGTCTACCTGGAGCAGCTGACCGGCGCCCTCTACCTCGACAAGCGCGAGGAGGTCGCCCAGTACGGCCGGGTGCTCCAGCGGCTCGCCGCGGACAGCCCGGATCCCGCGGAAAGCCGCGATCTTCTCCGTGGACTCCTCCAACTCTCCTGATACGTCAGTACGATGACGGCACATCAGTGAGACGGCTGTGACCGCGGCCGCGTGGGCTCGCACGGCCCGCGTGCCGCGACGGGGCCGTCTCGTGCCGATTGCCGACGTCCGCCACCGCGGGCGGGTAAGGGGTCTCGTTCCATGACGACGCCGACGTCCTACTTCACCGAACTGGCGCACCAGTACATCGACGGCGAGTGGAAGCCGGGCAGCGGCTCGTGGGACATCATCGACTTCAACCCGTACACCGGGGAGAAGCTGGCCGCGATCACCGTCGCCACCGCCGACGAGGTCGACCGCGCCTACCGGGCCGCCGAGCGCGCGCAGGCAGAGTGGGCCGAGACCAACCCGTACACCCGCCGGCTCGTCTTCGAGCGGGCGCTGCGGATCGTCGAGGACCGCGAGCAGGAGCTCGCCGAGGTCATCGTCGCCGAGCTCGGCGGCACCCGCCTCAAGGCCGGCTTCGAACTGCACCTCGCCAAGGAGTTCCTGCGCGAGGCGATCCAGCTGGCCCTGCGCCCCGAGGGCCGCATCCTGCCCTCGCCGGTCGACGGCAAGGAGAACCGCGTCTACCGCCTGCCGGTCGGCGTCGTCGGCGTCATCTCGCCCTTCAACTTCCCCTTCCTCCTCTCCATCAAGTCGGTCGCCCCGGCGCTCGCGCTCGGCAACGCGGTCGTCCTCAAGCCGCACCAGAACACCCCGATCACCGGCGGTACCCTCGTCGCCAGGGTCCTGGAGGAGGCCGGGCTGCCGGCCGGGCTGCTCAACGTCGTCGTCACCGACATCGCCGAGATCGGCGACGCGCTGCTCACCCACCCGGTCCCGAAGGTCATCTCCTTCACCGGCTCCGACCGCACCGGGCGCCACGTCGCCACGGTCTGCGCCCAGCACTTCAAGCACGCGGTGCTCGAACTCGGCGGCAACAGCGCCCTGATCGTCCTCGACGACGCCGACCTCGACTACGCCGTCGACGCCGCCGTCTTCAGCCGCTTCGTGCACCAGGGCCAGGTCTGCATGGCCGCCAACCGGATCCTGGTGGACCGCCGCCTGGAGGCCGAGTTCACCGAGAAGTTCGTCGCCAAGGTGAAGACCCTGCGGGTCGGCGACCCGGCCGACCCGGCCACCCACATCGGCCCGCTCATCAACCACCAGCAGGCCGAGGCGGTCGCCGCGGTCGTCGAGCAGACCGTCGCCGGCGGCGCCACCGCGCTGCTGCGCGGCTCGGTCGAGGGCAGCCTGGTCTCCCCGACCGTGCTCAGCGGCATCGCGGCCGACGCGCCGGTCCTCAGCCAGGAGATCTTCGGCCCGGTGGCCCTGATCATCCCGTTCGACGGCGAGGACGAGGCCGTGACGATCGCCAACGACACCCCGTACGGGCTCAGCGGCGCCGTCCACACGGGCGACATCGAGCGCGGTGTGCGGGTCGCCAAGCGCATCCACACCGGCATGATCCACATCAACGACGGCACCGTGCACGACGAGCCGATCGTGCCCTTCGGCGGCGAGAAGCGGTCGGGCGTCGGCCGGCTGAACGGCGAGGCGATGATCGAGGCGTTCACGACCCAGAAGTGGATCTCGATCCAGCACGGCCGCAGCCGGTTCCCGTTCTAGGAATCGCGGATTCCACGGCCTTGTAGGACATCATCCGACCTAGATGGTCCGTAGGTTGGTCGTTGTCGGGGGAGAGGTCAGCACCCCGGCACCGACCAGATCTGTGGAGGGTGGACAACATGGTGGCTCTTGTTCCCGCGGAGCAGCCCGGCGACGAGCGCGGCGCGTTCCTGAACTTCCTGAAGGCCCAGCGCGAGGCCATCGTCCGGGCGTCCTTCGGCCTCACCGAGGAGCAGGCGGCGAGCCGTCCGAGCGCCAGCGAGCTCAGCCTCTCCGGACTGATCAAGCACGTCGCCGAGGCCGAGCTGAACTGGCTGCGCATGGCGCAGCAGCAGCCGAACGAGCTGCGCCGCGACGAGTCGACCTGGCACGAGAGCTTCCGGCTCGTCGGCGACGAGACCGTCGCGGGGACCGTGGACTTCATGGCGCGGGTCGCCAAGGAGACGGAGGAGTTCGTCCGGTCCGTGCCCAGCCTGGACGACACCTTCCCGCTGCCCGAGGCGCCCTGGTTCCCGAAGGACGGCCGGGTCTCGATCCGCTGGATGCTGCTGCACCTGGTCCAGGAGACCGGCCGGCACGCCGGGCACGCGGACATCATCCGGGAGTCCCTGGACGGCAAGGGCTCCTTCGACCTCATCGCGGAGGAGAAGGCCGCCGAGGTGTCCTAGTCAACGTTGACCAGTGCCTCACTAGACTCGGGGCATGTCAGCGATCCGGCTTCTCGTCCTCGGCGCGGTCAAGCAGCACGGCCGCGCCCACGGCTACCAGGTGCGCAACGACCTGGAGTACTGGGGCGCGCACGAGTGGTCCCACGCCAAGCCCGGCTCGATCTACCACGCGCTGAAGCAGATGGCGAAGCAGGGACTGCTGCGCGCGGACGAGAGCGCGCCCAGCACGGCGGGCGGGCCGCCGCGCGTCGAGTACGAGATCACGGACGCCGGCCGCGAGGAGTACCTGCGGCTGCTGCGCGAGGCGCTGTCCTCGTACGAGCAGGGCCTGGACGTGCGCGCGGCCGGCATCGGCTTCATGGTCGACCTGCCGCGCGCGGAGGTCGTGGAGCTGCTGGGGGCCCGGATCCGGGCCCTCGACGAGTGGCGGGTGCGGGTCACCGAGTACTACACGCCGGAGGGCGGGCCCGAGCAGCTCGGCCACATCGGCGAGCTCATGCGCCTGTGGGTGTTCTCGGCGGACGCGGGCCGGGAATGGGCGCGGGGGCTGATCGAGCGGATCGAGGCGGGGGCGTACGTGTTCGCGGGGGAGGGCGGGGAGCCCTTCGTCGGCGTCCTCGCGGACGGTCAGGACAACCCGTACGCCTGACGCGCCGCCGTGACCGGCGTCCGGGGCGGACGTCGGCGGTGGATCTCGGCGGTGGAATCCAGCAGTGGAATCCTTGAGGCGGATTCCTGCGGTGGTTCTCAGTGGCGGTTTCAGTGGTGGAAGGACGTCGCGGCCGCCTTGTCGTGGGTGAAGGGGCCGGACTGGCGGCGCAGTTCGGGCAGCAGCTGCTCCAGGTCCTCCACGAGCAGGTCCGCCAGGTCGGCGGAGAAGCCGTTGCGGCAGACGATCCGCAGTACCGACAGGTCCTCCCGGTTCTTCGGGAAGGTGTACGCGGGCACCAGCCAGCCCTGTTCGCGCATCCGCCGTGACACGTCGAACACGTCGAAGGCGGTCACGTCGGAGGCGGTGGTGAAGGCGAAGACGGGCAGCTCGTCGCCGCGGGTGAGCAGCTGGAAGTCGCCCATGGCGTCGATGCGTTCGGCGAGGCCGCGGGCGACGTCCCGGCTGGTCTGCTGGACCGCCCGGTAGCCCTCCCGGCCGAGCCGCAGGAAGTTGTAGTACTGCGCGACGACCTGGGCACCGGGGCGGGAGAAGTTGAGCGCGAAGGTCGGCATGTCGCCGCCCAGGTAGTTGACCCGGAAGACCAGGTCCTCGGGGAGCTCGGCGGGCGTGCGCCACAGGGCCCAGCCGACGCCCGGGTAGACCAGGCCGTACTTGTGTCCCGAGGTGTTGATCGAGGAGACCCGGGGCAGCCGGAAGTCCCAGATCAGCCCCTCGTCGACGAAGGGCGCGACCATGGCTCCGGAGGCGCCGTCGACGTGCACGGGGATGTCGAGGCCGGTGCGCTCCTGGAGCTCGTCGAGGGCGGCGCAGATCTCGGCGACGGGCTCGTAGGAGCCGTCGAAGGTGGAGCCGAGGACCGCGACGACGCCGATGGTGTTCTCGTCGCAGAGCGCGGCGGCGGAGGCGGCGTCCATGTGGAAGCGGTCGCCGTCCATGGGCACCAGCCGGGGCTCGACCTCCCAGAAGTTGCAGAACTTCTCCCAGCACACCTGCACGTTGATGCCCATGACCAGGTTGGGGCGGGCGCCGGGGTAGCGGTCGGCGTTCCGCTTCGTCCAGCGGCGCTTGAGGGCCATGCCGGCGAGCATGCAGGCCTCGCTGGAGCCGGTGGTGGAGCAGCCGACGGCCGCCGCCGGGTCGGGGGCGTTCCACAGCTGGGCGAGCATCGAGACGCAGCGGCGCTCCAGTTCGGCGGTGCGCGGGTACTCGTCCTTGTCGATCATGTTCTTGTCGCGGCACTCCGCCATCAGCACCCCGGCCTGCGGCTCCATCCAGGTGGTGACGAAGGTGGCCAGGTTGAGCCGGGAGTTGCCGTCCAGCATCAGCTCGTCGTGCACCAGCTGGTAGGCGCTCATCGGCGGCAGCGGTCCGTCGGGCATCCGGTGGCGCGGCGGCGCCTCGGTCATGCCGCCGAGCGGGTTGGCCTCGCCGTAGAACGGGTTGAGGGCGAGGCGCCGGAAGGGTTCGCTCTCGCGCTCGTCGGGACCCTTGTGCAAGGCCATGGGGCTCCTTCCAGAGGGATTTCTCGGGGCTGGCGGTGTTCTCGGTGGTCTCAGTGCACGGAGGCGCCGTGCTGGTCGAGTTCCATCTCCGGGCGGCCGGTGACGACCAGCCAGGCGGGCAGGGAGGCGAGCACGAGCAGCGCCACCAGTGGGGGCGAGCCGGCGATCACGGCGGCGACGAAGAGGCTCACCCAGCCCTGGCGGGTGTGGGCGAGCAGGATGCCGAGGACGGCCGAGGAGACGGCCACCGTGGGATTGATCTCGGGGACGAGCGCCTGGGCGAGCAGCCCGAAGGAGGCGCCGATGAAGACGGCCGGGAAGACCCGGCCGCCGACGAAGCCGCACGAGGCGGCGACGAGCAGCGCGGCCGACTTCACCACGGTCAGCTTGGTCAGTTCGCCAGAGTCGTACGAGCCGATCGACTGGACGAGCTCCTTGGTCTCCGTCAGCCCCTTGAAGAGGGTCAGCTGTCCGCCGAGCGCACCGAGCAGTCCGAGCACCAGGCCGCCGGCGGGCAGCATCACCATGGGGTGCCGCATCCGCTGGAAGGCCCGGTGGACGTAGGGGAAGGCGTAGCAGGACAGCAGCCCGAAGAGGGCGGCGAGGGTGGCCACGATCAGGGCGGCGAGGACGTCCTCGTAGCCGGGGTCGTTCAGCGCCGGCAGCCCCATGTTGAAGCTGGGGTGGTCGGCCAGCTGGGTGGTCATGGCCCCGGCCCCGGCGGCGAGCAGCGGGGAGAAGAGCCGGTCCCACAGCGCGGGGCCCGGCCGGCCCGGCCGGGTGGCCAGCGACTCGGAGAGGACGAGCGCGGCGGCCACCGGGGTGCCGAACAGGGCGCCGAAGGTGCCGGCGGTGGCCAGCGAGACCCAGAAGACGCCCGGCACGTCGGCCCGGACCATCCGGCCCAGCCAGAAGGTGAGGGCGATGGCGGCGGCGATGGTCGGGTACTCCGGGCCGAGGCTGACGCCGCCGGCCAGGCCCAGGGTGCTGGCGAGCAGCAGGCCGGGGACCACTCCCGGCGGCACCGGCGGCCCGCCGAGCCCGCCCTCGGCCGGGTCGGGGCCGGCGTGCCCGTACACCTTCCAGATGACGAGGCCGACGGCGATGCCCGTCGCGGTGAGCACCGAGATGATCCAGAGCGAGGAGTAGCGGCCGATGCCGAGTGCGTCCGGAAGGGTGTTCCAGACCACGTGCTCCAACTGGTCGGCGATTCCGCTGATGGCGAGGAACAGCAGGGCCGAGCCCACCCCGACCACGAGCGCGGGCAGGATCTGGGGCAGCAGGACCTTCAGCGGTGCCTCGGGGGCGGAAGTCTCGGTGGCCACCGCCCCACCATAAGTGGGCAAATGCCGCATGACATCCCGAGATTCGTGCCCCGGCCGGAGAACCGGGCCAGGCCCGGGCTTGCACCTCACGTCGCGTCAGGGCCGAGGCTCGGGGACGACCGACGAAACACGAGACGGGGAACCGATGAGCTATTCCGTGGGACAGGTCGCCGGATTCGCCGGGGTCACGGTGCGCACCCTGCACCACTACGACGCGATCGGGCTGCTCTCGCCGGGCGGCCGCAGCACGGCGGGCCACCGCCGCTACGACGACGCCGACCTCGACCGGCTCCAGCAGATCCTGTTCTACCGGGAGCTGGGCTTCCCCCTCGAAGAGGTCGCCGTCCTCCTCGACGACCCGGGCGCCGACCCGCGGGAGCACCTGCGGCGCCAGCACCGGCTGCTCACGGCGCGGATCGGGGAACTGCAGCGGATGGCGGCGGCCGTCGAACACGCCATGGAGGCGAAACGCATGGGCATCAACCTCACGCCCGAGGAGAAGTTCGAGGTCTTCGGCGACAAGGACCCCGAGCGCTACGCGGAGGAGACCGAACGCCGCTGGGGCGGCACCCACACCCACGCGCGGACGCAGGCCCGCGTCGCCACGTACACCAAGGACGACTGGCAGCGCATGAAGAACGAGATCGACGCCTGGGGCGCCGCCTACGGCGCCCTGATGGACGCCGGCCACGCCCCGGACTCCCCGGCCGCCATGGACCTCGCCGAGGCCCACCGCGACCACGTCACCCGCTGGTTCTTCGACTGCCACCCGAAGATCCACCAGGGCCTCGGCGACTCCTACGTCTCCGACGCGAACTACCGCGCCTTCTACGACGCGATCCACGAGGGCCTGGCCGAGCACCTGCGCGCCGCGATCCACGCGAACGCGCGCCGCCTGGCCGCGTAGCGGGCACAGCCCCGTAGCCCTGCGCCCGGGCGCGCACGGCTACGCCCGCCCGCGCCGGACGCCCAGCCCCTCGCCTGAGCCCGGCCGCGCAGGACGCCCGGCCGGGCTCAGGCGCGCGGCGCGATCACCACGGCGGTCCCGTACGCGCACACCTCCGTGCCCACGTCGGCGGCCTCCGTGACGTCGAACCTGAACATCAGGACCGCGTTCGCGCCGCGCACCCGCGCCTGCTCCACCAGCCGCTCCATCGCCTGGTTGCGCGTCTCCACCAGGGTCTTCGTCAGACCTCTCAGCTCACCGCCGACCAGCGACTTCAGCCCGGCGCCGATCTGGCTGCCGATGTGCCGCGAGCGGACGGTCAGGCCGAAGACCTCGCCGATCACCTGCTTCACCTCGAACCCGGGCACGTCGTTCGTCGTGACCACCAGGACATCCGACTGGCCCGTCTGGCCGCCGCCGTACTCCTCGATGCCCATGCGCATACACCTCCTGATCCGGCTCCCGCGCCGGCTCCTGGACCTGCTCCTGGAAGATCAGACTGCCGTCGCCGCAGGCCCCGCGCATCCGGGACGGACCCGGACGGACCCCGGAGAAAGACCCGTAAGGGCCGGGCGCGGAGCGCGTGGAACCAGGGGTGTTCACTCCACGTTGATAGCTTGGAGCGGTCGTCCCGTACGACAATCCCCTTGCACGCCCCCTCGCCCCCACCGACCGCAGGAGCCCGGAACCCCGTGAACACGCTTGCCCTCGGACCGAGCTGGCTGGATCCGGACTATCTGATCCAGACCTTCGGCCTGATCGGTGTCCTCGTCATCGTCTTCGCCGAGTCCGGCCTCCTCATCGGCTTCTTCCTGCCCGGTGACTCGCTGCTCTTCACCACCGGCCTCCTGGTCACCACCGGAAAGCTGCACACCCCCCTGTGGGCGGTGTGCGCGCTCGTGGTCCTGGCGGCCGTCGTCGGCGACCAGGTGGGCTACCTGTTCGGCCGCAAGGTCGGCCCCGCGCTCTTCAAGCGCCCCGACTCCAAGCTCTTCAAGCAGGAGAACGTGGAGAAGGCCCACGCCTTCTTCGAGAAGCACGGCCCCAAGTCGCTGATCCTGGCCCGCTTCGTGCCGATCGTCCGCACGTTCACGCCGATCATCGCCGGCGTCAGCCGGATGAACTACCGCTCGTTCCTCGTCTTCAACATCATCGGCGGCGTGCTGTGGGGCGCCGGTGTGACGCTGCTCGGCGCCTCGCTCGGCAAGGTCGAGTTCGTCCACAAGCACATCGAGCTGATCCTCGTCGGGATCGTGCTGATCTCCGTGATCCCGGTCGTCATCGAGCTGCTGCGCGCCCGCTCCCAGTCGAAGAAGGCCCCGGCCGAGGGCGCCTACGGCGACCACGACGCCGCCACCCCGTCCCGCCGCCGCCACGCGAAGCGCTGACCCGCGCGTACCCGCCCGCGAAGGCGAGTGGGCCGAAGGGCGCCCGGAGGCGAACCCAGCCTCGATGAATCAGAAGCCCCGCGTGCGCTTGGCGGCCCGACGGGCCGCCGCCGCGCGGGGCGCCTGCATGAAGAGGCGGGCCAGCTCGCCACCGAGGTTCACGCCGATCGCGATCGCCAGGGCCAGGGCCGCGGCCTTCGCCAGTGAGGCGAAGCCCCCGTCCAGGTTGTTCTGGGCGATCGCGAGGACACCGAAGTACGTCGCCGAACCGGGCAGCAGCGGACCGATCGCCGCCGTCACGTACGGCAGCGACGACGTGTGCTGGTAGCGCGCCGCCAGCTGCCCGAAGAGGCCCACCAGACCGGCCGCGACCGCCGTCGCCATCACCGCGGACCCGCCCGCCGTCACCGCGATCGACGCGTACACCACCCACGCCACTCCGCCGTTCAGCGTCGCGAACAGCACCGTCGCCCGCGACTGCTGCAACAGGATCGCGAAGGTCGCGCACAGCACCATCGAGGCCGCGATCTGCACCCACGGCCGCTCCACCGCCCGCAGCGCCCCCTCCGGGTTCAGCTCCGCCCCGAACTGCACCGCCAGGTACAGCACCGACAGCACGCCGATCACGATCGCCACGAAGAAGTAACCCACTTCGAGGATCCGGGCCGAAGCCGTGATGTAGAAGCCCGTCAGCCCGTCCTGCACGGCCGCCACCAGCGCCCGCCCCGGGATCAGCGCGAACAGGCCACCGGTGATCACCGCGGAGGGCCGCAGCTCGGTGTGCGCGACCGTCAGCGCCACGCCCATCGCCGCCGGCGGCATCGCCGCCACCAGGAACTGGTAGAACTCCGGCAGCCCGCGCCCCGCGCACAGCCACGCGAGCCGGTCGCCCAGCATCGCGCCGAGCGCCGCCACGAGGAACACCGTCACCCCGCCGCCCAGCAGCACCGAGGCCGCGCCCGCGAGCACCCCGGCCGCGAGCGTCAGCACCCAGCCCGGGTACGGGTGCCGGTTGCGGCGGATCTCCGCCAGCCGCCGGTACGCCTCCTCCGGCGTCACGTCGTGGTCCGGGTCGTTGATGTCCGCGAGCAGCTGGTAGACCGCGGCCAGCCGGGTGTAGTCGGTGCCCCGGCGCCGTACCGTCCGGTTCGCCGTCACCGGGTCGTCCACCAGCGACGGCTGGTACGTCACCGACAACAGCGTGAACGTCACCGTCGGCTCGCAGCGGTCGAGCCCGTACGAACGGCAGATCGCGAACATCGCCGCCTCGACGTCCTCCGCGCCCTCCCCGCCCGCGAGCAGAAGCTCGCCGATGCGCAGCGTCAGGTCGAGCACGCGCGGCACCGGCGGCCCGGACTCGTCCGGCTTGCCCCGTGCCTCCGGCACCGGCCGGTCGGCCAGCGGCAGCCGCAGCATCGTCCGCATCCGGTCCTGCCACGGCGCGTCCGCCGGCAGATTCACCAGCGGGATCCCGTACGCGGGCGTGAACGCCGGCGGCGAGGTCTGCGCCGAGTACGTCGACGGCGGCGCGAAGGCCGAACCCTCCGGCTCGGCGGCCGGCTCGGGCGCCAGGCCCTCCGGCACGGCGAACTCGGAGGTCGGATGCTCCTCCTCCGGTGGCTCGGGCGGCGCCACCCCGGCCGGTGGGACGAACGCGCTGCGCGCCTCGTCCGACTGCGGCTTCCGGTCCTCCGGGGCCTCCTCGGGCCCGTTCGGCTGCGCCACCACTTTTCCCTCGCCCCTCGTCCTCGCTCGTCACGTCGACCCGAACAATCAAGCCAAGTATGAACGCGCGAAGGGCGGCGCACCTCAGTAGGTGCACCGCCCTTCACAGGCTCAGTCGAGCCGGGCCGCTTCGAGCAGGGGCTCAGTGGCCGCCCTGCTCCTTGGCGCGCTTGTACGACTTCTCGATCTCGGCCTCGGCCTCGGCGCGACCGACCCAGTCGGCACCCTCGACCGACTTGCCCGGCTCCAGGTCCTTGTAGACCTCGAAGAAGTGCTGGATCTCCAGGCGGTCGAACTCGGACACGTGGTGGATGTCGCGCAGGTGCTCCATGCGCGGGTCCGTCGCCGGCACGCACAGCAGCTTGTCGTCGCCGCCGGCCTCGTCCGTCATGCGGAACATGCCGATGGCGCGGCACTTGATGAGGCAGCCCGGGAACGTCGGCTCGTCCAGGATGACGAGCGCGTCCAGCGGGTCGCCGTCCTCGCCGAGCGTGTTCTCGACGAAGCCGTAGTCCGTCGGGTAGGCGGTCGAGGTGAAGAGACGGCGGTCCAGGCGGATCCGACCGGTCTCGTGGTCGACCTCGTACTTGTTCCGCGACCCCTTCGGGATCTCGATGGTGACGTCGAACTCCACGGGTGGATCTCCTCCTGAATCAACACATGTCAATGCTCGCGACGACGCGCGGTGGTTAAGTGTCTCTCACGCACGCTCTTGATCGCGAAAGGGGCTGGTCATCACATGCCGGAGCCGAGAACCTGGCAGGTCGTGGCGGGCTCCGCCGTGCTCGGTCTGGCCCTGGCCGCCGGAGCGGTGGCCGTGGCCGGCCCGTGGGACTCCGGTCAGCGTAAGGCCGAGCGCGCCCGCGCGGTCACCGCCGACGCCCGAGGTGGCGCACATCACGCGGGCGCCCCCGCCGGCGCCGCCCCCGGCCGCCCCGCCCCGGCCCCCAGCGCCCAGGGCGTCCTGCGCGCCCTGAGCCCCGCCGTCGGCACCACCGGGACCACCCGGACGGGCGACGACCTCGCCGCCCTCCTCGTGCCCCTGCTCGCCGACCCCGGCCTCGGCCCGCTGCGCACCGCCTCCGTCGTCGACGCCGAGACCGGCCGCCCGCTGTACGCGGAGGGCGCCGGCACCCCCATGCCCCCCGCCTCCGTCGTCAAGATCGCCACCACCGCCGCCGCGCTCCGCGCCCTCGGCCCCGACCACCGCATCACCACCCGCACGGTCGCCACGCCCGACGGCCGCACCGTCACCCTCGTCGGCGGCGGCGACCCCACCCTCGACCCGGCCCGCCTGAAAGCCCTCGCCGACGCCACCGCCCGCGCCCTCAGGGCCCGCGGCACCGGCACGCCCACCGCCCCCGTGCGGCTGGCGTACGACACGAGCCTCTACCAGGGCCCCGCCCTGCACCCCATCGGCCCCAACGAGAACCTCGCCCCGCTCAGCGCCCTGATGACCGACGAGGCCCGCCTCGACCACAGCCGCAGCGGACCCGCGCCGCGCGCCGCCGACCCGGCCCGCGACACCGCCACCGCCTTCGCCGGCCTGCTCAAGGCCGCCGGCGTCACCGTCCAGGGCGCCCCCGGGCCCGGCCGCGCCCCCGGCGGACCGCAGGCCGCGCCCCTCGCCCGCACCGACTCCGCGCCCCTCGCCGACCTCGTCGAACGCACCCTGACCCACAGCGACAACGACCTCGCCGAGGCCCTCGCCCGGCAGACGGCCCTCGCCCGCCACCAGCCCGCCAGCGCCGACGGCGCGGGCAAGGCCGTCCACGACGAACTCGCCGCCCTGCGGCTCCCCCTCGCCGGCGCCCGATTCGCCGACGGCAGCGGCCTCGACCGGCGCGACCGGGTCTCCGCCGCCCTGCTCACCGGCATCCTCACCCGGGCGGCCGACCCGGCCCACCCCGAACTGCGGCCCGTCCTCACCGGACTGCCCGTCGGCGGCTTCAGCGGCACCCTCGCCGGCCGCTTCGGCGACGGCCCCGCCGCCTCCGGCGCCGGCCTCGTCCGCGCCAAGACCGGCACCCTCACCGGCGTCAACACCCTCGCCGGCACCGTCGTCACCGGCGACGGCCGGCTCCTCGCCTTCGCCTTCCTCGCCGGGCGCACGAGCTCCCCCGGCGCCGCCCAGCCGGCCCTCGACCGCCTCGGCGCCGCCCTGGCCCCGCGCCGCTGACCCCGCCCCGGCACGTCCCCCACCCGCCCCCGACCGCCCCCGGCCGGCCCCCGACCCGTCCCTGACCCGGGCGAATACTCGCCCGAACCCTCACCGAACGGGCGCCGAGAACGTACGGTTGACGCATGACGAGCATCGGTGGTGCAGGGACATCGGGGATGGTCGACTGGAACCTCGCCGTCGCGACGGCGACCCGGCTGGTCCGTCCGGGCCCGGAGGTGAGCCGGGAGGAGGCGCGCGACGTCGTCGCCGAACTCCGCAGACACGCCAAGGCCGCCGAGGAACACGTCCGGGCCTACACCCGGATGATCCCCGAGGACCGGCTCCCCGCCGACATCGCCGACACGCCCGTCCTCGTCGTCGACCGCGTCGGCTGGATCAAGGCCAATGTCGCCGGCTTCCGCGAACTCCTCACCCCGCTCCTCGACAAGATGAAGGAACGCCGCACCGGCACCACCGGCGGCGCCATGCTCAACGTCGTCGGCGGCAAGGTCACCGGCGTCGAACTCGGCATGCTGCTGTCCTTCCTGGCCTCCCGCATCCTCGGCCAGTACGAGACCTTCGCCCCCGCCACCCGCGAACTCCCCGCCGGCCGCGACGGCGGCGGCCGCCTCCTGCTCGTCGCCCCCAACATCGTCCACGTCGAACGCGAACTGGAGGTCGACCCGCACGACTTCCGGCTCTGGGTCTGCCTCCACGAGGAGACCCACCGCACCCAGTTCACCGCCGTCCCCTGGCTCCGCGACCACCTCCAGGGCGAGATCCAGTCCTTCCTCGCCGCCACCGACGTCGACCCCTCCACCGTCGTCGAACGCCTCCGCGAAGCCGCCCAGGCCCTCGCCGGCGGGAACCGCCCCGAAGGCGAACAGGGCGAACCCGCACC
The DNA here is from genome assembly GCF_042873935.1 of Streptomyces sp. NPDC004327. Classification (NCBI taxonomy): domain Bacteria; kingdom Bacillati; phylum Actinomycetota; class Actinomycetes; order Kitasatosporales; family Streptomycetaceae; genus Streptomyces; species Streptomyces sp. NPDC004327. The sequence goes on along the minus strand of NZ_JBIAME010000006.1, from coordinate 68,643 downwards.
CAGCATCGTCGAACTCGTCCAGACCCCCGAACAGCGCGAGATCCTCGGCCGCCTCACCGCCGTCATGTCCCTCCTCGAAGGCCACGCCGACCACGTCATGGACGGCGTCGGACCCGACGTCGTGCCCTCCGTCGCCGAGATCCGCGAGAAGTTCCAGCAACGCCGCGCCCGCGGCGCCTCCCGCCTCGACCTCGCCCTGCGCAAACTCCTCGGCCTCGACGCCAAGCTCCGCCAGTACCGCGACGGCGAACGCTTCGTCACCGCCGTCGTCGACCAGGTCGGCATGGACGGCTTCAACCGCGTCTGGACCTCCCCCAACACCCTCCCCACCAAGGCCGAGATCGCCAGCCCCGCCGACTGGGTGGCGAGGGTGCACCGTAAGGCAGACTCATGAGACGGATGCGTCGCACGACGGAAGAACACCCCACCAATCACCCATCCGAGGGACCGTAAGCGGCGGGTGGGGCGTGCAATGCTCGGGTAACGGCCAGGTTCTGTCACCATCGACGCACTCTGGGTGACCGAACCCCCACTTCCGACCGTTAAGACTCCGACGAGGCACCCCACTCTCCACGAAGGGCACCGGACATGGGTCCCCATCCCGCGGTCGCGGCGATACGCCTGGCGGTCCGCCGCGTACTCCACGACGTCCTCACCGCGCACAACACCTCCCCGCACCCCGGCACGCCGGCCGACGCACACCCCCTCGTGCTCGTCGCCTGCTCCGGCGGCGCCGACTCCATGGCACTCGCCTCCGCACTCGCCTTCGAAGCCCGCAAGCTCCCCCTGCGCGCCGGCGGCATCACCGTCGACCACGGCCTCCAGCAGGGCTCCGACCAGCGCGCCCGCGAAGTCGCCGACCGCATGACCGCCCTCGGCCTCGACCCCGTCGAAGCCGTCGCCGTCACCGTCGGACGCGACGGCGGGCCCGAAGCCGCCGCCCGCGACGCCCGCTACGCCGCCCTCGACGCCGCCGCCGAACGCCACGGCGCCACCGCGATCCTGCTCGGCCACACCCGCGACGACCAGGCCGAAACCGTTCTCCTCGGCCTCGCCCGCGGCTCCGGCATCCGCAGCCTCTCCGGCATGGCCGCCGTCTCCGGCACCGCAGGCCGCTACCGCCGCCCCTTCCTGGAACTCGACCGCCAGACCGTGCGCAAGGCCTGCATCGCCCAGGAACTCGCCGTCTGGGACGACCCCCACAACGCCGACCCCGCCTACACCCGCAGCCGGCTCCGCCACGAAGGCCTCCCCGCCCTCGAAAAGGCCCTCGGCAAGGGCGTCGTCGAAGCCCTCGCCCGAACGGCCCAGCTCTCCCGCGACGACGCCGACGCCCTCGACGCCTGGGCCGCCGACGCCGAGACCGCCGTACGCGACGAAGCCGGCCGCCTCGAATGCGCCAAGCTCTTCGGCCTGCCCCCCGCCGTACGCCGCCGCGTCCTGCGCCGGGCCGTCATCGCCGAGGGCGCCCCGGCCGGCTCCCTCTTCGCCCGGCACATCGAAGAAGTCGACCGACTCGTCACCGGCTGGCGCGGTCAGGGAGCCATCAACCTGCCCGGACGCGTCGAGGCACTGCGACAGGGTGGCAGACTGGTCATTCGGCAAGGCTGACCGCAAAGTCGCAAGCTGCAACGAAAGTGACCCGGGTGAACGAGAAGGACATGGGCACCGACCTCCAGTCGGTGCTCATCACCAAGGAAGAGATCGACGCGAAGCTCGCCGAGCTCGCCGCGAAGATCGACGCGGAGTACGCGGGCAAGGACCTGCTCATCGTGGGCGTCCTCAAGGGCGCCGTGATGGTGATGGCGGACCTGGCGCGTGCCCTGTCCTCCCCCGTCACCATGGACTGGATGGCCGTCTCCTCCTACGGCGCCGGCACCCAGTCCTCCGGCGTGGTCCGCATCCTCAAGGACCTCGACACCGACATCAAGGGCAGGCACGTCCTGATCGTCGAGGACATCATCGACTCGGGCCTGACCCTGTCCTGGCTCCTGTCCAACCTCGGCTCCCGTGAGCCGGCCTCCCTCGAGGTCGTCACCCTCCTGCGCAAGCCGGAGGCCGCCAAGGTCGCCATCGACGTCAAGTGGATCGGCTTCGACATCCCCAACGAGTTCGTCGTGGGATACGGCCTGGACTACGCCGAGAAGTACCGCAACCTCCCCTTCGTCGGCACCCTCGCCCCGCACGTCTACGGCGGCTGAGGACCCCCCTTCGCAGGGACTCCCCCAGGGGAACCCGCGCCGTCTTCCCTCCGTTGAACCAAGCAGAAGCGAGGGAGGACGGCCGCAGGCGCCCATGCTGGGGTACCGTCCGAAGAACAGCTTTTTCATACCGCAGCTACTCACAGCAGCACTCACCTACGGGCAGGAGGGACGGGGCGGCAAGTGCGCCCCGTATGGATGGACGTGAAGCGATACTTCCGTGGGCCGGTCATGTGGATCGTGCTGGCCGTCCTCGCCGTGGTCGTGCTGATGCAGGTCGTCGGCTCGTCCGAGGGCTACAAGACGGTGGACACCGGCAAGGTCGTCCAGGCGATCGACAAGAACCAGGTCAAATCCGCACAGCTCACCACCGGTGACGAGCAGGTCGTCAAGATCACGCTGGTCGACGGCCAGAAGATCGACAAGAGCGGCAAGGTCCAGGCCAGCTACATCGGCACCCAGGGCGCCGACCTGGCCGACAAGCTGCAGGAGAAGTTCGAGGCCGGACAGATCGAGGGCGGCTACACCGTCTCCCCGACGAAGCAGTCCCCCTTCATCTCGGTCCTCCTCTCCCTGCTGCCCTTCGTCCTCATCGTGGTCGTCTTCCTCTTCCTGATGAACCAGATGCAGGGCGGCGGCTCCCGCGTCATGAACTTCGGGAAGTCCAAGGCGAAGCTCATCACCAAGGACACCCCCAAGACGACCTTCGCCGACGTCGCGGGCTCCGACGAGGCGGTCGAGGAACTCCACGAGATCAAGGAATTCCTCCAGGAGCCGGCCAAGTTCCAGGCCGTCGGCGCCAAGATCCCCAAGGGCGTGCTGCTGTACGGCCCGCCCGGAACCGGCAAGACCCTCCTGGCCCGCGCCGTCGCCGGCGAGGCCGGAGTGCCGTTCTACTCGATCTCCGGCTCCGACTTCGTCGAGATGTTCGTCGGCGTCGGCGCCAGCCGCGTCCGCGACCTCTTCGAGCAGGCCAAGGCCAACGCCCCGGCCATCGTCTTCGTCGACGAGATCGACGCGGTCGGCCGCCACCGCGGCGCCGGCCTCGGCGGCGGACACGACGAGCGCGAGCAGACCCTCAACCAGCTGCTCGTCGAGATGGACGGCTTCGACGTCAAGGGCGGCGTCATCCTGATCGCCGCCACCAACCGGCCCGACATCCTCGACCCGGCCCTCCTGCGCCCCGGCCGCTTCGACCGGCAGATCGCCGTCGACCGCCCGGACATGCAGGGCCGCCTGGAGATCCTCAAGGTCCACCAGAAGGGCAAGCCGGTCGCCCCGGACGTCGACCTCGGCGCCGTCGCCCGCCGCACCCCCGGCTTCACCGGTGCCGACCTCTCCAACGTCCTCAACGAGGCGGCGCTCCTCACCGCCCGCTCGGACAAGAAGCTGATCGACAACAAGGCGCTCGACGAGGCCATCGACCGCGTCGTCGCCGGTCCGCAGAAGCGGACCCGGATCATGTCGGACAAGGAAAAGAAGATCACCGCGTACCACGAGGGCGGTCACGCCCTGGTCGCGGCGGCCTCGCCGAACTCCGACCCGGTCCACAAGATCACCATCCTGTCCCGCGGCCGGGCCCTGGGCTACACCATGGTCCTGCCCGACGAGGACAAGTACTCGACCACCCGCAACGAGATGCTCGACCAGCTCGCCTACATGCTGGGCGGGCGCGCCGCCGAGGAACTGGTCTTCCACGACCCGACCACCGGCGCTGCCAACGACATCGAGAAGGCCACCGCCACGGCCCGCGCGATGGTCACCCAGTACGGCATGACGGAGCGGCTCGGCGCCATCAAGTTCGGCGGCGACAACACCGAGCCCTTCCTCGGCCGCGAGATGGCGCACCAGCGCGACTACTCCGAAGAGGTCGCCGCGCTGGTCGACGAAGAGGTCAAGAAGCTCATCGAGACCGCGCACAACGAGGCGTGGGAGATCCTCGTCGAGAACCGTGACGTCCTCGACAACCTGGTCCTGGCCCTCCTGGAGAAGGAGACCCTGGGCAAGGAGGAGATCGCCGAGATCTTCGCCCCGATCGTCAAGCGCCCGGCCCGCCCGGCCTGGACCGGCTCGGCCCGCCGCACGCCGTCCACCCGCCCGCCGGTCCTGTCCCCGAAGGAGCTGGCCCTGACCAACAGCGCCAACGGCTCCTCGGCGGCCGGCACCCCGGTCGACACCACCAAGTCGCTCGAGGTCGCCCCGGAGGACACCCCGGAGCCGTAGGCTCCGGCAGCCCGGAATGGAAGCGGCGCCCCCACAGGTTCTAGCCTGTGGGGGCGCGGCCTTTTTCGCGCCTAGTCAGACAGACGGAACGAGGCACAGATGACCGACCCGGTGACGCTGGACGGCGAGGGCACGATCGGCGTTTTCGACGAGAAGCGCGCCGAGAACGCCGTACGGGAGCTCCTCATCGCGGTCGGTGAGGACCCGGACCGCGAGGGGCTGCGGGAGACGCCGGCGCGCGTCGCGCGGGCGTACAAGGAGCTCTTCGCGGGTCTGTGGCAGAAGCCGGAGGACGTCCTGACGACGACGTTCGACCTCGGGCACGACGAGATGGTCCTGGTGAAGGACATCGAACTGACATCGCAGTGCGAACACCATTTGCTCCCGTTCCATGGCGTAGCGCACATCGGTTACATTCCGGCCGAAACGGGCAAGATCACCGGTCTGTCGAAGCTGGCCCGTCTGGTCGACGTCTTCGCCCGCCGTCCGCAGGTGCAGGAGCGTCTGACGACGCAGATCGCCGACTCGCTGATGAGGATCCTCGACGCGCGTGGCGCGATCGTCGTGATCGAGGCCGAGCACATGTGCATGGCGCTGCGCGGCGTCCGCAAGCCCGGCGCGAAGACGACCACCTCGGCGGTGCGCGGACAGCTCCGTGACGCCACCACGCGCGCCGAGGCGATGTCCCTGATACTGGCCCGCTAGCCGGCCCCGCTCCATGAGGATGGCCCCCCGATCACGGATCGGGGGGCCATCCTCATGCGCGGCTCAGGACACGGCTCAGGAGACCGGCGCGTGGCCCTGGCCCTGGCCGTTGTGGTTGCCCGTGCTGTCGGGGTCTTCGGGGAGTTTGCAGACGCGCTCCAGGAAGAGGGCGGCGGCGATGACGGCGATGCCCGCGAGGACCGAGAAGCCGGCGTAGATGGCCTGGTCGCGTCGGGCGGGGATGTCGAGGGAGCCGAGGAGGAAGACGCCGGTGCCGCCGTACATGCCGGCGACGAGGGCGGCAACGAGGGCGCTGGCCTGGCCGAAGACGACGGCGCGGGCGGCCATGAGGGGCTCGACGCCCTTGGCGCCGGGGCGGCGCTCGCGCTGGGCCTTGAGGCGGGCGCGCAGCGAGAGGGCCGTGGCGGTGAGGACGGCGGCGATGACGGCGAGCACGATGGGGGCGGCGAGCGGCACGCTGGGGAGCGTGCCGAGCGCGTCCCAGAGGCGGGCGGCGCCCCAGGAGAGGACGCCGGCGCCGATGAACAGACCGGCGAGCACCTTCAGCCGCAGTTGTTTCACCGGGTGTCCTTCGTCGCGTGGGGGGTGGGCGGTCTCTGACGAGACTAACGACTACTCGGGCAGCCGCAGTTCCAGGTCGGCGCGTGCCGTGAGGCCGTCCTGGCCGACGGCGGCGAGGAGGTCGGCGACGGTGCCCTGGCCGGGGATGGTGGCCTCGGGGTCGATGTCGTGCCAGGGGGCGAGGACGAAGGCGCGCTGGTGGGCGCGGGGGTGCGGCAGGGTGAGGACGGGGTCGTCGGAGACGACGTCGGCGTACGTGATGATGTCGACGTCGATGGTGCGGGCGCCCCAGCGCTCGTCGCGGACGCGGTGGAAGGCCTCCTCGACGGCGTGGGCGCGCTCCAGGAGGGAGGAGGGCGGCAGCGTGGTCTTCACGAGGGCGACGGCGTTGAGGTACGAGGGCTGGGTGCCCGGCTCGACGCCCCAGGGCTCGGTCTCGTAGACGGGGGAGACGGCCTTGACGCGGAGGCCGGGGGTGTCGCCGAGGGCGTCGATGGCGCCCTGGAGGTTCTCCAGGCGGTTGCCGAGGTTGGCGCCGAGGGCGAGGACGGCCCATTTGGGGTTGGAGAGGGTGACGTCGGCGGCGTCGACGGCCGCGGTGACGGCGGCGGGGACGGGCTGCACGGTGGGGTCGCTGTGCTGGGGCTTCATGCGCGGCTCCGGGTGATGGTGACGGTCACGTCGTCGAAGGGGACGGTGATCGGCGCGTCCGGCTTGTGGACGACGACCTCCACCTCCTGGACGCCGGCGTGCTTGAGGCACTGCTGGGCGATGCGCTCGGCGAGCGTCTCGATCAGGTCGACGGGCTCGCCCTGGACGACGTCCACGACCTCTTCGGCGACGATGCCGTAGTGGACGGTCTTCGTCAGGTCGTCGTCGGCGGCCGCGGGGCGGGTGTCGAGGCCGAGGGTGAGGTCGACGATGAACGTCTGGCCTTCCTCGCGCTCCTTGGGGAAGACGCCGTGGTGTCCTCGGGCCTTGAGGCCGCGCAGCGCGACACGATCCACGCGAATCACTCCTGCTGTCGTAGTTCGGGTGGCCACGCAGCCGGGTGCGGACGGCCGGGTGTCCACCATCGAATCTACCTGCGGGGTCCGACAGCCGGGTCGGCGCCCGGGGGGTGTCCGGGTTGGGGGCGGTTCAGTCCGTGCCCTCGCCGTCGTCCGTTCCGTCGTTTTCGGGGATGACGGGGGAGCCGTGGTGGGACCACACCTTCCACCCTTCCGGCGTGCGGCGGAACACGTTGGTGGCGACGACGAGCTGGCCGACGAGGGGGCCGAGCTCGGCGCCGTCCTCGGCGGGTCCGCCGCTGAGGATGTTCTCGGTGCACGTGACGAGGGCCACGTCGCCGGCGAGGGAGATCTCGACGTCGGTCAGGAAGAACTGGATGTAGTCGGTGTTCGCCATGATCAGGGCGTACGAGCGCAGGACGTCGCCGCGGCCGCTGAGGACGGGCCAGCCGGGGTGGACGCAGGAGACGGGGGTGGCGCCGTCGTCGAGCCAGAGGTCGGTGATGGTGTCGAAGTCGCCCTGTTCCATCGCCTCGTAGAAGGCGGTGTTGGCGGCTTCGACGGCGGCCTCGTCGCTGCCGCGGGGGTGGTCGGGGGAGTCGGCGGGGGTCACCTGGCTCCTTCGACGGCTCTGGCGACGCGTACGGCGTCGGCGGTGGCGCGGACCTCGTGGACGCGGACGGCCCAGGCGCCTTCGTGGGCGGCGAGGGCGGAGACGGCGGCGGTGGCGGCGTCGCGTTCGCGGGCGGGCGGCGGGGTGGCGCCGGGTTCGCGGGTGAGGACGTGGCCGAGGAAGCGCTTGCGGGAGGCGGCGACGAGGAGGGGGCGGCCGAGGGCGCGGAGCTCGGGGAGGTGGGCGACGAGCGCGAGGTCGTGCGGGGCGAGCTTGGCGAAGCCGAGGCCGGGGTCGACGACGAGGCGTTCGGGGGCGATGCCGCCGTCGATGACGGCTTCCATGCGGGTGCGGAGTTCGCGGACGACTTCGCCGACGACGTCGTCGTAGACGGCGAGGCTGTTCATGTTGTCGCTGAAGCCGCGCCAGTGCATGACGACGAAGGGGACTTCGGCGGCGGCGACGGCGGGGACCATCTGCGGGTCGGCGAGGCCGCCGCTGACGTCGTTGACGAGTGCGGCGCCGGCGGCGACGGCCCGGGCGGCGACGGTGGCGCGCATGGTGTCGACGGAGACGGTGACGCCTTCGGCGGCGAGGCCGCGGACGACGGGGATGACGCGGCGGAGTTCCTCGTCCTCGTCGACGCGGCTGGCGCCGGGGCGGGTGGACTCGCCGCCGACGTCGACGAGGTCGGCGCCCTCGGCGACGAGGTCGAGGCCGTGTTTGACGGCGGCCGTGGTGTCGAACCAGCGGCCGCCGTCGGAGAAGGAGTCGGGGGTCACGTTGACCACGCCCATGACCGCGCAGCGGTCCCACTCCGGCAGGCCGAGCGCCGTGCCCCGGTCGATCGTCGTACTCATGCCTCCAGCGTAGGGCCCGGTCGGCGGACCGGGGCTGGGCGGGCCCTGCGGGCTCAGGCGGCGTGGGCCTCGTGGTCGGGCTTGGCGGGGGTGATGTGGCTGCAGGGGCGGGGTTCGGCGGTGCGCCGGCGGCGGGTGAAGGGGCGGGGCAGGGTGACGTTCACGAAGCCCTCGGCCTGCATGATGGCGAAGCCGATGCGGGGCAGGTCGCCGCTCTTGCGGTAGACGAGGAAGCGGGGCTCCCAGCGGGGCTGGAACTTGGCGTTGAACTTGTAGAGCGACTCGATCTGGAACCAGCGGGAGAGGAAGACGAGCAGTCCGCGCCAGAGCCGCAGGACGGGGCCGGCGCCGATCTTCTCGCCGCGGGCGAGGGCGGCGCGGAACATGGCGAAGTTGAGGGAGATCCGCTCGATGCCGACGCGGGGGGCGTTCTGCAGGGCGGCGACGATGAGGAGCTCGTTCATGCCGGGGTCGGCGCTGCGGTCGCGGCGCATGAGTTCGAGCGACATGCCGTCGGTGCCCCACGGGACGAAGTGGAGGATCGCCTTCAGGTCGCCGTAGGGGGAGACGGTGCCGGTGGGATCGTCGGGATCCTCTTTGTGGGCGGTCGCTATCACCGCTTCGCCGTCGCCGGGGCCGCCGATGCGGCCGAGGGCCATGGAGAAGCCGCGCTCGGTGTCGGTGCCGCGCCAGTCCTCGGACGCGCGGCGGACCCGCTCCAGTTCGCCGTCGCTGAGGTCGCTGACGCGGCGGACCTTGGTGGTGTAGCCGTTGCGTTCGATGCGCTTGACCATCTGGCGGACGTTGCGCATGGCGCGGCCGGAGAGGGAGAAGTCGGCGACGTCGACGATGGCCTCGTCGCCGAGTTCGAGGGCGTCGAGTCCGGTCTCGCGGGTCCAGACCTGGCCGCCGGTCTCGGAGCAGCCGACGACGGCGGGGGTCCAGGAGTGGGCCTTGGCCTCGTCCATGAAGCGTTCGATGGCGCCGGGCCAGGCTTCCACGTCGCCGATGGGGTCGCCGCTGGCGAGCATGACGCCGGAGACGACGCGGTAGCAGACGGCGGCCTTGCCGCTGGGGGAGAAGACGACGCCCTTGTCGCGGCGGAGCGCGAAGTGGCCGAGGGAGTCGCGGGCGCCGTGCTTGGCGAGCAGTTCGCGCAGCCGGGCCTCGTCGTCCTCGGTGAGCCGGGCGGCCGGGTGCTCGGGCCGGAAGGCGAGGTAGATGGTGGTGAGGGCGGTCAGCATGCCGAGGGCGCCGAGGGAGTAGCCGACGGTCCAGCCGGTGTTGCCGGTGTAGTCGACGGGGCCTTCCATGCCGAACAGTCCGTAGAGGACGTGTTCGAGGCGGTCGGTGAGGCTGGGGCTGCCGATGACGCGGCGCGGGTGGGCGCTGACGATGACGAGGCCGAGGGCGAGGGAGCCGGCGCCCATGAGGACGAAGTTGGCCAGGGCGCGCCAGCGGCTGCGCGGGTCGGGCAGGGCGGCGAACTGGTCCCGGTGCCGTACGAGGAGGGTGAGCAGCCCGAGGGAGAGCACGGCGCCGGTGACGGAGTGGCGCCAGGTGAGCTGGGCCACCGCGCCGATCGGCAGGAGCACGACGGCGGCGCGCCAGGCGCGGCGCTTGTTGCGCTTGAGGCCGTGGGCGAGGAGCAGGAGCAGGACGCCGGCGCTGAGCGAGAGGGCCGCGGAGAGCGGTCCGAGGGTGCCGGGGAGGACCTCGGCGGCGGCGTGCATCTTGCTGGCGCGGAACCGCGGCAGGACTCCGGCGGCGACGTCGACCAGGCCGATCACCGCGCCGGCCGTGCCGACGAGGGCCGGGACCCTCTCGGCTCGGGGTCCGCGCAGAATCCGGCGTACACGATCCGGAACCGATCCGGACTTGTCCCCATCTACCGTGACAGACATCGCTTCCCGTGCTTCCCGTGGTTCCGCGAGAGATCGTTGATCCGGAGGGCCGCGCGGCTGTTATCGGGCCGTTCCGGAGGTTTGCGCCTTCTAGGACGGAGCAGCGATGGGGCGGGTTCACTGCCCGCAGGAGAAATCTCAGGGAAATATCAGGGAAGAAAGCTCGGGCGTCACATGGGTCTCACCAGCAACTCTGTTCTCGCGGTGGCGGTCGTCGCGGCCGTGGCACTGTTCGGTGTCACGATCTGGCTGTGGCCGCGGCTGGCGCGCGGCGGCTGGCGTTCCGTCCTGGGGCGGGTGGGCGTGCTGCTCGCCACCCAGCTGGCCTTGTTCGCCTCGGTCGGTCTCTTCGTGAACAACACGTTCCAGTTCTACGGCTCGTGGGCCGACCTGTTCGGCCAGGAGCAGGACATGGGCGTGGTGCTCGATCACTCGGGCGGCTCCAAGGACGTGAAGGTGCTCGGGACCCAGGCGATCGACGGGGTGCCGGGCGGCGGGCGGCCGGCGATCGGCGGGCAGATACAGAAGGTGGTGATAGCCGGCCGGAAGTCGGGGATCGACTCGCCGGCCTACGTCTATCTGCCGCCGGAGTACTTCCAGCCGGGCTACGCGAAGACGACGTTCCCGGCGGCCGTGGTGCTGACCGGCTACCCGGGCACGGCGGAGAACCTGCTGAAGGGGCTGAAGTACCCGAAGACGGCGTACCAGCAGGCCAGGGCGGGCAAGATGCAGCCGATGATCCTGGTGATGCTGCGCCCGACGGTGGCGCCGCCGCGGGACACCGAGTGCGTGGACATCCCGGGCGGCCCGCAGACCGAGACGTTCTTCGCGGAGGACCTGCAGAAGGCGATCTCGGGCACCTACCGGGTGGGCACGAAGGCCCGGAACTGGGGCTTCATGGGGAACTCGACCGGCGGCTACTGCGCGCTGAAGATCGTGATGCACCACCCGGACCGGTTCGCGGCGGCCGCCGGCTTCTCCGCGTACTACAAGGCGGCGGACGACGTGACGACCGGCGACCTGTTCCAGGGCGACCAGGCGGCGAAGAACCGGGCGAACCTGCTGTGGAGCCTGGACCACCTGCCGCAGGGCGACGCGTCGTTCCTGGTGACGACGTCCAAGCACGGCGAGGGCAACCTGAAGAGCACGATGGCCTTCATCAAGAAGGTGAAGAACCCGGCGCTGGTCTCGTCGATCGTCCTGGACAGCGGCGGCCACAACTTCAACACCTGGAACCGGGAGATCCCGCCGGGCCTGGTGTGGATGGCCGGCAAGCTCAGCGCGAGCTGAGGTCCACCGAGCGCTTCCGCAGCGTCCGGTGGACGCCGTCGGCGGTGAGGGTGCCGAGCACCCGGGCCGGGTCCCCGGGGGCGTGCACCGCGATCCGCCCGGCGTCGCCCTGGAGGAGGGCGGCGAGGGCGTCCTGGAGCGATCCGCCGAGCGGGATCCGCGTGAGGGTGTCCTCCGCCAGGGGTACGGGGTCGGGTACGGGGTCGAGGTCGGCCTCGGTCAGGTCGGTGACCGCGAGGCGGCGCAGCGCGCGGTCGGCGCCGACGAAGTCGGCCACGTAGGGGGTCGCGGGGGCGCCGAGCACGCGGGCGGGGGTGTCGAACTGCTCGATGCGGCCCTGTCCGTAGACGGCGATGCGGTCGCCGAGCCGGACCGCCTCGGCCAGGTCGTGGGTGACGAGCAGGACCGTCTTGCGGACGGTGGCCTGGAGGTTCAGGAACTCGCTCTGGAGGTGTTCGCGCACCACGGGGTCGACGGCGCCGAAGGGCTCGTCCATGAGCAGGACCGGCGGGTCGGCGGCGAGCGCGCGGGCCACGCCGACGCGCTGGCGCTGGCCGCCGGAGAGCTGTTCGGGGTAGCGGCGGCCGTGGACCGCGGGGTCGAGGCCGACCAGGTCGAGGAGTTCGGCGGCGCGCTCGCGGGCCTTCGCCTTCTTCCAGCCGAGCAGCGCAGGCACGGTGGCCGTGTTGTCGAGGACGGTGCGGTGCGGGAAGAGGCCGACCTGCTGGATGACGTAGCCGATGGTGCGGCGCAGCCGGACCGGGTCGACGGCGGCCACGTCCTCGCCGCCGAGCAGGACGCGGCCCGAGGTGGGCTCGACGAGCCGGTTGACCATCTTCATCGTGGTCGTCTTGCCGCAGCCCGACGGCCCGACCAGGGTGACCAGCTCTCCCTCGGCGACCTCGAAGGAGAGGTCGTCGACGGCCGTCGTGCCGTCCGCGTACCGCTTGGTCACGTGCTCGAACCGGATCATGGTTCCCCATTCTTACCGCTCGCGGGCCGCGATGTGTGAAGGAAGTATTTCCACCCCGTGGCGCTTCGGCCGGGATCACCGGCGGTTGTCGGTGGCGGGGGATAGGGTCGGCAGGCAGGTGTTCGGGGGAGCGCGGGAAGGGGGGAATGCGCATGGCCGGGGCGAACTGCCTGGTGACGAACGACTGGATCTGCGGGGAGTATCTGCGCACCCGTTCCCAGGAGTTGACCGACGCCACGGTCCAGCATGTGGGAATCACCGTCGTGTCGGTGCTCCTCGGGATCGCCGTCGCCTTCCCGCTCGCGCTGCTCGTGCGGGCCTGGCCGCGGCTGGCCGGACCCGTCCTCGGGCTCACCACCCTGCTCTACACGATCCCCTCGCTCGCGATGTTCTCGCTGCTGCTGCCGTTCCTCGGGCTGTCGTCGGCACTCGTCGTCACCGGGCTCGTGCTGTACTCGCTGACCATCCTGGTGCGCGGCCTGCTGGCCGGGCTCGCGGCCGTGCCCGCCGAGACCAAGGAGGCGGCCAGCGGCATGGGGTACGGGCCGTGGCGGCTGCTCTGGGAGGTCGAGCTGCCGCTGGCGCTGCCCGCCCTGATGGCCGGCGTGCGGACGGCGACGGTCTCCACGATCGCGCTCACCACCGTCGGCTCCCTCGTCGGCCGCGGCGGCCTCGGCAATCTCATCGAGGACGCGCTGCCCTCGTTCTTCAAGGCACAGGTGCTCACCGCCGCCGTGCTGTGCGTGCTGCTCGCCGTCACCGCCGACCTGCTGCTCCTCGGCCTCCAGCGGCTCCTCACGCCCTGGACCCGGACACGGGCGTCGGCGGGCGGCCGGGCGGCGGCGGGCGGGGGTGCGTGAGATGGGCGTCTTCGCGGACACCTGGAGCTGGCTGACCACCGGCGCCCACTGGTCGGGCGAGAGCGGCGTGTGGCACCGGCTCGCCGAGCACCTGTACGTGAGCGGGGCCGCGCTGCTGCTCGCCTGCGCCGTCGCGCTGCCGCTCGGCCTGTGGCTGGGCCACCTCGGCAAGGGCGGCGCGCTCGCCGTCAACGTCTCCAACGCGGGCCGGGCCGTGCCCGTCTTCGCCGTCCTCGCCCTGTTCATGGTCTCGCCGCTGCGCAACTCCGGTGACGTGCCGACGGTGATCGCGCTCGTCCTGTTCGCGATACCGCCGCTGCTCACCCACGCCTACGTGGGCGTGCGGGAGGTGGACCGCGCGGTCGTCGAGGCCGCCCGCGGCATGGGCATGAGCGGCGGACAGCTGTTCCGCGAGGTGGAACTGCCGCTCGCCCGGCCGATGCTGATGACCGGTCTGCGCTCGGCCGCCGTGCAGGTGGTCGCCACCGCGACCATCGCCGCGATGGCCGGCCAAGGCGGCCTCGGCCGGATCATCACGGCCGGCTTCAGCACGTACAACACACCTCAGGTCGTGGCCGGAGCCCTGCTCGTGGCCCTGCTCGCGCTCCTCGTGGAGGCGCTGCTCGTGGCCGCCGACCGGCTCCTCGGCCACCGGACCGAACAACGAAATGGGTGATCTTGTGAGTGGGAACTCGCGCGTCGCGGGTGCGGTACTGGCCCTCGCGGCCCTGACGGTGTCGCTGACCGCGTGCGGCGGCGACAGCCTGGAGAAGTCCAAGGACGGCGGCTCCGCCGGCACCGGTGGCGGCGGCAAGGGCCCGGTCGTCGTCGGCGCCGCGGCCTTCACCGAGTCGAAGGTCCTCGCCGAGTTGTACGCGCAGGTCCTCGACGACGCCGGATACGACGCGAGCGTCACCACGGTGAAGAATCGCGAGCTCTACGAACCGTCCCTGGAGAAGGGCGAGATCGACGTCGTACCGGAATACGCGGCGACGCTCGCGGAATTCCTCAACGCGAAGGCGAACGGGCCGAAGGCGCCCGAGGAGAAGCCGGTCGCCTCCGGAGACCCGGCCGCCACCACCGAAGCCCTGAAGAAGCTCGCCGAGCCGCGCGGACTGAAGGTGCTCGCGGTCGGCGAGGCCGTCGACCAGAACGCCTTCGCCGTGAGCAGGGAATTCGCGGAGAAGAACAAGCTGACGACCCTTTCCGATCTCGGCCGCGCCAAGCTGAAGGTGAAGATCGCGGCCGGCGACGAATGCGAGATACGGCCCTTCTGCGCGCCGGGTCTGAAGAAGACCTACGGCATCGACGTCACCGGCGTCGACCCCAAGGGAGTCGGCACCCCGCAGGCCAAGCAGGCGGTCAAGGACGGCGTCGACCAGCTCGTCCTCACCACCACCACGGACGCCACCGTCGACTCCTTCGGACTCGTCTTCCTCACCGACGACAAGAAGCTCCAGAACGCCGACAACGTGCTGCCCGTCGTCAATGCCAAGGACGCCGGATCGCCGGAGATAGCCGCAGCCCTCGACAAGATCACCAAGGTGCTGACGACGGCGGATCTCGCCGAACTGAACCGCAAGGTCGACGCCGAGCGCGCCAAGCCCGAGGACGTGGCCAAGAGCTATCTGCAGTCGAAGGGGCTGCTCAAGAAGTAGGCGCCGGACAAGGCGAGTCGGCCGGGCCCGGCCGGGAATGGCGAGGGCCCGGGCCGGCTACGGCGAGAACTCGCCAACAGATTGCCGGGGCGACCCCCCATACGGCGCCTACGCACGGTAAATTTCAGGCCATGCCACGTGGACGTCACCGCCATTCCCCACCCCTGCACAAGCTCCTGCCGCCCTCCGCGGTCGCCGGGGCTTCGGTCGTCTGTGCCGCGGGCGCCTGGCTGCTCGGTGATGCCCTGGTGCTGCGGCTGCTCGTCGCCGCGGCGGCGGCCGCCGCCGTCACCGGCGCCGTTCTCATGCGCAGTTGGGACCAGAGCGCCGGCCGCCAGGTCGCCGAGCTGACCCGGGCCCGCACCGCCGACCAGTGGAAGCACGACGAGCGGATCGCCGAGCTGGAGGCCGACCTGGAGGAGTCGCGCGAGCTGCGCACCCGCCTCGACGCCAAGCTCCGCGCCAAGCGCGTCGAGCTGGCCGGTCTGCGCAGCGAGCACGCCGACCTGCTGCGCCGCTACGCCACCGCCGAGACCGAGCGCGCCAGCGCCCTCGAAGGCCGCCGCGTCCTCGCCCTGGAGAGCGGCACGGCCGCCGCCTCCCAGGCCAAGGCGCTGCCGCCGGCCGGCTCCACGCCGACCCCGGAGGCGTACCGCAGGGCCGCGGAGGCGCTGCGCAACCTGGAGAACCGGGCGGAGAAGCGGCACGCGGCGGCCGAGACCGAGAAGGCGGACGCGGAGCCCGAGGCGGAGACGGCCGAGCCCGAGCAGTCCCAGGCCGGCCAGCCGACGGCCGGGCAGTCCGAGCCCGAGCCGTCCCAGGCCGGGCAGCCGACGCCGGGTCAGTCCCAGGCCGGGCAGCCCGAGGTCCAGGCCGGGTCCGAGGTCGTCGAGCCGAAGGCCGCCCTGACCCCGGCCGAGCAGCACGCCCGCACCGCGGGCCTGCGCACCGTGCCCGCCGCGGCCGCGATCGTCCCGTACGCCGCCCGCCGCCCCGCCCGCCCCGCCGGCGGCTTCGACTACTTCGGCACCCAGGCGGTCGCGGGCGCGAAGAAGGCGGCCGCCGCGATCGAGGCCGTACAGCACACCGACCTCGCCGACGTCGTCGGCGAGGAGGTCCTCGCCGAGGCGGCGGAGGCCGCGGAGGCCGCCGAGCGGCGCCCGGCCGAGCCGCGGGCGATCGGCCAGGTCATCGACCTGACGGCGCACGACGAGACGGAGCAGCTGGACATGACGGTGCTGCGGGGCGCGGTCAACTCGTAAGGACGCGCGCGAAGAGGCCGGTGGACTCAGGTCCACCGGCCTCTTCGTACGTCTGCCCGCGGCTACTTGTCGATGTCGCCGACGACGAAGAACATCGACCCCAGGATCGCCACCATGTCCGCGACCAGCGTCCCCGGCAGCAGCTCGACCAGCGCCTGGATGTTGTTGTAGGACGCCGAGCGCAGCTTGAGCCGGTACGGGGTCTTCTCGCCCTTGGAGACCAGGTAGTAGCCGTTGATGCCGAGCGGGTTCTCGGTCCAGGCGTACGTGTGGCCCTCGGGCGCCTTCAGGACCTTCGGCAGCCGCTGGTTGATCGGGCCCTGCGGCAGCCGGTCGATCCGGTCGAGGCAGGCGTCGGCCAGGTCCAGGGAGTTGTGCGTCTGCTCCAGCAGGCACTCGAAGCGGGCCAGGCAGTCGCCCTCGGTCCGGGTCACCACCCGCAGCACGTCCCGCAGCTCCCCGTACGCGAGGTACGGCTCGTCGCGCCGCAGGTCGAAGTCGACGCCCGAGGCGCGGGCGATCGGCCCCGACACCCCGTACGCGTGCACCGCCTCGGGGCTCAGCACCCCGACCCCGCGGGTCCGGCCGCGGAAGATCTCGTTGCCGAGCACCAGCCGGTCGTACACGTCCATCCGCGACCGCACGTCCGCGACGGCCTGCCGCGCCCGGCCCAGCCAGCCCGCCGGCAGATCCTCCTTGAGGCCGCCGACGCGGTTGAACATGTAGTGCATCCGGCCGCCGGAGACCTCCTCCATCGCGGCCTGGAGCTCCTCGCGCTCGCGGAAGGCGTGGAAGACCGGGGTGATCCCGCCCAGTTCGAGCGGGTAGGAGCCGAGGAACATCAGGTGGTTGAGCACCCGGTTCAGCTCGGCGAGCAGCGTCCGCGTCCACACGGCCCGCTCCGGCACCTCCATGCCGAGCATCCGCTCGACGGCCATGACCACGCCGAGCTCGTTGGAGAACGCGGACAGCCAGTCGTGCCGGTTGGCCAGCATGATGATCTGCCGGTAGTCCCGCGCCTCGAACAGCTTCTCGGCCCCGCGGTGCATGTAGCCGATGACCGGCTCGGCCTCGCGCACCACCTCGCCGTCGAGCACCAGCTTCAGCCGGAGCACTCCGTGCGTGGAGGGATGCTGCGGCCCGATGTTCAGCACCATGTCGGTGCTCTCCGCCGCGCCGCCGATGCCGACCGTCGTCTCCGTCATGCGGTCAGTATCCCCCGTGCTCCGCGGCGGCCGGGACGGCGCCCGGGAGCGTGCCCGGGACCCGCTGGACGAGCCAGAGGAAGTCGCCGAGCCCGCCCGTGGCCGTCAGCTCGGCGGCCTCGCCCGCCGTGGCGAGGGCCCGGACGTAGCCGGCCGGGTCCGTGGTGGCGAGGGAGAGCGGCGGGCGCGCGCCGGTGACGCCGAGGCCGCGCAGGGCCTCGCGCTGGGTCAGCAGTTCGGTGAGCGGCTGGGTGTGGGGCTGGGCGTGCGGCTGGGTGTGGGGCTGGGCGTGCGGCTCGGCGCGCGATTCGGTGTGCGGCTGCGGGCGTGACCCGGCCCCCGGCCCGGTGTGTGGCCCGGTCCCCGGCCGGTCGTGCGTGGTCCCCTGCCCGGTGCCCGGCCGCTCGCGCGGCCCGCTCCCCTGCCCGGTCCCCGGCCATTCGAGTGGCCTGCTGCCGGCGCCCGGCACTGCGGCCGCGCAGGCGTCCAGGGCCACGTGGGCGGTCAGGTCGCGGCTGCCGTCCGGGATGGCGGGGACCTCGCGGCCGTCCCGGAAGGCGGTGAGGGTGCCGAACGGGGGCCGGCCGGTGCGCAGCAGATGGGCGTAGTCGACGGCGATCGCGGTGCCCGCCGCGAGGGAGCCGACGGCGGCGGCCCAGGCGGCGTCCCGGGGGCGGCCGATCTCGGCGCGCTCGCCGGGCCGGCCGAGCGGCCACCAGCGCTCCAGCCACGCGGCGTCGGCGCCGGTGACGACCGCGCCCGGCCGCTCCGTACCGTCGGCGCGCACCTCCACGTACCGCACGGTCCCGTCCTCGTCGACCTGGGCGACGTCCACCGGCACGTTGTCGAGCCACTCGTTGGCGAAGAGCAGCCCGCGTTCGCCGTCCGGGATCCGGTCGGTCCAGGTGATCCGCGGGTCGAGGCCGGCCGGCCGGACGGCGCGCTCGACGCCGTACGCCCGGAGCCGCAGCCCCGGCGGTGCCGCGGCGAGGACCCCGCGCAGCAGCTCGCCCCGTCCGGCGCCGACGTCCGTGAAGGCGACCTCGTCCGTGTCCAGCTCCGCGGCGGTCCGGGCGAGCAGCCGGGCGACGGCGCCGGCGAAGAGCGGGGAGGCGTGCACCGACGTGCGGAAGTGGCCGGCCGGGCCCTCGGGGCGCAGGAAGAAGCCGCCGGGGCCGTACAGGGCGCGCTCCATGGCCGCCCGCCACCCCTGCCACCCGGCCGCCCGGCCCGTCGTCCCGCCCGTCGTCCCGTCCACCGCGCCGCCCGTCACCTCGTCCGTCACGCGGCCCAGTCTCCACCTTGGGGAGTAGGTGCCGTGGCGGAAGGATGGGACCCACGGTTGACCCCTGCACCTATCTCTCTTCCCTACCCTTTGCTACGTGCAGCGTCTCTACGACTTCCTCCGCAGACACCCGACGGGCGTCGACACCTTCTGGGCCGTCGTCCTCTTCGGGATGTCCGCGCTCTGGGTGGACACCTCCTACCCGAGGATCGCCCAGCCCCTCGCGTACGGGGCCGTGGCCGCGCTGTTCTCGCTGGTGGTGGCGCTGCGCCGGCGCATGCCGGAGAAGATGCTGCTGCTCTCGGTGGCGCTGGGCCTGGCCCAGCTGGGGTTCGGGCTGGTCCCGTTCCTGCCGGACTTCGCCATGCTGGTGATCATCTACACGGTCGCGGCGCACGACGGTCCGCGCTGGGCGTCCCGGCTCGCGCTGGCCGGCGGGCTGAGCGCGGCCCTGCTGTCGCAGCTGCGCTGGCCGATGGAGCACTCCTCGTCCTCGGCCGCCACCGTCTTCTTCGTCGTCATCATGACCGTGCCGTTCGCGCTCGCCTGGGTCCTCGGCGACTCGCTGCGCACCCGCCGGGCCTACTTCGCGCAGCTGGAGGAGCGGGCCTCGCGCCTGGAGAAGGAGCGCGAGGCGCAGGCCAAGGTCGCGGTCGCCGCCGAGCGCGCCCGCATCGCCCGCGAGCTGCACGACGTCGTCGCCCACAACGTGTCCGTGATGGTGGTGCAGGCGGACGGCGCCGCGTACGTCATGGACGGCTCGCCGGAGACCGCCAAGCAGGCCCTGGAGACCATCTCCTCCACCGGCCGGCAGGCGCTCGCCGAGATGCGCCGGCTGCTCGGCATCCTGCGCACCGGCGAGCACCAGGAGGCCGGGGAGTACGTGCCCCAGCCGGACGTCGGCCAGATCGAGGACCTGGTCGAGCAGGTCCGCGGCACCGGTCTCGTCGTCGACTTCAAGATCGAGGGCACCGCGCGCCCGCTGCCCAGCGGCGTCGAGCTCACGGCGTACCGGATCGTGCAGGAAGCCCTCACCAACACCCGCAAGCACGGCGGCCCGGACGCGGGCGCCAGCGTCCGGCTGGTCTACTTCGACGACGGCCTCGGGCTGCTCGTCGAGGACGACGGCCGCGGGGCGCCGCAGGAGATGTACGAGGACGGCGGCGCCGACGGCCGCGGCCACGGCCTGATCGGCATGCGGGAGCGGGTCGGCATGGTCGGCGGCACCCTGGACGCCGGTCCGCGCCCCGGTGGCGGCTTCCGCATCAGCGCCCTGCTCCCCCTGAAGACCGCTCACTGAATCCGAAGGACCGAAGGATCGATATGTCCATCCGCGTGATGCTCGTCGACGACCAGGCGCTGCTGCGCACCGGTTTCCGCATGGTGCTCGCCGCCCAGCCGGACATGGAGGTCGTGGCGGAGGCCGGCGACGGAGTGGAGGCGCTGCAGGTCCTGCGGTCCGCGGAGGTCGACGTGGTCCTGATGGACGTGCGCATGCCCAAGCTGGACGGGGTGGAGACGACGCGCCGGATCTGCGCCGAGCCGGACGCGCCGAAGGTGCTGATCCTGACCACCTTCGACCTGGACGAGTACGCGTTCTCCGGGCTGAAGGCGGGCGCCAGCGGCTTCATGCTGAAGGACGTGCCGCCGGGCGAGCTGCTCGGCGCGATCCGCTCCGTGCACAGCGGCGACGCGGTGGTGGCCCCGTCCACCACCCGCCGGCTCCTCGACCGCTTCTCGCCGATGCTGCCGTCGACGGGCCGCGAGCCGCAGCACAAGGAGCTCGACAAGCTCACCGAGCGCGAGCGCGAGGTCATGCTCCTGGTCGCGCAGGGCCTGTCGAACGGCGAGATCGCGGCCCGGCTGGTGCTGTCCGAGGCGACCGTGAAGACGCATGTGGGCCGCATCCTCACCAAGCTGGACCTGCGCGACCGGGTGCAGGTCGTGGTCCTCGCCTACGAGACCGGGATGGTGCGGGCGGGCGGCCGCTGAGGTGTCCGTGCTGCTCTGGATCAACGGGCCGTTCGGCGGCGGCAAGACCCAGACCGCGTACGAGCTGCGCCGCCGCCTGCCGGGCGGCGTCGTCTGCGACCCGGAGCACGTCGGCTTCGGGCTGCACCGCGCCCTGCCCGCGGAGCTGCGCGGCGACTTCCAGGACCTGCGGGCCTGGCGGCAGGGCGTGTACGAGGTCCTCGACCTGGCGCTGCGGCGCCACGAGGGCCCGGTGCTCGTGCCGATGACCCTCGTCGACGCGGGCTACTTCGCCGAGATCGTCGGCCGCCTGCGGGAGGCGCACGGCGCCGAGCGGGTCCGGCACTTCACGCTGCTCGCCGAGCGCGAGACGGTGCTGAAGCGGCTCACCGAGCGCGGCCTCGGCCGCGGCCTGAAGCGGGAGAGCTTCGCCGTGCGGAAACTGGACGGCTGCCTGGCCGCCCTCTCCCAGGCGGAGTTCGCCGACCACATCCGTACGGACGGGCTGACCGTCCCCGAGGTCGCCGACCGGATCGCCGCGCTCGCCGGGCTGCGCATCGAGCCGAACACGGACGGCCGCCTGCGGCACCGGCTGCGCCGGGCGCGGATCGGCCTGTCCCACATCCGCTTCGACTGACACCGGCGGCCGGAGCCGGCTGGGCCCCTGGCCGGGGGACCAGGGTCGGACAGCCCCAGGACACCCCTAGCGCAGGACGGACTCCAGGAAGTCGCTGCCGAGCCGGGCGACCACCGAGAAGTCCAGCTGGTGCAGCACGTAGCGGCCCCGGCGCTGGGTGGTGAGCAGCCCGGCCTTCTTCAGGACGGAGAGGTGGCGGGAGACCTCGGGGGCGGTGATGGCGTACGCGTCGGCCAGCTCGCTCGTCGTGTACGGGCCGCGCGCCAGGTTGCGGCACAGGCTCATCCGCATGGGGTGGGCCAGCGCCTCCAGGCGGGCCTTCACCCGGTCGACGGGCTCGGCGCCGCCGATCTCGCGGGTGGCGGCCGGGTACTGGATGACGGGCTGCCAGCCGGGCGCGTAGATGGCGAGCAGGTGCGGCCAGCCGAAGACGGTCGGGATGAGCGTGACGGCCCGGCCCTGGGCCTCGGCCCGGCCCTGCACCAGCTTGTCGATGACGATCCGGCTGCCGTGCGCGTCCTCCTCCAGGCTCATCGCCGGGGAGGCGTCGGCCAGCGCCTCGGCCAGGCCCTTGCGGCGCAGCAGCTCGCCCTTGTGGCGGGCGTCGGCGGCGAGCTGGATGCGGACCCGGCGCCAGGTGTCGCCGAAGAACGCCTCCTCGCAGTCCTCCAGGAGCCGGCGGATCCACGCGCGGGTGCCGGCCGGGTCGGCCAGCATCCGCTCCACGAACGCGGCCTGCCGCGGGCCGCGCGCCGCCGCCAGGTCGAGCGCGCGGCGCCGGGAGGCCGCGTCGACGAGCGGCGAGGGCAGGCCGCGGCCGTAGTGGCTGTTGCTGCACGAGATCTCCAGGGCGGAGCCGACGAACTTCTCGTCGTCCATCCGGTCGAGGTCGTCCAGCTCCTCCGCGAGCGTCTCGCGGGGCTGCGCGGGCATCAGGAAGTCGGAGCGCGTCGACCGCCACATGAAGTCGGCCTCGTGCAGCCGGTCGGCCAGCTCCGGCTTCAGCGCGGCGGCGGTCGCCGCCGTCCACGCGTGCTGGCGGGGGTGGTGGCCCGGCTCGGCCAGCGCGTGCAGGGCGTTGCCGAGCTCGGCGAGGGGCGAGGGGCAGAAGGTGATCCGCTCGGGCGGCAGTCCGGTGATGTCGATGGTCACGCTCACGGGTCCATGGTGCGGGGTCCTGCGGGGGCGCTGTCGTGCCGATTGACGGGGGTCGTCAATCGGCGGGCGGCGGTGCGCCCGCCGGGCGCACGGTGAGCCCATGAACGCACTCCACCAGTACCTCTTCGACGCCTACCGGTCCGCGCAGCACGAGACCCCCGCGCCGCCGGTCCCGGGCAGCCAGGACCTGGCCGTGCTGCGGGCGGCCCGTGACCACCGCCGCTTCGAGGCGGTCCTGGCGGGCCGCCCGGCCCGGGGGAGGCTGCGCCTCGCGCTGCGCGCAGCCCTGCGCCGCCACCCCAGGCCCCGCGCCTGCTAGGACACCTGGCCCGGAATCCGGGCCAGGAAGTCCGCGGCCGCCTTCTTCACGTCCTCCTTGGTCCACTCCAGGCCCGGCGCGCCCACCGTCACCTCGGTCATCGTCATGCCCGGCGGGCCGCCCGCCGGGGCGGGGAACCAGCGGCGGAAGAGGGTGGTGCCGGTCTCCTCGGCGAGGGAGAGGGCGGCCGAGGTGAGCGCGTCGGGCTCGTGGGCGAGCCAGACCTGGAACTGGTGGGTGTGGGGCGCTTCGGGGTGGACCCGGAACCAGCCGACGCCCGCCTCCGCGAAGGCCTCCCGCAGCGCGTCCGCGATCACGCGCGCGTGCGCCACGTAGGAGGGCAGGGCGGGCAGCTCGATCTCCAGGCCGCGCAGGGCGGAGAGGGCCGCCGGGTACTGCGAGAAGATCTGGCCGCCGTACCGGTGGCGCCAGAGCTTCGCCTCGGCCACCAGGTCCTCGGGGCCGGCCAGGACCGCGCCCGACATGCCGCCCAGTGACTTGTAGAACGACACGTACACGCTGTCGGCGAGGCCCGCGATCTCCGCGAGGCTCCGGCCGAAGTGGGTCGTGCACTCCCACAGCCGGGCGCCGTCGAAGTGGACCACGGCGTCCCGCTCGCGGGCCGCCTCGACCGTCTCGACGAGCTCGTCCCAGGTCGGCAGCACGAAGCCGGCCTCGCGCAGCGGCAGCTCCAGCATGAGCGCCCCGACCGGCTCGGGGAGGTCGCGGATCTCGTCGGCCGTGGGCAGCCGGGGCTCGCCCGTCGGATGGATCGTGCGCAGCCCGCTCACGGCGTTGAAGGCGTCGCTCTCGTGGTTCTCCGGATGGGCGAGCGGGTGCAGCGCGACGACCGGGTTGCCGGTGCGGCCGGCCCAGCAGCGCAGCGCGACCTGCTGGGCCATCGTGCCGGTGGGGAAGAAGGCCGCGGCCGGGAAGCCCAGCTCCGCGGCGACCCGCTGCTCCAGCTCCTCGACGACCAGGTCGCCGTAGGTGTCGACGGGCAGGTCCGCGTACGGCGTGGCCGCCGTCCAGTCGGCCAGCTCGCGCAGCCGCCCGGCGACGGTGCCGTCCGGCGAGGCGTGCTGCAGCTTGCGCGCGGCCCCGCCCCAGACCCGCGCCCGGTGGACCCGGGGCGGCAGCTGCTCCTCCTGCCCCTCCACCTGCTCCTGACCGGTCTTCCGCTCGTGCTCCTCGGTGCCCTGCTGTTCCATGTCCATGGGCCGATCATGGTGCATCGGGAGACTCCCCTCCACGGAGTTATCCCCAACCCCCGTCCGATCGTCGTACCGCCGCCCACACCCTGTGGACAGCCCGCGAGATGACGTCGAAACGCTGGCGTAGCATGACCAGAAATCGTCCGGTACCCCCCGCGGACTGGAACGGAAGGCCGATCCGAACAGTGAACGCACCACCCGAACCGCCCCACCCGCAGCGGCCCGCCGACCGGGCCGAGGACCGCCCCGCCCGGCTCACCGTCGGAGTCGTCGGCGCCGGCCGCGTGGGCCCCGCCCTCGCCGCCGCCCTCCAGCTCGCCGGTCACCGCCCGGTCGCCGTCTCGGCGGTCTCCGACGCCTCCCGCCGCCGCGCCGCGGCCCTCCTGCCCGACGTGCCCGTCGTCGAGCCGGCCCAGGTGCTCGCGCTCGCGGACCTGGTCCTGCTGACCGTCCCCGACGACGCGCTGCCCGGCCTCGTCGAGGGCCTCGCCGACACCGGCGCCGTGCGCCCCGGACAGCTCCTCGTGCACACCTCCGGGCGTTACGGGGTGCGGGTCCTCGACCCGGCCCGGCGCGCCGGCGCGCTGCCGCTCGCGCTGCACCCGGCCATGACCTTCACCGGCACCTCCGTGGACGTCCAGCGGCTCGCCGGCTGCTCCTTCGGCGTCACCGCCCCCGAGGAGCTGCGGCTGGCCGCCGAGGCCCTGGTGATCGAGATGGGCGGCGAGCCCGAGTGGATCGCCGAGGAGAACCGCCCGCTCTACCACGCGGCCCTCGCCCTCGGCGCGAACCACCTGGTCACCCTGGTGGCCCAGGCCATGGAACTGCTGCGCGCGGCCGGCGTCGCCGCCCCGGACCGGATGCTCGGCCCGCTGCTCGGCGCGGCCCTGGACAACGCGCTGCGCTCCGGCGACGCGGCCCTCACCGGCCCGGTCGCCCGCGGCGACGCCGGCACCGTCGCCGCGCACGTCGCCGAGCTGCACAAGCACGCGCCCGGCACCGTCGCCGGCTATCTCGCGATGGCCCGCGCCACCGCCGACCGGGCGCTCGCGCACGGCCTGCTCAAGCCCGAGCTGGCCGAGGACCTGTTGGGCGTGCTCGCCGAGAAGGACGACCACCGATGACTCTCACCCCGGTCCGCACGGCCGCCGAACTCCGCTCCCTGAAGGGGGGCGGGGGCCGCCGAGCCGTCGTCATGACCATGGGCGCCCTGCACGACGGCCACGCCACCCTGGTCCGGGCCGCCCGCGAGCGGGTCGGCGCCGACGGCACCGTCGTGGTCACCGTCTTCGTCAATCCGCTGCAGTTCGGCGCGGGCGAGGACCTCGACCGCTATCCGCGCACCCTGGACGCCGACCTGGCGCTCGCCGAGGCCGCCGGCGCCGACGCCGTCTTCGCCCCGGCCGTCGACGAGGTCTACCCGGGCGGAGAGCCGCAGGTGCGGATCACCGCGGGCCCCATGGGCGAGCGGCTGGAGGGCGCCTCGCGGCCCGGCCACTTCGACGGCGTGCTCACCGTCGTCGCCAAGCTCCTCCACCTCACCGCGCCCGACCTGGCCTTCTTCGGCCAGAAGGACGCCCAGCAGCTGGCCCTGATCCGCCGCATGGTCCGCGACCTGAACTTCCCGGTCGAGGTCGTCGGCGTGCCGACGGTCCGCGAGGCCGACGGCCTGGCCCTGTCCAGCCGCAACCGCTACCTGTCGGAGCGCGAGCGCCACACCGCGCTCGCGCTCTCCCGCGCGCTGTTCGCGGCCCGCGACCGGCTCGCCGCCCAGGAGGCGCTGCGGGCCCGCGCGGAGTCCCTGCCCGGCGCCCAGGGGCGCGGCGAGACCCGCGCCGAGGCGCTGTCCCGGCTCGGCGAGGCCCGGGCCGCCGCCGACGCCCACGCGGTCGCCCAGGCCGCCGAGGGCGGCGGCGCCGACGCCGTACGGGCCGCGGCCCTCGCCGTGCTGGACGACGCCGGGAAGGCCGAGCCGCCGCTCGCCCTGGACTACCTGGCCCTGGTCGACCCGGCCGACTTCACCGACGTCGCCGGCGAACACGACGGTGAGGCGATCCTCGCCGTCGCCGCGCGGGTGGGGACCACGCGGCTCATCGACAACATCCCCCTGACCTTCGGAGCCACGAAGTGATCGGAGCCGCGAAGTGACCGGAATACGGCTGCACGCCCCCGCCCCCGGCTGGTCGATCGACGCCGATGTCGTCGTGGTCGGCTCCGGCGTCGCGGGGCTGACCGCCGCCCTGCGCCTCACGGCCGCCGGGCTGCGCGCCGTCGTCGTCACCAAGGCCCTGCTCGACGCCGGCTCCACCCGCTGGGCCCAGGGCGGCATCGCCGCGGCGCTCGGCGAGGGCGACACCCCCGAGCAGCACCTCGACGACACGCTCGTCGCCGGTGCCGGGCTCTGCGACGTGCAGGCCGTGCGCGCCCTGGTCACCGAGGGCCCCGACGCCGTGCGCCGGCTCATCGAGACGGGCGCCGCCTTCGACCTCACCGCCGACGGCGCGATCGCGCTGACCCGGGAGGGCGGCCACCACCGCCGCCGGATCGCGCACGCGGGCGGCGACGCGACCGGCGCCGAGATCTCCCGCGCGCTCGTCGAGGCGATACGGGCGCGGGGCGTGCGCACCATCGAGCACGCCCTCGTGCTCGACCTGCTCAAGGACGCCGAGGGCCGTACGGCCGGCGTCACCCTGCACGTGATGGGCGAGGGCCAGCACGACGGCGTCGGCGCCGTCCACGCCCCCGCCGTGGTCCTCGCCACCGGCGGCATGGGCCAGGTGTTCTCCGCGACCACCAACCCGTCCGTCTCCACCGGCGACGGCGTCGCCCTCGCGCTGCGCGCCGGGGCCGAGGTGTCCGACCTGGAGTTCGTCCAGTTCCACCCGACGGTGCTGTTCCTCGGCGCCGGCTCCGAGGGCCAGCAGCCGCTGGTCTCCGAGGCGGTACGGGGCGAGGGCGCCCACCTCGTCGACGCCGACGGGGTCCGCTTCATGCTCGGGCAGCACGAGCTGGCCGAGCTGGCGCCGCGGGACATCGTCGCCAAGGCGATCACGCGCCGGATGCAGGAGCGGGACGCCGAGCACATGTACCTCGACGCCCGGCACTTCGGCGCCGAGATGTGGGAGCAGCGCTTCCCGACCATCCTGGCCGCCTGCCGGGCGCACGGCATCGACCCGGTGACCGAGCCGATCCCGGTCGCACCGGCCGCCCACTACGCCTCCGGCGGCGTCCGCACCGACCTGCACGGCCGCACCACCGTGCCCGGCCTGTACGCGTGCGGCGAGGTCGCCTGCACCGGCGTGCACGGCGCCAACCGGCTCGCGTCGAACTCGCTCCTGGAGGGCCTGGTCTTCGCCGAGCGGATCGTCGCCGACGTCATCGCGCACGGCCCGCACCGCGAGGGCACCCCGGTCGTCGACGACACGACCACCGTGCTGCCCCTGCTCGCCCCCGAGGCCCGCCGCGAGATCCAGCGGACCATGACGCTGGGCGCCGGCGTGCTGCGCTCCGCCGAGAGCCTGGCCGGGGCGGCCGGCGCCCTCGACGCGCTGCGGCAGGGCGCCGAGGACGGCCGCAAGGCCGCCGAGCCGGGCGTCGACTCCTGGGAGACCACCAACCTGCTGTGCGTCTCCCGGGTCCTGGTGGCCGCCGCCCGCGAGCGCGCCGAGACCCGCGGCTGCCACTGGCGCGAGGACCACCCCGACCGGGACGACGCGAACTGGCAGCGGCATCTCGTCGTCCGCCTCACGCCCGGCCGGAACCTCGACGTCACCCGTACCGCCACCGCGGACTTCCCGCCCGTGACGCCGCAGACGGCCGCCACGGACACCCCCGTAACCCCCGAAGAACCCAGGGAGCAGCTGTCGTGAGCACGCCCGAGGAAGCACGTCCGCAGCCCGTGGACGTCCCCCTGATCCAGATCAACGCCCCGGCCGAGCCGGCCGGCGGCTGCGGCGACGGCTGCGGCTGCGGCGAGGCCGACGAGTTCGAGTGCGGGCTCGACCCGGCGCTCGCCGAGCTGCTCGCCGACGCCGGGCTCGACCCCGTCCAGGTCGAGGACATCGCGCACCTGGCCATCGCCGAGGACCTCGACGGCGGCGTGGACGTGACGACCGTGGCGACCGTCCCCGAGGACGCCGTCGCGACCGCCGACTTCACCGCCCGCGAGGCCGGCGTG
This sequence comes from Streptomyces sp. NPDC004327, assembly GCF_042873935.1. Classification (NCBI taxonomy): domain Bacteria; kingdom Bacillati; phylum Actinomycetota; class Actinomycetes; order Kitasatosporales; family Streptomycetaceae; genus Streptomyces; species Streptomyces sp. NPDC004327. Next base: position 40,536 of record NZ_JBIAME010000006.1, on the reverse strand, counting down.
GTGGCCGGTCTGCGGGTCGCCGAGGCGGTCCTGTCCATCGTCTGCACCGACGAGTTCGAGGTCGAGCGGCACGTCGAGGACGGCGCCCGGGTCGAGGCCGGGCAGAAGCTGCTCAGCGTCACCGCCCGCACCCGCGACCTGCTCACCGGCGAGCGCAGCGCCCTGAACATCCTGTGCCGCCTCTCCGGCATCGCCACCGCCACCCGCCGCTGGGCCGACGCCCTGGAGGGCACCGGCGCCAAGGTCCGCGACACCCGCAAGACCACCCCGGGCCTGCGCGCCCTGGAGAAGTACGCGGTGCGCTGCGGCGGCGGCGTCAACCACCGCATGTCGCTGTCCGACGCGGCCCTGGTCAAGGACAACCACGTGGTGGCGGCCGGTGGCGTGGCGCAGGCGTTCAAGGCCGTGCGGGAGGCGTTCCCCGACCTCCCGATCGAGGTCGAGGTCGACACGATGCACCAGGTCCGCGAGGTCCTGGACGCGGGCGCCGACCTGATCCTGCTCGACAACTTCACCCCGATCGAGACCGAGGAGGCCGTCGCCCTGGTCGCCGGCCGGGCGATCCTGGAGTCCTCCGGCCGGCTCACCCTGGAGACCGCGGCGGCCTACGCGGCCACCGGCGTCGACTACCTCGCGGTGGGCGGCCTCACCCACTCCTCCCCGATCCTCGACATCGGCCTGGACCTGCGCGAGGTCGACGCCTGATGCTGCTCACCATCGACGTCGGCAACACGCAGACGGTGCTCGGGCTCTTCGACGGCGACGAGATCGTCGAGCACTGGCGGATCTCGACCGACCCGAGCCGCACCGCCGACGAGTGGGCGGTCCTGCTGCAGGGCCTCATGGGCATGCATCCCCTGCTCGGCGCCGAGCTGAGCGACGGCATCGGGGGGATCGCGATCTGCGCGACGGTCCCCTCGGTGCTGCACGAGCTGCGCGAGGTGACCCGCCGCTACTACGGCGACGTGCACGCCGTCCTCGTCGAGCCCGGCGTGAAGACGGGCGTCCCGGTCCTCACGGACAACCCCAAGGAGGTCGGCGCCGACCGCATCATCAACTCGGTCGCGGCCGTCGAGCTGTACGGCGGCCCGGCGATCGTCGTCGACTTCGGCACGGCGACGACGTACGACGCGGTCACCCGGCGCGGCGAGTACGCGGGCGGCGCGATCGCCCCGGGCATCGAGATCTCCGTCGAGGCGCTGGGCGTGAAGGGCGCCATGCTCCGCAAGATCGAGCTGGCCCGGCCGCGCAGCGTCATCGGCAAGAACACGGTCGAGGCGATGCAGTCGGGCATCGTCTTCGGCTACGCGGGCCAGGTGGACGGTGTGGTCGCGCGGATGAAGCGCGAGCTGGCCGGCCCGGACGGCGACCCGTCGGACGTGACCGTGATCGCCACCGGCGGCCTGGCGCCGATGGTGCTCGCCGACTCCAAGGAGATCACCGCGCACGAGCCGTGGCTGACGCTGATCGGCCTGCGGCTCGTGTACGAGCGGAACGCGCCGCGGCAGTAGGCGTGCCCCGGGCCCGCCGCAGGCCCCCGGCCTTGGTGGCCAGGGGCCGCGGGGCTCCGGGCGCCGACCCGCCCGAAGATCGAAAAGCGGCAGATTTGTCCGATTAGCGCGTATCGTCGGCCCATGCCCACGCCCTACGGACCCCGCGGCGGCATGGCGTTCAGCGCGGACGAGCTGCGCGTGCTCCGCCGCGCCCTCGCCACCGCGCTCAACCCTGCCCCCCTGCCGGACGACGACGTCCAGGACTGCCTGCGCCTGGCCGATTCCGTGGACGAGGCGGTGCGTGAGGCGGGCCGGCTGCGCGCCTTCCTCCTCGCCGACCTGGTCCGCTACCGCCAGGCCCTGCCCGGCTCCCTCACCGGCTATCTGGAGCTGCTCCAGGACGCCCTGGCCGCCGGCTACGACCCGCAGGCCGACGACCTGGCCGCGCTGCGGGCGCTGCGCGGCAGCCCGGCCGCGGGGGTGCTGCTCGCCCGCTGCCAGGTCCTGGCGGAACGATCCGTCAGGGCCCGGCTCGCCCGCGTCGCCCAGACCCGGGCCCCGCTCCAGGCCCGTACGCCGCTGGTCCCCGCACCCGCGCCGCGCGCCCGGCTGCTCGCGCTGCCCGGCGGGCGGGCCGCCGCCGGCGACGAGGACCGGGGCACGAGGCCGCCCGCGCCCGCCAAGCCGGCCACCCCGGCGGCGCCGAAGCCGGCCGCGCCCAGGCCCGGCCGTCCGATCCCGACGCCCGGCGAGGTGTTCCCGCCACGCCGGCGCCCCGTACCGCCGCCCCCGTCCGAGGAACGCGCGGCCGGATAGCTACTCTGGACGCCATGGACTACGTATCCGCGCTCCTGCCCCCCATCGTGATGGCCGCGTTCTTCATCGGCCTCGTCGTCACGATCGTCAAGAGCCAGGGCGGACCGAACAAGGCCAAGGAGGACGCCGCCGTGGACGCGGCGCTCGCCCGCGCCGAGGCCGCCCAGCAGCAGAGCGGCCCCGCCGCCCCGTAACGGGTCCGCAGGCTTCGAGGACGTACGGCCGCCGCCAGGCCGTGCGTCCTTTTTGCTGTCTTCCGGGGCGTTTCCTCCAGGAAAAGGCCTGTATGTGGCGATCTCGCACTAAGGTGGCGTCGTGCCCCGTCAATTGGGAGAGCTGGAAGACGCCGTCATGACCCGCGTCTGGCAATGGAACCGCGCGGTGACCGTCCGGGAAGTCCTGGAGGATCTCCAGCAGGAACGGTCCATCGCCTACACCACGGTCATGACCGTATTGGACAATCTCCATCAGAAGGGCTGGGTGCGCAGGGAAGTCGAAGGCCGCGCCTATCGATATACGGCGGTCTCCACCCGGGCCGCCTACTCGGCCGCACTGATGAACGAGGCGTGGGCGCAGAGTGACAACCCGGCGGCGGCCCTCGTCGCGTTCTTCGGGATGATGTCGCCCGAACAGCGCGAGGCGCTGAACGACGCCATCCGTATCGTCCAGCGGGACACCCCCGAGACGCCCGCCGCCCCGGCCCCGGCCCCCGCCGAAACCGACCAGGGGGCCGAGGGGACCGCGGAGCCCGGGCGATAACGTCCCCCCATGTCTTCCGCTTCCCCCAATGCCGTCACCGTGCGCCGGGCCCGCACCTCCGACGTCCCCGCCCTTCGCCGGCTCGTCGACCCGTACATCCGGCGCGGCATCCTCCTCGACAAGGCCAATGTGACCCTTTACGAGGACATCCAGGAGTTCTGGGTCGCCGAACGCGACGAGGACGCCGTCGTGGTCGGCTGCGGCGCCCTGCACGTGATGTGGGAAGACCTCGCCGAAGTCCGTACGCTCGCGGTCGATCCCGAGTTCAAGGGCGCCGGAGTGGGGCATCAGGTGCTCGACAAGTTGCTGTACACCGCACGCTGGCTCGGTGTGCGCCGGGTTTTCTGCCTCACCTTCGAAGTGGACTTCTTCGCGAAGCACGGCTTCACCGAGATCGGGGAGACTCCGATCGACGGAGATGTCTACAGCGAGCTCCTGCGTTCCTATGACGAGGGAGTCGCGGAGTTCCTCGGACTCGAACGAGTGAAGCCGAACACCTTGGGCAACAGCCGGATGCTTCTGCACCTGTGAGCCGCGCGCGGATCGGAGCGTCTATGTCCGAATCGCGCACGTTTCCCGCGTTCTCAGGGTTCTGAACCTCTCCCAGGGGTTTGTGTTTTTCCCGGAAAAGCGGTTTCCTTTCCGCGTACTGCATTTTCGATGAAGGGAAATCCGGTGGCACAGAAGGTTCAGGTCCTTCTTGTCGACGACCTCGACGGCGGCGAGGCGGACGAGACCGTGACGTTCGCTCTGGATGGCAAGTCCTACGAGATCGACCTCACCACCGCCAACGCGGACAAGCTCCGCAGCCTGCTCGAGCCGTACGCCAAGAGCGGTCGCCGCACCGGTGGCCGCAGCGCCGGCGCCCGCGGCAAGGGCCGCGTCGTGGCCTCCGCCGGCAGCCCGGACACCGCGAAGATCCGCGCGTGGGCCAAGGAGAACGGCTACAACGTGAACGACCGCGGCCGCGTGCCCGCCGACATCAAGGCGGCCTACGAGGACGCCAACCGCTGAACCGTCAGCCGGTGGTGAGCCGCTGAACGACCGTCCCCGCCCCCGGCTCCGGCCGGCGGGCCCGGGCAGCGCCCAGCAGCCGCACCCGGTGGCATTCCGCGGCGGCGGCGGCCACGAGCCGCACCAGGCACGCGGCGCCGTCCGCACCGGCCCCTGGCGAGGGCCACAGGGCCGGCAGCGAGGCCTCCACCTCGCGGCCCGGTTCCGGGGCCCGCAGCCACACCGCGGCACCCGGGCCGGCCGGCCGCCGTCCCGGGGGAACGGGCGCGGTCATCCGGCCGTCGGCGCCGAGCGCCGTCAGATCCAGCGCGATCCCGCCCCACTCCAGCCAGTCGAGCAGCCCGGGCAGCTCCTCCGCGCCTCCCGTGGCCACCAGGAGCCGCATCCGGCGCCCCATCAGTGCCACCGGGCCGGTGGCCACACCCGGCCGGCGCAGCACAGCGCGGCCGGCCTCGGCGGGCAGCTCCAGGACGTCGAACCGCAGCCCCGTGACCAGCTGCACCGGCGGCCCCGCCACCGTCGCCCAGCCGAGCTCCCGCTCGTACCACCGCCGGAATCCGCGCGCGGGCGGCGTGCCGCCGTCGGACGGCGCACGGGGCGGAGGCACGGTGAAGGGCATACCGGGGGAACGCCGCCGGGCCGGCTTTGGTCACGCCCGGTCCTTGATCCGGAGCACCGAGTGTCCATGATGGGGGCGTACGGACGCATTCGAGCGCGCGAGGTTGTTCGCCCGTAGCGGAGGGAACCGGGGTGCGCCGCATGGAGTGTCCGCCCTTACGGGTAAGACATTCCATGTGAGGAGGGGCGTCTCGCGGGCGGAAGCGTCTCACGTTCGCCATCGGCGTACTGAAGGCACGGGTAACAGCTTGGCCTGCGGGAACATCGTCTCGCACCATCGAGTTGGAGCATTTGTCGGCTGTTCGGCAGGCGGTCTCCCCAAGAAGTGAGGGGGTGATCCGGACGGATGTCGGCAGTTGGAATGAGCGGTCCCCGCTTGCGGGACTAAGCTGCGGAAGGACAGGGAGGGGATCGACCCCTAACTGACTGACCGCTCTGAGGAGCGATTAACGATGTTCGAGAGGTTCACCGACCGCGCGCGGCGGGTTGTCGTCCTGGCTCAGGAAGAAGCCCGGATGCTCAACCACAACTACATCGGCACCGAGCACATCCTCCTGGGCCTTATCCACGAGGGTGAGGGTGTCGCCGCTAAGGCCCTGGAGAGCCTCGGGATTTCGCTCGAGGCGGTCCGCCAGCAGGTGGAGGAGATCATCGGCCAGGGCCAGCAGGCCCCGTCCGGGCACATCCCCTTCACCCCTCGTGCCAAGAAGGTCCTGGAGCTCTCGCTCCGTGAGGCCCTCCAGCTCGGCCACAACTACATCGGCACCGAGCACATCCTGCTCGGCCTGATCCGCGAGGGCGAGGGCGTCGCCGCCCAGGTGCTCGTGAAGCTGGGCGCCGATCTCAACCGGGTCCGGCAGCAGGTCATCCAGCTGCTCTCCGGCTACCAGGGCAAGGAAGCCGCCACCGCCGGCGGTCCTGCCGAGGGCACCCCCTCGACGTCCCTGGTCCTCGACCAGTTCGGCCGCAACCTCACGCAGGCCGCCCGCGAATCCAAGCTCGACCCGGTCATCGGGCGCGAGAAGGAGATCGAGCGGGTCATGCAGGTGCTGTCCCGCCGTACGAAGAACAACCCGGTCCTCATCGGCGAGCCCGGCGTCGGCAAGACGGCGGTCGTCGAGGGTCTGGCCCAGGCCATCGTCAAGGGCGAGGTGCCCGAGACCCTCAAGGACAAGCACCTCTACACCCTGGACCTCGGCGCGCTGGTCGCCGGCTCCCGATACCGCGGTGACTTCGAGGAGCGCCTGAAGAAGGTCCTCAAGGAGATCCGCACCCGCGGCGACATCATCCTGTTCATCGACGAGCTCCACACCCTCGTGGGTGCGGGCGCCGCCGAGGGCGCGATCGACGCCGCCAGCATCCTCAAGCCGATGCTGGCCCGCGGTGAGCTCCAGACCATCGGTGCGACCACCCTCGACGAGTACCGCAAGTACCTGGAGAAGGACGCCGCCCTCGAGCGCCGCTTCCAGCCCATCCAGGTCGCCGAGCCGTCGCTGCCGCACACCATCGAGATCCTCAAGGGTCTGCGCGACCGGTACGAGGCGCACCACCGCGTATCCATCACGGACGAGGCCCTCGTCCAGGCCGCGACCCTGGCCGACCGCTACATCTCCGACCGCTTCCTGCCGGACAAGGCGATCGACCTGATCGACGAGGCCGGCTCCCGGATGCGCATCCGCCGGATGACCGCGCCGCCGGACCTCCGCGAGTTCGACGAGAAGATCGCCGCCGTCCGCCGGGACAAGGAGTCCGCGATCGACTCGCAGGACTTCGAGAAGGCCGCGTCCCTGCGCGACAACGAGAAGCAGCTCCTCGCCGCGAAGGCCAAGCGCGAGAAGGAGTGGAAGGCCGGCGACATGGACGTCGTCGCCGAGGTCGACGGCGATCTGATCGCCGAGGTCCTCGCGACCGCCACCGGCATTCCGGTCTTCAAGCTGACCGAGGAGGAGTCCTCGCGTCTGCTCCGCATGGAGGAAGAGCTCCACAAGCGCGTCATCGGCCAGAACGACGCGGTCATCGGCCTCTCGCGCGCCATCCGGCGTACGCGGGCCGGCCTGAAGGACCCGAAGCGCCCCGGTGGCTCGTTCATCTTCGCCGGCCCGTCCGGTGTCGGTAAGACCGAGCTGTCCAAGGCGCTCGCCGAATTCCTCTTCGGCGACGAGGACGCGATGATCTCCCTCGACATGTCGGAGTTCAGCGAGAAGCACACGGTTTCCCGTCTCTTCGGTTCCCCGCCGGGATACGTGGGCTACGAAGAGGGCGGCCAGCTCACCGAGAAGGTGCGCCGCAAGCCGTTCTCCGTGGTCCTCTTCGACGAGGTCGAGAAGGCCCACCCCGATATCTTCAATTCCCTTCTCCAGATCCTGGAGGACGGTCGCCTGACCGACTCCCAGGGCCGGGTCGTGGACTTCAAGAACACGGTCATCATCATGACGACCAACCTCGGGACCCGGGACATCTCGAAGGGCTTCAACCTCGGCTTCGCGGCCCAGGGCGACACGAAGTCCAACTACGAGCGGATGAAGGCGAAGGTCAGCGACGAGCTGAAGCAGCACTTCCGCCCGGAGTTCCTCAACCGTGTCGACGACATCATCGTCTTCCCGCAGCTGACGCAGGAGGACATCCTCAAGATCGTCGACCTGATGATCGGCCGCGTCGACGAGCGCCTGAAGGACCGGGACATGGGCATCGAGCTCTCCCAGTCCGCGAAGGAGCTCCTCGCGAAGAAGGGTTACGACCCGGTGCTCGGCGCCCGTCCGCTCCGCCGGACGATCCAGCGCGAGATCGAGGACACCCTGTCCGAGAAGATCCTCTTCGGCGAGCTCCGCCCCGGCCACATCGTGGTCGTGGACACGGAGGGCGAGGGCGAGGAGCGCAAGTTCACCTTCCGCGGCGAGGAGAAGTCGGCCCTGCCGGACGTCCCTCCGGTGGAGGCGGCGGGCGGCGGCCCGAACCTCTCGAAGGAAGCGTGACGTGACGCTGCGCTGAGCTGGAACGGCTGAGGGGCGGCCCTGGGACCTGGTGGTCCCGGGGCCGCCCCTTTGCCTATCGGATGACGAGGCGGTCGCCGAAGTCGGCGGCGCCGAGGATGTCCTTGCGGGGGACGTCATAGGCGGTGACCTGAAGGCCGGGCCTGCCGCGGAGAGGGGTGAGGTCCAGGTTTCCGCTGTCCGGCACCATGTTCACGAAGCTGAGCAGCCTCAGCCCCGGCAGCTCGGTCAGCGTGCTGAGGTCCGTCCGCTGGGGCCAGCCGGAGATGGTCACGTGGTCGAGCCGGGAGCAGTCCAAGGACCGCAACACGGTCAGGTCGAAGGGTGGGCACGCGAGACCCAGGTAGGTGAGGGGGCGGTCGGAGAGGTACCGGACGATGTCATCCGCGGCGAAGCCGCCCAGGAGCAGGAACGCGGTGGCTCCGGGGAGGCCGTCCACCAGCTGTAGCTGCTGCATCGTCGTGACGGTCAGGCACTGCGTCACCGATACGTGGAACAGCACCTCCCGGGCGAAGGCGGCCGTGGGGAACGCGCTCCAGCGGCCGCCGAACCAGTTCGCCTCGCCCGCTTCCGCCAACGCCCGGGCGTACGGAAGCGCCTCGGCGCCGCCGACTGAGGAGATCACCTCGGCGACCCTGCCCACGTCCTGCTGGGTCACCGTCCCCGGCCCCGGTAGCAGCGGCAGCACGTATCCGCCGAGCCGGGCGAGTTGGGCGCTCTGCTCGACGGTCTGCGGCGGGATCATCGACTTCACCGCCCTTTCGACGCGCCGGTGCAGCTCCTCGTCCAGCCACGCCGCGTGCTGCGCGCACAGCGCCGCCGACACATACAGCGTCGTCTTCATGTCCCGTTTCCGCGTCGCGGAGCCAGCCTTCAGCAACCCCTCCACCAGCACCGGCAGGTCCCTCCGTTTGCAGTGGCCCGCGGCGAGCAGCAGCACGTCGTGCCACTGCTGGTCGTGGGCGTGGCGCAGCATCTCCCGCAGCTGGTCGTCCTCGACGAACTCCTTCGCGGCGAGGAAGTCCTGGAAGGTGCGGTGGGCGAACTGGAAGACGTCCTCGGTGCGCTCCTGGAGGAGGCCGCTGCGGTTGATCAGGTGGGTGAGGATCTCCTCGGGCGTGCCCTGGGCATGGACGCGGGGCATGCCGGGCAGGGTGCGGTCCAGGCGGTGCAGGGCCTGGTCGCGGGTGAACTCGGTCTGGCCGCCGCGCACCAGCCACGCGGCGAGGCGCTGGAGGAGCTGCTGGTGTTCCTCCACGGACATGCGGATGCCGTCGGGCGCGTCGACGCGGCGGCGTTCGTCTCGGGTGCCGAGGAGCATCGTGAGGGCGGAGTCGTACAGCTCCCAGCGGGTCTCGGGCAGGAAGCCCTCGCGCAGCCGGTGCAGGGCGCAGATGACGGCGCAGAGCAGGGGCGTACGGGCGAGCTCGGCCAGGTTGGGGTTGTGGCGGAACTGCTGGGCGAGGTCGCGTTCGAGGTCGTCGAGGGCGGCCCGGTCGGGTTCGTCGGCGTCGAGCCGGGCGGCCTCGTGCCAGGCGGCGACGAACGCCTCGATGTCCTCGCCGCGCAGCGGGAGGAGGGTGAGCTCCTCGAAGTTCTCCGCGCCGAGCCAGTCGGGGGCGACGGCGTGCGGACGTACGGTCGCGACGCAGCGGGTGTCCGGGTAGCGGGCCAGGAGGCCGCTGAGCCAGGTGTACGCGTTCTCGCGGTCGGCCTGGGTGACCTCGTCGAGGCCGTCCACGAGCAGCAGTCCGCGCCCGGCGGCGAGGACGCGGCCGGCCCAGCCTCCGGGGGCCGCGTCGATCACGAAGCCGGCGACGCCCGGCAGGTCGGCGGGGGCGGGGAAGCCGGAGCCGCGGGCGCGCAGGGTGCGCAGCGGGACGACGAAGGGGACGAGGCCGTTGAGCTCGGCCAGCTCGGGGCCGAGGGTGCCGGCGGCGGCGTGGGCGGCCAGCCACCACAGGAGGGTGGTCTTGCCGGCGCCGGCGTCGCCGCGCAGCAGGACGCGGGGGCGGGCGGCGAGCAGGTCGTCGATGCGGCGGGGCACGGGGACGGCGTCCCGGTCCCGGGTGGTGGCCTCCAGGGAGAGGTAGGCGGTGTCGAGGTCCCACGCGGAGGCGCGCTTGCCGAGCTCGTCGAGGCCGAAGATCCGGGTGCGGCGGTAGGCGGCGCCGACGGCTTCGGCGTATTCCTCCTCGTAAGGGGCGTCCTGCGGGTGGGTGGCGGTGACGGGGCGGGGCGGGGCGAAGCCGTCCGGGAGCCAGCGGTAGGCGTCCTTGTCGGCGAGGAGGGCCGTGAGGGGGAGGCATTCCAGGCGGCGGTGTCCGCGGCCGCGCGGGACGGCGCGGACGATGCCGAGGAGTCCGTCGTCGGCCCAGACGGGCGCTCCGGACAGTCCGGCGAGCGGGGAGGGGCCGTCCGCGAGCTCGGTGGCGGGCGGGCGGTCGAGCTCGACGGTGAGGGTGTGGCGCAGGAGGCCCGCCATGGGCAGGACGGTGCCGGTGAACTGGTCCAGGTCCGGTTTCCCGCCCTCGTACCGGGCGATCCGCGGGAAGCCGACGACCTCGCAGCCCGGGAGGGGCCGGTCGGTGGCGACCCGGCTGAGCCGCGGCGCCGTGCCGAGGCGCTCCTCGCTGAACAGCAGCGCGGCGTCGAGCCGGTCGTCGGACCAGACCACCCGTAACCGCTTCGTCCCGGTCTGCGGGGACGAGACGACGGCGTTGTGGGCGCCGCCGATGACGTGGGCGGCGGTCAGGATCACGTCGCGGGCGACGAGGACGCCGGTGCCCTGCTGCCGGCCCATGACCGCGAAGACGAAGGAGCGGCCCCTCACCGGCCCTCAGCCTCGCCGGCGATGTCGGAGCCGATGCCGGAGCCGAAGTCGGACAGGTCCGCCTCGTCCTCGTTCCCCACCAGCCATGCCCCGCCCGTCACCGCGTTCCGCGGCTTCAGCGTGAAGGAGACCCGGTGGGTCTCGCCGCGGGTGCGGGAGGCGTCGGCGCCCGCCTCGACGACCCACGCCTTCACCTTGGCGCCGCCCTTGAGCTCCTTGCGGAGCTCGATCGTGAACTCCATCTGTATGTCGCCGACCTCGAAGGCGACGGGGTGGCCGGTGGCGCGGTTGGCGGCGTCGACGAGCTGGTCGCGTACGGAGGCGATGGCGTCGGCGAGCTCGATCTCGGGCGTGGTGTCGGTCATGGACCGGAAGCTAGCGCCGTCGGAAGGCGGCCGGAGGGGGTTCTCGGGGTTCGCTCGCGTGACCCAGGTCGCATTCGGGGCCGCCGCCCCGTGACAAGGCGCACAGGGGTTTTCGGCGGTACTAGGCGGAATAGTGGTGGGATTCCGGGGCGAATCGGGACGTTCAGGTGTCAACCATCGGGTCCTTGGTCCCGCCTCGCCGCGGAGTGAAAGGTGCGCGGGCTGCCGGGCGGCGCGGGCGGTCACGACATGGGTCTAAATGGGTCTACGCGTGTCGATTTTTCCCGTTTCGTACGGTCTTGCCGAGGTCGTCAAGAGGTGAACGAGCTTGGAGATCGCTACGACGCAATGTCGTAGATGGGGTGTTTTGGGCTGGCCGGGGGGCCGGGTTACCAAGGATGAGCAAGCCCGGTGCTGAGCCGCTCTCACGCCGGGTCCCGTACTTCCCGGAGGTTCTCCCCCGTATGTCGAAGCGCGTCATGAAGCCCAGCATCCGTACCACCGCCGTCGCCCTCGCCGCCGCGGGTCTGGGAGCGTCGCTGGTGGCCGGTGCCGGCTCCGCGTTCGCCGCCGAGGGCAAGGCCGCCGTCGCGGGCACCACCCACGTCACCGCGTCCGCCGCCGTCGCCCAGCAGGCCGCCGCCCAGGCCAAGGCCGCCACCCAGGTCAAGGCCCAGGCCGCCCAGGCCAAGGCCGCCCAGGTCAAGGCCGCGCAGATCAAGGCCGCCGCCGCCAAGGCGCAGGCCAAGACCGTCGCCGCCAAGAAGGCCGCGTCCTGGGTGAAGCCGGTCAGCTCCTACACCCTGTCCGCCACCTTCAACCAGGGCGGCGCCATGTGGGCGCACAAGCACTCCGGCCAGGACTTCGCCGTCCCGGTCGGCACCGCGGTCAAGGCCGCCGCCACCGGCACCGTCGTGAAGGCCGGCCCGAACGGCGGCGGCGACGGCCCCGCGTACGGCAACGCCATCGTGATCAAGCACGCCAACGGCACGTACTCGCAGTACGCCCACCTGTCGAAGATCAAGGTGAACATCGGCCAGAAGGTCTCCGCCGGTCAGCAGATCGCCCTCTCGGGCAACACCGGCAACTCCTCCGGCCCGCACCTGCACTTCGAGATCCGCACCACCCCGAACTACGGCTCCGCCGTGAACCCGGTCGCGTTCCTGAGCGCCCACGGCGTCAGCATCTGACGCGCGAGCTGAGGCCCTGAGGGGCTCAGCGGCCCGGCTGGGCCTGCTCGATCAGATCGAGGGCGACCTCGAGGACGGCTTCCTGCTTCTCCTCGGGGCCGCCCTCGACGTTGTTCATGAAGAACGTCCCCGCGTGCAGCGTGAAGATCGCGCTGACGCAGCGGACCTTGTCCGTCATCGTCGAGCCCGGCTCCTGCAGCAGGTCGTTCAGCGCGAGCATCCGCTCCTTGAAGGTGAGCCCGACGCTCAGCTTGCTGACCGCGGCCTGGTTGTCCTGCATGAAGCGGAAGAGGGGGGCCGCGGCGAGCAGCGCCACCTGGTAGCGGCGCAGGATCTCCCGCTTGGTCTCCAGGGTGGCGGGCTGCTCGCGCCCCCAGGCGAGCAGCTCGTCCATGGGGCGCGTGAGGTCCTCGAAGATCCCGACGAGGATGTCTTCCTTGGTCTTGAAGTGGTAGTAGAGCGCGGCCTTGGTGACGTCGAGGCGCTCCGCGATCTCGCGTAGCGAGGTCTTCTCGTAACCCAGCTCCGCGAAGAGTTCGAGGGCAACGTCCTGGATGCGCTGGCGGGTGTTGCCTCGGGCCTGGGCCATGTCTCTCGCTTCCGTCACAAACTTACTTGACGACCGGCTAGTTACGGGTCTACTTTCCCCAGTGTAGTAACTAGCCGGGCGGCAAGTAAGGGACCGACATGACGACGCAACCGAAAGCTCACAAAGTCGAGGGGGAGACGGAGCAGCAGGCGCCGGCGCAGGCACAGCCGCGCAGCGTCCGGGTCGTCCTCCTCGCCCTCATGATCGCGATGCTCCTCGCGATGCTGGACAACATGATCATCGGCACCGCGATGCCGACGATCGTCGGCGAGCTCGGCGGCCTGGAGCACCTCTCCTGGGTCGTCACCGCCTACACCCTGGCCACCGCCGCCTCCACCCCGATCTGGGGCAAGCTCGGCGACATGTTCGGCCGCAAGGGCGTCTTCCTCAGCTCGATCGTGCTCTTCCTGATCGGCTCCGCGCTCAGCGGCATGGCCCAGGACATGGGCCAGCTCATCGGCTTCCGCGCCGTCCAGGGCCTGGGTGCCGGCGGTCTGATGGTCGGCGTCATGGCGATCATCGGCGACCTGATCCCGCCCCGTGACCGCGGCAAGTACCAGGGCATGATGGCCGGAATCATGGCCCTCGCCATGATCGGCGGCCCGCTCGTCGGTGGCTCCATCACCGACCACTGGGGCTGGCGCTGGTCCTTCTACATCAACCTGCCGCTCGGCGTCGTCGCCCTCGCGATGCTCGCCACCGTGCTCCACCTACCGAAGAAGGAGCGCGCCGCCGGCACCCGGATCGACCTCCTCGGCGCCGCCCTGCTGACCGTCGGCATCACCGCGATCGTGCTCGTCACCACCTGGGGCGGCACCGAGTACGCCTGGGGCTCGGCCACCATCGTCGGCCTCGCCGTCGGCGGCGTGCTCGCCCTCGCGGCCTTCCTCTTCGTCGAGACCCGCGCCAGCGACCCGATCATGCCGCTGCACATCTTCCGCAGCCGCAACTTCACGCTGATGTCCGTGATCGGCTTCCTCACCGGCTTCGTCATGTTCGGCGCGGTGCTGTTCCTGCCCCTGTTCCAGCAGTCCGTCCAGGGCGCCTCCGCGACCAACTCCGGCCTGCTGCTCCTGCCGATGCTGCTGTCGATGATGGTCGTCTCGATGATCGCCGGCCGGGTCACCACCAGCAGCGGCAAGTACAAGATCTTCCCGATCATCGGCGGCGCGCTCATGGTCGCCGGCCTGTACCTGCTCTCCACCATGGACACCGGCACCACCCGCTTCACCTCCGGCGTCTACATGGCCGTGCTCGGCGCCGGCATGGGCTTCCTGATGCAGATCACGATGCTCGTCGCGCAGAACAGCGTCGAGATGAAGGACATGGGCGTCGCCTCCTCCTCGACCACCCTCTTCCGGACCCTCGGTTCGTCCTTCGGCGTCGCGATCATGGGCGCCCTGTTCAACCACCAGGTCCAGCACGAGATGGCCGCCCGCGGCGGTGCCGGCGGCTCCCAGCTGACCCAGCACTCGGCGCAGCTCGACGCCGCCAGCCTCGCCAAGCTGCCCGCCGCGCTCCGCGAGGCGTACCAGCACGCGGTGGCCGCCGGCACGCACTCCGCCTTTCTGGTCGGCTCGGCCGTCGCCGTCCTCGGCTTCGTCCTCGCCTTCTTCGTCAAGGAGGTCGCGCTGCGCGGGGCCGGCCTCGCGAAGAAGGACGGCGCGGCGGAGGACAGCGGCCTGAAGGTCGTCGAACCGGTCTGACCGGTCTGACCTGCCTGTTCCGCCCGACGGCCCCCGGTGTCCTGTGGACGCCGGGGGCCGTTGCCGTGCCGTCTCGCGTGCGGTCGCCGCGTGCCGTCTCCCGGGCCGTGCCGCGTGCCCGGCGTCAGTCCGTTACGTCAGTCCGTTACGTCAGTCCGTTACGTCAGTCCGTCACTGCAGTCCGTCACGTCAGTCCGTCAGGCGCAGCACCGGGAAGCTCCCGGTCGCCGTCGGGGCGTGCTCCGGCAGCCACAGCACGGCGATCGCGCCGCCCGCGCCGTCCGGGGTGCCCTCGGGGGCCGCGTTGCGGAAGGTGAGCCGGGCGCCGAGGACCCGGGCCTGGCCGGTCGCGATGGTCAGGCCCAGGCCGTGGCCCTGGCCCGCGCGGTCGCTGCTGCCCGTACGGAAGCGGCTCGGGCCCTCGCGCAGCAGCGCCTCGGGGAAGCCGGGGCCGTGGTCGCGGACCCGGACCACCCGGCCCTCGACGGTGACCTCGACCGGGCCCCCGCCGTGCTTGGCGGCGTTGGCCAGGAGGTTGCCGAGGATGCGCTCCAGGCGCCGCGGGTCGGTGTTCACCCACGACTCGTGGACGACCCGGATCACCGCGTCCGGGTCGAGCACCCGCACCCGCCGCTCGACGAACTCGCCCAGCGCGATCTCCTGCAGCTCGGCCCGCTCCGACGCGCCGTCGAGCCGGGCCACCTCCAGGACGTCCTCGACGAGGGTGCGCATCGCCTGCGCCCGGTCCCGGACGAGCTCGGTCGGGCGGCCCGGCGGCAGCAGCTCGGCGGCGGTGAGCAGCCCGGTGACCGGGGTGCGCAGCTCGTGCGCGATGTCGGCGGTGACCCGGCGCTCGGCCTCGATGCGCTCGTTCAGGGCGTCGGTCAGCGCGTCGATGGCCCGGGCCAGCTCGTCGGTCTCGTCGCGGACGACGCCGCCGATGGCGTCGCGGACCCTCAGGTCGGTGTTGCCCTGGGCGACCCGGCCGGCGGCCGCCGCGGCCTTGCGCAGCCGGCGCGAGAGCTGGCCGCCGATGAGCACGCCGAGCGCGCAGCCGCCGAAGACCACCGACACCGAGCCGATGATCAGGGCCCGGTCCAGGTCCTTCATGATCGCGGCGCTGCGGTCGGCGAAGGGCATGTGCAGCGAGAGCACGTCGCCGTTGGCGAGCGGCACGGCCGCCCACACGTCCGGCGGGCCGCCGTTGTGCTCCTGGACGTAGGTGCCGCGGCGCTTGTCCCGCATCAGCTGGTCGAGCTGGGCCGGCAGCGCGGGGTCGTTGATCTTGGTGCCGAAGCGCGGTTCCTTCGGCTTCGACGTCTCGTAGACGCGCTGGGCGAAGAGCAGCCGCCACATCTGCACGTCACGGGCGTTGTCGAGCATGGAGACACGGGCCGCGTTGTGCACGACCAGGCTGAGCGTGACCGCGATGAGCGCGCCGACCGCCGCGATCGCGACGGCGATCTTCCAGCGCACGCCGGTGCGCAGTCCGCCCGCGCGGAGCCCGCCCGCCCGCAGGCCGGCCGCCCGCACCGTACGCGGACCCAGGGCCTTCACCACCACCGGCCGGTCATCCCTTGAGCTTGTAGCCGAAGCCGCGGACCGTCTCGATCCGGTCCTGGCCGATCTTGGTGCGCAGGCGCTGCACATGGACGTCCACGACCCGGGTGTCGCCGCCCCAGCCGTAGTCCCAGACCCGCTCCAGGAGCTTGTCCCGGGACAGCACGGTGCCCGGCGCGGTCGAGAACTCGAGGAGCAGCCGCATCTCGGTCGGGGTGAGCGCGACCGGCGCGCCGGCCCGGCGCACCTCCATGCCCTCGGTGTCGACCTCCAGGTCGCCGAAGGCGAGCACGCCGCCCGCGGCCGCCGCCGCGGGCCCGCCGCCGTCGCCGCCGGCCTCGCCCGCGTGGTCGAAGCGGCGCAGCACGGCGCGGATCCGGGCCATCAGGACGGAGCCGTCGAAGGGCTTGGTGACGTAGTCGTCCGCGCCGGCCTCCAGGCCGAGGACGACGTCGATGGAGTCGGCCCGCGCCGACAGCATGATCACCGGCACGGTCGACTCGTCGCGGATCCGGCGGCACAGGCTGACGCCGTCCATGCCGGGCAGCATGACGTCCAGGAGCGCGATGTCGGGCCGGTCCGCCCGGAAGGCGTCGAGACCGGAGAGCCCGTCGGGCATGGCGGTCACCGTGAAGCCGTCCCGCTCCAGGGCGAGCTGGGTGGCCTCACGGATGACGTCGTCGTCCTCGACGAACAGGACATGGGTCTCGGCCATGGGTCGTGCCTTCCGGGTACGCGCTTCGTGGGGGCTGGTAGAGCTAGCTGGACGGGACCGGCGCCGGTTCGATGCCGCCGTCCCCGACCGCCTTGCTGAAGTCGTTGTGCACCCAGTCGTGCTGGCTGAACCTGTTCCCCGTCCAGCGGTACGTGATCACGTCCTCGCCCGAGGGATACGCGACCGGGTCGCCCTTCGCGTACACCTGCTTGGAGACGACCAGGTCCCCGCGGTCGATCGTCCCGTACACGGCGGCGTCCTCGGCCATGAACACGTTGGTGTACCTGGCGTTGTCCTGCCGGTACACGTACGTGCCGATGCCGACGCCGTCCCCGCAGCTCATCACGTTGACGACGACGTCGGGCGCGCCGGAGTTGGTGAGGTTCCCGTACGAGGTGTCCACCGGGTAGACGTTCGCCGTGCAGGGCTTCAGGTCCGCCTTCAGCCGCTGGCCGATCTTCGGGTCGCCCTTCAGCAGCGCGATCGGATCGACCTTCGTGGGAGCCTGCTCGGAGTACTGGCCGGGCGCGGTCGACGGCGACGGGGTGGCCGGGGCCGTCGAGGCGACCTCGTCGGAGCGCGCCGCGCCCTCGTCGCGCGAGCCGGTGCCACCGGTCGAGCACGCGGCGACGAGCATGCCGACGGCGGCGAGCCCGGCCATCGCCGTGACGCTCGCCGCCCGTTCGCTGGGTCTGGCACTCAGGCCGCGCACCGCTCCTGCTTCCGCTCGTCGCCTCGCCGTCCGGTCGCGTTCGTCACCGCCGCCGGCCGGTCCGTCCGCCCCAGGACACCCGTGTCCAGCGCCCGGGTGTCGCCCTCGGCGGCCCGGTTCTCCAGCTCCTGGCGCAGTCGGGCCAGGGCACGGTGGAGCGTGCTCTTCACCGTACCGGTCGACATGCCGAGCGCGGCAGCGGTCTCCTCGGTGCTCATCTGCTCCCAGTGGCGCAGCACGACCACGCTGCGCTGCTTGGGCGCGAGCACCTTCAGGATGTCCATCAGCAGCGCGCGGTCGGCGTGCTGCTCGGTCGGGTCCTCGACGCGGGCGTCGGGCAGCTGGGCGGTCTCGGTGGGGACCTCCTCCAGCTTGCGGGCCCGCCACCACTCGGTCCGGGTGTTGATCATGACCCGGCGGAGGTAGGCGTCGGCCAGCGACTTGTCGGCGATCCCGTCCCAGCGGCCGTACGTGCGGACCAGCGCGGTCTGCAGCAGGTCCTGGGCGTCGACCGGGTCGGGCACGAGCCGGCGGGCGCTGCGCAGGAGCGCGTCCTGTCGCGTCCGTACGTACTCCTCGAAATCGAGCACCTCGCCGAGCGTCTCGCCGTGCGCCATCCCGAACCGCCTCCATCCCCGTGACCAGACCCAACGGACCCGTTTCCGTTACGTCGAAGACGCTACGGAGCGCTTGTCACGGGGTTGTCCGGGCGAGCCGTCGGCGGACGCACGGCTGTCCATCGGTTGTGTAACAGCGGCGGACGCGGAGGTTTCGCTTCGGGCCGGCGGGGAGAGGGCCCACGGCCCCCGCCCCGCCGGGAGCGGCCGGTGCTCAGGTCAGCGGGAGCCGGTAGCGGCCGCCCTCCAGCGGCTCGACCAGGCCGTCGGCGACCAGGCCGTCGAGCGCGCGGGCGCGCTGCACCGGTTCGTCCCACACGGCGTCCAGGTCCGCCTGGTCCACCGGGTCCACGGCCTCGCGCAGGACGGCGAGCAGCTTGCCGCGGACCTGGCGGTCGGTGCCCGCGTAGGTCTGGCCGCGGCGCGGCGGGCCGTCGTGGGCCGGCTTGCCGGCGGCCAGCCAGGCGCACCGGCCGGCCAGCGGGCAGCGCCCGCAGTCCTCGTTCTTCGCCGTGCACACCAGGGCGCCCAGCTCCATCGAGGCCGCCGCCCAGCGGGCCGCCGTCGGCTCGTCGGCGGGCAGCAGGGCCCGGGCGAGCCGGCGCTCGGCGGCGGTGGTGGCGTTCGGCGGGTACTGCACCCCGGTCGCCGCCCGCGCGAACACCCGGCGCACGTTCGTGTCGAGCACCGCGTGGCGCTGCCCGTACGCGAACGAGGCCACCGCCGCGGCCGTGTACTCGCCGATCCCGGGCAGCGCGAGCAGCTGCCCGTGGTCCTTCGGCACGTCGCCGCCGTGCCGCTCCGTTATGGCGACGGCCGCCGCGTGCAGCCGCAGCGCCCGGCGCGGATAGCCGAGCCTGCCCCAGGCGCGGACGGCCTCGCCGGGGGCCTCGGCGGCCAGGTCGGCCGGGCGCGGCCAGCGCGCCAGCCACTGCTCGTACACCGGGAGCACCCGGACGACCGGGGTCTGCTGGAGCATGAACTCGCTGACCATCACGCCCCACGCTCCGGCCTCCGGGTGGCGCCACGGCAGGTCGCGGGCGTGCCGGTCGAACCAGGCGAGGACGGGCCCGTGCAGCTCGCCGGGCGTGGCGACGGCTGCATCAACGAGGGCGTCGGCGGGGGACTCGGGGGTGATGTGGATGGAAGTCATGGCACTTCCGATCCTGGCATGCTCCCGAGTCGATCAGTACGCGCCGTGGCGCACGCCTCCGGGGCGCGCGGAGGCACGAACGCGCGGACCGCGCCCCACGCACCACATGACTGCGCTGCTCCGGCTGGATCGTGCCGTGTCCACGAGGGCCCGGACCGGGCGGTGTGCCGCCTTCATGACGACGAACGCGACCAGGGCGCCGGCCAGCAGGCCGACCGTGACGTCGTGCGGGTAGTGCACGCCGACGAAGACCCGGGAGAAGGCCATGAGCAGGGCCATCGGCGCGGTCAGCCAGACGATCCCGCGCCAGGAGAGCGCGAGCGCCACGGCGGCGGCCCCGGCGATCGCGGAGTGGTTGCTGGGGAAGGACCAGTCGCCGTGCGGCGGGCAGGCGACGAGCGAGGCGGGCGCCCCGGCCACCGCCCGGCACGGCCGCTCCTCGTCGACCAGCGACTTCAGCGCCTCGCTCACCACGTAACCGAAGGCGGTCGCGAGCGGGGCGAGCAGCGCGAGCGCCATCGCGTCCGCCGGCCCGCGCCGCATCCGCCACCAGCCGGCCACGAACAGCACCCCGAAGAGCAGCAGCCCGAGCTCGGTCCACACCTCCGCGACCTTCTGGAACCAGTGCGGGGTGGAGTGGGCGAAATCGAGGATGTCGAGATACAGGCCGTCGGAGAGGTGAGGGAGGTTGTCCATGGTCGTCGACGTTAACCCGCTTCCGGAGTAGCTCGCTCCGGCCGAAGGGCGACAGCCGTCCCCGACGAAAGTAGGGGGTGGGTGCGGGCGCGACGCGATACCGGATGCGTCACCGGATGCGATCCCGGTGTGATGCGGATGTGATCATCGGCAAAACTTGGCGCCTGGGGCGGCATGGGGGGCGGGAGTTGGGCCTGATCTCTCGTAAGGTTCGTGACGTGGGATCACTGCGCAATCCGGTCGGGCCGCTTCCCTCCTCCATCTACTGGCGTCGGAGGGCCGTGGCGCTGTGCCTGGTTGCCCTGCTCGCGGTGATCGCCGCATGGGCGTTCACCACCGGTGGCGGCGGGGCCCGGAAGCCCGACGACAACGCCAACGGCTCCTCTCCCGCGCCGTCGATCACCCCCGGGCCCTCCGGCTCAGGCCCGGCGATCGGCCAACACCCGGGCGGCCGCGACGAGTCGGGCTCCGACGCGGGCGCCGGTTCCGGCACCGGCTCCGGCTCCGGTGACACCGAGGGCGGCGACGGCAGCGGCGACGCCGCGGGCGCGGGCGGCGCGGACCCCGGGGCGACCGGCGGCAAGAACGGCGACACGGACGGCGCGGGCGGCGACGGCGGCGCGGGCACGGGTGCCGGACAGCAGGTTCCGGCCAATTCTCCGCTGCCGAACTGTGCGCCCGGCGCACTCCAGTTGAGACTCACGGGCGCCAAGAACGCCTACGAGCCCGGTGAGAAGCCGCGCTTCAAGCTCGCCGTCACCAACACCACCGGCACCGAGTGCAAGACCGACCTCGGCCCGAAGAGCGCGGTGCTGACGATCCGTGACACCACGGGCGTGCTGTGGTCCTCCAAGGACTGCCCGAACCCGGCCGGCCCGCTCTTCCTCAAGGTCCCCGCGCACGCCACGATCACCCACACCGTCGAGTGGGACCGCCGCCACAGCGCCCCGCAGTGCGCGACCACCGCCCCCGCCGGCCAGGCCGTCGGCCCCGGCAACTACCTCGCGGAGGCGACGGTGCCGGGCGCGCGGGTGACGCCGGTGTCGTTCCAGCTCGCGAAGGACTGACGCGAGGACGCGGGACGACGAGGCCCCGGGACGGAGATCCGTCCCGGGGCCTCGTCGCATGCCAGGCGTGAGAAGGGCAGGGCGCGTCCCTACACGTACCGCTCCAGGATCGACGACTCCGCGAGCCTCGACAGGCCCTCGCGGACGCTGCGCGCCCGTGCCTCGCCGACGCCGTCCACGGTCTGCAGGTCGTCCACGCTCGCCGCGAGCAGCTTCTGCAGCCCGCCGAAGTGCTCCACGAGCCGCTCGATGATCGCGCCCGGCAGCCGCGGCACCTTGGCCAGCAGCCGGTAGCCGCGCGGCGAGACCGCGGAGTCCAGGGTCTCGGGGGAGCCGGTGTAGCCGAGGGCGCGGGCCACTATCGGCAGTTCGAGCAGCTCGGCGTGGGTCAGCGCGTCCAGCTCGGTCAGCGCCTCGGGGACCGTACGGGACCGCTTGGCCGTGGGCTCCGGCACGTAGTCGCGGACGACGAGCTCGCGCTCCGGCTCCACGCCCGCGATCAGCTCGTCGAGCTGGAGCGACAGCAGCCGGCCGTCGGTGCCCAGCTCCACCACGTACTCGGCGATCTCGGTGGCGATCCGGCGCACCATCTCCAGGCGCTGCGCCACGGCCGTCACGTCCCGGACGGTGACCAGGTCCTCGATCTCCAGCGCGGAGAGCGTGCCGGCCACCTCGTCCAGGCGCAGCTTGTAGCGCTCCAGGGTCGCCAGGGCCTGGTTGGCGCGGGACAGGATCGCGCCCGACTCCTCCAGGACCCGGCGCTCGCCGTTCACGTACAGGGCGATCAGCCGCATCGACTGAGACACGGACACCACGGGGAACGCGCACGACTTGGAGACCCGGTCCGCCGTGCGGTGCCGGGTGCCGGTCTCCTCGGTCGGGATCGACGCGTCCGGGACCAGCTGCACGCCGGCCCGCAGGATCTTGGAGATGTCCTTGTCGAGGACGATCGCGCCGTCGAGCTTGCACAGCTCGCGCAGCCGCGTCGCCGTGAACTCGACGTCGATGACGAAGCCGCCGGTGCACATCGACTCGACGGTCTTGTCCATGCCGAGGACGATCAGACCGCCCGTGTTGCCGCGGAGGATGCGTTCGAGTCCGTCGCGGAGCGCGGTGCCGGGGGCGACGGCGCTGAGCGACGCACGCATCAGTGCCTCGTTGTCCTTGGCTGCCACTGCACTCCTCCGGCTCGTACGGATGGGCGAGACCAGGGCAAAGTCTAGCGACACCGCCCCGCCGCCCTCCGCGACCAGCCTGCCGCGCCTAGCCTTCGGCCCCCTCCGGAGCCTTGGCCCGGCGGCTGCGCGGCAGCACCCGCAGGGCGTCGCCCATGTCCGCGACCTCGATGACCTTCATGCCCGGCGGCACCTTGCCCGGGTCGGCCGGGACCAGCGCGTGCGTGAAGCCCAGCCGGTGCGCCTCCGCGAGCCGGCGCTGCACGCCCGTCACCCGCCGCACCTCGCCGGCGAGGCCGACCTCGCCGATCGCGACCAGGTTCTTCGGCAGCGGCGTGTCGCTGGCGGCGGACGCCAGCGCGAGGGCGATGGCCAGGTCGGCGGCCGGTTCGGACAGCTTCACGCCGCCCACCGTCGCGCTGTAGATGTCCCGCTTGCCGAGCGCGCTGATCCGGCCGCGCTGCTCCAGGACCGCCAGCATCATCGACACCCGGGACGTCTCCAGGCCCGAGGTCGTGCGGCGCGGCGACGGGATCTGCGAGTCCACCGTCAGCGCCTGCACCTCGGCCACCAGCGGCCGGCGGCCCTCCAGGGTCACGGTCAGGCAGGTGCCGGGCACGGCCACGTCACGGCGGGTCAGGAAGAGGCCCGACGGGTCGGCGAGCCCGGTGATGCCCTCGTCGTGCAGCTCGAAGCAGCCGACCTCGTCCGTCGCCCCGTACCGGTTCTTCACACCGCGGACCAGGCGCAGCCGCGCGTGCCGGTCGCCCTCGAAGTGCAGCACCACGTCCACCAGGTGCTCCAGGAGCCGCGGGCCGGCGATGGCGCCGTCCTTGGTCACATGGCCGACGAGCAGGGTCGACATGCCCCGCTCCTTCGACGCCCGGATCAGCGCGCCGGCCACCTCGCGGACCTGCGCCATGCCGCCCGGGGCGCCGTCGATCTCCGGCGAGGCCACGGTCTGCACCGAGTCCAGGACCAGGAGGGACGGCTTCACCTCGTCGAGATGCGCGAGGACGGTCGACAGGTCGGTCTCGGCGGCCAGGTAGAGGTGGTCGCTGAGCGCGTTGATCCGGTCGGCGCGCAGCCTCACCTGGCTCGCGGACTCCTCGCCCGTCACGTACAGCGTGCGGTGCTCGTC
The DNA here is from genome assembly GCF_042873935.1 of Streptomyces sp. NPDC004327. NCBI lineage: Bacteria > Bacillati > Actinomycetota > Actinomycetes > Kitasatosporales > Streptomycetaceae > Streptomyces > Streptomyces sp. NPDC004327. The sequence continues at coordinate 17,327 of NZ_JBIAME010000006.1, read as the reverse complement.
GCTCGCCGCCTTCGCCGCCACGTCGAGCAGCAGCGTCGACTTGCCGACGCCCGGCTCGCCCGCGATCAGCACGACCGCGCCGGGCACCAGACCGCCGCCGAGCACCCGGTCCAGCTCGTCGACGCCGGTGCTGCGGGCCGTCGCCTGCCGCCCGTCGACCTGCCCGATCGGCAGCGCGGCCGACGACACCCGCCCGGCGGCGGTGGTCCGCACGGCGGGCGAGCCGTACTCCTCGACCGTCCCCCACGCCTGACACTCGGGGCAGCGGCCGAGCCACTTGGCGGTCTGCCAGCCGCACTCGGTGCAGCGGTAGGAGGGCCGGTCCTTGCCGGCTTTGGTACGAGCAGCCATGAGCGACACCGTATAGCCCGGGTCTGACAACCCCCGCCGCCCCGGCCGGAAGGCCCCGCGTCGCCCCGGCAAGGACCCGTGTCCCCCTTCGAGTGGTCGCTTCACCCGTATGGATTAAAAGCGCGCAAGCGGTGCCAAGACCCCCCTCCCTCCTGCCTACCGTCGCCGGGTGACGAGCAGCAGGCTGGAGCACCCCACCCACCCCACCTGGGGGCACCCCCGGACGAATTCCGGGGGAGGCCCCCGCACCCCCGGCCAGCGGCCGCCCGCCCGGTACGAGGAGTACCTGGACGGCCTGTTCACCTACTGCCTCTCGGTGCTGTGCGACCACGACACCGCCACCGCCGTCCTCGGCGACGTCCTCGCGATCGCCGAGCGCCACCACGGCCGCTGCCCCTCCGACGAGCCCGGCCGCCGCGCCTGGCTGTACGCGCTCGCCCGCTGGGCCTGTCTGCGGAGCCTCGGCGAGCAGCGGCGCCGGCGGCAGGGCGGCGCGCACACCGGCCGGCCCGCCGTGGCCGCGCCCGAGCCGCCGCGCGTGGCGCCCGAGGTGGCCGAGCGGCGCCGGGCCGAGCTGGCCGCGCTCGCCTGGCCCGAGGCGGCCGGCACCACACCGGAGCAGCGCGAGGCCCTCGAACTGGCCGTACGGCACGGGCTCGGCCACCACGAGGTCGCCGCCGTGCTCTCGCTCGACCCGGTCGCCTGCCGCGAGCTGCTCTCCTCGGCCGCCTGCGAGGTGGAGCGGACCCGGGCCGCGCTCGCGGTCGTGGAGACCGGCGACTGCCCGACGGTGGCCCGGCTCACCGGCGACCACCAGGTGCTGCTGTCCGCGGCGCTGCGCGCCGAGCTGGTCCGGCACGTCGACGACTGCCCGGCCTGCCGCCGCGCCGCCGAACGCGCGGGCGCCGGCGCGCCCTGGCCGGGCGCGCCCACCACCGCCCGGCTGCCCGTCGTGGAGGCGCCGCGCGCCGCCGCGTACGTGGCGATGCTGCACGTCCCGCGCGCCCGGGCCGGCGCCCCGCGCTTCGGGCCGACGGGCTTCCCGATGGACCCCAAGGACCACGCGGCGCGCCGCGACCGGATGCGGACCAGAGCCGTCACCACCACCGTGGTCGCGGCGGTCGTCGCCGCCCCGGTGCTCGCGCTGTGGGCCTCGTACCGCGGCACGCCGGTGACGGTCGGGGAGGGGCACGACGCCTCGCGGATCAGCGCGCGGGACCTGGACGAGCCGGGCGGCGCGCAGGCCGGCGGCGCCGACGGCGGCCCGTACGAGCGCTACGAGAACACCGGCGACGCCGGCACCGACCCCGACCCCCGCTTCACCCGCGGCAGCCGCTCGCCGGACGTGTCCGTCGAGGTGATCAGCCCCGGCGCGCCCGCCGCCCCGACCCCGCCCGGGCAGCCCGCGGCCGCCCGGATCGCCGTCACCGCGCGCGGCAGCGGCGCGACGACCCTGCTCACCCTCACCAACGAGGGCGGACGGCCCGGCTCCTGGTCGCTGTGGTCGGACGCGCCCTGGCTGTACGTGAGCCGGGCCTCCGGCACGCTGCGCCCCGGCGAGTCGGTCACCGTGCGGATCTTCGTCGACCGGCACCGCGAACCGGCCGGCGCCTGGAGCGCGCGGGTCGGCGTCAACCCCTCGGGCGCGGTGGTGCGGATCGGCGGCTACGGGGCGACCCCGCCGCCCCCGGCGACGACCGGGCCCAGCAGCCCGCCGCCGGGCACCACGGACCCGACGACCCCGCCGCCCACCAGCGAACCGCCGACCACGCCGCCACCGTCGACGACCGAGCCGACCACCGACCCGACCACGGATCCGACGACGGCCCCGACGAGCGGCCAGCCGACGACGGACCCGACCGCGGACCCGGCGCCCTCGCCGACCGACTCGGCCCCGCCGGACAGCGGCTCGGCGCCCGCCGCCCGCTAGGCCGGATCGGCGGGGTGCGGGGCCACCAGCGGCAGCTGGGAGGCGAGCCGCGCCTCGCACAGGCCGACGAGCACCTCGTACGCCCCCTTGCCCATCATCTCGACGAGCTCCGGCTTGTACGACACGTACACCGGCTGCGCGCCGACGTGCGCCGAGCTCGCGGTCGTGCAGTACCAGTGCAGGTCGTGGCCGCCCGGGCCCCAGCCGCGCCGGTCGTACTCGCCGATCGACACCTGGAGCACCTTGGTGTCGTCGGGCCGCTCGATCCAGTCGTACGTGCGCCGCACCGGCAGCTGCCAGCAGACGTCCGGCTTGGTCTCCAGCGGCTCCCGGCCCTCCTGCACGGCCAGGATGTGCAGCGAGCAGCCGGCGCCGCCCGCGAAACCGGGACGGTTCTGGAAGATGCAGGAGCCCTTCCAGCGGCGGGTCTGGCGGTCGCCGTCCTCGTCGAGCTGCACCCAGCCCGACTCCGTGCCGACGTCGTGGAACTGCCACAGCTCGGGCGTGAGCCGGGCGACGTGCGCGGCGACCCGCTTCTCGTCGTCCTCGTCGGAGAAGTGCGCGCCCAGCGTGCAGCAGCCGTCGTCCGCGCGCCCCTCCTGGATGCCCTGGCAGCCGTTGCCGAAGATGCAGGTCCAGCGGGAGGTGAGCCAGGTCAGGTCACAGCGGTAGACCTGCTCCTCGTCCTCGGGGTCGGCGAACTCCACCCAGGCGCGCGGGAAGTCCAGGCCCTTCTCGTCGGGCTCCTGGTCCTTGTCCTTGCCCTTCGCCCGCTTCTTCACCGCCTTGGCGGCGTGGGAGACCCTCGCCTGCCTGGCGGCGTCCTTCGGGGCGTCCTTCGGGGCGTCCTCGGTGGCATCCGTCACGGCCGTCTCCGCGCTCTCTTTGCCCGGCTTGACCTTTTTCGTCTTTGGCACAAGACCAAGGGTATGCGGGCGCGCGCAGTAGCGTTTCGTCCATGAGACTCGGAGTCCTCGACGTCGGTTCGAACACAGTGCACCTGCTGGTGGTGGACGCCCACCCCGGCGCCCGTCCGCTGCCCGCCCACTCCCACAAGGCGGAGCTGCGCCTCGCCGAGCTGCTCGACGAGCGCGGTGCCATCGCCGACGCGGGCGTCCGGCGGCTCATCGACACGGTCCGCGACGCGCTGACCGCCGCCGAGGACAAGGGCTGCGAGGAGGTGCTGCCGTTCGCCACCTCGGCGGTCCGCGAGGCCAGCAACGCCGACGCCGTGCTCCACCAGGTGTACGAGGAGACGGGCATCGCGCTCCAGGTGCTCAGCGGCGAGGAGGAGGCCCGGCTCACCTTCCTGGCCGCCCGCCGCTGGTTCGGCTGGTCCTCGGGCAAGCTCTTCCTCCTCGACATCGGCGGCGGATCCCTGGAGGTCGCCTTCGGCATCGACGAGGAGCCCGACACCGCCGTCTCCCTGCCGCTCGGCGCCGGCCGCCTCACCTCCGGCTGGCTGCCCGGCGACCCGGCGGACCCGGCCGACGTGAAGGCGCTGCGCCGCCACGTCCGCGCGCAGATCGCCCGTACGGTCGGCGAGTTCAGCCGCTTCGGCACCCCGGACCACGTCGTGGCCACCTCCAAGACCTTCAAGCAGCTCGCGCGCATCGCGGGCGCGCCCGGCTCCGGCTTCGGCCTCTACGTCCAGCGGAACCTGTCCCGGAAGTCGCTGGAGGAGTGGGTCCCGCGCCTCGCCGCGATGACCGTCGCCGAGCGCGCCGCCCTCCCGGGCGTCTCCGAGGGCCGCGCCGGCCAGCTGCTCGCGGGCGCGCTGGTCGCCGAGGGCGCGATGGACCTGTTCGGGGTGGACGAGCTGGAGATCTGCCCGTGGGCGCTGCGCGAGGGCGTGATCCTGCGGAGGCTCGACCACCTGCCGTGACGGGGAGGGGGCGCACGGGCGGGAGGTGCGCGCGACGGCGTGTGTACGGGACGGGGCGGCGTCCTCGTCGGCCGTGACCGACCCGGGCGTCGTGCGGTCCGGTTACGGAACGGAGGCGGCGTCCTCTGGGCCGTGACCGACCCCAGGCGTCGTGCGGTCCGGCTCACGCGCCGACCGCGACGGCCGCCGGGCTACCGCGGGCCGGCCGCCGGGCGGCCCGGGGGTGACCGGAACCACGCCCCGGCCCCCAGGCGGGCCCCGTACCCTGTCTCCGTGGCAGAACCAGCGGTGCGCATCCCGGATGCGAAGGTCGCCCTGTCGACGGCCTCGGTCTATCCGGAGTCGACGGCGACGGCCTTCGAGGTCGCCGCGCGCCTCGGTTACGACGGCGTCGAGGTCATGGTGTGGACCGATCCGGTCAGCCAGGACATCGAGGCGCTGCGCCGGCTCTCGGACCACCACCAGGTCCCGATCCTCGCCGTGCACGCCCCCTGCCTCCTGATCACCCAGCGCGTCTGGTCCACCGACCCGTGGGTCAAGCTCCAGCGCGCGCGGGCGGCGGGCGAGAAGCTCGGCGCGTCGACCGTGGTCGTGCACCCGCCGTTCCGCTGGCAGCGGCAGTACGCGCGGGACTTCGTGACCGGCATCTGGCGGATGGCGGACGAGACGGACGTCCGCTTCGCCGTGGAGAACATGTACCCGTGGCGGTACAAGGACCGCGAGATGCTCGCCTACGCCCCCGACTGGGACGTCACCAAGGACGACTACCGGCACTTCACGATCGACCTCTCGCACACGGCGACCGCGCGCACCGACACCCTCGCCATGGTCGACCGGATGGGCGACCGGCTCGGCCACGTCCACCTCGCCGACGGGCGCGGCTCGGCGAAGGACGAGCACCTGGTGCCGGGCCGGGGCACCCAGCCGTGCGCGGAGCTGCTCGAAGGGCTCGCGCACCGCGGCTACGACGGCCATGTCGTCATAGAGGTCAACACCCGCCGCGCGATGTCCTCCGCCGAACGCGAGGCCGACCTCGCGGAGGCGCTGGCCTTCACCCGGCTCCACCTGGCGGCTGCCTCGCGGGGCACGCACGCGTGAGCGACGGTTCCGAGGGCGCGGCACATCCCGACCCGGCGGGTCCGGCCGGAGAAGCCCCTCGCCGCCGCGGCCGGCCCTCCCGCACGACCGCGGACGAGGGCGGACCGGGCGCGCGGGAGCGGATCCTCCGGGCGGCACGGGAGCTGTTCGCGGAGAAGGGGTACGACAAGACCTCCGTCCGCGGCATCGCGAAGGCCGCCGGGGTCGACCCGGCGCTCGTGCACCACTACTACGGGACGAAGGACGAGGTCTTCGCGGCGGCGATCGAGGTGTCGTTCGAGCCGGCGGCGGTCGTCCCGGCGATCGTCACGGGCCCGCGCGAGGAGATCGGCGAGCGCCTGGCCCGCTTCTTCATCGGCGTCTGGGAGAACCCGGCGACGCGCGCCCCGCTCCTCGCGGTGATCCGCTCGGCGCTGACGCACGAGGCGGCGGCGAAGGTGCTGCGGGGCTTCGTGCTGCGGCGGCTCCTGGAGCGGATCGCGGGGGAGCTGGACGTACCGGAGCCGAAGCTGCGCGCGGAGCTGGCGGCCTCGCACATGATCGGGATCGCGATCCTGCGGTACGTGATCCGGGTGGAGCCGCTGGCGTCGGCGGACCCGGAGGAGATCGTGGCGCAGGTGTCGCCGACGCTGCAGCGGTACCTGACGCAGCCCTGACGCCCGAGCGCCGCCAACGGCCGGCCGTTGACCCGCCGGCCGTTGACGCGCCAGCCGTTGACGCGCCGGCCGCTGGCCTGACGGCCGTTGACCCGCCGGCCGCTGGCGCGCCGGCCGACCTACTGGCCGGTGACCTGCCGGCCGCTGACACCTGACCACTGACACCTGACCACTGACGACTGCCCGTAGGCTGAGCAGAGCGTCCGCAATATGGACATGGTTGTCCAGATCTTGGAGTCGAAGCGTACGCTCGACTGCAAGCACACCCGTCACGAGGAGCGAGCGACGATGCCCGAGCTGAGGTCCCGCACAGTCACCCACGGCCGCAACATGGCGGGCGCACGCGCCCTTATGCGCGCCTCCGGTGTACCGGGCGCGGACATCGGGCGGAAGCCGATCATCGCGGTGGCGAACTCCTTCACCGAGTTCGTCCCCGGTCACACCCACCTGCAGCCGGTGGGCCGGATCGTCTCCGAGGCCATCACGGCCGCCGGCGGCATCGCCCGCGAGTTCAACACGATCGCCGTCGACGACGGCATCGCCATGGGCCACGGCGGCATGCTCTACTCGCTGCCCTCGCGCGACCTGATCGCGGACAGCGTGGAGTACATGGTGGAGGCGCACTGCGCCGACGCCCTGATCTGCATCTCCAATTGCGACAAGATCACCCCGGGCATGCTGATGGCGGCCCTGCGGCTGAACATCCCGACCGTCTTCGTCTCCGGCGGCCCCATGGAGTCCGGCCGCGCGACGCTCGTCGACGGCACGGTCCGCACGCTCGACCTGGTCGACGCGATCTCCGAGGCCGTCAACGACAAGGTGTCGGACGAGGACATCCTCCGCATCGAGGAGAACGCCTGTCCGACCTGCGGGTCGTGTTCCGGCATGTTCACCGCCAACTCGATGAACTGCCTGACCGAGGCCATCGGCCTCTCCCTGCCCGGCAACGGCTCCGTCCTCGCCACCCACACCTCGCGGCGCGCGCTGTACGAGACCGCCGCCCGCACCGTCGTCGACATCACGCGGCGCTACTACGACGAGGACGACGCCTCCGTCCTGCCGCGCAACATCGCCACCCGCGCGGCCTTCGAGAACGCCATGGCCCTCGACATCGCCATGGGCGGCTCCACCAACACGATCCTCCACCTGCTCGCCGCCGCCCAGGAGGCCGAGCTCGACTACGGCCTGGCCGACATGGACGCCATCTCGCGCCGCGTGCCCTGCCTGGCCAAGGTCGCGCCGAACGTCGCGCCCCGTGGCACGTACTACATGGAGGACGTCCACCGGGCCGGCGGCATCCCCGCCATCCTCGGCGAGCTGCACCGCGCCGGCCTGCTCAACGAGGACGTCCACGCCGTCCACAGCCCGTCCCTCGCCGACTGGCTGAAGAACTGGGACGTCCGCGGCGGCTCCCCCTCCGAGGAGGCCGTCGAGCTCTGGCACGCCGCCCCGGGCTGCGTCCGCTCCGCCACCGCCTTCTCCCAGTCCGAGCGCTGGGACACCCTGGACGTGGACGCCGAGGGCGGCTGCATCCGCGACGCCGCCCACGCCTACTCCCAGGACGGCGGCCTCGCGGTCCTGCGCGGCAACCTGGCCGTCGACGGCTGCGTGGTCAAGACCGCCGGCGTCGACGCGTCCATCTGGACCTTCGAGGGCCCGGCCGTGGTCTGCGAGTCGCAGGAAGAGGCCGTCGAGAAGATCCTCAACAAGCAGGTCAAGGACGGCGACGTCGTCGTCATCCGCTACGAGGGCCCGCGCGGCGGCCCCGGCATGCAGGAGATGCTCTACCCCACCTCCTTCCTCAAGGGCCGCGGCCTCGGCAAGACCTGCGCCCTCGTCACCGACGGCCGCTTCTCCGGCGGCACCTCCGGCCTCTCCATCGGCCACGCCTCCCCGGAGGCCGCCTCCGGCGGCACCATCGCCCTCGTCGAGGACGGCGACCGCATCCGCATCGACATCCCCACCCGCGCCATCGAGCTCCTCGTCGACGACGCCACCCTCGCCGCCCGCCGCGAGGCCCTCGGCGGCGTCTACGCCCCGAAGAACCGCGAACGCAAGGTCACGGCGGCGCTGCGCGCCTACGCGGCGATGGCGACGAGCGCGGACAAGGGCGCGGTGCGGGACGTGTCGAAGCTGGGCTGACGACGGAGCCGCACGGCCCCGCCGCGCACCACTCCGCCGGACGGCGGCCCGGGATTCCCTCCCGGGCCGCCGTTCGACGTTCGCGGGCGGCGCCCACGGGCCGCCGCTCCCCGACCGAAGCCACCCGGGGTGGTGGCTCGGCCGTGTGCCGCCCCGGCGCGCCGGAGACCGGACCGTGCCGGTCTCCCGGCGCTACTCGCCGCTACTCACCACTCCGCCGCTCACCACTCCGCTACTCACCACTCCGCCGCGTCCCGGCCGTCGAGCGCGAACACCGAGCCGTCCGGCGCCGTTCCGTACACACGGTCGCCCGTCGCGACGGGCGCCGGGACGGAGGCCGGGAAGCCGAGTTCGCCGTTGCGGAGCCGGGCCCCGGTCTGGCCGAGCAGTACCCCGCGGGCCGTGTCGACGGCGAGCAGGCGCCCGTCGGCGGTGGAGAAGTAGAGCCGGCTGCCGTCGCCGGAGAGGACCGGAGGAGAGACCCGTCCGGCGGCGGTCTCCAGCTGCCAGAGCCGGCGGCCGCCGTCGACGGCCGTGTCGACGGCGACGAGCGCACCGGTGCGCCCGAGCAGGTAGACCACGCCGTCGTGGACGGCGATCCGCGGTCCGTCCATCCGGAACGGCAGCGGCACCCGGTTCGTGGTCCCGCGCGCCACGTCGTAGCGCACGACCGCGTCGGTCAGGCCCTCGCGCCGCTGGGACGTCAGGTAGAGCGTGCCGTCCGTGCCCGTCGCGCCCGGGAAGAGGTCCCCGGGCAGGCGGCGCTGGTGGACGACCTCGCCGCTCTTCGCGCGTACCGAGCTGACCAGCGTGTACGTGCCGTACGTCTCCGCCTCGAAGACGTGCACGAGGCCGCTCGCCGGGTCGTAGGGGCCGAGGCGCGGGGCCGTGTGCCCGTGCAGCGGGTGGCGCCACAGCCGCCGGCCCGTCGCGGCGTCGAGGGCGGCCACCGTGCCGGACGGCGAGCCGAGGAGCAGGGTGTCCCCGGCCGGGCGCAGATCGGCCCCGTACGCCGACATGCCGGTGCTCCACCCGGGCTTCCCGGTGCGGGGGTCGACGGTGGCGTAGCGGTCGTCCCCGGCCGTCCCGAGCAGTCCGCCGGCGAACACGGGCACGGCGGCGGTCCCGTCGTCGGCCGAGCGGTTCGGCTGCGACCAGCTCACCTTGCCGGTCCGGGCGTCGAGCCGGGCCGTGGCCGAGCCGCCCGCGGCGCAGAACAGCGCGCCGTCGCCGGCGGCGCAGGCCGGCGCCGACCCGCCCGTGCCGGGCAGCGAGGTCCGCCAGCTGTCGAGCGGGCGCGTCGCGGCCGTCCGCTGGGCCCGGTCCTCGTCACGGTCGCCGTCCCGGCCGTGCTGCACGGCCAGCAGGACGCCGCCCGCGGTCAGCGCGGCGAGCACGGCCGCGGCCACGACGGTGAGCGGCCGCCGGCGACGGGGGCGAGGCGGGGCCTCGACGGTCTCGGTGGCGGGGCCGGGGCCGGCGCCCGAGGCCCTGAGCGCCCGGGTGTCGGTGTCCCGGCTTCCCTCCGCCGGCGCCACCGACGAGGGGGCCCTGCGCTGCGCCGGTATGAACGCCGCCGCCTCGTACGACGGCGGCAGCAGCGCCGCCATGATCTCGTCCGGCGTCGGCCGCTCCGCCGGCTCCTTGGCCAGACAGCGCGCGACGAGCGGCGTCAGCTCCTGCGGAACGTCCGTCAGATCCGGCTCGTCGTGAACGACCTGGTACGCCACGATGTACGGGCTGTCGGAGTCGAACGGCCCGCGCCCGGTCGCCGCGTGCACGAGCACCGAGCCGAGCGCGAAGACGTCCGCCGCGGGACCGACCTGGCGGGGCCGCTGGAACTGCTCCGGCGCCATGAACGGCGGCGAGCCGATCAGCTTGCCCGTCTCCGTGCGCAGATCGCTGTCGGCCGGCCGCGAGATGCCGAAGTCGATGACCTTCGGCCCGCCGTCGGTGAGCAGCACGTTGCCCGGCTTGAGGTCCCGGTGCACCACCCCGGCCCGGTGGATGTCGCGCAGTGCCTCCGCGAGCCCGGCGGTGAGCCGGCGCAGCTCGGCGGGGCTCAGCGGGCCGTTCCGCTTGACCTGTTCGGCGAGCGTCGGACCGGGCACGTACAGCGTGGCCATCCAGGGCCGCGGCGCGTCCGGGTCGGCGTCGACGACCGGCGCCGTGAACGCGCCGCTCACCCGCCGCGCCGCGCTGACCTCCTGCCGGAACCGGGCCCGGAACTCGGGGTCCGACGCGTACGTGCTGTGGACGATCTTGACCGCGAGCCTCAGCCCGGAGGCGGACCGGGCCAGCCGGACGATGCCCATGCCGCCGGACCCGAGAACGGCCCCCAGCCGGTACTCGCCCGCGTACTCCGGATCTTCCGCGTCCCGGCCGACACCGGTTTCGCGCAACGGTGGCATTGCCCCACCCCGTGTATTCCCCGTCAGCGTCGTGCGCGCGCACGACGCACGGAGCCTAGACCATGACGCATCGAATCCGGACATGGCTTGGTAGCCTGCGCGCGTCGTCCGAACGGGGGAGGTCTCTCATGTCCATTGACGAGTCGTCACAGTCCGAGTCCCGGGCCTCGGCGTTGTCCGCCGAAGCGTCCGTCCAGGCACTGGCCGCGGACGGCCGGTACCCGACCGCGCCGAACTGCCGGCTGAACGTCCGCTCCGGCCCGGGCACCAAGTACCGCATCATCCGCACGCTGCCGATGGGCGCGACGGTCTCGATCTACTGCCAGTCGCCGGGCGAGTGGGTCAGCGGCCCGTACGGCACCACGAACATCTGGGACAACATCGCCGACGGCGAGTTCGTCTCCGACGCGTACGTGAGGACCGGCAGCGACGGCTACGTGGCCCCGCGCTGCTCCTGACCCGGAATCCGTCGTCGCTCACGCCACAGCGCGATAATCGACCTCGTGAGCGACGACGACCGCACTGAGAAGACGCCCGCCGGCCCCCTCCCCGAGGACATCCGCTTCTTCGGGACGACCTGGCTGGACCACAGCGGCCACTACGGGCTGCGCCGCGCCGCCGTCGCCGCCGGCTCGCTCGTCGCCGCGGCCGCCGGCTGTCTCGCGCTGCGCTTCGCGTACCAGGGCCTGGAGATCGCCGAGGTCGGCGGCTTCGTCAGCGTCCTGGTCGTCGTCATGTTCGCGATCTGCAGCGCCATCGCCTTCCGCAGGACCTGGGAGGGCTTCTCCCGCCGGCCGGCCGACCCGGCCCGCGAGGACGCGCTGCGCAGCGTGAAGGCGATCGGCTTCATCGGCTCGCTGCTCGCCTACTTCTTCCGCTCGCTGACCGAGGCGCCCGGCGAGAAGCTGCGCCGCACGGAGTACGAGACCGCCCGCGCCCAGTTCGAGAAGCGCCGCGCGGGCCGTACCGGCAACCCGTCCCAGCGCAAGAAGCCCAAGCGCTAGGGCCTGTCCGACCCTGATCCGCCGGACAGGCCCTGGAGGTGTCCTGAGCGGTCAGGGGCTCCGCGGTCCTTGACGGACGGCACCCCCGGGCCCACTATTCATCACATGATGAATAAAGCGGTCGGCGACCCGGTCGACGGCGCCATCACCGCCTCCGGCCTCACCGTCGTCCGCGGCGACCGCACCGTCCTGCGCGGCCTCGGCTTCACCGTGCCCCGCGGCCGCATCACCGGCCTCCTCGGCCCCTCCGGCTGCGGCAAGACCACCCTCATGCGCGCGATCGTCGGCACCCAGGCCAAGGTCACCGGCACCCTCGACGTCCTCGGCCGCCCCGCCGGCGACCCCGCCCTGCGTGCCCGCATCGGCTACGTCACCCAGGCGCCGTCCGTCTACGACGACCTCACCGTCGAGCAGAACCTCGCCTACTTCGCCTCCGTCCTGCTGCCCGGCCGCGCCCACCGCGCCGAGCGCCGCGCCGCCGTCGACCGGGCCGTCGAGGACGTCGACCTCGCCTCCCACGCGCACGCCCTCGCCGGCCGGCTCTCCGGCGGCCAGCGCAGCCGCGCCTCGCTCGCCGTCGCCCTGCTCGGCACCCCCGAACTGCTCGTCCTCGACGAACCGACCGTCGGCCTCGACCCCGTACTCCGCCGCGACCTGTGGGACCTCTTCCACCGCATCGCCGCCGACCGGGGCACCACGCTCCTCGTCTCCTCCCACGTCATGGACGAGGCCGAGCGCTGCCACCGGCTGCTCCTGCTCCGCGAGGGCGAGCTCCTCGCCGAGGACACCCCCGAGGCCCTGCGCCAGCGCAACGACACCGCCACCGTCGAGGAGGCGTTCCTCCACCTCGTCGACTCCGCGGCCGCCCGCGCCCGCGCCCGGATCAGCAACCAGGAGGGCCGATGAACGGCGCCCGCACCCTCGCCACCGCCGCCCGCGTGCTGCGCCAGCTCCGCCACGACCCGCGGTCGATCGCCCTGATGCTGCTCGTGCCGTGCCTGATGCTCTTCCTGCTCCGCTACGTCTTCGACGGCAGCCCGCAGACGTTCGACGCCATCGGCGCCTCGCTCCTCGGCATCTTCCCGCTCATCACGATGTTCCTGGTGACGTCCATCGCCACCCTGCGCGAACGCACCTCCGGCACCCTCGAACGCCTCCTCGCCATGCCGCTGGCCAAGGGCGACCTCATCGCCGGCTACGCGCTCGCCTTCGGCCTCGTCGCCGTCGTCCAGTCCGTCCTCGCCACCGGCCTCGCCGTGTGGTTCCTCGGCCTCGACGTCATCGGCTCGCCCTGGCTGCTCCTCCTGGTCGCCCTGCTCGACGCGCTCCTCGGCACCGCCCTCGGCCTGTTCGTCTCGGCGTTCGCCGCCTCCGAGTTCCAGGCCGTCCAGTTCATGCCGGCCGTGATCTTCCCCCAGCTGCTGCTCTGCGGCCTGTTCACCCCGCGCGACCGGATGGCCCCGGCCCTGGAGGCGATCTCGGACGTGCTGCCCATGTCGTACGCCGTCGACGGCATGAATCAGGTCCTGCGGCACACCGACGTCACCACCGCCTTCGTACGGGACGCCCTCGTCGTCGCCGGCTGCGCGGTCCTCGTCCTCGGCCTCGGCGCCGCCACCCTCCGCCGCCGCACCGCCTGACCGTCCCCGGACGCGCACCGCGTGACCGTCCCTTGGACACCCCACGCACCGGCCGCCGACACGGTGCGAGGATGTCCCTGCACGTGGAGCCCCCTCCGGCGAGGTGAACAGAACGATGACCCAGACCGTCGCAGTCCTCGGCACCGGCAAGATCGGTGAAGCCCTCCTCAGCGGCATGATCCGCGCCGGCTGGCGCCCCGCCAACCTCCTGGTCACCGCCCGCCGCGCCGAGCGCGCCGCGGAGCTCCACGCCCGCTACGGCGTCGAGACCGTCACCAACGCCGACGCCGCCAAGCGCGCCGACACCCTCATCCTCGCCGTGAAGCCCCAGGACATGGGCCGGCTCCTCGACGAACTCGCCCCGCACGTCGCCACCGACCGCCTGGTCATCAGCGCCGCCGCCGGCATCCCGACCGCCTTCATCGAAGAGCGCCTCGCCGCCGGCACCCCGGTCGTCCGCGTCATGCCCAACACGCCCGTCCTCGTCGACGAGGGCATGTCCGTGATCTCCGCCGGCAGCCACGCCACCCCCGCGCACCTCGCCCACACCGAGGAGATCTTCGGCGGCGTCGGCAAGACCCTGCGCGTCCCCGAGTCCCAGCAGGACGCCGCCACCGCCCTCTCCGGCTCCGGACCGGCGTACTTCTACTACCTCGTCGAGGCCATGACCGACGCCGGCATCCTCCTCGGCCTGCCCCGCGCCCAGGCCCACGACCTCATCGTCCAGGCCGCCATCGGCGCCGCCGTGATGCTCCGTGACAGCGGCGAGCACCCGGTCAAGCTCCGCGAGGCCGTCACCTCCCCGGCCGGCACCACCATCTCCGCCATCCGCGAGCTGGAGAACCACGGGGTACGGGCCGCCCTCATCGCCGCCCTGGAAGCCGCCCGCGACCGCAGCCGCGAGCTCGCCTCCGGCAACGGCTGAGCCCTCGCCGAGCGCTTACTCCGCCACGGTCCCCTTCAGGACGTCCTCCGTGGTCACGACCCGGGCGAACTTCCCGCCGTGCAGCGACACCGCCGTCGCCCGGGTCAGCTCCTCGGCCGACTGACGCCACCCGAACGGCCCGGCCAGATCGAAGGTGTGCATCGCGTCGAGCGCGAACAGCACGTCGTAACCGAGGTTCCCGCCCATCCGCGCCGTCGTCTCGTTGCACATGTTCGTCTGGATCCCGGCGATCACGAACTGCCCGATCCCGGCACCCTTCAGCCACGCGTCCAGGTCCGGCTCCCCGTAGAACGCCGAGTTCACCGTCTTGGTGACCAGCAGCTCCGGCCCCGGCCCCTTCCCCCGCCGCTCCTCGACGAACTCCTTGAAGGCGTTGCCCTCGCCCCCGGCCGCCAGCGGCGAACCCTCGCGCGGCGAGTCGTGCCGTACGAAGACGACCGGCCGCCCGGTCTCCTGCCACCGGTCGATCAGGGCGGCGATGTTCGCCTCCGCCGCCGGGTTGTCCCGGCGCCCCCAGAACTCCTCGTCCTCGAAACCCCGCTGCACGTCGATGACGACGAGCGCCGCGTTCTCTTCGACCCTGATGTTCTCCGTGATCTCCATGACCACGATCCTGCTGCCCCGGGCCCTCCCGCCCCAGAGGCAGAAACGCCATCGATCGATGCCTTACTGCCACCCAGTGCTTTACTGGCACCCATGGCAGCCACCCGCGCCCCCCAGCGCATCGCCCTCCTCGTCTTCCCCGGCATCCGTGCCTTCGACGTCTCCGTCGTCACCGAGGTCTGGGGCACCGACCGCCGCGACCGGGGCGTCCCGCCCTTCACCCTCCTGCGCGCCGCCGCCGACCCGGCCCTGCCCATCCCCCTCCGCGGCGGCCTCCACCTCACCCCCGACACCCCGCTCGACCGGCTCGCCGGCCTCACCCCCGCCGACCTCGTCCTCGTCCCCGGCATCGAGGACCCCGACGCCGACATCCCCACCCCCGTCCTCGACGCCCTGCGCCGCGCCCACAGCGCGGGCATCCCCGTCGCCTCCCTCTGCGCCGGCGCCTTCGTCCTCGGCCGCGCCGGCCTCCTCGACGGCCGCCGCGCCGTCACCCACTGGCGCCTCGCCCGCGCCCTCGCCGACCGCCACCCCGGGGCCACCGTCGAACCCGAGGCCCTCTTCATCGAGGACACCGGCATCTGGACCTCCGCCGGCACGGCCGCCGGCATCGACCTCTGCCTCCACCTCGTACGGACGGCCCACGGCGCGGAAGTCGCCGCCACCATCGCCCGCTCGATGGTCACCGCTCCCTTCCGCACCGGCACCCAGGCCCAGTTCATCGAGCACCCCACCCCGCGCGCCGACCGCGACGCCGACGCCCTCGCCGCCGTACGCGCCCACGCCCTCGCCCACCTCGACCAGCCGCACACCGTCGCGAGCCTCGCGGCCCGCGCCGGCATGTCCGCCCGCTCCTTCGCCCGCCACTTCCAGGCCACCACCGGCACCACGCCCGCCCGCTGGCTCATCGCCCAGCGCGTGGCCGCCGCCCAGAAGCTCCTCGAACGCACGGACCACCCGCTCCCCGAGGTGGCCCGCCGCGCGGGCTTCGGCAGCGAGGTCACCATGCGCCAGCACTTCGCCTCGCACCTCGCCACCAGCCCGCGCGACTACCGCGCCGCGTTCCGCGCCCTCCGGTCCTCCCCTCAGACCGCCGGTTCGGCCGGCAACAGCCCGATCGCCCGGTAGGCCCGGTCCACGACAGGCCGCGCCATCCCGCGCGCCCGCTCGGCGCCCGTCCGCAGCACCCCGGCCACGTACCCCGGATCCGCCGCCAGCTCCGCGTGCCGCTCCCGCACCGGCCGCAGCAGCTCCACCACCGCCTCCGCGGTGTCCTTCTTCAGGGCCCCGTACGAGTCATAGGCCGCGGCCAGCCCGGCCGGCTCCCCGCCGGTCGCCGCCGCGAGCAGATCCAGCAGGTTCGCCACCCCCGGACTCGCCGCCCGGTCGTAGACGACCTCCCGCCCGCTGTCCGTCACGGCCCGCATCACCTTCCGCCGCACGCTGTCCGCGTCGTCGAGCAGATAGACGATCCCGGACCCGTTCTCGTGCGACTTCCCCATCTTCGAATCCGGGTCCTGCAGGTCCATCACCCGCGCCGCCACCACCGGGTTCACTGCCTTCGGCACCGTGAAGACGTGCCCGTAGCGCTGGTTGAACCGCACCGCCAGATCCCGCGCCAGCTCCACGTGCTGCGTCTGGTCCTCGCCCACCGGCACCTCGTCCGTCCCGTACGCGAGGATGTCCGCCGCCATCAGCGCCGGATACGTGAGCAGCGAGAGCCGCACGCTCTCCCCGGCCTCCCGCGCGCGGACGCTCTTCTCCTTGTACTGGATCATCCGGCGCATCTCGCCGTCCGTGGCCACGCACTCCATCAGATAGGAGAGCCGCGCGTGCTCGTCCACATGACTCTGTACGAAGACGGTGCACCGCTCGGGATCCAGCCCGGCCGCCAACAGCAGCGTCGCCGCCTGCCGGCTCAGCCGCGTCACCCGCGCCGGATCGTGCTCCACGGTCAGCGCGTGCAGGTCCACCACGCTGAACAGCGCGTCCGCCTGGTGCTGGTCCACCTCGACCCACCGCCGCACGGCTCCCAGGTAGTTCCCCAGCGTCAGATGCCCGGTCGGCTTGACCCCACTGAAGATCCGCTTCATGGCCTTGGTTCTCCCTCTCCTGTCGGATGGCCGCCGGCTCGTCGGCCGGGCTCCCGGAGGGGGATACGCGAACGGCCGCCGAGGCGGCGGCCGTTGTGTGCATGCGCGAGTGCGGGCCGCCGGGTCAGGCGGCCCACCACTGGGTGGTGTGCGCATGCGTCGTCATGCGCCCAGGCTACCCACCAGACCCCGGGTTGACACGGGATTACCGGATCCGTACAGTTCTCCGAGTTGTCCAGCGTGAGCACCGACCCCGGTCGGCCCCGGACAGCCATTCCGCAAGAACCACTCCATGCCTGACGGTGTCGATTCGTCGTGCCGTCTTTGCGTTTCCGTGTGTTTTTGCGAAATGAGGAATCCGCGTTCGAAGTCCGGACGCAGGCCGCCGATTAGCTTCGGGGGCAGGGAATCCGCTAAAGTCTCACTCGTCGGAACGGCCCAACAGCCGGGAAGGCAACTCCCGCTGACTGGGAATCAGACGCCGAAAGGATCTGATAGAGTCGGAACCGCCGGAAGGGCCCGGAACGACGAAAGTCGAAAAGGGACCGGAAAGCACCGAGGAAATCGG